>JACKEP010000027.1 GCA_020632915.1 Alphaproteobacteria bacterium | reverse complement strand
GCCGACCAGTTCGGGGCGCTGCTCACCGTGATGACGGCGTTCGCGTTCGCGCTGGCCGCGTGGCTCTACCGCTACGGCAAGGCCACCGACGACCACGCCACCGGCGTCGCCATCCACGACTTCTGGATGGGCACCGGACGCAACCCGCGCCTGCCCGCCGACGGCCTGTTCGACCTCAAGTTCTTCTGCGAGGCCCGCCCGGGCCTGATCCTGTGGCTGCTGCTCGACGTGTCGTTCGCGCTCGTCCAGCACCGCACCCACGGCTTCGTCAGCGTGTCGATGGTCCTCGTGGTGGCGCTGCAGGGCCTGTACATCCTCGACTACTACCTGCACGAGCCCGCCATCCTCACCACGATGGACATCAAGCACGAGAACTTCGGGTTCATGCTGGTGTTCGGCGACCTGGTGTGGGTGCCGATGACCTACAGCCTCCAGGCCGCCTACCTGGTGGACCACCCGAACCCGCTGCCGTGGTGGGGGGCCGTGGGCGTCGTCGGCGTGGCCGTGCTCGGCCTGTGGATCTTTCGGACGGTCAACAACCAGAAGAACACCTTCCGCAACGACCCCGAGGGGGCGCTCATCTGGGGACGCCCGGCGCGCGCGCTACAGACGGCGCAGGGCAACCGCCTGCTGCTGTCGGGCTTCTGGGGCTGGGCGCGCCACTTCAACTACGTCGGCGACGAGCTGATGGCGGTGTCGTGGTCGCTGCCGTGCGGCTTCGGATCCGCGTTGCCCTGGTTCTACCCCATCTACTTCGCGATCCTGCTCGTGCACCGCGAGCGCAGGGACGACGCGCTCTGCCGCGCCAAGTACGGTGCGGACTGGGACAGGTACTGCGCGCAGGTCCGCTGGCGCATCGTGCCCGGTCTGTACTGACGGAGACGGCATGGAGCTGGAGGGCGCGCGGATTGCGGTGACCGGGGCCACCGGGTTCATCGGCCGCAACGTGGCGATCGGCCTGCTGGCGCGCGGGGCGGTGCCGGTGGCCGTGGTGCGCACGCCCGCCAAGGCCGCACCCCTGGCCGCAGCGGGCGCCGAGGTCCGCGCCGCCGACGTGGGCGACGTCGACGCCCTCACCCGGGCCTTTGACGGCGTGGACGGCGTGGTGGCCTGCGCCGGCGCCGTCTCGCTCGGGCGGGGGTCGGTGGCCGACGTCATCGCCACCAACGTGCAGGGCACCACCCACCAGCTCCAGGCCTGCGCGCGGGCCGGCGTGCGCCGGGTGGTGATGATGTCGTCGGCCGAGGCCTACGCACCGCGCGCCGACCACGTCTACGTCGAGGACGCCGCCCTGCGCACCGAGGACGACCCGGTGTCGCGGTTCAACGTCTACTTCGTCTCCAAGGGGATCAGCGAGCGCCAGGCCTGGGCCACCGCCGCTGGCCTCGACCTCGACCTGACCACGCTGCGCCCCGCAGCGGTCCACGGCGCCTTCGACCGCGGCACGCTCACCCTCTGGTTCCGGCGCCTGCTGTCGCTGCCGGTCACCGTGTTCCCCACCCACGTGCGCTACCCGAGCGTGTACGTCGGGGATCTGGCGGAGGCCGCGCTGCGCGCCCTGGAGCGACCGGCGGCGTCGGGCCGCGCCTACAACGTCTGCGGCGGCGACGACCACACCTTCTGGGACCTGAAGAACGCCTGGCGCGACGCCGGCGGACCGTCGCCGTGGCTGGTGCTGCCGGTGCCGGTCCCGGTCCACAGGCGCTTTCCCATCGACCGCATCACCGCCGACCTCGACTGGTCGAACCGGCCGCTGGTGGACGGCTTCCGTCAGACCTTCGCGCTCGAGGCCGCCGCGCTCGCCGACGCCAGCTCCTCCCGCAGGAAGCTCGCGGCGCGGTAGCCGATCATCATCGACGGCGCGTTGAGCGCGGCCACCGGCGTCTCCGGCATCACCGACGCGTCCGCCACCCGCACGCCCTGCACCCCGCGCAGGCGCAGCCGGCCGTCGACCGGCGCGGCGGCGTCGTCGCCCATGCGGCACGTGCCCGCGAAGTGGAACGTGGTGATGAGCTGTTGGCGCAGGTGGGCCGTCAGCCTCCGGTGCGACCAGGGCAGCAGCGCCCCCCGCAGCCACGGCCGCAGCGGTGCCGCGTGGGCGAGCGACCACGCCCGCTCCAGACCCGCGCGCAGCGTGGCGACGTCCTCGGGGGCGGACAGGTAGGCCGGATCGATCGCCGCGGGCACCGTCGGATCGGCCGACACCAGGCGCACGGTGCCCCGCGATCGCGGCTTGCCCAGGATGACGACCACGCCCCACAGCCCGTCGACCCAGCGCCGCACCGGCGGCAGCCGCATCGCGAGGCGCACCATGGCCCGCACGGCCCGGATCGCCCACGGCGCGTCGAGCAGCGCCCCCGGCAGCACCATCGACGGCGCCATGCGCTCCGACGCCTGCTGGAACGACGACCGCGCCGGGTACATCACCGTGCACGTGTCGGGCTGGCCGGGCGCGAGCGCGGCGTCGGCCCGCGCGCGGTGGAAGCCGTACAGCTGGGGCAGGGCGCAGTCGACGGGCTTGCCCGTGCCCCGGAACAACACGATCACGTTGGGGTGATCGTGCAGGTTGGCGCCGACCTCGGGCGCGTCGCGCACGACGTCGAGGCCCAGCGCCCGCAGCGACGCCGCCGGGCCGATCCCCGACAGCTGGAGCAGCCGCGGCGTCTCCAGCGCGCCGGCGCACAGCACCACCTCGCGCCGCACGGTGACCTCGTGGACCTGCCCGTCCGCGACGTAGCGCACGGCGGCGATGCGCCCGTCGGCGAAGCGGAGCCGCTCGGTGCGCGCGCCGGTCACCACCGTCAGGTTCGGGGCCTGCCCGATCCGCTCCCGCAGGAAGGCCACGTAGGAGCTGCGCCGGTGGACGCCGTCGTGGTTCATCGGCTGGTAGCCGAACACACCGGACAGGTCGCCGTCGTTCAGGTCGACGCCGCGCCGGAAGCCGGTGGCCTCGGCGGCCGCGATCGCCGCCTCCGTCCACTGCGTCGGGGGGCGGGGCGCCGGACGCAGCCGCGCCTCCACCGCCTCGAAGGCCGGCACCACGTCGTCCCACTGCCAGCCGTCGGGCCAGGCGTCGTAGTCCTGGCGCGCGCCGCGCGTGTAGACCATGCCGTTGACCGATCCGCTGCCGCCGAGCCCGCGGCCGGTGCCGGCGAACACGCGGCGGCCGCCGAGTGCGGGCTGGGGCACGGTGTGGCGCGAGCCCATCACCGCGTCGTCGACGAAGGCGTCCTTGTAGCCCGACGCCGACAGCGTGGCGGGGTGGTCCTCGGGGCGTCCGCCCGCTTCCAGCACCAGCACCGACAGCGACGGATCGGCGGCGAGCTCGGCGGCGACGACGCAGCCGGCCGATCCGCCCCCCACGACGACGACGTCGAAGGCGGTCACCGCCGGGTCCACCACGCCCGCGCCAGGCCCGCCGCCCCGGCCACCTTGTCGGAGACGTCGGGGCTGTACAGCGTGCGGATCGCCTGCCGCGCGAGCTCGAGGTCGCCCGGCCCGGACGGGAACAGCGCGTTGGGGCGGTGGATCGGCAGCCGGTCGTCGAGGACGGCCTTGACGTTGCAGCACGCGCGCAGGCCGTCGCGGCCGTTGAGCCGGCCGAAGCCCGACTCCTTGGCGCCGCCGAACGGCAGGCTCTGCGCCATGTACGACAGCCCGAAGTCGTTGACGATCGTGCTGCCGGCGACGAGCCCGCGCTCCATGCGCCGCGCGCGCACCGGGTCGGTCGTGAACACCGTCGACGACAGCCCGAAGCCGGTGCCGTTGGCCACCGCCAGCGCCTCGGCCTCGTCGCGCACCCGCAGCACCACCATCACGGGCCCGAACGTCTCCTCCTGCAGGATGTCCATGTCGAGCGTGACGTCGACGAGCACCGTGGGCGCGAAGAACTGACCCGTGTCGGCCATCACGCGACCGCCGCCCACCACCGCGCGCGCCCCCTTGGCGACCGCGTCGTCGACGAGCGCCTCGATGCGGTCGAGCTGCAGCGGGGAGACGATCGCGCCGACGTCGACGTGGACGCCGCCCAGCGGGTCGCCCTGCGACAGCGCCGACGTCAGCGCCGTCACCCGGGCGACGAAGGCGTCGTAGACCCCGTCGAAGACCAGGATGCGCTCCGACGACAGGCAGTTCTGCCCGGCGTTGATGAACACGCCGTTCATCGCCGCGTGGACGGCCTGCTCGAGGTGGGCGTCGTCGCAGACGATGAGCGGGTCCTTGCCGCCGAGCTCGAGGATGACGGGGATCAGGTTCACCGCGCTCGACTGGACCACGCGCCGCCCGTTGTCGCGCGAGCCGGTGAACACCACCCCGTCGACGCCGCCCTCGACCACCGCCGCCCCGGTGGGGCCGTAGCCGTTGACGATCCGCACCAGTGCGGGGTCGAAGCCCTCGGCGGCCAGCGCCTCGTCGAAGATGCGCTGGAACCGCGCCGTCGACCACGCCACCCACTCGCTCGCCTTGATCACCACGCCGTTGCCGGCCATCAGCGCCGCGATCGTCGGCCCCATCACGTTCTGCAGCGGGTAGTTCCACGGGCAGATGACGCCGATCACGCCCAGCGGCTCGTAGGTGATCGTGGCCCGCTTGTGGACCATCATCCCCGACGACACGCGCTCGGGCCGCAGGTGGCGCTCGCCGTGGCGGATCGTCCACCGCAGCTTCTCGGCGACCGGCCAGATCTCGCCCATCATCGCGTGCAGCAGCGTCTTGCCGCTGTCGCGGGCGATCACCTCGCAGAGCTCGTCGGCGTGGTCGAGGACGTGACGCAGCACGTGGGTGAGCACCCGGCGGCGCACCGCGAACGGGCTCGCGCCCCAGGCCGCCTGGGCCTGGCGTGACGCGGCGATCGCGGCACGGACCGCGTCGGGACCGTCGACGGCCACCTCGCCCAGCGCGCGGCCGGTGGCCGGCTCGTGGCACGGGATCGTGCGCGGGCGGGGGTCGGGGGCGGTGGACATCGCGGGCTCCGGGGCGCGGCTCACAGGTTCGTGCCGAACGCGCGGTCGTACAGCGTGGTCAGCGTGGCGAAGTTCTTGTTCACGTCGAGGCGGTGGTGGCCATGGTGCGCCGTGGCGAGGCCGTTGAACAGCGCCAGCGGGTGACCGCGCGGGAACGTCATCCCCATGTGGTTGACCAGGTTCATGGGCGAGTAGGCCAGGAACACCAGCCCGAACGTGATCTCGTGGACCGGACCGAGCAGCGCGGTGGCGCCGAGCAGCGTGGCCACGCCGAGGATCGTCTCCACCGGGTGCACGAACAGGCTGTCGGGCGCGCTCGGCGAGCGCTTCTCGTGGTGGGTGCGGTGGACGTACCGCATGAGCTTCTTGTGGTGGAACACGAAGCGGTGCAGCGCGTAGTAGGCCAGGTCGTAGACCGCGAGGATCGCGAGCGCGTGCAGGGGCGGCCACCACCACGCCACGGGGCCGTCGACGAACAGGCGGCCCTGCAGCGCGACCGCGGCCCCCACGATCAGCGTCAGCGACAGCCCCATCGTGGCGCCGTGGAGCCGCAGCGTGCGGCCGCGCGTGGCCCGCGACGGCCGGGCGTCGGGGAAGCGGCCGGCGGCGTAGCGCTCGGCGGCGTGCGCCCAGGTCAGGTAGCGCAGGAGCAGGCCGTCGAGCACCAGCGTGGCGCCGATCATCGCGAGCAGGATCCACACCGCGACCTCCCCGGCGTCCGCCTCCAGCGCACCGAGCGTAGAATCACGCCTCGAAAAATGCAATGGACATTACTCGCGTCGTCAGTAGGATCTCGGCCATGAGCACCCACGCCCCTCGTGCCCGGGCCCGCGAGGCCAAGCTGTCGCTGTACCGCGACCTCATCCTCGACGCGGCCGAGCGCGTGTTCGCCGAGCGCGGCTTCGAGGGCACCAAGGTGGCCGACGTCGCCTCGGAGGCGGGCGTGTCGCTCGGCACGCTCTACGGCGTGTTCGGCGGCAAGTCCGACCTGCACCGCGCGCTGCACGAGCGGCGCCTCACCGAGCTGCTCGCGCTGGTGTCGATCCCCGTGCCACCGTCGATCGACCCGCTGTCGGCGGTGCTGGCGGGGGTGCGCATCTACGTCACCTTCCACCTCGACCACCCCGACTACCTGCGGATGCACCTGCGCGAGGGCGTGGCGTGGACGTCGGAGGCCGCCTTCCACCACGACGTCGAGGTGCAGGTGTGGCAGGAGGGCCAGCGGCGGATGCACGACCTGCTGCACGCCGCCCAGCAGGCCGGCGACGTGGTCGACGGTGACCCCACGCTGCTCGCCCGGATGGTCATCGCCACCCACCAGGTGATCCTGGCCGACTGGGTCGATCGCGGCCTGCCCGCCGAGGTCGAGCCCATCGTGGCGCTCGCCCTGTCCACCACCGTGCGCCTGCTGGCCACGCCGGCCGCCCGCGCGCGCCTGGAGGCTCCGTGAAGGTCGTCGTCACCGGCGGTGCCGGGTTCACCGGCCGTCACCTGTGCGATGCCTACGCCGACCGCGGCGACGCCGTGGTGGCGCTCGACGTGGTGGGCACGCCCTGGCGCGACGACGTCACGCTGCGCCACGTCGACCTGCGCGACGCCGACGCGGTGGTCGCTGCCCTCGGCACGCCCGATCTGGTCGTGCACAACGCCTCGCTCGTCCACACCAAGCGCAACCGCGCCGAGGACGTGTGGGCCGTCAACCTCGGCGGCACCGAGCACGTCCTCGCGGCCTGCCGCGCCGCCGGCGTGGGCCGGCTCGTCTACATCAGCTCGGCGAGCGTGGTCTACCAGGGCAAGGACATCGAACACGGCGACGAGGCCCTGCCCTACTCGGAGCTGTCCCAGGCGCCCTACGCCGACAGCAAGATCGCCGCCGAGCGGCTCGTGCTCGCCGCCCACGGCGACGGCCTCGCCACCTGCGCCATCCGCCCCCACGTGGTGTTCGGCCCCGGCGATGCCCGCCTGCTGCCCGCGATCCTGGCGCGCGCCCGGGCCGGCAAGCTGAAGTTCTCGGTGGGCGACCGCTCCCACCTGTCGGACTTCACGTTCGTCGACAACCTCGTCGACGCCGTGCTCGCCGCCGGCGATCGGCTCGATCGGGACGGCCCCGTCGGCGGCCAGGCCTACTTCGTCACCAACGGCGAGCCGATGCCGTTCTTCGGCTTCGTCGACCAGGTGCTCGCGCGCCTCGACCTGCCCCCGATCCGCGGGTCGGTGCCGTTCTGGCTGGCCTACGGCGTGGCCGCGGTGGTCGAGGGCTGGGACACGCTCAAGGGCGGCACGCTCAACGCCGAGGACGGCATGACGCGCTTCGCCATCCGCTACATGTGCACCCACCACTACTTCAGCATCGACAAGGCCCGCCGCGACCTCGGCTACGACCCGCGCGTCAGCATCGCCGAGGGCATCGAGCGCACGGTGGCGGCGCTGTCGTGACCGACACCCCGCCTCGGGCGCGCGGCCTGCCGGTGGGCGCGGTGGTGGCGATCGCCGTGGTCGTCGGCTGGGCCGCGCCCGTCGCCGTCTACGCGGAGGTCCACGGCCACCTCAACGTGCACCAGGTGGCGCTCGCCTTCTTCTTCTGGCTCAACGCGATCATCGCGTTCTGGGAGCTGTGCCTGTTCCGGCACATCGACGACATCGCCGCCCAGGTGGCGGCGTGGGGCGACCGCTACCGCGGGCGCGAGCTCGACCGTGTCGTCGCCTTCTTCGGCGCCCCGATGTCGCTGGCCGACGTGTTCTCCACGCGCCGGTGGTCGGAGGTGTGGTCGAGCTACGCCGTCTACGACCCCAGCTACGCCGATCGCCGCTCGTTCGGCTTCACGATCGACATCGGCAACGGCTTCACCACGCTGCTGCCGTCGCTGTTCCTGGCCTGGGGCATGACGTGGCAGCCGCTGCCGCCGCGGCTGTTCGCGCTGATCGGCATCGTGGCCTCCTACCAGATGCTGTACGGCACGATCCTGTACTTCACGAGCTTCGTCCTCAACCGGCGCCACGTGGGGCTGTCGCGCGGGCAGCTCGCGGCGTTCGTGGGCGTGTCGAACGGCATCTGGCTGGTGTTCCCGGTGTGGGCGATCGCGGTGTTCGTGCGGATGCTGATGACGGGGAGCTGGGCCGTGCTGCGGTAGCGGCGGGCCGTGCACGGCAAGCGGGCGTTCGTCGCCTGTTGCGCGGTTCACGACCCGATGTCGTTCCTGCGGGCAGGAGCGTCACAGTCCATGACCTTCCCCGCCACGACCCCGATCGCCTCCGCGCCCCGCACGGCCCCGGCCGTGTGGCGGTTCGACGGAGGCGCCCTCGACCTCGACCGTCGCCGCGTGCTGGTGGACGGGGACCCGCCCCGGCCGCTCAACGCGCAGGAGACCGCGGTGCTGCGGGTGCTCGTCGACGCCCGGGGCCACACGGTGACGCGGGACACGCTCCGCGCCCGCGCCTGGCCGGGCGAGGCGCCGACACGCCACGCCCTCGACGCCGTGGTGAGCCGCCTGCGCCGCAAGCTGCGGGTCCGCCTCCAGGCGCCGACGCTGCTGCAGACCGACCGGGGCAGCGGCTACCGCCTCGTCGGCGTCCAACCCGGGCCCGCCGGACGGCCGACGCCAGCGGCGCGGATCCTCGTCGACGGCGCCTGCATCGACCTGACGTCGCGCACCGTGGCGCGCGGCGACGTCGTCCACCCGCTCACCGCGCTGGAGACGGCCCTGCTCACGCGCCTGGCCGCGTGCCCCGGCGACGTGGTGGCGCCCGACGCCCTGCTCCGCGACGTGTGGGGCTATGGCGCCCGCGTGCGCACCCGCACGCTGGACACCACCGTCGCCCGCCTGCGCCGCAAGCTCGAGCGGGACCCCGCGTCGCCGGTGATCCTGGAGCGGGTCCGCGGCCAGGGCCTGTGCCTGCACGTGCCCGACACGACGAACGACGCCCCGACCCCGCCGGTCGGTTCCGGCGAGGTGTTCCCGCACCTGTCGCGCGGACTGCTCGCACAGCTCGAGCGGGGCCTGGCCAACGCCGTGCGCGCCCATGCCTGCGGCTGGCGTCCGCAGCCCGATCAGGTGCACCTGTGCGCTGCGCTCGCGGCCCTCGCCAGCGCACCCGCGATCCCCCCCGACGCGGACGCCATCGCGCGCTGACCCGCGGCGCGAACGCAACAGCCGCGCAACGGATCCGGCGCTGCGGGCGGTCGCTCGCTCGCGTACCGATTGGAACGTCTCGGCGCATTTCTGCGCCATTGCGTTGTTCTCTCGTACCGAAGCGTGCAGGTCGTGCATCGGGGCCCACCACGCCCACGTCAGGTCGGGCCCGGAGCCTCCCCGCCCCGTCGATACCGGCGGACGCCGTCTACGGCACCGCTGCTTCGGAGGCTCCATGCGCACACCGTCCCTGATCCTGCTCGCCCTCATGGGCTGCGACGCCGCCTCGAGCGGCGCGTCGGACCCGCTGTCGTCGTCACCCCCCGACGCCCGCCTCATCGTGGGCGGCACGTGCCTGGGCGACCCCGCCACCGGCGACTACGACGACGACGGCGCCTGCGACGACGCCGACCCGCCCGTGTGCGACCCGGCCGTCGACCCCGCCGACAGCGACGGCGACGGCACCATCGACAGCTGCGACGTCTGCCCGGAGAGCGCCACCGACGACGCCAACGGCGACGGCACCTGCGACACCCCCACCGTGCGCGGTCCCGCCGGCTGGGCGCGCGTGGTGGCCGACGACAGCAACCTGTCCGGCGTGAGCACCCTCGACGTCGCGGACGTGGACGGTGACGGCTTCGACGACATCATCGCCACCCAGGTCAACGCCCGCCGCGTCACCGTGCTCTGGGGCGGCCCGGGCGGGATCGCCGGCGCCACCCGGCTCGGCGCGGCCCAGAAGCCGACCGAGGCGCGCGCGGTCGACGTGGACGGCGACGGCGACCTCGACATCGTCGCCAGCTGCGGCCTGAACACCTACATGACCTGGTGGCGGAACAACGGGGCCCGGGGCTTCGGCGTCTACCAGCAGTTCTCCCAGGCCACGCGCGCCAACGAGTCGGTCGACGGTGCCGACGTCGACGGCGACGGTGACGGCGACCTGGTGGTCGCCAACGGCGCCGACGGCGTGCGCCTGATCCGGTGGGACAGCACCACGAACGGCTGGAGCGCGTCGACGTCGATCGCCGGCGTGGCCTCGGACGCCAAGGCCGTCCGCCTCGCCGACCTCGACGGCGACGGCCACCTCGACCTGCTCACCGGCTGGCAGAGCGGCGCGCTCACGCTGGCGCTCGGCGACGGCACGGGGGCGTTCGGCGCTCCGACCACCCTGGGCACAGGGCTCGGCCTGTACGCCTCGGGCATCGACGCCGACGATCTCGACGGCGACGGCGACCTCGACATCGTCGTGCGCACCGGCCAGCGCTCCGCCGTGTTCCGCAACGACCTCGACGCCACCGTCTTCGTCCAGACCTGGCTGGCGAGCGCCACGCTGGCCTACGCCGGCGACCTCGACGGGGACGGGGTCGGCGACCTCGCCACCAAGGCCGGCAGCGCCATCGGCTGGCGCCACCAGACCGCCAGCAGCTTCGGGCCGCTGAACGCCATCGCCACCGACAGCGCAGCGGGGGTCATGGTCACCCTGGACGCCGACGGGGACGGCGACATCGACCTCGCCGCCACGACCGACAGCGGCAACACCCTGGTGGTCTACGTCAACCCCGCCGGCACCCTCGACGGGGACCACGACGGCTGGGACGTGGGCAGCGACTGCGACGACACCGATCCCACCGTCAACCCCGGCGTGGCGATGTGCACCGACGGCGCCGACGCCGACTGCGACGGCGTGTGCGACAGCGCGGACGCCTGCGACGGCGACGACGCCACCGGCGATGCCGACGGCGACGGCGTGTGCGACGACCTCGACCCGTGCCCGATCGACGCCCAGGACGACAGCGACGGCGACGGCTCCTGCGACAGCGTCGACCCCTGCTACGGCGACGACGCCACCGGCGACTCGGACGGCAACGGCGTGTGCGACAGCGACGACGCCTGCCCGTTCGACGACCCGGACGACACCGACGGCGACGGCGTCTGCGACAGTGACGACCTGTGCGTCGGGTGGGACATCCTGGGCGACACCGACGGCGACGGCGTCTGCGACAACCTCGACGACTGCCCGTTCGACCCGCTCGACGACAGCGACGACGATGGCTCGTGCGACAGCGACGACCTGTGCGTGGGCGACGACAGCACCGGCGACACCGACGGCGACGGCACCTGCGACGACCGCGACCTGTGCGTGGGCGTCGACGCCACCGGCGACTTCGACGGCGACGGCACCTGCGACGACGGCGACGCGCCCGCCTGCGACCCGCTCGCCGACCCGGCCGACCGGGACCTCGACGGCCTCGTCGACAGCTGCGACGCCTGCCTCGAACACACCGCCAACGACGCCGACGGCGACGGCACCTGCGACGGCCCGAGCCTGCGCCTGAACGACGTGTGGCCCTCCGCCGCCGTCGACCACCCGACCTTCAACCAGCCCCGCGCGATGACCGTGGCCGACGTCGACCAGGACGGACAGGACGACCTGTTGATCGTCGAGAACACCGGCCGCAGGGTCCACATGTTCTGGGGCGACGGCGCGGGCGGCTTCTCCGGCGCCACGGCCCTCGGCTCGCTGGAGAAGATGGTCGACGTGCGCGTGGGCGACGTCGACGGAGACGGCGACAACGACGTGGTCGCCGCGGCGAACTACAGCTCGGCCCTGGTGTGGTGGCGTCACGAGGAGAGCGGCTTCGCCATCCACGCCTCGTTCTCCGAGGACTGGCCCGCGACCGGCCCGCTGGACCTGGGCGACGTCGACGGCGACGGCGACCTCGACGTCGTCGCCGCCAGCGGTGCCGACGGCGTGCGCCTCGTGCGCTTCGACGGCGGGACCGACGCCTGGGGAGCGGCGGCGATCGTCGCCACCGGGTCCGGCGACGCCTCGGCCGCGCGGCTCGCCGACGCCGACGGCGACGGCGACCTCGACCTGTTCGCGACCTGGGCGGACGGCACGCTGACGCTGTCGCTCGGGGACGGCACCGGCGGCTTCGGGTCCCCGCGGGTCCTGTCGACGTCCCTCGGCGCCTACGCCGACGACCTGTCGGTGCCCGATCTGGACGGCGACGGTGACCCCGACGTGGTCGTGCAGGGCGACGGCGGCGCCAGCGTGTTCCGCAACGACCTGTCCGCCCAGGTGTTCGTCCAGACCTTCGCCAGCACGACCGTGGTGTTCGGGGTCGCGGCGGCGGACGTCGACGGCGACGGCCTCGTCGACCTCGCGCTGCAGGACGGCGACACGGTCACCTGGCGACGGCAGCTGGCCGGCGCGTTCGGCCCGGCCCAGACCGTCCACGGCGTGCTCTGGGGCACCCAGCTCGCCGCGCTCGACCTCGACGGCGACGGCGATCCCGACCTGGCCGGCATCGTCGACGACGGCGACGGCCTGGAGGTGTTCCTCAACCCCCTCGGCGGCGTGGACGGCGACGGCGACGGCTGGGACGCGGGCGCGGACTGCGACGACACGGACGGCACCGTCCAGCCCGGCCTCGCCGCGTGCACGGACGAGCTCGACAGCGACTGCGACGGCTCGTGCGACAGCGCCGACCTCTGCCTCGGCGACGACACCACCGGCGACACCGACGGCGACGGCCTGTGCGACGACACCGACGCCTGCCCGCTCGATGCCGACGACGACAGCGACGGCGACGGCGCGTGCGACAGCGCCGACCCGTGCCCCCTCGACCCAGCCGACGACAGCGACGGCGACGGGTCCTGCGACAGCGTGGACCTGTGCACCGGCGACGACACCACCGGCGACACCGACGGCGACGGCGTCTGCGACGACACCGACGCCTGCCCGCTCGACGACCCTGACGACGCTGACGGCGACGGACTGTGCGACAGCGCCTTCCAGATCGACGTGACCGACGTGGCGCCGAACCAGCTGTTCACGCTGACGGTGACCCACGCGCCGCCCGGCGCCGCCGTGCTGTTCGCCGTGACGCGGACCGGCGTCGGCTCCGGGCCGTGCACCGGGACCACCGGCGGCGGCACGGTGTGCACCGACCTGCTGGCGCCCGCGCTGGTGGGGACCCGCCGCGCGGACGCCACGGGGACCGCCTCGGTGACCGTCCGGGCGCCCCGGTTCCTGAACCCCGGCATGACCCTGGGCTTCCAGGCGGTCAGCCGCGACGGGGAGGGCGACGTCACCCCCGTGGCCTTCGTGACGGTGCAGGCGCCGTAGGCCGTCCGGCGGGGCGCGCTCCGCCACGCAACGTCTCGTGCAACGCTTCCCGTGCGGCCCGACCGGTCCGCGCGGGTCGCGCGCTTTCTCCGACGGCGAACGTTCCGCGTCCTACCGCGGTTCTGGCGCCCTCCCAGGGGAGCGCACGCCGGGTCGGATCCTGACAGGCCCGACGCGCCGCCCGTCAGAGAGCCCGGGCCCGACGCGACCGCGCCGATTCGGGAGGAGGCTGTACCCGGCCCACCCCGCGCGGAGGTTCCATGCGCTCGTCGTCCCTGCTCCTCGTCGCCCTCGCTGCCTGCGAGGCCGCGTCCGGCGGCTCATCCGTCGGCGCCTCGTCCCCCACCGTCCCGACCGGCTCCCGTCTGGTCATCGGTGGCACCCCGACCTGCTCCGGCGATCCGAGCACCGGCGACTACGACGCCGACGGCACCTGCGACGACCTCGATCCGCCGGTGTGCGACGCGATGGGCGCCACCGCCGATCGCGACGGCGACGGCACCGTCGACGCCTGCGACGTCTGCCTCGAGCACGCCGCCGACGACACGAACGGGGACGACGCCTGCGACGGCCCCGGCCTGCGCGGCAGCGACAGCTGGGCCACCGACGCCTCCTACGACGGCGTGATGGTGCTGACGCGGTCGCTCGAGCCCGTCGACGTCGACCAGGACGGCCACACCGACCTGGTGGTGTCGCAGAACAACCCGCGGACCGTCCACGTCTTCTACGGCGACGGCACCGGCGCCTTCCCCCGTCACACGGAGCTCACCAGCAGCGGCAAGCTCAGCGCCGCGGTGGTGGCCGACGTCGACGGCGACGGCGACAACGACGTGATCGCCACCGCCGTCTACACCCCCGGCATCGAGTGGTGGCAGAACACCGGCAGCGGCTTCACCCATCAGGCCCGCTTCGGCACCGCCACCTCCGGCCAGGCGCTCGACCTCGCCGTCGCCGACATCGACGCCGACGGGGACAACGACCTCGTCGTCGCCCGCGGCCCCGACGGGGTCGAGCTGTACCGGTGGGACGCCGGCGCCGGCCAGTGGGGCGCGGTCGAGAGCCTGCCCGGCCTCAGCGACGACGCCCGCGGCGTCGCCCTCACCGACGTCGACGGGGACGGCGACCTCGACCTGGTCACCGGCTGGCTCACCGGCAGCCTCACGATCCAGACCAACGACAGCGCTGGCACGTTCAGCGCCACGACGACGATCGCCACCGGCATCGGCTCCGACCCCGGTCACCTCGCGACCCCCGACCTCGACAACGACGGCGACCCGGACCTGGTGGTCGGCGGGTTCACGCGCCTGGGCGTGTGGCGCAACGACCTCGGCGGTAGCCTGTTCGTGCCCCTGCTCGACGACGGCGACGGCGACACGCGGTTCGCCGCCGCCGACCTCGACGACGACGGCCTCGTCGACCTCGCCTTCGCGGACGGCTCGACCGTGTGGTGGCGGCGCCAGTCCGCGTCGTCGTTCGGCCCCCGCCAGACGATCCGCGTCCACGACGGCATCACCCAGCTGACGGCCGCGGACCTGGACGAGGACGGCGACCTGGACGTCGCGGCGGTCGACGTCGGCGGCACGCGCCTGTCGGTGTTCTTCAACCCGCTCGGCGGCGTCGACGCGGACGGCGACGGCTGGGACGCCGGCTCGGACTGCACCGACGCCGACGTCGCCGTGAACCCCGGCGCCACCAGCTGCGTCGACGACGTCGATCGTGACTGCGACGGCGTCTGCGACACGGTCGACCTCTGCCTCGGCGACGACGTCACCGGCGACACCGACGGGGACGCGGTCTGCGACGACCGCGACGTGTGCACCGGCGACGACGCCACCGGCGACAGCGACCTCGACGGCGTCTGCGACGACCGCGACGCATGCCCGCTGGACGACCCGGACGACGCTGACGGCGACGGCTACTGCGACAGCGACTTCCTGCTGGACGTGGGCGACGTGTCCCCCGGGCGCCCCGTCGTGCTGACGGTGCGCAACGCGCCGATGGGCCAGGTGCTGTTCGCCGTGTCGCACGTCGGCCTCAGCACCACCCACGGGCCGTGCACGTCGACCATGAGCGGCGGCACCGTGTGCACCGACCTGAGCCACCCGTTCCTGATCGCGGCGCGCCAGTCCGGCACGACCGGCGAGGTGACCGTGACCGGCCGGGCGCCGTCGGCGCTGACCGTCGGGTCGACGGTGTGGTTCCAGGCCGTCAGCCCGGTGGACGGCGGCGACGTCACGCCGGTGCAGATGGTGACGGTGTTCTGACCAACCCGGTCGAGCGGGCACCTCCCACGCGGCTGTACAGGCCGGTACGCCCGTGGGAGGCTGCGCCGCATGACCGACCCCTCCGGCCCACCCGCCCGCCACCGCGTCCGACGCGCGATCGGCGGGCTCGCCGTGGGCCTCGTGCTCGCCGAGGTGATCGTCCGCGGCGTGCTCGCGCTGCCGGCGGTCTACGAGCCGCTCAGCTACCGCTTCGGTCCCCGGTCCGCGCTGCTCGCCTGGTACGAGCACGGTCAGCCCCTCGAGGACAGCGTCACCGCCTGGCACCCGCGCTGGGGGTGGACGCTCGCGCCGGGCACCCACGTCACCGACGGCGTCGCCTACACCATCGACGCCGGCGGGCACCGCGTGGTGGGCACGCCGGGCGACGGCCCGCGCGTCGCGGTGCTCGGGGACTCGTTCACCTACGGCGACGAGGCGCCGGGCGACGCGAGCTGGCCCGGTCAGCTCCAGGCCGCCCACCCGACCTGGCAGGTCCAGGACCTCGCGGTGCCCGGCTTCGGCGTCGTGCAGGCCTGGCTGCGGTGGCACGACGAGCGCCCGCCCGCCGACGTGGTCGTAGTGGGCCTGAACGCGCTGATGGTCGAGCGGACCACCGAGGCGTTCGCCACGTGGTGGCGTCCCGCGCTCACGCCCGGCGCCTGCACGCTGGCCGGACCGATCCCCACGCCACGCGCGACCTGGTGGACCACGCTGGCGACGCCGCGCCTGGTCGATCTCGGGGCCTTCGTGGCGTGGACCGTCGACCCGCCCACGTGGGCTGACCAGACCGCCCACGCCGAGGCCACCCTCGCCTGCCTCACCGATGCGGTCGCCACCGACGGCACGCCGATCGTGTGGGTGTGGCTCCCCGGACACTCCGAGCTCGGCGCCGGCGACGAGCGCCCCGGTCCGCGCTGGTTCCACGCGTGGTGCGACCGCACCGGTGCCGACTGCGTCGACGCAAGCCCGCAGGTGGAGGCGGCGGCGGCGCAGGGTTCGGTGCGCGCCGGGTCGCACTACAACCGGGCCGGGAGCGGGGCGGTCGCTGCGGCCGTCGGACCGCGGTTGGAGGCGCTGCTCGGCGTCGCGGGCTCCGCCGTCACACAGTGACGGTCGCCGCGACCCGATCCACGACGAAGCGCCGAGCGCGCGACCGGCTCGACGCTCAGCGCGCGGCGGCCTCACCCGCCTCGGCGGCCTCACCGGCGACGCCGCGCTCGCCCACCAACCCCACCACGACGTCCCGCAGGCTCGGCAGCACGGCTTCCAGCCGGTCGAGGCGCACGCCCGCCGCCACGGCGCGTGCCATCAGCGGCCGCGGGTCGTCCCCGCTCAGGCGCAGGTGGGTGACCGGGCCCTCGCGGCGCCGGTCGACCACGTCGTCGCCCACCATCCAGGCGTCGTCGCCGTCGGCCTGCACGGCGTACCAGCCGGTGCGGCCGCGACGGCGCACCCCGTCCACCGTGTCCTCGAGCACCACCTTCGAGCGGCTGATCACCGTCACGCGCTCGCACTGGCGCTCGGCGTGGTCGAGCTGGTGGGTCGACAGCACGATCGTCGTGCCCTTGGCCCGCAGCGCGTCGATGATGTCCTCCAGCAGGTCCTGCGCGACCGGATCGAGGCCGGTGAACGGCTCGTCGAGCACGAGCAGCTCGGGCTCGTGCAGCACGGCGCCGGCGAGCTGGACCTTCTGCTGCATGCCCTTGGACAGGGCGCGCGCCTTCTTCTTCGCCCAGTCGGTGAGGCCGAGGCGCTCGAGCCAGTAGGAGGCGGCGTCACGGGCGGCCTTGCCCTGCAGGCCCCGCAGCTGGCCGAAGAACTGGAGGTGATCGAGCACCCCCATGTCGAGGTACAGGCCGCGCTGCTCGGGCAGGTAGCCGACACGGCGCCGCCGATCGTCGTCGGGTGGGCCGCCGAGGAGCGACACGGTGCCACCGTCGGGGGGCAGCAGCCCCAGCGCCATCCGCATGCACGTGGACTTGCCCGACCCGTTGGGTCCCAGCAGGCCGTGCACGGTGCCGCGGGCGACGCGCAGGTCGACCCGGTCGACGGCGAGGAAGGCACCGTAGCGCTTGGACACGCCGTCCAGGTGCAGCGCGGGGTGGTCGGTCACGTCTGTGTCATCCTCGGTCGAGCGGCCTCACCTTACCGCGCGTTCCCGCCGATTCGGGCGTCTGCCGGTTCGTCCAGACGCCGTCACGGGCGTGTGCGGTCACCGGAGCGCGGGCTACACCCGACCACCTGCGAGGGACGTCGTGGCCGTCAAGAAGAAGGAGACCCCCGGGATCACCCGGCGCATGCTGCTCGCCGCCACCGGCGCGATCGGCCTGGGCGCCGTGGTCGCGGGCACGGTCACCTACCGCCGCTGGTGGGACCGGCCGCCCGGCGGGGGCCACAAGGCCCTGTCGCCGGAGGAGTACGACGTCGTGCAGGCGATGGCCGAGGCGTGGATGCCCGCGTCCGACGGCGAGCCCGACATCTCCGGCGCCGAGGCCGACTGCGGCGCCTTCGTCGACGAGGTGGTGGCGCGGATGCCGGCCGACCAGCGCAAGCTGTTCAAGCTCATGCTCCACATCATCGACGACACCACGCAGGCCATCGAGTTCGCGCCCTACCGGACGCTGTCGCTGGAGCGCCGGGCGGGCCACCTCGCCGTGTGGCTCAAGTCGCCCATCTTCTACCACCGCCAGGGGGTCCAGGCCGTGATGGCGCTGATCGCGCTCGGGTACACGTCGCACCCCGACGTCGCCCCCTACTTCGCCCAGTGGTTCCGCTGCGGGTACGGCCGATGACCGTCTACGGCTGGGAGAACGTCAAGTCCGACGTGGAGATGGAGGCCGACGTCGTCATCGTCGGCACCGGGCCCGGTGGCGCGGGTGCTGCGCGCGCGCTCGCCGAGGCGGGCCGGCGGGTGGTGATGCTGGAGGAGGGCCCCGCCCACTCGAACTTCCGCCCCAACCACGCCCACACCATGCGCTACCACATGCAGGAGAACGGCTCGATGGTGGCGCTGGGCAGCGCCGCCGTCTCGGTCGCCGCCGGCCGGGGCGTGGGCGGCGGGTCGCTGATCAACTCGGCGATCATCTGGCGCACGCCCGACCACGTGCTGTCGTCGTGGACCGACGTGCTCGGCGGCGACGACCGGTTCAGCCCCGCGAACATGGCGCCCGTCTACGACGAGATCGGCGACATCATCGAGGTCGTCAAGACGTCCGAGAGCATCGCGGGCGAGAACAACAAGCTCATCGTCCGCGGCGCCCGCAAGCTCGGCCTCAAGGCCGACCTCCTCCACCGCAACGCCCCCCGCTGCGTGGGCTGCGGCATCTGCAACTTCGGCTGCCCCAGCGGCGGCAAGGCCAGCGTCGACAAGAACCTCATCGCGCTGGCCCGCGCCCAGGGCACCGTGGTCCAGGCCGACACGAAGGTGTCGCGCATCCTGGTCGAGAACGGCCGCGCCGTCGGCGTCGTCGGCCCCACGCGCCACCCCGACAACGGCCGCCTCGTCGGCACCGTCACCGTGCGCGCCAAGGCGGTGATGCTCTGCGCCGGCGCCGTGGGCACGCCCCGCCTCATCCTGCAGTCCGGGCTGGGCACCACGCTCGGCCCGCGGGTGGGCAAGGGCCTGCACCTGCACCCGGGCAACGCCGTCCTCGGCCTGTGCGACTTCCCGGTCAAGATGTGGAGCGGCGCCACCCAGGGCGCCTACTTCGAGGACCCCGAGCTGCCGGGCGTGCTGCCCCACACGCTGTCGCTCCCGCCGGGCGCGTTGCTGCTCGCCATGGGCTCGGTGGGCGCGCAGGTCAAGAAGGACATGGAGATGGCCCCCTACATGGCGGGCTGCCTCGTCATGGTGTCCGACAAGGGCGAGGGCACCGTCGGCATCAAGTCCAACGGCTCGGCTGACCTCACCTACTGGTTCGCCGACGAAGACGTCGACAAGATGCGCAAGGGCCTCAAGCGCACGTGCGAGGTGCTCGCCGCCGGCGGGGCCCAGCGCCTGCTCGTGCCCGTCGTGGGTGCCGGCTGGTGCGACACCATGGACGAGGCCTTCGCCGCCCTCGATGCCGCCCAGCTCACCGACTACCAGGCCATGTACGCCGCCCACCCGATGGCCACGTGCCGCATGGGCACCGACCTGATGAACAGCGTCATCGGCCCCGACGGCCAGGCCCACGGCCTGCCGGGCCTCTACATCGCCGACAGCTCGATCTTCCCCACGAGCCTCGGGGTCAACCCGCAGTACACCACGATGGTGATGGGCACGATCCTCGGGCGCGACCTGGCGAAGACGCTCTGACGTCCGCCGCTCAGGGGGCGAAGAAGTCCAACCAGTCGGTGTACAGCGCCGCGGGCACCGCCAGGGCGATCAGCGGACCGAACGGCATGTACTTGGGCTCGGGGCGCTCGCCGACGTCCATGCCTGTGGCCTTCATGTACGTCCACATCACGGCGGCCTTGAAGTTCTGCCAGCGGCCGAGGACCGTGATGGTGACGAGCGCGTAGGGCACGAGCAGCACGTAGCGCCACCACGTGGCCTCCAGCATCGTCTGCCAGCCGCAGAACGCGCCCACGGCCATCATCAGCTTGGCGTCACCGGCCCCTTCGAGCTTGATCTGCCAGAGCACGAAGTGGAGCGCGAACGCCGCGCCGGCGCCGTAGAGCGCGTAGACGAGGCCCTGGCCCGCCACCGTCTGCCACACGAGCCCCACCGCCAGCAGCCCGAAGGTGAGCCAGTTGGGGATGCGCTTGCTGGCGATGTCGGTGCCGGCGGCGACGAAGAGGCCGGCGAGCAGGATGGCGAGGCGGACGTCGATGGGAATCCTCCCGGCGCTGCGGCGCCGCGGCCGTCGGATCCTGGAGTGGGAAGCGGCGGGCCGCCGGTGCTATACCCAGCCTCCCGTCCCGCTGACCAGAAGGGAGGCTCGTGACCCACCCCGCCCAGGACCGGCTCGGCAAGTACCAGGTGTTGGAGGTGGTGGCGTCGGGGCCGGTCACCGAGGTCTACAAGGCCCGCCTGGACGGCATCGCCGGCTTCAGCCGCCTGTTCGCGATCAAGCGCGTACGGGCCGAACTGTCCGGCCACGCCGAGCTCGTCGCCGGGCTGGAGGCCCGCGCACGCGCTGCCGCCGACCTGTCCCACGGCAACGTCGTGCAGCTCCTCGACCTGGGGCGCGTCGACGATCGGCTCCACGTCGTGCTGGAGTGGGTCGAGGGCTGGTCGCTCACCGACGTGCTCGCCCGTGCCCGCGCCGAGGACACGCCCGTCCCCGTGGCCCACGTCGCCTGGATCGGCCTGCAGGTGCTCAAGGCGCTGGCCTACGCCCACGAGCGCAGCGGCGACGCCGACGGCCTGCACGGCGCCGTCTGCACCGACAACGTCCTCATCGGCCGCGGCGGACAGGTCAAGCTCGGCGACTTCGGGCTCGCCCGCGCCACCGACGACCTCGCGCGCGCCCACCCCGAGCTCGCCCCGGTCCGCACCGACCGCGCCACGCCCGAGACCCTGCGGGGCGAGCCGCCGTCCACCTCCACCGACCTGTTCGGCGTGGCCGTGGTGCTCTACACCGCCCTCACCGGTCACCACCCGTTCCCCGACGCCGACGCCATCACCCAGGGGCGGTTCACGCCGATCGGCGAGCTGCGGGGGGGCGTCCCGCTGTCGCTCGTCGACCTCGTCACGTCCGCCCTGTCGCCCGCGCCCGATCAGCGCCCGGCCAGCGCCACCACGATGGCCGACGTGATGCAGGCCGTCCTGCACGACGAGGGCGACGTGTTCACGCAGGAGACGCTGTCGTCCTGGGTGCGCACGCTGTTCGGCGAGGAGGTCACCTCCCCCGGCACCCGGCGGCGCATCGTCGGCGAGCTCGGCGACGACCTCCTCGAGGCCGCCGAGGACGACACCCCCGTCACCGAACCCACCGACCCGCAGCCGCTCCCGGTCCACCCCACGTCGGCCCACCCCCGCATCGCCGAGGACGACGAGGAGGCCAAGACGGCCGTCGGCGAGGTCGTGCCCGCTGCGTCCCCGAAGGCCGGGCCGGCGTGGGAGGACAGCGGCGCCACCGTGGTCGACGAGGCGATGGCCGCCAAGCTGCTCGAGGTGCAGCAGGGCCGCGCGTCGTCCGAGCCCACCGTGATCCGCGCCGGCATGCTCGACGGCCTCGAGCTGCCGCCCCCGCCGCCCCACCCCGCGCGGCTGTGGTTCGGTGGCGCGGGCGTGGCGCTGGTGGTGCTGCTCGTGGGCGCCGTCCTCGGCGCGGCGGCCACGGCGCTGTACGGCGAGCAGGCGGGCCTGCAGGTCAACCCGCCGGTGCTCGAGGTGCGCGCCACCCAGCTGCCGGGCGTCCAGGTGCAGGTCGACGGCGCCGACGTCTCCGGGCCCACCACGCTCACGCCCGGCACCCACACCGTCCACGTGCGCTGGGACGATCACCCGCCGCTCGACACCGAGGTGTCGCTGGTCCACGGCGAGTTCCGGGTGATGGTGGTCGAGCCGGTGCAGGTGCCGGGCGACGCGACCACCGCGGCCGACCCGTCCCCCTGACCCGCCGTCGGGCGGCACCGGCGCGCGCAGGTCGATAGACCTCCAGCCGTCGCCCGTGGGAGCACCCCGTGAGCTCGTCCGAACCCCTCCAGGTCGCCCGCCGCACGCCCGCGTCGCTGCTCGCCGCCGCGTTCAAGCAGCTGCGCCCCAAGCAGTGGGCGAAGAACGCCTTCCTGTTCGCCGCGCTGGTGTTCTCCGGCGAGTTCCTGGTCACCGAGTCCGTCGTCAACGCGGTGGTGGGCTTCATCGCGTTCAGCCTGGTGGCGTCGTCCGGCTACGTCCTCAACGACTACCTCGACCGCGAGGCCGACCGGCGTCACCCCAAGAAGCGCACGCGGCCGATCGCGTCGGGCGCCCTGCCCGAGAACCTCGCCATCGTCGAGATGATCGCCGTGCTCGGCGTCGGCGTGGCGCTGGCGTGGTGGGTGGGCACGGCGTTCATGATCGTCACGCTCGCCTACCTGGCCACCACGCTGTCCTACAGCTTCTACTTCAAGCACGTCGTCATCCTCGACGTGATGTTCCTGGCGCTCGGCTTCGTGTGGCGCGTGGTCGCGGGCGCGTTCGCGATCAAGGTGCAGGTCAGCGCCTGGCTGTTCCTCTGCACCGCCTTCTTCTCGCTGTTCCTCGGCTTCAACAAGCGACGTGGGGAGCTGCGCGAGCTCGGCGACGCCGCCGGCACCCGCAAGAACCTGCAGGAGTACGGCGAGAGCATGCTCGGCGAGTTCCAGTCGATCGTGACCGCGAACACCGTGCTGTCCTACTCGCTCTACACCATCCTCGGGGCGCCGACGCCGTGGATGGCGCTGACCATCCCCTTCGTGCTCTACGTGGTGTTCCGCTACATCTACCTGGTGGAGCAGAAGGGCGAGGGCGGCGCGCCCGACGAGACGCTGCTGCGCGACGCGCCGATGCTGATCACCGCCGCGCTCTACGGCATCACCGTGATCGTCATCCTGCTGCTGCACCGCCAGGGCGTGCTGGTCGACATCCTGCCCCACGAGGCGATGGCGATCTGACGCGTCGCGGCGTGTCCCGGGAGACACCCGGGGGTGCAGCGAAGCGCGTCCGTGCCGATGTCAGGAGTGTCCTGCGTGTGACACGGAAGCGGCGAGATCCCGGTCGACCCGCTACCTTCCCACAGCGCGCCACGGGACCGCGACCGCCTGGGGACTGTCTTGCTCACCGCGTTGCTGCTGACGCTCTGCCTGTCGACCCCGTCCGCCTCCGCGCAGGAGGGGCCGCCGCCCACCTACGGGCGCGTGGTCGAGCTCGTGCGCGACCTCTACCTGGAGCTCGATCAGGTCGAGCCCGCCGACCTCCTCGACGCCGCCGCCGAGCGCCTGTCCGACGAGATCGACTGGCTGGGCGTGCGCGCTGACGGCCCTGTGGTCCAGCTCCTCGACGGCGACGGCCGCCCGATCGGCGAGGTCACCGTCACCGGCTGGGACGACCTGCCCGCCGCCCTGTACGCCCTCGAGGTGGCCGTGCGCGCCACCGGTCGCGACCTGGGCGAGCTCGACCTGCGGCACACCACGCTCGACGGCGCCACCCACGCGCTGGACCGGTTCAGCCGGGTGCTCGTGGGCGACGGCCTCGACCGCTTCGACACGCGGCTCAAGGGCACGCTCGTGGGCATCGGTGCCCGCCTGTCGATCGTCGACGACCGCCTGCGCATCACCGGCACGTTCGCCGACGGCCCCGCCGAGAAGGCCGGCGTGCTCGCCGGCGACTGGGTCGAGCGCATCGACGGCCGCGGCACCACGAACATGCCGGTGAGCGAGGCCGTGCGCCTGATCCGCGGCGAGCCCGGCACGGCCGTCGCCGTCGACCTCGTCCGCGAGACCACCGCCGACGACGGCACGGTGACGCGCAAGCCGATGCACCTCGAGCTCGAGCGCGACAACGTGATCGTGCCCAACGTCGAGCCCCGCGTGCTCGACGGGGGCGTCGGCTACGTCCGCATCGACCACGTCTCCCAGAAGACGGTCTACAACCTGCGCCACGCGATGGCGGAGCTGCTCGCCCAGGACGCCCTCGGGCGTGGCCTCGTCATCGACCTGCGCGGCAACACCGGCGGCTCGATGAAGGAGTCGGCGGGGGTGGTCGACCAGTTCGTGCGCAGCGGCCTGCTGCTCACCACCGCCGGCCGCGACGGCAACCCCGTGCAGAACCTGATGGCGCGCATGGACGCCCGCGACGCCGGCGACGAGCCCCCGATCCCCATCGTGGTGCTCGTCGACCGCCGCACGGCCTCCGGCGCCGAGATCATCGCCGGCGCCCTGCTCGAGCACGAGCGCGTGGTGCTCCTCGGCCAGCGCACCTACGGCAAGGGCAAGGTCCAGAAGATCTACGACCTCGACGACGACGCCTCCCTCAAGCTCACCGTCGCCCAGTACATCCTCCTGCACGACCGGCGGGTCAACGGCGAGGGCATCGTGCCCGACGTCACCCTCGGCGACGTGGTGCTGCGGGCCTCGGGCGTGCGCTTCGACGACGGCTGGGACCTGGAGCGCGAGCGGGTCGACTGGGACGACGTGGTGCCCGTGGTCGACGAGCGCGAGGACTGGCGCGGCACCGACCGCGACCCGGGCGACGTGGAGCTGGAGATCGCCCGCGAGGCGATCCTGCGCGCCGCTGCCCCCACGCGGCAGGCCGTGCTGGCCGCGGTCGACGACGTGGTGCGCGAGCGCCGCGCCACCGAGGAGGCGTGGCTCGCCGACGCCCTGGAGGATCGGGGCATCGACTGGTCGCCCGCCACCGGCCCGGGCGCGCCGCCCGAGGTGGCCACGCGCGTGTGGGTCAGCCGGGACACCACCGACCCCGACGTCCACACCATCTACGCCGAGGTGGCCAACCACGGCCCCACGATGCTGCACCGGGCGCTGGTGCGCCTGCACTGCACGTCCTTCGGCTACTGGGACGACCTGGTGATCCCCATCGGCGCCGTGCCGAGCGGCGCCACGCGCGCAGGCAAGGTCACGCTGGAGCTCGCGCCGGGCATCGCGCCCCGCGAAGACCTCGTCGCCGTCGAGGTCCGCTCCGATCGACGCCCGCCGGTGACCGCGCCCGAGGTGGTGCTGGCCGCCGGCTCCACGCCCGAACCGCGCGTCGCGATCGACGCCCGGCTCACCGGTCAGGGGGCCGAGCGCACCGCCCACATCACCGTCCACAACAAGAGCGGCGTCACGCTCACCGGGCTCGAGGCCGAGTTCGCCTACCCGAACGACCTGCCCGTCGACCTGGTCGACCACGCCAGCCGCAGGCCCGAGCTCGCGCCCGACGACAGCGTCACCTTCGACCTCGCGGTCAAGCTCGGCCAGGGCGTGCCGGCGTCGCTGCCGATGCGCCTGAAGCTCGACGCGAGCCACTTCGGTCGCCTGCTCACCTGGGAGATCCCGCTGCACGTCGACGGCAGCCCCACCCACGTCGAGGCGCCCGACATCGTGCTCACGCTCGACCACCTGTCGGCCGACCCGGGCACGGTGTCGGTGCCGCTGTCGATCACCGACGACGGCGCGATCACGTCGGTCACCGTGTTCCTCAACGGCGACAAGGTGCTCTACGACCCCGGCGGCGCCCCCCACGTCGACCTCGTGGCCGACCTGCCCGTGGTCACCGGCGCCAACCGCCTCGTGGTGCGCGCGGTCGACGACCACCACATCGTGCAGGTGCGGCAGTACTCCGTGCTCGGCCTGGGCGACCCGGGCGAGGGCGTCGCGTCCAAGCAGGACGACGGCGACGACGAAGCGCCCGCCGACGACGAGTAGGCCCGCGCTCAGCGGCGCAGGTGCAGGAAGTGCTCCACGTTGCCGGACTTCGCGCCGGGCACGGGACTGTCGAGCGCGCCGGCCACGACGAAGCCTGCCGCGACGGCGTCGTCGCGCACGCGCGCGATCGCTGCGGCGCGCGCATCCGGGTCGCGCACCACGCCGCCCGATCCGATCGCCTCGCGACCCGCCTCGAACTGAGGCTTGACCAGCAGCACCGCCTCGCCGCCGGGCGCGAGCAGGCGGTGCACCGCCGGCAGCAGCAGCGACAGCGAGATGAACGACAGGTCGCCCACCAGCAGCGACACCGGCTCGGGCAGCGCCTCGAGGTGGCGCGCGTTGACGCCCTCCAGGTTCACCACCCGGTCGTCGGTGCGCAGCTTCCAGTCGAGCTGGCCCTTGCCCACGTCGACGGCGTAGACCCGCACGGCGCCACGCTCCAGCAGCACCTGGGTGAAGCCGCCGGTCGACGCGCCCAGGTCGGCGCACACACGCCCGGTGGGGTCGACACCGAAGGGCTCCAGCACCCCGAGGAGCTTGAGGGCGCCCCGGCCCACCCACGGGAAGTCCTCCTTGGCGAGCGCGACGGCCTGATCCGTGCGCACCTGCGTGGCGCCCTTCGTGGCGACCATGCCATCGACCGTGACGCCGCCGGCCTCGATGAGCTCGCGTGCCCGCTGCCGCGACGCCGCCAGGCCCCGCTGCACGAGGAGCTGGTCGAGGCGGACGAGGCTGCCGCGGCCCACGGCGCCGCTCAGACGGTGCGGCTGACGGTGAACCGCGCCAGGGCCACGAGCGCGTCGGGCGACGGCAGGCCGGCCACGGCGGCGATCGCCTCGTCGACGCAGGCGTGGGCGCGGCGCAGCGTCTCGTCGGCGCCGAGCAGGCGCACGAAGCTGGGCGGGCCGTCGTCGCCTGCGTCCTCGTCGGCGTCGAGCACGTCGTCGGCGAGCTGGAACGCGAGCCCCACGTTGGCGCCGTAGGTGGCCATCGCGGCGAGCTCGTTGACCCCGGCGTCGGCGGCGATGGCGCCGAGCACCACGGCGGCCTGGATGAGAGCGCCGGTCTTCATGGCGTGCACGCGCACGAGCGTGTCGACGTCGGCGATCGAGGCACCGAGGGTGATGTCGCCGACCTGGCCGCCCACCATGCCGAGGTAGCCCGACGCCCGCGCCAGCTCGCTCACCCACTTCACGCGGGTGCGCGCGTCGACCAGGGCGTCGGCGAGCACGCTGAACGCCTCGGTGAGCAGCGCGTCGCCCACCAGCACGGCCGTGCCCTCGTCGAACTGGACGTGGACCGTGGGGCGACCCCGCCGCTCGTCGTCGTCGTCCATCGCGGGGAGGTCGTCGTGGACGAGGCTGTAGGTGTGGATCAGCTCGACGGCCGCAGCCGGCGCGAGCACGTCCTTGAGGTCGCCGCCGAGCGCCTCGCACGCCGCCACAGCCAGCAGGGGCCGCACCCGCTTGCCGCCGCTGAACAGCGGGTAGCGCAGCGGCTCGACGAACGAGACCGGCCAGGCGTCGCCGAAGCGGTGGGTGAGGAAGCCATCGACCCGTGCGCGGCGGTCGTCGGACCAGGCGTCGAAGTCGAACGGCATCGCTCAGCCCGGCGAGAAGATGAACGGGTACTTGATCCGCGCCGTGTTCGGGTAGCCCAGGGCCTCGTAGGTCAGGCCGGGCAGCGCGTCGAGGATGCACTGCCCGAGCGCTTCGTCCTCGGTGGTGTTCGTCTCGACACCCGAGGCCATGATCTCGCCCTCGGGGCCAACGTCGACCATCACCACGATGCGGCCGGTGAGCGACGGGTTCTCGCCCAGGCGCTGCGCGTAGCAGGACTCCACCTGGGGCACCATCGGCTGGAACTGGTCGTCGGCCTGCTTCTCGGTCATCGCGCCCGCAGTGGACGGCGAGCCCGGGTAGACGCCGCGCGGCAGCGCGCCCTGGTGGACCTCGGTGTAGGGCAGCGGGCCGGTCTCCTTCATCTTGGAGAACGACACCTTCTCGGCCCCGGCCTCCTTGGCCACGTCGACCATGTCGATGACCACGCCGAAGTTGATCGACGCGTCGGCGTCGATGAACACGACCTTCTTGGTCATCGGGCGCAGGCGGCGGGAGACCTCCGCGAACAGGATGTCTTCCGGCATCAGCTTGCGGTTGAGCGCGATGGTGCCGTCGGCGTACATCGCCACCACCAGCTGCTCGACCGGGTCGGGCGGCGTGGGGGGCGGCGGCTCGGTGGACGGGAGCTTGACCCCCATCTGCTCCACCTGCACCGGGATGTTGACCATCATGATGATCAGCACCACGAGCACGATGTCGATGAGCGGCGTCATGTTGATGTCGGAGAAGGCTCCGCCGCCGCCGAGCTGAGCGCCCATGGCTACTTCTCCTTCTCGGCGGCCACGAGCACCGACGTCATCTTGTTCTCGGCGAGCACGTCGAGCACCTTGCGCACGTCGCCGTAGGTGAGGTCGCGGTCGGCCTTGACCAGCAGCGACCGCGCCGTGTCGACCCCGTCGAGGTTGACCGTGGGGTTGTCGCGGTATTCGGCGTTGAGCGCGTCGAGCAGCGGGCCCGACTCGATGTCGAGCGTGTCGGAGATCTGCTCGGCCTCCACCCAGACGCCCTTGGTCTCGGTGACCGAGATCACGATGAACTGGCCGATGTCGTTGACGACCTCGGCCTGCGTGGCCTTGGGCAGGTCGACCGGCAGACCGGCCTGCAGCATGGGCGTGATCACCATGAACACCACCAGCAGCACCAGCACCACGTCGATGAGCGGCGTGACGTTGATGTCGGCCATCGGGCCGGAGCTGCTGCCGAGCTTGGCACCCATCGGCTACTTCGCCGCTTCGGAACCGGCCGGCGCCTGCACCAGCTTCTCGGCCCAGTCGAGGAAGTCGGCCTCGGAGCTGACGAGCTCCTCGGTGACCTTCTCGACCTTGTTGGTGTAGTAGTTGAAGAACCACACACCGACGACGGCGACGCCGATGCCGACACCGGTGGTGATCAGGGCCTCGGAGATACCGGCGGAGATGGCCGCGAGGCCCGAGCCGGCGCTCGCCATGCCCTGGAAGGCGTTGATGACGCCGAAGGTGGTGCCGAACAGACCGACGAACGGCGCCGTGGAGCCGACGGTGGCCAGGATCGGCATGCCGCGCTTGAGCTTGGCGATCTCCTGCTGGACGGCCTTGTTGACTGCGCGCTCGGCGTTGGCGATGCCGTGGGCGTCGAGGCGCAGGTCGATCTCGGCCAGACCGGCGGCGAGGAGCGCGCCCAGGTAGGCGCCCTTGAACTTGTCGTCGCGGGCGATGGTGAGCGCGCCGTGGACGTCGCCGCGCTCGAGCGCGGGCACGATGTCGGCGGCGAGCAGCCGCGACCGACCCGTGGCCTGGCGGAACTTCAGCTGACGCTCGACGGCGATGAAGATCGCGGCGGCGAGCATGAACATCAGCGTGAGGATGACGCCGCGCGCCAGCCCGCCGGAGTGTTCCCAGATCTCGCGGAGGGTGAAGCCGGGAGAATCTTCCTGCGCGAAGGCCGTCGCGACGGTCAGCAGAAACAGCATGTGCCGATCCAGGGGTCAGGGGAAAAACGAGGCTGCCCCGTAACCAACCGGGGCAGCGGGGTCGTGCGCAGCTTGTGAAGGCTGGTCGCGCGACGACCGATCCAGCGAGGGGACGGGGCCACCTGCGTCAGCTCACTTCCTTGTAGCGGACGATGATCCGGAACTGAGCCTTCATCTTCTGGCCGGCTTCCTTGTAGGGGTACCAGCGCCACTTCATGATCGCCTCCTCGGTGTTGCCGTGGAACACCTTGGGGCAGTCGTCGATCTTGACGGCGTAGGGCTCGCCCTTCTCGTCGATCGAGACGGTGACGACGCACTTCTGCTCGCCCAGGCCGAGGCCGCGCGCGGCCGCCGGATACTCCGGGTCGACCCGCTTCTTCACCTCGACGGCCGAGTGGTGGACCGTCTTGGCCCCGCCGCCGAGCTGGCCGCCGACCACGCCGCCGACCACGCCGCCCTGCACGCCGCCGACCACGCCGCCTTCGACACCGCCCTCGACGCCACCCTCGACGCCGGCGGGCTTGTTGTCGGACTTCATCTCGTCCTTGATCTCTTCCTTGAGCTCCTGGATGTCCTCGACCATCTCGTCGGGCGTGGTCTGGTCGTCTTCGTCCTCGTCCTCCTCCTCTTCGGCGGAAGCGGCCGCGGGGGGCGGCGGAGGCGGCGGCGGAGGCGGAGGCGCCTCCATCTCGTCGGGCAGCTCCTCGAGGGACAGGTCGACCAGCTCCTCATCGAGCTGCTGGGCCTCGACCACCTTCTTGACCGTCCACAGACCGGCGCAGACCACGAGCGACGCCAACAGGGCGACCAGCAGCGCGATCACCAACGCGGACTGGGCCGACCGCTTGGTGGCTTCTTCGTCGAGGTTCCGGCCGACGGAGTCGAACATCCGGGCTCCAGGGGGCCACGCGAACCAGGTACGGCGCGGCGGTCGGGTGGGTAACGCGACGGGACGACGTGGGCCGTCACCTGCCTCTGCGCAACGCGGATCGCACGGAAAGCTTACAGGGCCCCCCGAGCGCCACAATGCGCGGATCCGGCGCTACTCCGGGTCTTCCGGTTCGCCCAGCGGCTCCTCTTGCAGACCGGACGGCCCCTGCGTGAGCGCCGCGACACGCGACTGGGCCGCGTCGAGGTGCTCGTGGCAGGAGCGCGCCAGGGACACGCCCTCCTCGAAGAGCTGCAGCGCCTCGTCGAGCGGGACGTCGCCCGCCTCCAGGCGACGCACGCGCTCCTCGAGCTGGGCGAGGGAGGTCTCGAAGTCCATGCCGTCGGTGCCCATCAGCCCTCCGCGACGCGCAGGCGCTCGATGCGGTCGAGCACGTAGGTGCGCCGCTCGTTCTCGCCGATGTCGAGGCCGACGAGCACCGGCGAGTCGCCCTTGAAGGCGAGCCGCTGCGGCTGCACGGCGCACGGCAGGCGCTGCCCGTTCTTGGCCAGGTAGACCATCTCCAGGTTCTCGTCGCGCGACATCGCCCGGTCGACGATGGCGCGGACCTCGGCCACGGTGACCAGCGGCGGCAGGTCCGGCACGCTCTCGCCGCCCGACGGCGTGGTGGGCGCCTTGGTGCCCGGCACCAGGTGGAGCGAGCCGGGGTCGACGAGACCGGCGGCGCGGTCCATCGGGTCGCGCGCCTCCTCACGGGCCTCGGCCAGCGCCTTGTGCAGGCTCTGGCGGGCCTCCGCGGCCTCGGGCGTGCCCGGGTAGGTGCGGATCTCGCTCGCCGGCGCGAAGCCGCACTCGGCGAGCACCTCGGCCACCTCGGCCTGCTTGGTGCGGTCGACCGCGTACATCCCCGGCGCGAAGCGGTGGAGGATGTAGGGCTTGAGGCGCTTCTGCGTCTCCAGGCGACGGATCTGGCTGCGGTGGACGGTGATCAGCAGCAGGTCGTGGAACTCGACGTCGCCGCGGTGACCGATCCAGCCCTTGAGCGTCTGCTCGACGTTCTCGGGCAGGCCGAGCTGGCTGTTCTCCCGCAGGAACTGCAGGACGTCGTCACGCTTCCAGCCCGCCTCGAGGGCGTGCTCGATGCTCGGCTCGGTGATCTTGTAGGTGTTGGCACGGTCGCAGCCGACCAGCTCGGCGATCTCGCCCATCCGGAACAGCAGGATGGGCGCGAGGCCCGCCGGTGCCATCATCTTGAAGTCGGGCGTGAGGTAGAACTGGCGGAAGCCGTCGTCCTCGGGCGGCTCGAGCAGCGACAGGGCGCGCGGCGTGAGCCGGTAGAACTTCTCCTGGCCCCACTGCCCCATCTCCATCAGGCCGCACTGCACGAGCGGCGAGAAGGTGAAGCTGTCGCGCTCGCTGCTGCGGGTGGGGGCGTAGGCGCCGGACGTGTAGCGCTGACGCCAGTCCTTGCCGCGCTTCCAGTGGCGGTAGAGCGCGCCGAGCGGACGCTCCGCGACCCACTCGCCGTCGGTGGCGTGGACCGCCCACAGCACCCACTCCGCCATCTCGAACCGCCGCTCCAGCGCGCGGAACACGAGGTCGCGCTGGTCTTCGGGCTCGAGCTGGAGCCACTCCTCCATCAGGTCGCGGTTGAGCTGCAGGTGGTCGCCGCGCAGCTCGACCATGCCGTGCATCATCAGGAAGTCGAGGTGGAAGTTGAACAGCTCGGAGTCGGCGTCCCACAGCTGGGAGAAGAAGCTGTCGAGCGCCTCCTTGTGCTGCCGGTAGACGTCGTGACGCTGGGTGAGCCGCACGCCGTTCTGGGCGATGTAGGTGGCCAGCGTGGTGATGGAGAAGTCGAGCGGCGGCGAGAACGGCCGGTGCTCGATCACGCGCACGTCGTCGTGGTCGAACGTCGGCAGGCCGAGCTCGTCCTCCAGCGCCTCGATCAGCCCGTCCATCAGGGGGTCGGGGACGATGTAGAAGAAGTGCTCGTCCTGGCGTGGCGACGCCATCACGATGCCCTTCTCGGCCAGCGCCACCATCGACCGCTTCCACTCGCGCTCGTGGCCGCCGTAGGCCAGCGCCACCGTGCGGTGGAACTCGTCGGCGTGGGCCACGCCGCCACACTGCAGCAGCGCCGCCATCGCCTTGCGATCGCGCTCGTGGAGGCTCTTGAGCAGGGTGGACAGCCGGTTGCCCTGGGCGATCGCCCGGACCGACAGCTGGATCATGCGCTCGGCGCTGGCCACCCGCTTGGGCTGACCGCCGAGGCCCTTGTAGAGCGCGCCGAGGTTGGGGTCGGGCAGCGACCCCAGCCAGTCGGACAGCGACTGCATCTCGACCCGCGACAGCCGACGCTTGCGCGCCGCCACCGAGCCGGGCTGGCCGCGACGGGCGCGCGAGCTGCGCTTGCGGTGGGGGTTGCGCCCAGAGGCCGGAGGCACGGCGGGCGCGCCGGTGACCTCGAAGACCTGACGCCTCCCCTTGTTGCCGTTGCCGGTCGAGCCGCCGGAAGCGGGCGCCACGTCGGAACCGCCCTCACCGCCACCCTTCTTCTTCCGCCTGCGACGGCGGCGGCGACGCTTCTTTCCGGACTCCCCGTCCGACCCTTCGGCCGGACCGGAGAACTCGAGCTCCTCGTCCATCGACGACTCCAACTGTCACGCCTGCGTCACTTCGCGGCGCGATCCTCGATGTGGTAGCGGTAGCCCTGCTCGGTGAGGAACAGCTGGCGCTTCACCGCGAACTGCTGCTCCTTCGTGTCGGCCGTGACCACCGTGTAGAAGTAGGCGTCGCGCTCCTTGGGACGAAGGATGCGACCCAGCCGCTGCGCCTCCTCCTGCCGGGACCCGAAGGACCCGGAGATCTGGATGGCGACGTTGGCGTCGGGCAGGTCGATCGCGAAGTTCGCGACCTTGCTGACCACCAGACGCTTGAGCTGGCCCTTGCGGAAGCGCAGGAACAGGTCGTCGCGCTCCGCCTGGGGCGTCTTGCCGGTGATCAGCGGGGCCCCCAGGTCGCGCGACACCTCGTCGAGCTGGCCCAGGTAGGTGCCGATCACCAGGATGTTGTCGTCGGCGTGCCGGGACACGAGGTCCCGCACCACGTCGATCTTCTTGGGGTTCTCGGACGCCAGCCGGAACTTCTCCATCTCGGAGGCGTTCTCGTAGGCGATGCGGGCCCGCCGGCTCAGCGGCACGCGGATCTCGAAGCACTTGGCCTCGGCGACGAAGCCCTGCTTCTCGAGCAGCTGCCACGGCAGGTCGTAGCGCTTGGGGCCGACGAGGCTGAACACGTCGCCCTCGCGACCGTCCTCGCGCACGAGCGTGGCGGTGAGCCCGAGGCGGCGGCAGCCCTGCAGCTCGGCCGTGGCGCCGAACACCGGGGCCGGCAGCAGGTGGACCTCGTCGTAGACCAGCAGGCCCCAGTTGTGGTCGCGGAACAGGTGCATGTGCTCGTAGTCGGCGTCGCGGGAGCGCCGCCACGTCAGCACCTGGTAGGTGGCGACCGTGACCGGCTTGATCACCTTGTTCTGGCCGGTGTACTCGCCGACCTGCGCCTCGGTGAGCGTGGTCTTGTCGAGGATCTCCCGAATCCACTGGGTGACGGCGGACTGGTTGTTGCAGAGCACCAGCGTGTGGGTCTGCGCGCGGACCATCGCCTCGAGGGCGACGATCGTCTTGCCGGCGCCGCACGGGAGCACGATCACGCCGTGGCCGCCCTGGGGTGCACCCCCCATGAACCAGCGGTCGACGGCCTCCTGCTGGTAGTGGCGCGGCTGGAACGCCTTGCCCCCCAGCGTGGTGGGCCGCAGGTGCAGCGACAGCGGGTCGCCGTCGAGGAAGCCCGCGTTGTCGGCCACCGGCCAGTTCTCGAGCAGCATCCGCTGCTTGAAGATGCCGCGCATGCCGGCCGCGACCTTCCAGCCGCGCTTGCCGTCGGGCTCGACGAGCTGGGCGCCCGTGTCGGTGCGACGGACGACCTTCTCGATGTAGCGGTTGGCGAACTCCACCGACAGCCACTGGGCCGGCTCGGTGGGGTGACGCTCGAGCCGCACCAGGCCGAAGCGGCCCACCGTGTCCTCGATGGACTGGCGGACGTCGGCCGGGATGTCGAACTTCGACAGGCCGCGGAGGCCGTCGACGATCTCGCTCAGCGTCATGCCCGCGCTGGCGGCGTTCCAGAGCGACAGCGAGCTGATCTTGTAGGTGTGGAGCAGATCGGGGGAGGACTCCAGCTCCGCGAACCGGGCCAGGAAGTCGCGCGCGCGGTCGAAGTCCGGGTGCCGCGTTTCGAGCAGCACCTTGCCGTCGCCCTGCAGGATCAGGGGGTTCGACGGATTCATGCGTCCGACAGGACCATCAGGGCGGTCCTCCTCGTACCGTCAGAGACAACTCCACGCCGGACCCTCACCTGGGCCCCTGACGCGAACCTGGTCTCCTCGGGGAGATGCAATCGTGGCGCAAAGGGGCGATCCCCCTGGCGGTCTCGAGCGAGGCAGCGAGAGGCTTCCCTGGGGCGTCTCGGCGTTAGCTCACGCCCGGCGCAGGCCGACACCCCAAGTCGCTCTGCTGAGCGCACTGTTACGGATGGTGCGTACGCTGTCAAGGCAGAACGCGGAGCCAGCCGTCGTGAATGCGCATCGTGACGGGATCGTCGCGTGAGGTCACCCGACGTCGAGCCGGCTTCGACGCCGCTGTTCGTGGGACTGGACGACGCGGTGTGCCAGGACCGTGCCGTGGTGGGAGGCAAGGCGGCGGCGCTGGCGCGGGTGCGCGCAGCGGGCCTGCCGGTGCCCGAGGGCTTCGTCATTCCATGCTCCGTGGTGCCGGCCGCGCTCGCGGCGGCCGGGGTGGACGTGGAGGCGCCGCGATCGCCTGCGGCGTGGCGGGCGCTGCTGCGGGACCTGCCGCTGCCGACGGGGTGGACGGCCACGTGGGCCGCACGCGCCGCGCGCCTGGGGGGTCCGGGGGGTCGGCTCGCGGTGCGGTCGTCGGCCCGGGGAGAGGACGGCGCCGCACACGCGCATGCCGGGATGTACACGTCGGTGCTCGGGGTGACCGACGAGACGCTCGGCGCCGCGGTGCGGCAGGTCTGGTCCAGCTTGTACACGGATGCTGCGATCGTCTACCGGGGGGGCCCACCGCAGCCCGACGAGATGGCGGTCCTGGTGCAGGCGATGGTGCCGACGACGTCGGCCGGCGTGATGTTCACGACCCATCCGCTCACCGGCAGCTGGCGGGAGCTGGTGGTCGAGGCGGTGTGGGGCCTGGGCGAGGCGCTGGTCAGCGGTCGGGCCACCCCGCAGGCGTGGGTGGTGCGTCGTCCGCGTCGCCTGCCGCGCGGCCTGCTGCGGCTGCGGTCCCGGCTGGAGCTGGCGGTGACGTCGGCCGACCCGCCGGTCCAGGCGATGTGGACCCCGCCCGACGGCGGCCCGTGCGTGCCGCTGCCGGCACGCCTGCACGGTCGCGACGTGCTCGACACAGACGGCGTCCTCGCGCTCGCGCGCCTCGGGCTCAAGCTGGAGCGGGCGTTGGGCGCGCCGCAGGACGTGGAGTGGACGCGGACCGCCGACGGTCGCTTCGTGGTGGTGCAGGCGCGCCCGATCACCGCGCGATCCACGCCGCCGTCGGCGCAGCCCGTGCTGTGGACCCGTCGCTTCGTGGGCGAGCGGTGGCACGAACCCGCTACCCCGCTCGGCTGGTCGCTCGTCGCGCCCGTCCTCGCGTGGTTCATCGCCTACCCCCGCACCCAGGACGCCTGGCTCGGCGGCGGCCCGGCGCTTCAGCTCGTCGACGGGCGCCCCTACGTCAACGCCACCGTCTTCCGTCACCTGATGTTCAAGCTCCCCGGCGCGCCGCTGCCCGGGTTCCTGGCAGAGCTGCTCGGCCCAGACGAGGCGCGGGCCTGGCGGGGCCGGCACGCCGCCCTCCCCGACCTGCGGGTGCTGGCGTCGCTGCTGTCGGAGACGTGGCAGGAGCGACGCTGGACGCGGTTCGCGTGGAACCCTGCGACCAACCCGTCCGCGTGGCAGGCCTTCGACGCCCGTGCGCAGCGCACCCTCGCCCGGCTGGGCCCAGCGCCCGCCGACCCCCGGGACGCCGTCGCCCGGGTGACGGAGCTCGTCGCCCTCGTGCAGGCCTACGTCGGGGTGCACGTGACAAGCCTGCTGTTCGCCAACCTCTGCTGGCAGGGGTTGCGGGGCGCGCTCGACGCCGCGCTGCCCACACGCGCCGCCGCGCTGCACGCTGCCCTCGCCGTGAGCCCGCCCGGCAACGCCACGCTCGTCGCGAACCGGGCGCTCTGGCACCTCGCCCGCGCCGCCGCACCGGGAGACCTCGGGCACCTCGCCGCCGGCACGCCCGTGTCCACCGCCTTCGCCGACGCGCTCGCCGCGTTCCTCGCCACCCACGGCCACCGCGCCACCGCCAGCTGGGAGGTGTGGTCGCCGCGCTGGCGCACCCACCCCGATCGGCTGGTGCCGCTGCTGCGCGCAGCACGCGCGGATCCGGTCGACCCGGACGTGTCCGCGGCCCGCCGCGCCGCCGACGCCGACGCCGCCCTGGCCGAGGTCGCGCGCGACGCCCCGGCGCTGGGCCTGCCCGTGCTGATGGCGCTGGTGTGGTACACGCGCCGCTACCTGCTGCTGCGCGAGAACCAGCGCGACGCCTTCGACCGCATCACAGACGCCCTGGCCACCACGCTGCGCGCGCTGGGTGCCACCCTGGTGGCCCGCGGGGACCTCGACAGCGTCGACGACCTGGCGTTCCTCGCCTGGCCCGAGGTGGTCGCCGCGGTCGAGGGCACGTGCGGCGACCTCCGCCCCACCCTGGCGCGCCGCCGGAACGCGCATGCCCGTGCGTCGGCGCACCAGCCCCCGGTGGTCCTGTCCGGGCAGGACGTGCCTGCTGCGCTCGGCCGGCGCCTCCAGGGCCACGGCACCAGCCCCGGACGCCACGAAGGCCCGGCGCGGGTGCTCGCCTCCGTCGACGAGGCCGCGACGCTGCAGCCGGGCGAGGTGCTGGTGACGCACGCCCTCGATCCGAGCTGGACCCCGCTGCTCAGGGTCGCGGGCGCCGTCGTCGTCGAGCTGGGCGGAGCCCTGTCCCACGGCGCCGTCGTGGCCCGCGAGTACGGCGTGCCGATGGTGGCGGACGTGCCGGGCGTCGGCCGTCAGATCACCACCGGAGAGCGTCTGACCGTCGACGGCACGCGGGGCCTCGTGTGGCGGCACCCGCCCGGCGACTGAGCAACGGCTGTCGATTTCCTCCACGCAGGTGGGTTTGGTTCAAGGGGGACGCCGTCTGGACCGATGCATCCAGCGTGAGGGTACGCCTCTCCTGGTTCACCGTACCCGAGTCGACGAGGATGCCATGACGCAGCTCGACCGCTTCAACCTCCGGCCCCAGGGGACCACGTCCAACCGCCCGGAGAGCCCGTTCGTGCCGCTCGTCGGCGAGAGCGCCGTGCGTCTGGCCCACGTGGGTCTGGCCCCGGTGCGCATCGACGGCCTGCCCACTACCCAGTCGATGGACGGCGGCCGCCTCGTGCGCGCCCGCCGGGACCGTGTCGGTCGCATCGGCGAGTTCCGTGCCTTCGTGGTCGAGGAGGACGCCTTCGACGTGGTCAGCGTCGCCTTCGTGCCGCGCCCCAGCCTCGACCTCGGCGTCTTCGGCACCGAGATCGCGCAGACCGCGTCCGGCGTCACCGGCGCCTTCGGCATCTACGCCGGCAGCGGCACCTGGTTCGCGGGGCAGCACGCCCACCACGCCTACCAGGAGATCCGCCGCGCCGCGCCCGACCTCGTCCCCGACGAGGGCCAGCGCAGCGCCCGGGCCCGCCAGCGTGGCTTCACGTTCCAGGTGCGCGTCGAGCGCGACGAGATCGGTCGCCTGGAAGACCTGCACCGCCGCCTGTGGGGGGCCTACGTGCGCTCCCTGCACGACGCGCTCGAGCTCGACGTCGAGGGTGCGGAGCGCAACGCCCGCGCCATCGAGGCCTGGAAGTCGCACCGCCGCTCGGTGGGCCTCGTCGCCCGCGTGCTGAACGACGCCGGCGCCCCCGAGGCCACCAAGCTGCACGCTGACGTGCTCACGCTCTGATCCGCGCGCCGCGCCAGCGCCCGCTCACCCCTTCGACGGGGTCGACGGGTGGAGCGTGGCGTGGATGTGGGCGGCGAGCGACGGCCCGATGCCCGGCACCGCCGCGAGCGTGTCGACGTCGGCGGCGGCCACCCCCGCCACCGACCCGAGCTCGGTCAGCAGCGCGCGACGTCGTGACGGACCGACGCCCGGGATGCCCTCGAGCGCGCTGCGCAGCGTCTTCTTCTGGCGGACCTTGCGCTGGTAGCCCACGACGTGGTCGTGGGTCTGGTCGCGCAGGTGCTGGAGCATGCGCAGGCCGGGGTGGTTGGGCGAGACGCGGATGGGGTCCTTGACGCCCGGCAGCACGAGCTTGTCGGTGGCCGCCCGCTCACCGCGGGCGTGCTCGGTGCGGGGCTTGGAGATGCCCACCATCGGCAGGTCGTCGATGCCGAGATCGGACAGGACGGCCGCCGCCACGCCGACCTGTCCCTTGCCGCCGTCGATCACGAGCAGGTCGGGCAGCTCCCCCGACTCCAGGCCCCGGGTGAGCCGTCGGGTGAGCACCTCGCGCATCCCGCCGTAGTCGTCGCCGCCCATCGCCTGCTTGATGCGGTAGCGGCGGTACTCGGCGCGCGCGGGCTTGCCGTCGAGGAACACGGCCATGGCGCTGACCGGGTTGGTGCCCGCCAGGTGCGAGTTGTCGAAGCACTCCATCCGCGCGGGCGGGTGGTCGAGACCCACGAGCTCGGCCACCGCCGCCAGCGCCTCACGCCGCTGCGTCTCCTCGTCGGACGCCGCCGCCAGACGGGCCGCCGCGTTCGACGTGGCCATGGTGACCAGCCGCACCTTGTTGCCGCGCTCGGGCTTGTGCAGCACCACCTTGCGGCCGCGGCGCTCGGTGAGCAGCTCCTCGAGGGCGGCGTGGTCCGACGGCAGGAAGGGCACCAGGATCTCGCCCGGGATGGGCGTGCCCTCCTGGTAGGCGTTGTTGAGCAGCGACGACAGCAGCTCGTCGTCGTCCTCCACCACGCCCTGCACCACGCGGGACAGCGGCTCGGTCATCACGCCCTCGCGCACGGGAAGGATGGTGACGCCGGCGCGGTAGCCCTCGCGGTGCAGTCCCCACACGTCGCGGTCGGACAGGCGGGGATCGACCACCTGCTGGCGCTCGACGGTGGCGCGGATCGAGGCGATCAGGTCGCGCAGGCGGGCCGCCTCCTCGAAGTTCTCGCGATCGGCCTCGCCGTGCATCCGCTGCTCCAGCGCACCGACGACGCCGCGCACGCGCCCCTCGAGCAGCGCCGTCGAGTCCTCCGCGATGCGCTGGTAGGCGGCGGGCTGCACGAGGTCGACGCACGGCGCGACGCACCGACCCATCTGGTGGAGCAGGCACGGCCGCTTGCGGGACCGCAGCGTGGCATCGGTGCACGTGCGCAGGGGGAAGATGCGCTGCAGGAACGCGAGCGTGTGGCGGGCCTTCTGGGCGCTCGCGTAGGGGCCGAAGTAGCGGGCGCCGTCGTCGCCGATGGCGCGCACCAGGCGGTAGCGGGGCCACTTCTCCGACAGGTCGAGCCGCAGGTGCAGGAAGTTGCTGTCGTCGCGCAGCTTGACGTTGAACCGCGGCCGGTGCTTCTTGATCAGCGTGTTCTCGAGGAGCAGCGCCTCCTTCTCGGTGGTGGTGAGCACCACCTCGAGGTCGCCGGCCGCATGCACCAGGAACGGCACCATCTGCCGCGCGTCCTGACCGGACAGGTACTGCTTCACGCGGGCGCGCAGGTTGATCGCCTTGCCCACGTAGATCACCCGCCCCTTGCGGTCCTTGAACAGGTAGACGCCAGGGGTGGTGGGCAGGTCGGCAGCGAGATCGTCGAGGCGGCTCATCGCCGAGGCCTAACACCGGTCCGCGCCGGGGCAGCAGGGTCGCGGACGGTCGAGAAAGCGGAACCGCCGCGACACCCGAAGGTGCCGCGGCGGCAGGGCCGTCCCCGCACGAGGCGGGGGCGGTCGGATCAACCCCAGGGGTTGATGAAGATCACCGGGACGACGGTCTTGGTGCCGTTCGTGCCCTCGAGCCACGCCCAGGCCAGGACGTTGACGTCGTCGGCGACGATCTCGCTGTTGTCGATGTCGTTGCCGTACAGCATCGTGTAGCCATCGAGCGAGGTCAGGATCTCACCATCGGCCGTGGTGAAGGTGATCTCGTAGTGGCCGCCCTGGTTGTTGTCGGTCCGCACGCCGTCGATCGAGGTGCCGTTGCTGATGTTCTCAGCGCCGGTCAGGTCCTCCATCGTGTCGTTCTTGGCGTCGGTGAACGTCATGTCGTCGCCCTGGAGCACCACGCTGATGCCAGCGTCGAGGGCCTCACGCAGCGCGTCGAGCGTGTTGCCGTCGTCGGTCGGCCAGCCCGGGTTCGACAGCCAGATGAGGTCGTACCCCTCGGTGTCGCTCGGGGAGATGCCGTTGCCACGCTCGTTCAGGATCGTGACGTTGTAGCCGGCCGCCGCCATCAGGTCGGCGATGTAGTCGGTGTCCTCGGTGTCCTCGCCGTGCTGGTAGTCGTCACGGATGACGAGAATGTTCGGGTTGGACATGCCGCCGGTGAGCGACTGGACCAGTTCGTCGATGATCGTCGCCGCCACCCACTCGGGGATGTTCGGGTCGGACAGCGTGAGCAGCAGGGTCGCGACGGTGGGCGAGGGCGCGGCGGGCGGCGGCGGCGGATCGGCCATCGCGGACCCGTCGTTGTTGTTGTTGCCGTTGCCGTTGCCGTTGCCGTTCCCGTTGCCGTTCCCGTTGCCGTTCCCGTTCCCGTTGCCGTTCCCGTTGCCGTTGCCGTTCCCACGGCCGTCAGCGCCAGGCTCGTCGTTGGAACGGGACGGATCACCCTGGTTCGAGTTGCCGGGGTCGCAGCCCTCGGAGCCGTTGCCACGGCCCTGGTTGCAGCCCGAGCCGCCACCGCCCCACGAGTGCGGCGGGGAGCCGTCGTCGGTGGACAGGTGGTCGTCGTCGGAGCGGCCGTCATTCCGACCGTTGCCGTTGCCGTTGCCGTTGCCGTTGCCGTGGTCGTTCGAGCTGTCGTCGTCCGAGCCGCCGTCCGGGTGGTCGCAGTGGCCGTCGTCGTCCGAGGCGTGGTCGCCGCCGGAGCCGTGGTCCTCGGACGAGTTGCTGTCGTCGTTGGAGCCGCCGTCCGGGTGGTCGCAGTGGCCGTCGTCGTCCGAGGCGTGGTCGCCGCCGGAGTGGCCGCCGTCGTTGGAGCCGTCGTCGCCGCCGTGGTCGTTCGAGCCACCGTCGTCGGACGAGCCGCCGCCACCGGAGTTGCCGTCGTCGCCGCCACCGCCGGAGGTGTGGTCGTCGCCGCCACCGCCCGAACCGTGGTCGTCGTCGCCGCCGTCGGCCGAGCCGTCGTCGCCGCCGTGGTCGTTCGAGCCACCGTCGTCGGTCGAGCCACCGTGGCCGCCGTCGCCGGGGTCCGTCGACCCACCGTCGTTCGAGCCGCCGTCGTCTCCACCGCCGGTGCTGCCACCGTCGGCCGAGCCGTCGTCGTCCGAGCCATCGTCGTTGTCGTCATCGCCATCGGAGTAGGGATCGTCGGTGCTGCCGCCCGTCGAGGGGGGGTCCGTCAGGTCGCCAGACGGGTCGCCGTCGTCGCCCTGATCGGTGTCCTCCCAGGGGTCGTCGCCCCAGCCGCCGGGATCGTCGCCGCCGCCGCCGTCGCCGCCGTCGGCCACGCCGTCGTCACCAGGGTCACCGCCGCCGCCGTCGCCGGGGTCGGTGCTGGGATCGGAGCCCGGGTCGTCGCCAGGGTCGTCGCCCCCGCCGTCGGTCCAGGGATCCTCGCCGGCCCAGCCGTCACCGGGATCGGTGCCGGGGTCGGCATAGCCGGGGTCCTCACCACCGCCGCCGCCCCCATCGGTCATGGGGTCGGAACCGGGGTCGTGGGCGCCGCCGCCCGGCATGGGGCCGGGACCGCCGCCGCCAGGCGTGGTCGGGTAGGCGTCACCCATGCCTCCCATGCGCTCCCCGGACTGGACCAGCATCTCGCCGAACAGCTGCGGGAACCGCAGGCCGACGATGACGGTCATGCCGAGAAGCGACGCGAGAAGCACGTATTCGACGGGCACCGAGCCTCGCCGATTCCGCTGCGTGTTTCGCATGTCGTACTCCGTGGATGTCGATGGACAACGTCGTGGGCTCAGCCAGATCGCGATCCACGGGGAATGCACGAGGGCCGAGTCGACGCGTCCCGTTCATCGGGCGGTGAAAATGGGCCTGCAGACAAACTTTCGGGTCGCGCTTCCGGTATCGGCAAGCCGGCGGTACCCGGTGTCATACGAATGGGCATTGTTTACGAAACAAACGGATCGGCGTTGTTTTCAAGATACCGAACCGCTGACCGGTGCTCGCCCAGGCCGCTCCGGCGCTCCTGAGAAATCGACATCGGTACACCTCGCCAGAACGTGCCGCAGGCCCGATCCACCGACCCGCGCACCGAGAAAGCAGACGCGCCGCGACCCCGGACAGGGCCGCGGCGCGGCGGTTCTCGTGCCCCGGTCAGGGGCGACGGCTCACATCCACCAGAACCCGATCCACCACGACCCACGGGGCGTGGCGCAGCCGGCCTCGCGCGCGAGCTCCTCCGGCGAGGCCTGGAGCACGGGCGCGTCCTCGCCGATGCGCTTGACCTTGGCGGCCTCCTTGGCCTGCGCGAGCGCCTGCGCGTCGGAGACGTCCTCGGCCACGGCGACGCCGTCGTCGGCCGCACCCTCGGTCTCCTCGAACTCGGGGGCCTGGGTCCAGTCGCCGTCGGGCTCCTCGGCGGGACCGACCTCGGCCCAGTCGTGATCCGGATCGGCCGGGGCGTCGTCCTCGGCCACACCGTCGGCGTACTTCGCCGGCAGCGGGGCGTTCGCCCGACGGGCCTGCTCGATCTCGGCGGCGCGCTCGCGGGCCATCTTGGCGCGGGCGCGCTGCTTGGCCTCGCGCGACGGCGGCTCGGTCGGCTTGTTGAGCACGAACGCGCGCACGTTGGCGCGGATCGCCTCTTCGGCCTCCGGGTGCTCGATGCCGCGGATCGCGGCCACGCGCGCCTGGTCGACGGTGGGCTGCTGGTAGATGTTCTTCATCTGCGCCGGCGAGCAGCCCTCGCCCGTCACCCGGTCGCAGCGCGACGCCTTCTCGGTGGCGACGGTCAGGAAGTGCTCGTAGGCGCCGCTGAACGCGACGCCGCCCACCGCGACGACGGCGAGCATGCCACCGAGCGCCATGTACTCGATCGGGATCAGCCGACGCTTGGGGCGTCCGGGCAGGTCCTCTTCCTCTTCGTCCACGAGACCTCCTCCCACGGGGAGACAGCTGGCGCCGCACATCCCGGTCCAGGATCGGCGCAATCGGCGCGGGCGCCGGGCGCTTGAGGGCGCGATCGCGACGGGGTCGTCACGACGCGTCGCGGCCCGACGCTCAGAAGGTGAACCGCACCTTGCGGCCGTGGCCGCGGCCGTTGCCGCACGGCTCGTCGTTCGAGTTCGCCGGGTCCCCCTGGTTGGAGTTGCCCGGGTCACAGCCCTCGGACCCGTTGCCGAGCCCCTGGTTGCACCCCTGGCCGCCGTCGTCGGTCCCGTCCGCGCCGGGGTCGTCTTCCTGCGCCGCGTCGTCGCCCGACCACGGGTCGTCGCCCCACCCCTCACCGGGGTTTGTGGGGTCGACGTCCTCGACCACCTCGTAGCTGTGGTCCTCGGACCCGTCGGCGTTGGGGAGCAGGTTCGGGCCGGCGTCCCGCGTCTCGCGTGCCGACGTCACCTGCTCGTTCATCTGGTCGTGGCTGCCCACCAGGAGCTGCCCGAAGGCGGACGGCAGGGAGAAGCCCATGGTCACCGTGCCGGCCAGCACGCCCGCGAGGACGACGTACTCGACGGGCACCGAGCCGCGCCGGGAACGGAAGGGGTGTCGCATGGGACCTCCTCGAGCGGGGCTTTCCGAGACCCGCATGGGAGGAAGTTCGGACAGACTTGCGGGCTTTCCACATGAACTCCCCGGCTGCCCCTTCGGTACCCCCGCAGTGGGACGCGACGCGGCCCCGTCGGGACGGCCGGACGTCCGACACGCTGCCGCAACTTTCTTCTCCGGTACCGGCAGCCACCCCCACGGATCCGCCGAAGGCCGGATCCAGCGCTGTTGAACACGGTGCGGACCACGGTTAGGGCCGGCCGCCCCGAGTGGGGGCGGGTGCGGCACAGGCGATCGCACGTCCCCGCCGACGAGGAGCTTTCATGTCGTTGGTCGATTCCGCCATCGCGGGCGGTCGGTGTGCGCTGGCCGTCTCCGGTTCGCTGCTGCGCGACGAGATGGTGATGCTCGCCCTCAAGGAGCGCGAGGCGCTGCGTCCCATGACGCTGGTGGGCGTGGCGTTCGGCCCCGTGGTCGAGCCGTCCGACGCCGCCGTCGCGCGCGCCATCGGCCAGAAGCACGGCGTGCTCGTCATCGTCGAGCCCACGGATCAAGACCAGTCCGGCCTCCAGCGCCTGGCCGGGCTCATCGGCTCCGCGCCCCACAAGCCCACGGTCGTGGTCGTCGCCAAGAAGATCAACCTGTTCGCCCTGAACATGGTGTTCCGCGGCCTGAAGATCGAGCACGTCAAGGAGCGCGGCGCCGCGTTCCTGCAGGCGCTGCCGATGCCTCCGGCCGAGGCCGAGGTCCCCGACGTCGACGTCCCCAAGGCCAAGGACCGCCGCCGCGCCGCCGAGCCCGACGCCCCGCGGTTCGTGTTCGTCGGCCGCGAGGAGGAGCTCCCCGCCCTGCAGGGCATGCTCGCCGAGGGCGGTCCCATCGTCGTCTCCGGCCCGCGCGGCATCGGCCGCACCGCGCTCGTGGAGCAGGCGATCGCCACCACCGAGCTGGTCCGCCTGCCCGACCTGACGCTCGGTCGTGGTGTGGGTGCCGACGCCTTCCTCGCGCGCCTCGCCGAGATCACGCGCCTGGGCGGCAGCGACGCCCTCGCCACCGTGCTCAAGGGCGAGCACACGCCGATCCAGGCCGTCCAGGCCGCGATCCAGGCCCTCACCGACGCCGCCGACACCGCGGGTCAGGTGATGGTCGTCCACCAGCTCCAGGTGGCGGTCGGCCGCACCGGCGACCTGTTCCGCAAGTCCACGCTCGAGCTGCTGGTCGAGGCCCTGCTCACCCACACCTACCCGCTCAAGCTGGTGTTCACGTCGCTGGTCCAGCCCGTGTTCTTCCGCGAGGGCCGGGCCGCCGGCCTGCGGCGCCTCGAACTGTCGGGGATCAAGGGTCGCTTCTACCACGACGTCTTCGACGCGTTCCACGCGCCGGAGTTCCCGCGCGACAAGTTCGGCCCCATCTCCGAGAAGATCCACGGCAACCCGCTCGCCGTGCGCACCTTCGCCGTGGCCGTGCGCCACGATCCGGCCCTGGTCGACGACGACCGCTTCTTCAAGCTCGACGACGCGGCCGACGCCACCGGCATCACCAAGCAGATCGAGAAGCGCGTGCAGCGCCTCGACGACGGCATGCGCCGCACGCTCGGCATCCTCGCCCACCTCCGCTACGCGGCCGACGGCCAGACGCTCGCCGAGATGGAGGTCAACCGCCGCACCCGCAGCCAGCTCATCGCCGAGGGCCTCCTCGACATGATCGGCACCGAGGAGGGCACCAAGCGCTACAAGGTCCACAAGCTCGTCGAGCAGGCCATGTCCCCCCGCGAGACGGCCGACTTCCGCGTGCTGGAAGACCTCGGTGCGCTCCTGCGACGCAAGGCCAACAGCGCCGAGGGCGTGGAGAAGCTGGCCCTGCTGCAGGAGGCCAACCGCTGCGCCATGCTGGCGCGCCGCTTCAGCGACATCGTCGACGTCGGCTACCCCGACCAGGACGCCGCGGTGGAGTCCACCTACGGCCTGCTGCGCGCCAAGAACAACGCGCGCCCCGACCTGGCAGCCCAGCGCATCGGCCACATCCTGCAGGTCGACCCGCACAACGCCGACGGCCACCTGCTGCGCCTGGAGCTGCTGCGCCGCACCGACGCCAAGGGCGAGTCCTGGAAGGAGGCCATCGACGCCGCCATCGCCCAGGCCCCGGTCCCCGAGGTCTTCCACGAGGCCGCCAGCCACCACATCGCCCGCCAGGCGCGCGGTGCGGCGGTCAAGGTCCTCGAGCAGGCGGTCGCCGCGCTGCCCGAGCAGTCCCGGCTCCGCTGCCGCCTCGCCTCGCTGCTCACCCGCCAGGGCCGTCGCCCCGAGGCGATCGAGCAGCTGCGCACGGCGATGGAGCTCGACCCGATGCTCCCCGACGCCTACGGCCTGCTGGGCACGCTGCGGCGCGAGGAGGGCGCCGAGGCCCTCGACGAGGCCGAGACGCTGCTGCGTGAGGCCGTGCGTCTCGCCCCCGGCGACGTCGTGCAGACCTCGCGGCTCGTCTCGCTGCTGCTCGACATCCACAAGGGCGTGCCCGAGCGGCGCGAGGCCGTCGGTGCCGAGATCACGGCGCTGCTCGACGAGATGCTCCAGGCCGACAAGAACAGCTGGGAGGCCCACCTCACCTACGCCGTCGCCCTGCGCGAGATGGGCGGCGACCTGTCGCGCGCCGCGTGGTTCCTCGGCAAGGCCAAGAAGCTGGCCCCCGGTCGGCGCAGCCTGCCCGCCCGCTTCGACCTCGAGGGCGCCCTGCTCGATCTGGCCGGCGGCAAGGTCGACCAGGCCGAGTCGCGCCTGCGCAAGCTCGGTCGCCAGGATCCGTCGAACCACCGCGTGTTCGCCGGCCTCGCCGCCGTGGCCGAGGCCCGCGGTCAGCACGTGGCGGCCCACGCCGAGCTCACGCGTGCCGCGGAGCGCACGTCGCCCCACTCGCTCGACCGCCAGGCCTACGGGCTCGATCTGGCCCGTCTCCAGGCGCTGATCGAGGCCAACGCGCTGGCGATGGCCGGCATGCCCGCGCCGGTCGCCCCCGCGCCCGTGGTCGCGCCGACCGAAGCGGTCGCCGACGCTGCGGAGCCCGCCGCCGAGGAGCCCGTCGCCGAGGAGCCCGTCGAGGCCGCCCCCGAGGCGAGCGACGACGCGCAGGCCGACGACGGCGCGCAGGCCGACGACGAGGCGATGGACGACGGCCGTCACCACGACGACCTCGACGACTTCGGGTCCGGAGAGCCGGACGCCGACGACGAGGCCCCCGTCGCGGAGGCCGCCCCGGCCGACGACGCCGCGGAAGCGTCGCTTCCCGTGGCCGGCGACGACGACGCCGAGCAGCCGCCCAGCGCGGAGTGAGCCGTCCCCGGAGTGGGTGGTTAGCCACAGCCTGACGTCGTTGGGTCCGGCGTCCCCCTCTCCGGCGACCAGGTGCGCGGTCGCCCGTCCCTCTCGGAGCCACCGTGAGCCTGAACCTCGTGCTGGGGCTCTTCGCCCTGGTGGTGGGCTGCGTCACCCTGCTGGTGCGGTTCGTGCTGCCTGCCCCGTCGCCGTCCGTCCACAACCCCTACCCGCGCCTGATCCTGTCGGGCTGGTTGCCCGTGCTGTCGTTCGGCGTGGTGCCGCTCCTCGCGAGCGCTGCGTTCTTCGGCGCGTGGTGGATGGAAGGCGACGGCCCGCCGCCGGCCGTCCAGCCGATGCGCTACATCGACGCCACCAGCAAGGACACCGACGCCACCACGGCGCAGCGCGGCTCGGCCGACGATCGGCCCACGGCGGGTGCGACGTCCACCGAGGACGTCACCGAGGCCAGGGCGACGCCGCCCGAGCCGCCCGCGAGCGACGCGCCGGCCACCGACGCGCCGTGAGCACGCGCCGGCGACGGCCGGCACGGCGGCGCGCGATCAGGCGGACGGCTTGCGGACGACCACCAGCGTGGACATCCGCGGCAGGCCCGTCGCGGTGGTGAGCTTGTCGTCGCCGTCGATCGTCAGGTCGCCGACCTTCTCCCACGACGAGGTGGTGTAGTCGCCGATCCAGAGCTCGCCCTCGCTGTCGGCGAGGGTCCACGCGTTGTCGAGGCGCACCGGTACGCCGGCGCTGCTGTCGTAGTCGAACGGCGCCAGGTAGTAGACCGCGAGCACGGTGCCCGTGATGCCCTCGATCGGCACGGCCACGTCGGTGGCGTCGACGCCCGCGATCTCGGTGGCCGCAGGCTCGAGCGGCGACGGACGCTCCAGCGAGCCCTCGCCCACGGTCAGGTACAGGCCGTCGACCACCTCGATCTCGGTGGCGGTGGCGGGGATCGCCGTGGCGGGGCCGAGGCGCGGCACGGTGACGTCGACCGTGCGCGTGACGCCGGTCTCCACGTCGAGCGGCGCGAACGGCGTGGCGAAGCGCTCGCCGTCGCAGGACGGCAGCAGCACGATGTCGAACGAGCCCGGGCCCGCGTCGAGGTTGCCGAACGCGTAGGTGTTCGAGAACGTGCAGTCGGGGATCAGGCAGGTGTCGCCACGGCAGTACTGCACGCGCAGCGCTGCGTCGGTGTTGAGCGGGTTGCCGTCGACGTCGACCAGCGCGCCGGTGAGGCCCGCGCCGCCCGACGGAACGTCGGCCGAGCAGTCGGGCAGCGACGGGTCGGGCGCGAGCTCGCAGGTGGCGTCGGTGTCGACGACCCCGGTGTCGGTGTCCACGTCGGTGTCGGTGTCGGTGTCCGTGACCTTGTCGGTCGTGGACCCCGCGCAGGCGGCCAGCAGGGCCACCGTCCAGATCGTCCGCATCTGTCCTCCATCCCAGGGAGCGCCGATGTACCCCCCCATGCTACCCCGAGCCACGCTCCGGGTCGTCGCCGTGACGTTCCGGTGGCAGCGATGACACCATGCCCGTGTTCCGCCTCGGCCGACCGCTCGCCTTCCCCGACCCCACGCTCGCCGAGCCGTCAGGGCTGCTGGCCGTGGGGGGCGACCTGTCCGCCGAGCGCGTGCTGCGGGCCTACCGCGCAGGCATCTTCCCGTGGTTCAGCGACCACCAGCCGATCCTGTGGTGGTCACCCGACCCGCGGATGGTGCTGGAGACCGCCGACCTGCACGTACCGCGCAGCCTCGCCAAGCGGATGCGTCGCGGCGACCTGACGTTCACCCTCGACACCGCCTTCGACCACGTGGTGCGGGCGTGCGCCGGTGCCGATCGTCCCGGCCAGGACGGCACCTGGATCACCGACGAGATGCGGGCTGCGTACGGTGCGCTGCACGCCCAGGGTCACGCGCACGCCTGCGAGGCGTGGATCGACGGCACGCTCGTGGGCGGCCTGTACGGTGTGAGCGTCGGGCGCCTGTTCTGCGGCGAGTCGATGTTCACCACGGTGCCCGACGCCAGCAAGGCCGCGTTCGTCACCCTCGTCCGTCAGCTCGCGCGGTGGGACGTGCCGCTCGTCGACTGCCAGATCTGGACCGACCACCTCGCGCGCTTCGGCGCCGCCGAGATCCCGCGCGCGGCGTTCCTCGCGCAGATCGACCGGCTGGTCGACGCGCCCGGACGCGTCGGCCGGTGGACGCTCGACGACGACTTCAGCGGCCGGTCACCACGCTGACGTCGGGGAACAGGGCCACCACTTCGCCCTCGCCGACGTCGACCTCGCGCACCGCGTCCATCACCGCCATCAGCTCGGCCATCTGGCTACGCCCGGTGGGCACGAGCGTGGCCTCGGTGCCCTGGGGGTAGGCGCGCCGGGCGTCGAGCAGGAGCTCCTGCAGCGCCGCGAGATCGGGCCCGCCGTCCGCGCACGCCCCGAGGCAGCCGATGCGGGCCTCGCGCTCGGGCGGCACGGGCGGGCAGTCGGGCAGGCCGCCGATCCGGTAGCGGCACTCGGACTCCAGGCGCACCTGCAGGCCGTCCTGGACCCAGGCGATCACGGGATGGACGGCGGTGGTGGGGGTGGCGAACGCGAGCTCGTCCCCCCAGCTCACGGCGGGGACGTCGGCCACGGCGGGCTCGAGGCCGCCGTTCCACCACGTCGCCGCACCGCAGACGAGCAGGGCCAGCAGCCCCGCCATCCCCACGTCGGACGAGACGATCGCCTCGCCGAGCCTCGCGCGTGCACGTCGTGCCATGGGCACCTCCCACCATGGGTGTGCCTCCACGAGCCCGTGCTGACGAAAAGAGCCTGCAAAGGCCCCGAGCGGCCTACTCCTCGCCCATCGCCGCGCGGGAGGCGCGGGAGGCCTCGTCGGCCAGCGCGGAGCGATCGCCACGGCGGCGCGGGCGGCGCGGCTCCCACGTGGACGGCTCGGGCGACACCGGCACCGGGAACTCCTCGGTGTGGGTGGACATCCACTCGGTGCGGGCCTCGGCGATCGCGCGGTCCCAGCGGGCGAGCATCGGCGGGATCGCGAACCGCACCGGCAGCGCGCCCTCCTTGTCGCACAGGGCGAGGATGCGGTCCTCCAGCGGCTCGCGGGTGCGCGAGTAGACCCCGACGGCGGGGCCGTGCTTGTCGCGGTGGAGCAGCACGACGGCCTTGGCGACCTCCAGCACGTCGGGCAGGGCCGCGGGCTGGAACCGGGCGGGCGGGCTGTCGAGGCAGCCCATGCCCACCAGCGCGAAGAAGCGCTGGCGCACGTCGTCGTCGATGTCGACGTCGGCGTCGAGCAGCGCGAAGCCGAGCACGTCGGGGTTCTCGTCGTGGCCGATGAGCTCGCGGATCTGCGTGACGCCCGACACCCGCTTGAACCAGCGGACCATCAGCTCCTCGCTGCGGCCGCCGGCGCGGTGCCCGGTGTACATCTCCACACCTTCCGCGCCTTCGGGGATGTCGGCCGGGTGGCCGTCCTCCATGAAGGCGAGCAGCTCCTTGCGGGGCAGCAGCGCCGCGATGAGCCCGGCGAGGTCGAGCCCGGAGTGCAGCACCCCCCGGCGCGCGTCGGCCGCCGAGTCGTCGGTGAACTCCGCGCCGCTGACGACCAGCCGCCACGCGGGCCGCACGTCGCCCTCGAGCTCGTAGGGCTCGATCCACCGCTCGCGCCCGCGGCAGAGCCGGCCGGGGTTGTCGGGACGGAACTCGTTGTGGCTGTAGCCGAGCGCACGGACCATGCGGGGGACTCCAGGGGCGAAGACGTGGGCGCCGGGTGAGCGTGGGCGGCGCGCGGACGGTCTCGCGATGGGGGGAGACTAATGCGGCGGGCGCGCGGGGACGAGGTGCGCGGTGGCCACGCGACGTCGCCGTTGCGCAACGCCCGCGTTGCACGTCCGGTCGCATGCGGCCCCCGCCGCGCTCCCCGGATAGACCCCCCGCCCCGAGCTTCCGGAGGCCCCCATGGCCGACAAGCGCTTCTACATCACGACGCCGATCTACTACGTCAACGGCAAGCCCCACATCGGCCACGCCTACACGTCGATCGCCGCCGATGCCGCCGCGCGGTGGCAGCGGGCGCGGGGTCGCGACGTGTTCTTCATGACCGGCACCGACGAGCACGGGCAGAAGGTGCTCGAGAAGGCCGTCGAGCGCGGGATGACGCCCGTCGAGCACGTCGACGACATGGTCGTGCACTGGCGCGCGATGATGGACGACCTCGGGATCGCCCACGACAAGTTCCTGCGCACCACCGACGCCGACCACATCGCGTGCGTCCAGGCCACGCTGCAGGCGCTGTTCGACAAGGGCGAGATGTACCAGGCCACCTACACCGGCTGGTACAGCCCGGCGGCGGAGCGGTTCTGGACCGAGAAGGATCTGGTCGACGGCAAGTGCCCCGACACCGGCCTGCCCGTGCAGAAGGTCGAGGAGACCAACTGGTTCTTCAAGATGGGCGCCTACCAGCAGCGCCTCATCGACCACATCCAGGCCCACCCTGGCTACATCCGCCCCGAGTCCCGCAAGAACGAGGTGCTCGGCTTCCTGCGCAAGCCGCTGGCCGACCTGTGCATCAGCCGACCGAAGACGCGCATGGACTGGGGCATCGAGATCCCGTTCGACCGCGACTACGTCACCTACGTGTGGTTCGACGCCCTGCTCAACTACGTCAGCGGCATCGGCTACGCGCCGGGCGGCAGCGCGCCGGGCTTCGACGCCACGTGGCCGGCCGACTTCCACCTCGTCGGCAAGGACATCCTCACCACCCACGCCGTGTACTGGTCCACGATGCTGATGGCGATGGAGCTGCCGCTGCCGGGCTGCATCTACGCCCACGGCTGGTGGATGAGCGCCGACGGCGCCAAGATGAGCAAGTCGCTGGGCAACACCATCGACGTCGACCTGCTCGCGGGCGCGTTCGGTGTCGACGCGGTGCGGTTCTTCGTGCTGCGCGAGATCGCGTTCGGGGCCGACGGCCAGTTCAGCTACGAGGGCTTCCTCAACCGCTACAACGCCGACCTCGCCAACGATCTGGGCAATCTCGCCCACCGCGGCCTCACGATGACCCGCAACTGGCTCGGCGGCACGATCCCCGAGCTCGGGGAGTCCACCGGCTTCGAGGCACCGCTGCGCGCGCTCGCCGCCGACGTGGTCACGCGGACCGCGGCCGCGATGGACGATCTGCAGTTCCACGCCGCCCTGGCCGCGATCTTCGAGCTGGTCGGCGCGGGCAACAAGTACGTCGACGACGTCGCGCCGTGGACGCTGAACAAGCAGGGCGACACGCCCAAGCTCGCCACCGCCGTGCGCACGATCCTCGAGGTCAGCGCGCTGGCCGGGGCGCTGCTGTCGGCGTTCCTGCCGGCCAAGTCCGCGGCCCTGCTCGCCAAGGTCGGTCGCTCCGTCGACGACGGTGTCGCCGACCTGCAGGCCGCGCTCGCCGACGGCCCCACGCTCGCCCGCCTCGTCGCCGGCACCGTCGTCGACGTCGGCGATCCGCTGTTCCCCCGCTTCCGCGAGATGCCCGAGGCGATCGCGGCGCTGTTCGCCGCGCCCGAGCCGGCCGCCGCGCCGCCCCCCGCCAAGGCGTCCAAGCCTGCCCCCGCTCCGGAGAAGAAGCCCGTGACCGACACCGAGCTGCCCGCCGAGATCACCATCGACGACTTCGCCAAGGTCGCCCTGCGCGCCGGCCGCGTGGTCGCCGCCGACCGCCACCCCGACGCCGACCGCCTGCTCGTGCTGCAGGTCGACGTGGGCGAGGAGGCGCCGCGCCAGATCGTGGCCGGCATCGCCTCCGCCTTCGCCCCCGAGGACCTCGTCGGCCGCCAGGTCGTGGTCGTCGTCAACCTCAAGCCGGTCAAGCTGCGCGGCGTCGAGTCCCGCGGCATGCTCCTGGCCGCGGGCGGCAAGCAGGTCGTCGACCTGTGCGGCGTCAACGCCGACCCCGGCACGCTCATCCGCTGACGATGCAGGCGGGGCCGCGACCGTGTAGGATGCACGCTGTCGTGGTCTCGCCGTCCCGGGTGTCTGCTCCATGCGTTCGTCGCCGTCGTCCGTCGCCGTCCGCCTCGCCGTCGCGTTGGCCGCGCTCGGCTGTCGCGGGTCCACCGACGCGGGCACGTCCGATCCGGTCACGCTGCCCCCGCCGCTGATCGACGACCCGGTCACCGTGGTGCCGGTGCCCGCCGGGCCCACGACGCCGGTGTCCAAGCTCGTGATGTCGGAACCGATCGTGTGCAGCGACCCCACCGCCCGCGACCGCCTCGGCCCCTACCGCAAGGCGCTGCGCCTGCCCGAAGACCCGCAGGACTTCGCGTGGTTCTGGGGGGCGGGCGTCGGTGTGGCCGATCTGGACGGCGACGGCGTCGACGACTGGGTGTTCCCCGGCCAGCACCGCACACGGCTCTACCACTGGGACGGCCACGCCGCGGTCGACGTGTCGGCGTTCGCGCTGCCCACCGGCGTCGACCTGTCGGAGGCGAGCGCCGCCATCCCGGTCGACATCGACAGCGACGGCGATCTCGACCTGTACATCACGCGCTACGAGCGACCCAACGTGCTGCTGCGCAACGACGGCGGTCGCTTCGTCGACGACACCGCGGCCCACAACCTGGCGGGTCCGCCGACCGCACGCTCCGTCGGCGCGAGCTTCGCCGACCCCGACCACGACGGCGATCTCGACCTGTTCGTGTCGAACTACGGCCCGATCGACCTGACCGGCCGCAGCACCTACGACTGGTCCCCCGGCGACGCGAACACCGTGATGGAGAACGTGGGCGGCGGCGTCTACGTCGACCGCACCGATCGCCTCGTGGGCCCGGCGTCCACCGGCTTCACGTTCCTCGGCGGCTGGTTCGACTTCGACGACGACGGCGCCTGGGAGATCTACGCCGTCAACGACTTCGGCGCGGAGTGGGGGGGCAACGCCCTCGTGCACTTCGACGACTGGACCTTCCGCCCCGACGACAACGCCCTGGGCCTCGACGTCATCACCCACGGGATGGGCCTGGGCATCGCCGACCTGAACGACGACGGCGCCTACGACGTGCTCGTGTCGGCGTGGGCGGACATGCACCTGCTCATCAGCCGCGGCGCGCTGTACTTCGACTCCTCTGCCGCGTGGGGCCTCACCGACCTGCCCTACACCACCAGCCGCGTGGCGTGGGGCAACGACATGGCCGACCTCGACAACGACGGCCTCGTCGACCTGATCATCAACTTCGGGTACGTCGAGGTGCAGGACCGCTGGCCCAACCCGGAGCGGCAGCCCGACATGGTGCTGCGGCAGACGCGCTCCGGTGTCATCGCCGACGTCGCTCCCGACTGGGACCTCGACGACGACTTCGCGATCCGGGGCTCGCTGCACGTCGACGTCAACGGCGACGGCTACCTCGACGTGCTCAAGGCCTCGCTCATCGAGGACGACGCCATCCACCTGTCGCGCTGCGGCAGCGACGCGTTCCTCGAGCTGTCCGTCGACACGCCCACGCCCAACACGTTCGGCATCGGCACGCGGGTCAAGGTCACCGACGGCGGGCGGGTGTGGATGGACACGATCCGCGCCGGCGGCCGGTCGCTGTCGTCGGGCGAGCCCCCGCGCGTGCACCTGGGCCTGGGCGACCGCGACGTCGTGGACACCCTCCAGGTCCGCTGGCCCGACGGCACCGAGGAGACCTGGCACGACGTGCCCACCCGCCGCCGCCTGCACGTCAGCCAGGTGATCCGGTAGCCGAGGTCGACGGGCCGTCGCTCAGGCGGGCACCTCGTCGAGCCCCAGCGCCTCCAACGCGACCTCCCGCACGGCTTCGCGGTGGTCGCGGGCGAAACGCACGTCGAGCACACGGACCACGACCTCCCAGTCGCCGACAGCCTCGCCGCGGCGCACGACGGGCTGAGCGCCGGGCGCACGCCACGGCGAGACGAGCGCTGCCTCCAGCACGCGCTCCCGCACCACCTCGGCCGGACCCGACCACGCCAGGTGCATGCGCGTGACCACCTCGGGGTAGCGGCCGTCCTCCACGCGCACGTCGCGCCGGACGAGCCGGCTGTTGGGCACCGCCACGCGGGCGCCGTCCTCGTCGCGCAGCCACGTCACCCGCAGCCGCACCGCCTCGACGAGGCCCACGGTACCGTCGACGTGCACCAGCATCCCCGGCGCAGGGCGCCCCTCGAACAGCACGATGAGGCCGCAGATGACGTCGGTGACGGCCTGCCGCAGCGACCACGCCACGACCGCGCCGGCGAACAGCACGACGACCACCACCACCGGCAGCCAGCGCGCGGGCACCGCCGCGACGACCGCAGCCACCGCCAGCACCACCACCAGCACCCGACCCACGGCCATCACCGACCGCAGCACCGCCGGGAGCACACCGCGCTCCTGCAGGCGCGGGCGCAGGCGGTCGGCCCCGCGGACGAGCAGCTTCGTGAGCAGGGCGAGCACGGCGAGCAGCACCGCAGCGCCCAGGCCGCGCGCCGGCACCACCTCCTCCCAGCCGATCCGCCACCACGGCGGCGCAGGCGCCTGCGCCGGTGGCGTGACGGGCGCCACGGCCGCCGAGCGCCGGGCGCTGTCGCGGCGCCGTGTGGGCAGGCCTCGCACGGCACGCGGTGCGGTGTCAATCGCGCGGATCCGGGTCGGCGCGTCCGACGGCGCCGGGTCCGCCGGGACCTCGGGTGGCGCGGCCTCGGGCGCCGCCTCCGCCGGCGCAGGCGCAGGCACGTCCGCAGGCGCAGGCGCAGGCACCTCCACCGGCACGTCGACCGGCGCGGGCGCCGCCACGTCGTCGTCCGCCGGCGGCACCACGGGCTCGGGCGCGGACTGCGCCCACGCCGTCACCACCAGCGTCCAGGGCCACGCCGCGATCATCGCCACCCCCGTTCGGCGAGCAGGTCGAGCAGCGGCCGTCGCAGGTGGGCGGGCAGCACGTAGCGGGCACCGTCGGTCTGGAGCAGGCCCCAGTGCACGAGGTGGGCGAGGTGGGTGCGCGTCTCCAGGGGCGGGTCGCGGAACAGGCGCATCCACGTCTCTTCGTCGACGTAGCCCTGGCGTGCCGCCACCTGCAGGCCGAGCGCCGACTTGTCGCTGAGCTCGCGCATCGCCGCGGGTGCCACGCCGTGGACCGGTCCCATCCGCACGACCTGGTGGGTCGCGTCGACCTCGGCGACCGACGCCAGCCACAGGTGCATCGCGTCGCGGGCGATGCCGCCGGTGGCGGCGTGGAAGGCCTTGAACCAGGCGCGCTGCACCTTGGACGGCCGCCGCGGATCGTCGACGTCGAAGGTCAGCGTCATGCCCGACATCGCGTGGCGGGCGAGGATCGCCTCCTCGAGCTCGGCGTCGTCGAGCGGCGCGATGCGGACGACGGTGGGGAACGCCTTGTCGAGCGGCGCCGCGCCCCGCGCGAACGTCCACACCGTCTCGTCGGCGTCGACGATCCAGGCGTTGCGGCCGCCGTCGGCCACCACCCCGTCGACGAAGCGCCGCAGCGCCTCGAAGCCACCGGGGCGCATCTGGTAGAGCCAGTGGAAGCCGGTGACCACGCACACGTGGTCCTGCGTGGGGCGCTCGAACCAGCCCGCGACCTCGTGGGGGTCGACCGGGCCGGTGAGGTCGAAGCGCTGCACGCCGCGCACCCGCATCGCGCGCAGGGCGGCGCGCACGATCGCCGGCTTGCCCACGCCGTCGGGGCCCACGACGGCCACCGTGCGCAGCCGGGCGCCCTGGTGGTCGGCCAGCGCCCGGCGCACGCGGTCGGCCTGCACCTGGCGGCCGCCGAGCAGCTCGCCGGCTTGCAGCGCCTGCTCGCTGAAGAGCCGCCGGTAGGACAGCGGCACGCTCGACGCCACGGGCGGCGGTGCGAAGAGGGCGGGGACGAGCGCACCGCCCGGCACGCCCTGCTGCGGCAGGCCCAGCCGATCGCGGATGCGCTCGGCGCGGGCGTCACCGAGCCACCACCGCGCAACCCGCTTGAGGCGGTGCTCGACGTCCTCGGCCGCTGCCGCACCCACCTCGCGCGCCGTCGCCCGCTCGCGCGCGATCTCGGCGAACCGGCCGTCGGCGATGCGCACGCGGAGGTTGTCGAGGTCGTCGAGCACGGCCTCCCGCAGCCGCGTGTCGACCTCGTCGAACCAGCCGCGGGCGCCCTCGACGGCGTGGTGCAGCGCCGTCTGCTCGCGCGACAGGCCGTCGAGGACCAGATCCTGCACGGCGCGCAGCTGGTCGGAGCCCACGGGCTCGTCGCCCACGGTGGCCACCTCGGCGGCCGCGAGCTCGAGGTTGAAGCCGAACACGCGCTCGACCTCGGCGATGCGCTTGATCGCCCCCTCGATGGCCACCGCGAACCGCTGGGTGAGGTCGTTGAGGTCGCGGGTGATCGCGGTCTCGATGTAGCCGACGACCACCTCGCGGAAGGCGACGTCCTGGGTGCGACCGCGCTCCATCAGCGCCCAGGACCCGCCCACCAGCGTGCCCACCGGCACCTCCTCGTGGTCGGTGAGCAGGCTGCCCGCACGCACGAGCGCGTCGAGCAGCGGCGACAGCAGCTCGTCGGCCGACAGCTGCAGCCGCAGGTCCTCCGCGGTGGAGGCGGCGTCGGCGGCCACCCGCGACAGCGCCTCCTCCTCGGCCCGCAGGGCGGCCGCGAGCTCGCGCCCGGTGAGCCCGGCGTCGAGCAGGCCGTGGATCTGCGCCAGGCCCTCGGCCAGCGCCTCGTCGACCCGCTCGAGCTGGGTGGTGCCCCGACCGCGCACCAGGCGGGCGAGGTGGCTGCCGTGGTCGCCGAGCGCCCCCTCGACCTCGAGCTCCAGCCGATCGAGCTCGAGCTCCAGCCCCAGCGCCGTGAACCGCACCCGCGCCGCGTCGCGCGCGTCGTTGTAGCGACGGGTGAGCGCGTCCATCCCGGCAGCGCGCTCCGCCTTGGCCTTGGACATCGTGCGCGCGCGCGCCGACAGGTCGAGCGAGCCCACCCGCCGCAGGTCGTCGACCACCTCGGCGAACGTGTGGCCGAGCACGGCGTGCAGCCGGGTGACCATGTCGTCGAGGACCCCGTCGATCTCCTCGCGCGCACACCGGAAGTCGTCGCCGATGTCCTCGCGGATGCGCTCCAGCGCGTCCAGATCGATCACGCCGTGGTCGGGCGGATCGTAGGCGTCGAGCACCCGGTGGAACAGCTCGCGCGTGCGGCTGGCGAGGTGGAGCTCGGCGTTGACCTGCAGCGACGCGACCGCCTCCAGCCGCACGGGCACGCGTCCCGACAGGTGGTGGCGCAGGATCTCGCGGAACGGCACCTCCCGACGCGGCGCCGCGCCGACCAGCCACCCGGTGAAGGTGACGAAGAAGTCGCGGAGGTTGGCGCGGTGGGCGGGGTCGACCGGCGCCGGCAGCACCTCGGGGCTGTGCTGCGCGATGCGATCGAGCAGGTCGACGAGCGACACCGGCCGCCACGGGTGGCGGTTCATGTGGGCGGCGTGGTCGAGCACGTGGGTGCGCCACCGGTCGACGAGCTCGATCCGCGCCGCGCGCACGCCGTCCTCGACGTCGGCGGGGTCGCCCTGCACCACGGCGGTGACCTTGCGGTGGTGGCGCCGGAACTCCTTGCGCAGCTCGTCGACGTAGGCCTGGCTGGGCTCGAGGAAGACGTGGGCGGCCTCGCCACGCAGCTCGGACGCCAGCGCGTGCAGGTCGTGGGCGAGGTCGGCGACGTGCTCGCGCAGCGGCCCCTCGGCGAGCACGACCGGGTCGATCCAGCCGTCGTCGGACACCGGCGGCGCCGGCTGACGCGCCAGCTCGGCGCGGGCTTCGGGGGTCTCGCGGGCCAGGCCGAGGGCCAGGTGGACCGCCACCACGCCGAGCAGGCCGTGGATGGCGGACAGGTTCCACACGAGCGCCGTCGCGATGACGCCTGCGCCCTCGACGCTGACGTCGAGCTCGCGCCACACCACCAGGCCCGCCACCGGCATGGCGCTGGCGATCAACCCGGTCCAGCCGTAGCGGACCACGTGGGTCGGCGCCTGGAGGAGCCGCGCCATCGCGATCGCCGCGCCGAACAGCACGACGCCGCGCACCAGCGCCAGCGCCAGCGCGATGGGGGCGAGGTCGAGCAGGTCGACGATCGGCAGCTGGGCGGCCGCCCAGGTGAGCACGGTGACCAGGCTCACCCCGGTGGCGACGGTCTCGGCGGCGGTGCTCTCGGCGGGGCGGAGGTTGGCCACCACCACCCCGGCGACCAGCAGGGCCAGCGGCGCCGACAGGCCGACCTGGGTGGCGATCATCGTGCCGAGGATGCCGACGCCCACCGTCCACGGGCCACGCGCCTCGGGGGCCCACCGCGACACCACAGCGATCAGCACCCCCAGCGTGACCCCGATGCTCGCGGCGAACACGAGCTGCACGCTGGTGCCGGGGTCGTCGATGAGCAGGCCCGTCCACGGCCCCCACCAGGTGGCCCACACGCCGAGCGTGGCGACGGCGACAGCCTCCCCGAGCACGGCGAGCCACAGCACGGTGCGGGTGACCGGCCCCGACGAGCGCGCCGGGTGCACGACGGCCACGACCAGCGCGATCGACGTGCCCACGAACGACACCGCGAAGCCCGCCAGGTCGGCCGGGTCCCGCGCGACGGCGATGCCGAGGAAGGTGCGCACGCCCTCCATCTCGGCGACGAGCGACACGAAGGCGGTGAGCGCCGCGGCTGCGGCGACGTGACCGAGGAGCAGCCCCGAGATCGCCCGCTTGGCGCCGCGCAGCTCGCGCACGTCGAGCTGCCGGCCGGCCCAGAGCATGATCAGGCCGAGCCCCACGTGGGCCGGGCGCTCCAGCACCGCCAGCTCGTCGGGCCCGAGGACGCCCTCGGGGAACAACCACCCGGGCACCACGCGCGTCAGCAGCGCCGACGCGGCCGGCCCGAACAGCACGCCCACGGTCAGCCAGCCGAGCACGGACGGCATCCCGGCGCGGGGCAACAGGCGCCCGACACCCCACGCCAGCACGATCGCCAGCCCGGCCACCACGGGCGCGACCTGCGACGGATCGCCCTCGCGCAGCGCCAGCAGCGCGACGGTCAGCGCCAGCCCCGTCCCCAGGGTGCGGAGCGCGCTCACCGCCGGGCTCGGCGCCGCCGCCCCCATCACCGCCTCCAGAAGTCGGGCAGCAACAGCGCCAGCAGCGTGAAGAACTCGAGGCGCCCGAGGATCATCGCGAACGAGAACCAGATCTTGGCGACGTCGGAGTAGGCCGCGAAGTTGTCGGCCCCGTCGTAGAACGGCGCCGGGCCCATGTTCGACAGCGACGTGAGCATCGCGCCGAAGCCCGTCTGCGGGCTGACGCCGTCGGTGTAGGTGACCAGCAGGGTGCCCACGCCCATGAACAGCATGAACACGAAGAAGAAGATGGCGACCTCGCCCAGCAGCGCCGCCGGCACCGACTTGCGGTCCATGCGCACCACCTGCACCACGCTCGGGCGCACGGTGCGACGGATCTGGGCCCACGACGACTTGGCGAGCAGCACCACGCGGCTGACCTTGACGCCGCCGGCCGTCGACCCCGACATCGCGCCGATGAACATCAGCAGCAGGATGATCGTGAGCGCCGGCGGGCTGTAGCCCATGTAGTCGTCGTTGCCGTAGCCGGTGGACGTGATGAACGTGGCCACGTTGAACAGCGCGTAGCGGAAGGCCTGGACGGGCTCGGGGTGCTTGTCGAGGATGCCGAGCATCACCAGCAGCACCGACACGCCGATGATCAGCAGGTAGACCTTGAACTCGGTGGCCCGCAGCAGCACGCGGAACGACCGCCCGGCGAGCGCGCCGTAGTACAGCCCGAAGTTCACGCCCGCGACGAGCATGAACACCGAGATCACGATGTCGATCGCGGTGGAGTCGAACGCCCCGATGCTCGCGTTCTGGGGCGAGAAGCCGCCCGTCGACATCGTGGTGAGCGCGTGGCACACCGACTGGAACAGGTCCATGCGCGGCACGCCGTCGCGGACGGGCTCCAGCAGACCGACCACCCACAGCACCGCGATCTGCAGCACCGTGATCGCCGTGTAGATCGCCCACAGCGCGAGCGACGTCTCGGTGATGCGCGGCACGAGGCCCTCGGCCGTGGGGCCGGGCACCTCGGAGCGGAACATGTGCTTGCCGCCCACGCCCACGTTCGGGAACACGGCCACGAACAGCACGACGATGCCCATGCCGCCGAGCCACTGGATGATCGACCGCCACAGCAGGAGCGGCCGCGACAGCACGCCCTCGATGTCGCCGAAGATCGTGGCGCCGGTGGTGGTGAAGCCGCTGACGGCCTCGAAGAACGCGTCGGCCGGCGACAGCCCCGCCCCCATCACGAACGGCAGGCCACCGAAGATGCCGGCGCCGAACCAGATGAGGGCCACCGCGAGCGTGGCGTCGCGCCGGTTCATGTGACGATCGCCGGGCACGCCGCGACCGAACCGCCACCCGCCGAAGGCCACGAGCGCCGTGATCGCCGACGACCCGAGGAGCACGGCCGACGCGCCCTCGTCGAGCGGTCGCACGAAGCCGGCCAGCTCGAAGCCGAAGCCGATCAGCGCGCACAGCGCCATGAACAACGCCATGCCGCCCACCACGAAGCTCACGGGGTGGGCGACGCGACGCAGGATCTCGCGGAGGTCGTCGATCAGAGCACCCGCGGCTTGAACAGACGCGCCACGCCGTTGCGCGCGGAGCGCTTGGTGAGCACCAGCACGGTCTCGCCGGCGTGGATGACGTCGTCGCCGCCCGGCACGATCACGCGGTCGCGACCGATGATCGCGATGATGATCGCCTGGGGCGGGAAGCTCATCTGCTGGCTCTTGATCGGCACGCCGACGGCGCGGCTGCCCTCGGACGCCACCAGCTCGATGATCTCGGCCTTGCCGTCCTCGAGCGTGGTGAGGCTCTTGACGTCGGACTGCTTGGCGTAGCGGAGCACGTGGTCGGACGCGACGATGCGCGGCGACAGCGTGATGTCGACGCCGAGCTGCCGGTAGATGTCCATGTAGTCGGGGCGATGGCACAGGGCGACGGTGCGCGTGACGCCCGTGCGGCGGGCCAGCAGGCACGCCATCAGGTTGACCTCGTCCTCGTGGCTGACGGCCGCGAACAGGTCGGAGCGGCCGATCTCCTCCTCGAGCAGCAGGTCGAGGTTGGTGCCGTCGCCACAGACCACGGTGACGCCGTCGAGCGTGGCCGCGAGCTCGTCGGCCACGTCGCGGCGTTGCTCGATGATCGTGACGCGGGCACCCTCGCGCACCAGCGGCCGGGCCAGCGCCTTGCCGACGACGCCACCGCCGACGATCGCCACGCGGCGGGCCTCGCGCTGGGCGCTGAACAGGTCCTCGGCGGCGAGGATGCGATCGGGCAGGCCGATGATGTAGGCCCCGTCGTCGGGCATCAGCCGGTCGGCACCCGCGGGCACGAGCACGTCGCCGTCGCGCACGATGGCGGCCACGAGCGTCTGGTCGGGCATCTGCAGCTTGGCGAACGGCTTGTGGAGCAGCCGGCTCCCCTTGTCGAGCTTCATCTTCACGAGCTCGACGCGGTCGGCGGCGAGGTCGATCACCTCGAGCGCGCCGTGGGACCTGGCGACCTTGGCGATCTCCTGCGCGAGCAGCACGCGGGGGTTGAGCACCACGTCGATGCCGAGGAAGCCGTAGTCGACGCCCGTCTCGTTGGTGCAGCGGGCCCACTCGTCGCCCTGGGCACGCGCGATCACGCGCCGGGCGCCGAGGTGCTTGGCGGTGATGGCGGCGAGCAGGTTGACCTCGTCGTCGTCGGTGACGGCGACCACGAGATCGGCCTCGGCGGCCCGGGCGTTCTTGAGCACCTTGGGGCTCGCGCCGTAGCCGACCATCGTCATGACGTCGTGGTTCTCCTCGACGTCGCGGACGACGTCGGGATCGGAGTCGATGGCCACGATGTCGTGGCGCTCGACCTCGAGGGTGCGCAGGACGTGACGGCCGACCTGGCCCATGCCGATGACGATGACGTACACCAGGGCTCCTGGCTGGACGCCGTCGTCCTAACCCGGCGGCCGATCCGCACACCTGACCGGGAAAGACAGGCGACATGCGCTTCCGTGCGCTAATCGGACCGATTCGGTCTGCCTTGTCCCCACCGCGCGGAGGTCCCGTGAACGCCACCCTCGAAGAGGCCCTGAAGTCCGGCCTGAGCGCGCTGGGCCTGTACGACCGCAGCCGCAACGTGCCCTACGCCGCGGGCGCTGCCGTCCCCGACCACATCCCCGTGCCGCGCATCCCCCGGCCGGTGCCGGTCACGGGTCCGCTGTCCTCCGCCGCCCTCGACGCCGCGGCCGACGAGGCGCTCGCCCCGCGCGCCTCCGGCCAGTCCGCCACGCCCGCCGGCTACGAGCCCGGCCTCATGGAAGACCTGGTCGGCCTCGCGCTCACGCCCGAGAACGTGGAGGCCGTGCTCGACGAGCTCGTCCGTCCCGCGCTCAACGCCGACGGTGGCGACATCACGCTGGTGGCGATCGAGGGGAGCGACGTCCACGTCCGCCTCGTCGGCGCCTGCAACACCTGCCCGTCGTCGGTGATGACGATGAAGATGGGCGTCGAGCGGCTGCTGCAGGAGGAGTTCCCCGACATGGGCGACCTCATCCAGGTCGACGGTCCGTCGGACTGGTAGCGCCGAGCCCGCCGTCGTCGGCGCGCTAGCGGCTCGTGCCGTCGTCGGCGTCGTCATCGCCCGGTCGGGGCGGTGGCGCGTCCGGGTCGCGCACGGCGGCCCGCGGCAGCACCTCGTGCGACAGCACCTGCCCCTCAGCCGTCACCCGCAAGCGCACCCTGTCGCGCCGATCGTCGACCAGCGCCTCGTAGATGGCGGGCTGGGGCTCGGGCAGGTCGACGCGGAACACGTCGAGCACCTGCCCGTAGGCCTCCGCGGCGGACAGCATGGCGGCCGGCACCGCAGTGGGGTCGGTGGGCGTGATCGCCTCGAGGAACACCCCCCGCCGCGTGTAGCCCGCGCGCACGAACGTGCCGTGGACGGCCAGGACGAGGTCGTAGCGGGGGCCCGTGCGCTCGGCGCGTTCGACCACGGCGTCGGGTGCCCGCACCGCGACGGCGGCGGCGACCTTCTTCGGCAGCCGGGCGTCGTCGGCGTGGGCACCCCGCGCGACCGCCAGACCGAGCAGCACCGCCGCGAGGCGCCCGCTCACAGCAGCTTGCCCACCAGCAGCCCGATCGCGAGCGCGGCGATCGCGATGGCGCCCACCAGCCACACGGGCGCGCCCCCGCCCGCGGCGGGCGCTGCGGGCGTCGGCGTCGGTGCGGCCTGGCGCGCCTCGGCGAGGGCCTTGGCCTGCCCCAGGCGCGCCGCGATCTCCTCGGCGTCCATGCGGACGGTGGACTCCTCTTCGCTGACCGACGCGCCGGATACGGACGCTTCGCTCTCGCCCGCCTCCGCCTCGTCCGCGCCCTCGGCGCCGTCGTCCTCGTCGTCGTCGTAGAGGTGGAAGTCGAACGACCCGGGGACGGCCGTCGGCGGCGTGTCCTCGGTGTCGTCGTCGCGCTCGGGCATCTCGTCGAGGTGGCGATCCAGCGCCAGCGCCTTGGCGGCCGAGGCCGACGGCATGGGCGCGATGTTGGTGTCGGAGCCCGGGCGGAACGACACGGCGCGCCGCGCGAGCAGACGGGCCGGATCGGGCGCGTCGAGGTCGTCGTCCTCGGTGTCGGGCAGCGTGGCGGCCTCGCGGGCGAGCCGCGCGAGGGGACCGACGGCCCCCGACGACAGCGCCGGGTCGAGCTCGTCGTCGAACGTGGCGGCGTCGGTGGGATCGGTGGGGTCGCCCACCACGGCACCGTCCGACGGATCGGCGCCGACGGCGTCCTCGTCGTCGTGTCCCTGCGCGGGCACCGGCACCTCCTCGTCGGGTGCCGCGGGCGCGGCGACCGTGTCCGTAGGACCCGCGGCGTCGGCCGATCCTTCCGGGACGTCCGCAGCGTCGGGCGGGGCGTCGGTCGAAGCGTCGGCCGGTGGCGTGGCCTCGGCGTGCGGCGGCTTCTTCTTCCTGGACCTGCTGACCACGCTGCACTCACCCCTTGCTGGGCACGTCGCCGCCATGCTCCCCAGCCCCTCGCCGACCGGGACTCACGCGAGGCGTGCGCTCAGCCAGTGAGGGTCGACGTCGACGCGCCCGACCCGCTCGACGGGACCTTCCAGGGAGAGGGACAGGTCGGCCCCGACGGCGACGCGCACCATACCACCGGGCATCGCGATCTCCACGTCTCCCGCGGGAATGCGCCCCGTCTTGACAGCGGCCGCCGCGACCGCGCACGCCGACGACCCGGACGCCTGCGTGGGACCGGCGCCGCGCTCCCAGATGCGCGCTTCGATCCTCGATGATCCGAGGACGCGTGCCACCTGCACGTTGGTGCGCCGCGGGAAGCGGGCGTGGCGTTCGAGCGCCTCACCCCACGTGCGCCACGGCAGCGTGTCCGGATCCTGGTCGACGAACAGCACGCAGTGGGGGTTGCCCAGGCCCACCGCACACACCCGCCACGACCGCCCGATGCCCTCGAGCAGCCCGTCGAGCATCGGGCCGTCCGCCAGCACGGGCACGTCGGCCGGGACGAACGACGCCGTGCCCATCGCGACGGTGACCAGCTGGGTGCCCACCTCGCAGGCGACGTGGCAGGGCCCGGTGTCGACGGTGAAGCGTCGGGCGAGGGTGAGGCCGGCGTCGACCAGCCAGCGCGCGTAGATGCGCAGCCCGTTGCCCGACTTCTCGGCCACGCTGCCGTCGGGGTTCCAGATGCGCACGCCGAAGTCGGCGCCGATGGGCTCGGCCGGCGCGAGGATGCCGTCGCTGCCCACGCCTGTGTGCCGATCGCAGATCGCCCGGACCAGGTCGGGCGACAGCGGGGGTCCGTCCACGAGGACCAGGTAGTCGTTGCCGAGGCCGTGGTAGCGATCGAGGTGCATGTTGGGGCCGTAGCCGGTGGCGTCGGGCGGTGCCCGTGGCTGCCGGGAACGGATAGGTCCCCGCAAGATCCTGCCAGGGGAGCGTCCGTGATCCTCGCCGACCCGCGCAACCCGGTGGCCGCCCGCTACCGCGACGAGCTGGCCCGACGCCTCCCCGCGTTCGACCCGGACGACGTGGTCGTGGTGATCGGCGGCGACGGCTTCATGCTGCACACGGTGGCCGAGCACGGCCTGCAGCACACCTACCTGGGCCTGAACGCCGGCCGCATCGGCTTCCTGATGAACGACGTCGAGGACTGGGACGCCGTGGCCGACCAGCTCGCCCGCCACGCGTGGACGCCCTACACGTTCCCCGTCCTCGAGGCCCAGCTGCGCATGGAGGACGGCTCGGTCCGACCCGTCCACGCCGTCAACGACGTGGTGCTGGAGCGGTCCACCGGCCAGACGGCCCACCTCGTGCTCACGGTCGACGGGCGCGAGGTGGTCGACCTGCTCGTGTGCGACGGCATCGTGTTCTCCACCGCGCTCGGGTCCACGGCCTACACGTTCTCCGCCGGCGGTCCGGCCTGTCACCCCACGCTGGACCTGCTGTCGGTGACCGCGATCAGCCCCCACCGCCCGCGCCTGTCGCCGTTCCTGCTGCCGCGGGAGGCGTCCAGCCGGGTCGACGTCGTCGCCGCGCACCGGCGGCCCGTGCGGGCCGTGGTCGACGGCACCACCATCGAGGGCGTGGTGGGAGCGGACGTGCGGCTCGACGGGCAAGGCGTGACGCTGTGCTGGCTGGCGGGCCACGACCTGACCACGCGGATGATCAGCAAGATCGTGCGGCCGTAGCGCCGCCGCTCACCGCCCGACGAACGACGCGATGCGCTCCAGCGCCGGCTTCGCCGTGGGCGTGAGCTCGGCGAACACCGGGTAGACGTGGACCTCGCCCGGCTCGACGTGCAGGTCGACCGTGACGCCCGCGTTGCGCGCCCGGTCGGCGAGCCGCACGCTGTCGTCGAGGATCACCTCGACCCCGCCGGCGAGCACGAGCAGCGGCGGCAGGCCGTGCAGGTCGGCGAACAGCGGGGAGACGCGCGTGTCGCTGCGCGACAGCTTGCCCGCGTAGTGGGCGGCGAAGTCGTACAGCCGCTCCTGGGTGCCCAGGTAGTCGTCGTCGGCGTAGAGCAACGTGCTGTCGCCGCTGACGGTCAGGTCGGTCCACGGCGACAGCAGCACGGCCCCGGCGGGCAGCGGCTGATCGGCGTCCCGCAGGGCCAGCAGCGTCGCCAGCGACAGGCCGCCGCCGGCCGAGTCACCGGCGAGGTGGATGCGGTCGGCGGCGATCCCGCGGTCGCGCAGCCAACGCCACGCGGTCAGCGCGTCGTCGATCGCGGCCGGGCACGGGTGCTCGGGCGCCAGGCGGTACTCCAGGCTCAGCACCCGCGCCCGCGTGACCCGCGCGAGGCGTCGCACCAGCGCGCGGTGGGAGGCCACCGAGCCGAAGCTGTAGCCCCCGCCGTGCAGGTAGAGGATCACGCGGTCGGTGGGCTGCTCGGGCACCGCCCACTCCGCGGCGAGGCCGTCGACGTCGACCACCTCGATCGGCGTGGGGCGACGCTGCGGGCGCAGCTGGGACGCGAGGTCGAGCTGGCGTCGCGCGTCGTCGACGCTGCCGGCCTGTCGGAACTGGTCGCGCATGTAGGCCAGCAGCGTCTCGTACTGCCAGCTCCAGTGCGGGTGCCGCGGGCCGTGACGCGCGCGTCGCGCCGCCACGCGGGCGGCGGTGCGGGCGACGCCGGAGAGGTGACGTGCGGTGCTCACCCCGTCCCCTGCGACATCACCTGGCTCCACGCCTCCTCGCCGGTCTCCGGGTCGATCATCCGCACGGTGACGGTGCGCGCCGACGGATCGCATGACACGAGGGTCAGGCGCGCCGAGCCGACGCCGTAGGGGAACTGGGGGGCGCGCAGCGTGTCGCCGAGCGGGTTGACGTTGCCCGACGTGGTCGCGATCTCCCACGTGCGGTCGAGTCGACCCTGTCCGGTCCGCTGCACCTTGCCGACGAAGCAGACGTGGAAGTCCCCGGTGAGGAACCACACGTCCGCGATGTCCTGGTCGCGGATCCAGTCGAGCAGCTCGTCGCGCTGCGACGGGTAGCCCTCCCAGCGGTCGTCGGCGGCGAAGTCCCACAGCGTGGGCATGTTGGTGATGGGCACCGAGTTGAGCACCAGCTTGAACGTGGCGGGGCTGTCGCGCAGGCGGGTCTTGAGCCAGTCGAGCTGGGCGCGCGACACGTACACGTCGTCGCCACCGCGCGTGGACGGCTGGCGTTCCGACCGGCAGTCGAGCACCAGCAGCTCCGCCGTCGACCCCCACCGGTAGGACTGCCACAACCGGCCGCCCTCGCCCGGCTCCACGGCGACGTTCTCGACGAACGCCTGGAACGCCGCCGCCTTCTGACCCGGCGACAGCGTCTCGGGGTCGTAGTTGTTGCCCACCTCGTGGTCGTCCCAGGTGGCGTAGAGCCCCGCGCTCGCGAGCGCTGCCCGGTAGCCCTCCGAGGTCATCCACTCCTGCCACGACGACCGGTACGACCGCAGGTCGTCGGCGGTGTCGTTGTAGGCCATGTCGCCGACGTGCACGATGGCGTCGACGTCGTCGTGGTCGGCGATGCGCCCGAAGGCGTCCTGGCGCCGGGTGGCGCCGCCGTTGCACGCGCACAGCGCCAGCGTGAACGGCGCGGCCGTGTCGGGCGTGGGCGGCGTGCGGAAGCGTCCGATGGCCGACCGCGCCTCGGGCGTGCCGTCCGACGCGATGCGGAACCAGGCGTAGGCGTGGCGCTGGCCCGGCTGCAGGCCGTCGACCTCCACCCGCGTGAACCCGTCGACACCCTGGTCGACGATGACCTCGTGCTCGAGCAGGATGCGCTCGCGGTTGCCGTCGTCGATCCACACCCGCACCATCACGCGCGGCTCGACCACCACCTTGGTGAGCAGGATCGCCGACCGGGGCCGCATCGCACCGGCCTGGACCGACCACGGGAACGTGACCTCGTCGACAGCGAGCACCACCGGGTCGAACGTGAGCGCGACGGGCTCGTCCGGGGCGGTGTCGATCGGCGCGTCGGTGTCGGAGTCGACCGGGCCGGTGCCCGTGTCGGTGTCCTTGTCGTCGGTGAGCACCGAGGTGCCGTTGCACGCGCCAAGCAGCGCCGCGGCGCTCGCACCCTGGAGCACCAGGCGCCGGGACGGCGCGCCGGGTGGCTTCATGGACATGTCTCCCTCCGCGAGAGGGGCGATCTACCACAGCGGACGCGTCGTCCGCGCGACGCCGAAATCACGAACGGGCCACGCGCCGAGGCGTATGGTGCGCCCCATGAAGACCCTGCTCGCCACCCTCGCCCTGTCGACCGCCACCCCCGCCTGGGCGTGCGGCCAGTCCACCCACGTCTGGATCGGCATCGAGGCCGTCCAGTACCTGCCCGACGGCCCGCTGAAGGCGCTGCTGCAGGAAGACGACCTGCTCGTCTACCGCATCAACGGCGCGATGTTCCCCGACGGCGGCTACTCGCCGCTCACCCAGGACGACTACGGCGAGCAGGCCCACTGGGAGCCCTTCCAGACCGCCTACCTCGACTGGATCAAGGACACCTGGGACCCGCCGTACACCGACCCCGAGGCCCGCCAGCACATCGCGTTCCTCATGGGCCTGGCCGCCCACGGCATGGCCGACCAGATGTTCGACGGCATCTACCTGACGCGCAGCCTGCTCACCTACGACGGCGAGGCGCGCTGGGACGCGTCGGTCAGCGGCGCCGACACCGCCACGGACGTCGCCCTCTGCATCCGTCAGGGCCGCCAGCCCCTCGTCGAGGACGTGGTGCCCTACGACACGATGGTCGAGGTGTTCGACCGCTACGGCCAGCCCACGGGCCGCGACGTGATGATGCGCGGCCAGGCGAGCCTGCGGCTGGCGATCACCTACATCGGCAACCTGAGCGAGGACCCGGAGGAGTCGGCGGCGTACGACGCCGAGTTCCCGTGGGCGAACGGTCACATCGACGACCCCGACGTCCCCGGCAGCCCCAAGGAGATGCAGGTCGGCCTCGCCGGCTACTGGACCACGCTCTGGGACCGGCTGAACGACGACTTCGACCCCACCGCCGAGGCGATCTTCCAGACGTGGCCGGCGGACGGCAGCTACGACCACCCCACGGACGCGCTGTCGATCGAGGCGCAGGTCAGCGTGGGCCTGTCGCGCGCGGTGGACCTCGACACCGTCACCACCGACCGCGTGCAGGTGCTCGGCCCCGACGGCACGCCCCACCCGATCGACTTGCGGATGTACTACGGCAACGGCTCGAACATCCTCAACCTCTGGCCCACCGACGACTGGGCGGACGACACGGTCTACACGGTGTCGATCGGCCCCGGCATCACCTCGTTCGACGGCCAGACGATCGACGCGGCGCAGACGTTCACGTTCAGCACCGGCCCGGCGCCCGAGCCCCCGTCGTGCGGGTGTGCGTCGACCGGCGGGGGCCTGTTCGCGGCCCCGCTGCTGCTGGGCCTCGCGCTGATCCGCCGTCGGCGCTGACCGGACGGCCGCTCAGGTGGCGTCTTCGGGGACCGGCGCGTCGGCCGGCGCCCGACCCGACAGCTTCCAGCCCGCCGACCAGATGAGCGGCAGCAGGAAGCCCGACACGAGGAACACCACCAGCAGCCCGACGACGACCAGCGATCCCAGCGACCGCACGCTGCGGGCGTCGGCGAACATCAGCGACCCGAACGCGCACAGCGTGGTGAGCGTGGACAGGCTGGCGGCGACGCCCGTGGTGGACATCGCGCGGCGGATGCCGCCCGGGCCTTCCTCCTCGAGCCGGTGGAGCAGGTGGATGACCACGTCCACGCCGATGCCGAGCAGGATCGGGATGCCGGTGAGGTTGACCATCGTCAGCTTGATGCCGAGCAGCCACATCGCGCCGCCGGCCCAGATCATGCCCGCCACGAGCGTGCCGATGGCGCCCACCACGAACAGCGGCTTGCGCAGGTCCCACCAGGCCAGGAGCGCCACGAGCAGCAGCGCGATGCCGCCCACGCGGGGCGCGTCGCGGAAGGCCATGAGGAACATCGACGCGATGCCGAGGTACTCGCCGGTGACGGCGCGCCCCGGCAGCGCACGCCCGATCTCCTCCCGGAGCTTCTCCGACTCCCGCACGTCCCACATGTTGCCCTTGGGCAGCAGCAGCATCCGGGGCGCGTCGGGGTTGTTGGCGCCCAGCAGCAGCAGCACGGCCTCAGGCAGGTCGGCGCGGGTGAGCTGGCGGACCTCGAGACCGCGCAGCGGCAGGAGCTTGCGGGCCAGCGACTCGGGCAGGTTGCGGAGCCGCTCGTCCTCCGCGATCTGCACCAGGCGCTCGATCTGCAGGTTGCGCTCGGCCTGATCGTTGGGGAGCACGTTGGCGATCGACACCGCCGCCGCCACGTGGGGCATGCCCCCCGCGTGGATCAGCTCGTTGAGGCGCTCCTGGTCGGGCTGCACCTGCTCGGGTTCCCCGTCGTAGAACACCACCACCGGCGAGTAGGACTCGCGGGCGAGCTGGCGCTCCTGGTCGGACAGCTCCTCGTAGGACAGGCCGTCGCGACGCAGCGCGGACAGGTCGTACTCGTAGGCGATGCGGGGCAGCGCGAACACGGCGATGGCGATCGTGACCACGGCCATCAGCCCCACCCCGGGCGGGGCGAGCGCGTAGGTGGACCGGGACTCGGCGGCGTGGGGCGTGGCGCCCAGCAGCGGCGTGGTCTGGTGGTCGAGCGCGTACAGCAGCAGCGGCAGCATCGTGAGCATCGCGAGCAGGCACACGAGCAGGCCGAACGCGAGCAGCCAGCCGAGCTGGGCGAAGCCCACGAACTCGGCGAACGACAGCGCCATGAAGCCCGCCGCCGACGTGAGCGCGGCGGTGGTGCACGGCGGCCCCGTGTGCTCCCACGCCCACGCGATGGCGTCCTCGGTGCTGGCGCCGTCGGAGCGGAACTCGCGGTAGCGGCCCACGAGGTGGATCGCGAAGTCGATGCCCAGCCCGAACAGGATCGCCGACGAGAACGACGTGAACGTGTTGAGCGGGCCGACGGCGAGCCGCACGAAGGCGAAGTTGACGAGGTTGGCGACGATGAGCGGCGGGAACACGATCAGCAGCGACCGCAGCGAGCGGAACGACGCGACCATGATCAGCAGCACGAGCAGGCCCGACCACACCGTGGTGGTGACGAGGTCGTGGCGGATGCCCTCGACGTCCTCCACGTTGTGCCGGTAGGCGCCGCCCATCCACACGAGCTCGACGCCGTGGGACGGGGCGTCGGCGGCGTCGAGCAGCGCCTCGACCTCGTCCATGAACGCGCGGGCGAACAGCGGATCCGCGGACGTGGTGGTGGGCCGCACGATCAACCGCCCCGTGCCGTCGGCCGATGCGCGGAACAGGGCGTTGTCAGCCGAGCGCGCGATCTTGTCGGTGAGCGGCCCCATGTCCATCAATGGCTGGATGAGCATCGGGTTGCGGGCGGCCGTGCCGAGCTTGTAGGCCCCCTCCAGGCGGCCGTTGAGCGTGGCGAGCTCGTCGGGATCGAGCTGGAGCAGGCCCACCTGCTTGGCGAGGTCGGGGTCGAGCTCGTGGACGGCGAACGCCACCTCGGGCATCGCCTCGAACCGCGCCGCCAGATCGTCGAGGTAGGCGTCGAGCGCGGCCGGATCGTCGCTGCGGTAGGTGAGGGTGAGCAGGTTGAGCCCGCCCTCCTCCTCGTTGATCCGGTGCAGCGCGGCCACGGTGGGGTCGCTGTCGGGCAGGAGGTTGAGCAGGTTGCTGTCGATCTTCGGCGGCAGGCCGATCACCGCGGACGCCACCGCGAGCACGAGGCAGGCGATCCAGACCGCCGTGCGGTGGCGCAGGACCCACCGCGCGTAGCGCGCGTACCGCCCCTCCTGACCGCTCATCGGCGGACCCGGACGGGCAGGTCGTTCGGCGCTGGCGGCATCCGCGATCCTCGGGGTCCGACATCCTCGCACGGCGGGACCCAGGCGCCCCTAACCCAGGGCTGACGGGCAGCGCGCACGGGACCGTCGTGGTATGGTCAAGGGCTGGGCCACCCGCGGAGACCCGTTGAACGAGCGCGAGACGATCGATCGGGGGTGGTACTACGTGATCGAGCCCGCGTCGGGACGCTTCGCGCCGACGGACCGCCACATCGTCGCCGACGACGGCCGCGTGCTCACCCGCCGCCTCCACGGTCACCCCGCCCGCGTCGAGGTCGTCGACGCCTCCGGGGCCGATCTGCCCGTCGCCTCCTGGCTCCGCGCCGCCGCAGCCGTCGGCACGGCCTTCGAGGCCCAGGGGCACGTCGGCGCCACCGCGCGCGTCACCCTCGCGCCCGCCGGTGCCCCGGCGTCCGTCGCCGTCGATGACGGCACGCTCGCGCTCACCCTCGACGGCCCCGCGCTGGCTGCGTCACCGGCCCACCACGCCGTCTACGACGACGTCGCCGCCCGGCTTCAGGGTGTGGTGCCCCCGCCCGTCGCCCACCGCACCCACCCCCCGGGACTGCCGCCCCGTCCCGTGCCGCGCGCCCTGTTCTTCGAGTCGTTGATGAACACGGACATGCCGCACAACGACAAGGAGATCAGCCAGGGCGTGCTGCACATCATCAGCACGCTGACGGGCACGGGCACCGAGGTGGTGCTCGTCAACGCCAAGATGCCGATCGTCGGCGACGACCGCCCCGTCACCGGCCTCGAGCGCCTGGAGGCCGCGCTCGCCGACGGCCCCGTCCACCTCGTCGGGATCACGCTGCTCGAGGGCTACTGGGAGGGCGTGGCCAAGCTCATCGCCACGCTGCGCGGCCTGGGCTGTCGCGCCCACATCGCGGTGGGCGGGGTGATGCCGTCGCTCGCCCCCGAGCACGTCGCCGCCCACCTCGGCGAGGCCACGTTCGTCTGCCGCGGCGCCGGCGAGGCCTTCCTGCCGTCGCTCGCCCGCATCGTCGGCACGTCCACGGTCGACGTGCCGCTCACCGACGCCCAGCGCGAGGCCCTGCTCGCCATGGACGGCATGATCGTCATCGACCGGGCCGGACGCCGCCTGCTGTCGTGCCGGTCCGACCGCACGCTCCGCGTCGACGACCTCGATCGGGTGAACCTCGACCTGTCCTACGTCGGGGCCCACCACATCGAGGGCGGCATCGAGATCAGCACGTCGCGCGGCTGCATCCACCGCTGCACGTTCTGCTCGATCCTCGGCCGCGAGTCCTACCAGGCCCGGTCGTCCGGCAGCATCTTCGACGTGCTGTCCGCCTACGAACAGCGCTTTCACGCGCTCCACGGCGATCGCGTCCCCGACAACGCCTACCGCGTCCACATCAGCGACGACGACTTCGCGTGCGACCGTCCCCGCGCCCGGGCGTTCTTCGAACAGCTCCTCGACACGCGGTTCCGGCTGTCGTCGGTGCAGGTCAGCGTGGCCGACCTGTGCCGCCGCGAGGGCGCGAAGCTGTTGGTGGAGCCCGACCACGAGCTGCTCGACGCCATCAAGGCCGAGTGCTTCGCCGACCACGGCCGGCCGATCCCGCGCACCGACTTCTTCGAGGACCACAAGTCCCGCACGTGGAGCAGCTTCCTGCAGATCGGGGTCGAGACCTACGACGACCGCGAGATCGCCCGCCTCGGCAAGGGCTACAAGCGCGCGCACATCCGCCGCATCGTCGCCGAGCTCGCCCACCGCAGCCTGCACATGGACGGCTACTTCATCCTGTCCAACGCCGACACCGAGCCGGAGGACCTCGTCGACGTGTTCAGCGAGGTCGCGCGGCTCAAGCTGCGGTTCCCCGAGCACTTCCACATGCGGTTCCCGGTGGTGCAGCACCTGGTCAGCTACTTCACCGCCGCCACCCACCGCCGTCACCTGCGCAAGGGGCGGCCCGAGGTGATGGTGCTACGCGGCGAGGCCCGCGTGCCGTCCCACCCCGAGTACGACTACGCCTTCGTCGACCACGACGAGCCGGTCGACGCCTGGGTCGGGCGCACGGTCGCGCGGCCGTTCGTCACCGACCGGGGCCTGTACACCGGCAACCTCGACGTGATCGCGGCGATGTGGCGCACGTGGCTCGCCGATCTGCCCGCCGACCACCCCGACCGCGCCCGCATCGCGCCGCTGCTGCGCGCGCTCGACGACCGGCCGCGGCGGCTCGTGTTCGAGATGCTCCGCCAGGCCTGGACGGGCGACGACGCCGGCTGGCCCGAGGCGCGGCTCGACAAGGAGCGCAGCCTGGAGACCGCCGAGCGCGTGCTGGGCGCCCACGACACGTGGCTGCCGCTCCTGCGGGCGTGGCTGCGTCGGGAGCGCGAGCGGCGTCTCGTTCTCGTCACCGCCGACGCCCACGGCCCCACCGCCCCCGCGCGGGTCGACGAAGCGCTCGCGCTGCTGGCCAGCTCCGACGAGGCCGACCTCGCCCTGCACCTGATGCAGCCCCACGGCCCGGTCGACGCCGACCACCTCGTGGCCCTCGTCGACGCCGCGCGGGCGCGCGTGGAGGCCGGACGCACGCCCCGCCACCTGCGGGTGCTGCTCGACGTCGACGGCTGGACGCCCACGCCCGAGGTCGCTGCCGCCCTGGCCGCCCGTCACGTCGAGGTGGTGGTGGTGCGTCGCCTGCCCGACGCGGCGCTGCCCGACGGGCTGGCCGTGCTCCACGCCGCCGGCGTCACCACGCGGCTGGTGCTCCAGGTGCCGGTGGGCGCGGTCGACGCGCTCGGGGCGGCCTGGCAGGCCGCCGTGGCCGCCGGCATCGCCGAGGTCGCGCTGGAGCCGCTCCCGGAGGGCTGGGAGGATCGCCACGCGTCGGCGCTCGGCGCCGCCCTGTATGGCCTGGCGGGCAGCCTCGACGGCGCCACCACGCTCCTCGATCTGCACGGCACCACCGAGCGCTCCGGCCACCTGCACGACGTGCTGGTCGACGCCGACGGCACGATCGGCCGCAGCGACGGCCTCGTCCCCGGCAGCGGCGTCCGGGCCACGCACGTGCTCGGTCACCTCCGCGACCTGACCAACCTCGACCGCCACCACCTCGAGCTCGTCGACGGGCTGGCGCTGTCGGGTGCCACGCGGGTGGACGAGCTGCGGCGTCGCCGAGCGCGCGCCGACAAGGTCATCGCCCGCTTCGCCGCGTGGTGGCGCGGGCGTCACGCCGCGCCGGGCAGCGCGCGCGACGCCGACGCCGACGCCGCCGTGTAGGTGGGCAGGTGGGCAGGTGGGCAGGTGGGCGGCTCGGCCTCGCGGCCGACGCCGTCAGTCCTCGTCGTCGAAGTCCATCGCCAGCGCCTCCTCGATGGCCGCGTCCTGCGACGCCGCCTCGAGGTCGACGTTGTCGAGCGTGATCAGCGACGGGTCGTCGTCGTAGCCGAGCACGCCGAGCCCGATCATGAACTCGTGCAGCGCACCCGACGCCGCGGCGAAGTTGCCGGACAGCGCGCGCTCCAGGAGGTCCTTGATGGTGACCGTGGAGAACTCGGCGCCGGGGAAGTGGTGCTGCTCGAAGTCGGCGTCGGCGTCGGCGACGGCCTGGAGCGCGGCGACCTCGTCGGTGAGGGCCTGGGCGTGGTCGCGCACCTGGTCGACCGACAGGCCGACGAGCGTGTCGGGCAGGTCGGCCGGGGGCTGGGCGTCGGGGTGGGACGCGAGGTAGCGCGCGACGGCGAGCTGGTAGGCGTCCTTCTCGATGCCGGCCAGACGCGCCGAGGCGTGGAGCCGCTGGAGGAGCAGCAGGCGATCTGGCGGCGCCTCGAACGCGAGGTGGCCGAGCAGCACCCGCCACGCGTGCACGAGGTAGGACGGCAGGTCGGTGTCGGCCGGCTTGAGCGCGACCACCGAAGGGTAGAGCTGGTCGCGGATGAAGGCGCGACCGGCGTCGGCGTCGTCCGGAGGCAGCGTGGTGACGAGCTCCTCGGCGAACGTGGCGGCGTCGGGCGCGCCGCTGCCGAAGGCGTCGGGCAGGTCGGCGACGTCGCGGCCGAGGTGGGCGCCCCACAGGCACACGCGCACGGTGCCGCCGGGCTGGAACTCGACGCTGTAGGGCTGGATGGCGAGGTTGGCGTCGGCGTAGGCCTTCGTGGCGGCCTTCTGCTTCGGGCCCATGCCGAGCCCGGCGATGACCGCCTCCAGCTCGGGGGACCACGCGCCCTCGGACGCCCACATGAAGCTGGTGGCGCCGCCGATCGTGAGCGTGATGAACATGCCACCGTCGACCTTGGCGACGAAGTCCTTCGCGGCCGTCGCGACGTCGGCAGGGAGGCCCGCGGGCAGGCCGTCGTGACCGCGCAGCTCGCCCTCGACGCCGTCCTGCCACAAGAAGCCCATCACGCCGGGCGGCGGGTCGTCGACGCTGGTGACGTACAGGCGCAGGGAGCTGCCGTCGGTCTCGAACAGCACGTCCTTGCCGGCGAAGCGGGCCAGCCAGTCGGCCGCAGCCGGGAAGGCGCTGGCGGCGAGCGCGGCGAGGCGCTCGGACTCACCCTGGTGGGACAGGCGCAGCGCAGGCGCCTCGGCGGCCCCCGCGGTGAACACGGCGCCGATCTTCGACCCCTCGATGCGCTCGGCACAGACCTCGGCGTCGACCCAGCCCTCGAGCGCTGACGGCGCCTTGCCGCCGAACGTGGCGGCGACCAGCTCGCCGATCCATTCGGGGGTGACCATGCGGTGCGTGCCCTTGCCCATCGCGCGTCCTCCTGGGTGCCCGACGGGGGTGCCGTCGGGGCGGTGACGTATCGTCGCACAGGTCGCGGGGCCACGAGGCCCGCGTCGGGATCGGCCGCAAACGTGCACGGTCGAACGCCCGGTTCACGGCGACGCTCACCCGTACGGGCGAAGCTCGCCCGTGTCGTACAGCTCGGCGTACTTGTCGTAGACGCCCTCGCACACCGCGTTGCGGGTGCACCGCTCGCAGGCCGCCACCCGCGCGCGCTTGCGGCCCGGGTCCCACGTGTAGACGCTGTCGAACACGACCTTGCCGGGGCGGGTGGCCCACTCGACCGTGACCCGCGGATCCCAGTGCAGGTCGTTGGACAGCACGTCGTGGGCCCCGAGCAGGCACATCGGCATCCCGAAGAAGCGCAGGATGGCGTTGCCCGCGCGGGCCGGCACCTGCGGCATCACCTCGGCGATCCGCGCCAACGGCAGGCCGAGCTCCCGGTACTTGTCGAAGCCGCCGCCCTCGGGCGTGGTGTTGGACACCACGATGAGCTTGGCGCCCAGCTCGGCGGCGAAGCCCACGGTGTCGGGCAGGTGGTCGACGTTGAGCTTGGTGACCACCGTGTTGACGAACAGGTCGAAGCCCGGGTTGACCTCGAGCGTGTTGCGGATCGCCGCGATCGTCTGGTCGAAGCTGCCCTGTCGCCGCGTCATCCGGTCGTTGACCGCCGCGTTCGGGCCGTGGAGGCTGAACAGGGCCTCGTCGAGCCACGGCACGGCGCGCTCGGCGAAAGAGCGCTTGGCGAGCATCGTGCCGATGGTGCCGATCGACGTGCGCATCCCGAGCTTGCGCGCGAGCATGCACACCTCGACGAACTGCGGGTGCAGCGTGGGCTCGCCGCCAGTGAAGTGCACGCTGCGCACCCCACGCTCGGCGTGCAGCCGCAGCACCTTCGCCACGCGTCCCCAGGTGACGGGGAAGTCGTGGTAGGCCTCCATGCGGTGCTCTTCGGAGCAGAACACGCACCGCTCGGGGCAGGTGTAGGTCAGGTGCAGCTCCAGGCGCCGCATCACCTCGCCGTGGGGACCGATCCACGGTCGGTCGCCCTCGGGGCCGTCGTAGATCGGCATCTCGGCGGACGCGCGCGGGATGTGCGACGCGTTGGAGCGCAGCTCGAAGGCCTCGACCACCCGTGCGTCGTCGGCGACGATCTCGGCGCGTGGCTTCGTCACGGTCACGCGGCCGCCTGGCGCGCGGCCCGGTAGCGCCGGTAGGCCGGGTACAGGCTGCGGCAGAGGCGCGTGAGCTCGGCGTCGACGGCCATGGTGGACTGCCACACCCGCGGCGGCAGCGACCGCTGCAGCAGGTCGTTGATCGTGGCCGCCTTGGCCTCCAGCTCGTCGTTGGACGGCGGGTGGTCGAGGTCGCCCACGCGAGTGGTGTCGAGCAGCTCGTCGAGGGAGCCCGACAGGCCGACGTTGCTCGGGTGGATGGTGCGGTCGGCGTCGATGATGAAGCCCGTGTTGAAGAACGGCGTGGGCTGCAGCGTGAACAGGTTGCGCAGGTAGAGGCGCTCGCCCTTGGCCCAGGCGTCGACGATCTGGGCGCGGATGCCGTCGAAGCCCGTGCGCAGGTCGGCCAGGCGCTCGTCCTTCCAGGGGATGTAGTAGCCAGGGAGCAGGTTGAAGCGCCAGAACCCGAGGCTCCGCAGGTGGGCGAAGTTCTCGGCGGCGCGCCCCGCGGTGGTGGGCGGGATCGTCTGCGTGATCACCACCCGGGGCACCGTGAGCAGCTCGGGCAGCAGGCTGACCACGTGATCGTAGGCGTCGCCCACGCCGTCGTTCGCGCGCCGGAACTTCCGGTTGTCCTCCGGCTTGCCGTCGAGCGAGATCGTCAGGATCGCCTTGGGGTAGTCGCGCAGGTAGTCGAGCCAGTCCGCCGTGAGGCCCAGTCCGTTGGTGGACAGGTACATGCGCCGGATCGTGGGCAGCGTGCGCGCGTGCTCCAGCGCCGCCCGCACGATGTCGGGCGCCAGGAGCGGCTCGCCGCCGAACAGCTTGACGTCGCCGCCGCCGAAGCGGTCGACGAACAGGTCGAGGCCCCGCACCACGTCGGCCTCGGACAGCGACGGCCACCCGTCCTTGACCGTGGGGCAGTACACGCAGCGCAGGTTGCACGCGCGCGTGACCGTCAGGATCAGGGTGTTCGTGGCCAACCGTGCCTCCGGAAGGCGGGGAGCGCAGACAACACGACCCCCGGTCGGACCTGTACCGCCCCCGAGAGCTGGCGGCAGGTTCCGATCAGGGGCCTTGTCGTCACGGCCGACCCGAGCGCGAACGCCCGGATCAGCGAGCGCGACGGATCACCACTGGCCGTGCGACCCGTGGGAGCCGTGCGACCCGTGGG
>JACKEP010000026.1 GCA_020632915.1 Alphaproteobacteria bacterium | reverse complement strand
GGCGTCGCTGGTCGTGGTGTGGGCGATGGGCATGTCGCTGATGGTGGAACAGGACCCCGTCGCCCTCGCACGCGGCCTGCTGGAGATGGGCACGCGTGCGATCGTCTTCAGCCTGCCGTTCGCGGGCCTGGGCATCGCGGCGTCGTGCCTGACCGCGTCGTCGAACTGGGCACGGGTGCTCGCCCTCGCGGGCACGGCGGGGAGCTGGGTGGTGTACGGCTACCTCGTGACGCGCACCACCGGCGTCGCGGCGTCGATCGCCGACGGGGTCCTGCCTCTGCTGCCCCAGGCGTGGCTGGGTGACCTGTGGCGCCCGGGCGGGGGCGTGGTCCTGGCCACGTTGGTGTGCGTCGCGCTGGCGATGACGGCCGTCGGCGTCGGCACCTGGCGCTTGATGCGGAGGGACCTGTGACGGCGGCGCTGGTCTTCGAGGACGTGGTCAAGCGCTACCACCGCAAGGCGCCACCCGCGCTCGACGGCCTGTCGTTCTCGGTGCCCCAGGGCGCACTGTGCGGCTTCGTCGGACCGAACGGCGCCGGCAAGACCACCGCGTTCAGCGTGATGAGCGGCTTCCTGGAGCCCGACGCGGGCCGTGTGGACCTCCTGGGCGAAGGGCCGTTCGATCCGTGGCGGTTCAAGGGGCGGGTCGGGGTGCTTCCGCAGGACGCCGAGCTGCCGGGCCGCCACACGCCGCTGGAGCTGCTCGAACACCTGGCGCGGCTGCAGGGGATGCCCGCCGAGGCGGCGCGGCGTGAGGTCGCGCTGCGCGTGGAGCAGGTGCACCTCGACGACAAGCGTGGCAGCCGGATCGACGCGCTGTCCCACGGCATGCGCCGCCGGGTGGCCGTGGCGTCCGCGCTGCTGGGGTCGCCACAGCTCGTGGTGCTGGACGAGCCCACGGCGGGACTGGATCCGGTGCAGGCGCGATCGCTGCGCGACCTGCTCAAGGGACTCGCCGGCGGCCACACGCTCGTGGTGTCGTCGCACAACCTGCTCGAGCTGGAGCAGATCTGCGACTGGGTGGTGATGGTCGACCATGGGCGGTGCGTCCGGTACGGCACGGTCGCCGACGTCACCGGTCAGGACCGGCACGCGTCGTGGGTGCTCGGCCCGGGAGAGGTCGACGTGTCCGCGTTGATGGCCCGGCTGCCGGCGTGTGCGGTGCGCCTGGAGGGTCGGGTGCTCGACGTGTCGGCGGCGTCGGACGAGCTGCTCGATCGCAGCTCGTTGGTGCTGATGCGCTGGCTCGTCGACGCGGGCGTGCCGGTCCGGGGCGTGCGTCGCGGGGTGAGCCTGGAGGATCGGTTCGTCGTCGACACCCGCGGCGGCGACGCGCCGTGAGCCGCGCGCTCACCCTCAAGGATGTGGTGGCCCTGGCCCCGGTGGTCGGGTCGACGATCTCGCCCGACGGCCGCTGGGCCGCGATCATCGTGCCCCGCTACGACGCCCGCACCCAGTCCCGGCCCCAGGTGCTGTACGTGGCCGACCTGGACGGCGACCGGGCGTGGCGCGCGCTGGGTGAGGTCGACGCCACCTTCCACGACCCGGTGTTCGCCGAGGACGGGCGCCTGGCCGTGTTCCGGACCCACGGCGAGATCTCCGACATCGCCGTGTTCGATCCGGCCGAGCCCGCGCGGCCTGCCGTCGACGTCGTCGCGATGCCGCCCGGCGCCGTGTCGCTGGCGTGGACCGGCGCGCCAGCCCGCCTGTCGTGCATCGGCTTCGACGGGCCGCGCGTGCGCCGGGTGTGGCTGTGGGACGACCTCACCGCCCGTCCGCGGGTGGTGTCACCGCCGAAGCTGCGCGTGGGGGACCACGCCTTCGCGCGGCAGGGGGATCAGCTCGCCTTCCTCCACGCGCCCGCGCGCGTCGTCGGGGGCAGTGAACCGGCGACGACGCTGTACTGGACGCCGTCCTTGGGCCGAAAGCCCGTGGCGGTCCCCCTGGAGGAGTCGCTGCTCGGCCACCTCGCGTGGTCGGTCGACGGGCGGTGGCTCGCCGGCCTCGGCCGGCCGCTCGACGCCCCGCTCACGGCGCCACGCCTGTGGCTCGTCGATCCACGACAGGGCACCGCGCGCCGCCTGCTCGCCGATGTCGAGGGGTGGATCACGGGACTGGACTGGTCCCCCGACGGGACGCTGTCCGTCGCGCTCGAGCAGGGCGTCGTCGGGCGGGTGCTCAGCGTGCCGGTGCAGGGGCCTGCCACGCTGCGTGGACCCGACGAGACCATGGTCAGCGGCGTGCGCCACGCCAAGACGCGAGACCGGACGCTGCTCGTGCGTCAGGACCTCGACGAACCGCAGCACCTGCGGATGCTCGACGACGGTCGCGACGTGCGGCTGACGACCTTCGACGACCGCCTGCGGGACGTACGCCTCGTCCCGGCGTCGACGGAGCGGTGGTCGGCGCCGGACGGGCTCGACATCGAGGGCCTGTTCCTGCGGCCCGACGGGACCCCACCACCACCGCTGCTGGTGTGGCTGCACGGAGGTCCCGCCGAGCACCTCCAGCGAACGTTCTCGGCGTACTTCCAGCTGTTCGCGGCCCAGGGGTGGGCGGTGCTCGCGCCCAACTACCGCGGCTCGACGGGTCGGTCGGACGCGTTCCTGCAGGCCCTCGTGGGTGGGCTGTGCGAGGCGGATGTCGGCGACGTGCTCGCAGGCGTGGAGGCGCTGGGCGACCGGGTCGATCGCCGGCGCGTGGCCTTCGTGGGGTGGTCGTACGGGGGGGCGCTGGCGCTGACGTGCGCGACGGCCCGGCCCGGCACGCGCGCGGTGGTCGCCGGCGCGCCCGTCGCCGACTGGCTCACGGTGTTCGGTGCGGCGAGCTGGCCGTGGCTGACCCGTCGCTACTTCCCGAGCGAGCCGTGGGTCGACCCGGCGCCGTACGACCGGGCCAGCCCGGTGCGGCGTCTCGATCGCCTGACGGCGCCGACGCTGTTCCTGCACGGGGAGGACGACGACCGCGTCCCCGTCAGCCACAGTCGGCTGATGTACCGCCTGCTCCAGGCGCGGCAGGTGCCCACGGACCTGCGCCTGTTCCCCGACCAGGGCCACGTCTTCCACGCGCCGTGGGCCGTGTCGGAGATGCTCGCCCGGACGGTGACGTGGCTGAAGACGTGGCTCGATCCGGTGACGTGAGGGGGCCAGGGCCCGGTGGGCGGCGTGCTAGCGCGGCGTGCCGCCGTGGACGGCCGCGACGCGCCCGACGACGTCCCAGAGCCGGCCCTGACCCACGAGGGTGGCGGCCTGGGCGTTCTGGGCGACCTGCTCCGGACCCTTGGCGCCGGCGATCACGGCGGTGATGCCGGGCTGGGCGGCCGCCCAGCCGATGGCGACCGCAGCCGTGGGCACACCGACGCGGCGGGCCACCTTGCCGAGGTCGTCGGCGAGCGCCTTGGCGTGCAGGAACCGCCGGCCCCGGAACCGGTCGTCGCGGCTGCGCAGGTCGGTGTCGGGGAACGTGGGCGTGTGGGTGAACTTGCCGCTGAGCAGGCCCCGACACAGGGGCTCGTAGGCCAGGATGCCCAGATCGAGCGCCATCGCGGTGTCGCGCAGCGGGCCCTCCAGCTCGCGGCGGAGCAGGCTGTAGCCGGTCTGCAGCGACACGATGGGGGTGATGGCCCGGATCGCGCGCAGGTCGTCAGCGCCGTAGTTGCACACGCCGAGGTAGCGGAAGGCGCCCTGGGTGCGGAGGGTGTCGAGCGCGCCGAACGTCTCCTCCAGGGGGGTGCCCAGCTCGCAGGGCCAGTGCACCTGGAGCAGGTCGATCGTCTCGATGCCCAGGCGCTTGCGGATGGCGTCGACGTCCTGCCGGATCCAGTCGGCGGTGAGCGTGGACTGGGCGTGCCCGTCGATCTCACGGACACCCACTTTCGTCGCGACGATCACGTCACGGAGGCGAGGGCCGAGCGCCTTGCGGAGCACGGCCTCGGAGCGGCCCCAGCCGTAGACCGGGGCGGTGTCGAACCACGTGTAGCCGTGATCGAGGGCGGCGTGCACGGCAGCGATGCTCCGCGCCTCGGTGACGTCGTCCCCCCACCACTTCTCGCCGATGGCCCAAGCGCCGAAGCCCACGACGGACAGGTCGAGATCGGTGCCGGGCAGGCGGCGGGTCAGCACGGGTCACCTCGGACAGCGTCAGCCTGGGGTGGGGTCGGCTTATCGCTTCGAGGCCCGTGTGCTGCACAGCTTGCGCACGCAGATGACCGACATCGGCCCGTCGCCAGCGATGGTGACCGAGCCCGGCATGTAGGGAGCGCCCGCGGCGTCGTAGTAGGTGAGCGTGTACTTGCCCTCGGGCACCGTGGCCGGGAGGTGGTACGTGCCGCCGGGGCCGGTGAGGTCGATACGTGCCACGTCGGAGCCCGGGTCGACCGACACCCGCGGACCGACCGGCTCGGGCGGTGCTGCGGGGGCAGCCTGGGAGGCCACGGGTGCGGCGCGCGGCGCGGGCGTGGGCACCACCGACGCGGCGACCACCGCGGGGGTGTGCGTGGGGGCGTCGTCGCCGAGGAGCGTGTCGACATCGGGCAACGCGACGGGCTTGGGCCGCACCCGCGCCGCCGGCGGGGGCGTGGCGGAGGCGGCGGTACGGGTGGCTGGAGCAGGGGTGCGCGTGGGTGGGGGCCGGGCGGGCGCATCGCGCACGGTGGGGGCCACCGGGACCGGCGCGGGGGCGACGTCGGTCGCGAGGGTGACCGGGGAAGGTGCCGTGACCCCCTGCGCCAGGATCGCGTCGGGCGCTGCGGTGGCGTCGTCGTCCGTCGGGGGAGCGGTTCGGTCCAGCTGCGCCGTCAGCGGGAGGGCCACGGCGTCCGGCGCGGACGCGGCGTCGCTCGGTGGGGGGCGCCAGAGGGTTCCGGCCACGGCCAGGAGCACGCCGAGGCCGATCGCGCCGGCGGTCCACGGCAGGGTGGAGGCCGGGCGGGGCGACGGCAGCAGTGGCGGTGGGTCCGGCAGCGGCGCCGGGATCGTGTCGACCGGGATGGCCTCGGCCGTGGTGAGCACGACCGACGGCAGGTCCAGGGCGTCGGTGGGTGGGGTGTCGGTGTCGTAGGTGGTGGCGGCGTCGACGATGGGGGTGGCGGCGACGTCGGCCACCAGCGGGACGGGCGTGCTCACCGACTCGGTGACGACGCGTCCGACCCACGGGCCGTCGCGACGGGGCTGGGCCGTCCAGTCGTGGTCGCGGCACCACGCGCGCAGGGTGGGACCCGGCAGGCGCGGTGCGAGGGCCTCCAGCGCCGTGGCGACCTCGGCGGCGTCGGGGCGCTGGTCGGGACGCCATGCGAGCATCGTGCCGACCAGCTCGTGCAGGTCCTCGTCGAGGTCGCGCGGGAGCTCCGCGAGACGGGCATCGACCGCCCGTCGGAAGCGCTCCTCGAACAGCGACAGGCCCGCCAGCTCCTGGAAGCTGACGTCGGCGAACAGCCGTCGGCCGACCAGGCATTCCCAGAGCACGGCGCCGAGGCTGAACACGTCGTTCGCCGGGTCGGGCGACGTGCCCTCGAAGCGCTCCGGCGCCATGTAGGCCGGCGAGCCGACCATCGCCGACGTCTGGGTGAGCGCGATGCGGGTGACGGCGTCGGTCCAGGCGATGCCGAAGTCGAGCAGCATCGGCGCGCCGTCGCGCGCGATGCGGATGTTGGCGGGCTTGAGGTCGCGGTGGACGATGCGGGCGGCCTGATCGCCCGTGCCCACGGGGGTGGTCCACGCGGCGTGCAAGGCGTCGGCGACGGTGCCCACGACCTGGGCGATGGCGCGCGGGGACAGGCGCGGCGTGGCCTTGAGGCAGGCCGACAGGTCGGCGCCGTCGATGTACTCGGTGACGAGCGCGACGCGACCGTCGACGACCACCAGATCGTGGACCCGCGGGATCGCCCGGTGGCGGACGAGGCCGAGCAGCCGCGCCTCGTCGCGCAGGCGCTGGGCCGCCTGCCCGCGGGGGTCGACGTCGCTGCGCAGCAGCTTGAGCGCCACGTCGACCTCGAAGCCGGACGAGCGCACCATGCGGGCCCGGTAGACCTCGCCGAAGCCGCCCTTGCCCAGGCACGACGCGATGTGGAACCGACGATCCGACACCGTGCTCCCTCCACGCACGTCCCCCTATTCGGCTCGTCTGCCGCGATCTTCGAGCAACCGTCGGCGATTTCCGCGCCTTGCACGCAGCGCTGGGCCATGGGCGGGGACGGGTCGCGCGTGCCGCCGACCTCAAGCGGAGGCCGAAGATGGCGATCGAGCTGCTGGAGACCACCACCCGGCGCCGGGGAGGGCGCGTGCCCCAGCTACAGATCCTCGAGCAAGACCGCACCGTGCTCAGCTACCTGCTGAGGTCGGCGCGCACGGTGATCGGGCGGTCCGACCGCTCCGACATCGCGTTGCCGTCCGACACGGTGAGCCGCACGCACTGCGCGGTCGAGCGACGCGGCGACAGCTGGTGGCTCGTCGACCACAGCCGCCACGGCACGCCGGTCGACGGTGCCTCGGTCGCCGAGGTGGCGTTGAGCCCGGGCGACGCCTTCCAGGTCGGCGCCTACCAGGTGCGCTTCGTCGACGCGGAGGTCGACGACGGCGGCATCAGCATGACGCGGATGGCCCGCCCGGCCGACCACGAGGAGCTGGTCGACGTCGCCGACGGGGTGACGTCGTGCCGGGCCGAGCTCCGGGTGATCGACGGGCCCAAGCGCGGGCTGCGCACGGAGCTGTCGCGTGCACGGACGCGCGTCGGGGGGCCGGGCGCCCACGTCCAGCTCGACGGGTCCCTGCCGGCCGATGCGGCGGTCCTGCGCGTCAGCCGCGGGCGCGTGATGGTCGAGCCGGGGGCGCGCCCGGTGTTCCTCGGCGGCCAGCGGGTGCGCACGATCACGCCGGTGCTCGAGGGCGAGAATCTCCGCCTGGGCGAGCACGAGCTGTCGGTCACGGTGCGGCTCGTCGAGCACCGCGACGACGCGGCGGACGGCTTTGGCGACCTCGTTGGCGCCAGCCCGGTCATGCGGCGCCTGTACGGCGTGCTCGACCGCGTCGCCCGCCACGACGCGACGGTGCTGCTGGTGGGCGAGTCGGGCACGGGCAAGGAGCTGGCCGCCCGCGCCCTGCACGACGGGTCTCCCCGCCACGACCGGGCCTTCGTCGCGGTCAACTGCGCAGCCATCCCGGAACACCTCGTCGAGTCGGAGCTGTTCGGCCACGAGGCCGGCGCGTTCACGGGCGCGGCGCGGCGGGTCGACGGCGCGTTCCAGCGGGCGGACGGCGGCACGCTGTTCCTGGACGAGCTGGGGGAGCTCTCCGCGGGTGCGCAGGCCAAGCTGCTGCGCGCGCTCGAGTCGGGAGAGGTCCACCGCGTGGGCGGGCAGGCGGCCGAGTTCCCCGACGTGCGTGTCGTGGCCGCCACCCACGCCCACCTGGGGCGCATGGCCGAGGAGGGGAGGTTCCGGCGCGACCTGCTCTACCGCCTCGCGGTGCTGACGGTGACGCTGCCGCCGCTGCGCAAGCGCAAGGAGGATCTGCCGGCGGTCGCCCGTGCCCTGCTGGCCCGCCACCACCCCGAGGCTGCGCTCACCGCGGCGGCCCAGGCGGCGCTGTCGGCCTACGACTGGCCGGGGAACGTGCGCGAGCTGCGCAACGTGCTCACCCGGGCCGTGGTGCTCCACGGGCCCGAGATCCACGCCAGCCACCTGTCCTTCCATCCGTGGTCGTTCGACGACGAGGAGGACGCCGGTGCCGGCTGGTCGGCGGAGGAGGCCGAGCGCGCCCGCCTGGTCGCGGTGCTGCGCGACGTGGGCAACAACCGCGCGGCCGCCGCGCGCGAGCTCGGCATCGCCCGCACGTCGCTGCTCTACAAGCTGCGCAAGCACGGCCTCGACTGATCGCGGTGGCCTACGGTGGCAGCGGGCGGGTGCCGTGGCTGGCGCGCGTGAGCCGATCCGTGAGGGCTTCGGCGAGGCCGTCGTCCTGGGCGTCGACACACGCCACGATCACGTCCGGGCCTGCCTCGTCGAGCGAGCGCAGCGTCGCGTACAGGTGACGGGCAGCCGTCGACGCCCGTCCGTCCGAGGCCAGCAGCGCCTCCACCACGTCTGGCGCACCGAGCGCGTCACGCAGCGTCGTCGACGGGCGCAGGGCGTCCGACCCGGCGAGCCAGCCGAGGCGGCCGTGGGACAGGCGCGCGCGTAGATCGGCGATGCGCGCATCGGACCACGCGCTGGGTGGGGTGGACGTGACCACGAGCGGCGTGCGCGGCGCGTAGTGGCTGGGGGTGCGCCCTGGGGACGCCGCACGGCCCGCCTCGCTGCCGACGCGTGTGACCGCGCTGCCGACCCTGCCGGTGAGCTGCTCGGGGGTGATGGCACCCGGGCGCAGCAGGCCGAGGCTGCCGTCGGCGTGCACGCGCACCACGGTCGACTCCACACCCACCCGGCAGGCGCCACCGTCGACGATGAGACGGACGCGACCGTCGAGCTCGGCCCGCGCGGCGTCGGCGTGGGTGGGGCTGATCCGCCCGAAGCGGTTCGCGCTGGGAGCGACGAGCGCGCGTCCCGCGGCGTCGATGACCGCGAGGGCGACAGGGTGCTCGGGCATGCGCAGCGCCACGGCGGGCAGGCCGCTGGTCACGGCGTCGGGTACGGCGGGCCCCCGGGGGAGCACGACGGTCAGCGGGCCGGGCCAGCACCCTTCGAGCAGGGCGAGCGCCGTGCGGGCGCAGGCGGCTTCGAGGGCGGGGGACACGAGCCCCAACGCCACCAGGGCGGCCAGCCGGTCGTCGGCACCGGTGCGTGCGAGGAGCCCGGGGGAGACGTGCACGATGAGCGGGTCGTCGGCGGGCCGGTCCTTCGCGGCGAACACCCGTGCGACGGCGACGGCGTCGACGGCGTCGGCGGCCAGGCCGTACACGGTCTCGGTGGGGATCACCACCGGCTCCCCGTCGGCGAGGGCCTGCGCCGCGGCGGCCACGGCCTCGGGCGACGCGGGCAGCACCGTCGTGATCACGGCGCCGGACACGAGGGCCTCACTGCAGCTTGAGCGTCAGCCCGGTGGTGCCGCGCGTGACCCCCTCGAGGGTGATGCTCGGGTCGGTGGGCGGGCGCGTCATCGGGTCGCCGTCGCTGTCGAGCCGGGCCACGACGGTGAACGTCGGAGGCACCGGGCGCGCCATGCCCGCCATCGCCACCTGGTTGGCGGACGTGACGACGAACGGCATCGGGAAGGGGCCGGGCGCGAGGTTGAGCGCCGCGAGCGGCATCGGCGGGCCGCTCGGTGCGCGGATGGACACGAACAGCTTCTGCCCGGACGCCGCTGCGCTGTCGGCGAGCTCGATCGTGCCGGCCACGAGGACCTCGGCCTGTCCGTCGGCCGGCGGCGCATCGCCCGGCGGGGCCGCCATGCCCGGCGACGGACGCATCGACGCCATGGGTGCGCCCGATGCTGCGGCGCGGGCTCGCGCGAGCAGCTCGGTGACCTGGGGACTGTCGTCCAGCTGAGACGCCCGCTCCAGCACCTCGACCGCCCGCGCCGGGTCGTCGTCGACCGAGAGGATGCCGCGGTAGACCAGGGCCAGCACGTTGGTGGGGTGGCCCTCGATCACCTGGTCGAGCTCGGCGAAGGCCTCGTCCCGCTGGCCGATCACCGCGCGCAGCAGGGCGTGGAACACGTGGGCGTCGGCGTCGTCGGGGGCCTGGGTGAGCGCGCGCGTGTTCATGTCCATCGCCGTGCGGAAGTCCTTGGCGAGGATCGACAGCTCGGTGACCTGGTTCATCGCGTCGAGGTCGGTGGGGTCGGCCACCAGGCGGTTCTGGAGCTCGGCGATGCGCGGGTCGGTCTGCATCGGCGGAGCCGGCGCACCGCCCTCGACCGCGGGGCCGCTCGGCATGGTCTGGTCGCCGCCGGTCATGGTCATCCCGGGCGCCCGGTCGCGCGCGCCGCCGGCGGCCATCGTGTACATGACGCCGACGAGGGCGACGACGCCGAGCGTGTACAGCGCGCCCTTCCACTCGCCAGACATGCCGCCCGACCCCGTGGGCATGCCGAGCCGGGCCAGGGCAGCATCGAACGCGACGGGGTCCGCGCGGCGCTCGGCCTCCATGCGCATGGCCAGCGCGTCGATCGGACCGAGGGTGGGCGGCGACGTGGCGGGCGACGTGGCGGCACCGCCCGCAGTGGGGAAGCCGCCGTCGGCCAGCTCGAACGGCGGCCGGCCTTCGCGCACGACGGTGGCCGGGCCGAGGTGGGGCTCGTCGTCGAGGGCGCGCAGGGCCTCGGTGCCGATCGCCAGCAGCTCGGCGCGCTCGCGCGCGTAGTCCTCCGACGAGAGCTTGTCGCGCTCGGCCTCGAGCGCCTTGAGCTGCTCGACGACGACCTGGCGGCTGTCCTCCAGGTCCTCGCGTCGGCCTTCGAGCGCGAGGCGACCGGCGGCGTCGGGTTGGCGCAGCAGCCAGTACATGGCGCCGTTGCCGAGCAGCACGCCCACGTTGATCACGAGGAAGGGCACGGCCCACGCGCTGTCGCGCGCCTCGTCGACCGTCATGCCGGCCAGGTACAGGCCCAGCCCCATCGCGACGAGCGCGGCGGCGTGGACGGTCAGGACGGTGCGGACCGCCGAGCTAGTCATCGTGGGCCTCGTCAGTCATCGTCCACTTCGGAGAGCAGGCGGGCGAGGTGGGGGTCCTCGACGTCGTCCCCGTCGGGACCACGCCGCGCGGCGTCGCTGACGACGGTGTCGGGGCCCTCGTCGTCGTCGCGGCGGACGAGCATCGAGCTGGCCGCGATCAGGCCGAGACCGAAGGCGAGCAGCGGGCCGATCCAGACGAGCTGGTTGAGGCCGCCGTTGCGGGGCTGGAGCAGCACCCACTCGCCGTACTTCGACGCGAAGAAGTCGTTGATGTCGTCGCGGTCGTAGCCCTGGGCGACGAGCTCGCGGATGCGCCGCTGCATCATCACCGCGGCGGACGACGTGGAGTCGGCGACGGACAGCCCCTGGCAGACCGGGCACCGCAGGCCGAGGCCGATGTCGCGGGCGATGCGGTCGACCTGATCCGCAGGCGGCGGCGGACCGGGCGGCAGGCCGGGGATGCCCTGACCCGCGTCGTCGTCGGCGGGGACGTCCGCTGTGAATCCAGCGGGCGCGCCGTCCTGCCCGATGGCGGGGCGGGTCGTGGCCACGCCGACCGCGCAGAGGACGGCGAACAGGCGCAGGAGTGGCCTCACATCGACCTCTGCGGCGGGCCCAGCAGGCTCTGGATGAGGGGCGCGCTCACCGGGCCGACGGCCTTGTGGGCGATGACGCCGCTCTCGTCGATGAAGTAGGTCTCGGGCACGCCGGCCACGCCGTAGTCGATGGCGAGGCGGCCCTCGGGGTCGACGAGGTGGGCGTAGGCGGTGCCCTCGCGGGTGAGGTAGGCGCGGCACTTCGCGGGTTCGTCGGAGTAGACCGCACCGAGGAACACGACGTCGGGGTAGAGCCGGGCGGCCTGCTGCAGCAGCGGGTGCTCCTGGCGGCAGGGCACGCACCAGGTCGACCAGAAGTTGAGCACCACCTTCTTGCCGCGCAAGCTGGCGAGGTCCCAGGTCTTTCCGTCGAGGTCCTGGAGGTGGAACTGCGGCGCGGGCGTGTGCTCGAGCACGCTGGGGACCTCGTGCGGGTCGTTGCCGAAGCTGACCGCGAACAGCACCAGCAGCGGCACGATGACCGCGAGGCCGCCGACGAGGACGAACAGGTTGACCCGTCCCCGGCGCTGGCGCCGGCGGTCGGGGCGGTGCACCGACCCTCGACTCATGCGGTGCGGCTCCCGGCGGGCAGGGCGGCCGGCGCGGCGGCGGCGTCGGTGCGGCGCGTGGGCCACATGGCGAGGATGGACCCGAGCGCGATGAACACCGGAGCGAGCCAGAGCCAGAAGATGCCCGGCATCGTGATCACCCGGAGGACCACGTACTTGCCCTCCGGCTCCAGCTCGACGATCGACAGGTAGAAGTCGGACGTGAGCGTCTCGTGGACGGCGGGCGTGAAGATCGGCTCCCGCTGGCGGGGGTAGTAGTTCAGGCGCGGCTCCAGCGTGCCCGCGTCGGCACCGCCGTCGGTGATCGCGAAGTGGGCGACGACCGCGGTGCGGTGGGGCTCCTTGACGGTGCTGGCGTCGGTGAACGTGGCGGTGAAGCGCCCGGTCTCGATCGTCTGGCCCGGGGTGAGCGTGACGTCCTGCTCGGTCTTGTAGCCCTTCGAGATCGCCAGCGCGATCACGGCCAGCACCACGCCGTAGTGGGCGATGTGGCCGCCGTAGCGACGGCGCGTGCGCTGGAACACCCGCGTGGCGGCGGTGGGCAGCCCCTCACCCTTGGACCGCATGCGCTGGCGGACGGGGGTGACGAACTCGTTGAAGTTGGCCCAGAACGCGAAGCCGCACAGCCACAGCGCGAGCAGGGTGTAGGGCTTGTCGATGCCGTTGAGGAGGAACGGCACCGTGAACACGAAGCCGGCGACGACCGGGGGCAGCAGGCGCTCCATCGCCCTGCGCGGGGACAGGCGGCCCCACGGCAGCGCCGGTCCGACACCCATGAGGAAGACGAGCAGCAGGCCCAGCGGCAGGCCCCAGCGGTCGAAGTAGGGCTCGCCGACGCTGACCTTGCGGTCCTGGAGGGCCTCGGCGATCAGCGGGTAGAGCGTGCCGAGCAGCACCGTGAACGTGAACGTGGTGAACACGGCGTTCTGCAGCAGGATCGCGAACTCGCGCCCGAGCGGGTGCATGCGGCTGCCGAACATCGACGACATCAGCGTGGTGCGGGCCTGCTGGTCCTGGTCGATGACGAGCAGGTGCTCGCGGACCGCCAGCAGCACGATGCTGAACACCAGCACGATGCCGATGAAGTAGAGGAACACGGGCCCGATGGACGACTGGGTGAACGAGTGCACCGAGTTGAACACGCCCGACCGCGTCATGAACGTGCCCACGAGCGTGAGCAGGAACGTGGCGATGCCGAGGATGAGCGTCCAGATGCGCAGGTCGCCGCGCCGCTGCAGCAGCATCGCCGAGTGCAGGAACGCCGTGCCGGTGAGCCACGGGTGGAAGCTCGCGTTCTCGACCGGATCCCACGCCCAGGCGCCGCCCCAGCCGAGCACGCCGTAGGACCACCAGCCGCCGAGCACGATGCCCACCGACAGGAACGTCCACGGGATCATCATCCAGCGACGCAGCGGCACCATCCAGCCGGCGTCGAGGCGACCGGCGAACAGCGCTGCGCAGATCATCGAGTAGGGAACGACCATCCCGACGTAGCCCATGTAGAGCGTGGGCGGGTGGACGGCCATCAGCCAGTGGTTCTGGAGCAGCGGGTTGGGACCCGGGCCGTCCATCGGCGCGGGGCTGATGCGCGCGAACGGGTTGGCGACGCTCGACACCAGCAGCGCGAAGAACACGCTGTTGGACAGCAGCATCGCGATCGTCCACGGCATGTACTCGCGGTGGCGGTTGCCGTTGAAGAACAGGAACGCGACGACGTAGACCGACAGGATGCCGCCCCAGAACAGGATCGAGCCGTTCAGGGAGGCCCACAGGGACACGATCGTGAAGATCGTGGGCGTGGTGAGGCTGCCGACCTCCGCCACGTACTTCACGCTGAAGTCGTGGGAGAGCAGCGCGTAGACCATCAGCAGGTTGGCGCCGAGCATGCAGCCGGCGAACGCGTAGGCCGCCCGTCGCGCCCACGCCCACGCCCCGAGGTGACGGCGCGCCCCGGCCCAGAACCCCAGCACGGCACCCAAGGTGGCGAACAGGAGCGAGACGAGGACGAGCCCGGTGCCGAGCTCGGGGATCACGAGCCCTCCTGGGCCGCGAGCGACGCGCGCTGCGCTGCCTCCGGGTCGTCCTTCATCAGCGCCTTGTAGACCTCTTCGGGCATCTCGCCCTCGGCCGGCGGCTTGTACTCGTTGTTGTGCTTGACGATGACGGTGTCGGAGTGGAACACGCCGTCGGAGCCGAGCTCACCCTCGACGACCACCCCGATGCCGTCGCGGAACATCTGCGGGGGGGCTCCCTGGCCCAGGACGGCGATCGTCTGCGCGCCGTCGGTGATGCGGAAGGCGAGACGCTGATCGGACGGCGACCACTCGGTGCTGCCGGGCTCGACCATGCCCATGATGCGCACCGTGGCGCCCTCGGCCGACGCGCCGTGCTCGAGGAGCTCGGTGGGCGACCAGTAGTAGACGAGGTCTTCCCCCATCTGGCCGGCGGAGACCCAGAACAGCGCAGCCCCGCCGATGGCGAGGGCGCCCAGGGCGAACAGGCGGCGCTTGGCGTGCTCGTTCATTCCTCACCTCCTCGAGGCGCACGGAACCACAGGCTCGCGGTGTATCCGATGAGCATCACCCAGGAGAGGGCGTAGGCCGCATAGATGTACTCCCACCCCCCCTGGATCACACCGGAGCCGACGGTCTCGGGGGTCATGCCAGCACCTCCTCGGGCAGCGGCGGTGCTTCGTCTTCCCGCGCGCGTGCCGCGGCGATGCGCCAGCGGCGTGCCACGAACCACACGGTGAGGAACAACAGCGCGAAGGCGTTGATGCGCAGCACCAGCACGATGGGCTTGGCCACCGTGTCGGGGCTCGACTGCATCTGGTGGACTGAGCGCCACCACTGGACGCTGTAGTAGGTGACCGCCATGCTCGTGCTGGCCAGGATGGCGCCCACCGACGTCCAGGTGGCGCGCTGATCGGCGTCGACGACCAGGCTGCGCAGCGTGAGCACGCCGATGAACGACAGCGTCATCACGGCGGTGGACACGAGCCGCGGGTCCCAGTCCCAGTACATGCCCCACGTGGGCTTGGCGAACAGCATCCCGGTGCACTGCAGCAGGATCGCCAGCACCACGCCGACCTCGATCGTGGCCTCGACGAGCTGGTCGAACACCTTGCGGCCCGTGAACAGGAACGCCACGGCGAACAGGAACGTGAACAGGAACACGACCATCGTGAGCCAGGCCGACGGCACGTGCACGTAGAGGATGCGGGCGACCTCGCCCATCATCCGCTCCCGCGGCGCCTCGAACAGGCCCATGTACTGGCCGTTGAGGATCGTGCAGAGGCCGACGAGGCCGAACGCGTGTTCCCACCGCGGCAGCGCCCATGGCGTGCGGCCGGCGCGTTGGTTGGCGACCACGATCGCGACCAGGGCGACCAGACCGACGGCGGCGCCTGGGGAGATCGGGAGGGATTCGATCGGGGGCATGGCTTCCTCACCCTTCGTCGACGATGCGCGTGAACAGCAGGCCGTCCAGCGACCAGTGCACGAGGTCGAACGCGAGCAGCAGCATCATCCAGTCGTCAACTTGACCCATCAGGTCGCCGTCGAACAGCAGCATTGTGGCGCGGGCCGACGCCAGCACCACCGGGACCACCAGCGGGAACAGCAGCATCGGCAGCAGGGCGCTGGAGCCGCGGGCCTGGACCGTGAGCGCGGCCACGAGCGTGCCGGGCGCCGCGAGCGCTGCGGATCCGAGCACGAGAATGCCCACGAGCTGCCAGGGGTCGCCCTTGATCTCGGGGTGGTACAGCACGATCACGAGCGGCACGATCGCCGCCGCCACCAGCAACAGCACGAGCGTGTTGGCGATGGCCTTGCCGTAGTACAGCGCCAGCGGATCGACGGGCCAGAGCACGAGGCCTTCGAGGGCGCCGTTCTCGAGCTCGACCTTGAACGACTGGTCGAGGCTCCGCGTGGACGCGAGCAGCAGGCCCAGCCACAGCGCGCCGCCGGCGATGTCGGCGAGCATCTTGGTGTTGGGCATCGCGAACGCGACCATGAGCAGCAGCGCGAAGCTGTAGAAGAACAGCCCGCTCACACGGCTGCGCTCGCGCCACTCGACGAGCAGCTCCTTGGCGACCACGGCGGGGACCTGCCAGAGCCAGCTCATGCGTCCCCCGCATGCACCTGGGCCTCGGACGACGGTCCGCGCCAGGTGACCTGCCCGTCGGTGAGGCGGACGGCCTGGGGACAGAAGCGCGCACCGAGACCGGGGTGGTGGGTCGTGAGCACCATGGTGGCGCCGCGGTCCAGGATCTCGTCGATCACGTCGCCCATCAGGGCACGACCGTGGGGGTCGAGCGCGCTGAAGGGCTCGTCGAGCAGCAGCAGGCGCGGGGTCTTGACGAGCGCCTTGGCCAGCGCGAGGCGTCGCTTCATGCCGGCCGAGAAATCGCGCGTGGGGCGGGCGCCCGTGTCGGCGAGCCCCACCCGGGCGAGCAGCGCGTCGACGTCGGCGTCGTAGGCGCCCATGCGGGCCCACGCCGACAGGTTCTCGCGCGCGGACAGGTCGTCGTACAGCGCCGTGGCGTGCGACAACAGCGCGATGTCGCGACGCAGGGTGTGGCGCTCCGGCCACAACGGCACGCCGTCGAACGTGGCGCCGCCGTCGTGGGGCTTGAGCGCCGTGGCGAGGCAGCGCAGCAGCGTGGTCTTGCCCGACCCGTTGGGGCCGAGCAGCATCAGGGCGGACCCGCGCGGCACCTCCAGGCTCACGCGCGCCAGCACCCACCGCCGGCCGAACCGACGCGACAGGCTGCGCACGACGAGGCCGGAGGAGGGGTCGGTCACCGGGGCTCCGCGAGGTTCGGCCTGACGAGTCGACCGGGGCCGGGAGGGGCTCGGCTAACCGGCACACGCCGTCACGTCGCTGGCGTGCCGCGTGGCGTGGCAACCCTGGACCGGTGGGTGGCACGTCCGGTGCGCGGGATGGTAGGCGCACCGCCCACGTCAGGAGTCACCATGCGCATGATCTTCATCGGCCCGCCCGGCGCGGGCAAGGGCACCCAGGCCGCGCGCCTCGTCGAGCGCTACGGCATCCCGCACGTCTCCACCGGCGACATGCTGCGGGCCGCGGTGAAGGCTGGCACGCCGATGGGTCAGATGGCGGGCGCGCTGATGGCGGACGGCAAGCTCGTTCCCGACGACGTGATCGTCGGCATCGTCCGCGAGCGCCTCGCCGAGCCCGACTGCCAGGCGAAGGGCGTGCTGCTCGACGGCTTCCCCCGCACCGTGGCGCAGGCCGAGGCCCTCGACCAGATGCTCGACAGCGAGGGCATCGCGCTCGACGCCGTGGTGCTGCTGGAGGTGCCGGACGGGCTCATCGAGGAGCGCATCGTCGGGCGACGCTCCGACCCGGAGACGGGCCGCATCTACCACCTCACCTACGATCCGCCGCCGGCGGACGTGGTCGGCCGGCTCGTGCATCGGCCCGACGACACCGAGGAGGCCGTGCGCAAGCGCCTCGCCGCCTACCACGCGCAGACGGCGCCGATCGTGCCGTTCTACGAGGCGAAGGGCCTGGTGCGACGCGTCGACGGCGTCGGGTCGCCCGATGCCGTCACCGCGCGTATCGCCGACGCCCTGCCGGGCTGACGGCCCGGGGGCGGACGACGGTCGCCGCCGCTACGCGAGCGTGGCGGCGTGCGCGGCCCGCGCGGCGGGGTTGATCGCGTAGAGCCCGACGTGGGTGGCCTTGTCGAGGACGTGCGCGTCGAGGGCCGCCCAGGCCTTGGCGCCGTCGAAGCTGCCGTGCATGCCGGTGGTGACGACGTCGAGGGCGAGAACCTCGAAGCGGTAGGCGTGCACGCGGCTGTCGTTCCACGGCGGCGCCGGGCCGTCGTAGCCGTAGTACTGGCCCTTCATGCCCTCGGCACCGGCGAACCAGCCGGTGTAGTCGTTGATGCCGGGCGTGCCGTAGGGGCCGTGGTCGGCGGGCTTGCCGTGCGGCGTGACCCCGTCGGCGAACGCGCCGGCGGCGATCTGGCGGACGTCGGCCGGGACGTCGAGCAGGATCCAGTGCCAGAAGCGGACGCGCGGCAGGTCGGCGGGGACGACCTTGCCCTCCTGGTTGACGTCGTCGCCCCGGCTGGGGACGTCGTCGTCGTAGCAGAGCACCGCGAACGACTTCGTGGCCGCAGGCACGTCGCCCCAGCGCAGGTGGGGGTTGCGGTTGCCGGCGAACGTGAAGTGGTCCGTGGCGTGGTGCTTGCCGAAGGCGAAGGCCTCCGGGATCCAGGCGAGGTGCGCGAAGCTGTCGCTCACGAGGTACATCGGGCCTCCAGGGCGGTCGCCGCAGGATAGCGCGACGCGCCCAGGCGCACCGAGGCGGTGACGGGGCGCGACGATCGGCCGTCCGCGTGCCGACCCGGGAGGAGATGTGCCCGAGCTTCCCGAGGTCGAGGCGTGCGGTCGCAACCTGGCCCGGTGGGGACGGGGACGGCGGGTGGTGGCGGTGCACGTGCCGGATGCGGGCGCCGTGCGGTCCGTGCGGTCCACGCGTCCGTCCGATGGATCGGACGCCGCCGCCCGCGGCCTCGATCCGCTGGTCGGCGCGCCGTGCGGACCGTTGCAGCGGCACGGCAAGCGGCTGGCGTGGAGGTTCGGCGACCACGGCGTGCTGCTGCACCTGGGCATGACCGGGCGGTGGGTGCGCCGCGGCGGAGGCGACGTGCCCCGGTTCGCGCGCGTGGGGTGGACGCTGGACGACGGCGCGACGCTGTGGTTCGACGACAGCCGCCGGTTCGGCTGCGTGGTGCCGCTGCCTGCCGACGCGCTCGCGGTGGAGCTGTCCCGCGGCCTCGGTCCCGACGCCCTCGACGCCGCGCCGGACGGCCCCGCCTTGCGCGCCGCCTTGCCGGGGCGACGGGCGATCAAGGTGGCGCTCATGGACCAGGGCCGTCTCGCCGGTGTGGGCAACATCCAGGCCGCGGAGGCGCTCCACCGGGCCGGTCTGCATCCCGAGACGCCCTGCCACGCCGTGTCGCCGGCGGCATGGGCGCGGCTTGCTCGCGCGATCCCCGAACAGCTCCGTCACACCCTGGCGCTCACCGAGGACGAGGAGGTGGTCTACGTCAGCGACGGCGGCGACAACCCGTTCGAGGTCTACGGCCGGGCCGGGCAGCCGTGCCCGCGCTGCGGTGGAACGGTCGTGCGCGCGGTGCACGCCGGGCGCTCGACCTTCTGGTGTCCGGACTGCCAGCCCCTCACCGCGTGACGCCGGGGTCGGTTCGCGTTACCCCGCGCCGGCTCAGGGCGTCGGCATGGTGTCGACGCGTGTTCGTGGACCGGCTCCGACCGGCCACCGTACAGACCGAGAACACGAGGTACCCCATGGCTCGACGGAAGAGCTCGCCGCTGAAGGTGGGCGAAGAGATCGACTACAAGGACGTGCGCCGGCTCCAGCGCTTCCTCACGGAGCGCGGCAAGATCCTGCCGCGTCGCGCGACCGGCCTCACGGCCAAGCAGCAGCGTCAGGTCGCCAACGCGATCAAGCGCGCCCGCCAGATCGCGCTCCTGCCTTACGTCAAGGCCGACTGACGTCGGTCGACGGACGTGCTTCGCGGCATCGCGGGGCCCGCAGGATCCTCACCACGCTGCGCCCGTCGACCTCGTGTCGGCGGGCGCGCTGCATTCGGGTCACGTCGACCCCGGGATGCTACGGTACCGGCGCGCGAGGTGGGCATGACCGGCTGGGTGTGGATCGCCGTCCTCCAGGTGTGGGGATGCGGGATGGGTGGCGGCGACGACGCGGCCGCCACCAAGGCGAAGTGGACCCCGCAGGTCGACGCCTCCACGTCCACCGGTGTGGTCGGACTCGCCAACGCCGCCCTCGCCGCCCAGCCGGCCTGCCACGAGGCGCTCGCGGGCGCTGCTGCGGGCACGGCGCTGACGGCGAGCGCGTTCCACGCGGCGTGCGACCCGCTCGCAGGCCTCTACGATGCCCGCGCCAAGGAGCTCACGGGCACGGCGCGCCAGGGCGACGAGCTGCTCCGCACCCTCGCCGCGTTCGGCGACGAGGCGGACTTCCTGGTGGCCGTCCTCGACGACGCGGAGCGCGCGTCGATGGTCGACAGCTCGATCGGGCACCTCGACGACACGCTCTCCAAGGTCGCGGAGCGCGCCGAGAAGGCACGGTCCGAGCCGTTGCGCGGCTACGAACTCCGCTTCGGCGGCGACGACAAGGACGCGTGGGAGCGCGCGCTGCACAGCGACGAGAACGGCATCGGCGCCGTCCACGACTTCCTGTCCCGTCTGGCCCTCGATCAGGGCATCGACCCGGTGCTCGTGCGCGACCGCACGATCGACGCGCGGGCAGCGCTGGCGCGCACCCAGCTCGACGCGCGACGCACGGCACTCGAGGGCGCCACCCTGCCCGACGCCGAGCGCCAGGCCCGCGCCGCCTACCTCGACACGTCCGCCGCCACGCTCACGACGTTCGAGGCGATCCTCGCACGCTACGCCCGTGGCGAGGTCACCGACGAGGCCGCCCGCGAGCCGCTCATCGCCGAGGCCCGGCAGGCCCAGGACGCGTGGCGTGCTGCGTGGCAGACGGAGCAGGCGCGCCTGGGCGTGGCGGCAGACGACGCTGGGGCGGCACCCGGGACGGCCCCCGAGCCGGAGGCCGCGCCCGCGCCGCCGGACGCTCCTGTCGCTCCTTCCGACGAGGCGCCCGCCGCCGAGGCGCCGCCGACGCCGTGAGCCGTGGGCGCTGGCGGCGGGGCGGTCGACCACCCCGCCGACCCCCCTCGGGGCCTACGAGCAGCCCGACGTGGACCCGCAGGTCATGCACTTGAGGCACGTGCCGTTGCGCACCATCGTCATCGCGCCGCACTCGTCGCAGGGCACGCCTTCGTAGCCCTGCGCCTTGGCGTCGAGGATGGCCTGCAGGCCCTTGCGATCGCCGGCACCGGACGCCAGGTAGACCGCACCCTGCGCGCGCTCGGAGGACGCGGCCGGGCGGATGGCCGAGACTGTTGCGGCGGGCGGGGCGTCGACGTCGATCGGGGCGCCGACCACCACCGGACGCACGGCGACCTCCTGCTCCTCCTTCCACTCGGGCTCGTCGGCGCCGGCGTCGTGCAGGGCGTCGTGGCGGAGGTCTTCCTCGGAGACGTGCGCGAGGTCGTTGCGCCCCAGGTAGTTCACGGCCAGGTCGCGGAAGATGTAGTCGATGACCGACGTGGCCATCATGATCCGGTCGTGGCCCTGCACCATGCCGTTCGGCTCGAACCGGCTGAACACGAACTGCTCCACGAATTTCTCCAGCGGCACGCCGTGCTGCAGGCCCATCGAGATGGCGATGGCGAAGGAGTTCATCAGCGAGCGGAACGCCGCACCCTCCTTGTGCATGTCGATGAAGATCTCGCCGACTGAGCCGTCGTCGTACTCGCCCGTGCGCAGGAACACCTTGTGGCCACCGACCACGGCCTTCTGCGTGTAGCCGTGGCGGCGGTCCGGCAGGCGACGGCGCTTGGACAGGTAGCGGACGACCACCCGCTCGGCGAGCTGGGTGACCTGCTCGGCCGGCGAGGCGGCGAGCGGCACGGTGGCGCCGGGGAGCGGCACGGCGTCCAGGTTGGCGAACAGGTCGGCCGCCACGACGGACGACAGCGGCTGCGAGAGCTTGCTGCCGTCGCGGTAGAGCGCGTTGGCCTTGAGCCCCAGCCGCCACGACAGCACGTAGGCGTGCTTGACGTCGTCGATCGTGGCCTCGTTGGGCATGTTGATCGTCTTGGAGATCGCGCCGGACACGAACGGCTGGGACGCCGCCATCATCCGGATGTGGCCGTCGACGGCGATGAACCGTCGACCGATGCGACCGCACCGATTGGCGCAGTCGAACACGGGCAGGTGCGCAGGCTGCAGGCCGGGCGCGCCCTCGACGGTCATCGTGCCCGTGGCGTACTGGTTGGCGGCGTCGATCGCCTCGCGCGAGAAGCCGATGGCCTCGAGCAGGTCCAGGCCGGGCTGGGCAATCTGGGCGTCGGTCAGGCCGAGCACGGACACGCAGAAGTCCTTGCCCAGCGTGTAGGGACTGAACGCGAACTTGATGTCGAACGCGGCCTTGAGCTGGCCCTCGATCACGGCGAGCTGTTCGGCGCCGAAGCCCTTGGCAGCGAGCGTGTCGTGGTTGACGCCCGGGGCGCCCGCGAGCGTGCCGGCGCCGGTGGCGTAGCGCACGATCGCGTCGACCTGGTCGGGCGTGTAGCCCAGGCGCTGCAGCGCGGGCGGCACGGACGCGTTGATGATCTTGAAGTAGCCACCGCCCGCGAGCTTCTTGAACTTCACGAGGGCGAAGTCGGGCTCGATGCCGGTGGTGTCGCAGTCCATCACGAGGCCGATCGTGCCGGTGGGCGCGATGACCGAGACCTGGGCGTTGCGGTAGCCGTGCTGCTCGCCCAGGTGCAGGGCGTCGTCCCACGCGCGGCGCGCGGCGCGCAGCAGGTCGGCCGGGGCGTCCTTCTCGTCGATGCCGACCGGGCGGATCGCCAGGCCTTCGTACTCGGACGGGGCGACGTCGTAGGCGGCGCGACGGTGGTTGCGGATGACGCGCAGCATGCTGTCGCGGTTGTCGGCGAAGCGCGCGAACGGCCCGAGCTCGGACGCGATGCGGGCCGACTCGGCATAGGACTCGCCGGTGAGGATGGCCGTGAGCGCTGCGGCGATCGCGCGGCCCTTGCGGCTGTCGTAGGGCACGCCGAGCAGCATCAGCAGGGCGCCGAGGTTGGCGTAGCCGATGCCGAGCGTGCGGTACTCGTAGGACAGGCGCGCGATCGGCTCCGACGGGAACTGCGCCATCGTGACGCTGATCTCCAGCACGTCGGTCCACAGCCGGGCGGCGTGGCGGTAGGCGTCGATGTGGAACGCGCCGGTGTCGGCGTCGCTGAACCGCGTGAGGTTGAGCGAGCACAGGTTGCAGGCCGTGTCGTCGAGGAACATGTACTCGGAGCAGGGGTTGGACGCGCGGATGCGGCCCCCGGCCGGGCACGTGTGCCACTCGTTGATCGTGGTGTCGTACTGGACGCCCGGGTCGGCGCACGACCAGGCGGCGTTGCAGATGTCCTCCCACAGGTCGACGGCCGAGACGCTGCGCGCGATCTCGCCGTCGGTGCGGCGGAGGAGGTGCCACGGCTCGCCGCGCATCACCGCCTCCATGAAGGCGTTGGGGATGCGGACCGAGTTGTTCGAGTTCTGGCCCGACACGGTGGCGTAGGCCTCGGACTGCCAGTCGGTGTCGAACACGGGGAAGTCGATGCGGGACACGCCCTGGCGGGCGTACTGCAGCGTGCGCCAGAGGTAGGTGTCGGGGATGGCGGCCTGGCGGGCGTCGCGCAGCGCCTGGGCCAGGGCCGGGTTGGTGGCGGGGTCGAGGCGCTCGTCGTCGTGCAGGCCGGGCGCGCGGCAGGCGCCGAGCACGGCGTTGAGGTGGCGCTCGCACAGCTTGCTGCCGGTGACGAGGCTCGCGACCTTCTGCTCCTCGACGACCTTCCAGTTGACGAAGGCCTCGATGTCAGGGTGGTCGAGGTCGAGGCACACCATCTTCGCGGCGCGGCGCGTGGTGCCGCCCGACTTGATCGCGCCCGCGGCGCGGTCGCCGATCTTGAGGAACGACATCAGGCCGCTGGACTGGCCCCCGCCGGACAGGGGCTCCTTCTCGCCGCGGATGGCGCTGAAGTTGGTGCCGGTGCCCGAGCCGTACTTGAACAGGCGCGCCTCGCGCGTCCACAGGTCCATGATCCCGCCGTCGCTGACGAGATCGTCGCCCACCGACTGGATGAAGCAGGCGTGGGGCTGGGGGCGCTCGTAGGCGGACGTCGAGGGGACCACCGCGCCGGTCGTGGGGTCGACGTAGGTGTGGCCCTGGGCGGGGCCGTCGATGCCGTAGGCCCAGTGCAGCCCGGTGTTGAACCACTGGGGACTGTTGGGTGCCGCCATCTGGTGGGCGAGCATGTAGCGGAGCTCGTCGCAGAAGGCCTGGGCGTCGGCCTCGGTGTCGAACATGGACGCCTTCCAGCCCCAGTACGTCCAGCAGCCGGCGAGGCGATCGAAGACCTGCCGCGCGTCGTGCTCGCCACCGAAGCGCTGGGCCTCTGCCAGGCGGCCGAGGGCGTCGGCGTCGGGCTCGCGCGGCTGCAGCCAGCCCGGCACGCCTTCCTCGTCGCGCGCACGGGTGACCGCGGGCACGCCCGCCTTCCGGAAGTACTTCTGCGCCAGGATGTCGGTGGCCACCTGCGACCAGCCGTCGGGCACCACCACGCTCGCATGGAGGAACACCACCGAGCCATCCGGGTTGCGGATCTCGGACTTGCGCTCCGCGAAGGTCAGGCCTTCGTAGGGGGACGACAGATCCTTGGTGAACCGGCGCTCGACGCGCATGACAGGCTCCTGGCAGCGGGAGGGAGAGGGGGGACGTGCGGCTGCGCCCGGTGCGCAGCCGGTGGGTGTGGTCCGCGCGTGCGCGAGCCACCGGGTGCACGCACCCGCGTGGTACTTCCGGGAGAGGGCGTGCCCGCGGGTGTCCGGCTTGGGCACCCAGCCACAATATCTTGTGTGTCGATCTGGCACCAGACACAACATGTGGTGCCCGACCTGTGGAAAGCTGCGGAAAACTCGTCCACAGCCATCCACAGGTGCCGAGGACCGGCCGGACCGTCACTCTCGCGGGGACGGGCGCGCTCGTCCCCACGTCATCCCCACGATGTGCGCAGGTTGTCCACAGGCTGTGCCCAGGGGAGGCGATCGGACACGCAAAGCGCAGTGCGGCGCGCTGCGCCCACGGCTGGCGTGCCGCGAGAGCCATTGCTGGCGTGCCGCCGGACCTATTGCTGGCGCGCCGCCAGACCTGTTGCTGGCGCGCCGCCAGACCTGTGGCTGGCGCGCCGCCAGACCTATTGCTGGCGCGCCGCCAGATCCTGCAGACGCTCCCGCACCCGCTCCAGGCGCTTGCGGAGCCGCTGGCGCTCGTCGACGAGGCCCGCCGGCTCCGCGGGCGGCGCCACCTCGAGCTCGAACACGATCATGTCCACGTCGCGCGCGAGCTCGTCGAGGATCCAGCCGAGGTCGGTGGCCATGGGGCTCCTGGGGCGATCACTTCTCGCCGTGCATCCAGCGCGTCAGGAACGGCGACAGCACGAACAGCAGCACCGCCGAGGCGATCGCCGCCCAGGCGATCTGCGTGAACACGTCGCCGTAGACGTGCACGGTGTCGAGCGGAACGGGGATGGCGCCGGCCTCCTCGCCCTCGCCGCCCACACCCGTGAGCTTGGCGATCAACGAGGCGAGGTAGTTGGAGAAGGCCGTGGCGAGGAACCACGCACCCATCACCGTGGCGACCATGCGCTTGGGCGACAGGCGCGTGACCATGCCCAGGCCGACGGGGGACAGGCAGAGCTCGCCCGTGGTGTGCAGCAGGTAGCCCAGCAGCAGCCAGCTCATGCCCACCATGCCGCGCCCGTCGGACAGCATCACGCCGTAGGCGAGCACGCCGAAGCCCAGGCCCAGCTGCAGCAGCCCGAGCGCGAACTTCACAGGCGTGGACGGCTCGATCTTGCGCCGACCGAGCGCGCCCCACAGCCACGACAGCACGGGGCCGAACAGCAGGATGAAGATCGGGTTGGCCGACTGGAACACCGACGCCGGCACCACCTCGCCGCCCACACCCATGCCCACGTGGCTGCCGTCGACGGCCCAGTCCTGGGGACCCTCGCCGGCGGCGTTGAGCTTGTCGAGCGTGTACGGCGCGCCGTCGTGGGCGTAGCCGAGCTGCTCCTGCGTGGGCACGAGCGCGACGGTGGCGCCGACCTCGTCCTGGCCGATCACCCGCTCCTCGAACACCCGGTCGACGTTGCGATCGGTGAAGTTGTTGATCGAGCTGCCCGCCTGCTCGAAGAAGGCCCAGAACAGCAGGCTGAAGAACATCAGGATCAGCACGACGAGCAGCTTCTCGCGCTCCACCTTCTCGGCGCGCAGGGCCTCGAACAGCACGTAGAGGATCGCGGGGCCGCCGAGCGCGATCAGCAGCCAGCCGGCGAGCTCGTCGTTCTGCACCAGCAGGGCGAACAGCGGCACCACGAGGACCGAACCGACGTAGACGAGGGTGAGGCGGGAGCCGGAGACCTCCATGCGACCGGCGTCGTCGGGCAGGCCGCCGCGGTTGAGCGCCACCAGCGCCACGACGGCCGCCACCACGAGCGCGAGCGCGACGAAGCCGTTGACGAGGCGCAGGATCACGCCGTCGGTGACGACCACCATGGCGATCGCCGACGCCAACGCGGTGGTGCCGATCATCAGCTGGGTGATGCGCACCGGGGCCACGAACACCGCGATGCCCACGAGCATGCCCACCGTGGCGAGGCCGAAGCCGTAGTGCCACCCGTAGGTCTCGCCGATGTAGCCGCACAGCAGCGGCGCCATCGCCGCGCCGAGGTTGATGCCCATGTAGAACAGCGTGAAGCCGCCGGCGCGGTTGAGCTCGGTGCCGTCGTACAGCGATCCGACGATCGTGGAGATGTTCGGCTTGAAGAAGCCGTTGCCGACGATCAGCAGCGCCAGCGCCGTGAAGAACGTGGCGTTGGTCTCGATCGTCATCGTGAGGTGGCCGAGCGCCATGAGCACGCCGCCCAGCACCACCGCCCGCCGCTGGCCGATCACCCGGTCGGCGAGCATGCCGCCGAAGAACGGCGTCATGTAGACCAGCGCCGTGTAGGCGCCGTAGATGCCGTAGGCGCGGCCGTCGTCGTAGGCCAGGAAGCCCTTGAGCATGTACAGCACGAGCAGCGCGCGCATGCCGTAGTAGGAGAAGCGCTCCCACATCTCGGCGAAGAACAGCGTGAACAACCCCGTGGGGTGTCCGAGCAGCGTGGGCGTGTCGTCGACGGCGGCGGCCTGGCTCATGCGGCACCCGGGGGAGGGGACCCGGCACCCTACCGTTCGTGCACGTCCGCGTCCAGGGTCGACGACGGCGTCGCCGTCGGTGTCGTCGCCGCCTGCGTGGCCTGCGCGATCCGTGCGTGGAGGGCCTGCAGACCGGGGTCGGAGGGATGGCGCGCCAGGGCCTCCCCCAGCCGCTCTCGCGCCGCTTCATAGGCTCCGGTGTCGACCAGCGCCTCGATCCGCAGCGCGGCCTCGACCGGGTGCATCGGCTCGGCCGACACCCGCTCCACGCTGCGTCGCAGGCGCTCCGCCTCGCCGCGGCCCGTGGCGAGGTCGTCCAGACGGGCCAGCGCGTGGTCCCACAGGTCGTTCATGCCGCGCTTGCGGGCCTCGTTGGCGACGTCGACCAGCAGGAACACGTCGTCGGCGGCCAGCTCGAAGGTCCACGCGAACAGGCCGGCCCGCGTGGGGACGTCGGCGCGGACCATGCGACGGATGGCGCCGCGGATCTGGCGGGCGCGGGTGCGGTAGCGAAGGCGCGGCACGAGCCACAGGGCCACGACCACGGCCAGCAGCCCGAGCGCCCACGGGGGCAGCATGAGCCGCAGGACGCCTATCAGATCTCCGATGCCGCGCATCTGCGCTCCCCGGCCGCGGGCGGGTACCGAACCCCAGATCGCCTACAGCGGCCCCGGCCCTTGGACGATGAACCATGGTGACGAATCCCCCCGTCGACAAGAGGGCAGCCATGGCCATGGTCGAGTTCGATCCCGAGGTCGTGATCCAGCACGCGCGACAGCTCTACGACGACGCGCGCAAGATCGTGTGGAGCTGGCTGATGATGGGCGCGTTGGTCGGCATCGCCGTCGGCGCGGCCGCCACCGGGTTCCGCTCCGCTGGCACGGTCGTCGCCGCCGTCGTCATGGCCGCCATGGGCTACGTCATGGGCAACGACCGCGCCGGGCGCATGCGCCTGGAGGCGCAGCTGGCGATGTGCCAGATCCGCATCGAGGAGAACACCCGTGCGGCGGTGGCGCAGACGCGCCTCGTGCTGACCAAGGTCTCCGAGCGGGCGCCGTCGGAGGCGCCGGTGGCCCCCGAGTCCGAGGCGAGCTCGTCGCTCGCGGCCATCCGCCCGTCGCCCGCCAAGCAGCGCGCGATGATGCGCCAGGCCGCCGCCGCGCGTCCCCAGCCCGCGGTCAACCACCCGGCCGACGACGAGGACCTGCCGGCCTGGGCGGTGCAGGAGCCCGTGAGCCATGCCTTCGAGACGGGGTCGTTCCGCTACGTGGTCGCCGAGCACGACGTGGCCGCGACCAAGCCCGCGCCGATGCCGGCCGGTGGCCTGACCGAGGACCAGATGGCCGCGCTCGCCGCCGAGGAGTCCCAGGCCGTCGAGTCGATGCACACCAAGGGCTGAGCCTGGCGCTCACCGATGCCAGATCGGGCCGCCATGGTGCGGCCCGGGGGCATCGGGGCCGGGCAGGATCGTTCGGAGGTAGGACGCCAGGCCCCGCTCGCCGTGCCAGTGGCGCGGGTAGCCCAGGCTGACCTCCTCGAAGCGGACGCCATCCCGCCAGTCGGTGGCCCGCATGTGCAGGTGGCCGCTGACCACCACCTCCGCGCGGTGGCGGACGTGCCAGTCCTCCGTGGCGGTGGTGCCGCACCACGGGGCGTAGCGGGGCACGCTGTACAGGCGCACGAGGTCGTGGCGCAGCGTCCAGTGGTTGACCAGGACCGTCCTGTGGTCCGGCGGCACGGTGGCCAGCAGGGCCTCGGTGCGAGCGACGCGCTCGGCGCACCACGCCTGCCGACTCGGGAACGGATCGGGGTGCAGCAGCACCTCGTCGGTGGCCCGGATGCCGTCCGCCGCGGCCCACGCCACGGCGCCGTCGGGCCCCACGTCGTCGGGGACGAAGGTGTAGTCGTACAGCAGGAACATCGGGACGATCGCCCGTGGCGGTCCCTCTCCGGGCCAGCGGATCCAGCCGTCCTCGGGGGTGTGGACGTCGAGCCGGCGGGCCAGATCGACGAGGCGCGCGTAGCGGAGCAGGCCCCGGTCGGCGTCGGGCCCGACCGACCACAGCTCGTGGTTGCCCGGCACCCAGATCACCTTGGCGAAGCGCTGCCTGAGCTGATCGAGCGCCCAGGCGACGTGCTCGAGGCGATCGGCCACGTCCCCGACGACGAGCAGCCAGTCGTCGGGGTGGGCGGCCAGATCCTTGACCGCCTGCGCATTGCCCGTGTGGTTGACGTGCAGATCCGACGTGGCGAGCAGGCGCACCGGTCAGACCCGGGTGGCGGCGAACGCGAACACCACCTGGGCGGCGTAGTACAGCGGCAGGCCGACGTAGCGGTTCCACGGCGTCGCCACGAGGAAGCGCTGGCGGGCCACGAACAGGTCGCTGCAGAAGAACAGGACCGCGGCCACGAACAGCCCGAGACCGCCGGGGACACCGGCCCACACGCCGGTCGCGAGCGCCACCATCGCCGTGATCACGCCGATGTAGGCCATCACCGGCACCCTGAGGCGTCCGGTGTGGCCGCCGATCCACCGCCACACGATGGCGACGGCGCCGGCGAGCGGCACGAGCGACGCCCCGACCGCGGCCCATGCGGGCCCGAGCAGGACGAACGCGACCGCGAACGCGACGTGGGCGAGGAGGAAGGCGACCAGGCCGGCGAGGAACCACCGCTTGTCGTCCGACAGCAGCAACACGTCGCCCACCAGCGACAGGGCGAACGCGGCGAGGAGGGCGGGGCCGTGCGGGGCCAGATCCTGCAGGCCGAGTGCGACGCCCAGCGCGACGAACGCCACACTGGCCGCTGTCTTGCCGATGGCGCGCAAGGCGCGTCGACCGGTGCCCTCGCCGACGAGCGAGATCGCGAGGCCGACCGCCAGCGTGGCGACGAGGAGCGCGGGGGTCGAGGTCGTCACGCGGCGCGACGTCGACGCAGGGCCACGAGCGGCACCAGGAACAGCAGCGCCGCCCCCGGCGAGGGCCCACCGGTCGCACAGCCGCAGCAGGGGCCGGTGCGCACGTCCCACGTGGCGGTGTTGACGAGCAGGCCGTCCGGATCGTCCCGCACCCACGCGGTGAGGTCCTCGACCGTCAGGGTGAGCTCGCCGCACACCTTCTGGTCGCCGTCGAGCACGAAGTCCGGGCCGGTGCCGACGGTCTTGCCCTTGTTCGTCCACGTCCACTGCAGGCCGTCGGCGGGACCGGCGACGTCGACGGTGAACAGCTGCTCCTGCCCTTCGTCGACGACCACCTTGCTGCCGACCTCGGGGTCGGCGCTGGTGACGACGTGGCCGTCGAGCGCCTTGTACAGCGCCTTGATCACGTCCTCCTGGCACACGGGGCAGTAGCCGTCCTGCAGGGCGTACATCATGCAGCTGCCGGCGGTGGGCCGGACCCAGTTGGAGAACGAGCAGGTGGGGTAGGCGCACACCATGTCGGCCGACACGGCGCCGTCGCGGCCGTCACACGCCGTGTCGCCGCGCTGGCGGGGAGGCAGCTCCTGGATGGTGTGCCACGCCTCCCAGTCGATCGGGCCGGCGTCGAGCCACGCCCCCCACGACACCGGGCGGTCCTGGGGCGCGCAGTTGGGCGAGATGTAGCCGTCCGGGTCGCCCTCGAGGCCGTAGGGGTACTCGTCCCACAGACCGATGAGGGTGTGGCCGAGCTCGTGGACGGCGACCTGGAGCGACGCCGGATCGCCCATGGCAGCCACCGAGTAGGTGGCGCCGCCCGAGCCGCCGTACGTGTCGGCGTTGGCCAGCACCATCACGCCGTCGGCGAACGGCGCCTCGCTGTCGATGACGTCGAGGACGGTCTCCTCGTCGCAGCAGATCAGCCGCGACACCGCCTGCCCGCCGAGCGCGCAGTTGTAGTGGCAGCCGAACACCGTGTCGGCGACGTCCTGGTCCGGGCTGGGGTCGATGCCCGAGTCGGCAGACGGCAGCCACACCTTCCACGTGTTGAGCATGCCCTGGTAGGTGGCCCACGGCTCCACCGACGTCATGTGGTCGACCACGCGGTCGACGTCGGCGTCGAAGCGCGCCTGCTCGCCGTCCGCGTAGCCCTCGGAGAAGAACACCAGATCGAGGCGGCGGTCGGACGGGCCCGACGACAGCACCGCGATGGCGTTGCCGGGGTCGAAGCCCTGTTGGGCGAGGACCGGCGCCACCGGGCCGTCGTCGGTGAACCGCAAGCCGGTGGCACCCTCGGGCCACGGGAGCGCCACGCGCGCCCACGGGCTGTCGACGCGCACCGTCTCCGACCCGCCGTCGGGTGTGAGCACGCTGCGGAACGTGAGCAGTGGGGGCAGGGCGCCGGTGGAGAGCACGGTGCCGTCGGCGCCCATCACCTCGACCACGCCCTCGGTCGCGGGGACGTCGCCGTCGAGCGCGGTGGCCCGCACCACGGTGACCTGGCCATCGTCGATCCGCACCGTCGCGCGCAGCGTGCCGGCCTGGGCCGTGCTGGCGACGAGCGCCAGCATCAGGGCGAGCATCGCGGACCTCCGGAGGGCGTCAGGGTAGCGCAGGCTCGGAGGCGTCGCCACGGTGGGTGACGGCGGGGCGAAGCCGCTCACGGACGCTGGGGCGGACGTCCGGGACGTCGCTGCGCCGTGGCGGTCAGCGGGTCTTCGGGCCAGGCGTGCTTGGGATAGCGACCGCGCAGCTCCTTGCGGACCTCGGGCCACGCGCGGGCCCAGAACCCGGGCAGGTCGTCGGTGACCTGCTGGGGGCGTCCGTTCGGCGCGAGCAGGTGCAGCAGCACCGGCTGGCCGGCGACGGTGGGCGTGCGGGCGAGGCCGAAGAGCTCCTGCATGCGCACGGCCAGCACCGGTGGGCCTTCGGGGGGGTAGTCCAGGCGGATCGCCGAGCCGCTCGGCACCTCCAGCCGCTCCGGCGCCAGCGTGTCCAGGATCTGGCGCTGATCCCACGTCAGCCGGCCGCGCACGGCGTCGACCCACGGCGCCCGGCGCAGCTCGGCGAGGCTGCGTCGGCCGACCGCGAGCTCGGCGGCAACCTCGGCCAGGCCGTCCGCGTCGACAGCGGGCAGGCCCACGTCCGGACGCACCCGCGCGAGGAACGCGAGGCGGCCGAGGAGGCGGTCGAGGTCGGCGTCGTCCTTCGGGCGCGCGCGAGCAGGGTCGGCACGGACCGCGTCGACCAGGGCCGCGTGGACCGCATCGGCCGGTGCCTCCACGCCCTCCTGGGCGTCGACCACCAGCGCCATCCAGCGGGTGCGACGCGCGCCGACCACGCGATCGCGTTCGGGGTCGTAGGTGACCTCGATCGCGGTGGTCACGGGCAACCAGGCCGGGTCGATGGCGCAGGCGAGGTGCACCTGGGCCTCCGCGCCCGCGTCGTCGACGACCTCCACGGCCACGATCCACGGGGCGTCGACCGCCGATCGCGGGGACCGCCGGGCGCCGCGACCCGTGGCCAGCAGCAGCCCCTGGCCTCGCTGGCAGGCCACGCGATCGGGCCACCCGGCGAGGAGCGCGCGGCGCAGGTCCTCGGGGGTGCCCGGTGCGGGTGCGGGGCCGAGCGCCCGGGTGGTGCGGTCGGCGAGCTGCCGGGCCACGAGCAGGCTGCGATCGACGGCCCCTGGCGACACGGGCTGCCAGCCGTGGCGTCCGGGGCGGTGCAGCGCGTCGCGCAGGTCCTCCAGATCGTCGTCGCTGCGGTGGCGCGCGGGACCGTCGCGCCGCAGCGGCAGGCGATCGCCGAGCAGCGCTGCGATCTCGGCGGCCTCGCTCACCACGCCGGCGCGGTGGGCGGCCACCAGGAGACGGGCGAGGCGCGGGTGCACGGGCAGGGCGGCCATCGCCTGGCCCACGGGCGACAGACGCCCCCCGTCGAGCGCGCCGAGGCGGGTGAGCAGCTCCTCGGCGGCGGCGATCGCGTGGGCCGGCGGGGCCTCCAGCCAGGGGAACGCGGCGGGGTCGGGCTCGCCCCAGGCGTGCAGCGCGAGCAGCGGGCCGGACAGATCGACGCGGAGGACCTCGGGGGCGTCGTGGTCGGGGCGCGCGTGGTGCTGGCGCTCGGTCCACAGGCGCCACGCCACCCCCGGCGCCGTGCGGCCCGCGCGTCCGGCGCGCTGGTCCGCGGAGGCCTTGCTGCACGGCACGACCACGAGCCGATCGAGGCCGCGCGAGGGTGCGTGCTGCAGCGTGCGCACCAGTCCGGCGTCCACCACACTCGTCACCCCCGGGATGGTCACGCTCGTCTCGGCGACGTTGGTCGACAGCACCACCCGCCGCCGGGGGCCCGGTCGCAGCGCCCGGTCCTGCTGGTCCGGCGGCAGGCGCCCGTGCAGCTCGACCACGTCGACGTCCCCGACCCGACCCGCCAGCAGCGCGGCTGCGCGTCGGATCTCTCCCGCGCCGGGGAGGAACACGAGCACATCGCCCGGGTGGGCGGCGAGCGCGGTGACCACCGCGTCGGCCACGCGGACCTCGAGGTCGCGGTCGTCCGGCCGCGGCAGGTAGCGGACGTCGACGGGGAACGTCCGCCCCTCGGACCGCACCACGGGCGCGTCGAGGAAGGTCGCCAGCCGCGCCGTGTCGGCCGTGGCCGACATCGCCACGAGCCGCAGGTCGGGGCGGACCTGCGCGTGCAGGTGTCGGAGCATCGCCAGCGACAGGTCGGCGTCGACGCTGCGCTCGTGGACCTCGTCGACGACGACCACGCCGACGCCGTCCAGGAACGGGTCGGCGACCAGCTGGCGGAGCAGCACGCCCTCGGTCACCACCAGGACGCGGGTGCGCGCGCTCGCCCGGCGCTCCAGGCGCACCTGGTAGCCGACGGTCTCCCCGACCGACTCGCCGAGCTCCTCGGCCATGCGCGCCGCGGCCGCGCGGGCCGCCACCCGACGCGGCTCCAGGACCACGATCCGACCGTCGGTGACGCCTGCGTCGAGCAGCGCGCGGGGCACACGCGTCGTCTTGCCGGCGCCGGTGGGGGCGTGCACGACGAGGTGCCCCGCCCGCACCGCGTCGACGATCGCGGGCAGGACGGGGTCGATCGGAAGCGGCGCGATCACGGGCATCGCCGCGACCGGTTCAGGGGTTGCGGCAGCAGCGGAAGCCGGTGCGCTGGTTGTTGTAGCCGGCGCCGAAGGTGTCGTTGCGGCGGTAGCAGCGGGCGTGGTCGTCGGCGGTGTCGAACGCCCCGCCGAGCAACACGGCGCTGGCCTCGGTGGCGCCGACCCACTCCTCGACGTTGCCGGTGAGGTCGTACACGCCGGAGGCGGTGACGCAGCCGGGCATCTCGCCGGTGTAGACGGGGCGCCAGGGCTGATCGGGGCTGGCCGGCGGGCCGTCCTTGCCGTCCCAGCACAGGCCGGGCGTGTGGAAGTCGGCGTAGGGGTAGGCGTTGCCCTCGATCATGTCGTCGGCGAACTCGCCGTCGCCGTCGTCGTCGATGGGCTCGGCACCCTGGCACGCGGCGACCCACTCCTGCTCGGTGCACATGCGCTTGCCGGCCTTGGTGCAGGCGTCGTGGGCGCCGAACCAGCTCATGTTGGTGGCGGGGATCTCGTGCTTGCCCGAGGCGGCCGTGCCCTCGACGAGCGACGACTCAAAGGTGTCGATCCAGAAGTCCAGGGATCCCTGCACGATGTGCTGCATCGGCGGCACGTCGCCGGGGATCGGCACCACGCGGGGCAGCTCCTCGCGCATCTTGGCGGCGGCCTGCGCGGCCTGCGACGCGTCGTGGCCGAGGGCGGCCTCGATGGCCCGCGCCATCTGCTCGGCGCTCGTGCCGGACCGGTAGAGCTTGCCGTCGATCCAGACGCGGGGCGTGCCGTGCGTGTCGACGGCCTGGCCGTCTTCGCCGTTGGAACGGACCTTGTCGCGCGGTGCGGGGGTGCCCATGCACGCCTTGAACGCGTTCATGTCGAGGCCCACCGCCTCGGCGTAGGCGAGCAGGTTGTCGTCGTGGAGCTGGTGGTTGTTCTTGTAGAGCAGGTCGTGGTAGGCCCAGAACTTGCCCTGCTGCTGGGCGCACACCGCCGCGAAGTGGGCCGTGCAGGCGTAGGCGTGCCGCTTGTTGTTCACGCCGGGGTTGCACGCCGGGTCGAGCGGGAAGTTCTTGTACACGAAGACGATGTCGTCCTTGTAGGCCTCGTACAGGCGACGGAGCTGGAAGCTGGCCCGCTTGCAGTAGCCGCACTCGAAGTCGCCGAACTCGACGATGGCGACCTTGGCCTCGGGGTTGCCCTTCCAGGCGTCGTCGGGGTGGATCTCGATGCGTGCCTTGTTGCCGTCCTCGGTGGTGACGTCGAAGGCCAGGGCCGGGGCGGGTCCCGTGGGGTCGGCGCCCGAGATCTCCTCGGCCTTGTCGGTGGCCTCGGCGAGGGCGGCCATGGCGGGCGCGCCGTCGAGGAGGTGGGCGCGAAAGCCCTGCTGCACCGCGAGCATGAGCCCGGCGAGCACGGCGAACCCACCGGCGGCGACGCCGAGCTGGCGCCCCTGCGGCAGGTCGTCACGGGTGATCCCCGACACCAGCGACAGCACGAGGATCGACAGGTTGATCCCGTACAGTCGCATGCACCACAGGCACACGTAGCCGAGCTGGTAGACCGAGACGTAGTACAGCCACACCGACAACCCGACGGCACCGACGCCCATCAGGGCGATGATTGGCTTGAAGCGGTGCTGGCCGCGCATCGCGAGGCCCGCGAGCAGGGCGATGAGCAGGTAGGTGGGCACGGCCCACGCGAACGTGGGGACGCCGAGGATCTCGGACCACTCGGACGTGTTGACGATGTCGCACGACACGCCGGCCGCTTCCTCGCAGCCGATGAGGTGCTCGCCCTGGTAGGCCTCGCCGCCGTACAGCTCGACCTCGTGGTGGCGCGCCATGTAGACGCCCACGGCCGAGCCGAGGAACATCAGCACGATCAGCAGCCCCAGGGCCCACGGGCGGTGCGGGCGGGCGGGGGACGACGGGTCGGTGGAGCCTGACATCGGGTCACATCTCCGCGAGGGTCTGCTGGAGCTCGGACAGGCCGCGCTCAGACGAGAAGCCGACCTTGCGCCACTTGACCGTGAGGTTCCGGTCGAGGACGAACATCGTCGGCATCGACACCACCTCGTACGAGCCGAGGGCGGCCGCGGTGTTGTCCCACACCACGGGGAGCTCGAGCGGCACCTGGGCCAGGAAGCGGCGGGCCTGCGCCGGGTCGCGGTCGACGTTGACGGCGAACACGGCGAGCTCGGGGTGCTCCTTGGCGTAGGCCGACAGGGCCGGGAGCTCGTGGCGGCACGGACCGCACCAGCTCGCCCAGAACGACAGCACCACCGTCTTGCCCCGCTGGTCTTCGAGCTTGAAGGCGCCGCCGCCGAAGATCTCGCCGTCGAACAGCGGGGCGGCGCGGCCGACGAGGTCGACGTCGGTGATCGGGATCATCTCGGGCGCGGCCTGGGCCGTGCCCAGCAGGAGGCTCAGCAGCAGCGACATGGGTGCTCCAGGGGGTGGGCCGTGCCATAGCACGCCGCCGACGCGGCCCGCAGCCACGCACGCCGCGCACCGGCCCGACGGAGGCGATGATGACGGCTCGCTACGGACACGGCGTGGGGACGGGGTTCCTCGATGGCCTGCTCACGGAGGACCTGTCCGATCTGCGGCGCGCGCTGCTCGACCATCCGCTGTGGACGGGCCTGCACACCGGCAGCACCACGCGGGCGCACCTGCGGCAGTTCGCGCTGCAGGATGCCTGGCTCATCCGCGAGGTCCATCGCCTCGACGGCCTCGCCATCGCCAAGGCGCCCGATCCGGACGCCGCGGACCACCTGATCCGCAAGCTGGTGCCCAAGGCGGGCGCGCTCGACCTGATCGTCGACCTTGGGGTCGCGCTGGGCCTGACCCGCGCCGACTTCGATCGCGTCGTCCCGCTCCCGGGCTGCGCCGGCCTCACCACCCAGTTCTACTACCACCTGTGCCGCAGCAGCTTCGTCGAGACGGTGGCGTGCATCGGGGCCAGCGAGACCATCTTCCTCGAGATCTGCGGGCGCATCGAGCGCGACCTGCTGGAGGTGGTCGGGCTGTCGGACGAGGCCATCCGCTTCTTCGCGTTCCACGACGCGCTGGAGCCCGCCGAGCGGGCCACGACCGATCTGCTGCGACGCCTCGTGCCGGATCGGGCCACGGCCCAGGCGGCGACCGACGCCGTGCGCCTCTGCTACCAGCTCGAGGCCCTCTTCTACGACGCGGTGCTGGCCCACCCGATCGGCTGACCGGGCGCGCGGTCAGAGCGACCGCACCAGCGCGGCCAGCGCGGCGACGTCGTCGGCGTCGAGCGAGCCGCCGGTGACGGCCGGATCGTGCGCGCGGATCGCGTCCTCGACGGTGGGGGCGGACCCGTCGTGCAGGTAGGGCGCCGTCAGGAACGTGCCCACCAGGGTGGGGGTGTCGAAGCCGTCCAGCGTGCCGCCCCGGCGCTGCCCGGAGCCTGGGCCGATCGTGCCGACGTCGTGCCGCTGGTCGAGCGTCGAGTCGGTCCACGGGCCGGGCGTGTGGCAGGTCGTGCAGCGCCGGGTGTCGGCGAGGTCGGTGGCGCCGGCGGGGGCGTCGAAGGGGCTGGTCGGGGCGCGCACGAGGCTCGCGACGTAGGCGGCGAGGGCGTCGAGATCGGCGGAGCGCCCCGCCTTGGGAGCGCCCAGCGCGTCCTCGGTGGCCAGCCAGTCGGCCTCCTCCAGCAGGCCCGTGCCGCCCTGGGCGTGACGGATGTCGCCCTCGAAGTCCTGGATCTCGTCGAAGTTGCCCGTCCAGTGCACCGGACCCTGCCCGGTGCCGCCGTGGCCCAGCAGCGAGATCGTGTTGCGCAGCCCTTCGCCGCGGTCCGTGAAGTCCCAGGTGATGCCGTCGTCGCGGCCGTCGGGGTGGCAACCGGCGCACGACAGGTAGCCGTCGCGCGCGAGGCGTCGGTCGCTGGCGTCGTGGAACAGCACCTTGCCTCGGAGCACGTCGGCAGCGAGCGGCTCGGAGGCCACCGTCGCCACCCGCCACGCGACCGGCGGGTTGGCGATGGACGGATCGGAGATGTCGTAGGCGCGCAGCTCGCGGTCGAGCCAGGCGTGCACGAACAGGGTGGCGCCGTCGGGCGAGACGGCCAGCCCGTCGACGCCGTGGCCTGCGTCGAGGATCACCCCGGCCGCGCGCAGCGTGTAGGCGTCGAGGCGGGAGAGGGTGCCCGTCCCCATGTGGGCCATCCACAGCCAGTTGCCGCGCGGCGACAGCGCCAGCGCCGACACGTCGCCGTGGTTGTCGAGCTGCTTGCGGGCCTCGAAGTCCTCCACCCCGTCACGCACCACCCGCAGCGTGGCGCGCTCGGTGGCCTCGAAGGTCAGCGGCAGGCCGTCCCGGTACAGGCCGCGATCGACGTTGGCGAGCGTGGCGCCGACGTACAGGGTGTGGCCGTCAGGGCTCGCCGCGAGCGCGCGGAGCACGGTGGGCACGCCGCGGTTGCCGGTGTCGGAGTCGGGGCCGGGGTCGTGCGCGAGGTCGATCGGCGCGCCGGTGGTGAGCACCTGGGCGGTCGTGCCGGTGGTGCGGAACCGGGTCGCGTACGCAGCGCCTGCGCCGTCGACGACGAGCGCGCGGGGGTCGGGACCCAAGGCCGCCGCGTCGGTGACGTCGAAGGCGTCGTCGACGTGGATCAGGTCGCCCGTGCCCTGGGCGGTGACGGCCCAGCCGACGCCCTGGGGGACCACCGCGAAGGGGCGGCTGCCGCGGGGCAGCGGTGTGGTGACGGCGGCCAGCGCCTCGATCGCGGCGCCCGCCTGGAAGAACGCGACGGTGTCGTCCTCCTCGCAGGCCACGGCCGCGACGTCGTCGTGGACGGCCACGGTGCGCGGGCCGTCGCAGGTGTGCACGTACGCGACGTCGTGGGTGCGCAGGTCGACCACCGCCACGTGGTCGGCCTCGGGCACCGCGACCCACAGGCGGTCGCGGGCCGCGTCCAGGGCCAGCGGCGACGCCGCGACGGGGGGCGGCACGCTCGCCGGCCGGTAGGCCGTCACGCGCGCGGTGTCGGTGCGACGGCTGCCATCCTCGAAGCGCACCGACAGCGTCGCCACGTAGTTGCCCGGAGCGACGTAGGTGTGGACCGCGTCGAGGCCGTCCGCCGTGCTGCCGTCGCCGAAGTCCCAGGTGGCGTCGGCCACGTCGCCCGTCGCCGCGCCATGCAGCGTGGCGGGCGTGTCGAGGGCGACCTCCACGTCGTCGCCGGCGGACACGTCCCGTGCCGGGGTGTCGGTGTCCGGCGTCAGGTCGGTGGTGTCGGCCGTGTCGTCGTCGCCCGGGTCGGACGGCGTCCCGCAGCCGGCTCCGAGGAGCAGGAGCGCCGCGCGCGTCGCCAGCCCGGCGCGCATCACTGCACCGTCGTGAACGTGGTCGTGGTCGTGGTGGCCACGGCGTTGCCGTTGATGTCGAGCACGCCGCCCTGGACCACCTCGAGGGTGTAGGTGGTGCCGCGCGTCAGCGGCGCCTTGGGCGTGAACGAGGCGGTGGCCTCCTGCGCGCTGCCCCAGCCGTCGACGGGCGTGCCGTCGTCGGTCCACAGCCGGATGGAGCCCGCGAACACGCTGCTCGGCTCGATGAACTCGTCGAAGCCGATGCCGATGCGCCCGGTCAGCGCCACCCCGGTGGCGCCGTCGGGCGGGTCGATGGCGAGCACCTCCGGGGCGCGGGTGTCGGGCTCGGTGTGCCACGGCATCACCGCGGACGCGCCGCCGTCGGGCAGGTCGTCGCCCGGGTCGTCCACCGCGAGGATGCCGACGTTGCCGTAGGGCGTGAGCGTGTCGAGGTCGCCGTCGAGGTCGCCGGTGCCGAGGAGCCGGATGTCCTGCAGGTCGGTGGCGTCGAACACGTGCGCGGCGTCGGAGTCGCCGGTGAACAGGTAGCCCTCGTCGTAGAAGACGTAGCCACCGCTGCCGGGGACGGGGGCGTCGCCCACGAACGTCGGGTTCGACGGGTCGGAGATGTCGTAGACGATGGGACCGCCGCTGGCCTCCTTGCGGGCGAACAGGGCGAGGTTGCCGACGCGGTTGGCGTGGTAGGCCTCCCGGGGCTCCCCTTCGCTGTCGAACAGGGTGAACAGACCGCCTGGCACGAGCTGGGGGTCGCTCGGATCCGAGATGTCGAGGATCGCGGCCTGCTCCTCCTCGGCGCTGCTGACGAGCAGGGTGTTGCCCAGCGCGAACACACCGCCGGCGCGCAGGCCCTGGTCGAAGCGGTAGTGGGCGATGACGGACGGCGCCGCCGGATCGGTGGCGTCCACGACGAACACGCCGGCGTTCGCCGACGCGGCGTAGGCGTAGGGGTACTGCCAGAACACCGACAGCGTCACGAGGTTGTAGCTGTCGGGGTACAGCGAGCCCTCGAGGGCCAGGTTGGCCACGGCGACAGGGTTCGCCACGTCGGACAGGTCCCAGAACTGCAGGCCGCTGTTGAAGCCGACGAGCCCGTTGGTGACGGCCCAGTCGCCCGCGTGAGGGTCGCCGTCGGGCAGGTGGACGAAGCCCATGGCGTGGGTCTCGCGCATGGTGTTGGATGTGCCCTTGCCCACGAGGGCGGGGTGGCAGGGGTCGGACAGGTCGAACAGCGACACGCCGCCGAACACGCCGAACTCGGGCGCCCACGGCATCACCAGGTGGCCGCGGTAGGTGACCACCAGGTTGTGGTGGTCGACGTCGCCCGGGTCGCTCTCCAGGCTGGCGCAGTTCTGCCAGAGGTCGGCCTCGTCGAACGTGACGGTGGGGCCGCCGGGGCCCCGCCACGCCGGACCGTCGGCGGCGGCCGGGTAGACGAGCGCGCCGTCGCTGTCGCGGACCTCGCCCGGGTCGCCGAGGCCGCCCACGGACTGGTCGACGGGCAGGTCGTCGACGTCGTCGGGCGTGCACGCCGCGGCGGCGAGGAGGGCGGGCGTGAGCAGGGCGAGCGAGGGCAGACGCATGCGGACCTCCGACCGGAGCGGCAGGACGGGAGCGGGCGGCACCATGCCACGGCGACCCCGTGGCTGGCGACCCCGACCGGGTCACGGAACGGTGACGGCCCGGTGGGAACGCTGAGGCGAATGGTGTAGGGTCGGCCGCTCCTGGAGGATCCGTGAACAGCACGCCGGTGCGCCCGTACCCGGAGCTGTCCGTCCCCGCCGTGGTGCTCGGCACGGGGACGGGCGTGCTCCTGACGGCAGCGTTCGTCTACATCAACCTCAAGCTGGGCTTCGGCCTCGCCGGGTCCACCGTCGCCGCGATCCTCGGGTTCGCCGTGCTGCGCGGCGGCCTGGGGCGACGATCGATCGTCGAGAACAACATCAACCAGACGATCGCGTCGGGCATCAACACGGCCAGCGCGGGCGTCACGTTCGTGCTGCCCGCCCTGTTCATCATGGCGGTGACCGATCCGAGCCTGTCGTCGATCCCCGTCGGCCCGCTCCTGTTCTCCGCGATCGCCGGCAGCCTGATGGGGATCGTGCTGATCATCCCGCTGCGCAAGCAGATGGTGGAGTTCGAACGCCTCAAGTTCCCGAGCGGGATGGCGGTGGCCACGCTGCTTCGCGCCCCGGGCGAGGGGCGGGAGCAGGCGCGCCTGCTGCTCGGCGGGGCCGGTGTGGGGGCGCTGCTCACCGTGATGGTGCTGCAGGAGTGGGCGCCCGGTGACTTCGACATCGGCGCCGCGCTCGGCCTGCCGGCGTGGCTGCCGTTCGCCCTGTACGTGTCGGCGGCCAACTTCGGGGCCGGCCTGCTGTCCGGGCGCGGGGGTCTGCCCTTCGCCGCCGGCGGGATCCTGGCGTGGTGGGTGATCGCACCGATCGCCGTGCGGCTGCACTGGATCCCCAAGCCGCCGGGGCTGCGGGGCGCGGACGTCGCCGGCTGGCAGGCGGGCGAGATCTACGGCCTGATGCTGCGTCCGCTGGGCATCGGCCTGCTGATCGGCGGGGCGCTCGCCGGTGTGGTCGCCGCCTTCCCCGCCGTGCGCGGGGCCTTGTCGTCGCTGGCCACCGCGGCGCGGGTCGCCCGGGAGCGCGGCGTGAGCAGCGACGAGATCGCCCCGGCGTGGCTCGCGTTTGGCGCCGTCGGGTCGTTCGTGCTGCTGTTCCTCGCGGCGTCGTTCGCGTCGGCCTCGCTGACGATCGGGCAGGCGCTCCTGATCGCGGTCGCGGGCTCGGTGTGGATCGGGCTCGCCGGCATCATCGTCGCCCAGGCCACCGGTCACACCGACATCTCCCCGCTGTCGGGGCTGTCGCTGATCGCGGTGACCCTGATGTTCTTCCTCACCGGGGGCAACGTGACGGCGGCGGTCCTGATCGGGGTCGCGGTGTGCGTGGCGATCAACCAGTGCGCCGACATGATGTCGGACCTGAAGACCGGTCACCTTGTCGGCGCCCGCCCTCGCGATCAGCAGATCGCCCAGCTGCTGCTCTGCTGGCTCGGGCCCCTGGTGGCGATCGGGGTGCTCGTGCTGCTGTGGCAGCTCCCCGGCGACGGCAGCCCCGGGTTCGGGTCCCAGAGCCAGGCGTGCCTCGACGGCGCGGCGTCCTGTCTGGCGGCGCCCCAGGGCGAAGCGCTGGCGGCCACGATGGACGCGCTGCGCGGCGGCGACGCTGCGCTCGACAAGTACGTGGCGGGCTCGGTGATGGGCCTGGCGCTGTCGGTGTTCCCGATCGGCGGCATCGCCGTGCTGGTCGGTCTCGCGATGTACCTGCCCTTCTCGATCACGCTCGCCTACGGCGTCGGGTGCGTCACCGCGATGGGCTTGGAGAAGGCCCGGGGGCCCGCGTTCATCGGCAAGAAGCTGGTGCCGTTCGCCGCGGGTCTGATCATCGGGGAGGCGCTGACCTCGCTCGCGGACGCCGTCTACAAGGTCGGCAGCCAGATGGGGGGTGTGTGATGCGGCGCGTGCTGCCCCTGCTCATCCTGATCCTGGGCCTCGGGATCGCGGCCGCCTCAGGTGCGCGCAACGGCGATCGGCTGGTGCGGTACCGTCAGGCCGCCTGGTCGGAGGACCACGCCAAGTCCCCGAAGGTCAAGGCCAAGGCGCAGGCCTACGTCGACGACAAGGGCCTGCCCGGGCCGCGCCTGCGGCTGGTGCAGTGGTTCGACGAGAGCGGTCTGCCGTTCGGGATCGGGGTGGTGTTGATCCTCGTCGGCGCCGGGCTCGCCCGTCGACAGCACGCCGCGGACGCCGCAGACGCCTCGGGAGGCCGCGGCGTCGACATGATCGGCTGCCTCGATCAGCTCGACCTGGCCTTGGCCGAGCTCGCCGGCGATCTCGCCGATCTGGAGATGGACACGCCGGCCGACGCGCTCCGGGACCGGATCGACACGCTGCAGGCGGTGGTGATCGAGCCCGTGGTCGCCGGTCGGGGACAGCTCGTCGCGCGGCACGGCGTGGCCACCTTCGCGAGCTACTTCAGCCCGTTCTCGGCGGGGGAGCGCCAGCTCGCCCGGGTGTGGTCGGCGTTGGCCGACGGACACGCCGTCGTGGCGCGGGAGGCCCTGGCCGATGCCCGGGCCAGCTTCGACGAGGCCCGCGCCGCGTGGACGGCAGCGGGCTGATTCCGCCGCGCGTCAGAGATCGACGGGGCCGAGGAGGAACTGGTCGACGAACGCGTCGATCAGCGCCTTCCGATCGCGATCGCGCCGCGCGACGTCCTCCTCGAGCTCGGTCAGGGAGGCACGCAGCTCGTCGATCCGCTGGCGGCGCTCGGCCTGGCGCAGGTCGAACACCCGGTCGGCGATCGCGGCCACCTCGGTGCGCACCTTGCGCGTGTCGCCGGCGGACAGCGTGGTCATGCCGTCCGGGTACCGGGCCCGGATCGCCTGCAGCGCCGCGATCTCGGCCTGCAGCTCGGGGGACGGCGGCCCCGCCACGCCGCGATCGAAGAAGTGGGCCAGCCGCATGAGCGCGCCCACATAGGCACGGGGGTTGGTGCGCTTGAGGGCGACGACCTCGGCGTAGCGATCCGGATCGAGGGCGTGCAGCCGCTCCAGCAGCTGGGCCTCGCGCTCCCGGAGGCGATCGACCGTCGCGTCGTCGACGAGCGGGGGCGGCGGCGGCGGCGGCGGGGGAGGCGGATCCGCGGCGACGGCCGGGAGCGCGACCACCAGGGTGGCGAACAGGATCAGGCGGCGCATGGGGAGTCCTTCGGGGGCGTCGTCACAAGGACGCGAAGTCCAGGGACAGGGCGGCGACCTCGCCCTGCAGGGCATCGAGGCGCAGATCGAGATCGTCGGGCGTGGTGAGGTCGACGGCGGCCCCGCGCGCGGGCGCGCCATGAGGGGCCTGCGCGACCGGAGCGGACGTCGTGGCGGGCGATCCGGCGCCGGGCGTGCCGCCGAGCACCACCGCGAGCGCCGCTGCCACCGCCAGCACGGACGCGACCAGGACCCGCGCGCCGACATGGCGAGCGACCCGGGCCGCGGACGGACCGGTCGTGGTGCGCACGGCGGGCAGCACCGGCGCGGTCGTCGCGATCAGGTCGGCGTGGAGCGCTGCGGTCGCCTGGCAGTCGGCGCAGGTGGCGACGTGCAGCGCGTGGTCGTGGCCGTCGTCGGGCGACTCCCCGTACAGCCAGGCCACCGTGGTGGTGTGGGCGTGAGGGCAGGGGGGCGTCATGGCGTGACTCCACGGGTGGGGACGGAGGGTTCGGGAGCCTCCGGGAGATGATCGCGCGCGGCGAGCGCGGCGTGCAGCTTGCCGACCGCCTGGTGCATGCGGCCGAGCGCGGTGTTGATCGACACGCCCTGGCGCGCCGCGATGTCCTTGAACGACAGCTCGGTGGTGGTGCGCAGGCGGAACACCTCGGCGAGCTCGGGCTTCATCGCCTCGAGGGTGGCCTCGACCACCGCCAGCACCTCGGCCGCGGCGAGCGCGCCGTCGGGCCGATCGTGGCCGCGCGGGTCCATGCCGCCCTCGAGGGGCACGAGCTGCACCCGGGCCGAGCGACGGCGGTGGTGGTCGATGAGGAGACGACGGGCGACGGCGAAGGCGTAGGCGCGGAACGCTGCGTCCGTGGGGCAGTCCGGCGCGGCCCGCGCGACCCGCAGCCAGACCTCCTGCGCCAGCTCCTCGCCGTGCCCCGGCGCGCGGCGCTCGAGGAACCCGCGGAGCTGTGCGTCGTGATGACGGATGCGATCCGTCATCGTCTGCAAGGCCTGCATCGGCGGCTCCGGGTCCATCGGTCGGGTCAACGCACCTCCGCCATCGTTATTGTGCCGTGCCCGGTGCGGCGCGGCGCGCGAGCACGGTCGGGAACCCGGTGGGGGAATAGGGGTCGTCCACGGTCGGTGGCGTCGCGTCGGGAGGTCGGGTGCGCGGGTGGTGGAAGGTCGGAGGGTTCCTGGCCCTGGCGAGCGCGCCAGGACAGGCGCGTGCGGGCGACGCTGCGCTCGCCGACGTGCTCGCGGGCCAGCTCACGGCGGCGATGGCCACGTGGACCGTCGAGGGCGAGGTCCCGCACTACGTGGCGGTGGCGGTCGAGGATCACGACAGCCTGCACGTGTACGCGCGGCAGGGGGCGATCGCGTCGTCAGACGACGACGCAGGCCGCACGCTCGACGTGGACCTGCGCCTGGGCACCGCCGCGCTCGACAGCACCCACAACCTGCGCGGCTTCTCGGCCTTCGACGACGACACCCGTGACGTGGTCGAGGTCGCCTACACGGGGCCGGGGCAGACCGACGCGCTGCAGCACGCCGTGTGGCGAGAGCTCGACGCCCGCTGGCGTGACGCGCGGGAGCGGATCGTCCTGCTGCGCGCCAACCAGCAGGTCCGGGTGGCCGAGGAGGATCCGGCGCCGGACTTCGAGCCGCGCACCGGGGCGATCGCCGACGTCGCCACCCCGCCGCTCACGATCGACGCCGAGGGGTGGGAGGAGGTGCTGCGCGCCGCCTCCGCGATCCTCGACGACAGCGACGTCGTGGTCAGCAGCAGCGCGTCCCTGGACGCCTCGCGCACCGTCCGCACGTTCGTCGACACGGAGGGCGCCCGCCTGGTGACCGGACGCCGCCACGCGCGGGTGTCGCTGCAGGCGGCGGTGGTGGCCGACGACGGGGATCGGGTGTCGGCGTTCCGCGCGTTCGACGTGGAGGACCCCGCTGCGCTGCCCGATCGTCCGGCGGTGCTCGACGCGGCGCGTGCGCTCGTCGCGCAGGTGGAGGCCCTCCGGCGTGCGCCGCGGGCTGGGCCCTACACCGGGCCCGTGCTCCTGTCGGGCAAGGCGTCGGGCGTCTTCTTCCACGAGGTGCTGGGCCACCGCGTCGAGGGCCACCGCAACAAGGACGAGACCGAGGGGAAGACCTTCAAGGACTACGTGGGGCGTCCGGTGCTGCCGTCCTTCCTGTCCGTGGTCGACGATCCGACGGTGCGGCAGGTGGGGGGCGTCGATCTCAACGGCACCTACGCCTACGACGACGAAGGCGTCGCGGCCCAGCCCGCCCAGCTCGTCGACCACGGGGTGTTCACCGGCTTCCTGATGGGACGGTCGCCGCTCGCGGCCTTCCCGCACTCCAACGGCCACGGACGACGCAGCACGGGCAACGCGCCCGCGGCCCGCATGGGCAACACGCTCGTCCACGCCGACCGCACCGTCGACGACGCCCGCCTGCGGGCCATGCTCCTCGACGAGCTCCGTCGCCAGCACCTGGCCTTCGGCTACATCGTCGACGAGATCGAGGGCGGGTTCACGATGACCGGGCGGGTCACGCCCAACGCCTTCAACGTGCGGGCGAGCCGCACGTGGCGGGTCTACGTCGACGGGCGCCCCGACGAGCTCGTCCGCGGCATCGACCTGGTGGGCACGCCGCTGGCGGCGTTCCAGAGCATCGTCGCGGCGGGGTCCACCGTGTCGGTGTTCAACGGCGTCTGCGGCGCCGAGAGCGGCTGGGTGCCGGTGTCGGCGGTGGCGCCGGCCCTGCTGTTCCGACGGCTCGAGATGCAGCTCAAGGAGAAGGGCAGCGAGCGCCCGCCGCTGCTGTCCAAGCCCGGACGGGACGGCACCGTCGACGCGGCCGAGGTGGCGCCATGAGCCGCGCGGCCACGGTCCTTCGGACGCTGGCGCTGCTGGGCGTGCTGCCTGCGCTCGTCGCAGCCGTGCCGGGCGAGGGTGACGCACGCCGGGAGGCCACCCCCGACGAACAGGCCGTGCTCACCGCCCTCGCCACGGAGATGGCGCGCGCCCAGCAGGGGCTGGCCTTGCCCGACAGCCCGCCGCTGTACCTGCTCCGCTTCAAGCTGCTCGCCCTCGACAGCCAGCAGGCCACCGCGAGCCGCGGCGCGCTCGTCGGCGATCGCACCCGGCCGCTGAACCTGCTGGGCGCCGAGGTCCGGGTCGGCGCGCCGTCCTACGACAACACCGGGTTCGGTGGCTGGCGGGATGGCTTCGGGATGACCGGCCTGACGCGGGACGCCGCCCCGGACGCCGCGCGCACCGACGCGTGGCGCCTCGTCGACGGCCTGTACAAGGACGCCCTCGAACAGTACAGCCGCAAGCAGGCCCAGGCCGTGCTGCCGCCGGAGCATCCGGGGGACTACACGATGCTCGGCGACGCGGTGTGGGTCGATCCCGGGTGGACCGGCGCCCCCGCGCGCGTCCCCGCCACGCCGGCCCTGCCCGACGGCGCGGCCCGTGCCCTCGCGCTGGACGTGTCCGGGGCGATGGCCGGCGCCGGTGCGTTGGAGGTCAGTCGCGTGGACGTCGGCCTGGAGCGGGGGTTGTCGTGGACGCTCGACACCGAGGGCCTACGCCGCGTGGCGCCCGTGCAGGAGGCGACGGTGCGCGCGACGGCGTGGTGGGTCGCGCCCGACGGCCAGCGCCTCGCCGACCAGCGCCTGTGGACGGCCCGCACGGTCGACGATCTGCCGCCCGTCGACGCGATGGCCGCCGAGGCCGCAGCGATGGCCTCGGAGGTCGTGGCCTGGGGCGACGCCCCCCGATGGACCGACGAGTACGTCGGGCCCGTCGTCTTCGAGGACCAGGCCGCCGCGGATCTGTTCCGCTGGCTCCTGGTGCCCCAGCTGCGCGGCACGCCCCCCCGCATCCCGTTCGACAGCTTCCTCGGCGAGCTCGGCGGCGGTGACGACGGGGCGCGGTTGCTGCGCCGGGTCCTGCCGGATGGTTGGACGGTGACGGACGACCCGACCGCCGACCCCCACCATCCCGGCAGCTACACCGTCGACGCCGAGGGCGTGCCAGCCCGCGCCGTGGTCGCGGTGCGCGACGGGATCGTGCGCGAGCTGTTCACGTCGCGGGTGCCGCGCAAGGACGAGGCCGGCAGCAACGGCCACGCGCGCGCCTCCCTGTCCGACCGCGCGGAGGGGGCTGCGTCGCTCACCACGGTGGTGCCGGACCGGGCGCTCGCCCTCGCTGCGCTGCACCGCAAGGCCCTGCGCGCCGCCGCCGCCTACGGGCTCGACCACGTCGTCGTCGTGCGCCGGTTGCAGGCGCCGAGCCTGGCCTGGCTCGACGACCCCGAGGCGTGGTCCCGTGACGACGTCGACGGCTTGCCCGACCCGGTCGTGGTCGAGCGCCTGTACGCCGACGGACGCGTCGAGCGGGTGCGCGGCGCGCGCTTCGCCGGCGTCGATCGGCGCGTGCTGCGCGAGATCGTGGCCGCGGGCCCCCCGGTGACCATGGACTACCTGTCGTCCACCAGCGGCGACGACGGCAGCCTCGGACCCACCGACGGCACGCCGTGCCGGATGACCGCCCCCGCGGTGATCGTGGGCGAGCTCGAGATCGTCCCCGCGCCCCGTGCCGCGTCGCGTGCGCCCCGACTTCCCCCGCCCGGGTAGTTTGGGTAGGATGGCCGCGACACGGGAGGCAGCGTGATGAGGGTCCTCGGTTTCGTGCTCGGCATGGCGTTCGCAGGCGGTGGCGTCGTCGCCCTGCCCGAGGTTGCGCACGCCGCCGATGTCGCCGCGATCGAGACCTCAGCGACGTCGCTCGATGCCGAGGCCGACGCCGTCTACGCGATGGTCCAGGTGATCAAGAAGGAGGTCCGCGAAGGGCGCCTCGACATCACCGACGAGGCCAAGCTCGCCTTCCAACACGGCGTCACCGCCTTTCGCGTGGTCCAGCAGCGCGGCGCCATCGGCGACTGGAAGACGGCGTTCATCGAGGCCAGCACCGCGCGCTCCGAGATGACGGTCGGCGCGAACGAGGTGTTCTCGGTGCGCACGTCCGAGCCGATCAAGCTCACGGTCAAGGCCTACCTCGACATCCTCGAGCCCCGGGCGATGGCGGTGCGCGAGCTGGTGCGGGAGCGCCGCGACGAGTCGCTGATGTCGCGGTGGTGGCAGGCCAAGGCGGCGTTCGAAGAGGCCAAGAAGCTCGCTGCGGTGGGCAGCTACGGGCGCAGCTGGGCCACCATGGTCGACGCCGCAGGCAAGTTCGACCACCTGATGCTCGAGGCCGTCTGGGACGTCCCGATCGTCGACGGCGGCGTGGTGACACAGTAGGGGCGCGCCACGGGCGCCCGGCCGTCGCGGGGCGCTCTCGCCCCGGGAGCGCGCCTGGAGGTGTCCCTTGGCTCGCAAGCGCCCCAAGCAGCGCGCCGCCGTCGGCGTGCTCGGCAAGCTCCTGACCCGCCGCTCCCACGGCCGGTGCGAGCTGTGCGAGGGGCGGGACGACAACCGGCTCTACGAGCTGCCGCCGTTTCCCGAGGAGCCCGACCCCGACCGCACCCTGCTCGCCTGCGCCCGGTGCCGCGGGTGGCTGGAGGGCGCGCCCATCGACGCGGCCGAGGCGCGGTTCCTGTCCGCGGCGATCTGGTCGACGCTGCCGCCGGTCCGCCTCGCAGCCGCGCGGCTGCTGCTCACGATCGACTTCGCCGACGATCCGTGGCTGCGCGACGCGCTCGACGCCGCCGACGTCGATCCAGCCTCGGGCGAGTTCCGCGAGGCGTCGTAGGTCGACGTCCGCTCAGTCGAACGGCGTGGGCTCGAACGGCGAGTCGTCGCGACCCTGCTGACCGGCCTCGGGCAGATCGGGGTCGCAGAAGTAGATGTACCAATCGCGCAGCGTGCGATCGTCGGGGTCGATCCAGGTGGTGAAGTCGCGGGCGATCTCCTCGCCGCGCCGCGCCTTGCGCACCTCCGGAATCGCCTGGCCGGAGCGGACGCAGTCCTTGTAGCGCTTCTCGTGGGGCGACATCCGCGCGTCGACGAGCTCGCGGCACAGGCGCACGCCCGCGGCGTTGCCGCCCTCACAGATGCGCAGCTGGGCGTTCTGCACGAACGACGTCCACCGCTGATCGAGGGCCTCCTGCTTGGCCTCGACGACCCGGGCCTCGCTGGCCGCGAGCTCGATGCGCGTGCCGGCCAGCGCCTCCCGCGTCTGCTTGAGGTCGACCAGCAGCTTGACCTTGTCCTCCTGGGCGCGCGCCAGCTGCTGCTCCAGGTCGGACAGCTGCTCGCGGGCGGTGGCCAGGCGGGTGTTGAGCGTCTCTGCGCCGTCCTTGACGGGCGGGTTCGACAGCTCGTCCTCGAGCGTCTCGATCTCGTCTTCCTTCTCCCGGATGCGCGACTCCAGCGCCGCCACACGGGTCTGGGCCTCTTCGAGCGTGGTGGCGGTCTTGCGCATGTAGGGCAGGCACACCACCTCGAGCTCGTGGTCGGTGTAGTCGCGGACGACCTCGACCAGATCCGGCGGCTCGGGCTCGGGCTCGGGCTCCGTGGCGAACCACACGCCCAGCCCGCCCGCCACGGCGCCCACCAGCAGCGCGCTGAGCGTGGCGGCGGTGTGGCGAGGGTGGGTGGTGGTGGGCGACGACGTCACGGCGTGGGCTCCACGGGGTCGAGCCGCCCGAACACGGCCTGCTCGGGGGTGTACCAGGTGACGTCGGGCACGACGCCGTCGAGCTGAGGCGCGATCACGCTGCGATCGCCGACGACGACGACCAGGCGCTCCGGTCCGCCCAGCCAGGTGCGGGCCGCATCGAGGGTGTCGGCGATCGTGACCGCCTGGCCGGCGGCGAGATCGGCGCGTGCCGCAGCGACGCTGGACCGGCGCTCGACGAGGGTGCTGTAGGCGCTGTCCGCGTCGTCGGTCGTGCCGAGCAGCAGGTTCCAGTCAGTGACCTCGCTGACACGGAACGCGGCGAGCTCGTCGTCGCGGAGGCCGGTGGCCATCATCGCGTCCATCTCGGTGAACACCTCGCGCAGGGCGTCACCGACGACGGCCTGGTCGACCTGCACCCGGAAGGACCAGACGCCGTCGGTGTCGTTGGGGTACCACCGGCTGTAGCCGCCGTAGGTGTAGCCCTTGTCCTCGCGCAGGTTGGCGTTGAGTCGGGACAGGAACGTGCCGCCGATGGCGTACTGCACGGCGCGGAACGCTGCGGCGTCGGGGGCGTTCCACGGGGGCGCCGCGCACCGCACGACGAGGTTCGCCTGATCGATGCCGGGCAGGTCGATCCCGATGTAGCGCTCGCCGCGGGCCGGATGGGCGGGCACGGCCGGCGCCCAGGCCGCGTCGGCGCCGAGGCCGTCGACCAGGGCGACGAGGCGTGGACGCAGCGCGGCACGGTCGACGTCGCCGACGACGAGCAGGTCGATGGGGCTGGTGGCCAGCAGCGTGGCATGGCGACGCACCAGGTCGGCCCGCTTGACGCTGGCCACCTTGCCGAGGTCGACGCGGTCGGTGCCGCGGGGCTCGTCGGGGGCGTACCAGCCGTAGCGTTCGGCGTAGGCCGCCACGGTGGACGGGCTGTGCGGCGCCGCCGAGCCGAGCCACATCGTCAGGTCGGTCTTGCTGCGCTTGAGCTCGCGCCCGGGGAACGTGGGCTCCCTGAGCACCTCCTCGAACAGGTCGAGGCCGGCGCCGAGGTCGTCGCGGGGCACCGACAGCGCCACCCAGGCATGCCGCAGATCGAGGCCGGCCCACAGGGACGCGTCGAGGTCGGTCTCGGCCTGCTCCAGGGCGTCGGCGGCGTGGCCGCGCGTGGCCACGGACCACTGGTCGCCGAGCAGCTCGTTGGCCGCGGTGGAGCCGCCGTCGAGCGCGAGCTGGCCGCTGCCCAGGTAGGCGGTGACGGCCACCCGACGGACCCCGGGCACGGGGACCCAGAGGATGCGCACGCCGGGACGGACCGGGTCGACGTCGAGGGCGGGGACGTCCATCGGGGACGCCGGCGTGACCGGCGGCGGGGCGCTGCGGTCGACGGCGGGGAGCGCGGGCGCGGCGGCCGCCGCGGCTGCGACGTCGGCGGCGCGGGCGGTGCTGGCGACGAGCGAAGCCGCCAGCGCAAGGTGGAGGGGCCAGGCGCGCGGGCTCATGGCAGCTCCACCGGCGCGGCGCCGGGCAGCGATCCGCCGTCACCGTCGGCCACGACCGACAGCGTCACGCGGGCTTCGGGCGCGAGCCACGTGCCGGCCACGCGCGCCACGTCGGCGGGCGTGACGGCCTCGTAGCGGGCGAGCTCGGGGCCGAGGCAGTTGGGGTCGCCGTAGGTGTCGTGGCAGTACAGCAGCAGGCCCGCGCGACCCTCCGGCGTCTCCAGCGTGTCCTCGATGCCGGCGAGCAACGCCTTGCGGGCGCGGTCGACCTCTTCCTGGGACGGCGGCTTGCGCACCACGCGCGCCAGCGTGGCGTCGATCACCTTCACGAGGCGCGGCAGCGGCGGGCCGGCCGAGGTGACGTCGACCTGGAACGTGCCGTCGATGGCGGACATCCCCGACCACACCCCGAACGCGCTGGCCAGCGGGTGCTTGTAGTAGAGCGCGTCGGCCAGGCGCGTGCCGCGGCCGTTGTCGAGCACGTAGGACAGCACGTCGAGCGCGGGCTCGTCGGGGTGGCCCAGCGGCACGGTACGCCACGCGAGCGTCACGCTCCGGTCGTCGACCTCGTCGATCACCAGGGCGTCGGCGGGCACGGCGGGGGGCGTGGGGCCGTCGACGCGGGCCACGGCAGGACCGGGATCGGGCACGTCGGCGAACCACCGGGTGACCGAGGCGAGGGCCGCGTCGGTGTCGACGTTGCCCACGAGCACGAGGACCGCGTTGCGGGGGCGGTAGTGGCGCTGCCAGAAGTCCAGCACGCCGTCGAGCGAGAAGCCCTCGACGTCGGCGACCGTGCCGATGACGGGCACGTGGTAAGGGTGGCCCTCGGGGTAGAGCACCCGGGAGACCACGTCGCTGTCGCGGCCGTGGGGCTCGGCGTAGCCCTGGCGACGCTCCTGGAGCACGACCTTCTGCTGGTTGGCGAGGTTGGCGGCGTCGAGTCCGGCGTCGAGGAAGCCCATCCGGTCGGACTCGAGGAACAGGGCCAGGTCGAGGGCGCCCGACGGGAAGGTCATGTGGTAGACCGTCTCGTCCTCGGACGTGTAGGCGTTGTTGTCGCCGCCACCCGCGGTGAGCCAGGTGTCGAACATGTTGGTGGGCACGTTCGCCGAGCCCTCGAACATCAGGTGCTCGAAGAGGTGGGCGCAGCCGTGCTCGCCGACGCCTTCGTCGCGCGAGCCCACGCCGTAGCGCAGGAACAGCGCCACCTGGTCGGTGCGGTGCTGCTCCTCGATGACCACGGTGAGCCCGTTCGGCAGGGTGTGGACGGTGGCGGCCGTGGGCGACGCCGGCGTGGCTGCGGCTGCAGCGGTGGCCGCCAGCAGCGCCGTCGCGGCGGCCGCAACGTGGGGAACCAGCGACGTCGGGGGGGCCAGGCGCATCGATCACCGTGCGGGCCGCGATGCGGGCCGGCTCGACCCTGGCGCTGGCGCGCGCTCCCGGGGTCCTATTGCGGCCGGGGCCCGCGGGCACGCCGTCGTGCCGCACCGATCAGCAGCGTTCGGCCAGGGCCACGGGCACCAGGACCCCGAAGTCGACGAGGGGTTCCCGTTCGTCGTCGGGGAGGTCGGGGACGCCCCCGTCGCCGAGGGCCGCGAGGACCGCCGCGGTCTGAGGATCGACGTCGAGCACCAGCACCTCGGCGTCGGCGTCCCGCGCGACGACCAGGGCGGTGGGGCACGGCTCGAGCCCCTGGCCGTCGTGATCGTGGACCGCGACGCCTGCGGGCGTCCACGTGGCGGTCAGCCCGCCCTGGTCGACCCGCTCCGCCAGCGCCAGCACGTCGTGCGCGGCGTGCACCAGGCGGACGGTGTCGCCGAGGCGGAGGCGATCGTCGGCCCCGGGGCCCGGCAGGTCGGCCGGGGCGTGGTCGGGCAGGGTGGCGACGGCGGCCTCCCACGCGGCGAGGTCGGCGAGCACACCCGGGGCGGTCCGGTGCAGCCACGCCGCCCACCGCGAGGCGAGGGGACTGCGGGTGAGCCCGTCCTGCACGACGAAGGCGGCGATGGCGTCGTCGGCGCTGGCGTCGAGCAGGTCGAGGCACAAGGGCACGCTCGACACGAGCCCCTCGCGCACGGTCGCGGGGCTCGGGGCGACGTGCGGCAGGGGGTAGCCCGTCGCCAGGACGGCCTGGACGTCGAGGCCCGCGGCGCCGGCGTCGCGGACGAGGGCCGCGACGGCCGCGGTCGCGACGGCGGCCGGGTCGCCGTCGGCGCGGGTGGTGGCGTCGACGGCGCCGCCGAGATCGGCGAGCAGGGTCTGCGTGGCGGCGTCGAGCGCCTCGGCGTCGCCCGTGGCGACCTCCAGCAACCGCCACGCCACGTCCTGCAGCGCCCACCGCCACCGCCCGTGCGCGGGCGACGGGGCAAGCGGTGTCGTGGCGCCGCCCATCATGCCGCCGAGCACGTCCAGCACGCGGTCCTGCAGGGCGTCGAGGTCGGCGCTCCACCCGCCGCCCGCGACGGCCACGGCGTCGACGTAGGCGTGGAACGCGGCAGCGTCGAGCCGCACCGCGTGGGCGCGCGCGTAGGCGACGCCGTCACTGCACAGGTCGATGCTCGTCCAGCGGTGCGACAGCGGTCGTCCCGCGCGACGGGAGCGCGCGACGGCGTCGAGCTCCTGCTCGACGAACCGCAGGCCCGCCTCGATGCGGGACACGGCGTCCGCGTCGGTGGGCGTGGCGGCCGCGACGCGCTCGCACGCCGGACAGAACGTGCGGAACAGGGCGCCCTGGCCGCGGTGCTCCGGGCAGCGCACCGCGAACGCCTCGTCGAAGAAGTACCAGAGTGCCACCGGCAGCAGCTCCGCCAGCCGACCCGCGGTGGCGTGGAAGAACGGCGTGGCGTCCGGTGCCCAGCCGAAGCCGACGAGGCCGTGGCACAGCTCGTGGGTCGACCACTTGCCGCGGTGGTGCGGGTGGAAGCTCGCCACCGGCAGGTCGTGACGGAACGACTGGTACTTGGCTTCGGGCAGCACGCCCTGGTGCCACGTGGGCGGCTCGGCGAGCTCGGGCTGCGACGGCGGCACCCACGACGGGGCGAGCGGCAGGTGCAGGCGATGCTCGAAGTGGAACGAGAACAGCCCGGCCTCGGTGGCGAGCGCGCTCACCCGGGCGGCGGCCGGCGAACGCGCCAGCTCGGCGAGCGGCGTGCCATCTGGCCTCGGCGGAGTCTCGCCGTCGGCGAGGCGGGCCGCCGCCATCGCCCAGCGGTGGGCGACGTCGACGGGGTCGTGTCCGAGGACCGTGGTCACGCGGCGACGGCGACCGGGCTCAGTACAGGCAGCTCTCGGCGTTCGTCGAGATGATCGCCGTCGGGTCGTAGTTGGTGGCCGCCGGGTCGGTGCAGCCCGAGCACCGGGGAATCTCGAACCGGGGGCTCTGGCGCCCGCCGCCCACCACCGTGCCGATGGTCTGGCCGCACACGACGACGTCGGCACCCCACAGGCCGTCGCCGCTGAAGTCGGACCCGGGCCCGCTCAGCGTGAACTGGCAGGTGTCGAAGGCCGGGATGATGTCGGTGCGCGTGACGGTGGTGCTGCGATCGGCGGCGGACATCAGGTACGGGAACTGCGTGAACGCCGTGAAGTTGTCGCACACCATGCGGAGGCTGAAGCCGAGGTAGTCGCGATCGACGTGGGCGACGACGCTCACCATGCCCAGCGCCGGGCCGAAGCAGCCGCCACCGTTCTCGAGGGGGTCGTCGTCGTTGCAGTCGCCCGTCTCGGGCGCGATGCCCTCGGTGCCGTCGAGGCAGCCCTGGTCGACCACCACGTTGCCGATGCCCAGGCCGTCGCCGTCCATGTCGGGGTACCAGGGCGTGTAGTCGTTGCGGTAGTAGTCGGTGTCGTCGCAGTCGTCGGCGTTGGGCACGTGGCCGGGCACGACGTCGCAGGTGGTGGCGGCCGAGGGGTTGGCCGGATCGCCGTAGCCGTCGCGGTCGGCGTCGCGGTACCACACGGTGCCGGGGTTCAGGCGCGGGTCGTTGTCGTCGCAGTCGCCGAGCTGGGCGGCAAAGCCCGTGGGGGCCTCGCACGACTCCACGGCGGCGAAGTTCACGCCGTAGCCGTCCTGGTCGTTGTCGCGGAACCAGATCTGCGGGTCGGCCACGCTGTCGTCGGCGTCGTCGATCAGGTTGTCGCAGTCGTTGTCGATGCCGTCGCAGACCTCGAGGACGTCGGGGTTGCGCGTGGGGTCGTGGTCGGCGCAGTCGCCGGCGCGCGACACCCACCCGGGCTGGCGGCCGCAGCCCTGCCAGACCGGGAGCGGGAAGCCGTAGCCATCGGAGTCGGCGTCGGCGAACCACAGGGCGGTGTCGAACGACTCGGGGTCCGTGTCGTCGCAGTCGTCCTGGTTGAGGGCGAAGCCGATGGGCTGCCAGCACTGGGGCGTCGGCTCGGCCGCGCCGAGGGGCCACGTGACGCCCGGCTTGCCGAAGCCGTCGTGGTCGGCGTCGCGGTACCAGATCGACTCGGGGCTCTGGAGCGGGTCGGCGTCGTTGCAGTCGTCGTCGTTCGAGACCCAGCCCTCGCCAGGAGGCGAGAACCAGCAGCGGTCCTGGGTGGTGAGCAGCGTGCCGTAGCCGTCGCCGTCGTCGTCGGCGAACCAGGTGCGCGTGCCGGTGACGTCGGGATCGTTCTGATCGATGAGACGGTCGCAGTCGTTGTCGATGCCGTCGCAGATCTCTGCGGCCTCGGGGTGGACGCGGGCGTTGAAGTCGTTGCAGTCGGTGGCGGTGCGGACCCAGCCGGCCTCTTCGGCGCAGCCGGTGCCCACCACCACGAGGCTGCCGTAGCCGTCGCGGTCGGCGTCGGCGTGCCAGATGGCGTCGAGGTCGAACCCTTCGTCGACGTCGATGTCGCAGTCGTCGTCGAGGGCGTTGCAGCGCTCGGGCGCGTTCGGGTAGATGAACGGGTCGGAGTCGTTGCAGTCCTTGCGGTTGGCGCTGTAGCCGCGGGGCAGGTTGCAGGCGATCTTCGGGTTCTCGACGCGCTTGCCGAAGCCGTCCTCGTCGTCGTCGGGCCACCACTCGAGCGCGCCCTCGGCGTCGTCCTCGTCGACCACACCGTCACAGTCGTTGTCGAGGCCGTCGCACACCTCGGCCTGGCCCTTCGGGCGCACCATCAGGCCCACCACCGGCGTGTCGTTGCAGTCGACGTACTCCGGGTTGGGGTCGTTGAGGTACCAGCCGTCGCCGTCCTGATCGATCAACTCCACGCCGGTCGGGCCACAGGCGGCGAGGGTGGCGAGGAGGGGGAGCCAGCGGAGGGTGTTGCCCATGGAACCTTCTCGGTGAGGTCGCGACGAACCAGCAGTGTACCAGAACCGGCACGGATCGGCCTGCGATGTGCCCGCCGTGTGGCAGGGATCACGACCGGAAGGATCGTCGCCGGATCCGACGTGGCGCCACCTACCGCGCTGCCTCGGCGTGGGCCACGCGGCGCGGGGCCTGGGTGACCGTGCGGTGACGGCGGCCACCCGAGCGCCTCAGGCCACCAGCTCCTTGAGCCGGGCGATCGCGGCCTCGTCGCCCCCCACGAGCACCTCGAACACCGCCTCGAGCGCGGCGAGCTGGGCCGCGACGTGGTGGGAGGTGGGGGCCTTGGCGAAGACGTCGCCGGTGTCCGCCCACTCCGCGAGCGGGTCGACGCCCAGGTAGGGCGTGGCCCAGTGGTCGGCGAAGGTGGGCAGGCACTCCAGCAGGCTGGCAACGGCGAGTGCGCGCAGCGTGGGGTGGGTGGTGGCCTCCCGGTAGGCCGTCTCGCCCGCGCGGCCGAGCTGCCACATCTCGGCGTCGTCGGCCAGGCGGCCGTGCTCGGACGGGAAGAGGTGGCCCTGGGTGTCGTAGACGATGAGGCCCGCACCGAAGCCCGAGGGCGACCGGATCTCGACGTCGGGGGCGGCGTCGGTGGTGAGCGCGCGCGTGGCCATCGTGGCGGTGAGCTCCTCGACGCTCGCGTCGGGACCGGACCACGCCAGCACCCGCAGCAGCGCAGCGCGGTAGCCGGCGGCCCAGGCGTCGAGCGAGACCGCGGCGTCGCCGTCGAGCACGGGCCTGAGCCGGAAGCGGCGGATCCCGTGGCCGGAGAGGTAGTCGGCGATGGCGCCGAGCTGGCCCACGTTGCCGGCGTCGACCACGACGTCGACGTCCACCGACCAGCCGTCGCGCTTCTTGGCGGCGGCGGCCTGGTGCAGGGCGCCGATGCGGGCGAGCGCGGCCTCGGACAGCGACGTGCCGGTGAGCGTGGCGCGCACCTTGAACCGCTTGTCGACCAGCCACGCCACGGCGGCGTCGTCGAGGGCCGCGGGATCGGCGTCGAGGCGCCACGTGATCGCCTTGCCCTCGTAGCGGTTCTTCTCGGTGCTGTACTGCACGAGGAAGCCGAGGGTGTCGAGGTCGACGGCGTCGTCCCCGGGGACGAACCGCAGCTCGAGCGCGCTGGAGGTGGACAGCATCGCGAAGTCGACGATGTCCTTGGCCGTCTGGACCGACAGCGTGCCGTGGGCGTCGGCCAGGTGCAGCACGTGCACGGCGGGGCCGAGGCCCACGAACTTCTTGCGGCGCTTCAGACCGGACGCGACGTGATCGGGGTCGACGCTCGCGCGAAGGAAGCCCTTGGCCGACAGGGCGGCGTGCTCCGCGTGATCGGCGTCGAGGCCGCCGGCCAGGAGCGCGCGGAAGGTGTCGGCGTCGAGGTGGTGCCACTCGCCCAGCTCGTTGGTGACGAGGACGCCGCCGGCGACGTCGCCGAAGCGGAAGTAGCCGAGCTGCTCGGCATCGACGGGGCGTCGGGTCACGGAGACGGTGTGGGTCGTGGTCACGGCGGACTCCTCCAGGGCGGCGGCTGCGAGCGTCCGGTCGCAGCGCGCGCGTGCAGGTGTGGGGGTCTACAACAACCCATCCGACGTGTCAACCGGTGCGCGCCGTCGTTGCAGGGGATGAAAAGCGAGGAAGCAACGGTTGAATGCGCTTGGGTTGCCGTGCGGTTCCACGCGGTCCGACCGGCGTGTCACGGTGCATGCGCCCCTGGACATCGCGGCCTGCGGCGGGGCAGAGTGTCCCATCGGAGGAGACGGGATGCGTCGCGTGCTGTGGTGCGGGGTGGCGTTCGCGCTGGCAGGGTGCACCGACGCGGACGGTGACGGCTTCGTCGCCGGGCGCGACTGCGACGACGCCGACGGGTTCGTGCACCCGGGTGTCGACGAGGTGTGCGACGGCAAGGACAACGACTGCAACGGCCAGATCGACGAGGACGTCGCGTTCGTGGCTTGGCAGGACCGCGACGGTGACGGGTTCGGCGACCCGGCGCGCGCCCGTCGCGTGTGCACGATGCCCGACGACGGCGTCGACAACAGCGACGACTGCGACGACCTCGACGCGCTGTCCAAGCCCGGCGCCGCCGAGGTGTGCGACGGCAAGGACAACGACTGCGACGGCACGGTCGACGAGGACGTGACGTCGACGTTCTACGCCGACGCCGACGGTGACGGGCACGGGGTGCCCGGCGACACGGTCACCGGCTGCTACGTGCCCGACGGCTACAGCCGCCTCGACGACGACTGCGATCCCGACGAGCCGGCCGCGTGGACCGGCGCACCCGAGGTGTGTGACGGCATCGACAACGACTGCGACCGCGCCGTCGACGAGGACCTGACCGCCCGGCTGCTGTGGGCCGACGTCGACGGGGACGGGTACGGCGATCCGGCCGTGCGGGTCCCGGGGTGCGGCACGGCCGACGGCGTCGCCGACAACGCGCGGGACTGCGACGACACCGACGCCGGTGTGTCGCCCGACGCCGCCGAGCTCGACGGCAACGGCGAGGACGACGACTGTGACGGCTTCGTCGACGAGATCGCCGTGCCGGATCACGTGGCCGACCTGGACGCCGCGCTCGCGATCGCGGGCGACGGCGACGTCATCCAGCTCGCGGCCGGGATCTACCCGGGCCTGGTCGACCTCACCGGCCACGACGTCGTGCTCGCCGGTGAGGGGTGCGGTCGCACGGTGTTGTACGGCGACGGCCTCGGCACCACGCTGACGATGGACGGCGGCACGGTGACGGCGCTGACGATCGCGGGCGGCTCGATCGCGGGGCTGCACGTCCGCGGGCCGGTCACCGGCACCCAGCTCTGTGTCGAGGGCAACGCCAACTCGGGCTGGGGCGGTGGCCTGGAGGTCAAGCCGGGCGGCACGCTCACCCTGGAGGACACCCTCGTCGCCGGCAACACGGCCGGCCTCGACGGCGGCGGCATCCACGTCGACCAGGGCGGTGAGCTCACCGGCGTGCGCGTCGACGTGCGCGACAACTTCGCCCTGTACGACGGTGGCGGCATGGTGGTGCGGTCCGGGCTCGCCACGCTGACGGCGTCGGTGTTCGCGGGCAACTCGGCCTACGACGACGGCGGCGCCGTCATCCTGCGCAAGCAGGCCACCGCGGGCACCGGCGGGGTCGCCGTGTTCGACCACCTCACGTTCGTGCGCAACGACGTGCAGTTCGACGCGATCTACCCGGGCCAGGACGGCTCGCTCGGGTCGGCGATCTACGCCATGCCCGAGACGGAGGCCTACCTGACGAACTGCCTGTTCGTCGGCCACGACCAGATCGACGAGCAGGTGCTGTTCGACGACTTCGACGCGATCATCGACGCGACGGCCACCGGCTACGAGGACAACGGCGACCGCGAGCTGCGCCGTGACTACGACGTCGCCGGCATCCGCGGCGACATGGATCTGGTCTACGTCGACCCCGACGCCGACCCGCGCACCTGGGACCTGCGGCTCGGCCCCCACTCGGTGGCCCGCGACGCCGGCGAGGCCGGCGATCGGGATCCGGACGGCACGCGCGCCGATCTGGGCGCCTACGGCGGTGCCGAGGCCGGCCCGGGGTGGAACGACGGCTACACCCGCGACGACGACGGCGACGGCCTGCTCGATCCGTGGGAGGTCCGCTGGGGCCTGCACCCGTGGCAGGACGACGCCGATCTCGATCCGGACGGGGACGGCCTCGACAACGCCGGCGAGCAGGCCGCGCGCACCGACCCGGGCCGACCCGACACGGACGGGGACGGCACGAACGACGGCGCCGAGGTGACCGCGGGCACGGATCCGCGCCTCGCCGCCGACCACTGGCCGGTGGGCGTGGTCGACGTCCCCGGCCGCGCGCTGCGGGGGACGATCGTCACGCTCGACGCCAGCGCGTCCTACGATCCCGACGGCGACGCGCTCTCCTGGCAGTGGACGATGACCCCGCCCGCCGGCGCCAGCGGGTCCCTGTCCCGCGCGAACGAGGCGATCGCCGAGCTCACCGTGTCGGCCGAGGGCGCCTGGCAGGTGGGTCTGGTCGTCAGCGACGGCACGCGCCAGTGGCGGGGCGCGTGGACAGTCGGCGTGCCTCCGATGACCGTGGTGCCCGACGACGCCCCCACGCTGGCGGCCGCACTCGCGGGCGCGGTCAGCGGTGACACGATCGGGCTGCGCCCGGGCACCCACAGGGGCCCCATCACGTCCTCCCTGCGCGACCTGACGATCGTCGGCCTGGGGGATCCCGACGACGTCGTGATCGAGGCCGCGCCCAACGATCGCGTGGTGGTGTGGGACGATCACCGCACCCTCGACCTCCGTCAGCTCACGATCACCGGCGGCGACGTCACCGGGGCCGGTGGCGGCATCTGGTGTCGGGCCTGCCAGGCTGGCGACGTGGAGCCCGAGTGCACGGCCGGGGGCGGGCCCACCGAGCCGCCGGTGGTGGCGCTGACCGACGTCGTCGTGCGCGACAACCGCGCGTCCACCGACGGCGGCGGCATCTGGCTCCTCGGCTGCACGCTGCAGGGCGCGCGGGTCACCGTCGACGGCAACACCGCCCACGACGGTGGCGGCCTGTACATCGACCAGTCCGACGTCTCCCTGGTCGACGCCCGGCTGCTGCGCAACGACGCCTCGCGCGACGGCGGCGCGATCTACGCCGACACGCTGGCGCAGAGCGTGGTGATCACGAACAGCGTGCTCGCGTCCAACACGGCCGCGGATGGGGCCGCGCTGTGGTGGCACGGCTCCACAGGCGTGGTGTTCCAGGGCATCTTCGACCAGCTCGTCCTGGCCGACAACGTCGCCACCGCCAGCGTCGTGCAGGTCGATCGCGGTCGGCTGCACTTCTTCGACGACCTGTTCGTCGGCAACCAGGGCGCCACGCTGCTCGACGGCGGGGCGAACCTGTTCGTGCTCTACCCGCTGTTCTGGGACAACACCGGGGCGCTGTGGTCCGACCCGTCGATCGCACCGCCCGAGGTGTGGACCGTGGCCCCCGACGTGCTCCACCGCACCGACGACGGGGATCCGACCGACGACGTGTGGACGCTGCGCCCGGGCTCGGCGCTTCGCGACGGCGGTCACCCCGATCGCCGCGATCCCGATGCCTCGCGGGCCGGCCTCGGACCCGCGGGCGGCGCCAGTGCGCCCGCGTTCGCGGGCCTCGACGGCGTGGACGCGGATGGCGACGGCATGAGCGACGGGTGGGAGGTCCGCTTCGGCCTCGACCGCACGGTGGACGACGGCGGGGGCGATCTCGACGGCGACGGACGCACCAACCTGGCCGAGTACCAGCAGGACAAGCGCCCCGACGTGGCCGACTGACGGGCCCGATCAGCGCGTGGCGACCCCCGACTGGCGCTCGGCCCACACCTTGAGGTCCTCCCGCCGGATCTTGCTGTTGTGGCGGGTGTCGGTGGGGAACCTCGGGTGCACGAGCACCCGGCGCACCACCCCGGCGTACGGGGTGTCGTCGGCGAGCGCGAGCAGCGCCTTCTCCTGACCGGGCGACCAGCCGCGGCCGGCCTCCAGCTCGACGCACAGCACGGGGACCTCGGCGCCCGCAGGGCCGACGCCGACGAGCGCGGTGCGGAAGACGTCGGGGTGGACGTTGAAGATGCCCTCGACGCACACCGCGGGGATCCGGCCGTCGCGGCTCTCCACGCGGTGGGTGGTGCGGCCGCAGAACCAGAGGCGGCCGGCGTCGTCGAGGTAGCCGAGGTCGCCCATGCGGTGCCAGACGTCGTCGCCGTCGGCGATCTTCGCGGCGGCGTTGCCGGCGGGGCTGTTGCGGTAGGCCCGGCTCACGCCGTCGCCGCGGACCACGATCTCGCCGATCGCGTCGACGGGCAGGACGCGTGCGTCGGCCATCGTGGCGATCGGTCCGTCGACGAGATCCACGATGCGCACGTCGATCCCGGGCGCGAGCGCGCCGACGCACGTGCCGGCCCCGCGCCCCGTGCGTTCGGCTGTGTCGCCGAGGATCTCCGCGCTGCCGATCCGCGCGATCGGCAACGCCTCCGTGGCGCCGTACGGCGTGAACAGCTCGACCCCGGGCGGGAAGACCTCGCCGAGGCGGCGGTGGAGGTCGACAGGGATGGGCGCGGCGGTCGTCAGCAGCATGCGCGGGCTCGACAGGCGCACCCCCTGGGGCACGCAGTGGCGCACCAGCTTGTGCCACACCACGGGGGACGCGCTGCCGATGGCGGGGTCGAAGCGCTGGAAGGTGGTGACGACGTCGGCGGGATCGACCGTGGCCGGCCGGGCGATGTCCATCGGCGGGATCACGACCGTCAGCCCCATGCACACCTCGAGCATGGTGTAGACGAGCAGCGTCTCCAGGATGACCTCGCCGGGCTGCAGGTCGAACAGCGCCTGGATGTGGGCCACGCGCGCCGCCATCGTGCGGTGGCTCATCGACACGGCCTTGGCGGTGCCGGTGGACCCGGACGTGAACACGATCACCGCGTCGTCGTCGGCCTGGACGGGCGGACCGTGGAACGGCCCGTCGCCGGGCATCGCACAGTCCTTGAGCGTGGGGCCCCCCCACCACCACGTGCGGCCCGCGGTGATCGCCGTGCGCACGGTGCGGAACGGGCGGGTGTGGAAGGTGCGGACGACGTGCACCGGCGGGATGGCGATCATCGCGTCCGGCGCGATGTTGGTGACGCAGCGCAGCGCGCTGGCCGGTCCCATGCCCGGATCGATGAACACCGGCACGGCCCCGGTGCGCACGAGGCCGAAGACCAGAGCGTAGAAGTCGGAGGACGGCCGCACGAGGAGCAGGACGCGATCGCCCGCGCGGATGCCGGCGGCCACGAAGCCGCGTGCGTACGCGTCGGCCGCTGCGTCGATCGCGGCGAACGTCAGCGACGTCCACCGGGGCGGCACCCCGGCGCGCACGGGGTCGGGGAAGTGCACGGCGACTGCGTCGGGCGTGGCCGCGGCGCGCTGGCGGAGCAGGTCGGCGATGGACACGGCGGCGTCGCCCATGGGGCACCTCGGGACGGCCGCCCCGTAACGTGGAGGGGTTAGCAGGCGACCCGGAGGACGCATGCGCTGGGACGTGGTGGTGCTGGGCGCGGGGTCGGCGGGCGCGGCAGCGGCCCACGCGCTGGCCGGTCGCGGGCTGTCCGTGCTCGCCCTGGAACGCAAGCCGCTGGACGCGGCGGGCGCCCGGTGGTGCAACGCGGTGCCCGGCTGGTGCTTCGACGCCAGCGACGTGCCGCGGCCCACCGCGCCCGAGGCCCGCGGCGGTCCGCCGATCCACCTCGTCGCCGGGTGGGGGCCCGAGCGGGTGCGCATCGCCGGCCAGGACGTGCTCGAGGTCGACATGCGCCACCTCGTCGCCCGGCTCCAGCGCCTGGCCACCGAGGCCGGGGCCACCCTGCGCGGCGGGGTCACGGTGCGCGGGGTCGTCGGGGACGTCGTCCACACCGACGCCGGCGCGTTCCGCGCGCGGTGGATCGTCGACGCGTCGGGCCTGCACGGCGTCGAGCGTCGCCGCGCGGTCGATCGCCGCGACCTGTGCGTGGCCTCGCAGCAGGTGCGCACGCTGGCCGATCCGGAGGCGGGCCGCGCGTGGTTCGCCCGCCACGGCGCCGCGCCCGGCGAGATCCTGTGCTTCACCGGCGTGGCCGGCGGCTACGCCATCGTCAACGTCCGCCTGCACGGCGACGACGAGGTGGCGATCCTCACCGGGTCCCTCCCCGGACTGGGACATCCCTCGGGCGTCACCCTCATGGAGCGCTTCGTCGCCGACCACCCCTGGATCGGACCCGTGCGCTTCGGCGGGGCGCGTGCGATCCCGGTGAGCGCCCCCAAGGCGCGGCTGCACGAGGGCCGCATCGCCTTCCTCGGGGACGCGGCCGTGCAGGTCTTCGCGGCGCATGGCTCGGGCGTCGGGGCCCAGCTCGTCGCAGCGCGCCTGCTCGCCGAGACCTTCGCAGCCGGCGGCACCCCGGCGGACTACAGCCGCGCGTGGTGGGCGCGGTACGGCCCCGACCTGCGGGCGTCGGCGCGGTTCCAGCTGGCCAGCCGTCACCTGTCGACGGACGCTTTGGGGCGGCTGATGCGCGCGGGCGTGATGGCGCCCGACATGGTGCGTGGTCCGTTGGAGCAGCGACCGCCGCGGATCACGCCCGCCGCGCTCGCAGCGATCGGTGCGGGGGTCGCGCGGGATCCGGGCGCGCTGCTCGGCCTGGCCCGGGCGGGGTGGACGGCGATCAGCGGGCGATGAGCCCGAGCAGGTGGTGTTCGACCATCGCCCGCGCGACGTGCTCGCGGTCGAAGCGCCCCGCCTCCACCACGACGTAGCGGTAGATCACCTGACGGATGCTGCCGTAGATGAGGGTGGCCACCACCTCGGTGTCGTGGGGGCGCAGCCAGCCCAGGCGCACGCCATTCGCCAGCGACACGCGGACGTAGTCGTGCAGGGCCTCCTCGAAGCTCACGATGCGGTCGTCGACCACCTGATCGAGGCCGACCGCCTCCTTGAAGACGATCGTGGCGAGCGCCTGCGAGGACGCGGCCGCGTCGAGGATGCGCACCACGGTGGTCACGAGCTGGTCGACCGCCGACGCCGCACCGCTGGCGACGTCGATGCCCTTCACGCTCGCCCGGAACCGCTCCAGCAGGTCGTCGAGCAGCTCGCAGAACACGGTGTCCTTGCTGTCGAAGTACAGGTAGAACGTGCCCCGCGCCACGCCCGCCGCCTCGACGAGATCGGTGATCGACGTGGTGTGGAAGCCCTTGGCGGCGAACACCTCCAGGGCAGCGGCGAGGATCTGGGCTCGGCGCTCCTCCCGCGCCGCGCGCGCGCGCTCCGTGCGCCCGTCGGGCTTGTCGGTCATGCCGGCTCCCCGCCGCGCGCGGCGTAGTAGGCGTCGACCACCGCCGCGATCCGGTCGTGGACGGTCTGCGCGAGCTCGGGGACGGCGTCGCGCGACAGGCCCGCCGTGGGGATCGGTGCCATCACGTGGACGTCGACCTGCTGGAACGGGCGCATCACCCAGCCGCCCGTCGGCAGCACCTCCCACATCCCGGTCACCGCCACCGGCACCACCGGCACGCCCACCTGACGGGCGACGTGGAACAGACCGTGCTGGAACGGCCCCACGCGGCCGGTGCGGGTGCGGGTGCCCTCGGGGAAGGCCAGCAGCGAGTGGCCGCGGTCGAGCTCGGCACGGAACGCCCGACGCAGCTGCAGCATCGCCGCCTTGTCGCCCGGGTCGACCGGGATGGTGCCCCGCGCGCGCATGAACGGGCCGTACAGCGGGATGTCGAAGTGGCGGCGCAGCTCGATGCCCTGCTTGAAGTGGGGCGTGGCGGCGTACATCGTGACGTGGTCGAGCACGTTGACGTGGTTCTGCGCGAACAGGTAGGGCGTGGCGGGGTCGACGGCGGGGTCGACGTGGGCGCGCCACCGGCACAGCGTCGCCGCGACCTGGCCGCGCGTGTAGGCGCGGGTGAGGCGGTCGATGCGGTCGGACGGCACCCGCTGCATGAGCAGCGTCAGCGGTGGCACCGTCAGGCCGAGCCACGTCAGGCCGAGACCCCACAGCCCCGCCCCGACCACCTTGTCGCGCAGGCCGACCACGGGCGCGGTCACGCGAGCACCTCGACCGCGTGGTGCAGCACCTCCAGGCCGCGCAGCGTCAGGGTGGCCACCTCCCCGTCGAGCATCACGGTCACCGGGGCGTCGAGCGCGAAGTGGACGGTGTGCGCCGTGGCCGACGACACCCGCGGGTGCGCCAGGTGCGTGCCTTCATAGATCTTCGGGAACGTGCGCAGCAGGTCGAGGCGGCCCATCGGCCCGACGCGGATGACGTCGACGCGGCCGTCGGCGAGATCGGCGTCGGGCGCCATCTGCATGGTGCCGCCGGTGCACCGGCTGTTCGAGAACGACAGGAACGCGTAGGGGGCGGTGTCGAGCGGACCGTCGTCGAGGCGGTGGGGGAACGGTCGGGCGCCCAGGCGCGCCACCTCCACGACGGTGGCGACGGCGTAGCCCGCGGCGCCGAGCGGCTTGAAGAAGCGGTTGGTGGTGTGGCCGACGTCCGACGTGAAGCCGACGGTGAGCAGGTTGGCGTAGTACAGGCGCCCGCCCTCGTGGTCGGCGCGGACCACGTCGGCCGGCACCCGACGCCCGGCCAGGACGGCGGCCATCGCCGCGTCGGCGTCCTCCAGGTGCAGGTCGCGCAGGAAGCTGTTGCCCGTGCCCAACGGCAGGATGCCCAGCGTGGGGCGGACGTCTCCCCGGTCGAGGGGGAACAGGCCGTTGAGCACCTCGTAGGTGGTCCCGTCGCCCCCGGCGCACAGCAGGCGACGGGCGCCCGACGCCCAGACCTGCCGGGCCAGCTCGGTGGCGTGGCCGGGGCCGCGGGTGCGGTGGACCTCGACGTCGAGACCGCCGTCCCGCAGGCGCGCGACCGCGGCGTCGAGCCGCTGCCCGCAGCGTCCGCCGCCTGCGGCCGGGTTGGCGATGAGCGGGACGGTCGTCACGACAGGGCCTCCACCTGATCGGCCGACGCCGCGGCGCGGACGGCGTCGGCGAGGGCCGCGCGCTTGAGCTTGAGCGATGGCGTGCGCGGGAACGTCTCATCCCACCACAGCACGCCCCGGATGCGCTTGAACTCCGGCAGCGCGCGGTTGGCGCGGGCGAGGGCCGCCCCGACGGCGGCCGGGTCCGTGGCGCGCGCCACCACCACCAGCTGCTCGTCGGTGAGCGTGCCGCGGGGCCAGAGGTAGTCCCACGCCATCACCGCGAGCTCCTCGGCGCCGGCGCCGTCGAACGCGGCCTCGACGTCCTCGGGGTAGACGTTCTTGCCGCCCGCGGTGACGATCATGTTCTTGCGCCGCCCCACCAGGTGCAGGTGGTGCGCGCCGTCGAGCCAGCCGAGGTCGCCGGTGCGCAGCCAGCCGTCGTCGAACGCGGCCTCGGTCTGCTCGGGGTCGTCGAGGTAGCCGAGGAACACGGTGGGGCCGCGCAGCTGCACCTCGCCGACGCCGCTGGCGTCGGGGTCGGCGATGCGCACCTCGACCCCGGGCACGGCGGTCCCGACGGTGTCGCCGCGGAAGGGGCGCAGATCGTTGACGGTGGCGACGGTGCCCGCCTCGGTGAGGCCGTAGCCGATCGCGACCGGGAGCCCGAGGTCGGCGAAGCGCTCCGCCAGCTCCCGCGGGGTGAACGCGCCGCCGCAGTACAGGATCCTCAGCTGTCCGCCGAACGCGTCGTGGACCGGCTTGAGCAGCCAGCGCGACAGGTCGTGGCGTGGGGCGCGCCGGGTGAGGGCGGCGTTGAGCCCGGTGAGTGCCGAGAACAGCTGCTTGCGCTCCGGGCCGGCCTCGTCGAGGCGCGCGGTGATGGCGCGGTCGAAGGCCGCCAGGATCATCGGCACCACGGACGTCTGCGTGATCCGGTAGCGCCGGAAGGTCTTGAGCAGCAGCTCGGGCCGCAGCGTGCGCTGCCACACGACGGTGGTGCCGGTGCAGAACGACGCGATGAAGCCGCACATGAAGTCGATCGCGTGGTTGGTCGGCAGGATCGACAGGTAGCGATCCCCTCGCGCCCACGGGAAGGTCTCCATCAGGGCCTGGTACTGGGCGAGGTAGTTGCCGTGCGACAGCATGCAGCCCTTGGGCGGTCCACCCGTGCCCGAGCTGTAGACGATCGCGGCGAGGTCGTCGCGGCCGCGGGGGTGGGCGGGGGCCTCACGGTCGCCCGCGGTGAGCGCCGGCCACGCCGTGGTGCCGTCGGGCACGGTGTCGCTGCCGACCAGGACGACGTGCTCCAGCGCGACGTCGAGCTTGCGCCACGTCGGCAGGTCCGTGACCAGCAGGCGCACGCCGGCGTGGCGCAGGAGGGTGGCCTGCTCGTCGGGGGTGAGCCGGGGGTCGAGAGGCACCACCACGCCGCCCACGCGGAACACCGCCGACGCCAGCAGCAGCCACGCCGCCTGGTTGGGCAGCAGCACGCCCACCCGTGCGCCGTCGGTCAGGTCGTGGTCTTCGAGCCACGCGGCCACCCGCCACGCCTGGGCGCGAAACGCGGCGAACGTGAGGCGGACGAGCTCCCGCTCCCGGTCGACCTCGATGCACGCCGTGTCGCTCGGGAAGGTGTGGAACGCCTCGTCGAGGATCTGCCCGAGGCTGGCGTGGCGCTTGGGGTGGATGCCCGTCATGGCAGCCGTTGCCGTACGATCTCGGCGATCGACGACAGCGTCCGGACCTCTTGCAGCTCGTAGTCGGGGATCTCGACGTCGAAGGTCTCCTCCAGGGCGGTCAGCAGGTCCATCGCCTCCATGCTGTCGATCTGGAGGGCGGCGTACAGGTCGTCGCCGGCGTGCAGCTGCTCGGCGCGCGCGCCGTAGCGGTCGCGGGCGAGCTGGAGCAGGCGGTCGAGGACGCGGTCGTGGGCGTCGGTCATGGGCGGCTCGCTCAGGGGAGGTAGGGGCGGACGTCGGTGCTCGTGACGAAGCGCTCCAGCGCCGCCTCGACGGCGGGGTTGCGGAGCATCTCGAGGAAGGTGTCGATCTCGGCGTCGAGCCGCGCGCGGGGCACGGGCTTGACGAAGCGCTTGGCGGCGGCGACCGAGGCCGGATCGAAGCGGGCAGCCTGCCGTGCGGCGCGACGCGCGGCCTGGACGTGCTCGCCGCGGGCCGTCACCTGGCTGACGAGGCCGAGGGTGTGCGCCCGGCGCGCGTTGAGGCTTCGGCCTGTCAGCAGCAGGTCGCGGACCACGCCGTTGCCGACCTCCCGCTCCAGGCGGGGCACGCCGCCGAAGCCGGGGACGATGCCCAGGCGCAGCTCGGGGAACGCGAACCGCGCGCTGGCGTCGGCAACGCGGACATCGGCGGTGAGCGCCAGCTCGAAGCCGCCGCCGAACACCACCCCGTGGCACGCGGCGACGGTGACGATGGGGGCGCTGTCGAGCACGTCGAACACGGCGTGGATGCGCCGCAGGAAGCGCCGGACCTCGCGGACCACCAGCGGCTGGACGAGCGCCCGCCGGCCGACGCGGGCCGCCCCCAGCGCCATGTCGCGGACGGTGGCGAGGACCGGTTCCTCGGCCCCGGCACGGCGGACGAGCACCTGGGCCAGCGTGCGCGCGCTCGACGAGCGCAGGCCCTTCATCCCGTCGTGCAGCTCGCGCAGGTCGGCGCCCGCGGAGAACCCCTTCGGGCGGTCGCTGTAGATCAGCATCGCGCGTGCGCCCGCGGCGCCGTCGTCGACGAGGGCGGCGAGCTGCTCCAGCTCGTGGAGCATGGCGGTGCCGATCTCGTTGCAGGGGCCCCGGTGGAGCTTGACCTCGAGGACGGCCTCGTCGACCGTCCACGACAGGGTCACGCCGTGGAACGTCCTCATGCGTACATGGCCTCGATGGCGTCGGCGAAGGCGTGCTCGATCGCGGCGCGCTTGAGCTTGCCGTTGGCGGTGAGCAGGCCCTCGGCGTCGGTGAGCGGCTCCGCGCGCTGCCAGAACCGGCGGATGCGCTTGTAGTGGGGGAGCGTCGCGTTGACCGTGTCGACCGCAGCCTGAACGGCGGACGTCGACGCGGCCCCGGTGACCACGGCGGTGAGGTAGGGCCGGCCGTGGCCGACGACGACCACCTGCTCCACGCCGGGGGCGCCCGCCGCGATCGCGAGCTCGAGGGGCTCCGGTGCGACGTTGTGGCCCGACGACGGCACCAGCAGGTTCTTCACGCGGCCGACGATCGCGTGGTTGCCGTGTTCGTCGACCGTGGCCTGGTCGCCGGTGTGGAACCAGCCGTCGCGCAGCACGGCGGCGGTCGCGTCGATGTTGCGCCAGTAGCCGGCGAACACGTGGGGCCCGCGCACCAGCAGCTCGTCCTCGGCGCCGAGCGCCGTCTGCACGCCGTCGATCGCGTACCCGACGCGTCCGGCCACCGCGAGCCCCGGGCGGTCCATGGTGACGATGGCGGTGGTCTCGGTGAGACCGTAGACCTGGTAGACCGGGATGCCGATCATCGCGTACCAGGACTGGGTGGCTGGGGACAGCGGCGCCGAACCGCAGATCAGGAACCGCAGGTTGGGGCCGAACCGGGCGCGGATCGGCGCGAACAGGAACCGGTCGGCGAGCTTCCACCAGGTGGCGTCGAGGCCGCGCATGCCGCCGTCGAGGTGGCGCGCCCACGCGGCGCGCCCCCGGGCGTACAGCCAGCCCACCACCACGGACTTCGACGCGATCGCGTTCTCGGCGCCGAGCTTGACGCGCTCGAGGAGCACAGGGACGTTGAGCAGGTAGTGGGGGTTGGCCAGTGGCAGGTCGTCGGCGATGCGGTCGACGTCCACGCCCATCATCAGCTCGACCTCGCGCCAGATCGAGGTCCACAGCACGATCCGCGAGCCCATGAAGCAGAGCGGCAGGTAGTGGTAGACCAGATCGGCGCCGGCCTCGTCTCCGAGGAGCTCGGCCAGGGCATCGGCCGTGCGCGGCAGCATGAAGTCGACGTTCGCGACCGAGATCATCACGCCCTTGGCCGCGCCGCTCGTGCCCGACGTGTAGACGATGGTGACGATGTCCTCGGGACGCAGCGTGCGCGGCGCCGCGATGCGCGGGGCCGAGGCGAGCAGGTCGTCGAGGGTGGTGAGCGGCGCCTCGGGCCACGCCAGCCGCACCCGGCTCGCGAGCACGGTGTCGCCGCAGATCACCAGCGACGGGTCGGCGTCGTGCATCATCGCGACCAGCTCGTCGGTGGCCTGGCGGGTGTAGAGCGGCACGCTGATGGCGCCCTCGAACAGCAGCGCGAGGTCGGTGGCCACCCAGGCGATGCTGTTGGCGGCGAGCAGCACCACCCGGTCGCCGGGCCGCACGCCGGCGGCGACGAGTCCGCCGCGGGCCTTGGACACGAGATCGGCCAGGGCCGGGCGACGCAGGTCGTGCACGCCGTCGGGGCGGACCTCGCTGACGAGCGGGCGCGGGTCGGTGCCGGTGAGCAGGTCGTGGAAGCGCTGGGCAAAGGTCACGGCGGGCTCCTGTGCCGCGCCACGAGCTGGGACAGGCTCGGGGACAACGGCGGCAGATGGGACCACGGGTCCCCCGCTTCCCCCATCCCGGGCGGGAGCGGGAACCCCGGCATCCTATCCCGCACATATCGGGCAAGTTGTGTGCCCATTTGGCCCATGACCTCGAGGTTGCGCACGACGGTGCGCTCGATGCCCTCGCGGACGGTGTCGGCGTGGTCGGCCACGTGGCGCAGCGCCGCGTCGACCTTGCGCGCGAGCTGGGGGTCGTCCACCTCCAGCGCGAGCTCGGGCGTGCCCCGGTCGACCATCAGGTTGCGGATGCGCTCGTCCATCGTCACCCCCACCGACAGCACCCCCGCGGGCATGCAGGTGACGATGCCGTGGTAGCGGCTGGACACCATGTAGGTGCACTGCCGCAGCAGGCTGACGAGCTCGTACATCTCCACCTCGTCGGACACGAACACCGGGGCGCCGCCGAGCCGGGCCGCCAGGGGTTCGCAGGCCCGTCGGTCGAGCTGCTCCATGCCCACACACACCACGAACACGTCGTGGTCGCGCCGGAACGCCTCGATGCCGCGGGCGAGGCCGTCGAGGTAGGCCTCCTGCCGGGCCTGCACGGCCTCGCCGGCGTGGTGGAAGTAGATGCTGTCGTAGTGTTCGTCGTCGAAGGCGCCGGTGACCCATCGGGCGACCGCCTTGCCGACGGACGGGCGCACCGGCCACCAGAACGGGTTGATCGGGCAGACTGCGAGCACGGGGGTGACGCCGTCCCAGCCCGCCGCCGTCAGCAGCGCCCGGCCCTGCGCGTCCGGCCCGGGATCGAAGGTCCACGCCGTGTCGGTGCCCAGGCGGGTCTTGACGCCGAGCGCCCCGAGGACCTCGCCGCTCTGGACGTTGCGCGTGATCACGAAGCTGTCGGCGACGTAGCGCCGCACGAGCTCCTGCAGCGACGTCGACATCGCGCCCGCCTCGCCTCCGTAGGCGATCGACAGCTTGTCGCCAGCGTTGGCCAGCCCGAGGGCCCCCACCATGAACGTGGTGAGGGCCGACGCGAACTTCGACTTGAACATCGAGCCTTCGCAGGCGACGACGCCGTGCTGCTCCGCGACCACGTCGTACAGGAACCGCGGGAACACCGTCGGCATCCGCACCTGCTTGGCCGTGCGGAAGTAGCCGCGGGTGAGCGCAGGATCGAACACGAGGATCGTCAGATCGAGCTGGTCCTGCCCCAGCACGTGCCGGAACTGGCGGATCATCTCCTCGACGCGGACGTCGGCGCCCGTGTTCCGGGTGCCGGAGTAGCCCGCGAACAGCAGCTTGAGCGGCTCTCCGGGACGCCACCGGTGCCAGGGCTGGGCCGGGTACGTGTCTCGTGCCCGCTCGATGAGCGCGGCCATCGACAGCTGGAGGGCGACGTCGGCGTCGGCGACCTTGGCGAGGCCGTCCACGGCGGGCTGCAGCCGCTCGCGCACGCGGTCGAGCAGGCTCATGCGATCCCCGCCGGCAGCGGCACGGTGGGGTAGCGGTAGCCGTGGTCCTTGACCCAGTCGTACAGGGCACCGAAGTAGGTGGGGAACGGCACGGGCGCCTTGCCGATCTGGGTCACGGCGCGGTCGTTGTGGAACACGGTGTCGAAGGTGACGTAGGGCCAGAACACCTTCCACAGCGCACCGATCCCGGCCGCGGGCGTGCCCCGGGGGGCGCGGTTGGCCAGCCGGTAGGCCTTGTCCCACGTCCAGCCCAGCTGGGGGGCGAAGCGGGTGGTGCGTCCGAGGTGGGCGTCGAGGGCGTCGGTGATGTCGCGCACCGTCGGGGAGGCGGTGCCGGCCGACAGGTGCCACGTGTCGTGCGCGGGCTTCGGATCGGTGTGCACCGAGGCGATGACCTCGCCCACCCAGTCGGCGTTGCAGATGTCGACCCGCAGATCGGGTTGCAGTGGCAGCACCCGCAGGTCGGCCAGCATCGTCGTCGCGAAGATCATGTCGAACTGGCTGGTGCGCGGGTGGTGGCCGTCGCCCATCACGATCGACGGCCGGTAGATCTGCGTGGGCACGTCGGGGAGGAGCTGACGCACCATGTGCTCGCAGAACTTCTTGGTGCGCGCGTAGGGGTCGTGGTCGGACAGCGACCAGTCCAGCGCTTCGTCCTCGTGCAGATCCTCGCCCTGCCGCTTGCCGGCGATGGCCACCGTCGACACGAAGCCGAACCGCTCCAGCCCCTGGCGGTCGTGGAGCCAGCGCGCGAGCTGGAGCATCGCCAGCGTGCCCTTGAGGTTGGTGTTCAGGCAGGCCTTCTCCGACTTGCGGTTCAGGCTGGCGGCCATGTGGAGCACCGACGTGGCGCGCTCGCGCAGCAGGCCGTGGTCGGCGTCGGACAGGCCGAGCTCGGGAGCGTGCAGGTCGCCGCGGACGATGGTGACGCGATCGAGGGCGGCGCGGAAGGCCTCGGCGTCGAGGTGCAGCTGCCAGCCCTCCCACAAGCGCGCCACGCCGTGGGCGCGATCGTCGGCACGCACCATCACGAGCAGATCGTCGTTGGTGGACGCGAGCAGGTGCTTGACGACGTAGCTGCCGAGGTAGCCGTTCGCGCCCGTGAGCAGGATCCCCATCAGGCCACGCCCTGCACGGCATCGTCGACGTGCCACGGTGCCCGATGCCGCCCCAGGGCCAGCGCGGGCTCCGACGGCGGGTCCTCCGCGACCGTGCCGCCCTCCATCAGCGGGAACGCCCAGCGCACCATGCCGGTGTACTGCACGTCGAGCCAGTAGGTACGCCAGCACAGGTCGGTGATGTCGTCGTGCCACACGGCGCGGTCGTCGGGATGGAGGGCGGCGACGTCGCCGCGGACGTTGCCGGTGACGAACGTCCAGTCGTGGTCGTGGATGAACGGGCGGTAGACCTCGAGCATCCGCACGAGCCGCGACGACGTGCGGTTGGCCTTGGCGACGGCGCGGCGGGCGTCCTTGACGCGCTGGGCGAGGCGACCGCCGATGCCGCGCTGCAGGGGGGCCGGCAGGCGGTCGGTGGGGTCGAGGGCGCCGAGCAGGGCGTGCAGATCGCGGCCGAGGCCTTCCACCCTGTCCGGGGTGAGCCACGGCAGGTCGTCGTGGGGGCGGGAGCGGACGTCGAGGTGGGCGACGAGGCGCTCTGAGAGGCGCGCACCGGGCCGACCGGCGTGGCGGCGCTTGCCCAGCGCGGTGAGCTCGACGATGCGGCCGAAGCTGGCGGGGTTCACGTCGCCCGACGCGAGCTGGTAGACCTCGTGGGCCTCCCCGCGTAGGTGGCGCGCGAGGATCACCGTGAGCCAGCGGCTCACGGCGTCGACCGGGATGATGTCGAAGGTGTGGTCGGCGGTGGACGGCAGCGCCGGGAACGCGGTGCCGCAGAACCACATGATCGGGCCCGACGTGTTCAGGCCTTCGTTCCAGGCGGGCTCGGGGAAGGTGCGCGCGCACTCGATGACGCTCGGCCGCGCGGTGACGGCGTCGACGTCGAGCGTGGCCAGCAGGTGCTCCCCCAGGCCCTTGCTGAACGTGTACAGGTTGGGCCAGCCGAGCGCCCGGGCGCGGGCGTCGACGGCCTCGATGCGTGCGGCGGGGGTGGGGAGCGTGTCGATGAGCTGCTGACAGGCGGCGATCTCGTCGTGGACGTCGAACACGAGCCCGCGTGGGCTCACGCCGGGGACGAGGCGCTCCTCGACGACGCCCTGGGCGGCGCCGGCCACGAAGCAGGTGGACACGTGCAGCAACCGCGGCGTGGCCATGAACCGCGTGAGGTCGGCGACGTGCCGTGTGCCGTGGACGTTGACCGGGAAGCTCTTGCGCGGATCGGGCTGGAAGTCGGTGAGGCCGGCCACGTGGACGATGGCGTCGGCGGTGGACAGGACGCGCCGCGCCGTGTGCGCGTCGAGGCCGCAGTCGGGCAGCGCCAGGTCGGCGTCGACCACCTCGATCCGTGCATCGAGCCACGCACCCAGGTCGCCCCGCACCGCGTGCCGCAGGGGGCGGAACGCGGGGGAGGTGTCGATCATCGTGGCCACGCGCTGCGCCGCAGTGGCCTTGCGCTGGCCCCGCACCAGCAGCGTGATCCGTCCCACGTCGGGCAGGTGGGTGAGGAGCTGGGCGAGCCAGACCTTGCCGAGGAAGCCGGTGACGCCGGTGACCACGAGGTGGCGGCCGGCGAACACCTCGCCGAGCGGAGGGAGGGCGGGGCGGTGCATCACGACTCCGGGCGGGCTTCGACGACGGGCCAGTCGAACGTGGCGGCGAGGCGGCGCAGGGGCAGGTCGGGGGTGACGGCGCAGGGCAGGCCCACCCCGGACAGCAGCGTGGCGTCGGCGCGGGCGGTGCCGTAGGCGCGGGAGCGCGCCGGATCGAGGCCGTGCCGCCGCGCGTGCTCGCGCACCCAACTGCCGTCGGTGACCCCGGCGAACACGGGGTCGAGCAGGCGCCCGGTGAGGCGGCCGCTCGCCAGCTCGAGGTGGTTGCAGACCAGCTCGTCGGCGCCCAGGCGGCCGCGGATCGGGCCGATGACGGCCTCGGGATGCTCGGAGAGCAGCACGATGCGGTCGCCCTGGGCCCGGCACCGCTCGAGCAGCGCGACCCCCGCCGGGTTCCACGCCCGCTCGACGCGGTCGTCCCAGTACTGGGCCGCGAGCACGACCAGGCGATCCTCGGTGCAGTCCTTCAGCGCGCGCCAGGCCAGCCGTGTGGCGGTGAGCGGATCGCCCGCCGCGCCCACCGGCGCCGCGGCGAGGGCCACACCCAAGCGACCGAGCCGCCCCACGAGGTCGTGCTGGCGCGCGGCCATCCACGCGGCGCAAGACAGGCCGCGTCGCCCGACGAGGACGCCCTCCACACGGAAGTAGGCAGCGGTGGCCGCAGGCATGGACGGGGTGCCGGGGAGCGGGGAAAGTAGACTAGACTGACGTGTCAGTCTACCCGGATATCGCCGGGTCGCGGAGGTGTCGAGTGCGCGGCGCAACTCCTGCGTCGTGCGCCGCAGCGCCGGCATACGGAGCGCCTGGGAGGTGGGCGTGCAGGGGTGGGCACGGTCGGCGTGGTGCGTGGTGGGCCTGATGGGTGGGTGTCCGCTCGCGCGCGCGGACGAGCCCGTGCCTGCCGTCGGGGAGGAGCCGGGGACTGTCCCGTCGTCGGTGGCGCTCCCCGATCACCTCGGTCCCGCCCGGATCGCCTTCGGTGCCCACCACAGCCTCACGTTCGGCGGCGCCGTGCAGCTCCAGCTGGGCGCGACGTTCCCGATCGACGGCGCGGTGCAGGGCAAGGCCGCACTTCGTCGCGTCCGGGTGGACCTGCGCGCCAGCCTGCAGGACGGGCTGGCGGGGTTCCGCCTTCAGCTCAACCTGTTGCCCGGGGCGTTCGAGCTGCTCGACGCGGTGCTGACGAGCGAGCCCCACCCTCGCGCGCGCGTCGCCTTCGGCTTCCAGAAGGTCCCGTTCACGCGCTACCGGCAGGTCTCGTTCACGGCGCTGCCGCTGGTGGACTGGGCCCTGACGACGCGGATGTTCGGTGCGGAGCGTCAGCTGGGGCTCGTGGTGCAGGACGCCTGGCAGCAGGGGGCGACGTACGGGGTGGGCGTGTTCGCTGGCACCAACAGCCGTGCCTCCCACGCCGTGGGCCTCGCCGAGACCTACGGCGTGGACCTGGCCAACCCGTCCGACCTGCGCGGGCCCGGCTACGATCTGTCCGTCCACCCGGAGGTCGTCGCGCGCCTCGGCTACGCGAGCGCCGATGTCGACGCCCGTGCGCCGGTCGATCGCATCGGCGGGGCACCTCGGTGGGCCGTGCTCGTCAGTGGTGCCGTGGACGCCCGACCGACGCCCCAGGTCGACCTCGCCGGGCGGATCGCGCCCGAGCTCGTGCTCAAGGTGGAGCACGTCAGCGTGAGCGCGGTCTGGTACGGCGGGTGGTTCGTCGACGTGGACGGGGCCTGGCGCTTCGGCGTGCACGGCGCGCTCGGTGAGGTCACCTGGCGCGCGCACAGGTTCGTGGAGATCACGGCGCGGTACGCCGGCGTCTACCGGCTGTCGTCGCTTGCGCGGGACGTGGCCGACCGGGGAGGGTCCGCGTCGGAGGTGGGGTCCGACCACGAGGCCGGCATCGGCTGGAGCGTCCCCACGCTCGGCGACCACTTCGACTGGACGACCGACGTGATGTGGGTGGGCCAGCGGGGCGCCGTGCCGACGGATGCGGTGCGGGTGCGCTCGCTCATCCAGGTGGCGCTGTAGCGCGGCGCGGTGGCGTGCTGCGTGCGCTCAGTCGGGGCAGGGCGCCTTCTTCTTCGTGCGGAGCGGGCAGGGGCAGCCGTCCTCGATCATCCGCGCGTTCAGCAGGTCGAGGTTGGCGGTGTCGACGTCGTCGAAGGCGCGCTCGATCTCGCGCCGGTTCGCCGAGGAGGCGCGCACGTAGCCTTCCTGGCGGGCGAACCACCGCTGCGCCACGTCGCTGCCGAACACGTAGCCGTGGCGGGCCCAGATCCAGGCGCGGGTCCACTGCAGGTCGGTGCAGTCGAGCGGGGCGAGCTCGCTGCGGCGCAGCAGCGCCGGGCTGCGGACGGTGGTGATCGCCTGGGCGAGCGGCGGCAGGGCCACCGTCCCGACGTCGACGTCGGCCAGCAGGTCGTCCACCCGCGGTGGGATCTGCAGCGCCGGGTCGGCGGGGTCGGAAGGGGGCGCCGCGTCGGCGACGATCGACGGCGCGCCGTCCAGGTCGGCCTCCATCGCGGCGGCGTCGATCAGCGGCGGCGCGACCGGCGGCGTGGCGGGCAGGGCCGGGGCAGGGTCGAGGGTGCGCAGCACCGCCGTGGTCACCAGGAACGCGACCGGGAGGGCGAGCAACGCACCGCCCCAGACCAGCAGGTCCCGCCACCACGGCACCGCGTCGGGCTCGCGGGTGTCGACGTCGGTCGCCAGCGCTGCGGCCATGCGGGCCGGGCTGGTGGCCGGATCGTCGAGGTGGACCGTGGCGGCGGCCAGGGGCTCGGGCAGGAGCTGGCCGAAGCGCTGCCACGTGCGATCGAGGGCGGGCAGCAGGCTGGCGGCGTCGTGCAGGTCGACGGCATGGTCGGCGTGCTGGGCGTGGGCGGCGCGGTTGCCGATGTTCTGGATGTGCGCGACGTGGTCTTCCATCGCCCGATCGAGTACGCGCGCGTGGCGCAGCTGCTTGCGGAGCACCTCGATCGTGGCCTTGCCGGGGCCGTCGGGCGCCTCGACGGCGTGGACCACGCAGAGGACCGAGAGCATGCCCTCGGTGGCCGTGCGGGCGCGCCAGCCGCAGCCGGCGGCGTCCCCGGCGTCGTAGGCGTCGTGGGCGCGTCGGACGTGGTCGGCGATGTCGCGGACCCGGTCGGCCAGGGCCCGGGTCGTGGCGTCGGGCACCCACGTCCTCCCGTTGCGTGGCGCGTATCCCGTCCGCGCCACGCCGGGGGGCCGGCCGCTACCCGCAGCTGGTGGCGGCGCCCGCGAGCTCGTCGGCGTTCCAGGCCATCATGCCGCCCCGCATCGACACGACCTTGTCGAAGCCCATCGACATCAGGCCGAGGGCGGCGCGCGCCGAGCGTCCGCCGGAGCGGCAGACGGTGATGAGCGGCGTGTCCTTGTCCCAGCTGGCGGCGACGACGCCGAGGCTCGCGAGCGGCACCAGCTCGGCGCCGGGGATGTGGCCGTCGGGCCCCTCGAACTCCATCACCGACCGCACGTCGATGATGCGGTGGCTGCCGAGGGTGTCGCGGACCCAGGCTACGTCGACCTCGGGGATGCCCGTGGGCGTCTCCTCGATCGGGGCCCACGGGCCCTCGACGAGCTGGGGGCGCCCGCAGGCGAGGTTGGCGGGGACGGCCTCGGCGATCTTCTTCGGCTCGGCGAGCTTGAGCCCGTCCATGATGGCCACGAACTGTGCGACCGTGCGGCCGCCGCCCAGGCGGGGGTTGAACTCCTTCTCCTCGCCGACCGTCGAGCTCGTCCGGCCCTTGTAGTCGTGGCCCGGGTAGATCGCGTAGTCGTCGGGCAGGCTGAACACCTGCTCGTGGATCGACCGGTAGAGCGTCGCGGCGTCGCCCTGCTGGAAGTCAGTGCGACCGCAGCCGCGGATCAGCATCGCGTCGCCGGTGAACACGCGGCGGCCGGTGTCGTCGACGTAGGACACGCAGCCGTCGGTGTGGCCGGGCGTGCGACGCACCTGCAGGGCGTGGCTGCCAAAGTAGATGCGCTCGCCGTGGTCGACCTGGACGTCCGCGCAGGCGGCGCCGCCGTGGGCCGACACCACGCTCTTGCTGCCGACGGCCTCGCGGAACATCCCGGCGGCCGTGACGTGGTCGGCGTGGACGTGGGTGTCGAGGGTGTAGACCAGCGTGAGCGCGAGCTCGTCGAGCAGCTGGCGGTCGCGGTCGAACTGCTCCCGCACGGGATCGATGAGCACGGCTTCCCGCGTCGTCTCGTCGGCGAGCAGGTAGGTGTAGGTGGAGGTCTCCGGATCGAACAGCTGGCGGAACAGCATGGTGCCTCCTGGGCA
>JACKEP010000025.1 GCA_020632915.1 Alphaproteobacteria bacterium | reverse complement strand
GGCGCGGCGGGTGGAGACCCCGCCGGTGGTGATCGCCGAGGACGAGCCCGACGACCGCGACGTGGACGACGCCGAGCAGGAGGACGGCGCGGCCGAGGTGGGCTGCGAGCCGTTCGAGACGTCGCCCGCCGAGGATGCGCCAGAGGAACCGAATCGGGTCCTCATGGGCGACGCCACCCCGGCGCTCACCGGGGCCGACCTCGCGGCGTGGCGGGCGCGGCACGGGCTGACCCAGCAGGCCGCCGCCGACCGGCTGGGCGTGCGCCAGGGCACGGTGTCGAAGGCCGAGAGCCGAGGCTCGGGCGCGCTCGGGCCGCCGCTGCGCGAGGCGCTGGCGGGTGTGCTCGCGGAGGAGCTACACTCGACGACCTGAGCCTCATTCGCTCGCCGAGGTGCTCGATGTCGACGATCCCGCCGGTGCAGATCATCCCACCGGTCCTTTGGCAGGTCGCCGGAGGGTCCCCGCCAGCGAAGCGCTGGCGCGCCTATGCCCTGACCACGACCGATGATCACACCACCATCGCGACTGCTGTGCGAGCGTGGATGGCATCGAATGTGGCCGGGAGCTACCACATCATCGACGGGCCCGTTGTCGAAACATCAGCGCTTTCCGCTGATTTCCCCAGCGCTGGCACGCAGCGTCAGGTCGCGGTCTACTGGTTCACCGACATGTCGGCCGATGCTGCTCTCAAGTTCCGTGCGCCGCCGACTTCAGGCGCCTAGAGCACGCGAAACTTCCAAGGAAATACCTCAATCATTCCTGCTTTCCCGCCGGAATATTCCGCGGGCCATGCCGGGGAAGCGCACCGGGAATGTCGCCGGCATGGCCGGGGAAGCGCGCCGCCGACGGCATCCTCTCTCCGGTGCGTTTGCTCCCCGTCGAGCTTCGCTTCCACCGCTCGGAATATTCCACGGGAATAGGGCAGGAATCACGGAATGGCGGGCATGGGAAGCGGAATGACCGCCCTCGCCGACGAGGCCGTCGAGGCCGACGACCGCCGGCAGCGCCTCGTCCTGGGTGACGGGTGACGCATGGGTGACGCTTCTCCCCGGAAGGTTTTCTAGGAAAACGATCCGCACGTTCGTCACGAGCGCGAAGCGCAAGATCGGGTCCCAGGCAGAAGTACCCGGAACACCCGTCACCGATCCGGCACCCGTCACCCGCTCGCTGGTCCCGCCGACGATGCGCTCCGACCTCCCGTGACCTCCTGACCTCCGGCAACCCCCCGCGACCTCCCGCCGCGACGATGCCGTCGCCACCGGGCTCGGCGGGAGGTGCGGGTGGTCACGGGAGGTTCTGCGCGCCGATCCCGACCACTGGAGTTGATCCGGTTCCGTGGACACCGTAGCGTTTTCGCTGAGGAGTACACCGATGCCGAAGAGACCCCCGTACGCCCCTGAGTTCAAGGCCCAGATGGTCGAACTCGTCCGAGCAGGCCGGACACCCGAGGCCCTCGCCGAGGAGTTCGAGCCGACCGCCCAGTCCATCCGAGGCTGGGTGCGGCAGGCCGACATCGACGACGGCCGGCGTCACGACGGCCTCACGTCCGCTGAGCGCGACGAGCTCCGGCAGCTCAGGAAGGAGAACCGAGAGCTCAAGATCGAGCGCGACATCCTGGGAAAAGCCGCGGCCTGGTTCGCTCGGGAGGGCGGGTCGATCCCGCCGAAGCGTTCGAGTTCGTGAAGGCGAACCAGGCCACCTTGTCTGTCTTGAGGACGTGCAAGCTGCTGGGCGTGTCGGCCAGCGGCTTCTACGCGTGGCTGGGGCGGAAGCCGTGCGCGCGTGCTCGCGCGGACGCCGCCTTGTCCGAGCGCATCCGCACCATCCACACCACGTCCAGGGGCACCTACGGACGCCCGCGCATTCACGCCGAGCTTCGGTTCGAGGGTCGGCAGGTGGGCGTCAAGCGTGTCGCACGGCTCATGCGGATCCATGGGCTCGAGGGCGCGTCCAGGCGCAAGGGGCACCGCACCACGGTGCGCGGTCGCGAGCGGCATGGCATCCCTGATTTGGTCGATCGGAACTTCGCTGCCAGTTCGCCCGACCAGCTCTGGGTCGCCGACATCACCTACGTCCCGACGTGGAGCGGGTTCATCTTCCTAGCGGTCGTGGTGGATGCCTTCAGCCGCAAGGTCGTGGGCTGGGCGATGGCCAGCCACATGCGGACGAGCCTCGTGCTGGACGCCCTCGACATGGCCTTGGGACAGCGGCAGCCGAAGGGCGTCGTTCACCACAGCGACCAGGGAAGCCAATACACGTCTGTGGCGTTCGGACTGCGCTGCCGAGAGGCGGGCGTCCGGCCCTCCACCGGCACGGTCGGCGATGCCTACGACAACGCCATGTGCGAGAGCTTCTTCGCAACGCTGGAGTGCGAGTTCCTCGAACGTCGCCGCCTCAAGACGAAGGCCGAGGCGCGCATGGCGGTCTTCGAGTTCATCGAGGGCTGGTACAACACGCGCCGACGGCACTCAGGGCTCGCGTACCGCTCGCCAGTCGAGTACGAACGACTTCACGCCCAGAGTGCGGCGTGACGAAAGAACTGATCCGTCCACTGAAGCGGATCAACTCCACACCGCCTCGGCGGGCCGGGTTCCCGGTCGCCGCCACCGGGACCCGGATCGGGTCCGAGTGCTCCGGCGCGGCTTCGCCGCAGTTGCCGCCGACCGGCACGACGACTTCCTCATCCATGCCAGCAACGCACGCCCATCGCGCCGCGCTGACGGTTAGTGGCGGTCGTCGATCCGCCCTGGGTCGATGCGGGAATCGCCGGGCCACGCTTGATCCGTGGAGGGTTCTGCGACAATCCTCATCCGCACTGGAGCTTGGAAGCCGCATGGTCCCTGCCGATCCCGACAACCCCGAACAGCGCGCCCGACGCCAGATCGACGCCATGCTGATCGCGGCGGGCTGGGACGTGCAGGATCGCGCCGCGATGAACCTCGCCGCCGCCCCCGGCGTCGCGATCCGCGAGTTCCAGACCAGCGCCGGCCCCGCCGACTACCTGCTGTTCCTCGGCAACCTGCTCGTCGGCGTGGTCGAGGCGAAGAAGGCGGGCGTCACGCTGTCGAGCATCGAGGCGCAGACCCGCGACTACGCCGCCAAGGCTCCGAAGCCCTTGCAGGTGCCCGTCCGCCCGCTGCCCTTCCTGTACGAGAGCACCGGCGTCGAGACGTGGTTCACCAACGGCCTCGACCCCGACCCGACCGCCCGCCGCGTGTTCGCCTTCCACCAGCCCGAGGCCCTGCGCGCCTGGCTCGACGCCGAGCTCGACCGGCGGGCCGGCAAGCCCGGTGCCCCCGCCGCGCCAACGCTGAAGGGCCGGATGCGCCTCGCCCCGGCGCTCAACACCGCCGGCATGTGGCCCGCGCAGATCCGCGCCGTGCAGAACCTCGAAGCCAGCTTCCGTGAGGGCAGGCCCCGCGCGCTCGTCCAGATGGCGACCGGCTCCGGCAAGACCTTCACCGCGATCTCGTCGATCTACCGGCTCGTGAAGGAGGGCGGCGCGAAGCGGGTGCTGTTCCTCGTGGACCGGGGCAACCTCGGCCGCCAGGCGCTCAAGGAGTTCCAGGCGTACACCACGCCCGACGACGGCAGGAAGTTCACCGAGCTCTACAACGTCACGAACCTCACCCACAACAGGGTCGATCCGGTCAACAAGGTCGTCATCACGACCATCCAGCGGCTCTACTCGATCCTCAAGGGCGAGGAGTCCTTCGACGACGCGTTGGAGGAGGGCTCGGCCTTCACCGGCAGCGGCTCGGCGCTGGTCCGCGAGCCGCCGCCGGTCGCCTACAACCCGCTGCTCCCGCCCGAGTTCTTCGACGTGGTGGTGGTCGACGAGTGCCACCGCTCCATCTACGCGCTGTGGCGGCAGGTGTTGGAGTACTTCGACGCCAGCCTGGTCGGGCTCACCGCCACGCCCGCGAAGCACACCTACGCCTTCTTCCACAAGAACGTCGTCAGCGAGTACACGCACACCCACGCTGTGCGCGACCGCGTGAACGTGCCGTTCCAAGTCTACGAGATCCGCACCCGCGTCACCGAGGGCGGCGCGATGGTCGTCGCCGAGCCCGACACCGTGGTCGGCAAGCGCGACCGGGCCACGCGCGAGGTGCGCTGGGAGGCGCTCGACGAGGACCTGACCTACGCCGCCAGCCAGGTGGACCGCAGCGTCGTCGTGCCCGACCAGATCCGCACCGTGATCCGCGAGCTCCGGGCCAAGATGTTCACCGAGATCTTCCCCGGCCGCACCGAGATCCCGAAGACGCTGATCTTCGCCAAGTCCGACGACCACGCCGAGGACATTCTCCGCATTCTCCGTGAGGAGTGGCCGTTGTCGAACGAGGCCGCGGTCAAGGTGACCTACAAGCCCGAGCGCGAGGTCGGCGACGCCAAGCGCAAGAGCGCCTCGCACAAGCCCGAGGAGCTCATCCAGGCGTTCCGCAACAGCTACAATCCGCGCGTGGCCGTCACCGTGGACATGATCGCCACCGGCACCGACATCAAGCCGCTCGAGTGCGTGGTGTTCCTGCGCTCGGTGAAGTCGCGGGGACTGTTCGAGCAGATGAAGGGGCGCGGGGTGCGCGTCATCCCCGACGCCGACTTCCAGGCCGTCACGCCCGACGCGAAGCACAAGACCCACTTCGTCGTCGTGGACTGCGTGGGCGTGATGGAGGAGCAGAAGGCCGACCCGCCGCTCGACCGCGAGCGCGGCATCAGCTTCCCGAAGCTGCTGGAGCTCGTGCGCGCCGGCAACCGCGACGAGGACGTGCTCGCGACCCTGGCCGCCCGCCTCGACCGCATGGACCGCCGGCTGTCGCCCGTCCAGAAGGAGCAGATCGAGGCCGCGAGCGGCGGGGTGCCGCTGCGCGAGCTGGTCGCCGGCATCCTCGACCGGCTCGACCCCGACGCCGAGGACGCCCGCGCGCGGCAGATGACCGGGCTGCCCGACGGGGCCGAGGTCACCGAGGCGCAGGTGCAGGCGGCGCAGGCGGCGCTCCGCGAGGAGGCCGCCGCCCCCATCGCCTACGACCCCGGAAGCTCTGCGAGGCGCTGCTGGAGGTCCGCAAGGCCCAGGAGGTCACCCTCGACGTGGTGACGCTCGACGAGGTGACCCGGAGCGGCGTGCGCGCCGATCTCGCCCCGGACCACGACGCGGACAAGGCGCTGATCGGCGAGTTCGAGTCCTTCTGCAAGGACCACAAGGACGAGATCGACGCGCTGATGGTGCTCTACGACCGCCCCTACGCCCAGCGGCTCACCCGCAAGCAGCTGATGGAGCTCGTCGCCGCCATCCAGCGCCCGCCGCGCCAGTGGACCGGCGAGGCGCTCTGGGCCGCCTACGAGCGCGTCGAGAAGGACCGGGTGCGCGGGGCGTCGCGCGGTCGGCTGCTGACGGACCTGATCAGCCTGGCCCGGCACGCGATGGGCGTGGAACCCGAGCTCGTGAGCTACGCCGACCAGGCCGCCGCGCGCTTCGAGAACTGGCTGGCCCAGCAGGGGAACCGGGGGCGGTCGTTCACCGAGGAGCAGGTGGGCTGGCTCACCCTCATCCGCGACCGCATCGTCGTGGATCTGGAAGTGCGGATGGAGGACTTCGACGAGACGCCGTTCGCCGAGCGCGGCGGGCTCGGGAAGGTGTGGAGCCTGTTCGGTGAGGAGCTGGAGGGGATCGTGGACGAGTTGAACCGGGAGTTGGTGGCGTGATCCCGTCACACTGGAACAAGGCAACGCTTGGTGATGAGGTCGAGATCCTCGACAGCAAGCGGGTGCCCGTCAACGCGAAGGAGCGCGCGAATCGCGTTGGAGCCGTGCCCTACTACGGAGCGACCGGGGAGGTGGGCTGGATCGACGACGCGCTGTTCAACGAGGAACTCGTGTTGCTGGGTGAGGACGGTGCGCCGTTCTTCGACCGAACGCGCGACGTGGCCTACCGAATCCACGGCCCGGCGTGGGTCAACAACCACGCGCACGTCCTTCGTGCCGGTCGGCGCATGACCAATCGCTTCCTGCTGCACCAACTCAACCAAGTCGACTACCGGCCCTTTGTGAGCGGCACAACGCGCGCGAAGCTGCCCCAGGGGCCGATGAAGGAGATTCCTCTCGTCGTCCCGCCCTTGGAGGAGCAGGACCGCATCGTGGCCGCCATCGAGACGCACTTCTCCCGCCTCGACGCCGCCGTCGCCTCGCTGACCCGCGCCAAGGCCAACGTGAAGCGCGCCCGCGCGAGCGTGCTCAAGGCCGCCGTCGAGGGCCGGCTGGTGCCCACCGAAGCCGCGCTCGCCCGCGCCGAGGGCCGCGACTACGAGCCGGCGGCGGTGCTCCTCGACCGCATCCTCGCCGAGCGCAAGGCGGCGTGGGCCGCGAGCGGGGCGCGGGGCAAGTACAAGGAGCCGGTGAAGCCGGAGACGGAGGGGGTGCCGGGGCTGCCGGAGGGGTGGTGCTGGGCGAGCGTGGACGACCTCGCCGGTGACGGCGGAAAGGGGCTCTGTGACGGCCCTTTCGGCTCCAACCTCAAGAGCGCCCACTACGTCGACAGCGGCCCTCGCGTCGTGCGCTTGCAGAACATCGGCGACGGCGCGTTCCGCGACGAGCGAGCGCACATCACCGACGAGCACTTCGAGAGCCTCCGAAAACACAAGATCAAGGGCGGTGACCTCGTGATCGCGTCGCTCGGCGAGACGCTCCCTCGGGCCTGCATCATCCCTGAGTGGCTCGGCAGCGCGATCGTGAAGGCCGACTGCATCCGATTCTCGACCACGGCGCGGGTATCCGTCGCGTACCTCAACGCGGCGCTGAACTCGCCACCCGTCCGCAAGCGCACCACGGACAAGATCCACGGCATCGGGCGCCCGCGCCTTGGCTTGGGCGGTATCCGCGAGATCGCGATCCCGCTCCCCCCGCTCGCCGAGCAGCACCGCATCGTCGCCGAGGTGGACCGCCGCCTCTCCGTGCTCGACGCCCTCGACGCCACGCTCGACGCCAACCTGGCGCGCTGCGACCGGCTGCGGCAGGCGGTGCTCAAGCGCGCCTTCGAGGGCCGACTGGTGCCCGCCGAGGCCGACGCGCCCCTGCTGGCGGCCGAGCCGCAGATGCCCTTGTTCAGCGGGGTGCCCTGATGTTCGGATTCGCCAAGGGTCGCATTGACGAGGACGGCCTCACCTCCGCGGTCTTTGGACTCATGCACTACCTGGCAGACGCCGAGTTGCTCTACCCGTTCATGGAGCGGCTCGCGCGTGCCAACAAGGCCCATCCGACCCGCGATGGCGCGCTTCTCATTTGGTCCGATGAGCAGCTCCCAGACGAGGTGTCGGTTTCCCCCTGGCCCACGCTGGAGGTCCCGGACGGAATGGGTGTGCGCTTCGGCGAAGTGAGCGAGCGAAACAAGGGGTCTGTGACCCCCGATGCACTGATCAGCCTGTACTGGCACAAGTGGGGCATCGACGGTCGGGAGCGACGCTGCCTCATCTACGTCGAGTCCGAGCACTCCAAAGCGGTGGAAGCAGAACAACTCTCCCAGCAGTGGGTGGTCCTACGCGCCTTGCACCCGCCTGCCGACGAACTGTGGCTGCTGCTCCTCAACAAGACGCCTTCGCTTCCCTGGCCCGAAGGAGGTCGGCCAGACCTCTGGCCCGGCGCCCCCAAGGACCTAGCGGGCCACGACCTATGGTCTTGGTGCGCGCATCGAGCTCACTACCTCGCCACCGGCGACCGTGAGGCCGAGTCCAAGGCCCTGCCCACCGAAGCGTGGCCGAACCTCCTCCACCTGTCGTGGCAGGACTGTGCCGATCTCGTCAAGGGCCTGGAGCGCCGAAGTTGGGCGTACAGAGGTCTGTTCGCAGGGCTGGCAGAGTACTTGGCGCTGGCTGGCTATGCGCCGGCAGTGAGTTGGCTCGGCGTCGTTGAGCGGGGCTCGACCGAGGTGGTGGAGGACCGGTACGTCGCCCTCGCTGGGGAACGACCGTCCTTGCTCGATTGCGATCCGAACAAGCTGTTCACGAGGGTCGGTGACACCTACATCGGAGCGAGCCCATGAGCTGGTCCCTGCAAGTCATGAACGGCCTTGAGACGGTGTTCCGCACCTTCGACTTCGCAAGGCATATCCACGATGAGCTGATCCGCGCTTCGGAAGGACGGGGCCTCAAGCACTTCGAATACTCGACCACATGGAACTGCGGCACTGCTGCGCTTCCGCGATGGTGGTTGATCGGTGTGACTCGGGCGGACGATGAGATCGTGGGCAACGGCCGCGGCAAGGTCGCCGACTGGATGGCAGAGAACGGCAACGTCGAGCCAAGTGTTCCGATGGGGCTGATCTACCTCTGCTTCTGGTCGAATCGCGCGACCGACCTCAGCCCCCTCCTTCCGCCGCAGATCGCGGTTGGATCAGGCCTGGTGACATTCAAGACGTGGGGAAAGGCGCACGCCTTCCATGACTCCTACCTTCGAGAGCTCGGCGAAGCGGTCAACGACCAGCGGCACCAGGGCGCTCTGCTCGGCCTCGGTACGAACCCGACCAAGCACCTCCACCTCGCTGACGACTTCGAGTGGCGTCCCCTCGTCACCCTGGAGTCCTTAGACGACGGACAGAAGATCAAGGACCTCGCCAACGAATTGGCTGCTTTTGTTGCTGGAAAGGTGGAGTGATGAGCGCCGACGCCAACCGCATCGTCAACAAGCTGTGGTCCTACTGCAACGTCCTGCGCGACGACGGCCTGTCCTACGGGGACTACCTCGAACAGCTCACCTACCTGCTGTTCCTGAAGATGGCCGACGAGCAGACGAAGCCGCCGTGGAAGCGCCCGTCGCCCGTGCCCGCCGGCTACGACTGGCCGAGCCTCACCGCCCGCGGCGGCGCGGAACTGGAGCACCACTACCGGCTGCTGCTCGAGCACCTCGGCAAGCAGCACGGCCTGCTCGGGCTGGTGTTCCGCAAGGCGCAGAACAAGATCCAGGACCCCGCCAAGCTCAAACGTCTGGTCAGCGACCTGATCGACAAGGAGCAGTGGGTCATGGTCGGCGCCGACATCAAGGGCGACGCCTACGAGGGCCTCCTGGAGCGCAACGCCCAGGACACCAAGTCCGGGGCCGGGCAGTACTTCACCCCGCGCCCGCTCATCGACGCGATGGTCGCCGCCGTGGCCCCCCGTCCCGGCGAGACGATCGTGGACCCCGCCTGCGGCACCGGCGGCTTCCTGCTCGCCGCCCACCAGTGGCTCACCGCCGAGCACCCCGACCTGACCCGCGAGCAGCGCGAGCACCTGCGCCTCGACGCGCTGCGCGGGGTCGAGATCGTCCAGGGCGTCACCCGCCTGTGCGCGATGAACCTCCTCCTCCACAACGTCGGCCCGACGCCCCAGGAGCTCGACAAGCTCCGCGCGACGCTGATCGCCAAGGGCAAGAGCCCCGAGCAGGCCGACGCCGAGATCGACCACCGCCTCCCCGTCCGCACCGACGACGGCCTGCGCGAGCTCGGCGCCGACCGCTTCGACGTCGTGCTCACCAACCCGCCCTTCGGCCGGAAGTCGAGCATCCTCGTCGTCGCCGACGACGGCGACACCGCCCGCGAGAGCATCACCTACGAGCGCGAGGACTTCTGGGCGAGCACGACCAACAAGCAGCTCAACTTCGTCCAGCACGTCAAGTCGCTGCTCAAGATCCACGGCCGCGCCGCCGTCGTCGTGCCCGACAACGTGCTGTTCGAGGGCGGCGCGGGCGAGACGATCCGCCGCAAGCTGCTCCACGAGTGCGACGTTCACACCCTGCTGCGCCTGCCCACCGGCATCTTCTACGCCCAGGGCGTGAAGGCGAACGTCCTGTTCTTCGACCGCAAGCCGGCGAGCCCGAACCCGTGGACGCGCAAGCTGTGGGTCTACGACCTGCGGACGAACCAGCACTTCACGCTCAAGACCAACCCGATGAAGCGCGCGGACCTCGACCCCTTCGTCGCCGCCTACCAGGCCACGCCCCGCGTCGAGGGCGAGCGCTGGCGGGCCTACGACTACGACGAGCTCGTCAACCGCGACAAGTGCAGCCTGGACCTGTTCTGGTTGAAGGACGACAGCCTGCTCGACGCGGAGAACCTGCCCGAGCCGGATGAGATCGCGGCCGAGATCGCGGAGGATCTACGGAGCGCGCTGGAGCAGATCGAGGAGATCCTGGGTGACCTCGGGAGCGCAGCCCGATGAGCATTTTCTAGTACTTTTCAATGGTTGGTCTACTGTCATCGAACGGATACACGACCACCCAAGCGCAGTTCGACCATTGGTGAGGGCACGATGCGGCACTTCTTCTTCAGCCATTCCAGCCACAACAAGCCGTTTGTCACGGCGGTCGCAGACCAGGTAGGTCGGGACCACGTTTGGCTTGACCAGTGGGAATTGTCACCCGGGGACCGGCTTTTCGAGTCGATCGATGCGGCGCTCGGGGAAGCAAGAGCGGTGGTGGTCTTCTGGAGTGAGAACGCCGCGCAGTCGCCCTGGGTGAACGAAGAGACGTCGTTCACGAGGTATCGGCGGCTTCAAGGGGAGGACGTGATCGTCATCCCCATTCGCATGGACGATACACCGTTTCCGAACTGGATGGCCCGCCTCCTCTGGATCGACGGCGCAAAGGGCGCGGCATTCGTTGCGGGACAACTGCGCGATGCGCTGGCGGAGCAACGACCGACCGAAACGGTTGGCGTGGATGCAGCGTTCCAGAATCGATCAGAGGAATGTGACTTCATCGAGGAGTGCTACGGCTCCCCCGATTGTACCATGGTTCTTGTTGCTGGGCCTCCGGGCATGGGCAAGAGCGCACTGGTGAACCACGCGCTTGAAACGAGGCTACCGCAGCAGCGCAGCATCGTTATCGACCTGGAGGCCTACAACAGTCCATCCCTTGCGCTCGCCGTGCTCGCTGGAAGGCTCGGACGTTCGTTTCCGAGTGACATTCTCACTGGAGGGCGGTGGATCGAATATTGGCGGCGAGATCTGCTACCCGTTCTCGATCTCTCCAAGACGACAGTCGTGCTTGATGGACTTCAGAGCGTGGCAGAACGTGGCGAGCTAAGCGAGTGGATGTCCGCAATGATTGCCGATCTCACTCGCACTCCGAAAGGGAACAGCCTCCCACTGATCGCGGTGTCCTCGATCGCCATTCAAATTCCAGCCACAGCGGTAGGAAGCACCCGAACGCTCAATTTGGGCGCGCTTCATGATTCCGACATCGTGCGGGTTATCCGGCATCGTCTTGCGACGAGTTACCCTCGCCGGAGTGCTTCGTCGACTCAATTGGAGGCTGCCACACAGATTGTCCAAGGCTACCCTCTCGGCGCACATGTGTGGTCTGCTCACGCAGCGCAGGTAGGTTTGGACGTCGCCATTCGTGACAAGACAGTTGTAGAGCGGCACCTGCGTGATGTTGTATCCGACATCTTGTCACAGGCGAATCTCTCAGACGATGAGATTGAGGTGCTCGCGACCGTCGGCCTGCTACGTCTGCCCGTCGGCGCAGAGCAACTCGTCGATTTCGTTGGTGTGTCCAGCCAGACATTGACAAGGCTCTCGCGCTTGTGCTTGTTCGATCCAAGAGCAGACGGGGTCGCTCTTCATGGATTGCTGGCGAAGTACCTTGTCGAGAACCTCGCCCCTCATCGTGTTGTTCGGGAGGCGCACCGTCGTTTGGGCTACTACTTCAAGGCACGCTGGCAGGCGGACGGCGAATCTCTCAATCCGCAGGTCGTCATCGCAGGTTCACAGGCTTACTACCACCTAAGCGCGGCTGGTCTTGCAGACGAGGCGGCGAACATCGGGTGGTCACTCATCGACGAGGCAACGTCGGCCGCCCGAGAGTTGTACCGTTTCGGTGACTACGAAACCTTGATAGCTCTCGGAGAGGCTGCGGCTTCCATGAGCACCAAGGTCGATCCGCAGCTGAGGTTCTATCATGCCCTAGCATTGGGACGTCAGGACGCGGAAGCTGACCGGTCCAGGTGCAAGGGTGTATTCGAAGAACTGATAAACGACTATCCGACCAATCGTCACTACATGACGGGTTACGCCGACATCTTGGCGCGATGGAGAGAGAACGAGGCTGCGAAAGAACTATACCGAAAGGCGCGTGCAATTGCTGGAAAGAGGGACCCTCTTCCGAGCACTCGTCTCGGTGAGCTTCTACTCCGGGAGGGTGATCTCGCTGGTGCGACGTTTTTCCTAGAGGAGGCGCGCAAGCGTGCGCCGGACGACCTCCGTGTGATGGCGGCGCTCGCTCAATTGCTCCACGAGCAAGGCAAGACGGAAGAAGCGCTTCAACTCGTCACTGATGGACTGCGCCGACGACCGGACGACATCCCGCTCAACCATAGGGCGGGTGTGCTTCTGAAGAGCCTTGACCAGTCAAAGGAGGCGATTCGACACTTCAAGCGCGCTGCGACCGGCCGAACCTCACCCGCTTCATATACGGCGCTCGCCGACCTTTATCTCGACATCGGTGACATCGACGCGGCGGAACGAGTGATGAATCAGTATCCTGGCAGTCAGGATTCTTCCTGTTTCAACGTGTTGGGACACATTGCCAGGCGAAGACAGGAGTTCGGAAAGGCCGAGAAGCTGTTCGAGCGGTGTCGGCGGATGGACGGCGATTCCGTAGTCATATACGGATCTCTAGCGCAGCTGTTCCTCGATCAAGCCGCAATCGAAGTATCCTATGGTCTTGTCGAGCAAGCGCGTGCCCACATTTCGCAGCTGGAGGACGCGCTTCTTCGCGGGTTGGACATGGACCCTCAGAATTCCACGTTGCTCCGGCTCAAGGGTACGGGGGAGGACTTGCGGCGGAGGCTTCTGCAGGGCCCGCGATAGGTAAGGTTGTTGACCACGCTCGCCGCAGAGTTGGGCAGCGAACGGCTAACGTTACCGATGGCAGGGCGCGTTGCCGGGAACAACTCGCGGGAACAGCCCCCGTGATTAACGCTTGAACTATGCGTTTTGCGCTACGTGGAGTAGCCATTCGCGCCGAGAGTTGAGCTCTTACCGCGGTCGCACCTCGTTTCTGCCGGCCCGAGGGGGCCAGAGCCGGCCCTGGTTCAGCCGTCGAATGGGTTGAACAGGCGAACGCCCGTGCGCTCCATGTCGCGGATGTTCCGGGTCACGACCGTGAGGTCGTGGACGAGCCCAGTCGCTGCCAGCAGCCCGTCGACTGCGGGGACCGGATCGGGGACGTTCAGCGCACCCCAACGCTCCGCGATGTCCTCGTCGATCGGCAGGACCCTGTCCGCGAAGGTCTCGCGGAGCCGGAGGAGCCACTGCTCCAGCGCCTGGGCCGCGACCGCGTCCCGCCTGCGGATCGACTCGATGCCCCTGCGCGCCTCGCCGATCACGAGCACGCTCGTGAACAGGTCGGCCTCGTCCGTCGAGGCGAACCAAGCCATCACGGACGGGTCCGCACGGGGTCCCTTTCGCAGCTCGGCGAGGACGTTGGTGTCGAGCAGCCAGCTCACCACTTCACGTCGCGCGGCAGGTCTCGAGGAGCTTCGAAGTCCTCGTCCTCACCCACGTCCGGCATCGAGAGCAGGAAGTCCTTGAACGACGGTCGGACGCGCTCCTCGGCGAGCACCTCGCGGAGGATCGCCCGGTGCTCCGCCTCGGTCGACCGCCCGTGGCGGGCAGCGCGCCTCTTGAGCGCGAGGATGACGTCGTCGTCGAGGTTGCGGACGATCAGCTGCCCCACGTCACACCTCCGATATCAATGATAGCGTCGGGCGCCGGCCACGGCAAGCCGGAACCGGCGCGGGCTCGACGGGCACAACCCGCGGGAACAGCCCCGGACGACGCCGCTACGACCGATGCCTGTGCGCTGCGTGGCGTAGCCATTCGCCTCGACGAGCCCGTCACCGACACGATCGTCGCGATCCGGAGCCGGCCCGAGGGGGCCAGAGCCGGCCCTGAGGTGAACACGGATGTCGACCATCCCTGTGCAATCTCAATCCGGGCGCTGCACGGCGCCAGCGGTCCACGCGGCCAGCTCCGAAGGTCGCAGGCCGTACCGGGCGACGTTGCCCTCGTGGAGGTGTCGGAGGTCGTCGATCACGAGGTCGACAAGCCGTGCCAGCGCTGCATGAGGCACGAGCGGGCGCCCGAGACGCTCGACCACCTCAGCGGTGGGGGTCCCGTTGGCACGTACCACCTCGGCGACGACTGTTCGGATCGCCTCGCGGTGCGCGAGCCGGAACGGGTCGGGGTCGACGAGCGATGCCTTCACCACCCCGTAGCGCTGCGCAGAGCGCTCGTACGCCCAGACGAAGACGTCGCGCAGCAGCTCCATCCTGCCGGTCTCGTACACGGCGAGGGTTCCCTCGATGTAGTCCTGCTCGGGCACATCGACGAACGACAGCGGGGAGAGGTTGGCCCGGACGAAGGGGATGTTGGCGCCGAGCCGCGACACGCGCTTGTTCACGTCGTCGAATGGCTGAAGGTACGGGAGGTGCACCATGACGAAGAAGGCCTGTTCGAAGGCATCCGAAATGGCGGCGGCCTTTTCGAGCAACACCCGGAAGCACTCCTCGATGGCGGACGGCACCGCGAGGGGCACGAACACCGATCCGCTGATCTCGACCGGCCGGACCCGGAGCCGACCGCCGGCGTGAGGGTCGGGGAGGAGGTTGTCCGCGAGCAGCGCATGGAGGTTCCGGAACGTCATCGGGTCGAAGCCGATGCGTGGGGCATCTTCGACGAGCATTTCGATCGCTGCCTTGTGGTTCAGCAGCATCTGGGTCTCGCGGGCGTCGTGACCCGCGGCCACACGACCGAACTGAAGCAGCTCCCGGGTGTCGAGGAGGGAGTAGGTGTTGCCCTCCAAGCGAGACGACGCCCACGACAGGTCGATGAGCAGCCGCTCGAGGATCTGGCGGGCGTAGGTGCCCGCGGGCCGCTCCGCGTCTTCGCGGCGGCCGATCGCGGCGAGGTGCGCGCGCAGCGCGGGCGAGAGGTAGGCGGTCGTGCCGGGGACATAGGCGTCGAGAACCTGACGCTCGTAGCCGACGGGTCTACGCTCCGTGCGAGGACGGCGGACGTACCGCCGGAGCTCCTCCCCCTCTGGCGATGCGGGCACCATCGCGGACTCGGCCGAGCGCTCAGGGGAAGCCGGCGCAACGAGAGCGTAGCGCCGGGCACGAGCACGCCCGATCGCGCGGAGCCTGCCGGCGTCCACGAGCGCCGCGACGTGGCGCTGGAGGGTACGCCGCGCGACGTCTTGACCGATGGCGGCCACGAGCGCTTCGATTCCCAGCTCGTCGCCAGCTGCAAGGGCGTCGAGGATGCGCTCGTCCGTCCGCGTCGCGTTGTCGCCCACCAGTCTCTCCCGGCAGGCTTCCGTACGCTGGCTACATGAATCGCGCCACGCGTCTGGCGCGATTCGGGACTCATCGCGCCAGGATCGTGGCGCCTTTCCGGGGTGAGCCTGGCGCAAGACGCAGGCGCGATCCCCCGGCAGCCGTCGCGATTCCTCCTGTGCACCCCTTGGCCTCCAGCCCGACCCGGACCCCCTTCCGGGAACAACGTCTGGGAACAGACCTGGATCCCATCGATGGACCCGCCACAATTGCGCTACGTGGCGTAGCGCTGCGCTCCGATCCACACGCCGCGGACGTCTTCACGGACGCTCCGATGCGGGTGGCAGACCTCGCCGACGCACCTTGCGTGTCCGCCCGAGTCGTCCAGGACGGGCTCGCTGCCCTGGCGTCGCTGGGTCTCGTGGGCACTGGTGATTCCAGCGCCCCAGCGACCCTACCGCGCCGCCGCTCTGACTCGCCTCTGACCCATCAGCGGCCCCGCTCGCCGACCCCGGCAATGTCCGTTCCGCACGCGCGCACGCCGCGCCCCGCCACGCGCGTGTTGCCGGTGGCCTCGACCTGGCGGCCGCGCGCCGCGAGCGGACGGCGCCGGTGCTGGCGACCTTCCGGGACTGGCTCGACCAGCAGGCCCAGGAGCAGCTGCCCAAGTCGCCCGTCGGCAAGGCCGTGGCGTACACGCGCCGCCACTGGGACGCGCCCACGCGCTTCGTCGACGACGCCCGCCTGCCGCTCGACAACAACCTGTCCGAGCGCCAGCTCCGTAGCGTCGCCGTCGGACGGGCGAATGCGCAGGCCAAAGGAGGAGCCGACGACCTTGACCTCGAGCGACGCGGGGACCTTGATGTCGAGCACCCGACGCCAGCGGTACACCGAGCTGTAGGACAGGTTCCGTTCCCGGCAGAACGCCGTCAGCGGCTGGTTCATCGACCGCCACGCGGCCAACACCTCACTGGCGTGAGCCTCATCACGAATCGACTCGGGCTTGGGCCTCGCGTTCATCGGCACCTCCAGGAGGAGGGCAGATCACGCGGCGCGAATGGGACAGGAAGAGGTGGTTCGCCGAGGGCTTACGCGAATGCGGGGGAGGGACCAGGATGTTCGGTTACCAAGCTCAAGGACTTAATCCGATGCTGCGCCTCGCGAGACCGTGACGCACTCGATAGGGCCATCGCCTAGTGGATGCACTTCATCACCCGAGAAGACACCGCGGGTTGGTTTCGACACTGCGGGTGGAGAGAGGCGTGAACGGCGAATCAACCTCCCTGATCGGCGCCACGACCTCCCGCATTCGTTCGACCAATTGGGACTATCACGCCAGATGCGGCAACCAAACAACACCCGCATCTTGCAACTCTCGGAAATCTCCCTGCGCATCGTCTAGTGACCCCCATTGCTTGTCGGTCGAGTCCAACACCCAAACGGGACTCCTACAACGCTCATTCCAAAGAACGGAACTGTTGACAAAAACCTCCATAGCCCGAGAACTAAGACACCCTCGGTTGGACCTGCGGGCGTACTCAGCACACCTGGATCCCACCACCACGATTTGCCTCGGAAAATCGTGCACAATCGTGACAGGGGAACACAACAACATCACCTCACAACGATCCAGGTGAGCAGACGAAACATCGATGCTAAACGCGAACCTCGCAAGGTCAAGATCATATACTTCCGGCGGTACCACGACATCTCCGGCCTTGTTGAGCGACATCTGCCGGGCATTCAGCCGAGATATCTTCCCTGTAAACACCACTTCACGAAACACGCAGTCAGAGGCGAACGTATTCCGGGCATTGATGGTCGTGATCGAACTCTCTTCAAACACCACTCGTTCGAAGGCCGACATCGACCGCAACTTCCATCCTCTCACCGAGGCCCGGCGAACAAGTGGCCAGCATTGCGCGTCTGCTCCCACACCGATCGCGTCCATAAAATTGCCAGGAACCGGTCCCGAGTAATCCAGGCAGACATCGCCATTCCGCATGAACTTCCGCATCAAGCTTGTCCCCCAGAGATCAACTTCTAATCACGTACCTGGGGGCTGACGATCCAACACAAGTTCGTAGCCCATCGATCGGCTTGTGTTGCGGAATATCGCACGGTGCGTGATCAGGGGTCGCCCTCTGGAGATCCGACCATGACGCATCCCGCACTCGGTAACGCCGACGACCTCCGCGACTTCGATCTGGGTGACCCGCGACGCACCCGCCGGCTCGTCCGTTGTGTCGAAGCCATCCAGGCCAAGCCGGACTCCAGCTTTCCGAAGGTCTTTGCCGACAACGCTTCGCTCGAGGCATTCTACCGGTTGGTGAACAACCGAGATGTCCGGTATGAACGAATCAACGGCCACCTTGCGTCGAAGGCCTGGACGCGGGCGAGGAGGTGGGGGGGGCTGACGTTGGTGTTGCACGACACGTCGGAGTTCGTCGTGTCGGGCGAGACCTGGCGGAACGGGCTGACGCAGCGTCGACGGCGGCAGTCGTTCCAGGGCCACCACGCCCTCGCCGTCGCCGAGACCGGCGCCCCGATCGTGTTCGGGTCGCTCGGGTTCCACCCGTACATTCGGCGGGAGGGTCAGTGGTTTCGCGTCGATGGCGACGACCGCGAGGTCCAGCTGGACAGCGGCAGCGACCGCTGGGGGACCCTGCTTCGGGAGGTCCACGACGCGGCGCCCCTTCCGTGATCAGATATGGGATATTGAACATCTTACGCCGAATATCCGACAGCGCGGAACCTCTCTCTGTTCGTCACCCGCGCGACGTGCGGGTCCGCCAGCATCCTCGCGAGCTCCAGCTCGGCGAGAGCCGCGCTCGGACCGACCAACTGGTGCGTCAGCGCGTTCAGCTGGCGGTTCCACCACTTGACCCACTGTCCGGGGTTCACAAGCTTGCCGATCCGGTCGGCGACCTCGCGCCGGAACCGCGCCAGAGCCTGCATCGCCGCCGTCGCCCGCAGCAGCGACGCGTACACCAGTGCGAGCACGATCTCCGGCTTCTGGCTCGGCAGCTCGTCGAGGGCGGAGCCGGACTTCGAGGTCTTGAAGAAGGTCTCCACCTCCCAGCGGAGGCGGTAGGTAGCGGCGACCGCGTCCGCGGGCAGCAGCTCGGGCGGCGCGTTGGTCACGAAGACCTCGTAAGTCCCGTTCCTGCGGCGCACGGCGACGACGCGGAAGGTCTCGGTGACGAACCTGCCCTTGTCACGGCCGTAGCGGCGGACGTGGCAGCGGAACGCGCCGTCGACGTCGAGGAGCCGCCGCTGGAGCCCCTCGAGCGCGTCCCGGAGCGGCCTGCCGACCGCCTTGCGGGCCCGGCCCCGGTGGCGGCGGTTCTCGGCCACGATCATCGGGTTCCGGTCGAGCGGCAGGCGCGTGAGAACGTAGCCGCCGACGCTGCCGATGCGGCGCCACAGGCTCGGCGAGGAGTAGCCCTTGTCGAGCAGCACGAGGCAACCCCGGAGCGCGTGGTCGATGCCGAAGGCGCGCCCATCCCCGTGTGCGTCGGCGGTGATCCGGTACTTCAGGAGCTCGCCGGTGAACGCGCGCACCCAGGCGTGGACCTTCAGCGCCGCCTTGGAGGAGTTGCGCCGCGTCCCGCGCCAGGTCGAGGCGAGCGCGTCGTGCAGCTTCACCACCGTGGCGTCGACGGCGATCACGTCCCGGAACCCCGCCAGGACGCCCGGAGGCTGGTGGGGCTCGGCGCGCGCTTGGTGGACGATGTCGTCGAGCAGCCACCGCACGAGCTCCGCGAACGGCACGGTGAACCGATCCCAGAACGACGAGCGGGCCAGCCTGACACCGGTGACTGTGGCCAGCACGTGCCCGAGCTGCGCGATGGCGGTGGGGCCCCGGGTGGCGATGCCGAGCACGACCACGACAAGCAGCGCGTAGGCGTCGATCTTGCCCTGCCGGCGCACCACGCCGAGGGCGCGCGCCTTATCGCGGACCTCCTCCGGGCGGTCGAGGTTGGCCAGGAGGACGTCGACGAGGCTACGGTCAGGGCGGGCCATGGGTCTCCCGGTGTGATGGTTGGCGGCAACCTCCTGATCACCGGTCCCATGGCCCCTGTCGATCTCGCTGGGGTGACGGTTCGAGCGCCATCATGCGTGCTTGGCCGAACACGGAAGCGCTCGCCGGCCCCGGCAATGTCCTTTCCGCACGCGCGCACGCCGCGCCCCGCCACGCGCGCACACCACCGCCTCACCCCGTGCCCGTCAGTGTCGTCTTCGGTGACTGCGGCGCAGAGGACGTCGATCGCGGACTACGGGGGCGCAGGCGGGCTGAGCAACCGCCCCATGGGCTCACCCCAGCAAACCACCGAGCCGTCCGCCCTGCTCGCACACGCCCGACCAAACGCCACGTCCACATACACAAAATCGTGACCGTCCGGTGCCCCAAGAACGACGCTCCTGTCAGGGTTCGAGCCAGGCCGACCCCAACACACCAAGTCTCCTGACAGGCGTACGGCGCAGGCATCTGAGGAGCCGACCGACACATGCCAAACATCTGTTAGGTCTTCGGGAATACCATCCACGATGGCAGACGAGACACCGGAACATTGAACGAGTCGGTCCGGAGTGATTATGCACACCGCTCCCGAACCAACATCTACATCGACCGCAGGGGGAGGCGCAGTGTCGAAAGTTCCCAGTCGTCGGTCGTCCCCCCAACAAAACAGTCCATCCGAACGGTGGACAGCGCAAGCCGATTCGGCCTCCAAGGACACCTTGTAGAATCCTGCCTGCGTGGGAGGGTCACCCCTCCCCATCTGTTCGCAGTGTACAACGCCGTTCGTGTCGATGGCGCAAGCCCCGGCGCCTATCGTCCACGATATTGTACCGCAGTCGAAGTCAATCCAGGACTCGGGCCGTGCATTGAGATACCAAGCTCCAGGATTGAACGAATCCTGCACAAGCGCTTCGATCTTGGAGGTTCCGACGTTCACCGCCATCGCTGCGCCACCAATATTGCAAATGATCGAAAACGGCCCCGAAGGAAGATCTCTGTACAAGTAGTTCTGGGACCCCCAACAGAACGGCTTGCCCTCTTCTTCGAGGGCACAGGCCACGTCGTAGTCCAAATGAACCAAGGGTGGCTGGCGCGTCGCCAGCGCAACCGCATCGAACCCGCCACCCCGACCCCCGGTATCCGCTGTCTCGACACTGTCTTCAACCGGGTCATGCTCACCCGAAACACTCGCTCCCAACCAACCACCACCCCACGCCGTACCGCCATCCCCATCCATGCCGACCGGGCTGCACGCTGCCGCGACCGCGACCACTGCGGGGAGTAGGCAACTGTCGGAGCGAGAGGGAAACATGGCAGATGTCCTAGTCAGAATCTAGTGTGGAGCAACTCCCCGACAGGCAAATGGGACTACAGAGCAGGTGTAGTATGTACACGCGCCCCATGCCGTACCGGATGAAGAGTTTCCACAAGACGAGGGAAGGGTGACGGGCGGTGGAGCTCGGGCTTGGAGCGCCGGTGCCGCCGCTGGAGTAGTACAGTCGATCAAGCCCTGATGGGTCCCGCAGCCCGACGTAGGAGCTGATCAGGATATCGTTCAGATCCTATGCGCAGAGGGTGTCGTCTCTCCACCCACCGTTCAAGACGTCCAGGGCACCACCGTCCGGGCACGGGTGTTTTCAGCGCCCCAGCGACTCTACCACGCCGCCGCTCCGACCTGCCTCCGACCCCTCAACGGCCCCGCTCGCCCGCGCCGGCGATGCGCTTCCCGCAGGCGCGCACGCCGCGCCCCGCCACGCGCGCACACCACCGCCTCACCCCGTGCCGGTCACCGTCGCGCTCCTCCGCCTGTCGCCCGCCTGACCCTCACGCCTCGGCCGCGTCCGGGTCCCCGCGCGCCGGTGGCCCGACCCGCACGAGGTCCTCTTGACGCTGCAGCGACGCGAGCACGTCGCCCGCGCCCGCCCGCACCATCCCGACCTGCCGCATGAGCTGCGCCCAGCGCGGACACCGCTGGGGCTGCCAGCCGAACACCCGCTCCATGAGGTCCGCCCACCGCCGCCACCGGCTCGGCCGCTTTGGCGCCGCGGGCGCCTTCGGAGGCGGCACCACCCGTGACCGCCACCGCGCCGCCGGCGCCAGCACCCCGAGGTAGCGCACCCGGTGCTGCCGCCGCGGCGCGACCAGCGCCGTCAGCTGGGTCCCCTCGCGCGCGCCGGACGCGGCAAGGCGGTTCGCCGGGCGAGGGTGCCGTACCGCTCCGTCGCGCCCCACCCCGGCCACGCCGACCCGCCGGATCCGATGCGTCCGGTGCCTCACGCCTCCGCGGTGACAACCGCGGCCCTCATGCTACCCTGCGCGCATGGCGAGTCTGCGTGCGGCGGATGGGACGGTCCACGTCCTCAAGGAACGACACCTGGTGGGACGCTCGCGGTCGCTGCAGCTGACGCTGCCCCGCCCTGAGGTCTCCGCCGAGCACGCCGTCCTGGCCTGGGATGGCGAGGTGTGGTCGGTTCGCGATCTCGGCAGCCGCAACGGCACCCACCTCAACGGCGAGCGGCTCGCGCCCGGGGTGTCGCAGCCGCTGGGACTCGGCGACGTCGTGGCGTTCGGCGCCGCGGAGGGCGGGTTCACCGTCACCTCGGTCGACGCCCCGGCACCGACGGCGGTCTGTGGCGACGAGGTGGTCAGCGGCCTGGGCACGTGGCTGTCGCTGCCCGACACCGGCGACGACGCGGTGATGATCACGGCCGACGACCACCTGGGGTGGGTCGTGCTCGACGGGGACGAGGCCCGCCCGGTGCACTCCGGGCTGTCGATCGAGGCCGGAGGGCGCTCGTGGCGCCTCGATCTGCCCGAGGCGTTGGCGGCCACGCGGGAGCACCGCGCGGTGGTCGACGACGTGGCGCTGCACTTCCGGGTCAGCGCGGACGAGGAGCACGTCGAGCCCACCGTCGTGGTCGGCGGGGTGGCGAGGCCCCTGCGCCCCCGCGCACACCACTACCCCCTGCTCACGCTCGCCCGTCTGCGGCTCGAGGACGTCGAGGCGGGACTGCCGGAGCCCGAGCAGGGCTGGGTGGACGCGGAGCGCTTCCGCACGATGCTGCGGATGTCGGCCAACCACGTGCACGTCGCGCTCTACCGGTGCCGCAAGGACCTGGCCGAGCTCGGCGTGCGCCACGCTCGTGATCTCGTGGAGATCCGGGCGACGGCACGCACGCTGCGGCTCGGGCTCAGGCACGTGGTGGTCGCGCCCCTGTCCTGACCGCGGGACGACCGCGTCGTGGCGGCCGTCCCCGGGCGCGGGGTCAGTCGCAGCAGGTGACGGCGTGCGTGGTGTTGCACGCGCGTGCCTCGAACAGGAGGCCGGGGCCGCCGGGGTTGTCACCGTCCAGCGGGTAGTAGTCGACCGTCCAGCCGACCTCGCTGCCGTACTGGTTGCCCCAGCCCAGGCAGGAGCGGGTCGACGCGGCGGACGGGGACGACACCACCAGGCTCGGCCCCTCGACCCAGCCGCCGGCGGGGACGTCGGTGCCGGTGGCCCAGGACCGCAGCACCTCGGCGCTCGTGCACATGTGCGCGCCGGACGTGCCGCACGCCGTCTCGCACAGCGCCTTGGCGCCGCGGGCGTTGCCCAGGTTGCCGGTGCGGGCGGACGTGCTGCCGCAGTAGCCGCGGTACTCGGTCCACAGCTCGCCGGTGGACAGGTTGGTGAACGTGCCGCGGTTGGCGTCGACGTCTTCGATCGCGGCGGCGAGCTCGTTGAAGTTGGCGTTGAGGTCGCTGGCGGTGAGCGTCTCGCCCGAGCTCCAGCTGGTCAGCGACGGCGCGGCGACGGCCAGGCCGCCCGCGGCGATCGCGGTCAGGATGCCCACCCCGACGATGCGGCGGCCGGTGCGGGTCGACAGTTCAGGGTCGAGCACGATCATCTTGAGCTTCATCGGTCCTCCATGGCCGCGGACGTGCCGCGGCGTGCGGTTGTCGGTGGGTGGGTCAGTCCAGGCAGCAGTCGTCGAGCGCGGCGGTGCCGAGCGTGCACGGCGGGCACGTGGTGTCCGTGGTGTCCGTGGTGTCCGTCGTGTCGACGGTGTCCGAGTCACAGTTCGTGCCGGCGCCATCGACGCAGTCGGTGTCCTGGTTCTTGTCGGACGACGTGCCGGTACAGCCTGCGGCCAGGCCGACGCAGCACGCGATCGCAATCGCTCTCAGTCGCTCCACGTGCACCTCCTGCGCGGCGAGCCGTCGCCGGGTTCCGGCGTCGGGACTCGCGGCTCGCGTGGTTCGGATCTGCACGGAGCGTACGCGGCGGGTGGGCGGCAGGCGCTGACAGGCCCTGACAGCGCGGCGACGTGCACGCGCCGTCGATCCCGGGCCCGGGGAACCGTCGCTAGGGTGCGGGCGTCTGCACCACGCGGAACACCACCTGGGTGGTGTCACCGCCGCCGGCGCGCGCCTCCAGCGCCTGCAGGAACAGGAAGGTCCCGGGTGCCACGGTGGTCGGGACCTGCACCGTGTGGGTGGCGCTCCCCGCCGCATCGACGACGTGGATGCCGAGGAGGAACGGGGAGGACAGGTCGCCGCACACGGTGGTGTTCGGCACGCACGGGGCGTTGCCCGGCCCGTGCAGCGTGAGCGCGAACGCGACGCGGGCGCCGGGCGTGGCGCCGTAGACCTGGAGGTGGAGCGGGTCCCCCGGGCGGACGTCGGTGACCAGCAGGGTGAAGTCCCGATCGTCGCAGACGCCGTCGCCGTCGCCGTCGCCGCTGCGGTCGTCGCCCAGGCACAGGTCGACGTCGTCGCACACGGCGTCGCCGTCGCCGTCGCCGGTGCGGGGGTCGCCGGTGCACACGTCGATGTCATCGCAGAAACCGTCGCCGTCGGTGTCGCCGGTGGCGTCGGTGCCCCAGCAGGCGTCGATGTCGTTGCAGCGGCCGTCGCCGTCGTCGTCGCCCACGGCGTCCTGGCCCAGGCACGCGTCGAGGTCGTCGCAGACGCCGTCGGCGTCGCTGTCGCCGAGGTCGTCGTTGCCGAGGCACAGGTCGAGGTCGCCGCAGACGCCATCCCCGTCGTCGTCGCCCGTCGCGTTGTCGCCGAAGCACGGGTCGATGGCATCGGGCACGCCGTCGCCGTCGCGATCGACGTTCACCAGCTCCCACAGCTGGGCGTAGATCTCCCCCTCGCCGTAGAGGCTGCCGCGGTCCTCCATGCCGTGCCAGGCCACGAAGGCGGTGGTGCTCCCGGTGGCCACGGCGGGATCGCGGGCCTCGTCGCGCACGGTGCCCGACGCCTGGGTGGGGTCGCCCATCGTCGAGATCGCCTGGGCGGGCCGGGCCACCGACAGGTCGGGGGCGAGCTCGGTCAGCAGGATCTCGAAGTTCTCGCTCTCCACGTAGTCGGCGAACCAGGTGACCAGGACGTCACCGGCCGGGGACACGGCGACGTCGGGGTTCTCGCCGGTCAGGGCGGCGGACGTGTCGTCGCCGGAGAACGAGACCCGCACGGGCGCGCCGGCCGCCGCGCTGGCGTCGCCGGGCACCCGGCGCGCGAACACCTCGTACTTGCCGTCGAGCACGCTGTCGTCGAGCCAGACGACGTCGTAGGCGTCGTCGACGGGGTTGTAGGCGACGCGTGGGACGTTGGCGTCGCGCGACGTGCGCCCGCCCCCGCCGGCGTCGGAGACCTGGAACAGGGGCGTCAGGCCGCCCAGCGCCCCGTCCAGACCGCGGGCCCACACCTCGTAGTCGTCGGCGGTGGCGTCGCCCTGGGCCACCACGAGGTAGCGGTCGCGTCCGGCGTCGAAGGCGATGTCAGGGAAGAAGACCTCTCGGGCGGTGCCGCCGGGCATCTGCATCACGCTGACCGGTGCCGACAGCGCCGTGCCGCCCCGGCTGAGCCGGACGGCCCAGATCTCGTCCTCGAGGCCGTCCACCGGACCGTGGAACACGGCGACGTACTCGTGGCGCTCGGTGTTGTAGACGAGGCGTGGGCTGTACACCGACGAGGAGGTGTTGCCCGCGACGCCCCAGATGGTCAGCCGCACCGGCACGCCGAGGAGCAGGCCCGTGCTGCCGTCGATGCGCCGGCCGTACAGCTCGAGGTCGCCCGTGGGGGACGTGCCGGACCACACCACGAGGAACTGGTCGTCGTCGGGGTTGTAGGCCACGTCGGGCCAGAGCGCCTCGGCGGCGGTGCCGTCGTCGGCGCTGACCAGGAACTCCGGGCCGAGCTGGGCGCCGGTGGCTGCGTCCACGCGCTGGGCCCACACCGCCTGGTCACCGTCCTGCCACGGCGGCGGCTCCAGCACGCTGTTGTCGCTGGTGAACACCACCAGGTAGGTGTCCGAACCGGCGGCGACGCTGGCGTCGTCGCAGTCGAAGAGCTGGTTGCCGTCGTAGAGGTGATCGGACAGCCGCTGGTCGTCCGGGCCGATCTCGTTGGCCAGCGCAAGCGACGTGAGCAGGATCCACATGGTTGCCTCCCCGGCGGCGCAGCCTACCGCAGGTCGACCGGATCCCGGCCACGAAACGGACTTCGGACGCGGCGACGCCTGTCGGGTCGGTCGGGCTCACGCACCGGGGACCGCGGGGTGGACCCGGGCCTCCGTGGGTGCGTGCCGCGCGCGCATCGCCTCGAACCGCGGATGGCCGTGCAGGGACGCGAAGTCCTCGTCCGTCGGGAGCCCGGCCAGCGTCCCGTCGTCGGGCCGCGCAGCCGCCGTGTCGAGCCAGGCCAGCGCTTCGTCCGGACGCCCGAGCCGCGCCGCCGTGCACGCGAGGTTGTAGGCCGACTGGCAGGTGGGGCGGGCGTCGTCGAGCCGTCGCAGCAAGGGCTCCGCCACCGCCGGTGCGCCGCGGTGGAACCACCACGAGCCGATGCCTGCCCAGCCGTCGTGCAGGTCGCCGGGGTCGTCCACCGTCGCGCGGGACGCGGCGAACGCCCGATCGAACGCGACCCAGTCGCCGGTGGTCGCTTCGATCAGCGCCTGCAGACCCGCGCCGAAGTCCTCGTCCTCGTCGGCCGCCACGGCCGCCAGCCACCGCGCCGCGTCGGTGGCGTGGCGCTCGACGAGCCACACACACGCGGCGGAGAGCTCTCCGAACCGCGACGCCGACGACCAGGCGTCCAGCTGGCGGATCGCGTCGTCACGGGCCCCGTCGCGCAGGCTGGCCGACACGCGGTGGGCGCGCACCATGTCGCTGACCGGCGCGCTCTCGGGCATCGCGCGTGCCCACCAGCGATCGGCGCCCTGCGCCGGGGTCAGCTCCCGCGCGACGAACGACGCGAGCGAGGGCGGCACGTCCACGGCAGGGTGGGCGTCGAGCAAGGCTGCCGCGTCGTCCCCGGCGCCGGAGGCGGCGCGCAGGTGGGCCTCCATGCGCACGAGGTTCGCCAGGTTGCGGGCCGACCGGGCGCGGAGACGCAGCGCCGCGAGCTCGTCCAGGCGCTGCACCAGCGTCCCCGGGCTGTCCTGGTAGGCCGCGACCAGCGCGTCGATCGCGGGCTGGAGCGCGGCGTCGGCCGCGTGCGCCCCATGGGTCTGCGCCACGCGCCACGTGCGCGCGGTCAGCGCGCCACCCACGATCGCGCCGAACGGGTACCCGACGGCGGTGGCCACCAGCGTCACGACGACGCCCACCGCCACGCCGAGGCGTGCAGTCAGTGGGTGTTCGGGGCGCCCGGTCGCCGTGTCGACGATCTCCTGCAGGATCTGCCCGCCGTCGGTCGGGAGCATCGGCAGCAGGTTCACCAGTCCCCAGGCGACGTTGAGCCACACCCACAGCCGCGTCACCGGCGCCACGACGGCGAGCACGGCCGGAGGTGCCAGCAGGTGCGCGACCGCGTAGACGCCGAGGCCAGCGACACCCGCCACCAGCCCGGCGGCCGACCCCGCGGCGAACAGCAGGATGCGCTGGGACGACGACCAGCTCGCGGTCTCCGGGACGGTGGTGATCGCGTGCTCGGCGGTGAGCTCGACCGTGGGATGCCCGCCGAGGGCCTGGCCCGCGAGTGCGTGGCCCGCCTCGTGGAGGAGCACGGCGAGGCCGAGGCTGGGCAACCACGCCAGGAGCACGGCGGGGTGATGCAGGCCGAAGGGGTCGGGGTGCGCGACCCACCGCCAGAGGCCGGGGTCGTGGAATACCGAGACGGCCACGCCGAGCGCCACCGCCGTCCCCCAGAACCCGGGCTCGATGGAGAACGGCACGCCGAACGCGCGAAACGACACCGCCATCCCCCCTCCACGGGGGGAGTCTACCGGAGGGGCGGCCCCGCGTGGCGTGCCCAAGCCGCGACACGGCCCTGCAACCGGGCGTGCAGCGACCTCGCGCTAGCGTCGACGGGTCCAGGGAGGGATCCATGTCCACGCGTCCCGTGTCCACCGTCCTCGCGCTCGCCGTCGCCGCCTGCGCGTCTGGCGGGTCGGACCTCGACCTCCAGCGCCCCCCGCCCGGTCCTCCCCTGCACCTCGCCGTCACCGCGCTGCTGCCTGGGGAAGCGCTCGAGCTGCTCGTCGAGGACGCCACCCCCGGGGCGACGGTCTACGTGCTCGCCGGTCACCCCGGCACGTGGTGCCCGGCCGTGCTCGGCGGCAGCTGCATGGACCTGGCGCCCGCGCCGTCGGTGGTGGGGTCGGCCGTGGCCAGCCTCGACGGCATCGCCACGGTCACCGTCACGCCCCCCGTCTCCCTGCCGGTCGGCAGCACCTGGTCGTTCCAGGCCGGGTCCGAGCCGATGGCGCTGCGCAAGAGCCAGGTGGTCGACCGCACCGTGCCCGCGCCGTGCACGTTCGGTGACGTCCTCGCCGACGTGCCGATGGGCGCGCCCCACGACCAGGACAACATCGACGGCGACCGCGACGACCACGTCATCGTGGGGGAGGGCGGCGACATCGTCCTGCGCGACTTCGACCTGGGGCTGACGGGCATCGACTACCCGAGCCCGTATGCCTTCGCGAACCACGCCTTCGACTACGACGGCTGGACCCACACGCTGGTGATCTACCAGTACTACTCACCGACGCCGCGCCTGCGCCGCATCGACCCGCTCACAGGGGCCGACGTCGGGGCGGAGGTCACCACCACGCTCAACTTCGGCAACGGCTACGTCGACCGGTTCGGCAACCTCAACGTCGTCAACCGCGCCGCCCGCGGGGTCTACACCTTCGACACGAGCTTCGCGCACACCGACACGTGGGCCGGGGTCGGCCTGGGCGGCAACGGCGTCGACGTGGTGCGCAACGTCGACAGCACCCGCGCCTACAAGGTGTCGGGCACGGTGGGAGGCGGCCAGGTCCTCGACGTCTACGACCTGACCCTGCACGGCCTGCCGTGGCTCGGGTCCTACTCGCTGCCGTCGGTGCCCGGGTCCATCTACCTGGACCTGACGATCGACGAGAACGAGACGCTGTACCTGACGGACCGCGCGAACGGGATCGTCTACGCGCTCGCTTCCGACGGCACGATGCTCGGGGCGATCGCCACGCCGGGCGAGGTGCCGCATTCGCTGCACTGGAACCGCGACGCGCACGCGCTCTACGCGTCCTACGTGGTGTCGAGCGGCGTGTACGCGCTGCGCAAGTACTGCGGCTGGTGACCGCTGCCGGCGCGCTAGAAGATCGCCACGGCCGGCCGCGGCGGCGACGTGCCGATCCACACCAGCACCACCAGATCGTCGCGGCCGTCGACGTCTCCGCCCGCGTCGACGACGCCGGTGCCGCGAGCGCCGAGGTGGCGGCACCGCAGGACCGATCGGGCGCGACTCACTTCGCGACCATCACCTGCTCGCCGGTGACGCGGTCGTGCGCCCAGATGCCGGCCTGCGCGCTGTCGAGGAACAGGATCACGTCGGGGTCGTCGACGAGCTCGGCGACGCCCAGGGGGGTGCCGCGGCCGCCGAGCGCGACGGGGTCGTTGGCGACGATGGGGATCCGGTCGCCACGGTACAGGTCGACGCGGATCACCCGCTGGTCGCCCGTGGTCGCCCACACGCCCCAGCCCGCCGAGGCGGGGAAGATGCCCTGCGCGCCGACCAACGTTGGGCCTTCGCCGACGGTGAAGCTGGACAGCACGCTGCGGTCGCCGGTGGGCAGGTCCACCTCCAGGAGCTGACCGATGCCGGGATCGAGCACGAGCACCCGGTCGTCGAGCACGGCGACCCCGCGCAGCACGGTGCCCGGGCCGCGACCCCGGGACCCGGACGCGACCTGGAACTCGCCGGTGCCGAGGTTCATCGTGTACAGCTCCTCCATGCCGGCCATCAGCAGCCGCGCGCCGCTGGGGTCGAGGCTGAGACTGCCCACCCCGGTCGGGAGCCCTGCGGTGCTCGTCGGACGCGCGTAGGCGAGCACCCTGGGCGTGCCGGTCGCGAGGTCGACGGCCTCGATGCCGTCGGTGCGGGGAGCGAGCAGGAGCTGGTCGCGGAACGGGTCGTAGGCCAGCGCCACCCATGGATCGTGGGGCACGGGGCGCGTGACCGCGTGCAGGGTGCCCGCCGCGACGTCCACCTCCACCACGGAGCCGCCACCCTCACCGAGGACCCACAGGCGCCCCGTGGACAGCTCCGACGTGAGCGCCACGGCCTCGCCGAGCGGATCGCCGGCCCCCGCGCGTGGCGCGGTCTGGAGCGTGCGTGCGCCCGACCGGCGATCCACGCGAACCAGCCCCCGGTGGCCGGCACTCGCCACGAGCAGGGTGTCGGGCCCGTCCGCGACGAGGCCGACGGGTGCTGCGAGCGCGGGGCCGGTGCCGACGTCGCCCGACGACACCACGCGCCGCGTGCCCGTGACGAGGTCGACGGCGGACACGCCCGCCTCGCCGTGGCGCACGGTGAACAGGACGTCACCGTCCGCGTCGAGCCAGCCCGCACCGTGGGCCATCGGGTCCACGGCGGCGTGACCGCCCGACCACACCGTCGTGACGGCACCGGTCGTGGGGTCGACCGCGAGGACGGCGTCGTCGACCACGGCGAGCAGGCGATCCCGCGCCGCGTCGACGACCAGATCGGACGCGGAGGCGAGGCCGTGCAGGCGGGGCACGCGGGCCAGGTCGACGAGCGAGACGCGGTCGCCGGTGGTCGGGTCGACGATCAGGAGGTCCGACGCGGTGGGTCCGCCGGCGATCAGGCGGTGTCGCGCGGGATCGGGGACGACGAACGCCACGCCGTCCAGATCGGGGCCGGTGCCCACCGCGGCGTCCGCGATCGTGGTGACGGTGTCGGTGTCGGGGTCGTAGGCCACGAGGCGCGCTGGAGCCGTGAGCACGGCGAGCAGCCGGTCTCCGACCGCGTCCCAGGACAGCGACGCCACGGCACCCTGCGACGTGCCGACGCGCGCCGTGGTGCCGGTGGCCCGGTCGACCCGCAGGAGCGCGCCCCTGGCCCGATCGGCGAGGTAGACGTCGCCACGGACGGGATCGCGGGCGACGTCGACCACGTCGACGGGGAGGGTCTCCCAGCGGGTGACGCTCAGCGTCGCGACGGCCGCCGTCAGCGCACCGGACGGGGCGACGGCGTCGACCTCCAGGTCGTGGGTGCCGACCTCGAGGGGCACCACGATCTGCCAGGCACCGTCGGGACCGGCGAGCGCTCCGTGGTCGCCGATGCGGACCACGGTGTCCGGCGTGGCCACGCCGCGCACGGTGAGCGCGTCCTGGTCGGTGACGACGTCGGGTGCGGGCGGGAAGCGCACGACCACGGCCGGATCGACAGCACGCGCGTCCGTGTCGGTGCCGACGTCGGTGTCGTCCGACGGGGAGGCCGACGGCGTGCAGGCGGCGACGACGAAGGCGAGGAGCAGGTGACGCACGGCAGCCCCGGGGAGACGGGGAGCGTAGCCCGGGCCGCGGGGCGCGCGTTCATGCACTCCTGCGCAGATGGTAGCGGAGCTGGTCGTACGTCAGCCCGAGCCGACGGGCGGCCTCGGCCTGGTTGCCGCCCGCCGCGTCGAGGGCCTCCTGCAGGAGCGTGTCCTTGTAGGCGGCGACGCGCTCCTTGAACCCACCGGCAGGCGGCGGACCCGGTGCCGGGCCCCGCGGCAGGCCCAGGTCGTCGGCGCGGATCACGCCGTCGCGGAAGCGGTAGGCGGCGCGTTCGATGGTGTGACGCAGCTCGCGTACATTCCCCGGCCAGTCGTGCGCCATCAGCGCTGCGCAGGCGCCGTCGGACAGGGTGATGCCCGCCAGCTCGGGGACCTCCTCCCCGAACCGCGCCAGGAACCACGCGGCGAGGGCGGGCACGTCCTCGCGACGGTCCCGCAGCGCGGGCACCTCGATCACCTCGAACGCGAGGCGGTCGTAGAGGTCGGGCAGGAACGTGCCGTCGGCGATGCGATCGGACAGGTCGGCGTTGGTGGCCGCCACGATGCGCGCCCGGGTGCGGACGTCGGCGGTGCCGCCCACGCGCCGGAACACGCCGTACTCCACGGCGCGCAGGATCTTCTGCTGGAAGCCGAGCGGCATCGCGCCGACCTCGTCGAGGAACAGCGTGCCGCCGTCGGCCTGCTCGAAGCACCCGGCCGCGCGCTGCACCGCGCCGGTGTACGCACCCTGCTCGTGGCCGAACAGCTCGCTCTCCAGGAGGCTCTCGGAGAAGGCCGCGCAGTTGACGCACACCATCGGACGCCCGGTGCGGCCTGCCAGGGCGTGCAGGTTCCACGCGACGAGCTCCTTGCCGGTGCCCCGCTCGCCCACGACCAGCACCGGCCGGGGGATCGCCGCGACGCGGGCGATGCGCTCCACGAGTGCCTGCACCGGCGCCGAGGTGCCGATGATGCGGTGACGTTCGGCCAGGCGCGCGCCGTCGCGGCGGGTGCGGTCGGACAGGTCGAGCAGCAGGTGGAGCTTGCGCAGCAGGGTGGTGACCCGCTCCACGAGGCGCGGACCGCGCACCAGCAGGTCGTTCGCCCCGGCGTCGACGGCGCGGGCTGCCGAGTCGACGTCGGCGTGTGCTGCGGTCGCGATCACCGGCAGGTAGGGGTCGAGGGCCCGGACGCGCGCGATCACCGACAGGCCGTCGAGGGCGCCGTCGCCGTGGTGGGCGTCCACGACGACCAGGTCGACGTGTGCGCCGGCGCCGAGCAGGTCCAGCAGCGCGTCCACCGTGGCCACGCCGGTGACGGCGCAGCCGGGATCGGCGGCGGTGCGCAGGGCGCGGGCGAGGTCGCGGAGGACGCCGCCGGGGGGCTCGAGGACGACGATCGAACGAGGCATGGGCTGGTGACTACCACCGGCCACCTGGTGATTTCCACCAGATCCGCCCGAGGCCGGATGGACGAACCGCCACTCTCGGCGTTGGCCCCACGCTTGCCTGACGGGGTCACGTGCTCGGACGGGAGGCGGACTGCGGTGGACGTCGTCGGTGTGGTGGTGGTGGGGCTGGTGTCGGGCGTGCTGCTGGTGGCCTACCTGCGTGCCGCTCGGGAGCCGGCGCTGCTGGAGGGGGAGCCGCTGGTGGGCTCCGTCGGCACGGTGACGCTGTCGGTCCCGCGCGACGGGGTCGGCACGGTGGCCCTGCTGCTCGGCGGTCGTCGCGTCGCCCGCCCCTGCGTCCACCAGCTGCCGACCTCGCTGGCGGCGGGCACCTCCGTGCGCGTCGTCGACGTCCGTCGCGGCCTCCTCGTGGTCGAGCGCGCCTGAACGCAGAGGAGTCAGAGATGTCCGAGATCCTGGGCTGGAGCACGGCGGCGTTGGCCGCCATCGTCGTGGTGGTCGCCGCGCTGGCGTGGCTGGCCAGTCGCTACGAGAAGGTCGGTCCCAACGAGGTGCTCATCGTGTCGGGTCGCCAGGGGACCTATGGGGACCCGGTGACGGGGGGGACGTTCACCCGCAACTTCCGCATCTTCCATGGTGGCGGCACGTTCGTGCTGCCGATCCGCGAGCGCGCCGACCGGCTCCCGGTCGAGCTGATGACCCTCGAGCTGCTCACGCCCGAGTTCTTCACCAAGTTCGGCGTGCCCATCGTCGTGAGCGCCATCGCGCAGATCAAGGTCCGCAGCGACGACCCCGTGGCCACCGCCACGGCGGCGGAGATGTTCCTGTCGAAGTCGACCGCACAGATGAACGAGATCGCCCACCAGATGATGCAGGGGCACCTGCGCGCGGTCATCTCGACGCTGCCGTTCGAGGAGATCCATGCGAACCCGGAGGCGTTCGCCCAGACCGTCCACCGCCTGACCGCCGCCGACCTCGCCAACATGGGCATCCAGGTGGTCAGCTTCACCATCCGCCAGGTGCAGGATCCGAGCCGCTACCTGGAGGCGATCGGCCGCCCCCAGCTCGCCGAGGTGGAGAAGAACGCCGTGATCGGCGAGGCCCGCGCCCAGCGCGACGCCACCCGCGGACGCTCCGAGGCCGACCGGGAGGGGACGGTCGCCGCGGCCCAGGCCCGCGAGGCTGCCGAGCTCGCCCGCCTCAAGGCCGAGGTGGCGGTCGCCGAGGCCGAGAAGGACCGCGACCTGCTCGTGCACGCGCACAGCACCGAGGTCGCCCGGGCGCGCGCGGGCAGCGATCTGGCCTACGAGGTCGAGCAGGCCCACGTGCGCCGCGCCCTGGCCACCGAGGAGGCCGGCGTGCTCGCCGAGCAGCGCCGGGGACGGATCGCTGTCGAACAGCTCGAGATCGCCCGCCGGGAGCTGGAGCTGCAGCACACGGTCGTCAAGCCCGCCGAGGCCGAGCAGCAGTCCCGCGCGATGCTCGCCGCGGCCGAGGCCGAAGCGATCCGCGTGCGCGGCCTCGCCGAAGCCGAGATCGTCCGTGCCCGTGGCAAGGCCGAGGCCGACGCCCTGCGGGAGCGGGCGCTGGCGGACGCCGAGGGCGTGCGGGCCCACCACCTCGCCGAGGCGGAGGGCATGCAACGCAAGGCCGAGGCGTGGAAGGCCTACGGCAGCGCGGCGCTGGGGGAGCTGTTGATCGACCGGCTGCCCGAGGTCGCGGCAGCCGTCGCGAGCCCGCTGGCGAAGATCGATCGGATCACGCTCCTGCAGTCGGGTCAGGACGGCGCGGGAGCCGCTGCGGTCACGCGGAACGTGGTCGACGTGCTCGCGCAGGTGCCGGCGGTCGTGGAGACGGTCACCGGGCTGCGGCTGGCGGACCTCGTCGCCGGGCTGGGTCCCGTCGACGAGCCGACGGCGCCCTGATCGGGACGGTGCAGCGCGGGCGCCCCCGTCCGAGACGGCGGGCGGCGCGTCGCCGGTGCCGGGGTATCCTGTCCACGCGACGCGGAGGCCCCCCTGACCGACGAACGCAGTGGCGCCCGACGCCTGGGCCGAGGTCTCCTGTTCGTCGGCCTCGTGGCGACCTGGCTGGCGATGGGTGCGTTCACGCTGCTGATGCTGCTGCCGGGGGCCGCCGTCGGGCTGGTCTACGTGACCTGCGGCATCGGCCTCGTGCTGTTCCCCCTCCCCACCCTCTGGGTGTACCTGACCCCCGTCGTCGCAGGCGCGTCCGTGCGCGCGGTGGGCCTGTCGCGGTGGATCGCGGTGGCGACCGTGGTCGGCGCGCTCGCCGTGACCGCCACGCTGCCGTCGCTCGTGTCGAACGCGCGGTGGACCACCAGCCGGGCCCGGTGGGCGCTCCAGGACCGCCACACCGACCTGCCGCAGCAGCCCGATCGCGTCGCCTTCGTCACGGCGTTCGGGCGGGTGGTCCCCGACCAGGCCGTGGCCCAGCTGGCCTGCGACGACCTCTGCCAGCGGCTGCTGTACGGCGACCTCGTGCGGGAGGTGGCCGTCGTCGGCTGGAACCGTTCGGACGGCGAGGGGACGGTCGTGCGCTACCACCGCGAGCGCCGCGCCGCGTGTCCGCCAGCGTTCGAGGGGTCGGTGGCCGCCCAGCCCTACGTGGCCCGCGCCACCGTGCTCGGCGACTGCCTGGTGCCCGAGGTCGAGACCGTGGTGTCCGCGCTCGACGGTCCGTGGCTGTTCACCCAGCGGTGGTCGTCCTACGAGCTCGAGCGCAAGCACGACCAGGGACCGCCGGTGCGCGCCGTGGTGGTGTTCGCGGCGGGGGCGTCCGGTGCGCCCACGCTCGACGGTCCGTGGCGGGAGCACCGCGTGGAGGGCGACATCGTCCAGATGCCCACGGCGCTGGTGCCGCGGAGCAGCTCGCCGGACAACATGGACTTCCAGCTGTGGCGTGAGCGGTCGGGCACGGCGCCGCTGTCCACGGACGACGCGCTGATGCGGGCGTTCGGATGGGACGCGCCGGCGCTGCCCGCGCCGCCACCGCCCGACCTGGACCTGCTGCGCCAGATGATCGACCGGCCGGGGGAGGCGCCCTTCGACAAGGCCGCCCACGCGCTCGTGCGGGAGGTCGTGACCGGCTTCGGGCGCGGCACGCCCCTCGATCCGGCCGTCGAGCTGCCGCTGTACGGTCGGATGCTCGCCGATCCGCGGTTCGTCGACCTGTACGTCGTCGTCGACCGGGTGCGGCTCGGCAAGCAGACCGTTGCGGTGGCCGACAGCCTGATCGCCCGGGTGCTGATGCCGGTGGACGAGTCGGTCGGCCACACCCGGGCGTCGGTGGCGCGGGTGGTCGCGGGTCTGCCGCTCGCCACGCTCCGACCCCACGCCGACGCACTGTTCGAGGCCACCCGCGACGACGGCCAGTGGCCGACGTCCACGCTGCGCGCCGTGCTGCCGAGCCTGCTCGACGTGCCGGCGACGTTCACGCGGGAAGGGCTCGCGAACAGCCGGTTCACCACGTCGACGCTCGTGGGTCTGTGCAACGCGCCCGACGCTGCCGTGGTCGACGTCCTCGACGACGTGGAGCGCACGGGTCGGGATCGCGCCGACGACAGCGCGGTGCTCGCGCTCTCCGTGCTCACGCTGCGCGCCCACGGTCGACCGGAGGCCGCGGCGGCGCTGGATGCGTTGCGGACAGGCGCGGACCGCAAGGACCTCGAGCGTTCCTACGCGCGGTGGGGCGCTGGCGGGCGCTGCGTGCTCTAGGCGGCGCGCCTACGGGATCGGCACCCGCACCAACGCCCCGTGGTCGCCCGTCACGCCGTCCAGATCCCAGCCGGGCACCCCGACCAGCGCCTCCCACCGACCGTCGATCTGCGCACAGACGAGGCCGGCACCGACCCGGTCGCCAGGCTGTCCGGTCCACACGGCGTCGGCGAGGGTGTCCAGGTCGGCGGTGCCGACGCCCGCGAGGCTGGTGTCGCGGAACCCGAACACCGCGCCCGCGCCGTCGCCGTAGCCGGGATCCCCGACGAGCACCCAGCCCGGCACCACGCAGGCCGTCGCGCCGGCGCTGCGCCCCTCGCCGGTGACCGTCAGCGTGAGGGCGTCGTCGACACGCACGCCGCCGCCGTCGGTGCCGCGCCAGATCCGCACCGTCGGACCGGCCCCCGCCACCACGTCGGCGAAGCCGTCCCCGCCTGCGTCGCCGACCGCGAGGGCGCGCGAGAGCAGGCCGACGCGCTCGTCGGTGCCGCCGCGCCACTCCGCCAGCGTGGCGCCGGGCCCGGTCTCGGCCGTGGACGTGTGGTCGCCGAGCTCCGCGCCGCCGGCGATCGCCACGATGGCGCCATGGTCGCCGCGGGACGGCGCGCCGATGACGAGGTCGTCGACGCCGTCGCCGTCGAGGTCGCCCGCCGCGAGCGTGGCGCCCAGCCGGTTGCCCGCCTCGCCCCACACGCGGGTGAGGGCGCCGCCCGCCCCCACGGAGACCGGACAGGTCGGGTCGCACAAGGGATCGCCGAAGACGAGCGCCGACCCGTTGACGGGGTCGTCGAACAGGCCACTGGCCTCGTCCCACTCCCGCCCGATGGCGGCCTCGGCCACGCCGTCGCCGGTCAGGTCGGCCACGAGCGGGATGCGCGGCCCGGTAGGCGTGGACAGGGTGGCGACGGTGGGCACGAGCACGGTCGCCCGCACGCCCCACGACAGCTCGCCCGTCAGGTCCGCGCCGCCGGCGAACACCAGCCCCTCGCCGGCGCCGCGCGGATCGCCGGTGTCGGTGGTGACCAGCAGGTCGGGCACGCCGTCGCCGGTCAGATCCAGGAACGGGGACGCGACGTAGGTCAGCCAGCCGCACGGCCCGTCGAACGCGGTGCAGGCGGGCTTGGAGACCCGCGCCACGTACGACGCCGACAGCGGGGTGGGGTCGCCGTGGACCACGGTGACCGGCACCACCCACAGGCGTCCCTCGCCGTACGGGCCCACGCGGGTGGTGACGACGACGCTGTCCGTGCCGTCGTCGCGGAGGTCGCCGCCCCAGCCGAAGGTGCCGGCTGCCCCGAGCGCGGCGAAGCGCTCGCCGTGGAGCAGCCCGGTCCGCGCCCCATCGAGGGGGCCGTGATCGACGTGGCCGTCGCAGTCGTCGTCGACGCCGTTCCAGGTCTCGACGGCGCCGGGGAACACGGTCGGCGCGGTGTCGTCGCAGTCGCCGGCGCGCTGCACGTCCCCACCGGTCGGGGCGCAGGTCGGCACTGCCGCCGGGTCGCCCCAGCCGTCGCCGTCGCCGTCGTGGAACCAGGTGGCGTCGCGTGCGGCCTCGTCGACGGCGCCGTCGCAGTCGTCGTCGACGCCGTTGCAGACCTCCTCCGTGGCGTCCGTGGGGTCGTCGTCGATCACGCCGTCGCAGTCGTCGTCGACGCCGTTGCACACCTCGGGCATCGCGTCGAACGGGTCGTCGTCGACCACGCCGTCGCAGTCGTCGTCGACGTCGTTGCACGCCTCGGGCGCGCCGGGGAACACGGTCGGGTCGTCCGGGGCGCAGTCCGCGCAGTCGTCGGCGCCGTCGCCGTCGGCATCGAAGCGCGGGTCGCACGGGCTGGCGGGGCGGAACGTGCAACCCACCAGCCACAACGCGCCAAGGGCGAGCGGACGCCTCATCGTGGCCCCCAGGTGCCTGCGATCCGGAGCCCGGCCCCCTCCGGTCGCACGTCGACGGCGACCTGGACGGCATGGGGCGCACGCGACCGGGTGGCGACCACAGCCACGAGGCTGCCCGTCAGGGCCGTCGCCCCCGCGAACCCCAGCGCCCACGCGGTGGTCCGCCGTCGCGCCGCCCCCCAGCCGTCGGCGTCGAGGATGAGCCCGGTGACGGGGTCGACGTAGGGGACGCACCCCGGACCAGCCCGGTCGGTGCCGCAGGCGCCGAGCTGCCCGAAGCGGACGGCCTCGACGACGGCGACGGTGGCGGCGCCCGCGGTGGCACTGCCGAGCAGGGCGAGGAGCGTCGGCCGCACCGCGCGGGGCGGTCGCCGGTCGTAGCGGAACCACCCGCCGTCCTCGGTCCGCCACACCCGGTCGCGCACCACCACCCACGCCGGTCGATCGAGCGGTCCCCAGCGGGCCAGCGCGCCCACCAGCCACGCGCGGTCGGCGGCGTCGTCGAGATCGATGGCGTCGATGGGGACGGCGGCGGTGAGGAGCACGCCCTGGGCCGGCGTGGCGGGCACGTCGACGGCCAACGTCGTGACGCGGGCACCGAGCGCCTGCACGAGGTGACGGCCGGGGGTGAGCGCCACGCTGCCGGGGCCGACGGGCCGCCCGTCGACGAGCACCTCGCCCGGGCGCAGGCCCGGAGGGAGCCAGAGGGTCGACGTCGCCGTCGGCCCGGTCTGGACGGCGGTCAGCACGTCGGCGTCGACCTGGTGCACGAACGCGTGGTCCGGGTCGTAGGCGCGCGCCTGGCGGGCCTGCGCCACGGCGACGTCGCGCGGGCGACCGCGCGCCACGTCGAGCGCGCTCGCCAGATCGTGGGCCCGCGCAGCCTCCCAGGCGCGGACGGGCACGTCGAGGCACGGCAGCGCGTCGATGGCCTGCTGCACGGCGTCCGCGGCCGCGTCGAGCGCGTCGGTGCCGGCCCAGCGCTCCGCGTCGGCGAGGTGGTCGGCCACGTCGAGCCCCGACACGGGCGTGTCGCAGCGGACCACCCCCAGGCCGCCGACCACGTCGAGGCGTTCGCCGAACCACAGCGGCGCGGGGCGCACGTCCTCGGCCGTGCGATCGGCGTCGCGGGCCAGCAGGCGCAGCGCGTGGTCGACGTCGCCGTCGTAGTACGCGGGCTCGGCGGCCCACGCGGTGACCAGCAGCCAGGCTAGGGACACCGACACCCCGCCAGCCCCGGGTCGGGACACAGGCGCACCGTGCCGCCCGCCGCGACGTCCACCGGGCAGCGGAACGTGGTGCCATCGGCGTCGACCTCGACGGCGTGGGGGCCGGGATCGACCGTCCAGCGCGCCGGCAGCACGCGGCTCGCGGCCTGCCAGTCGCCGACGTCCAGCCGCACGCGGGCCGCGCCCACCGGTCGCACCTCGAGGTGGCCGGGCGCCGTCGGCGCGGGGCGTCGGGTGCCGGCGGTCGCGGTCGGGGCTGGAGGCGGCGCTGCCGCCGGGGCGTGCGGTGGCGACACCGGGACGTCGGCTGCGTCCGGGGGCGCGACGACGGCCGCCGTGCCGGGCGGATCGGCCCTGCGCGAGGGGTCCACCCTGGCCATCTCGACGGCGGGGTCCGGGGACGTCGTCGTCGGCGGGGACGCGGTGAGCGCCACGCCGCCCGCGACGCCGGCGACCCCGAGCGCCACGCCGAGGGCCAGCCACGGACCCCACCCGCGCGCCGGTGCGGCGGCGGGCACGGGCGTCGCGTCGGCCGCCGGAGCGGGGGGGGCGGCGTGCGGGGACACGGACGCGTCGAGGTCAGCCCACACCCGCTCCGGATCGCGGGGCAGGGCGACCCTGGGCACCCACCACCGCCCGTGCCGCGCCGTCAGCGCCTGCTGGCGGAGGGCGCCGCGTGCCGCGCGCAGGGCGTCCCCGAGGGACCGTCCCGCGCCCAGCGCGTCGTACAGGCCCTGCGCCAGCGCGGTGGCGGCGCGAGCGTCCAGCGGTTCGCCGGCTGCCACCACCACGGCGCCGTGGGCCGCCACCCGGGCGGCGAGCCCCGTGTCGACGGCGTCCTCCGCGCCGCCGCGGCACACGTCGAGCACCACGAGCGTCGCGGCCTCCAGCGGCTCGGCCCAGGTGGCCCGCACGGTGTCCACAGCGAGCGGCGCGCCGTCCTCCCGGGTGACGCCGAAGCCGGACGCGCCGAGGGTGCCGTGGGCGACGACGTGGACCACCGGGTCGGCGGCGCGCGCGCGGTGGGCCTGCAGTCCGGCGGCGTGGATCGTCGCGGCGGCTCGCTCGAGCACGTCGACGCAGACGGGATCGTCGGGGGTCGGCGAGACCAGGCACACCGACGTCAGCGCGCGGGACGGCACGTCGCGCCCGCCGACCACGCGGGCGACGGCACACCCGGCGACCGCACCCGACCGGGGCGGCGCGGCCTCGATCAGCTCCCACGGCAGCGCGGCGAGGGCGCCCTCGGCGTCGATGCCCAGCCACGGTGCGGCGCGTGTGGCCTCCCGTCGGCCCCGCCAGCGCGCCACCGCCTGCACCACGGCGTCCATGCCCTCGCCGGTGAACAGCGCGGCGAGCGCCGCGCCGGCCTCGGCCTCGCGGGCGGTGAGGGTCACGTCGTCGGACGGCAGGCGCAGGCCCGCGGGTCGGGCCAGGGCGACCGTGACCACCTCGCGGGCGGCGTCCACCCGGGCGGGGTCGAGCCGCCCCTCGACCGGTGCCCCGCCGTCGCTCTGGAAGAGCACGGCGTGCCCGTCCTGGCCTCGTCCGAGGGAAAGCGTCGCCATGGGTCCGACGTTGCGGGGTCGGATCGAGCGTAGCACGCGAGCAACCGGGGACGGTCGGGCCGTTGCCATGGGGGACACTGGAGGTTCCATGCGTCCGCTGTTCGCCCTGCTGTTCCTCGTCCCCCTCCCGGCGGCTGCCGCCCAGGTCGTGTCCCCCGCGGTGTTCGAGGGCGACTACGCCCTCGACTGCACCAAGGCCTCGCTCGATCTGCACGTCGCCGTCGGCGCCGCCACCGCCACCGGCTCGGGCAGCTGGGACGGCACCGCCACCTTCCCGCTCGCCTGCGCCATCGCGCCGTCGGACCTCGCCGCCGAGGTGGACGCCATCGAGAGCGGCTGCGTGGGCGCTGGTCTGCCCGCCTCGGCCTGCGCCCAGGCTGCCGACGACCTGTACGCCTCGCTGCTGCCGCTCACCACGCTCGGCACCACGATCCTGCCGACGTCCATGGCCGTCGACATCGGCACCGGCGACTGGTGGGGCCAGGTGTTCGGGGTCTACCCGGCCTGGTTCACCTACCGGTACGAAGACGGCCGCAGCGAGCGGACCTACCACCTGTTCGACAACACCGCGGGGTGGACCGAGGGCCACTTCGTCTCGATCGGCCTGGGCCTGCAGGGCGTGGGGGCCTCGTCCCAGGGCGGGTGCGTCGCCAGCGCCGTCGCCGCCATCGACGGGCGCATCCTCCGGCTGTCGGGGTTCAGCGCGACCGGGTCCCTCGGCATCGATCAGTCGCTGACCTGCCTGGCGTCGGACGGCGCCGTGCTCGTCGGCCTCAACGCCGGGCTGTCGTTCTCGGCTACGATGTCCGGGCACAAGGTCAAGTGAACCGGTGACCGATCCCACCCGCCAGCGCTGGGCCCACGCCGCCGACCTGTTCGAGCCCGGCGACGCCTGGGCCGTCGGGCCGGCTGCGGAGGCTCCCGCGGGTCCCGCCCTCGGTGTGGTGGGGGGACCGGACGCCGGCGCGGCGGAGCTGGTGCCCGATCCGGTGCTCGACGGCGACGGCACACGCGCCGTGACGCTGACGGTGCCCCACCGCCCGGGCTGGCGACCGGTGGTGCTGCACCACGGCGACCTCGGCGTGGTCGTGCTCCACCCCACCGCGCCCGACCGGTTCGTCCCGCTGGACGTGTTCGACGGCGGCGCCCGTCGGGGCCTGCCGCTGGACGTGCCGGACGACGGCGTGGTGCAGGTGGTGATCGTCCCGCCGGACACGGCCTACGAGACGCCCGGCCCCGGCGCGTGGCAGCAGGCGCGCGACCACGCCCTCGACGGCAGCTGGCCGTGCTGGTGGCTGGGAGACGACGTCCGGTGATGCCCACCTGGGAGGCGGCCCTGGCGCCGTGGCGTCTGGGCACGGCGACACCGACCGTCGCGGCGCGGCTGGCGTCCGCAGGGGTGTCGCCCGACGCGGTGGCCGCGCTGGGGCAGGCCCACGACGCGCGCCATCGGGCGGCGTGGTGCGCCGAGGCGCTCCCCGCGGACGCCGACGACCGACGGGCGCAGGCGGTGTGGACGTCGCTGCTGGCGGGGGACCTGTCGACGGCGGGGGTCCAGGCCGCGCGCCGCCACGTCGCGCGCCCGGTCCGCGACGCCTTCCGCGCGCTCGGTCGGGGGCTCGGCCTGCCCGGCCACGTGGTCGAGCACCAGGCGGCACTCGCGGTCGACGCGCTGGATGGGCTGGTGCTCGGCGCCCACGCCGAGATCGTGGCGCGGGGGCTCGAATGCGGGTCGCCGCCGGTGGCCGCCCTCGTCGCAGCCCTCGGCCTCGGCGCGCGGGCGCGGGTGGACGCGGCGGTGGCCGCGCGCCCGGACTGGGCCGATGCCTGCGCGATGGCGGGTGGGGCGTCCGCGGACCTCGTGCGGGCCGTCGACGTCCACCTCGTGCTGGCCACGGCCGATGCGCCCGCGCCGGGCGATCCGCCGGGGTGGTCGTCGCTCAAGGCGCGCCACGATCGGCTCCGCGGGCGGCTGCGCGCGGTCCTCGCCGCGCACCCCGACGAGCTGGCGGTGGCGTGGGCGACGGCGTCCTCGGCGCGCGCCCGCCTCGATCGCGGCGCCCGTCGCTGGGCGTGGGCCTGGGCGTGGCGCGAGGCACGCAGCGGCTTTGCGTTCGACGTGGACGCGATGACCCCGGCGCCCTGTGCGCCGACGCCGCCCGCCGTGTCACCGCCCGCGCTGCCGTCGACCGCCGACGACGCCGTGCGTGCCTGGCTTCTCGTGGTGCTGGGGCGGGGCCAGTCGACCGCGCTGGAGCGGTGGGTGGACGGGGCCGGCGGACGCGACCTGCCCACGGGCTTCTACCGGTACCTGGCCGAGGCGCCCGACACCCTGGCCGATCCCGGCAGCGACGGTCGATCGCGCAGCTACGTCGCCTTGCGCGACCACCTCGCCGACGGCGGCCTGGAGTCGGCCTGGGCAGCGCTGCGCCCGATCGCGGCCCGGCTGCGTGCTCTCGACCCGGGTCCGGGGCTGCGGGAGCGCGTCGCCGACACGCTCGCCCCCGTCCTCGCGGGCACCGGAGTGGCGATGCCGGCGCACCACCTCACGCGGTTCGTCGCGCGCATGGACGGCCTGCTGGGTCCGTGAAGCGAGCGCTCACGGGCAGGGATCGACCAGGGGGCAGGGGTCGCAGGCATCGCCGAGGCCGTCGCCGTCCGCGTCGGCCTGGGCGCCGCCGTCCATCGGGCGGATGGGATCGAAGACGTCGGGACAGAGGTCCGTGGCGTCGGGGACGCCGTCGCCGTCGCCGTCGGTGGCCGTCGGCTCCCCGTCGTACGCCGACGACCCGTCGACCGACACCGGACGGTACGGGTGGCACGTCGGCTCCCCGTCGGGCACGCCGCAGACGAACGGCGACCGGGTCACCCCGGCGGCCACCCGGAGGTCCTCGAGGGTGGTCGACAGCGCGTCGAGGCACACCGCGTGGGGCACGTCGCAGGCCGACACTGCCTCGCAGGTGCCCGAGCCGTGCAAGGCGTCGACGACGTCGGCGTCGCCGTACAGCGGCGCGCCGCCCCGGAGCACCAGCACCACGCCGCCCGGGTCGTTGGTGACCACGCTCGCGTAGGGGTCGGGGTCGGTCGACGCGAACACGGCGATGTCGCCGATGTGGCCGACTGCGAGGCGCCCGAGGGTGTCGCCCCGCCCGGCGAGGTCGGCCGGGACGGAGGTGACCATGCGCCAGAGGTCCACCGCCTGCAGCGCGCCGTGCAGCTGCGCGGCGTTGTAGGTGGTCGCGCACGCCAGCTCGCGGAGCAGGTTGGCCGATCCGGTCGCGTACCAGTCGGTGCCCAGCGCCACCGGCACCCCGAGGCTGAGCGCGGCGGTCACCGGCACGGTCTGGCCGTACAGCATCAGGTCGGACCGTGGCGACCACACGATGCCCGCGCCGCGGGTCGCGAGCACGCCCAGGTCGGTGGCCTGGAGCGCGACGCCGCCGACCAGGGCCGTGCGGTCGTCGACGACGTCCTCGGCGCCGGCGTCGGCGCCCGTCAGGCAGGCGAGCTCGTGGTGGGCGCTGGCGTCGACCCCCATGGCGACGTGGGGCAGCCACGCGGGCACGCTGGCGACGGACGCAGCGGTGGTGATGCCGCCGTAGGCGCAGCCCGACGTCTGGCGGGTGCCGTTCGAGTCGCCGAGCGGGAAGGTGTCGAGCTGGACGGCGTCGCCGTCGAGGCCCTCCAGCAGCGTGGACCGATCGAGGTTGCGCACCAGCCCCGCCTGCCCGCCCGACCCCGCGACCGACGTCGTCCCCGCCACCAGGTGGCGCAGCTCGGACCACTGCACGGCCGCGGCGGACGGCGAGGCGGGCACCACGATCGGCGTGTGGCCCGCGCTGTCCATGCGCCACTCGTGGCGGTGTTCGTAGCGCTCCCCGTCGTCGGCGACCGGACCGTCGGCCGCGAAGGTCAGGTGCTCGTGCAGGTTGATCAGGCCCGGTGAGACCACGGCGTCGCCGCAGACGATCCGCGTGGCCCCCGCGGCGTCGCAGTCGCAGCCCACGCAGGTGATGGCCCCGGTGGCGTCGAGCACCACCGAGCCGCCCGCGTACGCCGCGTCGGGGGCGAGGATCGTCGCCGTGATCCAGAGCCGGTCGTCTCCGTTGGTGACGTCACAGCGCGCGGTGGACGTGGGCACGGTGGGGCAGGTGACCACGTCGGTGACGGGGTCGCCGTCGGTGTCGAGCGTGTCGGTGTCGCGCTCGGTGTCTGTGTCGGTGTCTGCCTTGTCGGCGCCGTCGCCCTGGGGCGCGCACGCGAGGAGCAGCAGGGACAGGAACGGGCCGATGGCCCCCGCGGGTCGCACGCGCAGCACGCGGTCTCCAGGTGACGGGACGCATGGATCGTACACCGCCGCAGCCCAGGACGGCGGGACCGTCGCCGGGAGGACGTCAGATCGCGCAGTCGCCCGGCCGCTTCTCGGCGACCTTCTGCGTGGTCTTGGCGAACACCACCGTGGCCTGCTGGACCTGCAGCGCGAACGCCTTCACGCGGCCGCCCACCTTGCCCTGGAGCCCGAGGTCGACGGTCTGGCAGTTTCCGACGAGGAAACCACCCTCCTCGATCAGCGTGTAGTTGGACACGATCTCGGTGTCGAGCTCGGTGAACAGGGCGGCCTCGACCCGGTTCGGCACGCCCACCCCGAGCGACAGGATCGGCAGCTTGAGCAGCGTGCCGATGCCGCCGCCCGTCAGGCTGACGTCGCTGGCCTTGTCGAGGGTGAGCTCGAAGCGGTCGAGGGTGCCCGCCGTCTCGAAGCTGCCCGACGGCGTGCGTGCCACGTGGACGCTGCCCGCGAGCGACAGGCGCGCCTTGGCCGTTTTGACCGTGTCGGGCGCCATCTTCACGCTGATCTCCAGCCCGGCCTGGAAGCCCACGAACATCGGGATCTCGCCGAGCAGGAACGGGAAGTCCACGCGCACGGGGATCTCGAAGGTGACGTCGCCCGTGACGGCGTCGGTGCCGCCGAGCTCCAGGGTGGCGTCGAGCTCGAGGTGCTCGAACGACAGGGTGACGTCCTCGAAGGCGCCGTTCACGACGACGACGTTGCCGTCGCTGCGCAGGCCCTTGACCAGCGCGGTGTTGGCGAACTTGAGGCTCACCGGGGCGTTCGTGTACTTCGCCGACAGCTGGCTCTTGAAGTCGTGACCCTGGGGCTGCAGCGTCCACTGCACCTCGAAGTCGGCGATCGTGCCTGTCCACTCCGTGCCGGAGCCCGTGACGGTCTTGGCGAGCACGGCGTGGGTCTCGGCCTCGCTCACCTGGGCGTACACGCCCTTGTCCCACGTCAGCGTCGCGTCCTCAGCGGCGTCGGTGAGCGCGGCCTCCTCTGTGACGAGCACCCAGGTGGCGCCGTCGTCGTGGGCGTCCAGCACGCGGACGATGCCGAGGTCCGGACCCACCAGGATGTCGCCAGGCGCGACGCCGCCGAGCGCCGTGGGGACGGCGTCGAAGGTCCAGGTGGTGCCGGCGTCGGCGTCGGGGACCACCGTGGTGGGCGGGACGTCGAGCGGGTCGGCCACGACGAGGACGTCGTCCCGCCAGGTGATGTCGGCGTCGAGCACGTCCGCGTCGACGGGACCGGCGGTGCAGGCGGCGGCGAGGGGGAGGAGGAGCAGGGGGACGCGCACGGAGCCCTCCGGCAGGTCGGCACGTGGACCGGACGCCGTGCAAGGTACAGGCCACGCGCTGGCGCGGTCGACGGCGGCGCTGTCCACACCGGCGGTGCCCGTGGCCGGCGCGCACGCGTCACCGCGCGGGGGGCTCCGCCCGGTCGCGCATCCGACGGACCATGCGCCACTGCTCGGGGTCCCAGGCGTCGGCGGGCAGGCTCTGCAGGTAGACGGCGATGGCCTCGCGGTCGGCCTGGCTGTACCAGGCGAAGCCGTCGCGGATCTTCTCCGCCATGATGTCGTCGGCCGGGGTCGCGGAGCCGTCGGGCTTGCGGGCGGTGCCCAGGTAGGTCGCGACGTCGTCGACCGACCAGGTGCCCAGGCCCACGTCGGGGTCGGGCGTGAGGTTGGGGTGGACGTCACCCTTGCCGGGGTTGGCGCCGCCGGCCATGTCGTGGCGCCGCAGCGGCAGGCCGAGCCGGTTGCGCGGTGTGTGGCACTGGTCGCAGTAGGACACGGCGCGCACGAGGTAGCGGCCGCGGTTCCAGGTCGCGTCGTGCCCGGGGTCGTCGACCAGCGGACCGGGCCGGAAGGCGAGGCTGCGCCACAGGCCGAGCAGGCCCGGGCTCCGGTAGGCGGGGCGGACCTCATGGGGGCGTGACGGCGTGGGGACGGGAGGCTGGGCGCGCAGGTAGGTCCACAGCGCGTGCAGGTCGTCGTCGGACATCCCGGTGTAGGTCATGTAGGGGAACGTGGGCCAGTACGGACGTCCGTCCGGCGCGCGGCCCTGTCGCATCGCGCGCACGAAGTCCGCCTCGGTCCAGTCCCCGATGCCGGCGTCGGGATCGGGGCTGATGTTGGGGGCGTAGAACACGCCGAAGATCGTGGGCAGATCGCGGCCGCCGCCCAGGTGCACGGCGTCGTCGAACGGCGGCGAGTGGCAGCCGACACAGCTCGCGGTGCGGAACAGCGCGGCGCCGCGCTGGACGATGGTGTCGGCGTCCGGCGGCACGGCAGGGACGGGCGGCAGGGCGTCGATGGGCCGCTCGACGGCGTCGACGGGATGCACGCACGCGACGAGCAGGCAGAGGGCTAGGATGCGCACGGGGCCTCCGGTCCGACAGCATCACGCACCCCCGCCACCCGGGACACTCGCATTGGCCGCGCCGCCGCATCGCGACACCCGCGGGCTCAGACCCCGCAAGGAACCCCAGCAGTCGCGCAGCCGCGATCTGGTGGCCGCGATCGAGGAGGCCGCCACTCGCATCGTGCGGGACGAGGGCGTGGACGCGCTGACCGTGGAGTCGGTGTGTCGCGTGGCGGGGGTGTCGCCCGGCTCGTTCTACCAGTACTTCCCCCACCAGGAGGCGGTGCTCTACCAGCTGCTCCGGCGCCACGCTGAGGCGGTCACCACCACGATGGCGGCGGTGCTGACCGACCACGCGACGTCGCCGGTGCCGGTGCTGGTGCACCACGCCGTGCACGCCTTCCTCGACGTGCACCGCGCCGACCCGCGGCTGCACGCGGCGCTGGGCCACGTGGTGGCGGCGCGCGCGGGTCCGGGGCTGGAGGACGACCTGCTCGCCACGTCGACGGCGGTGCTCGGGCAGCTGCTCGCAGCCCGCAGCGACGAGCTCGGCGACCGCCCGCCCGAGGTGGTGGCGTTCCTCCTCGTGCGGGGACTGGAGGGCGTGGTGCACGCCGCGACGCGCGACGCGCCCGCGCTGCTGGAAGATCCTGCGTTCGCGGCCGGCCTCGAGCGGATGCTGGTGGCGGTGGTGGCGGGGGAGGACGCGCGTCCTGGCGGGTGACGGCCCGTCAGCCCTCGGTCCCCCGCGCCGGCCGGGTGAACGCCACCGTGACCATCTGCTCCTCCAGGCCCGCGCGTCGTTGGTTCGCCCAGCTCCCGTCGCCGTACGCGGTCCCCACGAACACCGTCCGCGCCCCCGCTTCCCGCGCGGCCTGCACGCGCTGCGCGATGAGCGCGCCCTGCAGCCCGCGCCCCCGGTAGGCCGGGACCGTGGAGGCATCGGCGAGGTAGGCGACGTCGTCGAACGTGGACAGCAGCGCAGCGCCGGCCGGGACGCCGTCGACGAACGCGACGTAGCGGTGCCAGGACGCCGGGCCGGGCCAGGTCGCGAGTGCCGCGGTCGCCACGCGCCGGGCGAGCGGCGCGGTGACGCCCCAGCCCTCGAGGAAGGCGCTGCGGTAGGCGTCGGCGAGGACGGCGTCCGTCACCAGGCGGACGTCGTGGTCGACCGCCCGCGGCGCGAGCGCGTCGATCGGCGCCGACAGCCACGCCTCGACCTCGTGCACGGTGAAGCCGTGCCGGGCCAGCGTGGCGCCGACGGCGTCGTCGAGCGTGTCGGCCGGCCAGCGCAGGCGCGCTGAGGTGCCGACGGCGTCGAACCACGCGAGCAGCGCCGGGAGGTCACCCAGCCGGTCGGCGGTCAGGCCCGTGACCTGGTTGCCGGAGCCGTGGCGGGGAAGCGCCGCACACCGCACCGACCACACCCCGCCGCCCCAGTCCGCCGTGGCGAGGCCGGCGGCGTCGGCGAGGCCGGCGGCGACGATCTGGGCGGCCTCCGCGCGCTCCTGGGCCTCGTGCAGCGCGGGCAGGCGGGGGTCGGGACGCACGGCGTCACCTCCGGACTTGGGGACCGCCGGGGAGAAGACTACGCTGAGCGTGGTCACGAGGGGATCCGCGATGACGTCGACTCTGAGGAACGGATGGATCGTGGCGCTGCTCGCGAGCGGCGCCTGTGGCGCACCGCCCCTGCCCGAGAGCGACCAGCTCCGGGTGGTGGAGGGCTGCGTGGCGCTGCCCGAGGGCGTGAAGGCCACCGCCGTGCTCAACGCGCTGGAGGAGGTCAAGACTGACGCCGACGGCTGTTTCGCCCTGCACATGGCCGTCGGCGGGCCGCAGCTCACGCTGGCGCTCAACGGCCGGGGCACGCCGGTGCGGATGGGCTGGATCTCCCCGGATCGGCCCACGCTCGACGCCCGCGTCACCGCCGAGGCGCTCACGTGGTGGGCCGTCGGCGGTCCGCTGACCGGGCTGGAGGGCAGCCTCAAGCTGTTCGACGCCCTCGCGGTCGAACCCGCCGTCGACGAGGTGGCCGACGCGCTCGACGCAGCCCTCGCCGACGACGCCAACGCCTTCGCCAAGGACGACGCGACGTTCGCCGCCGTGCTCGGCAGCGTGAGCCAGCGCCTGCTCGCCGACAAGCCCGCCGAGGACGACACCGCGGGCACGCCGACGTCCTACGCGGTGCTCGTCAACCCGGGCGGCACGCAGAGCGGCGTGCGGGTCCAGCAGAGCTCGGGGGTGAACGCGATCACGTTCACGAACACGCTGCGCCGCGAGGGCCACGCCTACGTCGAGCGGGTGGCCACCTACGACGCAGGCGGCGTCCCCACCGACGCGAAGGCCGCGATCACCGATCTGCCGGTGCCGTCGGTGCGCTCGCTCACCGGCTGGGCCGACGGCTTCTCGCAGATCGTCACCGCCGCCTACAGCCCCGGCGGCCTCGAGGGCAGCGAGGACGTCGCCTACGTGCCGCGCAACGCCGGGCCGGTCAACGTCGACAACGTCGAGGGTGCAGCCAAGACCCGCTACCGCGTGCTGGTGGTCGGTCCCGGCCTCGGCGACGGCGTCGTCGACGACCTGACGCCCGAGCAGGAGGAGGCCCGGGCGCTCGCCAGCGCGGTGTTCCTGGTCAAGGACTTCGTGCTGCCGCTGGTGGTCCAGCACCTCATCCCGCGGTTGGGGGCCGGCGACGCCGCGGGCAACGAGCTCGTCGACGGCCTCGCCCAGGACATCGGCAAGCTGTTCCTCCAGCAGATCCCCCAGGCCGTCCAGCTGATGGCCGACGGCGATCCGCAGGGCGCCATCGCGCTCACGTGGGACACCCTGGTCAGCAACAACACCGTCCGCGACGTGATCTTCGACCAGATCATCGAGCACTGGTACGACTTCAGCTCGGCGGGCCTGGCGGCCGGCAGCGACCGCGCCATCGCGCTCGCGCAGGGCTTCGCCAAGGCCACCGGGGCGGTGGACGCCCTGCTCACGGCAGGCGACGCCAGCTTCCTGATCACGTCGGTGCTCAGCGCCGACAAGGCCAACGAGTGGACCGTCGACGTCACCGACGCCAACGTGCGCTTCGACCCGCCCGAGGCCACCGTCTACCCCGAGTCGTCCGTCCGCCTGACGGTCAACGTGATCGACGCCGGCGACGACGCGGTCTTCGAGTACCGGTTCGCCACGCCCGGCGCGTTCGGCACGCTCGCCAACGACCTGCACCGCGGCCCGGAGGTCACCAGCAGCCAGCCCTGGATCGACTACGAGGCGGGCGCCGACGAGGGCACCGACACCGTCACCGTCGAGGTCTACGAGGTGCGCCTGAGCGACCGCGTGAAGGTCGGCGAGGCGAGCGCCAGCGTGGAGGTCGACGACAACTGCGCCACGGCCACACCCCAGACCGCGGTCTACGAGCGCGTCGACACCCACTTCACGTGCTTCGACGACAGCGCGTGCGACAAGTCCTACTTCCTGTGGCGGTTCCGCGCGGTCGAGGGCGTCTTCCAGTACATCGCCGACATCGACACCCACGGCAACGACTTCAACGGGGTGACCACCGGCCAGCGCACGCTCAACCGCTACGCCGACACCGGTCAGCCCTACCGGTACTACCACGACGAGCGCTCGCTCGAGATCTACAAGCCCGGCCTGTTCGACGCGCGCGGCATCGCGGCAGGCGAGCGGCTGTACCTGCCCGCGGAGCTGCTGGAGATCTTCACCGACGTGCCGGAGAACGCGGCGAACTACGCCGAGAACCGGGCCACCTGGGACAGCATGTTCTCCCAGGTGGACGTGCGGATCACGCCGGTGTGTCCGCCCGAGTGAGCGGCGCGGTCAGGGCTGGACGAGCCCTGAGCCCAGCCCCGCCGGGAACTGCTGGTTCACGTCGAAGAGGTCGCCGCCCGTGAACGACGTGACCAGGGCCGGCGCCACGACGACGTTGCCGTGCACGTCGGTGAACCGCACGTCGAGGGGCAGGTTGAACGGCGGGGCCGGCGGCGAGAACTGCCAGGCGTTGTCGGCCTGGCGGGTGCCTGCGGTCCAGGTCGTGTTGCCGACGGCGTCGCGCACCTCCACGTCGACGATCGCGTAGCGGTGCTGCAGCACGTGCAGCAGCACGAAGAAGGGGTTGGTGCCCGCGTCGACGCGCACGCGCAGGTCGGCGTTGTCCGGCCGCTCGATGTACTGCCAGCTCACGTCGACCAGCCGGCCGCAGAGCGGGTCGCCGAGCGCGTCGAAGGCGGCGAGGTTCAGGTCGAAGGCGGCCGGCGTGCTGGTGCACGTGGGGCAGCTGTCGACGATCATCGCCTGGATGGTGGTGTTGTCGGAGCAGGCCGGGTTGCCGAAGGTGTCGGTGGCGCCCACGGACGACAGCTCGACGAACACCCCGCACAGGGACGCGCCCTGGTAGACGCCGGGGGGCGCTGCGATGGTGTAGACCCACGGCGGCGTGCCGAAGGGCACGTCCAGGCCGCAGAACCCGTCGCCCTGGTAGTCGTAGGACGTCACCTCGCCGGTGCTGGGCATCGGCGGCTGCGGCGCCTGGATGAACGTGTGGCTCACCGCCGACGTGTGGGTGCGCGAGGCGGCCTGCAGGAACAGCGACCGGCCCGCCGTGTTCGACGGCGGCGTGATCGACAGCAGCGCGTCGCCGTTGGCGTCGGCCACGCGCACCCCGGCGAGGATCGGGGGGTTGGCGAGGTTGAGGCAGTCGGCGAACCCCGACGGGCACAGGCCGTTCGCCACGGCGCCGTTCAGCGACAGGCCGAAGAAGACCTGTTCGCCGGGCACGGCGCCCGTCACCGACAGGGTGGACGTGGCCCCCGCCACCAGCGTGGGCACCGTGAGCGACAGCGCGCCGGGCGTGGGCAGCTGGCCGTCGGAGGCCAGGGGGGCGTCGGGTGCGCAGGCCGTGGAGACGGCGAGCAGGGACGCGACGAGCAGGCGGGTGGGGCGCATGGGGACCTCCGGGACGGGTCGGTCCATCATGCCACGCGCCGGCGGGTCACCCGATCAGCCACGCCGTGAGCTGGGCCTGGACCTCGGCGCGGGCGAAGTAGACGGTGTGGTAGGTGACGCCGTTCGGGGGCAGGTCGAGGCGCGCGTCGACGTAGCCGCCCAGACCGGGGTCGATGGCGCCCATCGAGGCCACGTGCACCACGAGGTCGTTGGCCTCGGCCATGAAGCCGTCGGCGGCGTGGTCGGCGAGCCACAGGGCGAAGCCCTTCGTCACGCCCGAGGCCGTGTCCGGGATGCCGCGCGGCACGTCGAACGTGGAGGTGATCACGGCCATCCACACGTCGTCCGGGCCCGCCTGACCCTCCTGGATCTCGTTGAGCGCCGTCACGAACGGACCGTCCGGCACCATCGCCGCCAGCCCGGGCACGTGGCGGGCGTCGAGGGCGGTGGTCGCCAGCACCTTGACCAGCGCCCCCAGGGAGCGCGTCGCCGCCTGGACCACGAGGCCCGTCGGCGCGGTGGCGGGGGCGACCAGCGACAGGACCTTCGCGGACGCCGCGACCACGTTGGTGGTGAGGGTGACGAGCTGGTCCCAGCGCTCCGGCCGGGCCAGGAGCGTGCCGCCGTTCGTGCCACCGACGAACACCTGGCGCGACACGGTCACCCGGGTGCGGGCGAGGGATCGCGGCAGCAGCAGCTCGGTCAGCGACCGCAGCACGAGCGCGCCGCGGCTGTAGGCGACGGCGTGCACGTCCAGGGCACCTGCCGTCGCTTCGAGGCGGGCCAGCAGCACGGTGGCGTTGGCTTCCGGGTCGTCGCCGAGGGTGGTGTGGTCGAAGCCCACGACGGCGTCGTAGTGCTGGAGCGCCTCGTCGAGGAAGCCGCCGTCGCCGGTCAGCGCCAGCGCCCCGTAGCTGCCCACGGTGCTCGAGAACGTGCCGTGGACGAGCAGCAGCAGGCGCGCGGGACGGTCGGTCGGCAGGTCGAGCGCGTGCAGGCCGTCGATCGGGGCCCACGTGGTCAGGTCGCGGCTGGCGACGTGCACGAGGCCGGTGACGACGTGGCGCTCGTAGAAGCGCACCGCGCCCTCGACGGCGAGCGTGGCGACGAAGCGGAACACCCAGGCCTTGAGCCTGCGGACGGCCCCGCCGAGCAGGCCCACACCGCGCCCGGACGGGGCGGCGAGGTCGAGCGCGAAGCGCACCTGTCGGTCGGGCGTGTTCAACCCGCGCCGCCGTGTGGCGGGCGACCGGACGCCGGGGTCGTGGTGGTGCCACGTCAGCAGCCCGTCCTCCTCGACGAGCACCACCGCGTCCTCGTCGGGACCGAGCGGGACCTGGAGGCCCTGGGGCCCCGGGGGCGGCGTGCCGGCGAGCCCGAGGGCGCGTGGCGGCGCCGGCGGCAGCGTGACCTCGACGGCGCTGAGGAGGGTCAGCTCCTGGTCGCCCAACCCGGCGACGAGGTCCCGTTCGATAGGATCGACGACGGGTGGGGCCGGCGCCAGACCCCGCGGCGCCCGCGGTGTGGCGAGCAGGTCCCGGACCACGGCGTGATCGGGCACATCGAGGGTCACCCCGCCGGTCAGGACCGCGCGCGCCATGCTGCCTCCGAGGCCGTCGGGTCGGGCCTACTTGCCGTACTTGGGCTCGTAGAGCTGGATGCGCAGGTCGCCCGGCGCCAGGAAGTGGGTCACCAGGCCGTAGCCGTGGTCCTCGACCGGGCCGGTGAACGTCACCCCCCGCTCGGTCAGCGTGGCCACGGTTCCGGCGATGTCGTCGCAGTAGAACGACAGGTCGGCCGTGCCGCTCGGCGGCGCGCCCTCGGTGGGGTGCATGCCGAGGTCGGCCTCCGGCATCTGGAAGATCAGCCAGCCGCCGCCGGCGTCGATGTGGGGAAAGCCGAGGATGTCGCGGAAGAAGGCGCGAAGCTCCTCCGCGTGGTCGGTGTAGTACATCGCGTGCAGACCGCGGATCATCGGGACCTCAGGGGTGGCGGGGGGGCGTCAGCGGGCCTCGGCGGCGACGTCGGCGAAGTCCGGGCGCGTGCTGAAGGCGATCGGGCGGCTGTGGTCGGCGACGCGGCGGATGACCTGCATCGCCTCGGGCGCCGGCTCGTTCTCGGGGTCGTCGCGCCCGTACCAGACCACGCCGTCGACGCCGTCGAGGCGCACCAGGGCCACCTCGAGATCGCCGAGCGTGCCCGGGCGGCCGTCCAGCAGGAAGCTGCCGTCGCGGGACACCCACACGGTCAGGTGGGGCCGCGCGACGTCCGTGAGCACGGGCTCGGGCGCGGCCGGCTCCGAGGCACCCAGGCCGCACGCACTCGCGTACAGGACGGCGGCGAGCAGGGACGTGGGACGCACGGTCACCTCCGATGGCGGGGACGCTACCACCGCGCGGGCCGGGCGGGGGAGGGGACGTGCGATACCGAAGCGTGTCCTGGTTTCACCTGAGCGTGGTCCTGGCAGGCTCGGACCGCTTGCTGTACAGTACCGAACAGGATCCGGAGGTCCCCGTGTCCGCTCGCCTGTCCCGCGCGCGCTTCCCAATCGAGACGGTCGTCTTGATGGGCGCCCTGCTGTGGGCCACGGCCGATCGCGACGCCACCTGGCAGTGGGCCGATCCGCACGGCTGGGTGGGGCTCGACGCGCTGGAGCCCGAGGTGCTGGCCGATGGTCCCTACGTGCTGCCGAGCCACGTGCGCGCGGCGGCCCAGGATCGCGCCGACCGCACCCGGATGGGCACGTGTGCCCTCGACCACGACGGCGACGACGGCGTCTCCGCCGTGTCGTCGTCCCTCGATCTCACGCTGTAGCGGCAGACCGGGCCCTGCACATGCGTTAGCCGTGGGGGTCCATGGAGACCCCGATGAGCGAGCACGCGTTCGATCCCGCCGCCTACGAGGGGCGCTGGCAGGCCTACTGGGAGACCCACAAGACGTTCCGGTCGGTGGCCGACCCGGGCAAGCCGAAGTTCTACGCGCTCGGCATGTTCCCGTACCCGTCGGGGTCGGGCCTGCACGTGGGTCACCCCGAGAGCTACACCGCGCTCGACATCGTGGCCCGCTACAAGCGGATGAACGGGTTCGCCGTGCTCCACCCGATGGGCTGGGACGCGTTCGGCCTGCCCGCCGAGCGCTACGCCGTCAAGACCGGCGTCCATCCGGCGAAGACCACGGCTGAGAACATCGCGCGGTTCAAGCACCAGCTCAAGCGGCTGGGCTTCTCCTACGACTGGGATCGCGAGATCAGCACGGCCGACGTCACCTACTACCGCTGGACGCAGTGGATCTTCCTCAAGCTGTACGAGCAGGGCCTGGCCTACCTGGCCGACGTGCCCGTCAACTGGTGCCCGGCGCAGGGCACGGTGCTCGCCAACGAGGAGGTCGAGGACGGCAAGTACCGCGAGACCGGCGACCCGGTGGAGCGGCGGATGATGCGTCAGTGGATGCTCAAGATCACCGCCTACGCCGACCGCCTGCTCGACGACCTCGACCAGGTGGACTGGCCCGAGTCGATCAAGGACATGCAGCGCAACTGGATCGGGCGCAGCCTGGGCGCCGAGGTCCACTTCGGCATCGCCGGGTCCGACGCGCGGTTCACCGTCTACACCACGCGCCCCGACACCCTGTTCGGCGCCACGTACTGCGTGCTCGCACCCGAGCACCCGCTGGTCGACGCGGTCACCACGGCCGACCAGCGCGCCGCCGTCGACGCCTACGTCGAGGTGGCGAAGAACAAGTCCGACCTCGACCGCCAGAAGGGTGGCGACAAGGACAAGACGGGCGTGTTCACGGGTGGCTACGCGATCAACCCGGTCAACGGCGCCAAGGTGCCGATCTGGGTCGCCGACTACGTGCTGATCTCCTACGGCACCGGCGCCATCATGGCCGTCCCGGCCCACGACGAGCGCGACCACGCCTTCGCCACGCGCTTCGGCATCCCGATCGTGCAGGTGGTGAGCAGCCCCGAGGGCCACGACGTCCAGGCCGAGGCGTGGACGGGCGGGGGCCTGTCGATGAACTCGGGCCCCTACGACGGCCTCGACACCGAGACGTGCAAGCAGCGCATCACCGCGGCCCTCGAGGCCGACGGCACCGGCCAGGCCAAGGTCAACTACAAGCTGCGCGACTGGCTGTTCAGCCGTCAGCGCTACTGGGGCGAGCCGTTCCCCGTGGTCCACCTGGAGGACGGCACGGTGCAGCCGCTGTCGCCCGACGACCTGCCGGTGGCGCTGCCCCACGTCGACGCCTTCCGACCCACGGACGACGGCCGTCCCCCGCTGGGGCGCGCGGCCGACTGGGTGCAGACCACGTGGCAGGGCCAGCCCGCGCTGCGCGAGCTCAACACGATGCCGCAGTGGGCGGGATCGTGCTGGTACTACCTGCGCTACATGGACCCCGAGAACACGTCGCTGCCCGTCGATCCCGAGGTCGAGCGCTACTGGGGCCCGGTCGACCTGTACATCGGCGGGGTCGAGCACGCCGTGCTCCACCTGCTCTACGCCCGGTTCTGGCACAAGGTGCTCTACGACGTCGGCCTCGTGCACACCGTCGAGCCGTTCACCAAGCTGTTCAACCAGGGCATGATCCTGGCCTACGCCTACCGCGACGCCGCCGGGAACTACCACGCCCCCGATGCCTGCGAGCAGCGCGCCGGCAAGACGGTCACGTTCCAGCCCGCGTGGCAGACCGAGCCCGTCACCACCGACTGGTTCGTCAAGGCCAGCGGCGAGCCGGTGCACGTCCGCATCGGCAAGATGGGCAAGTCGCTCGCCAACAGCGTCGATCCGCTCGACATCGTCGACCGCTACGGCGCCGACGCCCTGCGCACCTACGAGATGTTCATGGGTCCGCTCGAGCAGGTCAAGCCGTGGCAGACGAGCGGCTGCGAGGGCGTCTACCGCTTCCTGGGCCGCGTGTGGCGCCTGTTCGTCGACGGCGACACCGGCGCGGTCAAGCCGTTCGGCGCCACGTCGCGCGAGGTCCGCAAGGCCCTGCACGCCGCGATCAAGGAGACCACCGAGGGCATCGAGGCGCTCAAGTTCAACACGCCGGTGTCCAAGATGATGGAGCTGGTCAACGCGTGCGGCGGCGAGCTGCCGTCGCGCGCCGACGCCGAGACGTTCCTGCTGATCCTGTCGCCCTACGCCCCCCACCTCGCCGAGGAGCTGTGGGCCCGCATCGGCCACGACCACACCCTGGCCGACGAGCGCTGGCCTGCGTGGGATCCCGCCGCCCTGATCGACGACACCGTCACGATCGCGGTGCAGGTCATGGGCAAGGTGCGCGGCACGATCGAGGTCGCGCGCGACGCCGACGCGGCCACCGTGCTCGCCGCCGCGAAGGCCGAGCCCAACGTCGCCCGCCACCTCGAGGGCACGACGATCCGCAAGGAGATCGTGGTGCCCGGGCGCCTCGTCAACTTCGTGGTCGGCTGACCGGGGAGGGCCTCCGCCACACGGGGTGCCCGTCCACGACGTGCCCGCCGGGGCGCGCATCGTGTAGGCTGGTCGCCTGTCCGGAGGAGAGCCCGTGCTGCGTACCCCGTCCCGTGTCGCGTTCCTGGTCGCCGGCCTGATGCTGTCGACCGCCGCCCTCGCCGACACCATGGTGCCGTCCGTGAACCTGTTCGACCCGCTGTCGGTCAAGTTCAAGGAGGGCGCCTCGGCCGTCGCGTTCCTCGACAAGTGCGTCGAGCGGCTCGGGCAGGACAAGGAGCTGGTGCTCAAGGTCAGCGTCCACGCCGACGAGCGCTACGGCATGCTCGACAACACCTACCTGGCCCACGAGCGCAGCAAGCGGCTGGAGAAGTGGCTCAAGCGCCACGGGGCCAAGAAGAAGCAGCTGGTCTTCGAGGCGGTGGGCCACACGGGCGTCGAGAACACGTCCACCACGGCCGTGGTCACGTTCAGCTTCTCCGACGGCGGCAACGTCGCCTGGCCGGGCAAGGGCTGATCGGACGGGAAGGCGGCGGGCGGACTGGCCCGTGTCGTGCAGGTTCGCCCGCAGGAGGTGAACCATGGACCCTGCTCCCATGGACCCGAGCGCGGTGCGCGAGCGCGTGCTCTCCGACCACCAGGACATCCGGCGCCGCCTGGCGCGCTTCGCCGAGCTGTCGGCCCGTGCGCCCACCGACGCGGCGGCCAGCGAGGCCCTGCGCGTGGACCTGCTCGCGTTCGTGCCCGAGCTGGAGGCCCACATGCGGCTGGAGGACGACCTGCTGCTGCCGGCCCTGATGGACGCCGACGCGTTCGGCGACGTGCGGGTCGACATGCTCCACGACCACCACGCCCACTACCGCGAGCGGGCCGACGCCCTCGCGTCCGCGCTCGGCGCCCCGGGTGCCGACCCGACGGTCGTCGTGGCGTGGGCCACGCGCCTGTCGGACGAGCTCGCCGTCGAGATGGCCGACGAGGAGCGGCGCCTGCTGCGGCCCGACATCCTGCGCGACGACTTCGTCACCTCGGGCGTGGGCGGCTGATCACGGCAGCCAGTCGGCGGTGACGTCCTCGCCGTCGACCAGCACGTGGCCGTCGGCGCCGAGGGTGTCGTCGCCGACGCCGCCGAGCACGTCGACGACCCCACCGGTCAGGTCGACGGTGCCCTGGATGCTGTCGACGAACAGCATGCCGCCGTTGCCGCCGACGCCGAGGGAGGCGTCCCCGCCGGGGACGGCGACCGTGCCCGCCTGGCGGATCGACACGCCCGACAGCCGCACGCGGCCCCCGACACCGCCGCGCCGGACGGCGTCGCCGCCGCCGCACCACAGCTCGCCGGTGTGCTCGACGGTGCCGTGGACGGCCTGGAGCACCACGGCCTCGACGCCCGAGCGCGCCGTGCCGGCGCCACCACCGGTGCCCTGGGTGGCCGTCGCGGGTCCGCCGTCGGCCCGGACGACCAGCTCGCTGCGCACGCCCCACGCGCCGCGCACGGCGTACTGCCCGGAGGCGCCGCCGGTGGTGGTGCCCGGGCCGCCGGACAGGTCGGCGGTGCCGGTGATGACGACGATGCGGTGGTCGTCGGCCGGCGGGGCCTCGTTGCGGGCCTCGATGCCGATCGCGCCGCCGCCGCCGCCGATCGTGCCCGCGCCGCCCCGGGCCACGAGGTCGGCGTCGACCCGGATGCTGCCCGTGGGCTGGTTGGTGGAGCCCGGTCCGTGGCGCAGCGCGAGCTCGCCGCCCAGGCCGCCGGTCTGGTTGGGCCCGCCGGTGCCGCCGTCGAGGACGAGGGTGTCGTAGCCGTACAGGAGCAGGGCCGCGGTCGGGTCGATGCCGGTGCGGCCGGTGATGTCGACGTTGCCACCGCTGCCGCCGGCCCCGCTGCCGTCGCCGCCGCGCAGGTCGAAGGTCATGCCGACGGCCATCAGGCGGGAGGCGGGCCCTGGTGCCACGGGCTGTCCGGTGAGCTGCTCCAGATCGACGCCGCCGCCGGGACCCCCCTCCGCGCCGCCCGCGACCGTGGTGCCGACGCCGTCGCCGCCCGGCGCAGTGTGCGAGCCGGTGACGAACATCGGTCCGGCGAGGGACTGGAGCAGCAGGCTGCCGCCGTCGCCGCCGTCGCAGCGGGTGGCGCAGGCGCTGGCGGTGCCGCCGGCCGCGGTGACGTCGGACGCGAACCACACGCCCGATGCCTGCGCGTCGATGTGGCCGGCGTTCTGCCCGGTGGGGCCGCCGTTGCCGGCGGTCATGTCGATGGGTCCGCTGACCTTGAGCGGACCGGCCGAGACGCGCAGGGTGATCGGCGCCCCGGCCGTGGCTGCACCGTCGCCGAGGCTGTCGCCACCGGCCGCCGACAGCGGGCCGGTGAGGGTGACGCCGTCCTGCGCCGAGAACAGCAGGCCGCCGGCGCTCCCGGCCGGGTTGCCGTCGCCCCCGGAGGTGTCCACGCGGCCGGCGACCACGATGCGGCCGAGGTCGGTGGGGTAGGTGGGCGTGCCCTGGCGCGCCGCCACCTGGAACGTGCCGCCCTGGAGGCCGCGGGTGGTGGCGTCGCCGTCCGCGCCCGACAGGTCGATGGCCGAGCCCGGCGACGTGACGAGGCCCCGCAGCAGGATCATCGCCGAGGCGTGGCGCGTGCCGCCGACGATGGCCGTGGTGAGCGTGCCGTCGACGGACAGGTCGTGGGTGAACGACAGGTCGACCAGGTCGCCGCGGTTGGGGGACAGGGTCAGCGTGGCCCCCGGCGCGACGTGCACGCCGCTGACCGTCTCCACGCCCGTGCCCGTCGACCGGGCCATCCGCGCCGCGTTGGTGACGAGGAAGACGCCGCCGGCGGGCAGGTCGGCGCCTTCCTGTTCGCTCATCGCGGCGACGACGGTGTCCTCGGTGACCTCCCACCCGGTCGGGCCGGTGTCGACGACCGGCGTGGGGGTCGGGAACGACGCGTCGACGCTGCCGGTGCGGGCGAGGACGAGGTGGCCGTAGAGCGGGGGCGGGTCCATCGTGAGCGACAGCGTGCCGCCCTCGCCGCCGGTGCCCGCGGCGCCGTTGCCGCCGGACAGGTCGATCGTGGCCGTGCCCACCGGACCGTCGGGCACGTCCAGCGCCGCCCACGGGTTCTCGGGGTCGGGGACGACCGGGGTCGCGCCGTTGCAGACCACCTGGGTGGTGTCGACCTCACCGGGCTGGAGCACGCCGTCGTCGGCCACCCCGTCGCCGGCGCCGTCGTCCACGCCCGTGAGCAGGCGCACGCCGCCGTCGGGACAGTCCGGGTCACCGGGTGCGATCACCTCGGCCGCCACCAGCGGGGCGTGGAGCACCACGGGGTCGTCGTCGTCGTCGCTGTCGTCGTCGTCGACGGGCGCGGGGCAGGCGGCCAGCAGGCCGACGCCGGCCACGACCCAGGCGCGCGTCCATGCCGTGCCGTCGAACCGCCCGCGCTCCATCCACCCTCCACGGCGCCGCCGTGCGTCGCGGCGGTGCATACGGTACCAGCGTTCGCAGGAGGACGGTGCGTGCGCTGGACAGGACCTGTCATCGGCCTGGTCGCCCTGGTGGGGCTGGGCGTCGGCCTGGGCTGGCTCGCCAGCGACGGCGACCGTGCGCCCCGGGCGCGTCGGCCCAGCGCGCCTGCGGTGCCGGTCGTGCTGCCCCAGCCCATCCCGGTGAGCATGGCGCGGGGGCCGCGCTGCCAGCCCGAGCTGTTGATGGACGCGCCCGGGTCGGTGCGGGCGGCGATCGACGACGGCAGCCTCGTGACCAACGACCGCGGCGTCGGCTTCTACAAGGGCCTCGCGATCGCTCCCCGCGAGGACATCGGGCGGATGGTGTCGGTCGACTTCGGCGACGGCACCGTCGGCACGTGGAACTTCGAGGGGCACACCTCCACGGGCTTCATGTTCCAGTCGGTCCCCGAGGGCGGCCTGTCCGACGCGCTCGGCTTCAAGGTCTTCGACGTCATCGCCACCATCGACCAGGATCCGCTGGTCGACAACCCGACGGCCCGCGCGATCTGGCAGGCCCGCGTCGACGGTCCCGGGGTGTGCGTGCGGTATGTGCGGGCCGGCCGGTTCCTCGTCCGCTACGTCGTGGCCGCCGACGCGGTGCCTGCGGCCGCCGGCGATCCCCACCCCTGAGGTCGTCCGTGTCCGACACCACCACGTTCCTGCGCTCGATGCTGGCCACCCCGGGGCGCGTCGGGGCCATCGCGCCGTCGTCGCCCGCGCTCGCCACGTGCATGGTCGACGCCAGCGCCATCCGTCCGGGCGACGTGGTGGTGGAGCTCGGCGCCGGCACGGGCCCCGTCACCGCCGAGCTCGCCGCGCGCCTGGGCGACCAGAACCCGCTGCTCGTGCTCGAGCCCGACCCGGCGCTGGCCGCGCGCTGCCGCCACAACGTGCCGGGTGTCGAGGTGGTCGAGGCCTACGCGCAGGACCTGCGCGCGCTGCTGGAGGCCCGCGGCCACGACCACGCCGACCGCATCGTGTCGAGCCTGCCGTTCGCGGGCTGGTCGGCCGACCTGCAGGACGCCGTGTTCGACGCCATCCTCGACGTGCTCGCGCCCGGCGGGCGCATGGTGACGTTCACCTATGTCCACAGCCCCTGGCTGCCTGCGGGGCGTCGCGAGAAGGCCCTCCTGGCGAAGCGGTTCGCCCGGGTGTCGCGCACGCCGGTGGTGTGGGCCAACCTGCCGCCGGCCTTCGTCTACGTGATGGACGTCGACGGGTGACGGCGCGTCCGCCCACCGCGTCGTCGCCGGACGATGATCCGGTTGTGGTGGGCACGATCGACCGATCGCGGTAGGGTCGGGACGCGCACGGAGGTCGGGATGGAGTGGAAGGTCGCCGCAGCCGAGACCAACGCCTTTCGTGACGCCGCGGCGCGCACGCCGGGGTGGTACTGGGTCCTGCGCCCCAAGAACCTCGGCCGCAACGCCTACGACACCGACGTCGGCATGCTCTGCCTCGTGTGGGTGGGTGCCGACGGACGGCTGCTGTCGCCCCTGGCCGACCTGCGGGCGCTGGAGCACGGCGACCTGACGTGCCTCGACGCCGGGTCGGGCAAGCGCTTCGGCACCTACTTCGCCGGCCCGGTCACGCCGGGTGAGGTGTGCGGCGCGGTCCGGGCGCGCGTGGTCGACGACGCCGTCACCGCCCAGTTCGCCGGCGAGGCGCCCACGGTGCCCGGCTGGTCGTGGTGCCGCACCAACGCCGAGGCGCCGCTGCTGCTGGTCGACGGCGACGGCATCGGCCCGGTCTACCTGGAAGAGGACGCCGACGGCGTCGTGCGCGTGTTCCTCGCCGCCGACACCCTCGGCCACAGCGTCGACGTCGGCGAGTTCGGCTTCAGCGAGCCGCTGGTGAGCCGGGGTGGCGTCATCGACGAGAGCGGGGAGCTCGGTCGCAACGAGGCCGAGTTCTTCGGGGCCGTCACGGCGCCGCCGCCCGCGCCGTCCTCCTTCCCCGTGCTGCGCTGATCGTGCCGCCCGTCGGCCCAGCACGCGGTCGCGGCCGCCGCGGGGCGGCACGCGACGTCGTGGTCGCCGGGGTCGCGCTCGTGGTCGGGATCGCGATCGGCTGGGTGGCCCGCGGGCCGGTCGGCGCGTCGGCCGACGCTGCGCGTCCCGGTCCGGTCGCGGCGTCGTCGGACGGGCCGTCCGAGGCCACGCCGGCGGCGGCGGTTCCCGCCACCGGGTCGTCGCTGTCCCCTGCGGTGCCCCACCACCCCACCGCGCCGGCGTCGGGGCCGTTCCCGAACGTGCTCGTCATCGTGGCCGACGACGTGGGGCAGGACATGGTGGGGGCCTACGGCGTGTCGCCCGATCCGCCCGCCACACCCACGATCGACGCGCTCGCCGCGCAGGGCGTGATGTTCCGCCACGCCATCGCCGATCCGGTGTGCTCCCCCACGCGCGCCACGCTGCTCACCGGTCGCTACGCCTGGCGCTACGGTGTGGGCGCGGCCATCCCGCCCAAGGCCGGGTGGGGCCTGCCGGCGTCCGAGCGCCTGCTGCCGGTGGCCCTCGACGAGGCGAGCGACGGCGCCTACACGAGCGTCGCGCTCGGCAAGTGGCACCTCGCGACGCCCACGATGGGGGGCTACGACCACCCGCGCCAGGCGGGCTTCGACCACCACATCGGCACCATGGGCAACCTGCTCGGCTACGTCGACGGCGAGCCGCAGACCTACTTCCTGTGGCAGCGCGTCGTCGACGGCACGCCGGGCGTGGGCCGTGGCTACGTCACCAGCGCCACCGTCGACGACGCCGTGGCCCAGGTCGGCACGCTGCCCGAGCCCTGGTTCCTGTACGTCGCCTTCCACGCGGCCCACTTCCCGATGCACGTGCCGCCCGAGGGGCTCTACACCACGCCGCTGCCGCGCAACCCCACCGAGGCCGACCTGTACCGGGCGATGGTGGAGGCGATGGACACCGAGCTCGGCCGGCTGTTGGCGGCGCTGCCCGACGACGTGCGCAGCCGCACCGACATCGTGTTCCTGGGCGACAACGGCTCCGCACCTTCGGCGGTGGAGCCCCCATGGAACAAGGGCATGGCCAAGGGGTCGCTCGCCCGCGGCGGCATCCGCGTGCCGTTCATCGTCACCGGTCCCGACGCGCCGCTGGCGGGCACGTCCACCGACGCGCTGATCAACACCACGGATCTGTACGCCACGGTGCTCGACTGGGTGGGCAGCGACGAGCCCCCACCGGAGGACGCGATCAGCTTCGCGTCCGTGCTGCGCGATCCCGACGCCAAGGCCCCGCGCAAGATCGCCTACGCGGAGCGGTTCGGGCCCAACGGCCCCGGGGACTACACGTCGTTCGAGGCCATCGTGCGGGACGACCGCTACAAGCTGCTGGTGCGCGACGGCGAGGAGATCGCGATGTTCGACCTCGTCGACGACCCGCACGAGCGGCGCAACGCCTTCCGCAACGACCCCACGCCGGAGCTGCGCAACGCCCTGCGACGGCTGCGTCATGCGATGCCGGACGTGGCGAAGGTGCCGCGCCAGGGACGCGACGACGCCGACGACGAGGGCACCGACGAGGAGTGACGCCGAGGCGGGTCGCGTGAATTGGGCAACGCGATGCCCGATCGATCGCGCGATCCCACCGCCGATCACGCCGTCCCTGTCGACATCGTGATCGGGTGACCCCGATGGGCGGCGGATCGTGGCGGGACCCGGTGTGCAACGCGATGCCCATCCCGTGACGAGAAACGGGCGTCGGTCCGTGGGGGCGGTTCTGGCACGGGCGGTGCCCTGATGCTCCACGTCTCGCGACGACGGACGTCGGCGCACCGAGAGGCAGCGACTTCGGTCGCTCTTTGACGTACGAACAACGGTTGGAGTCAGCCTCGGGCACGCAGGGAGCGTCCCCACACCGGCCTCGGTCGGTGCCGGGCCCCTTGGGGTTCGAGGCGGAAGGAAACGCCACCTTGGCAGCGTGGGGCACATCGCCCCGGTCCTGCCCATGTCCTCCGGGTTCGCCCGGCGGGCGCTGGGGAGGGTCGGACGCGGGTGTCCTCCGGTCGGCGCCGCGGTCGGACGTGGTCCCAGGGCCTTCGGGTCGGGGCATCGCGGTCGGTCGGGGCCCCCACGGCACACGGCACGGTCTGTCCACCCAGACAGGCGGGTCGCGGTGCAGCGGGCAGACGGGCAACGTCCTTCGGGGTCTGGTGTCGTGCCGCAGCGTTCGCGCGCGGCGTGCGACCAGCCTTCGGAGCGCACGGCGGTCGGGGCGTGGTGGTCAGGTCAGGGTGTCGGCAGCAGGTTCGCCCGCTGCAGCGCCCCTGACGCCGGATGTCGCGGGGCGCCGCGAGGTCCGTTGCCGGTCGGGAGGTCCCCCGGTCGGTGGGAAGGGTCGACGAGGACGCCTCGGTTCGCCGGGGTGGTGCAGTCGACCGGTCACCAGGCAGCGCCCTTCCGGGCAGCGCACGTCCGCTTCGGCGGCGGGCACGGTCCGCGACTCCGACAGGGAAGCCCAGGAGAGCATCGGGTCGGCGGCGTGGCCACACGTCGTCCGCACAACGGACTCCCCGGTGGAGCAAGGCCTCGAGGCCGGGCGCGGCAGCGCCGACGGCGAGGGGGCAACGGCCCGCGGTGACGCGGGTGCGGCTACCGGTGGAGGGGAAGGCTCTGGAGGGTGTGGCATCGGTGGGGAGGCCCCAGCCGCGACGGGCACGTCGTGAGCGCGAGGCGGAAACCCGGTGAACCCCAGGGTCGGCAGCAGGCTGCAACATGCCTGCACCCGGCTGGAGGAGGAAGCCGTCGAGGTGGTGGGAAACCACGGGGACGGAACATGCGAGACGGATGGCACCGGCTCGCCGAAGCGCGCCCTCGGGCACGCGGGAGTGGACTCCAGCAGGCACGTCGACGGAGGGGCGGTCTTTGAAGCAACCCTGAGGAAGGCAGCTCGGCTACGAGCCGGGCGCGACGAGAAGCGTCTTCGACAGCGGAGTACGCACGGCAGCGGCGGGCGAGGCCTCGGCTTCGCACCCCCGTGGGGCACGACCCCGGCAGCCACCCGAACGCACGGGCGGGCACCAGGTCATCCGGGACAGGCCCACGACCCGGACCCCCATGGACGGCAGCGGTTCCTCCAGCATGTTCACTCGAACCTGCCGGAACCCCCGACCCCCACCGTGACCAAACGCTCGAAGGCACGCCTGGCAACAGGCTCATCGTCGCGACCCGTACCCCTTCGAGAGGGACTTCCCGACCGACGACGTCCGAGACACCCCGCCCCTGGCACCGCAAGGTTCCAGGGGCGGGTTCGTTTCTCGTCCTGCGCGCCTGGACGGACGCGGCGCCCGTCGCGTTCAGCGCACCGTGGTGCCGGCGAGCCAGCGGTCGCGGCGGGCGACCACGTCGTCGGGCGCGTCGTCGCGCAGCACCAGCGCCGCGGTCGTGGCCGGTCGGGCGCCCAGCGTCACCTCGGTGACGAGGAGCTCGTCGCGGCGGAAGGCGTGCACCGTGAGCGTGGTGCCGGCGGCGTAGGAGGCGGCGCGGTCGACGAGGTCCGACGCGCCCACCTTCAGGCCGTCGAGCGCGATCACCACGTCGTCGGCCGACAGCCCGGCCGCGCGGGCAGCCCCCTCGTCGTGCACGTGCTTGAGCCGCGCGTTGCCGCCCTGGCTGGCCACGGTCACGCCGAGGTCGCCGGGGTCGGGCAGGCCCTTGCGGCGCGTGGCGGCGCTGCCGCCCTTGTCCGACGCGCCGTTGGCAGGGCGCAGCACGAGGTCGATGCCGACGTCGGCGAGCAGGTCGGCGAGCGGCAGGTCGTCGGTGCCGCGCACCGTCGCGTCGAAGAACGGCGACAGGTCGACGCCGGCCACCTCGCTGGCCACGGCCTCCACGCCACCCTCGGGCACGCCGGAGCCGTCGCCGTAGCGCGCCCACAGCACGCGCATCACGTCGTCGAGGCACACCCGCTCGGCGGTCACCCGACGCAGGTGCAGGTCGAGGGCGAGCGCCGCGATGGCGCCCTTGGCGTAGTACGACACGATGGCGTTCGGGGCGTTCTCGTCCTGGCGGTAGAACTTCGTCCACGCGTCGAAGCTGCTGTCGGACAGCGACTGCTTCAGCCGCCCCGATCCCCGCAGCACGCGCGTGAGCGTCTGGCCCACCAGCTCGAGCCACGCCGCCGTGTCGATGCGCGCGGCGCGCAGCAGGCCGAGGTCGTCGTAGTAGGAGGTGATCCCCTCGAACGCCCACAGCAGCGTGGTGTAGCCCTCCCGCGACAGGTCGTAGGGCGCGAAGGCGCGCGGCTTGATGCGCTTGACGTTCCACGTGTGGAAGTACTCGTGGGAGCACAGGCCGAGGAACGACCGGTAGCCGTCGGTGACCTCGGACACGCCCTCCTGGGGCAGGTCGTCGCGCTTGCAGATCAGGGCCGTGGACGCGCGGTGCTCGAGGCCGCCGTAGCCGTCGCCGGTGACCATCACGAGGAACAGGTAGGCGGGCACGGGCGCGGGCTCGCCGAACATCCGGATGTGCTGCTCGCAGATCGGCGTGAGGTCGCGGCAGAGCCGCGCGGTGTCGCAGCGGTGGCGGCCGGTGAACACCACGTGGTGGGGGACGCCGCACGCCTCGAACGTCACGCGGTCGAAGGTGCCCATCTCGACGGGGTGGTCGACGAGCTCGTCGTGATCCGCGGCCTCGAAGCGGCCGAAGCCCCAGGCGTCGCCCGAGACGCGGGGCAGGGTGGTGGCCACCTGCCAGCCCGCGCACGCGGCGTCGTCGGGCGGGTCGAGGTCGACCGTGTGGGGGCCGTGCTCCTGGCCGACGGCGGCGAGGAACATCGACGTGCCGTTGAAGAAGCCGTGGGTGCGGTCGAGGTGGGCCATGCGCACCGACAGGTCCCACGCGTAGACGGTGTAGGACACCACCAGCGGGCCGTCGCAGGGGGCCGCCCGCCACGTGTCCTTGTCGACCTTGGTGAGCGCGACGGGACCGGCGTCGGACCGCGCGGCGATCGTGACGATGTTCTTGGCGAACTCGCGCACCATGTACGAGCCGGGGATCCAGCACGGCAGGCGCAGCACCTGCCCGTCGGCGTCGGGGTGGGCGACGGTGAAGGTGACGTCGAACAGGTGGGCGGCCGGATCGGCGGGGCGGACGCGGTAGTGCAGGGCGGGCGAGGAGGTCACGGGGGCTCCGGGGCAGTCGGGGTGTGTACCCCGGTGGCCGGGGCGACGTGGGCCGGGCCGCGCTAGACACGCGGCGATGTCCGACACCCCTGACACGCCGCCCGCCCGCCGCCGGTTCCCGGTGCCCCGCCGCATCCAGGTGATGGCGCTGCTGTGCCTGCTGTCGGCCCTGTACTGGGGGGGCGTGTGGGCGTGGACGCAGAAGGTCACGGCCGAGCAGCTCGCCGCTGGGGCCCACCCGGCCACGGTCACCGTCGACGTGTTCGGGCTCGTGTTCCAGGCCACGTGGGCGTGGGCCGTGGGCGGCGCGGTCCTGCACGCCGTGCTCGCGGCGGTGTCGGCGTGGCGACGCGATCGTCAGGCCCTCGCGGGCGTCGGGTGGTCCGCCGTGCTGCACGTCGCGTTCGCGTGGTCGACCGGAATCCTGGGGGGTTGACTCCGCCATGACGACCGTGGCTGGCGTGGTGTACCCTGACGGTCCGAACCACGGCCTCCGGGCCCGACCTCTAGATGCCCTGACCTGGGTGGCGAGCGCGATGACACGACGATCCCTGGTGCGGGTCCTGGGCACGCTCGGCGTGCTGGCGGCCGCGGGCTGCACGGCCGGCACGGTCGACAAGACCGAGGACACCGACACCGACACCGACAGCACCGTCGACAGCGACCTGCCGCTGGTCGCCCCCACGCTGCACTGGGAGAACGACGCGCCCACCACGGTCGACGACCTCGCCGTGGTGGTCGACGACCGCGTCGCGGGCTGGACCTACATCTTCCAGTGGCTCGAAGGCGGCGTTCCCCGTGGCGAGTTCGGCGGTGACGAGCGGGTGCCCGCGACCGCCACGGTCAAGGGACAGCTGTGGAAGGTGCGCGTCGCGGCCCAGTCGGCCAACGGCGACACACCGTTCGGCGAGCTGGAGACCACGATCGCCAACTCCCCCCCGGTCACCACGCTCAGCATCGAGCCCGGCGCTCCGCGGTCCACCGACTCCCTGGTCGCCACGCCCTCCACCCTCGACGCCGACGGCGACGAGGTGACGTACAGGGTGTCGTGGACGGTCGACAGCGGCACCGGACCCCAGTCCGCGGGCTTCGCCAACCAGCTCACGGTGCCGTCCTCGGCGGTCCACAAGGGCGAGACGTGGCGCGCCACCGTCACGCCCGACGACGGCCAGGACGAAGGCCAGCCCGTCGTCGCCTCGGTCGACGTCGGCAACGGCCTGCCGCTGGTGTCCACCGCCCAGCTCTCGCCCACCGAGGTGCGCACCGACGGCACGCTGCGGGCCACGATCCAGCGCAGCGACCCGGACGGCGACACCCCGCTCACCGACACGATCGTCTGGTACGTCGACGGCAACGTGGTGCAGACCGGCGGCACGATGCTGACGGGCGCCCTGTTCGCGCGCGGCAACGACGTGTGGTTCGAGGCCACCACGAACGACGGCACCGAGAGCTCCACGCCGCCGCGCGAGTCCAACCACGTGTTCGTGCTGAACACGCCGGCGAGCATCACCAGCGTGGTGCTCAGCCCCACCACCGCCGACGAGACCACCACGCTGACGTGCACGCCGCAGGGCTGGTCCGACCTCGACGGCGATGCTCCCGGCTACGTCTACGCCTGGCAGGTGGGCGGGCGCCCGGTCACTGGCGTCACGTCGAGCACGCTCACCGGCGCCAACTTCAACCGCAACGACCCGGTCACGTGCACGGCCGCCCCCGACGACGGCACCGAGGTCGGTCCGGCGCTGCTGTCGAACCAGGTCACCATCGGCAACACGCTGCCCACGATGGCCAGCGCGCTGCTCACCCCGGCCTCGCCCACGGTGGCGTCCACGCTCCAGGTCCAGCCGATGGGCGGTGTCGACCTCGACGGCGACACGATCACCTACACCTACGCCTGGTACGTCGAAGGCGCGCTCGTGCCGTCGGTGAACGGGCCGTCGCTCACGGCGGGCGTCAGCGGCTTCACCGCCGGCGACCACATCTACGTCGAGGCCACCCCGCGCGACAGCTTCGGGCCCGGCGGCATGGTGACGTCCAACGAGGTGGTCGTGGCCAACACGCCGCCCACCGTCGACACGGTCACCCTCACGCCCAACCCCGCCTACACCGACTCGGTGCTGCTGGCGGTGGGGCAGGCCTCCGACCCCGACGGCGACCACGTCACGCTGCGCTACGTGTGGAAGGTCAACACCGTCACCGTGCGCACCGAGGTCGACCTCGACGGTGACGGCGACACGCTCGACCTGGAGCCCTACGTCAAGGGCGACGACGTGGTCGTGTTCGTCACCCCCAACGACGGCACGGTCGACGGCACGGCCCGCTCCGTCACCCGGCGCATCTCCAACACGGTGCCGTCGATCACCGGCGTCGAGGTCACGCCCACCGACCCGGTGGAGACGTCCACGCTGCACTGCACGCCGGTCGGCTGGTCCGACGCCGACGGCGAGGTGCCCGGCTACCGCTACGTGTGGCGGGTGAGCAGCCGGGTCCTGTCCACGGCCAACGACTTCATCAACGGCGCCGACTTCCACAAGGGCGACGTCATCACCTGCCAGGTCTTCCCCGACGACGGCGAGGCGGAGGGCGCGCCGGTCACGTCGGCACCGGTCACCGTGCGCAACACGCCGCCCGTGCTCGCCAGCGCCACGCTGTCGTCCACCGGCCCACGGCACGGCGACACGCTGTCGGTCACGCTGGGGGCGTCCTCCGACGTCGACGGCGACACGGTCACGTTCCACTACACGTGGGAGGTCGACGGCGTCGCCGTGTCGAACGCGCCCACGCTGTCGAGCGACAGCTGGGCCCCCGGCCAGATCATCCACTGCATCGTCGCCCCCTACGACGGCGAGGTGGAGGGCACGCCCGTCACCAGCAACGACGCGGTGGGCGTCAACACGCTGCCCACCATCTCCAGCTTCTCGCTCACCCCCACCACGCCGCGCACGGCCGACACCCTGCAGACCTCCCTCGCCACCGTCGACACCGACGGCGACGAGCTGGAGGTCTCCTACGTGTGGTACCGCAACAACGTGGTGGTGCCGGGTGCGGTGCTGTCGAGCCTCGACCCCGGCTTCACCACGCGCGGCGACCTGATCCGCGTCGCGGTCACCGTCACCGACCCCTACAACGGCCGCGCCACCGCCGAGGCCGGCCCCGTCCTCGTGGTCAACACGCTGCCCACGCTCACCGGCGCGCTCGTCACGCCGGGCACGATCACCGAGGCCGACACCGCCACGTGCGAGCCTGTCGGCTGGCACGACGACGACGGCGACCTGCCCGACTACGACTTCCAGTGGAAGGTCGACGGCACGTTCGGCCCCACCGGCCCCACGCTCACCGGGGCGTCGTTCAACAAGGGCAACGCGATCGCGTGCCGGGTGTGGCCCAAGGACGGCGACCCGTCCGGCCGCGGCGCGCCGGTCGACAGCGGCGTGGTGGTCGTGGGCAACATGCTGCCCGTGCTCGACAGCGTCGCCATCCTGCCCGGCGACCCGGTCGAGGGCTCGACGCTCACGCTCGATCTGGGTGCGGTCACCGATCTGGATCCGCTCGACACCGTCACGCTGACCTACGCGTGGACGGTCAACGACGTCTTCGTGTCGTCCGACGACCGCCTCACCGGCGCCGTGTTCGACGAAGGCGACAGCGTGGTCGTCACCGTCACCCCCTACGACACCACGGATCCGGGCCTGCCGGTCACGTCGGCGCCGGTGGTGATCGGCAACACCGCGCCGCGCGTGCTCAACGTGTCGCTGTCGCCCGGCGCCCCGTCGATCGTCGACACGATCACGGCGATGGCGCTGGTCGAGGACGTCGACACCGACGACGTCGTCGAGGTGTCCTACACCTGGTACGTCGGCACCGACCCGGTGGCCGGGGTCACCGGCGACAGCCTCGACCCCTCCCACTTCACCACCGGCGACCGCATCCACGTGGTGGTGGTGGCCGACGACGGCGACGCCCAGAGCGACCCGTTCCCGTCGGCGAACGTGGTGATCGGCAACGCCGCCCCGTCGATCACCGACGTGGTGATCACGCCGGCCGAGATCCGCGAGGGCGTCACCGCCACCTGCGAGCCCCACGGCTGGTTCGACCCCGACGGCGACCCGCCCGGCTACGAGTACACCTGGCTGATCAACGGCACGCCGCGCGCGGCCACGGCCACGATCACCGGCATCGCGTTCAACAAGCGCGACGTGCTCGTCTGCCGGGTGCGGCCCTACGACGGGGCGGCCTTCGGCGACCCGGTGTCGAGCGACCCGGTCACCGTCGTCAACTCGCCCCCCACGCTCACCACCGCCCGCCTGTCCACCAACCCGGCGCGCGAGCAGTCCACGCTGTCGATCGTGGTCACCGGCCAGCGCGACGCCGACGGCGACACGCTCACCGTCTCGCGGCGCTGGCTCGTGAACGGGTCGGAGGTGTCCACCGCCACCACGCTCACCGGGGCGCTGTTCAACCGCGGCGACACGGTGCAGGGCGAGATCACGCTCGACGACACCGAGGCGACGGCGACCTACCTCACCGACATCGCCAACGTGGTGAACACCAACCCGCAGATCACGTCGCTCGTGCTCACGCCGGCCCAGCCCCGCGTCACGCAGGACATCACGGCCACGCCCACCTACGTCGACGCCGACGGGGACGAGGTCACCTACACCTACACCTGGTACGTGGCGGGCGCCGTGGTCCCCGGCCAGACCGGTCCGGTGCTGCCGGCCGGCTCGTTCGTCAAGCACGACGAGATCTACGCGGTGGCCGTCGCCAACGACACGTTCGGCAACAGCAACCCGGCGAGCTCGAACATCCTCACCGCGGTGAACTCGCCGCCGGTGGCCACGGACGTGTCGTTCACGCCGTCGCCGGTGTCCGAGTCCACGCCGCCGACGTGCCAGGCGGGTGGTGGCTTCGACGCCGACGGCGACCCGATCACGATGACGTGGCGCTGGCAGGTGGGCGGGCAGAACACCACCACCAGCCAGCTCCTCGCCAACACGCTCTACCAGCGCGGCCAGACCCTGCAGTGCTTCGCCATCCCCTACGACGGCGAGGCCTTCGGCGCGGCCGAGGGCTCGCAGGTCGAGCAGGTGATCAACAGCGCACCCACCATCGCGTCCGTGCTCCTCGACCCGTCCACCGTGCGCACCGCCGACGCCGTCCGCGCCGTGATCAACGGCCAGGGCGACCTCGACGGCGACGTCGTCACCTGGACGGTCGCGTGGTTCGTCAACGGCGTGCAGGTCCAGACCGGCACCGTCCTCGACCCCTCGCGGACGCGGCGCGACGACCGCATCGTCGCCGTGGCCACACCCAACGACGGCCGCACCGACGGCACGCCGGTGAGCAGCGCCGAGGTGGTGGTGCAGAACACCCGCCCGCGCGTCACCGGCTTCGTCGAGGTGCTGCCGCTCGACGCCTACACGGAGGACACGCTGTCGGTGGAGGTGTCCACCGAAGACGACGACGGCGACACCGTCGTGCTCGACGTGGCGTGGACCGTGGCGGGCACCGTGGTGCAGACCGGCACGTCGCTCGAGCTCGGCCCCGACAACTTCGTGAAGGGCGACACGATCAGCGTCACCATCACGCCCTACGACGGCATCGAGAACGGCAACCCGGTCAACGGGCTGCACGGCGCCATCCTCAACACGGCGCCGCGCGCGCCCACCATCACGGTGACGCCGGCCATCGCGATCCCCAACGTCGACAACCTGGTGTGCGCCATCGACACGCCCGCGTTCGACGCCGACGGCGATGCGGTCACCTACACGTTCGCGTGGCGGCAGGGCACCGTGGAGATCGACGTCGGCCTGATCCAGACGGCCACGTCGTCGACCGTGCCCGCCGGGCTCCCCGGTCGCGGCGAGACGTGGGTGTGCGAGGCGCGCGCCTCCGACGGCCTCAGCTCGAGCCCGTGGTCGCCCGAGGTGGCCGTCGACATCGGCGGCAACATCCAGTTCTCGTGCCAGGACTACCGCGACGGCGGCTACACCAACTCGGGCATCTACCGCGTCGACCCCGACGGCCAGACCGGTCAGGAGCCCGACTACGGCACCTACTGCGACCAGGCGACGGCGGGCGGCGGCTGGTCGCGCATCCTGCGCACCACCGGCCAGGACCACGACCTCGGGCAGCGCTCGTTCCCGGTGCTCACGTCCACGGCGTCCAACCTCGCCGACGTCGGGGCCTACCCGGCGTTCAGCCGCGACGAGGACTTCGACCAGATCATGATCAAGCAGGTCAGCGGCCAGCAGGCGGGCGCCTACGCGGTGTTCGACCTCGTCGACGCCCCGGGCCGCTCGATGCTCGACGTGATGACCTACTGCCGCGACCAGGGCACTGCACCCAACAACGACAGCGCCTTCGGCGGCGCCCGCACCCTGGGCCACACCACGGCCTACAGCGGCACGCGGATCGAGGGCGACCTCATGATCCACCCGTCCGACGGCTCGGCCGCGCGGCCCGTGGCCTACGTGTTCCTGTGCGGGGTCAACACCAGCTCCGACAACGACGTGGCCTACCTGTCGTTCAGCGACGCCACCGGCACCAGCAACGACTGGGGCGACAGCTGGCGGGGCAACGGGCAGAAGGGCACGATCTGGTCGTTCGCCAACGGCGACTACGCGCTCGGCACCGCGGCCCACATCGGCCACAGCACGCTCCAGGCGCTCGCCGGGTGGAAGGGCACGGCGGGCACGCCGTCGGGCGACCAGCACGCCGGCACCTACGAGATCTACGTGCGCTGACCGGCGCCGCGGGGCCGGTCAGTCCGGCGGCGTCCTCAGCCACGCGCCCATCCGCTCGCCGATCATCAGGGTCGGCAGGTGGATGTTCGACTGGGGGATCTCAGGCATCAGGCTCGCGTCGGCGACCACCAGGCCGGTGACGCCGCGCACGCGACCCCGGCCGTCACAGGCGGCGTCGGGGTCGTCGTCGGCGCCCATCGGCACCGTGCCGCACGGGTGGTAGCCCGAGTCGGTGGCGTAGCGGATCCAGGCGCTGGTGCGGCCGGCGTCCCGCAGCGTGCGCGGGCGTGGCCAGAGGGGACGGGCCAGCGCGCGGGTCTCGGGCTGGCTCGCGACCAGGTGGGCGAGCTGCATGGCCTCGACGGCCTGGGCGCGGTCGTCGGGGTGCTCCAGGAACCGGCTGTCGACGAACGGGCGCGCGAGCGGGTCGGCCGACGGCAGGTGCATCGTGCCGGTGCCGCGGGGCTTGCCGACGTGGCCCATGATGCCCACGAGCGGCAGGGTGGCGAACGGGAAGTAGGCGACCGAGCCGGGCTGGATCTGCATGTCGTTCGGCTGGCCCGAGCCCGTGCCGCCGTAGCGGAGCACCGTCTGCAGGGCGGTGGCGCGCAGGTCGACGATGTCGGGCCGGGGGACCAGGAAGATGGCGCTGCCCGGGTGGTCGAGCACGCGCGCGCCCACCGCGGGCAGGTCGCGGACCACGTCCACACCGAGCCGATCGAGCTCGGCGCGTGGGCCGATGCCCGACCGCAGCAGGATCGTCGGCGTCAGGAGGGCGCCACCGCACAGGACCACGCGTCGCGCGGCGATGTGGTGGCGCGCCCCGGCGTGGAGGACGTCGATGCCCGTGGCGCGGTCGCCCTGCACGGTGACCCGCACGACGTGGGTGTCGGGCGAGAGCGTCAGGTTGGGACGCGCGCGCACCGTGGGCGTCAGCCAGGCCTCGGCAGCGCTCACCCGGCGGCCGTGGAGGCGGTTGAAGGCGTGGGGCCCGACACCGGCGCTGTCGGGGCGGTTGCTGTCGGGACAGGACGGGAAGCCCAGCCGCTCGCACGCGGCGACGAACGCGGCTTGCCACGGCGACCACTGGGAGGGCGCGTCGCGGCGGATCGGCAGCGGCCCGTCCTGGCCGTGCCACGGGTCGTCGAAGTCGAGGTCGTGCTCCAGCCGCCGGAACGCCGGCAGGCACTGGTCCCACGACCACGCGGACAGGCCGCGGGCGGCCCAGGCGTCGTAGTCGACCGGGTTGCCGCGCAGCGCGATGCAGGTGTTGACCGCTGAGCTGCCGCCGACGACCCGCCCGCGGGGGAGGGGGAACTTCAGCTGCGGCACGGTGGGCCGGTGGCGCAGGCCCCAGTCGTGGTCGAACATCGAGTTCTTGCGGGCGTCGAGCAGGTCGGCGGGCACTGCGTCGGGCGTGGGGTGATCGGGGCCGGCCTCCACGAGGAGCACCTGGCGGGCGTCGTCTTCGGTGATGCGGGCGGCGATCACCGAGCCGGCTGCGCCGGCGCCCACCACCACCGTCTCCACCTGCGCGGGCAAGGCCATCCTGTCGTCTCCGCGGCTCGGGTCCTGCGCGTGCCGGTTAGCCTGACGCCCGCGGGGCGACCGAGCGCCGCGACATTTGCTGCACGTCGGGTCGGGGGAGGGTCGACATGGCGTCCAGGGGCCAGACGTTGTTCGCGGCGGCGATCGCGTCCGAGGCGGCCGAGCGGCTGCCGCAGCGCCTGACCGACGTGCCGCGGCGGGTGTTCGGCCGGCCCGCGCGCATCGACGCCTTCCTGCGCCCCGACGACCCCGCGGCGTGGTGGCTGCTGGCCGTGCTGCCGCGATGGATCGACGCATGGGACGTCGAGGTCCGCGTCTACGTGGTCGACCGGGACGATCCGGCGTGGCTCCCGGAGCCCGACGCGCGCGTGCGCTGGGGGCTGGCCGACGTGCAGCGCATGGCGCCGTGCTGGGGGCTCACGCCGCCGGCGGCGGTGCCACCCGCCTCCCGGGTCGCCGCAGCGGTCCGGTCGCTGGCCGTGCCGGGGGGTGTGGCCCTGGGGCGGGCCGCCGAGGTGGTCGAGGCGCTGTGGTCGGGTGCGCCCTGGTCCGGTGCCGGCGAGGGGTCCCCTGGCGACGCCGCCGCCACCGTCGCGGCGCACGTGCGTGCCCGACGGCGCTACGGCCTGGGCGACGGGCTGCGGCTGGGCGGTGCCTGGTACGGCGGCGTCGACCGCCTGCCGCGGCTCGGTGCTGCGCTCGACGCGCTCGGCCGTCGCCGACCGGGCGCCACGCCCTGGGGGCCCGATCTGTCCGCCGTCGCCGCCCCGTCGCCGGCCGACGGTCCCCTCCGGTTCTTCTTCTCGTTCCGCAGCCCGTACTCGGCCCTCGCGGTGCGCCGGGTGTTCGCGCTCGGCCGCGCGACGGGCCGTCCCATCGCGGTGCGGCTGGTGCCGCCGATGGTGGCCCGCGGGCTCCCGGTGCCGCTCGCCAAGCGCCTGCACCTGTACGTGGACGCCGCGCGGCAGGCGCGAGCGCTGGGGCAGCCGTTCCGCCGCACTGCCGATCCGCTCCAGGCCTGGCGCGACGGCGCCGCCGTGGGCCTGCTCGCCACGCGTCAGGACCGCCTGGAGGCGCTGCTGACCGCGTGGGCCGACGACGTGTGGTGCCACGGGATCGACGTCACGCGGCCCGCCGGCCTGGCCACGGTCGCGGCGCACGCGGGGGTCGATCTTGCCGATCTGGACCGCGTCCGCACCGACCCGGCGCTCGACGCGATGTTGGACACGAACCGCGCGGAGCTCGCCGCGCTGGGGCTGTGGGGCGTGCCCTGCTTCGCAGTGGGCGACGTCGCGTGGTGGGGCCAGGATCGCCTCGACGCGCTGGCGGCCTGGCTCGGCGCGCCCGACGTCAGGTGACCATGCCCAGGTCGGCGAGCAGGCCCTGCGCGACCTCCAGCGGCGCACGGCCGGCCACCGGCACCACCCGCGCGAGGTGGCGGTAGCGGGCCAGGCGCACCTCGAGGGCGGCGCGCACCTCGTCCGGCGACGCGCGCCCTGCCTGGGTGAGCGCGTAGTGCTTGCGGCGGTCGGCGACGGCCTCGGCCGCGACCCGCTCCAGGGCGTCCGCGAGGTCGAGGTGGAGCAGGACGACGTCCATCTCGGTCTCGACGAGCGCCTGCAGCGCGTCGTCCGTGTAGGTGACGTCGGTCAGGGCGACGATCGGCTTCGTGCGCGCGGCGACCGCCTCGCGGAGCACGCCGGCCTCGGTCTCGGTGCGTGGCGTCGAGCCCGATTCGAGCTGCACCAGCTCCACGCTGCGGCCCAGCAGGTGCTCCACCCGGCGGTCGACGGCCACCAGCGGTAGGCCCGACAACAGGTTCACGGCGCGTGCGGTGCGCTCGACGGCAGCACCAGGGGCGCCCACCAACGCGAGGGGGCGCTCCAGGCGCAGGAGGGGGGTGTAGGCGTAGTAGTCGTCCATCGGGCGTTCGGTATCCCGGACGGTGCCACCGGGGGCTGGGACGCAGACAGTACGTGCGGCATGGCACCCAATCGTGGTCCGATCGTGAGAACGCCGGGTGCAGACCGGTCTTTCCAGGTACCCGACGTCCGGACCGGTGTGTCCCTGACCGAGAGTGACGCATAAAACCGCTCAATCGGACCGGTACGCCGGTCGATTTGCAGGGGGCTCCGCCACCTTCGTCATCGGAATCCACAGGGGACTGTCCATGGAAGTGCGCTGCCCAGCCTGCACCAGCATGGTCGTGGTGCGTGGTCGTGCCGGCCGCAGGGTCGCGCGCGTCACGTGCTCGAGCTGCGGGCACGTGTTCGCGCCGACGTCAGCCACCAGCCCGACGGCTCCCCATGCCAGCGACGTCGCGTCCATCGACCCCGTGCACACCCGTGTGATCGACGACGGGGCGCTGGAGGCGTGGCTCGTGCGTCGTGCCCAGCGCCTCGCGGAGCCCGCGACGGCGGTCGAGCTCGACGACCAGGACCCGGACACCGACGAGATCGTGCCCGCCCGTCAGCCCGCGCGTCCGCTCACGATGTGGGTCCTCGACGGCGACCCGGCGGTCGACCGCCCTGGCGTGCTCGGCGCCCTCGACCGGCTCTGCAAGAAGTGCACCATCGACGTCATCCCGTCGGACGACCGGGACCGCTACGTCGGCGCGCTCCGCGACGGCACCGTGCGTCCCGACGTGCTCGTGTTCGGCGACCTGCACGTGATCCTGCAGGACGGCGTGCTCATCGAGCTGTGCCACGTCGACACCACGCGCCGGGTGCTGCTGTCGACGCACCACAACGACGACCTCGTCGAGCTCGCCGACGCCCTGTGCGTGGTGAACCACCACCTCGTGGTGGCCCGCGACGCCGACACCATGGCCAGCGAGCTGTCCCGCGTGACCGGGGTCCCCCTGGATCCGATCGCGCAGACGGCGTCGTGACCCCCGTTCCCGTCCCTTGCCGCGGCATCGCGCCGCTTCGTCTTCCCGGCCTCATCGGAGAGCCCCATGTCGAACGCTCCTGACGTCATCACCGTGGACTGCCGTGGCATGCGCTGCCCGGCGCCGATCCTCGCCGTCGCCCGCGCAGCCAAGGCCGTGGGCCCTGCGCCTGCGTTCCTGCAGGTGATGGCCGACGACGGGGACTTCCCCACCGACCTGCGGGCCTGGTGCCGCAGCACGGGCGCAGAGCTCGGCGATATCGTGCAGGACGGGACCACGTTCACCGCCGACGTTCGGCTCAACGACGCCCGCCCGGCGCCCGCGCCGGTGACCGACGACGTCGGCGAGCCCGAGCCCGAGCCCGCCGAGCAGACCGTGTCGATGGCGGTGCCGTCGATGAACGTGCCCGCCGTCGACGACGCGGCGGTCGAGGTCGACGTCGACTGCCGCGGCATGGCCTGCCCGGCCCCGATCCTGGCCGTGTCGAAGGCCTACCGCTCCCTGTCCGGCACGGCGGGCACCCTGGTGGTGCGTGCCGACGACGGGGACTTCCCCACCGACCTGCGCGCCTGGTGCCGGAGCACCGGGGCGTCGCTGCGGGGCATCGAGGAGGTCGACGGCGCCTTCGTCGCGACCATCGACGCCCACGGCAAGGCCCCGACCGCCCAGCCGACGCCCGCGGCGCCCGCCACCGCCGACAACCGCCAGGCGGAGTCCGCCGGGTCGGCCACGCTGGACCTGGGGGGCGTCCCCGCGCAGCGCGTGGTGCTGCAGCTCGGCAACGCCTTCCTCGCCGCCGACGGCAACGTGACGTTCACCTGCGACGCCTCGGCCCGCGCCACGATCCAGTCGTGGGCCCCGATGGTGGGCGGCGCGCTCGTCGACGTCCGCGTCGAGGGCGCGACGATGCGCGCCACGCTCTGCCCGATGGACGCCGACGCGCTGGAGGCCCCGTCGCCCCCGACCGCGATCGCGCCTGCGCCTGCGCCGGCGCCGGTGGCCCAGCCCGACCCCGACACGGTGCCCCGTCGCAACGCGACCACGCTGCTCATCCTGCGCAACGACTTCGAGAGCCTGATGGCGGCGATGATGGTCGCCAACGCGTCGGCCGCCCAGGGCATGCACGTCGACGTCTACTTCTCCTTCTGGGGCGTGAACCTGCTGCGGGCCGACCAGCCCCACGAGGTCGACCCCGGCACCGAGCTGGCCACCCGTCCGACCTTCCTGCACACCGTCATGAAGTGGATGATGCCCAAGGGCCCGGACCGCCAGAAGATGTCCAAGATGCACATGGGCGGCATGGGCCTGGGGATGATGAAGTACTTCATGACCCAGCAGAACGTGCTGAGCCTGCGCCAGCTGATGGACCAGGCGGTGGAGCTCGGCGTGGTGTTCAAGGTGTGCACGATGTCGATGGGCATCATGGGCATCGAGAAGCGCGACCTGATGGACTTGCCCAACCTCGAGTTCGGTGGCGTCACCGCGTTCACGGCGGACGCCCGCACGAGCGCGTCGTCGATGGTGTTCTGATGGCCAGGGTCGGCCCGGACGAGCTGTCAGGCCTCCGCTCGGCGGTGATCGTCGACCTGCGTGAGGCCGACGAGCGCGACACGATCGGCTGGGTGCCCGGCAGCGTGTGGCGCCCCGTCGGTGCCGACCCCGAGACGTGGGCGCGTGCGCTCCCCGCCGGACGTCCGCTCGTGCTGGTGTGCATGACCGGCCGTCGCTCGCTCGCGCTGATCGACACCGTCGCCCGCGTGACGGGGGGTCCGGTCGTCGACCTGGAGGGCGGCACGATCGGCTGGGCCGAGACCGGGCTGCCGCTGGTGCGCATGGACGCGGCGACGCTGCCCGGCGAGCTCGCCGGGGACCTGCGCGCCGTGTCGATGCAGGAGTTCCAG
>JACKEP010000024.1 GCA_020632915.1 Alphaproteobacteria bacterium | reverse complement strand
CGCCGTCAGGCTCGCCGTCGCCGCCGCCACCGCCCTGCGTCGCCACCCCATCGCCCGCTCCCTGTCCGGAGCGGACCCATCACCCCGACAGCTCGGCCGCGCACGCGTCCCACTGCGACAACATCGTGCCCCAGCCGTCGTAGAAGCCCATCTGCGCGTGCTTGCCGCTGTCTTCGGCGGAGGCGTGCATCGCCAGGGCGTGCACCAGGGTGCCGCCGTCGACATCGGACAGCGTGAACACGTTGGTCAGGCCCATCCACGGCGTGGCCGGTCGCCAGCCGGGCAGCAGCATCGACGTGCCCACCACGCGCACCTCTGGCACGACGTCGAGGAAGCAGCCGGGGTTGTCGCTCTCGCCTTGGGTGCCGTCGGGCAGCGGCCCCGTCATGTAGGTGTGGAACGCGCCGCCCGGGCGCAGGTCGAAGGCCTTGACCTCGGTGACCCACGGCTTGGGGCACCACCACTGCGCGAGCAGGGCGGGGTCGGCGAAGGCGCGCCACACACGGGCGCGGGGCGCGCGCATCACGCGCGAGATCTCGAGGTCACGGGGATCGGTCGTCATCGTCGGGGTCCTCCACGAGGGCTTGCAGGCGATCGAAGCGTGCCTCCCACACCATCCGCTGCTGCTCCAGCCAGCTCGTGGCCGCCGCCAGGGGCTCGGGCGCCATCCGACAGGTGCGCACACGCCCCACCTTGGCGCTGGTGACGAGCCCGCTGTCCTCCAACACCCGCAGGTGCTGGACGACGGCAGGCAGCGACATCGCGAGGGGACGGGCCAGCTCGGACACGCTGGCCGGCCCGCGCGCGAGCCGCGCCACCATCACCCGCCGCGTGGGGTCGGCGAGGGCGGCGAACATCCGGTCGAGCCGGGGATCGGCAGGGGCGTAATGGTTAAGCACATGCTTAACTATCCCGAGCGCGCGGACGTGCAACGTCGTCCACGCGTCGTGGTGCCCCTCCCGTGGCAGCCACGCCTGGAGGCGGTGCCTCGGCACGGGTCGTGCTCGTGAGGTATCGGACCGTCACCAAAGGCTGGACGGCCCGAACCCGGAGGGTGCCGTGCGCACCGTATTCCCCCTGCTCGTGGCCGCAGCGTGCGGCGCATCGACCCCACCGACGCCGGCGCCCGCGACGTCGACGACCCCGCCCTCGGCGGCCGCCCCGTCGTCCGCGCCCTCGGCCCACGCGATCCTCGACGGCATGGACGACCGCACGCCCGTGCCCATGCCGCCCCACATGGCGCTGCACCAGAAGGCGATGATGCGCGACCACCTGGAGGCCGTGCAGCAGGTCCTCGACGCCCTCGCGGTCAGCGACTGGGCGCGGGTGGAGGCGGCCGCCTCGCGCATCGGCACCTCGCCCGAGATGGCGCAGACCTGCGAGCACATGGGCGCCGCCGCCCCGGGGTTCACCGAACAGTCCCTCGACTTCCACGCCCGCGCCGACGCGATCGCACAGGCCGCGCGCGACCACGACGCCGCAGCGGTGCTGCGCAGCACGTCGGACACGCTGTCGGCGTGCACGGCCTGCCACGCCCGCTGGCGTCAGCAGGTGGAGAGCGCGGCGGACTACGGCGAGCGCATGGGCGGTGCGGCCCCGCAGCACGGCGCCGTTCCCTAGGCGCGCCGTCCAGGCACACGCGCGACGGGTTCAGCGCTCCCGCAGCGGGACGTCGCCCTCCGCGCCCCCCACCCGTACCGCCTGCGGCGCCAGCGCCTCGGGCACCTGGGACACGACGAGGCCGTGCGCCCGCTGCCACGCCTGGAGCTGCGCCATCGCCTCCGCGAACGCGTCTCCGTCCTCCTCGGCCTCCTCCACCAGGCGCGCCCACCGCTCCGGGTCGCGCACCGGGTGGGCGACACGCGCCTCCGCCTCGGCGCGGCTCAGCCGCCCGCTGCGCCAGTCCTGCCACACCGCGATGAGCTCGCCGAGCTCGGGGTTGCGGTCGGGGCCGCGAAAGTCCATCGCCAGCGCTGCGGCGGCGCCGGGGACGTCCTCGGGGACGATCTGGTCCGGCACGTCGCTCGGCACCAGCTCGAACGGCGTGTCGTCGGGCTCCTGGGTGAACAGGTCCCACAGGGGGGCGGCGTTGGCGTCGCCGCGCCCCAGCGGCGGGATCCCCAACAGGCGCGTGATGGTCGCGTACATCGACAGGAACGAGGCCTGCACGTGGCTGACGTACCCGCGGCGCGCCCAGGGACTGGCGACCAGCACGTAGGAGCGGTGGGCGTCGACGTGGTCGTCGCACATCTGGGGGTCGTCCTGGACGATGAACACCACCGTGGACATCCACTCGGGTCGGTGGGACAGGTGGTCGAGCACGATGCCCACCGCCTTGTCGCTGTCGGCGACCATCGCCTCGGGGGTCGGCCCGCCCGGTCGCGGACCGACGGTGTGATCGCGCGGGAACAGCATGAACGAGAATGTCGGTAGCCCCTCTTCCTCGAGCTTGTCGACGACGTGTTCGGCCTTCACGTCGTCCTCCACCGACAGGTTGAGGAACGGCCCGCCCGGGTAGCTGAAGTCGGAGAACGCGTTGGGCAGGCGCCCGTCCGCGGCCGGGTGGAACATGCCGACGATCTCGCCCCACACGCGGAAGTCGACGTCGTGGTCGAGCAGCGACGAGAACAGCGTCCCCGACGTCGGCACCACCGCCTCCGACACCGGGTACTGGGCGAGCGACCCGGTGAACTCGGTCTCGTTGTTGGCGCGCACCGCGAGCTCGGTCAGGTGCCCCTGGGTCAGGAAGATGTGGCCCTGATCGCTGTCGTCGACCTGGTGGTAGAAGTTGTCCGACAGCGCGTACCGCCGCGCGAGCGCGTGCAGGTTCGGCGTGATCGCCTCGCCGAAGCGCGCGCGGCCCGGGTCGCCGTCGGCGTCGCCGCCGAGGTCGCCGAAGTAGCAGTCGAAGGTCTTGTTCTCCTTGACGATGAGCACCACGTGCTCGATCGGCGTCGGTGCGCCCGGTCGCGTGGGCACCGGGAACGTGCCGGGGCAGTCGAAGTCGTACAGGTCGACCGGACGACGGTAGGAGGCCACGACCTCGGCCGTCGCCGCAGCGAGGTCCAGACCGTCCAGCGGCAGCGCCGCCAGCGAGCCCTTCTTGATCGCCCAGCCCTCGTCGGGCGGGTAGCGGTTGGGTCCGATGCCGCCGTGTCCCCCCGTGACCAGCAGCGTGCCGCCATCGGCGGTCACCGCCCCCGCGGTCGGGTACGCCGGACCGGGGATGGCGCCGAGGTCGTCGAGCGTGTCGAGGTCCAGCACTGCGACCGCGTTGTCGGTGCCGCGGGTGGCGTAGATCCGACCCGCGTCTTCGTCGAGGATCAGACCGTTGACGTTCGAGTTCGGCAACGGTCCGTCGGCCTCGGGATCCTCGGCGGCCACGACGCCACGCGCGACCTCGGCGCGCGTCGCCCCGTCGAAGGCCAGGACCACGTCGTCGCGCGCCGCGGCCACGTACACGCGGGAGCCGTCCCGGGTGGCGACGATGGCCCCGGTGGACATCGGCACGGGCACGGTGTCGACGACGGCACCCGACGCGGTGTCGATCACGGTGATCACGTCCGTGTACAGGTCGCCGACCCACAGCTGGTGACGCCCGGGGACCGCGGCGAGGTCCCAGGGCAACGCCTCGACGTCGACGGTCCGGGTCACCGTGGCGGTCTGCAGGTCGACCTCGACGACCACCCCGTCCAGGAAGCCGCCGACCCACGCGGATCGGCCGTCGTCGGACAGCGCCAGCCCCGAGGCGTACACGCCGAGCGCGATCGGGTCCGGATCGGCGAGCGTGCCGTCCGACTGCACCGTCCACCGGTCGAGGCCCAGGCCGGCGCCATGGGTCGACAGCAAGGTGCTGCCGTCCGGGGTCAGCGTCAGGCCGAACATCCCACGGCTCCGCGACACCGTCTGGACGACCGTCATGGCATCGGTGTCGACAACCAGCAGGTCCCGCACCGCCATGCCCGTGGTGGCGACGTAGGCGATCGGCAGCGTCGGGTGGGCCACCACCGCGCCCGCGAAGCCCGGCAGCGTCACGCTCGGGCCATAGGGCGTCGCCCGTCGCCCATCGAGGTCGAGGAAGCTGCCGTCGTCCTGCCAGCCGGGTCGCGCGAGCATCGCGTCCGGCGGCGACGGCACGCACACGGCGTCTTCGTCCCCGTCGGTGTCGACGACGGCGTCGGCGATGTCGCCGGCACACCCCGCCCACAGCAGGCAGCACACGAAGGAGCGCGGCATGGCAGGCCTCCACGGAGGCGGCACGCTACCGCGACGTCGCCCGACGGCATGGGGCCATTGGGTGACACGCGCGCGTCAGCGGGCGCAGCGGGTCCACCGTGTCATCTCCGGCCATCGTGCACCGGGCACACCCGCCCTTCGACCGGTGGCGAACCCACCGCCAAGATCGGCCCGAACCCGCCCGCTGGCGCCGTTAGGCCGAGCTCCGGCGCGAACATCCTGGAGATCGCGCCGTCGAGGTACAAGGCATCCTGCACGTGCAGCACGTCGCGAAACAGCGACGCCAGGTCGTAGAACGGCACCGGAGCCAGGGACATCACCAGGGCCACCCGTCCGTCTGGCAAGACACCGACACCGCTTCGTACATGGGCGTTCACGGACTCTGGTCGGAAGGCGGGATGGAGTTCGCCATGAATCACGAGCATCGGACCCGACTGGGTCGCCATCCACACGTCCGCCGGCCGCAGTGTGGCGAACGCGCCCGTCTCGTCGACGTGTGCCGAGCCATCTTCGTCGATCCAGAACACCCCGTTCGGCGCGAGGTAGAAGTTGCCGGGCGCGCCAAACCGGGTCTCCAACGGCGCAAGCTCGACCCCCTCGACGACAGCCAGGCCCACCGGAGCCCCGCCCGGGTGGAACATCCCGGCATTGGTCGCAAAGCGCAGTGCACGCCCATCGCTCGAGAACGCGTCGGCCACCCGGTCGAAGCTCCCCAGCGGCGCACCGCTCCGATCGCGCACCATCAGCTGGAGGTCCGCCACACCGAGTTCGACTTCCACAACGGCATAGGCGTTGCCTAGGTGGCCGATGCGAGCGGCCGCGAGTCCGGGGAGCGCCTGAGCGTCGATCGGCGTCGGACCCTCCCCAGCAGCGGGTCCGTCCTCGCGCGTCCCCGCGACCGCGGTGCTCCCCCACCCGGCCAACGCGACGACCCAAACTGGCCAGCATCGCATCCACATCCAGCGAACGCCTCCAGTGACGGCGGTCCTACTCGGTCGCGAGCAGCAGGTTTCGCGCCATGCTGAGCGATCCCTTCACGTATTCACGCCCCGAGGGTCCCGCGACCACGAACACGTCCTGCATGCCGGTGTCGAGGTTGGCGATGCCCGCCACGCGCCATTCCGGATCCGCCGCCTCCAACGCTGCCCAGACCACGTCGGCGGCGTCGGCGAGAGACCACCCCGGCGTTCCAGGAAGGTCGACGACCGCCAGCCGCGGCTCGCCAGCGCGCGACCCCTCGACCAGCAGCCGACGTTCCCGCTGCTCCCCGCTCGCACGGGTAGGGTCGATCCGGCGCGAACCGTCCGCCGCCAGCAGGTGGGTCTGGAACGCGGAGGCTCGGTGCGCGTGCAACCAGTCGAGAAGATGGCCGAAGTCGCGGATGCGTCGAAGCGGACGGATGACCGCCGTCTCTCCGGGCAGCGAACCACCGAGGCGCATGTCGATCATGTGAATACCCGATCCGGGTACGACCACGACCAATCCGTCCTGGCTGAAGGCGAGGCCCGCGTTTCGCACGTCGCCGTCCACCACCGCAAGACCGGTCGGTCGGTTGTCCGCTCCGATGTACGTTCCAGCTGCTGCGAGCACCGTGCCAGGGGGCAGCTTCGGTGCGGTTCCCCCGCCCGCCGGGCCAAAGACATCGTAGCGCACCGTGAGCAGCTTGGGGTCGAGCTGCACGACCTCCCCAATACCACGACCATCGTGCATGAGCTGCCGACGACGAAACCCGGGGTTGGGATTGTAGATGGGCGTGAGTGCGTAGGCTCCGCCGACGCGGGTGCGGATGCCCAGCGACTCTGAGGCCTTCTTGAACACCCGGTCCAGGATGTACTCGAAGTCGCCAACCGCCCAGTGCTGCACGAGCTTGGCGAGGCTCGACTGCGTGATCGTCACCTGGACCTTCATCGCCTCCAGCCGAATGAGCAGCGGCACGGCGAGCAACGTTCGCACCACGCTACCTTCCGACAGCCAGGTCTCCACCTGGCGCACGAGATCGAGGACCACGAACCGGTAGACATGATCGAAAACCGGCGCGTGTCCCGCTCTCGCTTCCCACCTCGAAGCAATCTCGAGTCGTTGCGAATACCGCACGGGATCCAGGTCGACGCGCTCCAGGAACCGTTCCCCCACCGCGTAGACCAGCCGGTCGGCCATCGACGCGTCCACGGCGCGCATTCGTTCATAGGCGTTCACGATCGCGTCCAGGTCGCCGAAACGCAGAACGTCGAACACCTCGTCCCAAGGCACTGAGTCCAGTACCGCCTGGCGAACGACATCGGCCTGCGGTCCCTCCACCACCGCCGCTCCCAGGTCGGACCGCGTGCTGTTCCACGCGAGGCCGATCGCAGCCAGCACGGAGGGACCGTCCGCCGGGATCGGCCACGACAGGTGACTCCGGAAGGCGCGCGCCGCCTGTTCCGCGATCCCATCTGGGACACGAACTTCCGCTTCCCCGAGCACGAGACCGGCCCATCGCAGCGAGTCGAGGACGATGCACGGTTGGACAGCGCCGCCTCGGCCAAGCTGCTGGAGCGCCGACTGCGTCCGACGCACGCGCGTTTCGTCCAACCCGCCGTCGAGGAGCAGGACGCGCGCGCCGTCGTCGGGCGACCCAAAGAACCCGGTCAGCCTTCGGTTCACCCCGTCCGCGGCCACCGTGCCCACACGCCCCTGGACCTCCGGTACTTCGCACAGGTCGAACGCCGCGCCGGACGAGGCACTGTCACGCACACGAATCGGGAGCAGCAGCGCGGGTGCGGAGATCTGCGGAGGCTCGACCACCAGCGAGGGATCGTCGACGTGGATCGCCAAGTCGATCTTCGGTGTGGAGTCCGCGAGGCTCGTGACGTCGAACCGCGGGACGAGACCAGCGCAAACGGCTTGCTGGAGCCCATCGACGCCGCTGGTGTCGAGGAGCGCGGCGACTTCGGGCGCGACGTCAGAGCGCACCAACGCGACGAGGCCGAGATCGTCGAGTCCAGGCAAGGCATCGTCGAGTCGTCCGTCCGCCGCGGCGCGCACGTCGAGCCGGTCCATGTGTCGGGACCCGGCGCGCCAACGCATCACCACCGTGGACCAGCCAAGTCCGGCATCGGCGACGTGCCAGAGCACCGAGGTGCCCTCCCGTCGATTGGTCAAGGCCGGCGCGCTCTGCACACTTACACACCGTGCCGGAGCGATCGCTGCCGCCTGGGCGTCCGTCATGCGGTGGGGAACACCAGCCGCAGCCCCCACCCCTTCGCCGACACGACCGGGGAAGGCCTCCACGTAGGGTTCGAGCGCCATGGCACAGAACAGGATGATCGCCAGTCCTGCCAGCCACGCTGCCCGATCGACCCAGATCGACCGCATCGGTCGCAGGGCATCGTCGGACACGCCATCGGGGAGATCTCCGGTGCGTACGGCGTCCATCACCGCCTGCACCTGCCGGCCGCCCGCCCTCAGAGGCGTCAACCGCGCCGACACTACCCCGTCCGGCGTCTCGACGAGGAGTTCGAAGCTCTGACCATCCGTGGAGAACCGACGGATCGCCGTCCAGGGCGCGACGAGCACGCGCCACGGCTCCAAGACCCGCCGGATGGCCCGCCGTACCACGGCGACCAACCCCCAGATCACGGGGAGCGACACGAAGAGGACCACGAAGAACAAACGACCGTTCTGCCATCGCGTACTCACGCCGAATGAGGTGAGCAGTGCGGCGAGCAGGAGCGAGAGCAGGACGATGTTCGACAGGATCCACACAAGCAGCCACGCCATGGACCTCAGCGGCGTCGTGAGTCGACCGGACAGCAGCAGTCCTTCTGTCGTCGTCGCCAGCGTCGCCTTGTCGACGAGCTCGAGGCCCCATCGAAGATCACGGTGCCAGCGCCCCCGAAGCAAGCGGTGCTGCACACCGTTCCACCGCTTGAGGATCTGGCCGAGAATACGCCGCAACGGCGCGTCGCCGGATTCGCCCATCGCCCGCCCCCCGCACGTGCGTACAGACGAGGACGTTTCCCGTCTTCCGCGCCACGCTGGATACAGGAAGGCGAATGGGTGTGCAACAGCCAGAACGCACGAGACCGCGCCGGGCGCACTCTCGCGTATTCTCGAGAGACAGCGTCAGGGCGCCAGGTCGGCCAACCGCCCGTCGAGCGTGATGAACCCGTCCACGTTCGCCGTCGTCGCGTCGAACATCCCGAACGTGCCCAGCGTGGTCAGGTCGGTGATCACGATCGCCGTGGCCACGCCGTCGGCGGCCGCCACCAGCGCGTCGTCGAACGAGTCCAGCACGGCCTGGTTGGCAGCGGGCTGACCGAGGATGATCGTGTCGATGTCGGGGTTGGACAGGGCCAGCGAGATGCCGGTGACGGCACCCGAGGGCACCGACGTGAGCAGGTCGGCCTCGAACGTGCTGCGCGCCTCGAGGACGACGACGTTGTCGGTGCGCGGGCCCACGTGGATGGTCACGTCGATGTCGCGCATCCACAGGTGGTGGGTGGCGCCGTCGACCCACACCTCGGGCGGACGGGTGGGGTCGACGGTGACCCGCAGGTCGAGCCCGGTGGGCAGCGTGCCGAGCAGCGCCGGGTCGAGCGGGAAGTCGGCCAGCGCGACCTCACCGGCCATCAGGCCGCCGCCCCACGCCTCGAACAGCAGGCGGTTGACCAGGTCGACGGACAGGCCGACGTGCGTGCCGGAGACCGGCACCACCGGGGCGAGCGTGAACCCGTGGTAGAGGCTGCCCTCCGCGGGCACGGTGCGGGTCCACGCCGACGCCGCCGCGTTGGCCTGCAGGTCGACGCGCAGCGTGGAGGCATCGACCGTCACGCCCTCGACGCTGCCGCTGAAGTCGAGCGCCACGTCGGCCCCGGTGATCGGGCTCGCGAGGTCGAAGTGCTGCGCGAACGACATCTCGCCGAAGAAGTCCTCGACGGCGCCGGGCAGCTGGGCGGTGACCCCGTTGGTGACGGCGTCGCGCAGCTCGGTCTCCACGCGGTCGGCGATGAGCTGACGCACGCCGAAGAAGTCGAGCACGGTGCCGAGGAAGCCGCTGATGCTGAACGAGAAGCCCTGGATCGTGGCGTGGACGTCCGACACCGACGCGGTGACCACGCCGCCCGACACCGACGGGGTGATGAACGCCGTGACGACGATCGACGAAGCCGTGGCGCTGCCGCTGGCGGAGCTGCTGACCGCCGTGACCGTGCCATCGGCCGACCAGTCGATCACCGGGTCGGCGATCGTGATGGTGCCGTACAGCGACCCGGAGGCCTGCGGCTGCAGGTCGACCGTGGTGCCGGCGAACGAGACCCCGTCGAGGTTGAGGTCGACCGCGTAGGTGGTGGTGCACGTGGTGCAGTCACCGCCCCACACGCTGCACGGGTTGGCGCACGCGGTGTTGCTGTTGCTGTAGAACGGGTTGGGCGGCAGCAACGTGGACGGGTCGACCTCGTCGAGCGTGGCGGCGATGCGGTGCTCCACCTCGTCGAGGCCGCCGGGGCCCGAGGCGAGGGTGACGGTGACAGAGCCGTCGAGGTCGACCGTGCGGTCGAGGTGGGGCAGCGTGGTGACCGGCACCTCGATCGGCGGCGAGAGGAAGGCCTGGCCGCGGTAGAGCACCACGGCCTGCAGGCCGACCTCACCGGAGGGATGAGGCGACGGCAGCGTGACGTCGGTGCGCGCGCGCCCGCCGAGGAAGGCCAGCGGCCCCGTGCCCGACAGGTGACCGACGATGCCCAGGCAGCGACCGCGGAGCTGGGCCGGGCACGGACCGGCGCCGGTGCCGCCGTCCGACGTCGCCAGGTAGACGGTCAGGTCGTCGCGCGGCACGGGCAGCTGGACCACCACGCCGAGCGGCTCGCCGGCGACGGCCGGGCCGACGGTGGTCAGCGCGATGGTGGGCGGCGGCGCCTGCCCGTCGATCGCGGCATCGAAGGCGTCGAAAGTGGCTTCGGGCGCAGTGGGCACGGAGCACGAGGCGAGGAAGACGGCGACGAGGCCGTGGACGTGGCGCATGGGATCCCCCGGGAAAGACGCGCATCCTACACCATGCGCGGACGCGCCGTGTGGCGCGGGCCGTCGGATCCGGCGGAACTAGAAGCGGGCGTCCATCGCGTCGGGGTGATCCCGGAGCCACCCGATGGCCGCCTCGCGGGTCCAGCCGTTGGCGCCGGCGAGCGCGTCGACCGCCACGCGCCCCAGCATGGTGTACGGGGCGAACGCCTGCTGGAACGTCGCGTCGGGGTGGGCGTCCCACCACGCGACGCTGTCGCGCAGCTCGGCGTCGAAGGCCACGAGCTCGCCGCCCAGCGCCGCCTGGAACGCCGGCTCGACGCCCGGATCGCACCAGTGATCGGCGTGGAACTTCCGGACCAGGCGCGTGTTGGCGAGCTGGAACAGCCGCGTGGGGTTGTCGTCGACGATGATCACCCGCTGCAGCGACGGGTCGACGATGCGCAGGTCCTTGCTGGGCTCGACCACAGGCGCCGGCTTGGGGGGCTCGGCCTTGTCCTGCAGCACGAGGTGGGAGTTGGTGAGCACGCCGAGGATGTCGGGGTGGTCGAGCAGGCTGCGGCCCTCCCACGTCCAGTGGGCGACGTTGCCCAGCGTGAGCGCGTCGACGTTGGCCGAGAACAGGACGATCCCGCCGCCCAGCGCGCGCACCGTGGCGAACGCGGCGTCCCAGCCGGGGGTGAGCTTGAACGCGTGGGCCGTGCCGCTGTCGGTGTAGGCGACGTCGTGGCAGCCCTCGGCCAGCGCGGCCGGGTAGTACTGGTCGTACAGCGTCTCGTCGAGGTCGAAGACCACCACGAACCGCTTCGCCGCCAGCGCCGCCGGGTCGAGCCCCGACTCGAAGTGGCCCGCCTCCACCGAGGCGAGCGCCGTGTCGAACGCTGCCTGCAGGTCCGCGGTCGGGTCGGCCCGCAGCTGGTCGCGGACCTGGTTCTGCAGCTCGACGGCCGCCAGCCGCGACAGGCCGTAGCGGTCCATCAGCGTGCTGATCTCGAAGAACACGCCCTGCTCGGCCGGGGTGGTCGCGTACTTGTTCGTCCACAGCGGCAGCGCCGGGATGGTGAGGTCGGCCAGCGGCGCCGGCGGCACCGGCCTGGCGCACCCCACCAGGGCGACGACGGTGAGGCAGGACAGGATGCGCACGGCGACCTCCGTGGGTCGCACCTACGCCACCTGCCCTGCCCTCGCCACGCCGGTCAGAACCAGGGCGTCTCGGTGGGGCAGGTGCCCGCGACCTCGGCCGGGGTCACCTCGACCATGTCGAGGTCCGACTGGAACGCGTAGGCCTCCACGTCGGCGAAGTAGCAGAGGTGGGCGGCGTCGTAGGGGCACGGCTCGCACGGCGGGTTGCCGGCACTCTCGACGAGCGAGCAGATGAGCGCCTCGTTGTCGCCGAGCCCGGCGTAGCGGGACGTGTCCAGCGCGTAGATCATCGCCGACCCGCGGCCGTGGATGATCTTGCCGCCGTCCTGGAAGTCGACGGTGACGTCGAGGTCCTGCCCCGCGCCGAGCTCGGTGGCGGCATAGCTGATCTCGGGGTCGCCCGAGAAGTCGACCGTGATCTCCTCGGTGGAGCGGCAGGTGTCCTGCTCGAGGCCGGCGCCGAGATCGGTGGTCATGCCGCCGATGCCGGTGAGGTCGCCGGTGAGCGCGTCGAAGGCCGTCGCCATGCCCATGTACAGCTCGTCGTAGTCGGCGAGCAGCGGCAGGAAGGCGTCGAAGCCCATCGGGCTGTGCACCACGATGCTCTCGGTGTCGATCGTCCACACCTTGCCGAGGAGCTTGTCGCCCTCGACCGTGTGGGCGCCGCCGGTGGTGAAGCTGGCGACCGTGGACTGGTTGCAGGCGTCGGACACGATCATCGTGTGGAACGTGAACGGCGCGACGTCCTCGACCGGGTCGACGTAGAGCGTGTAGCCGTCGGCGGACGCGTAGGTGGTGACGTCGACGGAGGAGAAGAAGGTGTCGTACAGGTCGACGTCGGCCATGTAGGGCGCCACCGGCGTGGCGAAGCTGATCGCGTAGTCCCCCTGGGCGGCGACACCGAGCCGCAGCGCGTCGTCGATGACCGGCGCGCCGTTGCAGATGTTGTAGATCTCGACGTCGACGCTGTTGGTCAGCTGGAGGCTGCCGCCGCTGAACACCGCGGCCTGGAAGTGGGCGGTGGTGTCGGACAGGTTGCGGGGCACGCGCACGCTGAACGTGCCGTGGCCGGTGCCGTCGAGCGTGCCGCTGCCGACCGCGTAGGCGGGCGAGACGAGGTCGGAGCAGCCGAGGCCGGGCGGACACGCGACCGGACCGCTGCCCGGCTCGGACAGCGACACGCCGATGCGGAACGTGCCGTTCGGCGCGCCGTCGATGTCGAACGTCAGGAAGTTGCGGGTGAACGCCTGCTCGGGGGCGCTGAGGGTGGGCCCGACGGCGATGGCGCCGATGGTCATCGGATCGGACACGATCACGCCGGTGTCGGCGGCATCGGGGGCGGCCGCCTGACAGGCGGCGAGGGCGAGCAGGGCGAGGGCGTACGGACGCATGGAGACTCTCCTGGCGGATGTCGCCCCGGCGGGGGCGAGGACGGGGACTGCGAACCAGTCATCGGCTCGGCGGCATCGTACCTGTACGCGTCCTGTTCGCAACGACGCAGACGGCGTATGCGTTCGCTCCCTCGTTGCGGTCACCGACATGTCCCCGACGCCGCCAGCCCCCCGCACCGCCCTCGTCCTGTCGGGCGGCGGCACGCGCGGCGCCTACGAGGCGGGCGTCGTGGCGGGCATTGTGGAGGTCCTGGGCCTGCGACCGGAGGACCCTCCACCGTTCCACGTGTTCACCGGCACGTCCGTCGGCGCCATCAACGCCACGTTCCTCGCCGCCCACGCCGACCGCGGCGACCTCGCCGTCGAGGAGCTGCTCTCCCTGTGGACGTCGTTGTCGCTCGGCGTCCACGCCCGCCCGTCGTTCGGCGCGCTGCGGCGCCGCGCCCTGCTCGACATCGGCGGCATCGAGCGCCTCGTCGAGGCGCACGTGCCCTGGGACCGCCTGGGCCGCCTGCTCGACGACGGGGTGGTCCACGCGCTGGCCCTGCCCGCCCTGCACGTGGCGTCGGGGCGTACGGTGGTGTTCGCCGACCTCGCGCCCGGGGTCCGCTTCGTGCCGAGCCGCGACCCGGCGCGGCTCGGGGTCACGGCGCGGATCACCGCCGACCACGTGCTGGCGTCCGCCGCGATCCCGGGCCTGTTCCCCCCGCGCGACATCGCCGGGCGCCTGTTCTACGACGGCAGCCTGCGGTTCAACACACCGCTCGCGCCCGCCATCCGCATGGGGGCGCGCCGCCTCGTCGTCGTCTCCCCGCTCCACCGGGACCCCACGCGCAGCCTGGGCGGCTCGCTCGACGCGCTGGGCCCGGAGCCTGCCACGGCCACGCCCGACGTCACGTTCCTCGCGGGCAAGATGCTCAACGCCATCCTGCTCGACCCGATCGCCCACGACCTCGACGTGCTCGAGCGCTTCAACGTGCTCGTCGACCTCGTGGACGCCGCGGTCGACGGCGACGCCGCCGGGCGCATCGCCACCGCCACCACCGAGCGCCGGGGCGTGCCCTACCGCCACCTGCACACGCTCGCGGTCGCGCCCTCGGAAGACATCGGGCAGCTCGGCTGGGACCACGCCGTCGCGCACCGCCGCCGCATGCTGGGCGAGGGGCCGATGGGCTGGCTCGTGGCGGCGATGACCCGCCACCCGACGCGCCCGCCGTCCGACCTCGCCAGCTACCTGCTCTTCGACGGTGCGTTCGCCGCCACGCTCATCGCGCTCGGCCGCCGCGACGCGACGTCGCGCGCCCCCGACATCCGGGCCTTCTTCGGGCGGTGAGTCGTCACGCCGGCGCCGACGGTCCCGACGACGCGTCAGGCCCGGCGCCGCGTGGGATCAGGGCTCCTCGAACAGCTGGCCGAAGCTCTCCTCGTCGAGCGGCACGCCCCAGCCCAGGCCCTCCCAGGCGCCGTCGTCGCCGAAGCCGAGGCTGTCGCGGATCACCTTCGCCGCCTCGGACTCCGACTCCGGCAGGCTCTCGAAGGCGTCGCGCCGCAGATCGTTGACCTGCTGGAAGGCGTCGTCGGGCTCGAGGGCGCCGTCGGCGAGCTGGTTCTGGACCTCCTGGATCGACGCCATCGTGGAGTCCAGGACGTTGTAGGGCTCCTTGGAGTTGACGTGGGCCGAGGCCAACGCCTTGGAGGCCGACTCGAGCTGCTTGCGCGTGCGCTCGACGTGCATGTCCATCGCCTTGATCGCGGTGCGGCGGATCACCTCGTCGGGCGGATCGTCGCCGTTGCCCGGGCCGTAGGCGAGCTCGGCGAGCGGGTCGCCGGGCGCGGGCACGAGGTTGCGATCGTGGGCCGGCGGCGCGCCGGCGCTGCCCGCACTCCCCGCCATGCCGGGCGCCACCTGGGCCGTGCCGGCGACCGGGCGCTTCGATCCCGTCGGGGCGGGCGCCGAACCCTGCGGGGCGTCGGGCACGTCGACGTCGGGCAGGGCGCGATCGGCGACGTCGGGGCCGGTGTCGACCCCGCCGAACGCCAGCCAGGCCGCCAGGCCAGCCACCGCCACACCACCCACGAGCATCGCCACCTGCGAGGTCTTCATCGGACCCTCCCGTCGGCCCGCACTATCCGATCCGCGGCGTGCGAGCCGCCGCACGGCGCGCCGCCCGGGTGCGCGCTTCGAGGAGGGCGCGCAGCACGAGCCCCCCGAGGATGACCGCGCCCCCCACCAGCGCCAGTGGCGCGGGACGCTCGCCGTGCACCAGCCACGCCCACACCGGCGAGCACGCGGGCTCGGCCATCAACAGGATCGACGCCTCCAGGGCGTCGACGTGCTGCATCGCCCACGACAGCAGCACGTAGGCCAGCCCGACCTGCACCACGCCCAGCCACACCACCACGGCCCAGTCGGTGGCGGTCGGCACCTGCCACGGCCACGCCAGCGCCAACGCGAGCCCCGCCGCGACCAGGTTGCCGAGCGCCGCCGCAGCGCTCGCGCCGCCGCCGTCGCGCGCCAGCCACCGGAGCCCCAGGATGGTGGCCCCCCACGCCGCTCCCGACGCGAGCGCCACGGCGTTGCCGAGCACGGGGTCGGTGGCGATGGCCGACGGCGCGTCCTGGCTGAACGCAAACAGGGCCGTGCCCGCCAGCATCACCACCAGCACGCCCACGTCGTCGCGTCGCCGCTGCTCGCCGAGCAGCCACGGCGACGCCAGCACCACCCACAGCGGGAACGTGGACTGCAGGAAGATCGAGTTCGCCGCCGTGGTGAGCTTGTTGGCGACGACGAACAGCATCAGCGTGAGCGCGTGGGCGAGGCTGACCACCCCCACCCGTCGCGACCAGCCCCGCCGCGTCGCCGGCACGGCGAGCAGCATCACGACGCCCGCGATCAGCGAGCGCAGCCCGGCCACCTCGAGCCCGGGCAGCGCGACCGCCTTGATCGCCGCGCCGCCGGTGGAGAACGCCAGCGCCGCGCCGAGCAGGCCCAGCCGCGCCCACGCCGTGGTGGACATGCGCGCCCTGGCCTACGGCAGCGCGTCGGCGGACGGGGTGCGCGGGGCGGCGAGCACGCGCTGGAGCCTGTCGGCGTCGAGCAGCTGGGGATGGCCCCGCCACACCACCACCCCGTCGCGGACGATGGCGGCCGAGGGGATGCCCTGCACCCCGTAGGCCTCCGACAGGTCGCCGTCGGCGTCGTAGCCCAGCGCGAAGCCGACGCCGGACGCGCCCGCGAACCCGATCACGTCGGCCTCCGTCACGCCGCGCGACATCCGCGTGATCCCCACCACCTGGAGCCCGTCGAGCACGAACGCGTCGGCGTAGCGCTGCAGGGCCGGCACCTCGCGCTGGCAGTGGGGGCACCACACCTCGAAGAACACCAGCAGCGTGGCGCCAGGCCACGGCCAGGAGGCCTCGCCCTGGATCCAGTGGTCGACGGTGAGCGGCGGCGCCGGCTGGCCGACCACCGCCTGCTCCGCGAGCACCGACTGCGCGTACTGCGAGGCCTGCGTGTCGGGGTACTGCTGCACGACGTCCATCAGGGCGTGGCGCGCCGCGTCGAGGTCGCCCGCGTCGAGGGTGTCGACCGCGGTGCGCAAGGCGTCGAGCGCCACCCGCTCCCGGTCTTCCGCCGTGGGCATCACCGAGCGCAGCAGGGCGTCGGCACCGGTGTAGTCGCCCTTGTGGACCAACGCCGCGGCCTTGCGCAGCCGGCCCTCGACGCCGGGGCGCGCCAGCGGATGCACCGGCTCGGACGCGACGGCGCTGCCCACGAGCGCCCACCCCACCGCCATCGCTGCGATCGCGCGCACCACGTCCACCTCCAGCGCCGCGCTGTATCGTGGGACGACGCCGGACACCCGACGGGTTGAAGGCGCGCGTCGAACGGTCCAGGCTGACCGTCCCCGGAGTCCCCGTCCCCATGACCTCGCCGACCGCGACCCTCGATCCGTTGGTGAACCGCCAGGTGACCGTCCGCGTCGTGCGCGAGACGGTCGGGATGATCGTGTCGACGCTGCTCGTCGGCTCGGCGTTCGTCGCGCCGATGCTCGTGATCGTGGCGTCGTCGATCCCGCAGGTGGTGGCGGTGATGCCCGAGCCCACCCGCAGGGTCACGCTGATGCTCGACGGCGTGCAGGGTCTGGCCGACGCGCTCACCGAGGGCGCGGACGGCGACGACGGCGACGCGCTCGTCGAGGACGCCGCCGACGAAGCGGACGACGGCGACGACGACGCGCTGGCCGGCGGCGACGAGACCCCTGCGGCCGCGCCCGAGCCGCCGCCCCCACCCCCTCCGGCACCGGAGCCCGAGGTGGAGCGGCTGCCGGACCCCAAGCCCGCCCCGAAGCCCGAGCCCGCGCCCGAGCCGCCCCCCGAGGCCGAGCCCGCCGCAGCCGCGCCGCCCGCAGCGGACGATGCCGTGGCGGAGGCACCCGTCGACGCCGCCAAGGCCCCCACGGAGGGAGACGGCGGCAAGCGCACCCGCAAGGACAAGCGCGCCGGCCGCTGCGGCGAGAACCACCCCGACATCATCGCCACCGGCGACCAGAGCTGGCAGGTCCGCAAGACGCTCATCGAGTACTACACGTCGTCGGTCGAGCACCTCAACACCCTGGGCTACAGCCGCCGCTACGAAGAGGACGGCGTCAAGGGCTGGCTCGTGGGTGGCTTCGGCTGCCTGTCGCCGCTGTACAAGGGCGGGCTGCGCAGCCAGGACGTCGTGCAGGCCGTCAACGGCAAGAAGACCAACAACGTCCTGCAGCTGTTCGGCATCTGGCTGTCCCAGCGCAACAAGAAGGCCTTCGAGATCGAGGTGCTCCGCAAGGGCCAGCCCGTGACGCTGCACTACGAGGTGATCTGACGCGGACCGCGATCGTCGCGGATACAGTCGGTGCCGGAGTCCCGATGGTCCGCACGCTCCTCATCGCGCCCGTCCGCTTCTACCAGCGCTGGATCTCGCCGCTGACGCCGCCGTCGTGTCGCTACACGCCGACGTGCTCCCAGTACATGGTCGAGGCCATCGAGCTGTGGGGCGTCCGCGGCGTGTGGATGGGCCTGCGGCGGATCGGCCGGTGCCACCCGTTCCACCCGGGCGGCTACGACCCCGTGCCGCGCCCGCCAGGCCTGGTCGACCACGGTCACGATCACGGTCACGACCACGGCCACGGAAGCGACGGCTGCGACACCTCCCACGGCTGAGGTCCCGATGTCCCCCTGGAGGCCCGTCCTGGGCGTGCCCGCCTGCCTCGTCGCCGTCGCCGCCCACGCGGGGGCTCCGGCCGACGCCCCGACCGACCCCCACCCCGACGACGCGGCGCTGGCCATCGAAGTCACCGCACTCATGGACGAGGTGGCGGCCCTGCGCGGCCTGGCGTTCCACGCGCCGGTCCCGGTGCTGCTCGCCGACCCCGACGCCGCGGCTGCCGCGTTGCTCGCCGAGGATCTCGACACCGACGCGCAGCGCGAGCTCGCGATCCTCGGCCGCACGCTCAAGGTGATGCGCGCCGCACCCGACGGCTTCGACGCGCGCGCCGGCATCGAGGCCGTGCTGCGCGAGAGCCTCGGGGGCTACTACGACCTCGAGCGGCGGGAGCTGGTCCTGGTGCGTCGGCCCGGCGCGTTCGCGGGTCCGCGTCTCGATCCCGACAGCGACGACCGCCCCGTGGCCACCCACGAGCTCACCCACGCCCTGCAGGACCAGGCGCTGGGCCTGTGGGCGCTGTCGCAGCGCGACTACGACGCCGGCGACGCCCAGTTCGCGGTGCAGGCGCTCATCGAGGGCGACGCCACCCACCTGATGCTGCGCGCCTCGATGGGCGAGGACGCCCCCAAGCTCGACCGGCTGAACACCGAGGCGCTGGCGGCAGCCACGATGGCCACGCAGGACAGCTGGACGCCCGCGCTGCGCGCCCTGCCCCGGCTGCTCGGCGACACGCTCGTGCTGCCCTACACCGCGGGAACCCTGTTCGTGCACGAGGTGCGGCGCAGCGGAGGGTCCGCGGCGGTCGACGCGCTCTACACCCACCCGCCCCTGTCGTCGGAGCAGGTGCTCCACCCGGCGCGCTGGCTGGCCGGCAACGCCGTGCCGCGGCTCGTGACCCCCGACGGCCTCGACCGCGCGCTCGGCAAGGGCTGGACCGAGGTCGACCGGGACACGCTCGGCGAGGTGGGCGTGCGCGCCTGGCTCGCCACCCTCGGCGTCGACGACGTCACCGCGGGCCTCGTGGCCGACGGCTGGGGCGGCGACACGCTCGTGCTGCTCGAACACCCCGACGCGCCCGATGTCGGCGGCTGGGTGTCCACGTGGGACACGGTCGACGACGCGATCCAGCTCATCCAGGCGCTGGACGGCGTGGCCGCCGTCGTCGCGGGAGACTGGACGGTCGTGCGCAAGGGGCCCACGGTGGCGGTCACCTTCGACCTGCGCGGGCCCGCCCGCCAGCACGTGCTGCGGGCGCTGCTGCGGTCGGACCTGACCTCGCTGACGTCGCTGGACCAGGTCTCGCGGCCGCTCCCCGATCCCCGGCCCCCCTGGCCGGACGCGCCGTGATCGGGTGCGTGCGCCGGCCCCGGGGACGCCCGGGCCTTGACGTCGACGGTTCCAGGGCCCATGGTGGAGGTGTCGTCAGGGGTCCGCCGATGCGCCCGTCCGTCACCACCCGCTGGATCCGCGCCGCCCGCCACGGGCTCGCCGCCGTCGTGGTGGGCCTGCCGGTGGCCGCCCACGCCGGCACGTGCACGGTCTCGGTGGCCGACGACACCATCAAGGTCACCACCGAGCCCGGGTCCTCCGCCGAGAAGACCGGCACGTTCGGGCGATGGCCCGGCCGCGTCGTCGTCCTGCAGAGCAAGGTCGACGGCAAGTACTGGTCGTGGGACATCAAGGTCGAGCGCAAGAAGGACGACGTGTGGGAGACCCTCGCCCATCCGCGCCTGCAGACTGGCCCCGACATGGACGGGATCGCCGAGACCAGCTCCCGCCTGGGTCCGGTCACCGTCACCTGCCACGACTGACGACCGCGTCCCCGGCGCTCGCCGGCTGCCTGTCGCGCCGGTAGGTGTCGGGGCCCCTCCCCGACCCGCGAGGTCCTCATGTCCGCGCAAGAGCTCGCCGTGCTCGTCGACCAGCTCGACGAGATGCTGTCCAGCGGTGTCGACGACGCCGACGACGCGCTGGAGATCGCGTCCGTGGCCGGCATGATCGCCCGGCTGGAGCCGCGTCACCCGTCGCTGGCGGGCGCCGTGGCCTGGCGCGAGGACGCCGGCGCCGACCTGCTCGCCGAGGCCTGGGAGGATCTCGACGTCGACGAGCTGGTCGCCTCCATCGACGCGCTGGTGGCCGGCAACCCCACCGAGGACGAGGTGGAGGAGGCCGTGCTCGACTTCGACGAGCTGGTGGCGGCCGCCGCCTGGTGCGGGCGCAGCCGGACGGTGGTGCCGTTCGCCGTGGAGGTGGAGCGCACGGTGCGGATGGTGCCCGAGGTGTTCGCGCCGATGGCCCCGTTCGGACTGGAGCTCGCGCGCCTGCCGGAGGTGGCCCAGCAGCTCGACCTCTACGGCTTCTGGCTCGCCATCGCCGACGCGGGCGCCCACGAGCTCTGACCGTCGCCACCGCCCTGTCCGAGGTCGGTCAACCCCCTTCCGGATGCCGCCGGCCTGGTCTACCCTGCGGGAACGGCAGGCGTGCCGAGGAGCCCGTGGACATGCGCATCGCGGTGGGACTCGACCTCAACCTCGACGGCTACGGCTGGCTGCTGGAGCGGGCGATCGCGCTCGTCTCCCGCGCCGAGGGCTCGCTCGACCTGGTGTTCGTGGGCAGCGGCGCTGACAAGGAGGCCCTGCTCACCTCGCTGCTCGACACCGTGCCCGCCGACGTCCGCGGGCAGGCGCGGCTCGTCCCCGGCGACCCGGCCGACGCCCTGATCGCGCTCACCGAGGGCTACGACGCCCTGGTCGTCGGCCCCCGGGAGCCGTCCGGCATCGAGCGCTTCTACCAGAACGCGATGGCGGTGCGCGTGCTGCGCCGCACGCGCTGCCCGGTGTTCGTGCCCCGCACCACCCGCATGGGCACCGCCCGCCCGCGGCTGCTCGTCGGCATCGACCTCGAGAGCGACCGCATGGACTACGTCGTGAACGAGACCCGCCGCTGGGCGCGCGCCCTCGACGGCGTCGTCGACCTCGTCCACGCCCTGCCCGGCTCCATGCCCGCCGTGCGCCGTCCGGAGTTCAAGGAGGCCATCGAGCGCGAGTGGGTGGAGTCCCACGCGCAGGTCCAGGCCCAGGCCGAGGCGCTGCTGGAGCTGGTCGACCCGCCCCTGCGCGGCACCGCCACGATTGCGCCCGGCGAGCCCGAGGACATCCTCGTCAAGATGAGCCGCGACCACGACCTGCTCGTGGTGGGCAACCGCGACCGCAAGGGCATCGAGCGCCTGCTGCTCGGCGGCGTGGCCCGCGTGGTGGTGGTGCGCGCGTCGTGCGACGTGCTCGTGCTGCCGACCGCGGCCCAGGGCGCCCCGCTGCCGCCGAGCGATCGCGACGGCTGACGCCTGCGCAACGCGGCGCACCGAGAAAGGACTGACCCGCCCCCCGAGGGGAGCGGGCCATGCGCGAGCCGGAACAGGTGTGGGTGGGTGGTTTGGCGCCCCGACCCGCGCTTCGAACCCCCCGTCAGCGCGGGTAGAACACGACCTCACCGAGCTCGGTGTCGGGGTGCTCCAGATCATTCACCTTCACGCCGTAGTCGGAGATGGTGAACAGGTTGTCCTCGATGTAGACCGACCGACGGACCTGGGCGTACCAGTAGCCGTAGTCCCAGGAGCAGTAGCTCCAGCCGGGCTCGACGTCGGTGCCCTCCTTGCCGCGCTCGTCGCCGAGGTACCAGTCGTCCCACAGGCAGCGGGACTTGGCGACGAGGTCGTGGTGGTCGACCTGGCCGATCTCCTGGATGCCGCCGTCGGGCGTGGCGCGCACGCTGACGGTGCCGGAGAAGCCGTCGTAGGTGCCCGACTGCTCGTCGTACAGCTCGTAGGTGGCCGGGATGGTCAGGATGTCGCGGTGGTAGGTGAAGGCGTGGTGATCCCACAGGGCCTCCGACCAGCTCCAGCCGTTGCCGTGGTTGATCGTGTACGTGTGCTGCAGCGTGGGCTTGGCGAAGTCGGACACGTCGAAGATGTTGACCGCGAGCCCGGTGATCTGGCCCTGCTCCGTGCCGGAGCGGCCGACGGCCAGCAGGTGGTCGTCGTCGATCGGGTGGAGGTAGCCGGAGAATCCGGGGATCTCGAGCTCGCCGACCACCTCAGGCTTGGTGGGGTCGGACAGGTCGATGGTGAACAGGGGGTCGACCTGCTCGAACGTGACGACGTAGCCCTTGTCCTTGATCATGCGGACGGCCTGGATCTGCTCGCCGGGGGCGATGCCGCCGACCTTGCCGATCACGTCGAGGCTGCCCTCGCCGTTGTCGCGGAGCACCGAGACGTTGTTGGCGGCCTCCTGCCGGCCCTCGCCCCACCAGGTGGCGAAGTCGGTGGTGACGACGCGCAGGTCGCCCTCGTACTCGGACATCGCGAACTGGTCGTAGATCCAGCCGCCGACCTCGCCGGCGCCGGTGTAGACGGGCTCGCTGTCGGCGTGCAGCGCGAAGCGGTGGATCTGCGTGACCCCCTCGTCGCTGCCGGCCCAGCCCCACCACCAGCGGCTCGACTGGGCCACGTAGAGGTTGTCCTGCGAGGCGTAGATCGTCCAGCCGGAGGCCTCGAGGCCGGTGCTGTCGAGGCGGCCCGTGGCGGGATCGAGGCTGACGATCGACAGCATCTGCAGCGGCGAGTCCTCGCTCGGCGCGTACAGGTCGTCACACGCGTACATCTCGGTGACGTCCTTGCCGGCCTCGGTGCGCCAGGACGGCAGCACGTCGGCGAGGTCGAGCTGGTCGACGATCTTGGCGACCTTGGGGGCCAGGTAGGTGCGGGCCTTGGCGCGCGCCTGCTCCCAGGCGGGATCGTCCCAGTCCTTGTCGTAGGGCTCGGCCGGCAGGTTGGGGTCGTCGGTCCACACGAGGTTCCACAGGGCCTCGGGCATCTGCATGGACTGGTTGAGCACGGCGTAGATGGTGCCGTCGACCATGCGGGCGTCGGTCATCCAGCCCTGGATGTCGACGGTGCGCTCGATGCTCGGGTGGGCCGGGTCGGACACGTCGATGACGAGCATCCGCACCGCGCTGTCCCAGCGATCGGTGGTCAGGCCGAGGGTGTCGGTGTCGGAGCCGACGAAGACCACGGCCTTGTCGCCCACGAGGAACAGGCCCTGGGCCCAGCCGTCGAGGTCGAGCGTGGCGAGCTTGTGGGCATCCTCGGCAGGCCAGGCGTCGAGCACGTGGAAGCCGCGATCCTCGGCGACGAACATGTGCGTGCCGTTCGTCTTGACGAGGTCGACCTCGTCGACGCCCTCTTCCTGCACGTTGGTGGTGGTGAAGTCGGTGGGCGCGTCGCCGCCGCGGGTGTCGCCGTCGGACTCGGCAGCCGGGGCATCGACCGCGTCGTCGACCGCGCCGAACTCGAGCCAGCCGTAGCCGCCGTAGCGGGCGCGGACGATCTGCTCGAGCATCACGCGCTCGAGCTGGTCGCGGACCTCGTTGCAGCCCGAGAACCGGCGAAGCGCCAGCTCCGGACGAGACGTTGGGCGCCCCCTCCGTCTGGCAGGCGGCCAGCGAACCGGCGGCCAGCAGGATCGTCAGCAGCGAGCGCTTGGTGACGTGCGTCATGTCTCCCTCCCAGTGCGGTGAGTGCCCCTCACACAGGCAATATGTTGCCGATTCGACGTCCCGTCAACCTGAATCGGCAGAATTCTGCCGATTTTACGAGGTCTGACGTTTGCCGCCGACATCCGCGCATGGCGCGTGCCAGCGTGCACGCGTGCGGCTACAGCGCCGGACCCGAAGGAGGCGCCGCATGCGCCGTGCCGACAAGGCCGCTCGCATCCACCAGCAGCTCGACGCGCTCTACCCGGTGGTGCCGATCCCGCTGGATCACACCGACCCGTTCACGCTCCTCGTCGCCGTGGCGCTGTCCGCCCAGACCACCGACAAGAAGGTCAACGAGGTCACCCCCGCGCTGTTCGCCGAGGCGCCCGATGCGCAGGCGATGGCCGCGATGGATCCGGCGCGGGTGCAGGCGCTGATCCAGCAGGTGGGCCTCGCCCCCACCAAGGCGCGACACCTGGTGCAGCTCGCCCGGCAGCTCGTCGACCTGCACGGCGGCGCGGTGCCGGCGAGCTTCGAGGCGCTGGAGGCCTTGCCCGGCGTGGGCCACAAGACGGCCTCGGTGGTGATGGCCCAGGCCTTCGGCGTGCCGGCGTTCCCGGTCGACACCCACATCCACCGCCTCGCCGCGCGCTGGGGCCTGTCGTCCGGGCGCAACGTCGTGCAGACCGAGCGCGACCTCAAGGCCCTGTTCCCCCGCGAGGCGTGGAACGCGCTGCACCTGCAGATCATCTACTTCGGTCGTGAGCACTGCCCGGCGCGGGGCCACGACCTGTCCACCTGTCCGATCTGCGGCTGGGCGGCCTCGAAGAAGCGGATCCGCGAGGAGGCCGCGCGCTGATCAGCGGCGCGGCGCGTCGTCGGGATCCTCTCCGGACCCGTCGACACCCGCCTGGGGTGCGCGGGTGGCGTCGAGCACGCCCATCACGTCGCCCCGGCGGGCCTTGCCCATCACGTCGGCGGCGCGCTTGAGCTCGGCGGGGATCACCTTGTCGGCCTCGGCCCGCATGGCGTCGGTGGCCTGGCTCATCGCCTTGGCCCGCAGGCGCGCCATCCACGCCACGGTGGATCCGCCGCCGAAGAACAGGGCGACCAGGCCGATGATCAGGATCTCGCCGAGTCCGGGCATCTACAGCGCCTTGTTGCCCCAGCACCGCACGCGTCCGTCGACGCGCACGGCACAGGTGACGCCGTCGCCAGCGGCGACGTCGGTGTAGCTGCCCGTGGGGGGCGAGGCCGCGCCCTCGGTGTCGTCGCCCCAGCAGTGCAGGCCCCCGCCGGCCGACGCGATGGCGCAGCCGTGGCTCATGCCGAGGGCGACGTCGCGGTAGTTCCCCGCTGGCGGGGAGGTCTCGCCGCCCACGTCGGCACCGGCGCAGCCGAGCTGACCGCCCGCGATCCAGCAGGTGTTGCCGTTGCCGGCGGCCACGGCGGTGACGGCGTCGACCGGAGCGGCCGGGAACGCGTTGGACGTGCCGGGCGACGCCGCGCACGTCATCGTGCCGCCCGCGTCGGAGGACAGGCCGCAGACGTGGCCGTTGCCGGCGATGAGGCCGCCGGGGCTCGCGGGCGGCGGCGTGCGCGGCGACAGATCGCCCCAGCAGGTGACCGCACCGGTCGCGGCCATCGCCGCGCACGAGAAGAGCCGCCCCGGGGCCACGGACGACCACGTGCCCGTGGACGGCGCGGTGGCCTGCCCGCGGGTGTCGACACCCCAGCAGGCGACGCCGCCGCTGTCGCGGAGGCCACAGGTGTGGAACCACCCGGCCGCCACCTCGCTCCACGGCCCGTCGGGCGGCGTGGCCTGCCCGCCGGCGTCGAGCCCGAAGCAGGTGAGGCTGCCGTCGGTGTGCAGCGCGCAGCCGTGCCCGCCCATGCCCACGGTGACCGCGACGGCGTCGACGATGGGCGGCGTGGCCTCGAAGCTGTCGTCGGAGCCCCAGCACACCACGTCGCCCGCGTCGCCCTTGCCGGCACACACGTGCGAGCTGCCGACCGAGACGTCGTGCAGGTCGGCGTCGGTGGGGACGTCGGCGTGGTTGGACTCGGAGAAGCCCCAGCAGGTGGCCCGCCCCGCGCGCACCGCGCACGACGTGTTGCCGCCTGCCGCGATCGACGCGTAGCCGGCGCCGGCCGGCGCATCGCCCACCTGCTGCAGGTTGTCGGCACCCCAGCACGTGACCGCGCCCGTCTGGGTGAGGGCGCACACGTGGTACAGGCCGGCGGCGATGTCGGTGGCGGTGTCGGGCGCGTCGCGCACGGCGGCACCCGCGCCAAAGCAGACGAGGTCGCCGTCGCCGTTGAGCGCGCAGCCGAACGCGCTGCCGACCACGATCTTGGCCACGCCCGGCACGCTCGTCGGGGCGGTGAGCCCGTTGCCCCAGCACGACACGGTCGTGGAGGACCACGCACACGAGCTCTCGCTGCCGGCCGCGAGGCCGGTGAACACGCCAGCAGGGGCCTGGAGGCGCCCGAGCGTGGCGTCACCCCAGCACACCACCCGCCCGGCGGCGTTGAGCGCGCACGCGTGGGAGCTGCCGGCGACGACGGTCTGGTAGCTGCCGGCGGGGGCCCGGGACTGGCCGACGTCGTTCGCCCCCCAGCACGACAGCGTGCCGTCGGACCACGTGGCGCAGGTGAAGTCGCGTCCCGCAGCCACCGACGTCAGCGTGACCTCGGTGGGCGTGGTGTCGGTGTCCACCGCGACGTCGGTGTCCGGGGCGTCGGTGTCGTCGACGATCACCGAGCCGTCGACCGGATCGTTGGGCAGCGTGGTGCCCACGTCGCCCGTGGAGAACGGGGACGTCGGCACGGCGGCGAGCCGTCCGTCGGGGCTGCAGCCGCCGACGAGCCCGATCCACGGCACGAGGAGCAGCGGACACAGGACGGACAGCGAGCGGATGCGCATGCGCACTCCAGGACCGGCGGGCGGCTTGGCAGGGGGACCCGCGGTCGAACGGCGACCATCATGCCCCATCGCCCGCGGGCCCGCGACCCGGACGCCACCGTCGGCGGCACCGGAGCAAGGATTGCGACAGGTTCGTCGGCCCCAGGACCCCCGCCCCAGACACGCGAGCCCCCGCACGGAGGCGGGGGCTCGGAGGACCGTCGGCACGTGGTGCGCCGCGGCCACGCTGGGGCGACGCTCTACTCGACGGCGGCCGCGATCGACTCCTCGTCGGGCTCGCCGTCTTCCTCGCCGTCGTTGGCCACGACCACGACGCGCCAGGAGGCCGCCTTCTTCGCCTCGGCGGCGGGCAGCATCGGCTCCGTCCACGCGGGCTCGGGCTCGGTGCCCTCCTCGACCTCGACGTCGGCCGGGTACCAGGCGATCGTGTAGGTGCAGGGGTCGGGCTTCTCGGGAGCGGCCTCGCCCTCTGCCGGCGGCGCGGGCGGCGGCTCGCCGGACGCGGCGCGCGCGGCGGCCTCGTCGCGGTCGTTGTCGATGAAGTCGGGGTCGAAGCACGACAGCGACAGCGTGATGTCGGAGCCCTTCTTCCCGTCGTACTCCTCGATCTCGGTGCCCTCGGCGTCGACGAAGCGCACGCGCGGACGCGGCGGCGTGTTGACGATCGTGGTGGAGATCGAGGCCCCGGCACCGGTGGCGCAGGCGCGCATCGGCAGCCAGCAGCCCGAGCCGTTCATGGTGCCGTCGTCGGCCACCACGGTGACCTCCCACACCTGGCCCTTGCGGGTGTCCTTCGTGGAGACGGTCTTGGCGTTGTAGGTGGCCGAGCCGTCCTCGGTCATCACCACCTCACCGTCCTTCTTCCAGGTGTAGGTGTAGGTGAGGGCGTCGCCGTCGGCATCGGGCGCGTCGGCCGTGATGTCGACCGCGAGCTTGGTGGACGTGGTGGCCACCTCGTCCTTCCAGGCGAGCGTGGGCACGCCTGGCGCGCTGTTGCTCACCACCCACAGCATGAGCGCGGTGAAGCCGCCCCACCAGACCAGCAGGTAGACGATCACCACGGGGATGCCGATGTCGCGTCGGGCCATGCCCAGCCTCCCGGAACCCTGCGAAGACCCTGATCCGGGCCTTCGGAGCCGGGCGACGGTATCACGCACCCTTCGGCGGCGAGAACACCGCGACACGCTCCTGACATCCGCACGATCCGCCCTGCGTGCGGCGCCCCGCGACGTCCCCCGGTGTTACGCGCAACGGCCCTGGAGGTGGTGATGGCGTCGAGCCACGAGCGCCGTGCGCAGGCCAAGGCCGACAAGCACAAGAAGAAGCGGGCGGTGGCCCAGCAGGCGCGCAAGGAGCGCACCCGCCGCACCCACGCCGGCATCGGAACGGCCGCCTCGTGGCCCGTCCGCGACGCCTGGCTGTCCGACAGCTGGCACGAGCCCGAGGCCCGCATCCAGGCCGTCATCGCCCGCGGCCACGCCGACGGCACCTGGGCGTGGGCGGCCTTCGAGGTCGATACGGCCGACGCCGGCCTCGTCGCCTGCGCCCACCAGGTGGGCGTGTCGGAGGGCCACGTCCAGCAGGCGCTCGTCGAGCGCTCGGAGAACGAGGCGATGGTGTCCGTGGAGCCGGCCGCCGTGGCCAGGCTCGTCCACGACGCCGTGGCCTGGTCGCGCACCCACAAGCACCGCGACCCCGACGGCTTCGCCGACGCCTACGCCCTGCTGGGCGACCTCGACCCCGACGACAGCCCGTACGACTTCACGTTCGGCGACGCCCGCGACGAGGACACCGAGGAGATCCCGCGCCTGGGCCTCATCGGCCGCATCGGCAAGCTGTTCGGTCGGTAGGCGCGGTCGGCGCCCACGGCCGCCCGACGCTCAGGCCAGGCGGCGCACCAGCCGGCGCTCGGCGAGGCCGGTCGACAACCAGTCCAGCGCCTCGCGGCCCATCGCCACGAGGTCGCCGCGGCCCTCGCCCTCGTACCAGGACACGAGCACAGCGCGGACGACGCCCATCAGCGCCCCCGCGCGGACGGCGGCGTCGAGCGCGGAGTCGCCCGTGCGGCGGAACGCGCTGGCCACGGCGGCCTCCCAGCGGGCGTCGGCCTGCAGATCGTAGGCGAGCAGCGGCTCACAGGTGCGCAGCGTGGCCCGCCAGGCGAGCGCGCCCTCCCGATCGGCCTCGTAGTTCGGCCCGAGCTCGAGCAGGACGCCACACACCGCGTTCCACGCGCCCTGCGCGGGCACCCGCTCGGCGATCAGCGCGCAGAAGCGGTCGAAGCGATCGTCGTGGTGGGCGAAGAACGCCGCCTCCTTGCTGGGGAAGTAGCGGAAGAACGTGCGTCGGGACACGCCGGCGGCGTCGACGATGTCGTCGACGGTGGTGGCCTCGAAGCCCCGGGTGACGAACAGCTGGATGGCGCCGTCCGCGAGCAGGCGACGCGTGCGCGCCTTCTTGCGCTCCCGCAGGTTCACGTGGACCTCCCTGGCGTTCCAACGACACCTCGACCATAAAGGCACCATCGGGCGCCCGCAACGACCGTCCCCCGGATGGGCCGCTCCGGCGCCGATCCCACGCCGCGGTGCGCCGGCCGTGGCTCCGCCGACGGGCGCGCGATAGCGGCGCCGCCATGCAGGACAGCCGGCCCATCGCACCGTTCCGCCCGGTCCCCAAGACCGGCGTCATCTACGTCATGACCGAGGCGGCGCGCGCCGGCTACACGCCCACCGACCCGGCGTGGGCCAACCTCGGCCAGGGCGCCCCGGAGACGGGGCCGCTCGCCGGCGCCCCCGCGCGGATCCAGAGCGTCGACCTGACCCACGACGATCACGAGTACGCGCCCGTCGACGGCCTGCCCGAGCTGCGCGACGCCGTCGCCGCGCTGTACAACGCCCGCTACCGCGTCGGGAAGGCCTCCCAGTACACGCGCGACAACGTCGCCATCAGCCCCGGCGGCCGCTCCGCGCTGACGCGCCTGGTGGCCACGCTGGGGCGCAGCAACGTCGGCCACTTCCTCCCCGACTACACCGCCTACGAGGAGCTGCTCGGCGCCTTCGGCACGTTCGTGTCGATCCCGATCACGCTCTCGCCCGACCGCCAGTACCAGTTCTCGCCCAACCAGCTCGAGAACGAGATCCTCGACCGCGGCCTGTCCGCCGTGCTGCTGTCCAACCCGTGCAACCCCACCGGCCGCCTCATCCACGACGACCGGCTGCGGGGCTGGGTGGCCACGGCCCGCGAGCTCGCCTGCACGCTGATCTTCGACGAGTTCTACGCCCACTACGCCTACGTGGGCGACGGCCTGACGGTCAGCGCCGCCGAGATGGTCGACGACGTCGACCGCGACCCGGTGGTCATCGTCGACGGGCTCACCAAGAACTGGCGCTACCCCGGCTGGCGGGTGTGCTGGACGGTGGGGCCCCGCGAGATCATCGACAAGGTCGGGTCCGCCGGCAGCTTCCTCGACGGCGGCTGCGCGCGCCCGATGCAGAAGGCGTCGGTGCCGCTCCTCGCCCGCGACGTGGCCGACGCCGAGGCCGCCGCGATCCAGCGCACGTTCCGCCACAAGCGCCAGCTGCTGCTCGAGGGCCTCGAAGACCTCGGCATCATCGTCGACGCCTCGCCCCAGGGCGGCTTCTACTGCTGGGGCGACCTGTCGCGCCTGCCGCCCGGACTCGACACCGGCATGGGCCTGTTCCGTCGCGCCCTCGACCACAAGGTCATCGTGGTGCCCGGCGAGTTCTTCGACATCAACCCGGGCCGACGCCGCCGCCCCGAGCGCCCGGGCCGGTTCCAGCGCTTCGCGCGCTTCAGCTTCGGCCCGTCGGTCGACACGCTCGAGCGCGGCCTCGAGGGCCTGCGCCGCGCCATCGGGTGACGGTCGGGCGTCAGCACCGGTCACGGTGTCCACGAACCCTGCCGATGCCGCCAGCATGTTGTAGGTTGCGCATCGAGGATTGCGCGACCACCCGCACGGATTGTCCATGAAGCGACCGCTCCACCTGTCCGCCCCCCTCCTGGTCCTCGCCGCCTGCTCGCCGACGCTCCCCGCTCCCGACGTCCGGATCACGCCCGAGCAGCCGTCCACGCTCGACGACCTCGTCGCCGAGGTCACCGCCGCCGAGGGCGACGCGCCGGTCACGCTGGTCTACACGTGGTCGCGCAACGGCAAGGTGGTGCCGTCGATCGCCGGCGCCAGCGTGGCCGCCACCGACACCGCCCGCGGCGAGACGTGGTCGGTGCAGGTCACCGCCACCGGCGACCAGGGCGAGGGCCTGCCGGGCTCGGCCTCGGTCACCATCGCCAACGCCGCGCCCGCAGCCACCGTCACCATCGAGCCCATCGCGCCGGACTCCCTGGCCGACCTGCGCGCCGTGCCCGTGGGCACCGACGCCGACAACGACCCGGTCTCGTTCGCGTTCGCGTGGGCCAAGGACGGCGTCACCACCACCTACACCGGCGACACCGTCCCCTACACGGCCACCGCGCGCGGCCAGACGTGGACGGTCACGGTCATCCCCGACGACGGCACCGACAAGGGCGAGCCGCCACCGCCGAGGTGCGCGTCACCAACGGCCCGCCCGGAGATCCTGGGTGTGTCGCTCACCCCGTCGCCCGTCACCGCCGCCAGCGAGATCACGCCCGAGATCGACGCCAACGATCCCGACGGGGACGACATCACGTTCACCTACACGTGGACGGTCAACGGCGAGGAGGCCTCCTCCACCCGGCGCCTGACCACCGACCGCTTTGAGCGCAACGACCGCATCGGGCTCACCATCGTGCCGTCCGACGGCCGCGCTGACGGCGAGCCCTACGTCCTCGACGAGGTCGTCGTCCGCAACGCCGCCCCCACCGTCGGCGGCGTCACGCTGTCCCCGGCAGGCGACGTCCGCAAGGCCGACGTGCTCACGTGCGCCGCCACCAACCCGCGCGACGTCGACGGCGACACCGTCACGCTCCGCTACAGCTGGCAGGTGGGCACCCAGACGATCGCCGCCACGTCGTCCACGCTGACCGGTGCGAGCTTCACCCGCGGCGACACCGTCACCTGCACGGTCACCCCACCGACGGCACCACGCCCGGCACCGGCACGCCGTCCAACACCGTCCACGTGGTCAACAGCCCGCCGGTGGTCACCGACGCCGAGATCGCCGATCTGGCCCCCACGCCCGGCGACCCGCTCACGCTCGACATCGGCCCTGTGGTCGACGACGACGGCGACACCGTCACCCTGTCCTACGCCTGGTACGTCGAGGGCTTCCTGCGCAGCACCACCGACACGCTGCCCGGGAACGCCTTCGTCCGCGAGGACCAGGTGCAGGTGTTCATCACGCCCAACGACGGCATCGAGGACGGCCCGGTCTTCGCCACCGACCTCGTCACCGTGGGCAACAACCCGCCCGAGATCGCCTCGCTGACGATCACGCCCACGCCGCTCACCGCTGCGTTCGACGCCGTGGCCGTGGCCGACGCCTTCGACACCAACGGCGATCCGATCACCGTGACCTACACGTGGACGGTCGACGGCTCCACCGTCACCGGCGTCACCGGCCCCACCCTGGCGGCCAACCGCTTCGTGCGCGACCAGACCGTGCAGGTCAGCGCCGTGGCCAGCGACGGCGTGGGCGTCAGCGACACGATCACGTCCGACGCGGTCACCGTGCAGAACGCGCCCCCGTCCCTCGACATCGCGCGCATCTCCCCGGCGCTGCCCACCGAGGCCAGCACGCTGCGGTGCGAGCCGGGCACGTGGTTCGACGCCGACGGCGACAGCGAGCGCTACAGCTACGCCTGGGCCGTCAACACGCTCACGGTGCCGGTGGTGGGCTCCACGCTCACCAACACCCGGTTCGGCAAGTACGACCAGGTCACCTGCACGCTGATCCCCGACGACAACATCGACGTCGGCATGCCGGTGACGTCCGCGATCACCACGATCGGCAACTCGCTGCCCACCGCGAGCACGGCCACGCTCAACCGGGTGCTGCTCCGCGAGGGCGACACCGTCACCGCCTCGGTGCAGGGGCCTCGCCGACCTCGACGCCATCGACGTCCCCAACCTCACCGCCCACGTGCAGTGGTGGGTCAACGACACCCGGGTGACCTCGGTCACCGGCAGCACGCTCGACAGCACCCACTTCGACAAGGGCGACCAGGTCTATGCGCGGGTCTACCCGTTCGACGGCGACGACGAGGGCTTCCCCGTCACCACCGCCATCGCCAACGTGGTCAACACCGCGCCGGTGATCTCCACGGTCACCATCGGGCCGAACCCGCCGTCGGCGACCACGCCGATCACCGCCACGGTCACGGCCAACGACGTCGACCCGCAGGACGTGCTCACCTACACCTACAACTGGCGGGTGGACGGCTCCACCGTCAAGCTCGGCACCGACGGCGTCCTCGAGGCCAGCTACCTGTTCCGCAACGCCGCCGTGCAGGTGTTCGTCACCGCCAACGACGGCACCGCCAACAGCTCGCAGATCCCGTCCAACACCCTCACCGTCGGCAACTCGGCGCCGTCCACGCCCACCGTCGCCGTCTCCCCGCGGTGGCCCGCGGCCGGCCGCGACGGCCTGCGCTGCCGCATCACCACCCAGTCCACCGACGTCGACAGCGACCCTGTCACCTACCGGTTCAGCTGGACGCGCGACGGCGTCGCCCACACCGCAGGCGGCGGCTACGTCGGGCCCACCACCACCACGTGGACCGACGACACGATCCCCGCCGCCGACATCGCCGACGGCGAGACGTGGGTGTGCACGGCCTACGCCACCGACGGCAACCGCAACTCGGGCACCGCCACGGCCACCGCGCACGCGATCACGGTCGACCTCGCGAGTGTGTCGGCGGGCGAAGGCACCACGTGCGCCATCGCGCCCGACCGCACGCCGCGCTGCTGGGGCGAGAACGAGCTCGGCGAGGGGCGGCCGCTCGAGATCCCGATGAACCGCATCGACGTCGGGGGGCGCGCCGGCTGCGGCCTCTCCGCGTCCAACTCGGTGACGTGCTGGGGCTCGATGTCCGAGGCGCCTCCCACCGGCGCGTGGGCCGACGTCCAGGTGGGCGCCGTCCACGCGTGCGCCCTGTCGCCGTCGGGCACGCTGCGCTGCTGGGGCACCTCGATCTCGGGCCAGACCACCGCCCCGAACGGCACGTGGTCGTCGCTGAGCGTCGGCACCCTGCACAGCTGCGCCCTCGACACCCTCGGCAACCCGTTCTGCTGGGGCGAGAACGGCAACCACCAGCTCGACGCCCCGACGGGTCCGTTCGTCGAGATCGCCGCCGGCGGCTCGTTCAGCTGCGGCCTGCGCGGCGACGGCTCGATCACCTGCTGGGGCGCCAGCTTCGCCCAGAACGTGCCCACCCGGCTCCTACGTCGCCGACCGCGCGCGGGCGCGCTCCAGGCCTGCGGCATCACCACCAACGACGAGCTGCGCTGCTGGGGCGACACCACCCAGGTGCAGACCACGCCCCCGACCGGCACGTTCGTGTCGGTGTCGCCAGGCGCCTACCACGCCTGCGGCACGCGCACCGACGGCACCACCGTCTGCTGGGGCGACCGCAGCACCGGCGCCACGCAGCCCCCCACGCCGTGCCGCTGATCACCGCCTCGCCCGGCTGGTACAGCACCTGCGGCATCACCGACACCAACGACGTGGTGTGCTGGGGCGACGACGACGAGGGCCAGGCCAGCCTGCCGCTCGGCCTGCAGGCCCAGCTGGTGCGCGGCGGCGAGTACCACACGTGCGCGATCACGCTCACCGGCGCGCTGCGCTGCTGGGGCAGCTTCCAGTCCGGCCAGACGTTCGCCCCCACCACCGGCACCTGGCTCGCCCTGTCCACGGGCCGTGAGCACTCCTGCGCCCTCGACAACACCGGGTCGATCGCGTGCTGGGGCGGCGACGCCGACCATCAGGTCTCCAACCGCCCGACCAGCGGCGTGTGGACCGCGGTCAGCGCAGGCTTCAACCACTCCTGCGCCATCGCGTCGGGACCGCTCGATGACCTGCTACGGGGCGCCACGTCCAACGGGCAGTCCTCGGCGCCGGCCGGCAGCTACATCGACGTCGCCGCGGGCGTGAACCACACGTGCGCCGTGCTGTCGAACCACAGCCTCGCCTGCTGGGGCGTCAACAGCTCGCTGCAGGCGACGCCGCCGGCCGGGTCGATCTACGACGAGGTGGTCGCCGGCAACCAGTACAGCTGCGCGCTGAGCCAGACGGGCACCATCTCCTGCTGGGGCAACAGCGCCTACGGCATCACGAACCCGCCCACCGGCGTGTTCGACGAGATCGTCGGTGGCTTCGACCACGTGTGCGCGACGCGGTCGAGGCGACGGCCGCATCCAGTGCTGGGGCCACCACGTCCACTGACGGCGTCGGCCTCGGCCGCGGGCTACACCCGCACGTCCGCCCACTGCCCGCTGCCACTGCCAGGCGAACACGAGCGCCTGCAGGCCGCGCTGCACGGCCTGCACGCACCACACCGCGAACAGGCCACCGCCCCACCACGGCCCCACCAGCCACGCCGCAGGCGAGGAACAGGCCCCACTGCAGGCTCACCGACCAGGCCATCACCGTGCGGGGCGGCCCCGGCGCTCCGAGCGCGTTCGACAGCACGAGGCCGACGGCGTCGAAGCCGATGGTGAGCCCACGAGCCGGAGCGCCGGGCGTGCGAGCGCCGCGGTCGCAGGGTCGTTGGGCAGGAACACCGCGAGGATGGCGTCGGGGACGAGCCACATCGGCACGCCGAGCGCCATCATCGCCACGGCGCCGACCGCCACCACCTGCCAGCCCCAGCGCTTCGCGTCGGCCCGTCACCGCGCCCCAGCGCCTGACCGACCAGCGACGCGGCCGCCAGCCCCAGGCCGATGCCCGGCAGGATGGCCACGAGCGTGACGTTGATGAGCACGTTGGCGGCAGCCACCTGCTCGGCGCCGATGCCGCCGAGGATCCAGAACAGCACGACCAGCCCGGTGGCGAACAGCTGCTGCTGGATGGCGCTGGGCACCGACAGGCGCAGCAGCGTGCCCAGCGAGGTCCACGACGGCCGTGACGCGGCCAGGCCGAACCCGAACGGCCGGCCGTGGGACGCGCCAGCACCACGTAGGCGACCGTGCCCAGCCACGTGGCCACGGCCGTGCCGACCCCCGCCCCCAGCGAGCCGAGGCGCGGGCGCCGCCACCCCGAAGATGAGCGCGTACTGAGACCACCACGTTGCTCACGTGCATCAGGATCAGGGTGCGGAAGTACAGCCCCGTGCCGGTTCACCCCGTTCCAGAACCCGCGGAACGCGAAGTTCGCGCCGACCGCGGCCAGCGCCACGACCCGGGCGCGGTAGTACGGCACCGCGTGCTCGAGCACCGCGGGGTCGGTGGACGCGATCACGTGCGGGGCGAGCCGGTACAGCGCTCGCCGCCAGCGGCACGCCCACCACGAGCGCGATGGTCAGGCCGGCGTGCAGCGGCGTGGCCGCCTGGTCCACGTTGCCTTCCGGTGAGCCGTCGCGCGCTCATCGCCTGCACCGCCGACGACAGGCCGGTGATCGCGGCGAACGACATGAAGAACGAGAACCCGCCCACGCCGACGCCCGCCAGCGCGTCGGTGCCCAGCGAGCCCACCATCGCGGTGTCCACGAGTTGAGCACGTTCTGGCTCACCATCCCGCCGACGATCGGGGCCGCAGGCGCACGATCCGACCCAGCCGTTGCCGGTCCATTCCCACTCCGGAGTGCGGTCGCGCCGCGTCGTCAGTCGACCCGCACCACGAGCTTGCCCATGTGACCGCCCCGGCGGGAGCTGGTCGAACGCCGCGGGGACGCGTCCCAGCCGAACACCGGTCGACGAGCGGCGGACGTCGGGATGGGCGACGGCGCGCGCGGTTCAGCGCGACGTGGTCGTCCCGGCTGCCCACGAGCACGCCCTGCAGGCGCACCCCGCGGCCGCGCCTTGGCCAGCGACAGCTGGGCGTCCAGACCCGCGAGGTTGCGATGAGGGCCACCCGCCCGCCCGGGCGCACCGCCGCCAGCGACTGGTCGAGGGTGCGCCTGCGCCGCCCAGCTCGACGACGGTCCACCCCCCGCCCGCCGGTGGCGCCGACCACCGTGCGTCCCCACGTCGGATCGACCGTGTAGTCGATGCCCACCGCGGCACCGGGCGCGCGGGCTCGCGCCAGCCGGTCGGCCGACGACGACGTGACCAGCACGGTCGCGCCAGCGCACCGAGCGATCAGGATCGCGACACCGTCGACACGCCGCCCGTGCCCAGCGTGAGCACGGTGGACCCGGCGGTCACCCCGCCCTCGGTGACCAGCGCCCGCCACGCGTGACCCCGGCACGGCAGCGTGGCGGCCTCCTCGTCGGTGAGGTGGGCGGGCACGTGCACCACGCGCCGTGGGCCGGGAGCACCACGGACTGCTGCAGGCGATGCCACCGTTCCGGCCCGCGCCAGGGTGGACCCGTTCAGCGTGGGCGGCACGTCCCGGCCCCACCAGCCCTGGCAGAAGATCGGTTCGACCCGATCCCCCACGCCACACCCCGTCCACGCCGTCACCCACGGCGTCGACGCCGGCCCACGTAGCGTCGCTGCACGGACCGCGGCAGGCGCTGCCGCGGGTTGTACTGCCCGGTGACCATCAGCAGGTCGCGGTAGTTCAGCGACACGGCCGTCAGCCGCACCCGCACCTGGCCCGGACCGGGCGCCGGCTCGGGACGCGTCGTCCGGACCAGCCGGTCGAGACCGAAGCCGCCGTCCACCACCCACGCATCCATGGCCGCCCTCCCGGTCCGCCTGTGCGTACGACCTAGCTGGCGGCGCGCTGTCCGCGTCCTTCGCGATGTGCTCGCGGTACCAGGCGCGGAAGCGCAGCGTGGCCTTGTCGGTGCGCTACGCTCGTCTCCTCCGCGGGCGCGGCACCTCGGGGGGCTGGCAGTCCTCGAGCACGCGGCGGTCCTCCGACAGCACCCGCGCGTTGACCAGGTCGGTCAGCTTGAACAGCGGGTTGTACAGGCCGAACGACCGCGCCGACGTCAGCATCATCCGCACCCGGTCGGGGCCCTCGGGCACGCAGTAGACGTGCATGCGCATCACGCGACCGGGCACGGGGATGTTGAGCACCATGCCGTGGGGTCGGTACCAGTCCAGCCACGACCCCTCGATCGCCCGCCGATGTGCTGCCAGGTGCGGAAGCCGTGGTCGTTGGCCTGCACCTCGATGTCCATCGTGGCGCCAGCCACGCGCCGCGCTGCGGCTGAACGCGCCGATGGTGCGCCGGTGCACGTACGGCAGGTGGGGCGCGTCGAGCATGTTCTCCATCGCGCGGGTCCAGTGCGTGGACCACACCTGCTCGAACTGCGTCCCGCGTAGCCGGGGTCGGTGAGGGCTGTCGGGGATGGCCGGCAGCGGCGGGACCTCGTCGGGCGCCACCTCGGTGAACACCCACACCATCCCGCCACGCTCGGCGCAGGGCAGCGCCCCAGCGCGATGCGACTCGAGCTGGTCTGGCTCGACAGGCGGTCGTTGAACGGCACGTGGGTGCAGGCACCGTCCCCGCCGTACTGCCAGCCGCTGGAACGGGCACTGCAGCGTGCCGTCGGGCATCACGGTGCCGCGGGACAGGCGGTCGCCGCGGTGGGGGCACTGGTCGCGCGCGTGGGGCGTGCCGTCCCGGTCGCGCCACAGCACGACGTGCCAGCCCGGCCAGCACCGCGTCCGACTGGGACTGCGCTTGACGGTGCGCGAGAACGCCAGCGGCGTCCAGAAGCTGGGGAGAAGCCGTCGAACACGCGTCCTCCTCGGAGCCTGGGGACGACGAGAGGATCCCCAGGCGGCCGGCCCCGCCAGTCCGCCGACAGCCCGCGACGAAGCGGCGGACTCCGTGACCTGAGGCTAGGCTGGCTCGGGGTTCAGGGGGAGAGACGACCATGCGCATCGCGGGCCACCCTGCTGACGGCCGCCGTCCTGGCGCCGTCACCCGCGCTCGCGGAGCCGCGGCGGTACGACTGTTCTGCAGCAATGTCCAGCAGCCGGTCGACCAGGCGGCGAGCGAAGATCCTGTTCGCCGTCGCCGGGGCCAAGGGCACCATCGACCTGTCCAGGTCCAGATCGCGCTACACCGGCCCCGCCGAGCAGTTCGCCTGGATCCTGCCCGTGCCCGCCCAGCCCACGCTGTCCACGTCCGTCGACGACGTGCTGCGCGTGCTCGGCGACAGCACGTTCCCGCTCTGGCAGCTCAGCCGCTTCGAGCAGAAGGGCCAGTGCAAGGACGACCTGTCGCTCGTCCGGTTCCGAGACCGCCATCGGGAGCGTCGTCGTCGACGACGCGGTGACGAACGGCGACGGCGGTGGCGTCACCGTCGGCGTCGCGAGGGCCCCGTCGGTCCCTACGAGACCGCCGTGATCCAGGCCGACACGGTCGAGGACCTGGTCTCCTGGCTGGCGTCCGCGCGACTACTACCTGCCTGACGTCACCGCCGAGCGCCTCGCCCCCTACGTGGGCCAGGCTGCGCCTGGGTGGCCGCGCTGCGGCTGCAGAAGGACAAGTCCGCCAGCGACCTCGTGCCGATCCAGCTGACCTAGCTCCCGGGCTCGGGCCGCAGATCCCGCTCTACCTGACGTCGGTGGACCCGCGGTCGACGACGCCGCTGCAGCCGTTCGTGCCGGCAGCGCCCGCGCCGTCCCGAGAACTACCTCCACGTCACGGTCAAGCCTTCGCGGTCGACTGGGTCGGTGCGGGCGCCAACTACGCCGACGTCGTGCGCCGCGCGGCCGGCGAAGCCGGCGGTCAGGCCTTCGCCACCGACTTCGCGGGCGCCACGTGGCGCCTCGCCGGCCAGTTCTGGTCGTCGAACCGCTACGACGTCGGCTTCCTGCGCCAGCTCGGCGTGGCCGACGCCTCCACCGCCATCCAGCAGATGGGCGCCGCCGGCTTCCCGGTGTCGCCGGGCACCGCCACCGATCCTGCGCGACCTGATCACGCCGTCGATGAGCCCGTTCGTGGCGCAGTCCAGCCAGACCGAGGTGGCGTTCTCCGCCTCGCGCATCCAGTGCTTCACCACCACGTCGTTCACGCTCGACGCGGCGGCGCTGGCCGACGAACTGGAAGCGTCGTGGATCCCAGCGATGAAGCACGCCCAGGAGCTGGTCGACGGCCTGCCCCTACGTCACGCGCCTCCACGAGCTCGGTCTCGCCCGACGAGATGACGGTCGACCCGCTGTTCGTGCTCAACCCCGACATGCCGGACGTGCCGCGCACGCGCGACGCCACGCTGGTCACCCACTGCGCCCCCGCGGTCTCCCGCAGCAACGCCAACCGGTCGCGGACGGCTGGCCGACGGCCGGTCGCTGTGTCCGCCGGCCGAGATCGTGTTCGCGTCCAACGAGGACCGGCGCGGCGTGGCTGGCCGACAACACCGGCCCTGCAGCCCAGACGGTCGAGCAGTCTTCCCGCTCGGGCGACGCCGCGCTCACCCTCGACCAGACCGCCGCCGCGCTCGACGAGGCGCTGCAGGGCTTACGCGCGCGATGGTGCCGCTGCGGCTCTGTCGCGCCACCGGTGGAGAAGCCCGCGGGCGCGTGCACTCGCGTTCAACGCGCTGCTCCTCGGCCTGGTCCGTCGGAGGCGGTCTCCTTCCGGAGCGCGTGAAGTCGCCGGCGGCTCCTTCCGGAGTGTGAAGTCGCCGGCACGGCTCCTTCAGGAGTGTGCGAAAACGCACACGCTCCGATCGGGGCGATCCGCGCCGATTACGAGGGACGAGCCACCGGGAGGACCTCCATGCGCTTGATCCCGCTGATCGGCCTGACCGTCGCGATGACTGCGTGCGACGGCGCCGGGCGGAACGACGTCGCACCCGTCGCGGACGCCGCCGCTTCCGTCGTCTACGGCACCGACAACCGCCTCGACTACTACCAGGTCAGCGACCCGCGCTGCTCGCCCTGGCCGACGCCACCGCCGTGGTCGTCTCCAGCTCCCAGGTCACCAACCTGTCGGGCAGCACCTCGCGCATCACGTCCGGGCACCTACGGCGGCCACAACAGCCTCTGCTCCAGCGAGCCGTTCTACAGCCAGCCCGACCCCGGCTACTGCACCGCGTTCATGGTCGGCCCCGACACGGTCGCCACCGCCGGCCACTGCGTGTCGTCGTCGGACTGTTCGTCCACGAAGTTCGTGTTCGGCTTCCGCATGAACAGCGCGTCGAGCGCCCGCACCACGGTCGACGACAACGACGTCTACAGCTGCTCGAGCATCGTGGCTGCGCCCAGTCGGGCGCAGGACTACGCCGTCGTCCGCGTCGATCCGCACGATCGTCGGCGACACCGCGATGGCCGTGCGCAGCAGCGGCTCGGTCACCAACGGCACCCCGCTCGTGCTGCTCGGCCACCCCAGCGGCCTGCCGATCAAGATCGCCGGCGGCGCCACCCGTCCGCGACGCCTCCCCCACCAGCTACTTCGAGGCCAACGTCGACAGCTACGGCGGCAACAGCGGCTCGCCCGTGGTCAACGCCAACACGCTGCAGGGTCGAGGGCATCCTCGTCCGCGGCAACACCGACTTCGTCCGCAGCGGCAGCTGCCTACGTATCCAACGTCTGCCCCGACAGCGGCTGCCCCGGCTGGGAGGGCGCGAGGCCAAGGCCTCCTGTGGCAGCGCCAGATCCCGGGCGGCTCGACGGGCGGCACGTGCACCGAGGACGCCTACGAGGAGAACGACACCGAGTTGCGGCGCCCCGCTCGGCAACGGCACGTTCCCGAACCTGCAGGTCTGCGCCAGCGACGACGACTGGTACGCCCTCGACGTCACGAGCGGCGTGCCCGTCAGCATCACGGCCACGTTCACGCACAGCGCCAGCGACATCGACATCCAGCCTGTGGAACAGCGGCACGCGCGTGGCGATCAGCCAGGGCACGTCGAACTCCGAGAGCCATCACCTACACGCCCACGGCCACCGGCACGCTCGACCTGCGCGTCTACGGCTACAACGGCGCCGTCGCGGGAACAGCTACGCGCTCGCCATGCTGGCGGCACCGGCGCCACGTCGGGCTGCGCCGACGACAGCTTCGAGGACAACGACGCGATCGGCAGCGCGGCCCGATCCGGTCACCGCCAGCGCCTACGCCAACCTCGCGATCTGCACCACCGACGACGACTGGTACGCCATCCCGCTGAACGCGGGCGACGTGCTCACCGCCGACATCTTCTTCAGCGACGCCGCCGGCGACCTCGACGTGAAGCTGGCACGCGCCCGGGCGGCACCCGGTGGGCATCTCCCAGGGCACCGACGACGCCGAGTCGATCACCTACGAGGCGGGCGCCACGGGCACGTTCTACGTCCAGGTCTACGGCTACCAGGGCGCCGCCAGCGCTACAGCATGGAGCTGGCCGTCGACGCGCCGCTCACGCTCGCCATGCGCTCGCCCACCATCGCCGGCCAGCGGATCTCGGCGACGTCACCGGCGCCACCGGCGGCGCCTCGGTCACGCTGGTGGCCGGTCGCTCCGGCGGCACCACCAACGTGCCAGGCTGCGCCGGCGTCACGGTGCCGATCGCGGCCCCGGTCGTCGTCGGCAGCGCCAGCGCCAACGTCGGCGGCGCCGCCACGATCAGCCGCGTGGATCGCGCCGGCACCAGCGCCGCAGGTCGCACCTACGACTTCGTCGCGGTCGAGCTGTCGACCTGCACCGTCTCGAACGTGGTCACCACCGCCTCGTTCTGACGGTGTCGCGCAGCGCACGCCGTGCGAGGGTTTGCACGCCGTGCACACCGTGACGGGATACCCGCCGGTCGTCTCCAGGGGCCCGTGACCGCGACGCTCGAGCACGACCTGGCCGGGGACACGCCCCCGCTGTGGCTGACGCGTCTGGCGGCCCTGGCGGCGCCCCCGGTGCTGGCGCTCGCCTGGCTGGCGTCGGGCGGCGCGTTCACCGCCGACGGTGACGTCGCCTACAAAGCCCTCCCGCGAGGCCGTGCGGCTGGCCAACGTCGCCGCCCCCACGGCGCCAGGCGGTCGTCGTCGGCAACTCGCAGGCCAACGTCTCGTTCGCTGCCCGACCTGCTGCAGCGCCGCCTGCACACCGACGCGCCGCCGCTGATGCTGACGATCCCGTCGTCGAACCTCGTGGCGCTGGTGCCGCTGCTGCAGACGCTGGTCTTCGACCCGGGCCACACGCCGTCGGTGGCTGGTGGTGCCGATGTCGTGGACCCACCTGCGCCAGACCGACCGTCCGGGCGTGCGCGTGCTCGAGGACTTCGCGCGCCCGAGCTCGCCCTGCCCCTGCCGCCGTCGACGCCAAGCTCCACGGCACGCTCATCGCCGACACCCCGTGGGACAAGGCGCGCGCCCGTGGATGCAGCGGCGCCAGTCACTGCTCGACGACATCGCGCGCACGCGCCGGGGCAGATGGTCCCCGGCGACGCCGACGAGCGCATGGAGCGGGCCGCGTCCCACGTGCTCGGCGACCAGGGCGACATGGACCGGCGCACGGCGCGCATGATCCCCGTGGTCGAGGCCGGTCGGAGCGCCACGTCGGGTGCCGCTGCCGGCGCCCTCGACGCCACGCTCGTCCCCGAGCTGGTCGACCTGGTGCGCAGCCACGGCGCCGATCTCGTGGTGGTCGGCCTGCCCCAGGCCCGCAACGACATGGCCGCCACGGCGGCCGACGAGCGGCGTGGGCCGAGTGGCTTCCGCAGAGCGCGGCGTGGCCTCACGTCGACCTGACCACGCTCGACATCCCCCCGGACGGCTGGATCGACCGCGGCCACATGTCGAAGGAGTCCGCGGTCCTGTTCACCAACGCCCTCGCCGAGCAGCTCACCGACCTCGACGCGCGCTGGCGCCGGGCTTCCTCACCCCGCCACCGCCGCTGCTCGATCCGGAGAAGGTGCGCCGCAAGGGCAAGATGCCCGCGGTCGACCTCGTGCAGGTCCAGCCGTCGAAGCACCCGTGCGAGCTCGTCGCCTACATGGCGCCGTGGCTCACGGGCCTGTCCGACAAGGCCCTGGAGGACATGGGACTCGGGCTCGCCTCGCCCCTGCGCCTCACCTACGACGGCGAGCCGCTCACCCCCCACGTGCTCCCCCGAGGGGCGCGCGCGACTGCGACGGCTCCTTCGCCCAGACCAACCACCGCGCGTTCGTGCGCACCCAGGCCCCGCATCCCGACCCGGACCGGCTGCAGGCCCACTGGGCCAACGAGGTGCCGATCCCCGGTCGCCGCAAGCGGGGCGACGTCGCCGCCGCCGCCAGGACCTCTACCTGGTGGCCCCCCGGCACGGCCCTCGGCTGGGCCGACCCCGACGCCCACGAGCTCGCCGAGGGTGCCGTGGTCCGCATGGTGCTCACCGAGCTCATCCCGGGCGCCCTCGGTCCGGAGGTGCGCATCTCCGGGCTGCCGCTGCCGATCGCGCGCTCCGGCCTCAACTGGGTCGCGAGCGACACGGTCGAGGTCACCGGGCCCCTGCGCGCCGTGGTCAGCTCGCCCCCCAACGGGCCCTGGCTCGCCGTGCGGGGCCTCGTGGTGGAGGAGGGCGACCAGGAGGCGTGGTGGGTCGGCCTGCCCGACACCCTCGGCGACCACGTCGGCCTCGGCCCGGCGTGCAGGGCACCGTCACCAAGGCGCCCAAGCGAGCCCCCACGGATCCGCGGCGAGGTCACCGTCCACGACGGGCGCGCACGCGTCCGCGCCCAGCCCCGCGAGCAGGCGATCTCGGGCGCCCGCGTGCGCGAGGGCGTGGCGGCCAACAAGCCCTACAAGTGCCAGCAGCTCAAGCTGGTCTCGTCCGTGGCGCGGCCGATCACCCTGTCGGACTTCGACGAGGGAGGGCATCACCGAGGTGGCGCTCGCCCAAGGGCACCGACGACGCCGACTGGCACCTCGCCCTGTCCAACGATCGCACGTGCCAGACCTGGGTGTGGGTCTACCCCACCGAGACGGTGGCCTTCGTGCCGCGCTTCCCCCACACGCTCACCGCGCGCGGGCACCCACCTCGCGCTGCGGATGTACGTCGCTTCCCTGCCGAGGACGCCGTCCACGCCCGCGTGCGCCTGGTCACCCGCGACGGCCCCGTCCTGGAGCGCCTGGTCACGATCACGCCCGACGACGACACCATCGAGCTGCCGCTGGACACGCCGCTGCCGGCCCAGCCCGACGGCCTCCAGCTCGGATCGGCCTGCAGCGCGGCGACGGCTACGCTGCTCGTGCGTCACGCCGAGGTGGTCGCACGGTGACGACCCCACGCCCGGGCCGCGTCGCATAGGGTGTGCGGTGCACCTGCCCGGAGCGCGCCATGTCCCTCAACCTCGCCACCCTGCTGCAGACGTCGGCCCACGCCACGCCCGACGCCCCCGCGCTGACGATCGGTCCGCGCACCCTGTCGTACGCCACGCTCGACGGCCACGCGCGGCGCTTCGCCAGCGCCCTGCGCCGCCTCGGCGTAAGGCCGGGTCAGCACGTGGCGCTGCTGCTGCCCAACGTCCCCCAGTTCACGATCGCCTACTACGGCGCCCACACGCGCAGGCTGCCCGGTGGTGCCGCTCAACGTGCTGGCCACCGCGCCGGAGGTGGCTCGGCCACCTCGACGACGCCGACGCGGCCGTGCTCGTCGCCTGGGAGGGCTTCCTGGAGGCCGCGCAACCGGGCTTCGACCGCGTGGCCCACTGCAAGCAGCCTGATCGTCGCGCGGGCCGACGCCACCGACACGAGCGCGCCGGCCGGTGCCGAGAGCTTCACCGCGCTCGTGGGCGGGTCGGATCCGGTCGACGACCACCACACCACCATGCCCGACGACACGGCGGTGATCCTGTACACCTCCGGCACCACGGGGAAGCCGAAGGGTGCCGAGCTCACCCACTTCAACATGTTCTACAACGCCGACTACGTGCGCACCGACCTGCTCAAGGTGCAGGCCGGCGACGTGGCGCTCGCCACGCTGCCGCTGTTCCACAGCTTCGGCCAGACGGTGGTCCAGAACGGCATGCTGTCGACCGGCGGTCACGTCGTGCTGCTGCCGCGGTTCACCCCCGACGACGCGTTCGGGCTCATGGCGCGCCACGGCGTCACGCTGTTCGCCGGCGTGCCCACCATGTACTTCGCGCTGCTGCACCACCCCGGCGCCGACGCCTACGACCTGTCGTCGCTGCGCCTGTGCGTCTCCGGCGGCTCGGCGATGCCCGTCGAGGTGATGCGCGCCTTCGACGACAAGTACGGCGTCAACATCCTCGAGGGCTACGGCCTGTCCGAGACGTCGCCGGTGGCCTCGTTCAACCGCCTCGACGTGCCCAAGAAGGCCGGCTCCATCGGTCTGCCGATCCGCGGCGTGCAGTTCCGCCTGGAGGACGACCAGGGCGGCGTGGTCCGCGACGTCGACACGCCCGGCGAGATCTGCATCAAGGGGCACAACGTCATGCGGGGCTACTACAAGCGCCCCGAGGCCACCGCCGAGGCCATCCGCGACGGCTGGTTCCACTCTGGCGACATCGGGATCGTCGACGCCGACGGCTACTACCGGATCGTCGACCGCAAGAAGGACATGATCCTGCGGGGTGGCTTCAACGTGTACCCGCGCGAGGTGGAGGAGGTGCTCTACGCCCACCCCGCCATCGGCGAGGCCGCCGTGGTCGGCGTGCCCCACGACAGCCACGGGGAGGAGGTCCACGCCGTCGTCGCCTGCAAGCCCGGCAAGACCGTCACCGCCGACGAGGTGGTGGCCTGGTGCAAGGAGCAGCTCGCCGCCTACAAGTACCCGCGGGTCGTCCACGTGCGCGACAGCCTGCCGAAGGGGCCCACCGGCAAGATCCTCAAGCGGGTGCTGCGCGACGAGCTCGTCGGCGCCTGACCGTTCGCGGTCGCGCGGCGCGGACGTCCCGTCGCGGACGTCCGGCCGCGACGACGCGACCGCCTACGGCGCGCAGCCGTAGACGGGGGTGACCAGCCCCGACGGCGCCGTGACGCCGTTGGGCGACGTGCCACCCGCACCGCCCGTGCCCGGCACGAAGGTGGAACTGACCGCGGTCTGCGAGGCGGTGCCGACACACACCACCGCGATGGACGGACCGCCGCCGCCCGCGCCGCCGACGCCACCGACGCCGCCGGTGCCGCCGTGGCCGCCGGCGCCGCCGTTGCCGGCGTCGTCCTGCTCGTCGGAGCCACCGTAGGGACCGGGGGGACCGCCGTTGCCGCCGCTGCCACCCGATCCCGCCGTGCCACCGCCGGCGCCGTCGCCGCCGATGGAGGTCGTCACCGTGCAGTCCTCGAGGACCGCGCTGGTGTCGACGAGCACCACGCCGAAGGAGCCGCCGCCGCCGCCGCCACCGCCACCGCCGAGGCCTCCGCAGCCGCCCGCGCCGCCGCCGCCGCCGGAGGAGCCGTAGGAGTCGCAGAGGTTGGTGCCGCCACCGCCGCCGCCGCCACCGCCGCCGCCGCCGCCGGTCGAGCCCGTGGTGCCGACGCCGCCGTTGCTCGGCGCGTACCCGCCGGTCGGGGAGAACGTCCCCAACGCACCGCCCGGCACACCGGCGACGCCGGGCGCACCGGGCAGGCCCGGGGCCCCCGCGCCCCCGTTGCCGAGCGACGGGCCGCCAGAGCCGCCGCTCGCACCACCCGAGCCCGGGAAGCCGGACCCACCAGCGCCCGTCCCGTTCCCGGGCACGCCGCCGCTGCCGCCGGCCCGGCCGCACGTGCCCGCGAGCCCGCCGATGCCGGCAGCGGGTCGGCTGCACGACGAGCAGAGCGTGCCGCCGTCCTCGCAGCCCGGGCTGCCGCTGCTCCCGCTGGCGCCGATGCCGCCCGTGGCGCCGGCCATGCCGGTGACACCCGGGCCGCCGGTGCCCGCGTCCACGTGCACGTCGCGCAGCACGAGGTCGACGGCGCTGACCGCGCGCACCCCGATGCTCGACCCCGCGAGCCCGGTGGCGCCGGGTGCGGTGACGTGGAAGCCGTCGACGAGGGCGCCCGTCGACGCGGTGACCATGAGCACCGGCGTGGCCGGCGCGGTGAGGTTCACCGGGTGGGTGGTGGTGTCGCGCTCCGTGAACGCGACGTCGAAGCCACCGTAGAGCGCGACGCCGTCGCCGAGCGTCACCCGCTCGTTGTACGACCCGCCCGCGACGAGCACCGTGGTCTTGGCCGGGTCCTGGGACGCCAGCGAGATGCCCTCGCCGATCGTGGGGAACGGGTCGTTCTGCGTGCCCGTGGCGGTGGTGCCACCCGTGGCGCTCACGAACACAGCCTCGTCGCAGTCGACCACCACGCAGGTCAGCGGCACGTCGGTGTCGGTGTCCGTGTCGGTGTCCGTGTCCGTGTCGACGACGGGCACGTACAGCTGCCGCACCGGCACGTTGCTCACGTAGACCAGACCGGTCGGCACGCTCACGGCCTGCAGCATCACCTCGACCGCCGGGGCCGGCGGGGGGACGTTGACCGTGACCGTGGCATCGCCCGACGCGTCGGCGATCGCCGAGCCCAGCACGAACAGCGGGCGACCGATGCCCAGGCACTCCGGCGCGGTCTGCGGCGGGCAGGCCACCGTGCCGGTGAACGCCGGGCTCACCACCACGTAGACCCGTTGGCCGGCGGGCGCGCCGTGCACCGTCGCCAGCGCCGAGCCCCCGATGGGCAGGTCGGGCAGGTCCAGGCGCATCAGCCGCGGCGCAGGCACCCGCGCGCCGGGCAGCGTCGCGGCGAACGCGGCCGCCGCGTCGGCGTTCTCCACCACCCCGAGCCCGGCGTCACGCGGCGCGCCCGCGTCGCCGACGACCCCACCACACGCCACCAGGGCCAGCCACAGCAGGCCCGTCCACGAACGGTTCATCTCACCCTCCCGGGAACGAAGCCCGAGGCTAGCAGATCGCGACCGCCCCGGTGGCCGTCGACGCGCGCCCGCCGCTCACCAGCGCCACGGCGCCAGCTCGGGCCAGGTGGGCGCGACGCCGTCGGGCAGCACCACCACGCCCTCCCCCGGCGCAAGCACGGTGGCGCCGCCGGCGGTGTCGACGTCGGCCAGCAGCTCGTGCCCCACCGGCAGCTCCACGCTCACCGGCGCATCCATCAGGTTCACGGCCGCCACGTGGCCCGTCGACAGGTCCCACACCACCGGGTGCGTGTCGTCGGGCTGGAAGGACTCGATGAGCGGGCTGCCGTCGAGCCCCGACACGGCCGCCCACGGCGACCGCGGCACCGCCGTCGTGCCGCGGAACCGTCGGAGGTCGGCCCGCGCTGCCAGCGCGAGGCGGTCCGGCGCGTCGGCGTCGAGCTGCGTGAGGTCGTCACTGAGCAGCCATACGCCGCCGGACACGATCATCGACACCACCATCCCGGAGACGTCGGCGTCGGTGAGCGGCCGACGGACCAGCAGGCCGTCCGCGTCGTTCCACCACCAGCGGCCGTGCAGGAACCCGCGCGCCACCGTCTGCCGCAGCTGCCAGCGCGCATAGGCACGGTCGGGGTCGGCGGTCAGCTCGAAGGCGATGTCGGCGCCGGAGCGGTAGGCGTCGAAGGTGCCCGCCGACGGCTGCAGCGGCGCGCCGCAGGCGAGCAGGAAGGCGTCGGGCAGCGCATCGCGGAACAACGCCATCGCCTGCGCGTACGCCTCGATGCCGGTGACGTCGTCGTGGCGCAGGCCCACCTCGGCGCCGGCGTACAGGAAGTCGAGCTTGAAGTAGCGGATGCCCTCGCCCGCGAGGCGCGTGAGCTCACCGTGCAGCCATGCCGCCGCGTCCGGGTGGGTGACGTCGAGGACGGCGTAGTCGCCGGTGCCCGCGTTGGTGAACCGCAGCGGCACGCCGTCGAGATCGCGCACCCACCAGTCGTCGTGGTCCTGGAAGGTCGACGTCGACCGGTCCACGTACAGCGGCGCCATCCAGAGGCCGGGGGTGAACCCGTCGCCGTCGAGGTCCGAAGCGAGCCCGTCGATGCCGCTCGGGAACCGCGCGTTCGGGTGCCAGTCGCCCCACGGGCCCGACCAGCCGTCGTCGATCTGCACCACCTCGGCGTCGGGCGCCGCGTCGGCGAGCACGGCAGCGTTGTCACGGACGTCCTGCTCGCTGACGTCGGCCCACAGCTCGTACCAGGAGGCCCACCCCGACGGGGGCACCACCGCGGGTGGCGTGACGTCGGTGTGGGCCGGCCACGACGCCGCCAGCGCCTGGCTGTCGCGCCCCCAGGCGATGCGCAGCCCGTCCAGCGCGCGGGTGGCGCCGTCGGCCAGGGTCCACGTCTCGCCGCGCCCGCCCCACACCACCCACGCCTGCGCCGCGTCGAAGCCCATCCACACGCGGTCGTGGGCCGCAGACGTCGCGTGCGCCAGCAGCGCGCCGCCCGCGTCGCTGCCCAGCAGCGCCCCCCACCACGAGGTGTGCGCCGTCTCCTGGGGGAGGCTGAACGCGTCCCCGTCTCCCCCCACCGCCGGCAGGCCGTCGTCGTCGAGCGGGAGCGACAGCGCATCGGGGAGCGTCACCACGCCCGACCACGACCACGACTGGTAGCCCTGGCGCCACAGGCGCGGTGAGCCGCCCAGCGTCCAGGTGCCCTCGAGCACGAGGCCGCGCACCTGAGCGTCGCCCCGAGCCGTCAGCACCGGGTCGAGCACCAGCGCCCCGTCGGCGTCGTGCGCGCCCAGGTCGACGGTCACCTGCCCGTCCCCGACCACGCGCGCCGTGAGCGCCAGGCCGCCACACCCGACGACGTCGGCGGTGAGCGTGTCGCCCTCGACCGCCCACACGATCGGGCCGTCACACGGGTCGACGTCGTCGGGCACGGGCTCCCCCGGGCAGCCAGCCGCGGCGACGACGAGGACGGGGACCAGCCAGCGCATCACGACTCCGGGGAACGCGGGCGCCATCATGCCCCAGCGCGGCACCGGGGCGCACGCGGCACGCGAGCGGCACGATCCGGCCGGTATCCACGGCGACCGCCACCGCACGTTCACGCCTTCGCCCGGCCGTCACGGCGGTCGAACCATCGTCGCGGCATCGCCACCGTCCGTGCACGGCGCGGGTCCGTCCACCGTCGCTACGCCTCCGGAGCACCCAGGAGGTCTGCCCATGCGTCCCGTCTCCCTGTCCATCCTGCTGTCGCTCGCCGCCTGCGCCACCGCGCCCGGCGAGCTCGCCACGTCCCCCGACCCCGAGGGCATCGTCGCCAGCGCGTCGGTGGCGTCGTTCCCCGACGACCAGCTGCCGCCAGCGCCCACCACGCTCGCGCTGACGGCCTTCGACGACCTCGTCGCCGGCGGCTCCGCCCGCGTGGTGGTCTACAACGCCGCCCCCGGCGCGCGGGTCTACCTGCTGTCGAGCCGCGCGCAGATCGGCACGCCCGTGTGCCCGCCTCAGCTCGCCCCCGACTGCCTCGACCTCAAGCGCCGCGCCGCCCGCCTCGGCGCCGGCACGGCCGACGCCCACGGCACCGTGGTGTTCGACGTCGCCGTGCCCGCGAACGCCACGCTCGGCCCCATCGACCTGCAGGCCGTCGCGGTGGACGGCGCGGCCTACCGCATCTCCAACCTGTTGGAGGACGACGTCGAGGCCCCCGAGCTGTGGCTGACGCTGCTGCACGCCAACGACGGCGAGTCGCTCCTGCTGCCCGACGGCGACGCCGGTGGGGCCGCACGCTTCGTCGCCCTCATGGACGCCCTGCGCGGCGAGGCCGCCGGCTACGGCCGCAGCGGCGACGCCGCGGGCGTGGTCGCCGTCACCTCGGGCGACAACTACCTGGCCGGACCGGTGTTCGGCGCCAGCCTCGACCACGGCGTCCCGTTCTACGACAGCCTCGTGCTCGGCGCCGCGGGCTTCGATGCCCTGTGCCTGGGCAACCACGACTTCGACTTCGGCCCCGACGTCCTCGCCGACTTCATCAGCGGCTTCCCGAACGGGGAGACCTTCCTGTCGGCCAACCTCGACGTGAGCGCCGAGGCCGCCCTGCACGCCCTGGCCCAGGCCGGTCGCATCGCCAGCTCCCACGTCGTGACCGTCGCCGGCCGCCAGGTGGGCATCGTCGGCGCCACCACCGAGGTGCTGCCGCAGATCAGCTCGCCGCGCGACGTCGTCGTGAACGCCGTCGGCCCTGCCGTCCAGGCCGAGATCGACGCGCTGACGGCCCAGGGCGTCGACATCATCGTGCTGATCTCCCACCTGCAGAGCGTCGACGAGGACCTCGCCCTGCTGCCCACGCTGTCGGGCGTCGACCTCGCGGTGGCCGGCGGCGGCGACGAGCTGCTCGCCAACCCCGACGACCTGCTGCTGCCCGGCGCCCCCGCGCCCGACGGGGCCTACCCGCTCACCGCCGTGGGCGCGGACGGCGCCAGCGTGCCCGTCGTCACCACGAGCGGCGGCTACCGCTACATCGGTCGCCTGGTCGCGCGCTTCGACGGCGCCGGCCGCGTCGTCGGTGTCGACGACGGCCTGTCGGGCCCGCAGCGCGTCATCGGCGGCGCCTACGACGACGCCGTCACCCCCGACGCCACGATCGCCGCCACCGTGGAGACCCCGATCCAGGCCGCCGTCGACGATCTCGCGGCCTCCGTCATCGGCACCACCGAGGTGGCGCTCGACGGCGTGCGCAGCCACGTCCGCACCCAGGAGACCAACCAGGGCGATCTGATCGCCGACGCCTTCCTGTGGCAGGCCCGTGCGCTCGCCCCCGTGCGCGCGCTGCCCTCGCCGGCGTTCGCGTTCACCAACGGCGGCGGCATCCGCAACGACGACGTGATCCCGGTCGGCGACCTGACCGAGCTCGACACCTTCGACATGCTGCCCTTCTCGAACTTCCTGACCATCGTGCCGGGCGTGTCCCGCGACCAGGTCAAGGAGCTCTTCGAGAACGCGGCGTCGCGCGTCGAGTTCACCGACGGTCGCTTCGCCCAGGTCGCCGGCCTGTCGGTGGTCTACGACCTGTCCGGCACGCCCCAGCTCGCCGACGGCAGCGGCGTGATCACCCAGCCCGGCTCCCGGGTGGTGGAGCTGACGCTGGACGACGGCACCGTGCTGGTGACCGGCGGCGTGGTGCAGCCCGGCGCCGACCTCGACATCGCGGTCATCGACTTCCTCGCCCGCGGCGGCGACGGCTACCCGTTCCGCGGCCTGCCCTTCGAGGTGCTCGGCGTCAGCTACCAGCAGGCGCTCCGCACCTTCATCGTCGACGGGCTCGGCGGTACCGTGCCGGCCGTCGACTACCCCGAGGGCGGGCAGGGTCGCGTCACGTTCCTTCCCTGACGCGGTCGTCGCGGGCGTCCGGCGACGGGCGCCCGCGCGTCGCTCAGGCGTCGAGGCGGTGGGGCGCCACGATCACCCCATCGTCGTCGGCGTAGAGCCACGCACCGGGCTCCAGGGTGACCCCCGCGAAGCCCACCTCGAGGTCGACCTCCCCCTCCCCGCGCTTCCAGCTCTTGCGCGGGTGGGTGCCCAGCGCCATCACGCCCACGGGGGCCTCGATCAGCTCGACGGCGTCGCGGACGCAGCCGAACACCAGGATGCCCGCCCAGCCGTTGCGGTGGGCGAGCGTGGCGAGGTTGCCGCCGACCAGCGCGCAGCGCAGCGACCCGCCGCCATCGACGACCAGCACGCTGCCGTCGCCCGGCTGCTCCAGCGCCTCGCGCACCACGGTGTTGTCCTCGAAGCACTTCACGGTGCGGATCGGGCCGCCGAAGCAGCGCGCCCCGCCGTAGTGCCGGAACAGCGGCTCGAGGTAGCCGATCACGTCGGCGTGGGCGTCGGACAGGTCGGCGGTGGGTACGGTCGGCACGGGGGGCATCGGGACTCCAGGCAACGCACACGAGGTCGAGCAGCTATCCCGGCAGCGCGGGCCTCGGACGCAGGCGCCGCGCGACGGTGCCGGCCACCCGGGTGACCATCGCCCGGAGGAAGGGCCACCACGGCAGCGACAGCCCGACCGCCAGCACGTCGCGCACGCCGGCGCGCTGATCGAGGAAGCGCAGCACGCGGGGCCCCGTGTTGTGGGCGAACAGGGCCAGGAAGCCGCGGGCGACGGCGGCCGGACGGCGCGCGAGGACGTCGAGCAGCACCGCGTCGAGGAAGCGCCACAGCCAGCCGTCACCGGGCAGATCGAACGGGTGACCGTGGCGCTGCAGCGAGGCGACGATCGCGTCGGTGTCGGCGAGGATGCGGGCGAGCGCGTAGCCGGTGGACGGCTTGATCCGCCCGCCGGCCACCCCCACCTTCAGCACGCGCCGACCGGCCCGGCGGGGGAACGTGCCCGTGGTCATCGGGGTGATCCCCCCTTCGGCGCGGGTGACCTCCACGTCGTCCCCGAGGTTGCGCGCCACCCACGCGGGCACGTCGGGCACGCTCGCGTCGGGGCCCATGCTCACGCCCTCCACGAGCGCCTCCGTGGGCGAGCGCGGCAGCACGTAGAGGAACCGCAGGTGCGTGTCCTGGGGCAGGTTGAGGTCCATCAGCACGGGCAGGTCGGGGTCGAACAGCGGGCGCGGCGCCCGGATCCACCAGCCGGAGAACGCCTGCCGCAGGTCGACCGCCCCGTCGTCGACGACGTGATCGCCCAGGCGGTAGCGGCTGTCGAACACCCACGACCCGTGCCACGCCTGCGCGCCGGCCACCACGCGGGCCTCCGTGAGCCCGTCCTCGATGCCGTCGACGGTGGCCTCGATCCAGGTCAGGCCCGCGCGCCCCTGGAGTCGGGTGCGCACGGTGCGCTGCAGCACCTCGCCGTCGATCACCCGGTAGCGCCACGCGCCCAGATCGACCGCCGTGCGCTGGCCCGGCCCCCGCACCGCCACCCGCGACCAGCTCGCCCACGCCAGATCGTCCCACCGCAGCGGCCGATCCGACCACCACGCGAACGCGTGCCGATCGGCCGCCGCGCTCGGCGCGTCGACGACGAGCACCTGCCGACCACGCATCGGGCCGTCGAGCAGCGCCTCGGCGAGCGACAGCCCCGCCGGTCCGGCCCCGACCACGATGGCGTCGTAGCGCTGCACCGCCCCTCCCCCGACAGCTTGCCACGCGCGGCCCCGGTGTGGGTGCCGAGGCGGCGACGGTGCCGTGGGGAGCCGCTACACGAGCTCCTTGCGCGGCACCGAGGGATCGAGCTGCGGCGGACGTCGCCAGGTGCCCGACAGCCGCGTGACGGCGGTGTGCATGCGACACGCCGCGGGCGTGCCGTCCAGGTAGTACACCGGGCACCGCCCGATCTCGACGACCTCCATCCCGAGCTCGCGAGCCCGCGCCACGGCGTCGGGGTGGCCGGTCTGGAAGCTGAACCACACCCGCGTGCACCCGGCGGCGTGCGCGAGCTCCACGGCACGCGACGCGGTGTGGGGGTGGACCCACAGCACGGCCAGATCCCCGCGCTCGGCGGGCAGCTCGTCGATGCTGCCGTACACCTTGCCGCCCTTGACCGGACCGCGGCTCTCGGACAGGCCGTCGAGGTCGACCACGTAGAACCGCTTGCCGACCGCGGTGTAGGCGGCGAACGACATCGCCGGGAAGCGCCCCTTCGACGACTCGCCGATCACGAGGAAGCCGTCGGCGGCGGCCATCACGTCCTGCAGCGGGTGGGCCATGCACACCTCCGCCCTCAGCCTACCGCGGCCGCGGCCGTGCGCACCGGGCATCGGCGCGCGCTGACGCTGCGTCAACGCCGCTTGAGCTCGTCGAGCTCCTCGAGGGTCTTCGGCCAGTCGCCCTTGAGCAGCTGTGACAGCGCCCGATCGCGCAGCAGCACGCCGTCGGTCTGGCACGTGGCGCAGTAGTTCGTCTCCCGGTCGGCGTAGACGATGCGCTGCACCGGATCCCCGCACACCGGGCACGGCTGGCCGAACTTGCCGTGCACGGCCATCTCGGGACGAAAGGCGGTGACCACCTCCGGGAAGCCGTCCCCCACCTCGGCGCGGAACCGCGCCGTCCACGTCGTCAGCACCTCGCGCATCGCCGCGTGCAGCCGCGCCACGCCGGCGTCGTCCACCCGATCCGACCACTGCACCGGCGACAGGCGGGCGGCGTGGAGGATCTCGTCGCCGTAGGCTCCGCCGATGCCGTCGAACAGGGTGGGATCGGTGAGGCTTCGCTTGAGGGTGTGGCGCTCCGACGTCAGCGCGGCGCGCACGTCGGCGACCGAGGCGGTGAGCGGATCGAGGCCGCCGCGGTCGAAGTCGGCGAGGCCGGCCTCGCCCGCCACCACGTGCAGCGAGGCCCGCTTCTTCTTGCTCGCCTCGGTGAACAGCAGCGTGCCGTCGGCGAAGTCGAAGGCGGCCAACCCGTCGCGCCCCGGGATGCCCGCGCCGCGCTTGCGCCACCGCAGCCTTCCCGCCACCATCAGGTGGATGACCAGCCACAGGTCGCCGTCCAGGCCGAGCGCGAGGCGTTTGCCGATCCGCCGGACGCCCACCACCACGCGACCGTGGGCCTCGGACAGCGGCGGTACTGCCGTGCGCAGCAGGAAGGGGCTGCGCAGGCGCACGGCGTCGAGCGGACGCCCCACCGTCAGCGCCTCCAGGCGCTCGCGATAGACGGCGACGTCGGGCAGTTCGGGCATCGACGCTCCCGGGGCCGCACCCACGACTCGACGCAAGTCGTGGCAGTACTGACCGATACGGAGTCCAGGGTCGGTCGCGCGCGCGGCCGACAGGAGGCCTCCGTGAACGCCACGTCACGTCCCGACGTACGTTCGTCCATCACCGAGGTGGTGTTCGACCCCGACAGGGTGTGCGAGCGCGTGCTGTGGGCGGCCCTGGGCCTCGAGCTGGCGCTGCTGTTGATGGACGCGACCCTGAACTACGCGGGCTGGATCCCGTCCTCGGCGCTGCGTCGGGTGTTCAACGCCACGCGGGAGGACGGCCTCGCCTCGTGGGTGGGGGTGACCCAGACCGTGCTCGTCAGCCTGGTGCTGTTCGCCCACGCCGGCCTGTCGCGGCACGAGGACGCGCCCCGCGCCCGCACGCTCGGCTGGACGATCCTCGCCGCCTTCTTCCTGTACCTGGCCGCCGACGACGGCACGATGTTCCACGAGCGCGTCGGCACGTTCGTCGACGACCTCGGCGCCGGCGCCACCCAGGTCACCGGCTTCCCGTCCTACGCGTGGCAGCTCGTGTTCCTGCCGTTCTTCGGCGGCATGGGCCTGTTCATCCTGTACTTCGTCGCCCGCGAGATCGACGACCTGCGCGGACGGCTGATGGTCGTGGGCTCGATGGGGCTGATGGCGCTGTCGGTGGTGATGGACTTCTTCGAGGGCCTGGCCCCGGACCACGCCCTCAACCTCTACGCCTGGCTCGGCAGCTTCGACCTCGTCGCGACGCTGGGCCGCGAGATCGGCAACGAGAGCGGCCACGCCTTCGTGCTGCACTTCTCCAAGGCCACGGAGGAGTGCGTCGAGATGGCGGCGATGAGCCTGATGCTCTACGTCTTCCTGCGCCACCTGATGCGGCGCTTCCCCGACCTCGCGCTGCACGCGGCCGCGCCGGCCTGACGGCCGTCAGCCCACGCCGTGCTCGCGGAACCAGGCGAGCATGCGGCGGTAGCCGTCCTTGGCGTCGGCCTCGACGTAGCTGGGACGGTAGTCGGCGTGGAACGCGTGCCCGGCGTCGTCGTAGACGTGGAAGGCGTGCGGTGTGCCGGCCTGGGTGAGCGCTGCGTCCATCGCCGTGACGTCGGCCACCGGGATGCCGGTGTCCTTGGCGCCGTACAGCCCGAGCACCGGGGCCTTGATCGACGCGACGACGTCGAGGGGGTGCGTCGGCTGCAGCGCGCTCGCCTCCCCCCGCAGGCGCCCGTACCAGGCCACCCCGGCGCGCAGGTCGGCGCGGTGCGCGGCGTAGAGCCACACGATGCGCCCACCCCAGCAGAAGCCGGTGATGCCCAGCTTCGACGTGTCGCCGCCCTGGGCCTTGGCGAAGGCCACCAGGGCGTCGAGATCGCCGAGCACCTGGGCGTCGGGCACCTGTCGCACCACGGCGAGCACCTGCTGGATGTCGGTCAGCTTGGTGACGTCGCCCTGGCGCGCGTACAGCTCCACCGACACGGCCATGAAGCCGTCGCGCGCCAGACGACGGCACACGTCCTGGATGTGCTCGTGCAGGCCGAAGATCTCCTGGACCACCAGCACCACCGGCGGGTTGGCCTTGCCCTTGGGCCGCGCGACGTAGCCCGGGCTGGTGCCCCCAGGGACCGGCACGCTCACAGGGCCGCAGTCGAGGCCGTCGGCGGCGGTGACCACGGTGGACGCCTGCGCCGGGCGGGCCGACAGCGCAAAGCCCGTGGCCAGCGTGGTGACCAGGAAGGCCCGGCGGGACGGTGTGGGGTCGGGGAGCAGGCTGGCGGCGTCGTCGTTCATCGGTCCTCCACGGTCGACGGTGACCGACGGGGCTTGACCCGCGCGCACCGACATCGCTTCAAGTCCAAACATTCCCGTACCGATTCGCCGTATCCACGGGAAGTCCGATGCAGCGAACGGATCGTCACCACAGCCTCCTGAAGACGCCGCGCGCCGCGGCGTGGTCGGGCACGTGGTGGATCGTCGCCGGCATCCTGGCGTCCACCACGCTGGCGGCGGTGTTCGTCGGCGTCGGGCGGGGATCGACGAGCGTCGTGCTCGGCCTCGCCGCGCTGTGCCTGCTCGCCGCCGCGCGTCTATGGATCGACACCCCCGAGCGCAGCGTCCGTGCGGTGACGGCCGAGACCGCGCCATCCACCGTCGACACGATGGACCCCCGGCGCGACACCCCGGCAGCGCTGCCGACCGTCGACGAGCCGCGGACCGTGGGCGGCACGCCGCTGTCGCAGAAGACCGCGCTCGCCCGCCTGCTCACCGAGCGCACCCAAGCCGAGCCCACGTGGGCTGTGATCGCCGTGGACGCGCCCACCGCACCTCCGGACGTCCGCCAGCGCGTGCGCAAGGCGATCCCCGGCGCCGACGCCGCCTCGCCGCTGTCGTGCCTGGTGTCGGTGGTGCTCGACGACGGCACCGTCGTGCTCGCCGCGTCCGACCGCGACCTGACCTTCGGCTGCGCGTGGCTCGGCGAGCACGTCACCAGCCGGCTCGACACCGACCACCCCGTGCGGCTGGGCGTCGCGCTGTACCCGGGCGACGGCACCGACGTCGACGCGCTGGTCGGCCATGCCCGGGCCGCGGCGACGCTCGGGTCCCAGCCGGTGAGCTTCCACGACACGCGCTCCCTCGACCGCCTCGTGATGGCCCGTGAGCTCGCCACCGAGGCCCGCCGCGCGATCCATCAGCAGGAGGTCCTCGCCCACTACCAGCCGATCCTCGACGCCCGCACGCTCGGCGTGGTGGGCATCGAGGCGTTCGCGCGCTGGAACCACCCCGACCGTGGCGTCCTGGAGGCCCGCGACTTCGTGGGCGCGGTGGCGCGCTCCGGTGCGGGCCTCGATCTCGGCGTCCACGTGTTCGCCGACGCCTGCGCGCGCCTGCCGCGCTGGCGCACACGCTACGCGCCCAACCTGTACGCCGCCGTGAACACGTCCGCGTCCCAGCTGCGCGACGCCCGCAGCCTCGACGTCCTCATCGGCACGCTGGAGCGCGGCGGCCTGCCGCCCCAGGCCGTGCGCCTGGAGCTGCCACCGCCCGACCTGCTGGAGGTCCAGCGGGCCGACCCCGTCACCCTCGGACGCCTCCTGGCGCTTGGCGTCGAGCTCTGGGCCGACGCCACCACGTGGGACGAAGACACCCTGCGCGCGCTGGCCCACCCCGCCATCCGCGGCGTCAAGCTGCCCGCCGAGGCGCTCGACCCCGTCACCGCCCGCGCCTTCGCGAGCCTGCACGCCCGCCGCGGCTGGCGCATGGCGGTCAAGAACGTCGAGACGCACGACCAGCTCAAGGCCGCGCGGACGATCACCGGCATCGCCACGGCCCAGGGTCGGCTGGTGTGCGAGCCGCTGCCCCCGGCGATGGTGCGTCAGTTCCTCGCGCAGAACGGTCCGATGGCCGAACAAGCGCCCGCGGTCTGACCCACCGTCGGGTCAGCCGACGGCGAGCGTGTGCCGCAGCGCAGCCTCGACCGTGGCGCGGGCCGCGCCCACACACGTGGTTCGCCACGACGGGCTCGCCGGACAGAACGTCTCGACGAGGCGCCCCCGGGCCCGCGCACGGAGCGCTTCGTCGTCGTGGGCGTGCCACCACACCCGGTTCTCGAACCGCAGGGCCGAGAGCACCCGGATGACGTTGTAGGTGCCGTACTCGGCGAGCAGGCAGTCGTAGGTGACGTCGGGCATGCGCGCCTGGAGCCACGGCCCGAGCGCACCCTGGATGGCGTAGAGCACCCCGGACGGGTCGAGCCCCTGGATGCGGTCGGCGCCGAGCTCGCGGCCCAGGCGCACCACGCGGGGGTCGGAGGCGGGCAGGTCGACCGCGAGCACGTAGGTGCCCCATCGGCCCGAGCCCGTGTGCAGGTCGAGGTGCACCACCCGCTCCGCCTGGCCGAGGATCGGCGGCAGCGCCGCGTCGAGCACCCGCAGCGACGCCGACGGGCCGTGCCCGCCGAAGAACAGGCCCTTCGGGTAGGCGTACTGCCCGCCGGCCACGGCGTCCTTGAGCGCCGACATGCCGTCGCGCGCGAGCGCTGCGACCAGCGGCAGTGGGAACAGGTCGAGCCCGCCCGGGCCGGACGGCGGGTTGAGCACCCCGTCGAGCGCGACGTAGCCCGCGGGCGCGCCCTGGTAGCCGGGGGCATCGGGCGTGCGGACCACGAAGTTGCGGTTGAGGTCGACGCCGTCCTCGTTGACGCGCCGCTGCCACGCCATGCCGTACGGGTTGACCGCATGGATCAGCACGATGGCGTCGCCATCGGCGAGTGAGGCGCCGGACAGGGCACCGCGCAGCAGGTCGAGCTGCACGGCCGAGCCGAAGTAGCCCTCGACGCCGTGGGTGCCGCTCGACACGACCACCGCCCGCCGCACGAGGCCCTTGCTGCGCACCGCCACGTCGACCGTGAGCGTCTTGCCGTCCGGCCCTTCCTGGCCCACCCCGTGGGTGTCGACCCGGAACCCCGCGCGGACCGCGTCCTCACGGAACGCCGCGCGCGCCGCTGCGTAGCTGTCGTGGAAGATCGACCCCATGGTTCCCTCCGCCGCGCCCCTACCGCGCGGCAGGCCGACGCGCCGGGCTATGGGCGCGGTACACCCCGGGGACGACGTGGTCCTGCTCCTGGTCCTGGCCGCCTGCGCCTGGCTCGCTCCTGGCGAACCGTCCGAGCCCCTGCCGGGTCCGGCCACGCCCGGCACGCCGCAGCGCCTCGCCGCCGACGCGCCGCTGCCTGCCGACGCCGTCTGTGACCGTCCCCGCCCCGACCACGGCTGCTTCCGTCCGGTCGCCGGGGGCACGCTGCACATGGGGGCCCAGGCCACCGACCCGGACGGCCCCGGCTACGACCCGCTCGCCCGACCCGACGAGGCGCCCGTCCACGACGTTGCCGTCGCCGCCTTCCAGCTCCAGGCCTACGAGGTGCTCGCCCGCGACGTGCAGGCCTGCGTCGCCGCCGGCTGGTGCGACCCCGCCGAGATCGCGCTGGACGGGGGCTTCTCCACCGTGGGCGTCGACCACCCCGGCACCCTGCCCGCCACCGGGCTGACGTGGCAGGGCGCGCGGCGCTACTGCGCGTGGCTCGGTGCCCGCCTGCCCACCGAGGCCGAGTGGGCGTGGGCGGCGCGCGGCGCCGAGGGACGCCGGTTCCCCTGGGGCGACGACACCCGCTGCGTGCAGATCCCCAACGCCGCCGAGCCGCGCGAGCTCGCCGCGGAGGCCCGGCTGCAGGTCACCTGCGGACCGCTCGAGGATCGCATCGACCGCGAGGCGCCGCAGGCCCAGGGCCCCGTCTACAACGTGTGGCGCGACCGCCACGTGGCCAGCCACGAGGTGGCCGTGTGCGCGCGCCTCGCCGACGCCCCGATCGACGACGTCGTCGCCGCGCTGCAGGCCGACCTCGACGTCGCCCCCGCCCACCACGCTGCCCTCCCCTGCGAGCACGAAGGCCCCACCACGGTGGAGAACCTGCGCGAGCCCACGCCCACCGGGTTCTGGGGCCTGGCGGGCAGTGTGTGGGAGTGGACCGAGGATCGCTACGCGCCCTACCCCGGCAGCACTGAGGCCTCTCCCGCGGGCCCCGTGCGCCGGGTCCAGCGCGGCGGCGCCTGGACCACCGTCGACCCGTTCGACCTGCGCGCCGCAGCCCGCGGCGCCATGGTCCCGGATGCGCGCCTGCCGGACGTCGGCGTGCGCTGTGCGCGGGATCGCTAGGAACCGCCGTGGTGACCCGCGACCGGGTGGCGTGATTCCCGCGCGGCGGGGTTCGGGCAGGCGGTTACGCCCTCCTCCCGTTCCCCATGCGAGGATGCCATGCGCCGCGACCTCCGATCCGCCGCCCGTCCGACAACCCTGATGCTCGCGTGGGGCGCATCGCTCGCCGCCACCCCGGCGCTGGCCGCCTCGTGGAGCCCCGACCCGGCCGCGAACACCGCCGTCGCCGTCGCCGCCGGGGACCAGGCGCTGCCCAAGTCGGCCGTCACCTCCGACGGTGGCCGCTGGGTCACGTGGTTCGACAACCGCGGCGGCAGCTACGCCGTCTACGCCCAGCGCTACGACAGCAAGGGCCACCCGCGCTTCCCCGCCGGCGGCATGGCCGTCAGCACCCACCCCCAGTCCACGAGCCTCGTGAACTGGAGCGCCATCGCCGACGCCGACGACAACCTGGTCGTCGCGTTCACCGACACGCGCGACGGCGGCGACCTCGACGTGCACGCCTACCGGATCGGGTCGAGCGGCGCGTTCCTGTGGGGCGCCGACGGCGTCGCGGTCTCCGACAACGCCGACTTCGAGGTCGACCCGATGGTCACCCAGACCACCACCGGCGACTTCGTCGTGGTGTGGGGCAACTACGGGTCCACGCCCGGGGTGCGCATGCAGCGCCTGTCGCCGGCAGGCGTGCCCCAGCTCGGCACCGACGGCGTGATCATCGCCTCCGAGACCGGTGCTGCGCCCGGCTTCGCCGAGGTCGTGCCGGGAGCCGGCGGCGACGTCGTCGTCAGCTGGCTGCGCGACACGTCGTTCAGCACCTCCCACCGCCACGTGCGCGCCCAGGCCTTCACGGCGGCCGGCACGCCGTCGTGGTCCGCACCCGTCGAGGTGTTCGACCTCGCCAACCTGCCGCTGGGCTACTCGCCGGGCCTGTCCACCGACGGCGCCGGGGGGGCGGTGGTCTGCTGGCACGTCTCCAACCCCTCCCGGTCGTTCCTGTTCGACGCCCAGGTCCAGCACCTCGACGCCTCGGGCGCGGAGCTGTTCCCGCACGAAGGCGTCACGGCGTCCACCACCGCCACCACCAACCACCTCGCCCCGCGGGCCACGTTCAACCCGCTCACCGGCAACGTCCTCGTCGCCTGGATCGAGGCCGACGCCGGCCAGGCGCAGACAGGGTGGTACGCCCAGCAGCTCGACGCGGGTGGGGCGCGCATGTGGGGCGGGGGCGGCATCGAGCTGCTGCCGATCGACAGCTCCACGAAGTACCTCACCTACCTGCAGCCCGCGGGCGACGGCGCCATCGCCGTGCTCGGCTGGGCGCCCGGCGGTGGCTTCGGGCACGACCAGATCGTCGCCGACCGCCTGGACGCCACCGGGCTCGAGGTGTGGGGCGGCCCGGTCGACGTGTCCACCGTGCCGAGTGCGAAGTCCACCCGCCTGTCGCTGACGGTGAGCGCCGACGACGAGGCGGTCGTGTTCTGGGAGGACGCCCGCAACGGCGACGACGACATCTACGCCCAGAACGTCGACGCCGACGGCAACCTCGGCGCCACGTTCCTCACGGCGGACGCCGCCACCGTCTCGGTGACCACCGGCGGCATGGTGACGTTCGCCATCGACGCCGGCGCTGCCTACGCCGGCAAGCCCTACGTCGTCCTCGGGTCGAACACCGGCACCAGCCCCGGCATCACGCTGTTCGGCGCCTCCTTCGCGCTCAACCCCGGCCCCTACCTGCAGCTGACGCGCAACCCGCCCGCCCGGCCCCCGTTCCACGGCTTCCGCGGCACGCTCGACGCCCACGGCCGCGCCACGGCGACCTTCCGCGTGCCCGCGGGCCTCAACCCGATCTACGTGGGCACGACGCTCGACCACGTGGTCGCGGTGTGGGACGGCGGCGTGGCGTTCACGAGCCAGCCGGTCGGCTTCCAGCTCGTGCCCTGAGGCGGGTCGACCTCACGGGCCCAGGGTGACCTCCCGCCACACGCCGTCGCGGTCGAACGCGACGTGCCGTGGCGCGGGGTCGCCGAAGGCCGCCTCGGCGTCGACGGTGCTCGCCGGCTCCCCATCGAGCGCGAGCAGCAGGTCGCCCGCACGCAGGCCGGCGCGGTCGGCGGGGCTGTCCGGGTAGACCTCCACCACGTGCAGGCCGGCCTCGAAGGCCGTGACGTCCCAGCCCGCCGCGCCGGGTGGGGGGCGCGGCGTGGGCAGCGTCACGCGCGCCTCGTCGCCGAACCCGTAGCGAACAGCGGTGGGCTCCGAGAACAGGTAGCGGCCGCCGAACGGCCGGCGGACCGTCAGCGTGCACGTGCCCTCGACCATCCGCGAGGTGTGGAAGCCCCGCCCGTCCCGCCAGACCTCCCACACGTCGAGGTCGGAGCAGTCGTCGCGGACCAGGTACGCGTCGCCGGTCCACGGGCCCTCGACGTCGACGAACACACGTGCTTGGGGACGTCGCTGGGGGTCGATGAGGTCGAGGCACGCGCCGCCGGTCCACGCGACCACCGTCGGGCGGTAGTGGCGTTGGGTCAGCAGACCCAGCCCGGTGTCGTGCCGCGGCTGGAAGCTGACCCAGTGCTCGTCCCAGTCCAGCGCGATCGGCCCGAGCGGCTCCATCGCGTCCGGGTCCCACTCGGTGAGCACGGTGTCGCGGAACAGCCCCAGCCGCAGCACGGACTCGCAGCTGACCTCGGCCCCCGTGTCGGCCGGCGCGCTGTCGGCCGTCGCGGGGGGTGTCCGCACGCCCCGCACCGCCGGCAGCGTCACCGGCGCGGCCTCCGGGGCGTCGAGCTCGGGCACAGACGGCGCCGGCGCCGGCGGGGCGGGCATCGTACCGGGCCACAGCCACCACGCGAGGCCGACGAGCAGCAGCACGACCACCCCTGCACGCACGCTGCGCCGCCGCTGTGCAGCCATCCCGGCCTCCCGCGCTCCATGGTAGCCGACGATTTCCCCTCAACCGTAGCGTACTGCGGCCGATGCGCGAGGTACCCCCGGAGGCGCCCGTGCGTCCCATCGTCCCGTTCCTCACCCTGCTCGCGGCGTGCGGCCCCGCGCTCGCGCCCGACGTCGACCAGCTCGGCTTCCAGCGCGAGCGGGTGGTCACCACCGCCGACGGCCCCGTCGTGGCGCTCGACGTCCTCGTCACCGACGCCGACGGCCTGCCCGTCGCGTGCGACGCGGGCATGGTCGACGCCACCGTCACGATGATCGACGGTGGCCAGCGCACACCGATCGGCACGGGCCGCACGACGGTGACCTGCGGCGCCGGCACGCCGCCCGACGTCACGATGGTGCTCGACAACTCGGGCTCCCAGGAAGAGGTGCTCACCGACACCCGCGAGGGCGCCCGCGCCCTGGCCCACCAGGTGCTCGACGCCGGTGGACGTGTGGGCCTCGTGCGCATCTCCACGTTCTCCCGACCGCTGCTCGACCTGTCCGCCGACGCGACGGCCGTCGACGAGGCGCTGGACGGCATGTTCGTCAACCGCGGCTGGACGGCCCTGTGGGACGCCGTGCGCATGGGCAACGAGGTCCTGCAGGCCGGCCGCACCCCCGGACAGGCGCTCACGCTGCAGGACGCGTGCGCCCTGGACGCGGCTGCCGAGCTCGTGGTGTTCACCAACGGCGTCGACAACAACAGCGCCCAGGAACAGCTCGTCGGTGACGACGACGACGGCGTGGCCACCACGCTCGACGACCTGCTGCACCTGACCGTCGACGGCGCCCCGACGCCCGTCCACACCATCGGCCTCGGACGCAACGTCGACGAGGCCGCCCTCACCCAGCTCGCCGCCCAGACCGGTGGCGGCCACGTCGCGGTGTCGCTCGGCGAGCAGCTGCCCCAGGCCTTCGACCTCGTCGCCGGGTGGACCACGCAGGACCGCCGCGTGTGCGCCACGCTGCCCGAGCCCACCTGCGGGCCGGTGGACGTGGAGGTGGCGTGGACGCTGACCGCCCCCGCCGACCCCGACCCTTGCGCCGACGGCCTGGGCGACGCCGCCGACTTCGACGTGGTCGCGCTCGGCGACTTCACCAACAGCACCGACGTCGAGGGCCGCGCGCTGGTGGGCGGCACCGCGACGCTGTCGGCCTTCTCGATCGGCAGCCGCTACGGCGGCGGCGACGCGCTCATCTGCGGCGACCTCGTCGCCACGAACGGGCAGGTGTGGGGCAACGGCGTCTACGCGCGCACCGCCTCGGTGTCCGGCAACGTGAACTTCCTCGGCGGCAGCCTGCGCCAGGACTCCCCGGTCGACATGGCGGCCGTCGATGCCCGCGCCCACGCCCTGTCCGCCGGCCTCGCCACCCTGCCGGCCACCGGCACCGCCAACGTGCTGCACTTCGGGCCGACGACGCTCATCACGCTGACGGGCACACGCCCCGACGTGGAGGTCTTCGCGCTCGACGTCACCGACCTCGCCGGCCTCGCGAGCCTCACGGTCAACACCGTCCCCGGCGCCACGGTCATCGTCAACGTCACCGGCCGCGACATCGCCCTGCAGAACCTGGGCGTCACGCTCACGGGCGCCGACACCCACCACCTGCTGTGGAACGCCCCCGACGCCCGCACGTGGACCACCACGAGCATCGGCTGGAAGGGCACCATCCTCGCCCCGGACGCCACGATCACCGTGAACAACGGCAACCTCGACGGCACGGCCGTCGGGCGCACCGTCGGTGGCACCGGCGAGTGGCACCACCACCTGTTCACCGGCACCACGAGCTGCCCCGACGCCTGCGCGTCGGGCGGCTGCACCGGCGCGGTCGTGAGCAGCGGCATCGACCTCGTCAGCGTCGATGTGCCGTGCCCGACGCCGTGAGCCGCGCGTGAGCCGTCGGTGAGCGCCGCGTGAGCCCGCCTCACGGTCACCCCGCCGTGAGCACCGCCACGAACACCGCCGGTCCGGTCGCCACCGGGTCGGGCGGCACCACCTGGTAGCGGCACGCCGTCAGCCCCGCCGCCCGCCCCATCGCCGCCACGGTCTCGGCGGAGAAGCCCAGGTGGACGTGACCCATCGTGCGTCGGTACTCGTCGCGGTCGTGCTCGATCATGTCGACGACGACCACGCGCCCGCCCGGCCGCAGCGCACGCACCACGGCCGCCAGCGCCTCCTCCGGCGCGTCGAGGTGGTGCAGCACGAGCATGAACACCGCCGCGTCGATCTCGCCCGGAGCGAGCGGCGGGGCCTCCAGCGTGCCCTGGCGCAGGCTCACGTTGGGCAGGTCGGCGGTGAGCTGACGGGCGGCGTCGAGCATCGCCGGCTCGCGGTCGACGCCGATCGCCCGGGTGACCCACGGCGCCAGCGTGGCGACCACGTCACCCGTGCCGCACCCGAGGTCGGCGACGACGAGCCCGGGCGGCAGCATCGCGAGCAAGCCCGGCAGCAGGAAGCTCGTGCCGTACAGCTCCTGGCGCACCTCGGCCCACGTGCCGGCGACCCGGCCGAAGAAGGCGCGGCTGTCGACCTCCCGCGCCGCCAGCACGCTCGCCAGGCGCAGCCCGTCCTCGGGGTTGTCGCCGTCGGTGGACGCCGAGACCAGGCTCCACAGCGCGCGCTCGGCCTCGGGCAGATCGGTGGCCACCGCGAACCAGGTGGACGTGCCCTCCTTGCGCCGCGCCACCCACCCGTCGTCGTGCAGCGCCTTGAGGTGACGGCTGACGGTGGGCTGGGGCATCTGGACGACCTTGGCCAGCTCGCCCACCTGCAGCTCCTCGAGCTCGAGCAGGCGCAGCAGGCGCACCCGTGCAGGGCTGGAGAGGGTGCCGAGCCGGTCGTAGATGGTCGCCATGGGGCTCCGTGGGGCGAGGGGTCGCGAATGGTCGCACAGGCGGCGCCGGACGCAAGTTCTCCTTGACCTTCATCCGTTCATCCGGATATCCGAATGAACCACAGAGAGGTCTCCCCCCCATGAACGCCACCGATCCCACCAAGGCCCCCTTCCTCGACACCGGTCTGCCCCTGTTCGCCGACCTGCCGCACAAGGTGCGCGACCTGTCCGCCGCCAACGTGCGCTTCGGCCGCAAGGAGCTCGATCTGGCGCTCCACGAGATGCCGGGCCTCGCAGCACTGCGCGACGAGTACGCGGGCAGCAAGCCGCTCGCCGGTGCGCGCATCATGGGCTCGCTGCACATGACCGTGCAGACCGCGGTGCTCATCGAGACGCTCGTCGAGCTCGGCGCCGACGTCCGCTGGGTGTCCTGCAACATCTTCTCCACCCAGGATCACGCCGCGGCCGCCACGGTCGTGGGCCCCACGGGCACGCTCGACGCGCCCGCCGGCGTGCCGGTCTACGCCTGGAAGGGCGAGACGCTCGCCGAGTACTGGTGGTGCACGATGCAGGCGCTGGACTGGCCCGAGCACGGCGGTCCGAACCTGATCCTCGACGACGGCGGCGACGCCACGCTGCTCATCCACCTCGGCCACGAGCTGGAGAAGGCCGGCACGATGCCCGACCCGTCCACGACGGACAACGGCGAGTTCAAGATCATCCTGTCGCTGCTCCGCGACGTCCGCAAGGCCAAGGGCGACGCCTACTTCACGAAGATGGCGGCCGCGATCCGCGGCGTGTCCGAGGAGACCACCACCGGCGTGCACCGCCTCTACGAGCGCGTCCAGAAGGGCACGCTCCTCTTCCCGGCGATCAACGTCAACGACAGCGTCACCAAGTCCAAGTTCGACAACGTCTACGGCTGCCGCCACAGCCTCGTCGACGCCATCATGCGCGCCACCGACTTCCTGATGTCGGGCAAGCGCTGCCTGGTGCTCGGCTTCGGCGACGTCGGCAAGGGCTCGGTCCAGTCGCTCCAGGGCCAGCACGCCCGCGTGTCGGTCACCGAGGTCGACCCCATCTGCGCCCTGCAGGCCTGCATGATGGGCATCGACGTGGTGCGCATCGAGGACGTGGTCGACACCACCGACGTCTTCGTCACCGCCACCGGCAACAAGGACATCATCACCTTCGACCACATGAAGCAGATGAAGCACAACGCCATCGTCTGCAACATCGGCCACTTCGACAACGAGATCGACATGGCCGGCCTCGAGAAGGCCGTGGCCGCCGGCACGGTCGAGAAGATCGAGATCAAGCCGCAGGTGCACGAGTTCCGCTTCCTGACCACCACGCACGGCCCGGGCAACGGCCCCCACAGCATCATCGTGCTGGCCGAGGGTCGCCTGGTCAACCTCGGCTGCGCCACCGGCCACCCGTCGCTGGTGATGTCGGCCAGCTTCACCAACCAGACCATCGCGCAGCTCGAGCTGCACAAGAACGCCGAGACCTACGGCGTCAACCAGGTCACCACGCCCGACGGCGCCAAGCCGCAGGTCATCACCCTGCCCAAGCACCTCGACGAGCGCGTCGCCGAGCTGCACCTCGCCAAGTTCGGCGTGCGTCTCACTCAGCTGACGCCCGAGCAGGCCGACTACATCGGAGTCCCCGTGTCTGGCCCGTTCAAGGCCGAACACTACCGCTACTGACCCTTCTTCGTCTGCACTCGATACCTTCCTCTCTGGTGTCGAATCCACCAGGGCGCCTCGCCAGCGCCCAACCAACCCCTGGTGCCCCGCCGGCCGTGCAGCCGGCGGGGCACTCTGGTGTTGGGGTACGATGACGGCGGGCACGGGGGGAGGCCGTCGTGAAGCGATCGGTGGGGGTGGCGCTGGCGGTGGCGACCGCGCTCGGCCTGGCGTCGCCTGCGCGCGCCGACGTGCCGGTGGTGATGATCCTCGGCGCCTACGTCTCCATCCCGGTGGCGCCCCGGGCGCCAGTGCGCGGCGGCTTCCGCGTGGGCGCGCGCATGAACGCGCTGGCCTACACGGGCTCGCCCGTGGGCTGGGCGGTCGGCAGCTCCGTGCGCCTCGACCTCGGCGCCCGCCAGCCCACGCGGATCGACGTGCTGCTGCACACCGGGCCGTGCTCGCCGGACACCGGCGTGAGCGCTGGCGCCACACTCGACCTGGGGGCCTCGTTCGGCACGCGCCACGACCCCACCGGCCTGTTCGTCGGCGGCCGGGTGTGGGGCGCGTGGTGGTACCTGCCGGAGCTGGAGCTCGCCGTCGGCTCGGTGGCGCTGCCGCAGGCGACCACCACGTGGATGCGCACCCACGTCGAGGTGGGCGTCAACGCCGGTAGCGCGCTGGGCTTTTCGACCGTGCGCTACGGGGGCAGCGTGGTCACGCCGCTCGGTGGCGGCGGCGAGGTGCCCCCCAGCGTGCCCCCGGACGAGGTGCCGGAGGATGTGGTGTTCCGCCGGGGGTGGCCGCGCGACGCCGACGCGACGCGCTGAGCCGGGAGCCTCCCGAGGTCACGCCGCCTGCGGCACGGCCTCGGCCTCGATCACGGCGTCGCCGACGATGAGGCAGCCGTTGGTGCGCCAGACGTCGTCGCGCTCCTTCTCCACCAGGTACAGCGCGTGGTGCACGTCGCCGTTGTCGTCGACCACCTGCATCACCTGCGCGAGCCCGTCGGGCGTGATCACGATCTCGCCGAACCAGACCCCGCTGGGGTTGGTGAGCGGGCGGTAGCGCTTGCGCACGATCGCGAGCAGGCGCTCGGGGTCCGGGAAGGCGACGCGCACCCCGTGGGACGCGTGTCGGTAGGCCCGCTCGGCGTTGCCGGAACGGAACGCGGCGAGCTGGCTGCGGATCATCAGGCGGATCGCCTCCTCGTCGTCCGCCGTCACCTCGGTGGAGACGCCGTCTGCACCGAGGTGCGGATCCGCGTCGATCACCGCGAGCGCCATCATCATCGACTTCCACGACATGGCCACCTCCCTTGGTTGCGTGGCCCCACCCTTGCCCCTGCTCCTCATCGAATCGGCTCGACGCCCTCCTCTTGAGCTTCGTCACCTGGGACGCCCTCGGGCGCGGTTCCATTCACGTTGCTCAGTCAGGGGGTGCGCCCACCGCAGCGCGCTTCTGTCCTCATCGGTCACGAAGGCCGGAACGCGGTCGCATCCCGGTCTCCTTGGACGGGGTACGTGACGACACGGAACATGGATCCCTGCCGATGACGGAGTGTGGATGAACGAGACGCCCCCAGACCACGCGGCCGCCGTCGCCTCCCTGCTGTCGACGCTCGCCCCCGTGCTCGACGTCGTCGCCACCCTCGACCTGTCCGAGCGCGCGCCCGCCGAGCACGCCCTGCGCGCCGCGCTGGACGACGCCACGATGGCCCGCGTCACCGCCGCCCTGCGCGACACCCACGCCCAGGTGGGCCTCACGCCCCGCCAGGCCTCCCCCACCCTGCGCTTCGGCCGCCTCGCCAAGCCCACCGAGGCCACCCGCGGCCTGTCGATCGACGTCGTCGACATGCAGGGCGCCGGCGCCGCCCACACCCACCCCAAGGGCGAGGTGAGCTGGTGCGTGCCGATGGAGGGCACGCCGAGCTTCGAGGGCGTGCAGGCGGGCTGGGCGGTGATGCCGGCCGGGAGCCGCCACGTGCCGACGGTGCGGGACGGGCGGATGCTGATCGTCTACGTCCTGCCGGGCGGCGAGATGGTCTGGGAGGGGTGAGCAGCGCGCGCCCCCGCGCCCGTCGACGCCGTCGCGGGCCGCACGGATCGCGCCCCTACCAGAACCCGACCACCGTCGCCCCGATGCACCCCAGCACCGCCACCGCCTGCCAGCGGTAGTCCTTCCACCACGGCATCGGGCGCGCTGGCGCGAGCTGGGCGGCGTGGAACACCGCGTCGGGCGGCACCGGGCGCGCCGTCCACACCACGCTCCCCAGGGCCACCAGCGCCGCCGTCAGCAGGGTCGTCAGCCCGGCCGTGATCGTGAAGTGGACCGGCCACACCCCGAGCTGACCGGCCACGAAGAAGCCGAGCCCGAGCAGGTGGCCGCCGAACATGCCGAGCAGGCCGGCCTCGCGGCTCACGCGCGGGCTCACGATGCCGGCGAGGAAGACCACCGCGACCGGCGGGGCGACGATGGCGAACGCCTGCTGCAGGTAGGCGAACAGGCCGCCGGCCTCGGCGATGAACGGGGCCCACACCGCCGCGATCGTCATCAGCACGAGTGTGCTGATCCGGCCCGTGCGCGCGCCCGCCTGGTCGTCGCCGCCGAGGAAGTCGTGGACCACGAGCGCGCTCGCCGCGTTGAGCGTGGAGTCGACGCTCGACAGGATGGCGCTCACCAGCGCCGCGATCATCAGGCCGGTCACGCCCACCGGCAGCAGCTGCCGGATCATCGTCGGTAGCACCATGTCCGGGTCGTCGAGGCCGGGCAGCAGGTGGATGGCCATCGTGCCCGGCAGCACCATCACGAACAGGGGCAGCAGCTTGAGGCCACCGCCCAGCATCGCCCCCCACCGCGCCTGGGTGACGTCCTTCGCCGCCAGGATGCGCTGGGTGATGTACTGGTTCGTCGCCCAGTACCAGAAGCCGAGCACCGGCACCCCGGTGACGAGGCCCAGCCACGGCAGGTCCGGGTCGTCCAGCGGTCGGACGAGCGACAGGCGCTCGGGCGGCAGGTCGGCGATGACCGCGGCCCACGAGTTGCCGAGGTCGCCGAACGCCACCGCCGTGAGCGCGAACGACCCCACCAACAGCACGATCGCCTGCACGACGTCGGTGTAGACCACCGCGCGCAGGCCGCCTGCCGTGGTGTACAGGCCCGCGATGAGCGCCATGCCGAAGCACGACACAGTCACCGGCAGGTCGGGCCAGAACACCTGGAGCACCAGGCTGCCGGCGTACAGGCCCCCGGCCGTGTCGACCACGATCGACAGGAAGATGGTGATCGCCGAGAAGTACAGCCGCAAGCGACGGTCGAAGCGCCGCTCCAGGTACTCGGGCACCGTGCTGATCCGGGCCTTGAGGTAGACCGGCACCACCACGAACGACATCAGCACGAGCACGGCACCGGCCATCCACTCGTAGGCCGACACCGCGATGCCGCTGACGTAGGCCGCGCCGGCCAGCCCCACGAGCGTGGTGCTCGAGATGTTGGACGCGAACAGCGACAGGCCGATCGGTCCCCAGGACAGGCTGCGGCCCGCGAGGAACAGGTCCTCGTCCTCCTGCACGCCCCGGCTGACCCACGCCCCGAGCAGGAGCGTGGCCACCAGGTACAGGACGACGAGCGTGAGGTCGACCGGGTGCACCGGTCAGGCCGACGCGCGGGACGGCGGCAGCGTGAGCACGGCGGGCAGGTCGTCCCCCGTGCCGTCGAGCTCGGCGAAGCGCTCGAAGCAGTGCTCCGCCCACCGGGCGATGTCGTAGGTCGACACCATCTCGTACATCGCGCGGGCGCGGCGACGGGCCTCGGGCGGGTCCATCGCCAGCGCGGTGTCCATCGCGCGGTCCATGCTGTCTTCGCTGTAGGGGTTGCACAACACGGCGTCGGGCAGCTCGACGCTCACGCCCGTGAACTCCGACAGGATCAGGATGCCGTCGTTGCCCTCGTGGGCGGCGACGAACTCCTTGGCGACGAGGTTGAGCCCGTCGCGCAGCGGCGTGGTCCAGCAGATGTCGGCGGCCTTGTAGTACCGGACGATCTCGGGGAACGGCACCTTGTCGGTGAACAGCAGCACCGGCGACCAGTCCAGCCGGCTGAAGCGGCCGTTGATGTGGCCCACCAGCTGCTCGATCTCGGCGCGGGCGTCGCGGTAGACCGCCATGCCCTTGTTCGCCTTGACGCTCGTGACCAGCAGCTTGACCTTGCCGTGCAGCTCGGGACGCCGCGACAGGAGCCGCTCGTAGGTCTGCAGCATCTCCTTGGTGCCCTTGACGTAGTCCACCCGGCCGATGCTCACGATCAGCCGCTGACCGGACAGCTCCTGGGCGATGCGGTCGAGCGCGGCGCGGCTGTCGTCGCTGCCGAGCAGCTGGTGGATGACCCGCGGATCGGTGCCGACGGGCCAAGCGTCGAGGCGGACGATCCGGCCGTCGTGGGCGAGCCGGGTGACCACGCTCGGGTCGGACAGGGCGCGCCCGCAGCGATCGAGACCGCGCGACGCAGGCAGCTCCTCGGTGACCTTCGCGCCGCGCAGCCCCACCGCGACCGCGGCGAAGTTGTTGGCGTAGCGGGGCACGTGGAAGCCCACCAGATCGCAGGCGAGCAGGCTGTCGACCACCCGATCCCGCCACGGCAGGATGTTGAACACGTCCGGCCCGGGGAACGGCGTGTGGTGGAAGAAGGCGATGCGGGCCTTGGGCTTGAGCTGCCGCACGTAGAACGGCACGAGCCACAGGTTGTAGTCGTGGACCCAGATCAGCGCGTCGTCGGCGGCCTCGGCGCAGGCGGCCTCGGCAAAGCGCCGGTTGACCTCCTCGAACGTGTCCCAGTCGACGTTCGACGCGCTGAACTGCCACGGGAACGAGTGGAGGATCGGCCAGAGCGCCTCCTTGCTGGTCACGTGGTAGAAGCTGCGGATCCGGTCGGGCTCCAGCGGCAGGCGCACGACGTCGTAGCGGCCGTAGTGATCGTCGAAGCTGACCTTGCGGGGCCACGTGACGGCGTCGGGATCCGGCGCGCGCTTCCACGCCACCCACGTGCCCTGCTCCACGCGCCCGAAGAAGCTCTTGAGCGTGGGCACGATGCCGTTGGGCGAGCTGTTCTCCTGGAAGACCACCTTGCCGTCTTGCACCACCTCCTCGTAGGGCTGGCGGTGGTAGACGATGACGAGCTTGGACGTTCCGCTCATGGCGAGTCCTCCCAGGGTGCGAGATCGTGGTGGTCGAGCGCGTCGAGGATGCCGGCCGCTCCCGGGGCCGGGCTGTGGTGGACGTGGGGCAGCCCCTCGGTGGCGTCGCGCAGCGCCTTCTCGGCGTTGCCCACGACCACACCGCGCAGGCCGGTCTGGAACAGGGACAGGTCGTTGAGCGTGTCGCCGGCGACCAGCACCCGGTCGCGCGGCAGGCCCAGGTGGTCGAGCAGACGGAGCAACGACGGCCCCTTGCTCACCCCGGGCGGCAGCACGTCGAGGAACGTGTCGGCCGACACGATGCAGTCGAAGCCGGCCCGACGCACGCGCTCGGGCACGTCGGGATCGAGCACGTCCGGCTCGTAGTAGTACGACGCCCGGTAGGCGAAGGTGCCCGGTTGGGGCGACAGGCCTGGGGTGTCCCGCAGCAACGCGTGCGCACGCGGCCCACCGTCGGCCCAGCAGGTGGCGATCCAGTCCTGGATGGCGGCCACCGGCTGGTGGCTCCGACCGTCCACCACCGTGGTGCCCACGTCGCCGACGATGTGGTCCGGCAGCGGGAACCCGGGCGCCTTGCATAGCTGGTCGATGTGGGGGAGGTCGCGACCCGTCACGAAGATGAGATGGACGCGATCCCGATGGGTGGCCAGGCGATCGTAGAGCGCCCTGCGTTGGGACTCGCTGCCTCCCAGGAAGGTGCCATCGAGATCTGTGGCGAGCACGAGCTTGGGAGGGGTGACCATGGTCATCCGGGACAGGAGGAACGTCGGCGCTGCGGGAGAGCGGAGCTTGCATGTACGTATGCTTGCTGCGACGCCAGCCTATCAGGATGAAGCGGTCGCGCAACCTCCCCACCGGGAGGACACCCGACCGTCACCCGCACGCGCGCCGGAACACCACCCCTTCCGAGTCGGCCAGCGCATGCGGCGCGTCGGCCGCCTCCAGCGGACGGTGGGGCGAGGCCAGGACGGGCTCCCAGCCCTCGGCCGCAAGCCCCGGGATCGGCAGCGCGGTGGGCGTGACGGTCACCGTGTCGCCCTGCATGTTCGCGATCATCAGCACCTGCTCGCTCCCGTCGGGGGCGTGGCGCAGGGCGTGCACGAGGACGGCGCCGTCGGTGGGCTCCCGCCGGCCGAGCACGTCGTCGGGGCCCAGGTCGCCGCGCAGCCAGGGGCGGTCGAGCCGGAAGCGCCGCAGCGCGAGGTTGAACGCCGTGCGCACCGGGTCGAGCTCGCTCTCGTAGTGGCTGACGTTGCAGTAGTCGTGCACGTCGTCCATGTAGGCAGCCGCGAAGGCCCGCAGGCCGGCGACGTCGACGGTGTCGGGCACGCCGGGCATCCGGGCCGCGGCCGTGCGCAGGATGTCGGCGGTGGCGTCCTCGTCGCCATCGGTGGCGTCGATCGCGGCCGCCAGCACACGGGTGAACGCCCGCAGGTCGTCGAGGCGCTGAAAGCCCAGGCCCTTGAGCCGCCGGAACCGGCCGACCTTGTCGTAGCTGACGGCGTCCACCTGCCAGTCGAGGAAGCTGGTCTCCTCGGCGACCACCTTGACCGCGTAGCGCGCGTCGGTGTTGCGCATGAACCCCCAGCTCGCGCGCATCGACGCATTCAGGAAGTCCATCGGCGTGCCGGGGAACGCGGCGTAGGTGAGCAGGTTGGCGGCGGCGTTGTCGTAGGCGTGGTCGAGGATGTCGAGCAGCGTGGTGCCCAGGCGCCGGTTGATGTTGACCCGCGGGCTGACCTGGGTGCCGCGCCGGACGGTGTCGTGGTTGGCGCAGCCCGAGATCCACTGACTGCCGTGCCGCGCGATCTCGGTGATGCGCCACCACTTCGCCACCCAGAACGTGTACAGGAACGGGGTGTTGTGGGCGAACGTCAGCGGTCCCCACTGCCAGGCGTGGGGCTGCTGTTCGGTGACCGCCCGGTACGACGAGGCGAGCTCCCAGTCCTCGCGGGGCCACGGGCGACCGTCCTCGAACACCATCCACGGGCGGTAGGCGGTGCCGGCGACGTGGGCGACCTCGGCGCTCATCGCGTCGAGGTACGCGTCGTCGTGGAGCAGGGTGCGGGTGACCGGATCCCACACGCGGAAGTCCTGGGCGCCGTCGACGCGCACGCCGTCCGCGCCCAGGTCGACCAGCCGCCGCTGCAGCTCCAGCAGGATGCCGCGCACCGCGGGGTGCCGGTAGTTCAGGTCCTGGCCGTACATGTTCGGACCGAGGAAGAACTGCCGGGGCAGCAGGTCGACCGCCTGGTTGTCGGCGTGCCCGAACACCACGTCGAGCACCAGCGCCATCGGCCGCCCCGGGAACGTGTGCATCGCCACGGCGAGATCGACCATCTCGTCGGGGCGTCGCGTCTCGAGCAGGGCGGGGTTGGGCGCGGCGCAGCCGCCGATCACGACGTCGTAGCCCCAGTTGGTGGTGGCGGGACGGCGCGCGACCACGTCGAACGACGTTGAGAGCTGCTCGGCGTCGTCGGGCTCGTCCCAGCACGGCGGCCCGCCTTCGGCGGCGACCGTGCAGTGGATGGGCATGAGCTGGAGCGCGTCGTAGCCGAGCAGGCAGTGGTCGCCGGCATCGAGCGGCAGGTCGCGCGCCACCTTGTCGGCCAGGACGCGCAGGCGTCGGGTGAGACCGGCGACCGTGCCGGCCGCGGTGGCCGTGCCCAGGTGGACCTCGAGCAGGTTGCCCGGGTCGGCCATGCGCGGGATGCCGTCGTCCGCCGGCGTGCCGGCGGCCGCGCGGGCAGCGAACCAGTCGGCGTCGGCGCGATCGGCGTGCAGGCGGTCGACGTCGTAGAGCTCGGCCGGGCCGAACGGACCGAACGGCAGGCTCACCGCGAGCGGATCGACCATCGCCTTCCAGCCCTCGCGGGGGTCGAGGTAGCGCAGGCGGTACAGCGTCCCGAGGCGCGCGCGGTGGCCGGGCGCGATGCCCGTGGCGGCCGCCCACCACGTGTCGCCTTCCCGACGGGCGGGCACCAGCGTGCGCACGACGTGTACGTCCTGCACGGCGCGGTCGAGGCGGACAGGGCGCGACGGCGTGAGCAGCTCCACGTAGACGTCGCCGGGGCTCACCCCGTGGTGCACCAGGTCCGGCGCGAAGAAGCCGAACGCCGCCCAGCGCTCGGCGCCGTCGTCGTGGAGGTGGCCCCCCAGCGCGCGGGCCAGGGCGCGCCAGCCCTCGGCGGGGTCTGCGGCGTCGGCGAGCGTGCGGCGGGCGCGCTCCACGAGCTGGCGGGTGCGGACGTCGTCGGACTGGGGCAGCTCGGTCGCGTTCATCGGGTCTCGGGGCAGGGGTCCAGGCACCCCATGGGCCGCCAGGCCGCCCGTCGCAACCCGTGCGTCCGGAAACTGTCGGCCCCGAACGCCGATCGTTCCCGTCAACCCCCGGATACGACCGACGTCGGGTCCTCCCCGTCGCACCACGCGCGCGCGGCAGCCACCACCCACGCGGGGGCGTCGAGACCCAGGTCGTGGCCAGCGTCGGGGTGGTGGGCCCGGGGCGCGCCGTAGCGTCGCGCGAGGGCCGCGCCACACCGCGGATCGACGAAGCGGTCGCCCCCGCCGGTGAGCACGAGGAGGGGGACGTCGAGGTGGCGGGGCGCGCGGAAGCCCGCTCCGGCGCGGAGCTGGGCGAGGAGCGTGGCGCCCGACAGCGGACGCTCCGCCTGCAGATCGGCGTAGCGTCGCGCGAGCTCGGCGCGCCGGGCGTCGGTCTGCCGGGCGGAGATCAGCCCGAGGACGGCGTGCTCGCGGGCGACCGGGTCCCGCGTGGACGCGGCGCGCGCCATGCGGACCAGGGCAGGCGGCGTGATGCGACGCCACGGCGGGCTCGCGTCGCCCGCGCTCGTGTTGCCCACGACCACCGCGCCGAGGCCGTCGGGCCACGTGGCCGCCCACTGCAGCGCCACCATGCCGCCGAGGCTGAAGGCCATCACGCCCCACGGCCCGTCGTCGCCACGCGCCGCCTCCCAGCGTCCGTGGACGTCGGCGGCGAGGGCGGCGACCGTGGCGGGCGCGGGGCGCTCGACCTCGGTACCCGCCCCAGGCAGGTCGAGGCACAGCACGCGGCCACCGAACGCGTCGGCGAGGCGCTGGGGCAGGTCGACCCAGTGCCGCTGGTCCTGCTTCATCCCCTTCATCAGCACCCAGTGCCGCACCATCCGTCCCCTCGCGCGCGCCGCGTTACCCGACGCCATGCCCTCGTACCGTGTCACCCTGCTCCACCGCGACGGCGCGTCGTTCCCCGTCGGTCTCGGGCAGACGATCCTGGACGCCGCGGAGCTGGCGGGGGTGCCCCTGCTGGCCGGCTGCCGCACCGGCGCGTGCCTGACCTGCGCCGCGCGGCTCGTGGTGGGCAAGGTGCACGTGCCCGACGGCACCGCGCTCACCCAGGAGATGGTCGACGCCCACGTGGTGCTGCCCTGCGTGTGCACCGTGGGTGCCGACTGTGAGCTCGAGGTCGGACGCCCCGGTCGCACCCTGCTGCATCCCCGTCACCTGCACCCGTGGACGGACTGACCGCCGCTCACGGCGCGGTGACCTCGACCACGGTGGCGCGGCAGTCGTCGACGCAGGCGCGCGTGGTCTGCACGCGGCGGTGCCAGTCGAGCGGCACGTCGGCGCGGACGAGCTCGGTGGTGGCGTCGCCGACGGTGTGGGTGAGCACGACCGCAGCGGTCGCCGGCAGCGCCGCCCCGTCGACCGGGCGGGACAGCGTGCCCTGGAGCTCCACGAGGTGGGGGTCGATCGCGCCGCCGGTGTCGGGCACGTAGTCGTCGAGGAAGACCAGCTCGTTGCAGTCGGTCTCGTGCAGCGTCGGCTTGGCGTCCGCCGTCGCCAGCAGCCGGCAGTCCAGCCGGAAGTCCGGCATCGACACGGTGAGGCCGTACGTGCCCGCCTGCCACGCCCCCACCCGCAGCTGCACGAGCACACCGGCCGGACACGGTGCCGTCGGACAGGGGCAGCCCAGCTGCAGGGCCAGCAGCGCGGCGGGCAACACGAGCAGGAGCGGGTGGCGCATGCGCGCTGATGACACGGCGCGCCCCCGACCGCACCACCGCGACGGGAGCGCACCCCGCGGCGTGGTTACACGTCGTCGATGCCTTCCCGCACGTGGACGACGACCCTCGACGACGCCCCCCTCGAGCTCCGCGCCGACGTGGACGTCGCGGCGCGCAGCCTCGTCGTGGTGGTCGACGGCTTCCCGGTCCACCGCGAGACGCTGCCGGCGTCGATCGCGCCGCAGCACAAGGCCGTCACCACCGTCTCGGGCCACCGCGTGGCGGTCGTCGTCGTGCCCACGCCCTCGGGCATCGTGCTGCAGGCGGCCATCGACGGTCGCGACCTCGACACCGACCGCGGCGAGGAGGCCCTCGGCCTGCCGATGGCCGGCGGGGCGCTGGTGCCCGCGCGCCTGCCCCTCGACACGGGCCTGTACTACGCCTGCTACCCCCGGTGGATGCGGGCCACGGCCGGCGCCCTGCTCGCCGGCATCACGATGCTGGCGTGGGCCCTGTTCGACGTGTGGCAGCGGGGCCTGTGGACCGAGGGATCGCAGCTGCTCGCCGTGCTCGCGGGCGGGGCCGCCGCGACGGGGCTCGGGTGGATGTGGCGCGACGTGCGCCACCAGCGGCGACGCTTCGCGTGGGGGGACACCCGCCCGGGCGTGGTGGTGGCCCTCGATCCGGTGTGCGTGGCCGTCTCCGCCGACCTCGCCATCAAGGAGCGCGAGCACGTGCCGGTGGTCCGCCTGTCGCGACAACCGCTCGACAGGATCGGCGACGTCGCCCTCGGCGACCGCGTCGTGATGGTGGTGGTCTACGAGGACTCCCAGGACGGCACCCGCTGGCACGACGTCGACGCCGTGGCGGCGTCGTGCGGGTGCAGCGACGAGGCGGCGCTGGCCCGCCTCGCGACGGTGGTGCCTCCGGGCGCCTGGGACACGCTGGACCAGCAGCTCGACGACCTCGGGCGGCCGACGACGCCGGGGCTGTACCCGGTGCCGTTCCGCTGAGGTCGGCGCGGACCGGGCTGCCCCGCGGACGCCGTCGCACGGCCCCTGCGGCCGCCCTGCCGCGGGTCGTCCCGCCCGCCGCTCCCCGGTCGCACCGGTCCCGCGGGTCGGATACGCGCCACGCCCGGAGGGAGCATGGCCCTGACCGTCCACGGAACCGTCGCACCCGGCTTCGAGCCCGTCGCCGACGCGTTCCGCGCCAACTTCGTCGCGCGCGGGGAGGTGGGGGCCTCGGTGGCCGTCTACCAGCACGGCGAGCGCAAGGTGCACCTGTGGGCGGGCGTCGCCGACACCGCCTCGGGGCGCCCGTGGGCCGAGGACACGCTCACCACGATGTTCAGCGCCACCAAGGGGCTCGTGGCGACGGCGTTCCTGATGATGGTCGACCGCGGTGAGCTCGACGTCGACCGTCCCCTCGCCTTCTACTGGCCCGAGCTGGCCCACGGCGCGGGCGCGCACATCTCGGTGCGCACGTGGCTCAACCACCGCTCGGGGCTGTCGGCCGTCGACACGCCGCTGACCGTCGAGGACTTCGCCGACCCCAAGAAGATCGAGGCGGCGTTGGTGCGCCAGGAGCCGCTGTGGCGACCGGACACGGCCCAGGGCTACGGCGCGACGTCGTGGGGCATGTACGCCCAGGCCCTGTTCCGACGCCTCGCCGGTGAGACGGTGGGCGCGTGGCTGCGGCGTGAGGTGTTCGAGCCCCTCGGCGCCGACGTGTACCTCGGCACGCCCGCGTCCGAGCACCACCGTGTGGCCACCACGTACCAGGTGCCCAACGAGGAGCTGCTGCGGGTCGTGCTCCCCAAGATCGTGCGCCACGACAGCACCGAGGGCCGGGTCTACCGCGCGGTGTTGTTCGACCGGTCGAGCATCCCCCACCGGGCGTTCATCAACCCGTCGATGGGCCGCGAGCGGCTGGAGCGGGTCAACGACCCGATGGTGCGCAGCATGGAGCTGCCGTGGGTCAACGCGAACGGCACCGCCGACGGGGTCGCCCGCGTCTACGCCGCGCTGGCCAACGCCGGGCGCTTCGGCCGCACCAAGCTGGTCCGCAAGGCCACGATCGACCAGGTCCTCCCCAAGCAGAGCTGGACCAACGACGACCTCGTGCTGCGCAAGCCCCTCGGCTACAGCCAGGGCTTCATCAAGGACGAGCCCCACATCATCTCGCCCGAGCAGGCCGCGTTCGGCCACACGGGCGCGGGCGGCACGGTGGGGTTCGCCGATCCGGTGCGCGGGCTCGGCGTCGCCTACGTGATGAACCGCATGGACCACCACATCCGGTCGCCGCGCTGCATCGCGCTGTGCCGTGCGGTGTATGCGTCGGTGGAGGGCTGGCGCTGACCGCCAGGCCCCCCGCGCGCCGGCCGACCTACCAGGGCAGGCAGGCCGCCTCGTCGAACGGCGTGTAGAACTCGGCGGTGCAGCCGCCGCAGAAGTTCGCCTCGCACGCCGCGTTCGAGCTGCACGACGACGTGAGCGAGCACGGATCGGCGAAGCACGAGAACGGGAACGAGCCGTCGACGCAGCCGGTGCCGCAGGCGTGGGGGCGGTCGCGCAGGAACGCCTTGTCGGCCCGCGTGAGCGCGCTGAGCCGCTGAGGCTCGCTGCAGTAGGTGGTGACCATCACCGTCTGGCCGGCGACGCGCGTGTCGCTGGCGAAGATCACGTAGGTGCCGCCGACGAGCAGGTTGGTGCCGCACGCGACCTGCTGGTCGGGCGTGCCGACCTGGACCGTGATGTGCTCGGGCATGCACGACTTGAGGTCCTGCATCACGAACACGTCGTAGATCAGCCAGCTGCCGACGTGGCGCTGGTTGGTGACGCGGCCGGCGAACACGTGATCGTTCTGGCGGTAGGACCGCACGAAGTCGAACGGCAGGCAGGAGCACGCCTCGGCGGGCGCAGGCAGCACGGCTGCCGACACGCCCACGAGGGCGGCCAGGATCCAGGTCTTCATCTCAACCCCCAAAACAGGTCCACCACCCACGCCTTCGATGGTACCGCGTGCTGTCGGCCACCGTCCACGTTGCATGTGGGGGAGTGTGCCCTGGACCACGGCGGCGTTATGCCCCCGGCCACCTCACGGAGGCTCCATGCATCGCTTCGCCCTGCCGTTCCTGCTCACGCTCGCTGCCTGCGGCGGATCGTCCACGTCCTCCGAGGAGGCCACCGCGCCCGCCGCCACCGAGGCGGCCAAGGTCGAGGCCGTCAAGGCGGACGCCGCGGCGGAGGCCAAGCCGGCCGCGAAGCCGGCGCCGTCCGACATCCCCGCGCCCGACGACGTCGCCGCGCCCCCGGCCGACGCCACGAAGACCGCGAGCGGGCTGGCGTTCAAGGTGCTCGAGAAGGGCCCTGACGGCGCCCACCCCACGGCCAACGCCGCCGTGAAGGTGCACTACACCGGCTGGACCACCGACGGGAAGATGTTCGACTCCAGCGTCAAGCGCGGCAAGCCCGCCCAGTTCTCGCTGCAGGGCGTCATCGCCGGCTGGACCGAGGGCCTGCAGCTGATCGGCAAGGGCGACAAGGCCCGCTTCTGGATCCCCGAGGACCTGGCCTACAAGGGCATGGCCGGCCGCCCGCAGGGCATGCTCGTGTTCGACGTCGAGCTCATCGACATCTACGAGCCCGGCACGCCCCCGGCTGCCCCCGCCGACGTCGCCGCGCCCCCGGCCGACGCCAAGAAGACCGACAGCGGCCTGGCCTACAAGATCCTCGCGTCGGGCGCCGGCGGCGCCCACCCCGGCCCCACCGACGTCGTCACCGTGCACTACACGGGCTGGACGACCGACGGCAAGCAGTTCGACTCGTCGATCGAGCGCGGCATGCCGGCCGAGTTCCCGCTCAACCGCGTCATCCCCGGCTGGACCGAGGGCCTGCAGCTGCTCGCCCCCGGCGACAAGGCGCGCCTCTGGATCCCCGAGGCGCTCGCCTACAAGGGCCAGCCCGGTCGCCCCGCCGGCATGCTCGTGTTCGACGTCGAGCTGCTGTCGTTCGAGGCGATGCCCGCCCGTCCGGCGATGCCGCACTGAGGGATGGGCGACGGGCGAGGGCCGCTCAGGTCCAGCCCGTCCCGCCCACGCCCGAGCCCCCGTCGCCGGTCGCCCCGGCGGCGGCCTCACGGCTGCGCCGGACCGTGGCCACCACGACCACGATCGCCACGAACACGGCGAACCCCGGCAGCACCACCGCGAGCGCCGACACCAGCGCGGCCGCACCGGTCTCGATCGTCGACACCAGCGGGTTGCCGAGGCCACCGGTGAGGGCGGTGGACGCCGCGCGCACGAGCGTCATCCCCGTGGCGATGCCGCCCGCCGCGCCTCCACCGGCCACCAGCGCCAGGCCCCAGCGCATCAGTGGCGTCATGTCGGTGACGAAGGCCGCCGACAGCACCGTGCCCGCCACCACCGCTGCGGGGACCATCAGCGCGTCCAGGGCGTTGTCGAGCCACGGCACGTAGTAGGCCGCCACCTCCAGCGCGGTGGCCAGCGACAGCGCCAGCAGGGCGGGCCACGTCGCCAGCCACGCGAAGTCCGGGGCCAGGGTCAGGTGACCTGCTGCGGCCGCCAGCCCGGCCACCAGCATGGGCACGAACACCCGGAAGCCACACGCGGCGGCCAGCCCCACCCCCAGGCCCAGCGCGAGCAAGGACTCCATGGGCACCTCCCGGCCCAGCATACGTCGGGCCGTGCGTTTTCCTGCAACCCACCCCGTCCGCGGGCTCCCCGTCCACCGGGCCGGACCCGTCGGTGATAGCCTAGGGGCTGGGTGGGTCATGGGTCTTCGCGGACCCGGGGAGGGACAGATGCGTGCGTTGTGGATGGGGTGTGTGGCGGCCGTGATGGCCGCGGGATGTGCGACGGACGACGGCCTGCAGGGCCTGCCCACCGACCAGGCGGCGCCCCCGGTGGCCGTCGGCACGCTCGACTTCGTGGTCGGGCAGCTCGTGGCCGGCGACACCGTGCGCATGATGTGGGCCGGCCTGCCGCCTGGCACCGAGGTCTACTTCGCCCACGGCAACAGCGCGGCGCCCGGTCCGTGCTACCCGCAGCTGCAGGGCGACTGCCTCGACGTGGCCGGTGGCGTGCGCCTCGTGGGCACGGCCATCGCGAATGCCGACGGCTACGCCGAGCTGAACGTGCGCGTGCCGCGGAGCGTGCCCTCGGGCAGCCGCCACGTCTTCCAGGGCGTGGCGTTCGACACGGGCGGCGTCTACCAGGGCCGCTCGCAGGTCTTCGAGCGGGGCGAGGGCTTCACCATCTGCCCGCTGTTCTTCTCGCCCACCTGCGGCGTCGACAGCATCGACTACAGCAACTCGTGCTTCGCCTACGCGGGTGGCTCGGCGATCTGGCTCGAGGGCTCGTTCTGCCCCTAGGCAGCGCCTGAGCGGCCCGTGCCGCCCACCAGCGCGAACGCGACGGCCGCGAGTGCGGTGGCCCCCAGGCCCACGGGCACGGGGGTCCCCACGAGATTCTCGGCACCCGCTGCGGCGTGGGCCGCCCACACGACCGAGCCCGTCGCCATCGCGGCGAGCGCGGACCGCTCCGGACGGCCGGGCCACCACAGCCCGCCGAGCAGCGGCACGAGCAGGCTCACCATCGTGATCTCGTAGGCCGACTCCAGCAGCGACCAGGCGTCCTCGCCGAGGTAGGCCACCCCGAGGCTCGCCGCCGCGACGAACGCCACGCTCCACCGGTACAGCG
>JACKEP010000023.1 GCA_020632915.1 Alphaproteobacteria bacterium | reverse complement strand
CTCCGGCACGCCGACCCGCCCTCAGCCACGTCCGGCCGACGGAAAAACCGGACGCGCCCGGTCAACGGATCGAAGGCGCACGAGGGTCCCACACGTCGTAGTGGGACTGCCAAGCTCTCGAAGGGACGCACACGACCCTCGTGCGCAGTCGATCCGACCCGCAGGTCACGCCTGGGGGATTCGGCACGGTCGGGGGGCGGTTGAGGGGGATGCGCGCGGGGGTGGTGCGGAATTCGCGGCGTTGGCGCGTTCAGCCGCCGAGACCGTGGGCCTGGCGCTCGGCGGCGTTGCGGGCGTCGGAGGCCTGGGCGGCCGGGCGGGCGTTCAGGCGGTCGACGTAGGCGGCCACCGTGGGGCTCGGCTCGAGCATCTTGAACTGGACCATGTAGCGCAGGGTGCCGCCGAAGATGACGTCCGCCATGGAGAACGGCTCGCCCAGGACCCAGGGGCCGGCGCCGACGGCGGCGTCGATGGTCGACAGCATCGCCTCGTAGGTGCCCCACCCGGCCGACCCGGGCTTGTAGGCCCAGCCCGAGGCGTGGGCGCTCGACCCGGGCTCGATGACCGACGGAGCAAACAGGATCCACCGCAGGTAGGTGCCGCGGCGGGGATCGTCGAGGGCCGGCGCCAGGCGGCCCGGCGCGTAGCGGTCGGCCAGGTACATCCCGATGGCGGCCGACTCGGTGACCACGGCGTCGCCGTCCACCAGGATGGGCAGCTTGCCCATCGGGTTGAGCGCCAGCAGCTCGGGCGTCTTCTGCTGCCCGGCCAGCAGGTCGACCCAGGCCAGCTCGTAGTCGACGCCGACCTCCTCCAGCATCCAGATGACGTTGGCGGCACGGGAGTAGGGGTGGTGGTACAGCACGACGCTCATGACGGACTCCGGGGGCGCGGGGTGGGACTCCTGGCGGGCTATCCTCCCCCCCGGGGCCGCGGCCCGCGCTTCCCGGTCACGAGGACACGATGTCCGATCCGATGTCGACGGCACACGCCCCACCCAGCCCGGCCGACCTCGAGGCCCACCGGCGCGCGCTGACCGCCCACTGCTACCGGATGCTGGGCTCGATCACCGAGGCCGAGGACGCCGTCCAGGAGACCCTGCTGCGCGCCTGGCGCAAGGCCCACACCTTCGAAGGCCGCAGCGCCCTGCGCACCTGGCTGTTCCGCATCGCCACCCGCGTCTGCCTCGACCTGCTCGACCACGGCCGGCGCCGCCTGCGCCCGGCCAGCGTCGGTCGGCCGGGCGATCCGCGCACGCCGCTGGCCCCGCCGCTGCCGCCCACCACCTGGATCGAGCCGATCCCCGACACGCTCGCCATCCCCGTGGACGCCGACGCCGACACGCTCGTCGGCCTGCGCCAGGGCATCCGGCTCGCCTTCGTCGCCGCCTTGCAGCACCTCCCGCCGCGCCAGCGCGCCGTCGTCCTGCTGCGCGAGGTGCTCGACCTGTCCGCCGCCGACACCGCCGAGGCCCTCGCCACCACGGTCCCCTCCGTCTCCAGCGCCCTGCAGCGGGCCCGCGCCACGCTCGCCACCGTGTCCGGTCCCGACGTGGACGCGCCGCCCCTCGACGCCGACCAGGACGCGCTCCTCGACCGCTACGTCGACGCCTTCGAGCGCTACGACATGGACGCGCTCACCGCGCTGCTCCACGACGAGGTCGCGCTGTCGATGCCACCGTTCGCCCTCTGGCTCGTGGGCCCGGACGACGTCCGCACCTGGATGCTCGGCCAGGGCGCGGCCTGCCGCGGCTCCCGCATGGTGCCGGTGCGTGCCTCGGGGCAGCGCGCCTGGGGGCAGTACAAGCCCGACGACGACGGCAGCCTCGTGCCGTGGTCGTTGGTCACCGTCGACGTCCGCGGCGACCGCATCACCGGCATGTGCCACTTCCTCGACACGGCCACGCTGTTCCCGCGCTTCGGCCTGCCGGACCGCCTCGATCCCTGAGCGTGCGCGAGGGCGCCGGGCGGTGACCCGTGTCGGTCCGCCTGACAGGCGCTGACAGCGGCCCCCACGCGACCGGACCGGGCGGCTACCGGGACGCTCGTGACCGCAGGGGGGCAGTGCGCCGGCCGTGGTCGCGTGGAGGCACCATGATCCGACTCGCCCTGGTCACCGCCGGCCTCGCCGTCGCCCTCGCCTGCGACGGCGGCACCATCACGTCCAACGAGTCCGGCGGCAGCGTCGACGCCCACCTCGCCGAGGGCGTGTTCGGCATCACCGCCGCCACCGCCGAGGCCAGCATCACGCTCCCCGCGGAGGCGTCGACGCTGCTGCACATGGACGTGCACCTGCGGAACGACAGCGGCGCGACCGCGACGGTGACCTGGAACCTCTCCGACGTCACCGACACCGACGCGCCCACGGTCGACGACATCGTGCTCGACGGCACCGACGACATCGCCGCCGACAGCTCGTTCAGCGTGCAGCTCGACGGCGTGTTCGACGACTGCGACATCGGCGTGGAATGCTCCCACAGCTACGTGCTGCTGATGGCGATCGCCGACGGGGCGGCCTCGTCGTCGGACGCGGTGTGGGACGGCACGATCTCGGGCGGCCTGACCCTGTCGGGGCCGGCCGGCAGCGGCATCGGCAGCGCGCCCCGCTCGATCCGGATCTCCGGCGGCAACTGAGCCGGACGTCGCCGCGCCGCGTGCGGTTCACACGAACCCGGGCACCCACCACCACCGCACGCGCGCGGCATAGGCCGCCCACTCCGGGTCGGCCGCCAGCACCCGCTCCTCGACGCGCAGCCGCAGGCCGGTCGCGGCGACCGCCACCGCCACCAGCGCGACCCCCGCGACGCCGCCGACCGCGACGGCCGCACCCGCCACCATCGTCAGCTCACCCGCGTACATCGGATGCCGGACCCACGCGTACGGACCCCGGGTGATCAGCGCGCGCCGCGCCGGCAGCACCGCGAAGGCGTCGCGCAGCGTGCGCAGCGACCACCCCGCCACCACGCCGCCCGCACCGAACAGCGCCCACGCCCCCCACGGCCACGTCCAGAACGGCCCGGCCACCGACAGGGCGATCGCCCCGATGGCGATGCCCGGCAGGGCCGCGGCCTTGTCGGCCAGCGTGCCGTCGGCCAGCCGCGGCCCCCGGCGCAGGAAGGCCGCCGCCGCCAGCGTGTAGAGCACCGCCAGCAGCACGCCGCCCCATCCCAACGTCGGGCTGCGCAGCGCCAGCACGGCGAGGCTGAACGTGGCCAGCGCGAAGACGACGTCGAGGCGGGGCCGCCACGACGGCGCCGCCGCACCGGGCGCGGTCACGGACACGGGCCGGGCAGCTCGTGGGGCGCGCCCTGGTCGCACCACCAGCTCTCAGGCTGGGAGTAGGGACCCGCGTAGGGATCGACGACCACGCCCTCGCCCACCTGCAGCTCGAAGTGCAGGTGGGGCACCGAGCTGTTGCCCGACGACCCGATGCGACCGAGCGGCGTGCCCTGGGCCACAGTCTGCCCCTCCTGCACGGCCACGGAGTCCTTCATCAGGTGCAGGTAGCGGGTGACCGCGCCGCCCTCGTGGGCGATCTCGACGTAGTTGGCGCGGATCGGACCGCCGTTGCAGTCGATCTCGCCCGACAGCGTGGCGTGGCACCGGTCGTACTCGCCGTCGTGGGCGGTGATCACCACGCCCGCCGCCGCCGCGAGCACCGTGGGGCTGCCCGCGTCCATCGTGTCGAAGCCGCCGTCGAGCAGGAAGTCCGAGCCGTCGTGGCCGTCGTAGCAGGCCGGGAACCCGCGGCCGTCGTAGTTCGTGCACGCCATGCGCCCGATGAGGCCCTCGCCCTCGAGCGCGTCGTGGTCGACGCCCATCACGCCGTTGATGAGCTCGGGCGCGTCGATCGGGAACGCGAAGCGGACGTGCAGCGTGTCGGTGTCGCTGTCGACGGGATCGTCGACCGACCCCGTCGCGCACGCGACGAGCCCCGCCATCAGCACCGGTACGGTCATCCGCATCGATCCCCCGCTATCCCGTCCCCTCCCCGGGCGTGAGGGTTCCCGCGTCGAGCGCGTCGTCGACGGCCTGGAGGGTGGCGTGCATCGCCGCGAGCGCGTCGCCACCCACGATCCCGGCGAGATCGGACTCCAGCGCACCGAGCACCGACAGGCCGTGCAGCAGCGCGCTGCCGCCGCCGACGAACCGCACGAGCCGCGCCCGCCCGTCGGCCGGGTCGGGCACGCGCTCCAGCGCGCCCATCGCCACGAGATCGTCGACGAGCTGCCCCACCGCCTGCTTGGAGATGCCCGCGCGCTCGGCGATCACCGTGAGCCGCGTGCCGTCGAGGTCGATGTGGGGGAACAGCGCCGTGTGCGCCGGCCGCACCGGCATTCCCGTGGCCTGTCGCACCCGCGCGAGCGCGAGCGCGTCGAGCCGACGGGCCACGCGGAACAGCACCTGCACCACGCTCGCGCGCTTGCGCGCCGCCAACGTCTCGGGATCCACCCCGTCGTCCACCGGACCCTCCTGGACAGGTGGTCAAGGTAGCCTTATCATCTCGTCAAGTCGACTTGACCATCGGAGGCGACCATGTCGCTCACCCCCCTCGCGCCGGACGTGTGGACGATCGACGGGCACCACGTGCTGCCCGGTGGCGTGTGGTTCCCGGTGCGCGCCACGGTCATCCGCCTGCCGGACGGCGGGCTCTGGATCCACTCCCCGCTCGCGTTCACGCCCGAGGACGCCGCCGCCATCGATGCCCTCGGCCCCGTGCGCCACCTGGTTGCGCCCTCGCTGCTCCACCACCTCTGGCTCGGCGACGCCGCCGCCCGCTGGCCCGGGGCCGCGGTCTGGGGTCCGGCGGGGCTGGACGCGAAGCGGCCCGACCTGACGCTGACGGGCACCCTGGACGCGCCGGCGCCGTGGGACGACGTCATCGCGCGGCGCTTCCTCGACGGCATGCCGGCCTGCGACGAGACCGTGTTCTTCCACCGCCCGAGCGGCACGCTGATGGTCACCGATCTGGTGTTCGCCGTGCACGAGGCGCCGAGCTGGAAGAGCCGCCTGCTGTTCCGGATGGTGGGCACGTGGCGGCGCATGGCCACCAGCCGGTCGATGCTGGTGCTCGCGCGCGACAAGGCCGCCCTGGGCGCCGCCTGCCGCGACGTGCTCGCGTGGCCCATCGCCCGCGTGGTCCCCTGCCACGGCCGGGTGGCCGACACCGACGCCCACGCCACGCTGGCGCGAGCGCTCGCCTGGCTCGTCCGCCGCGCGCCCCCGCGGATCGCTGCACGCCACGAAACCGGGCACCCCGGCTCCGACGGGATCGTGCCACGATAGGCTCCCGTGCCCCGACGAGGCGGCCGTCCCATGACCGACCTGTTCGCCGCGCGCTCCCAGATGGCCATGTCCCTGGCCTTCCACATCGTGTTCTCCATCGTGGGCATGGGCATGCCGCTGCTGATGGTGATCGCGGAGGGCTGGTGGCTGCGCACCGGTGACGTGGCCGCCCGCGCGCTCGCCCACCGCTGGGCCAAGGGCACCGCGATCATGTTCGCCGTGGGCGCGGTGTCGGGCACCGTGCTGTCGTTCGAGCTCGGCCTGCTCTGGCCCACGTTCATGCAGTTCGCCGGGCCGATCGTGGGCATGCCGTTCAGCCTGGAGGGCTTCGCCTTCTTCTTCGAGGCGATCTTCCTGGGCGTGTACTTCTACGGCTGGGACCGCGTGAAGCCCGTCGTGCACTGGGTCAGCGGCATCGGCGTGTGGCTGTCGGGCATGATCTCGGGCGTGTTCGTGGTGAGCGCGAACGCGTGGATGAACACGCCGGTGGGCTTCGCCGTCGACGACGCCACGGGCGAGGTCACCGTCGACCCCGTCGCGGCCATGTTCAACCCGGCGTTCCCCAGCGAGGCGCTGCACATGTCGATGGCGGCGCTGGTCAGCGTCGGCTTCCTCGTGGCCGGCATCCACGCCTGGTACCTGCTGCGCACGCCGGCGAGCCGGTTCCACGAGCGCGGCCTCGCCGTCGCCCTGGGCGTGGCGATCGTCACCGGCCTGCTGCAGCCGCTCACGGGCCACGTCGCCGCCGAGCACATCGCCACCCACCAGCCGGTCAAGCTCGCCGCCGCCGAGGCCCTGTGGGAGACCACCCCGCGCGCACCGCTGGTGGTGGGCGGCTGGCCCGACGCGCAGGCCGAGCACACCACCCTCGCCCTCGAGATCCCCGGCGCCCTGTCGCTGCTGGCGTTCGGCGACCTCGACGCCCCGGTGCAGGGCCTCAAGGCCACCCCGCCCGAAGACCGCCCGCCCGTGGCCGTCGTCCACGCCGCCTACCAGGTGATGCTCGGCCTGGGCATGGCGATGGCCGGCACCAGCGTGCTCACGGCGCTGCTGTGGATCCGCCGCCGGCGCGTGCCCACCGATCCGTGGGTGCTGCGCCTGCTCGTGCTGCTGGCGCCCGCGGGCGTGATCGCCGTCGAGGCCGGCTGGACGGTGACGGAGGTGGGCCGCCAGCCGTGGGTGGTGCAGGGCGTGATGCGCACGGCCGACGCGGTCACGCCGATGCCGGGGATCGCGGTGACGTTCGCGGTCTACTCGCTGCTGTACCTGGTGCTCGGCACGATGACGGTGCTGCTGCTCCGCCGCCAGTTCCACCACGCGCCCGACGACGCCGCGCTGGAGGCCGAGCCGTGATCTGGGAGCTGTACATCGCCGGCATCATGCTCGCCGCGATCGTGGCCTACGCGCTGCTCGGCGGTGCCGACTTCGGCGGCGGCATCTGGGACCTGTTCGCCACCGGCCCGCGCGCCCGCGACCAGCGGCAGGTGATCGCCAAGGCGATCGGCCCCATCTGGGAGGCCAACCACGTCTGGCTCATCGCGGTGATCGTGCTGCTGTTCTCGTGCTTCCCGCTGGCCTACGCCACGATCTCCAACGCCCTGCACATCCCGCTGTCGCTGATGCTGCTGGGCATCGTGCTCCGGGGCAGCGCGTTCGTGTTCCGCAGCTACGACACCCAGCGCACGGCGGTGTTCGAGGGCTGGAGCCGCGTGTTCGCCGTGGCGAGCGTGCTCGCGCCGTTCATGCTCGGCGTGTCGCTGGGGGCCGCGTCGAGCGGGCGCATCCGCCTCGACGCCACCGGGCAGGTGGCCACCGGCTTCGTGCACGGCTGGTGGGCGCCGTTCCCGCTGGCGGTCGGCGCGTTCGTGCTCGCGGTGTTCGCGTTCCTCGCCGCGGTCTACCTCACCCTCGAGACCGACGACCCCGACCTGCAGGACGGCTTCCGCGCGCGGGCGCTGGGCACCGCACCGGTGGTCACGGCGCTGGCGTGGCTGGTGTTCTGGCTGGCGGGCGACGACGCGGTGCACCTGCGTGAGGGCCTGTGGGGCAGCTGGTGGTCGTGGCCGTTCCAGGCCGTCACGGCCGCGCTGGGCGGCGTGCTGCTGTGGGCGCTGTGGACCCGGCGCTACCGCATCGCCCGGGCGGTGGCGATGGTGCAGGTGGGCGCGCTCGTGTGCGGCTACGGCGCCGCCCAGTTCCCCTACATCGTGGCCCCCGACGTCACGTTCTACAACGCCGCCGCCCCCGACGCGGTGCTGGAGGTGGTGGCGTTCGGGATGACGGGCGGCCTCGCGCTGTTGCTGCCGGTCTACGCGTGGATGCTGCGGGTGTTCAAGCGCGGCACCGCCGAGGCCGCGGACTGATGCACTGGACCCGCGCGGCGATCGGCCTCGCTGTCGTCCTGCCGGTCGGGGTGTACGCCGCGGCGGTAGGGGCGGTGTGGTGGCTGCAGGAGACCCTGCTGTTCCCTGGCGCCTACGGCCTGCCCGATGACCCCGCGCGCCAGGCGGAGGTGGCGGCCTCCCTCGGCGCGACGCCCCTGCGGCTGACGACGGCCGACGGCGACGGGCTGGTGGCGTGGCACTACGGCCACGACGCCGACCGGCTCGTGATCTACTTCGGCGGCAACTACGCGCCGATCGAGGCGTCGGGTCGCCTGGGCACCGCCCTGGTCGACCTGGGCTGGGAGGTGCTGGCCGTGTCGCCACGAGGCTGGCCGGGCTGCGACGGCACGCCGGGCGAGGCCGCGTTCCACGAGGACGCACGGGCGGCCTGGGCGTGGGCCACCCAGACGCGCGGCATCGCGCCTGACCGCGTCGTGCTGCACGGGCGCAGCATCGGCGGCGGCATCGTGGGCACCGTGCTGGACGAGGTCCACCCCGCGGGCTTCGTGCTGGAGTCGACGTTCGACGCGATCGGTCCCCTGGCCCGCGCGGCCATGCCGTGGGCGCCCGTCGACCTGTTGCTGCGTCACCCGCTCCGCACGGTGGACCGCGCTCCTCACGCCACCGCCCCGGTGCTGCAGCTGCACCACGTCCCCGACACCGTGGTGCCGATCGCCCGGGGACGGGCCCTGGCCGCGGCGCTGCACGACGCCGCGTTCGTGGTGCTGCCGACGGGTGCCCACGACGACTCGGCGGTGCTCGACGACCCGGCCGGTCACGCGGCGTGGGTGGCGTTCCTCGAGCGCGTCGCCCCCGCCGCCGATCCGGCCCCTCCCGACCCGTGAGCGCGCACGCGCGGGCATGGGTGGCCGGAAGGCTCCGATCGTGCGAGTATGCCGCCACCGTCTTCCGGAGGAGCCCATGAGCCGCCTGCTGGCCGCCACCACCCTCGCTCTCATCGCCAGCGCGGTCGCCGTCCCCGCCATGGCCGCCGACACCCAGGTGTGCATCGTCACGGCCACCGAGACGCTCACGCCGCCGCGCAAGCCCAACATCATCGAGACCGATCTGGACTGCGGCGCCAGCCCCGACGACATGCAGCAGTCGCTGGCCACCACGGTCCACAACGCGATGAACGCGGCCGACGCCGTCGAGCTGATGACGAACGCCGGCTACAAGGTCGCGTCCGCCGACTTCCGCAACTCCTACACCGGCCACCAGATCATCGGCGTCTACACGATGGTCATGGGCACGGGCGCCTCCGTGGCGCCGCCGGCGAAGAAGCCGATGTCGATGGAGCTGCCCGAGGCCGACGACCTCGACGACATGGACGCCGACAAGGTCGACGACGCCAAGGCGCCGATGGACGACGGCCCGATCGAGCTCGAGTAGCGCCTAGCCGTCCTGCGGGTCGCCCAGGTTCTGCTGGATCCGGGCGACCATCCGCGTGAGGCCGTCGAGCTCCTCCCGCGAGAAGCCGTCGAAGATGTCGCCGATGACGGCGTTGGACACCTTCACGAGGCTGCCGAACATCTCGCGCGCGTAGCGCGTGGGGCGCAGCAGCATGGCGCGGCCGTCGGTGGGGTCGGGCGCGCGCTCGATCCAGCCGTCCTCCTCCATCTTGCGGATGAAGCGGGAGACCGTGACCTCCGACAGCGCCAGCTCCTCGGCGAGCTCGCGGGCGTTGATCGGTCGACGGGCGTTGAACAGCACGATCAGCGCGGTGGCGCGCGACGGCGTGATGCCCTCGATGCCGGCCCCGTCGAGCTGCTGGGCCGAGCGCCGGAGGATCTGCTGGTGCACGCGGGAGAAGGCGAGCATCAGCTCCGTCTGGCGCCTGCGTTCGGCGATGACGTCGGGGTCGAGGTGGTTGCGCGCAGCGTCCGTCACGGGTCCAACTCCCGGAATCCTGACCCTGCTAACCGTCTGCCCCGCCGGACGCGCTGCGGCGAACGGGTGCACCGCGGAATCTTGCGCGTCGCAGGGGAGAGAATTCGACGCGCCGCCTGGGGTAGGAACAGGACCGTCGCGCGACGGAGGCGTGTCGATGGGTGGCGAGGAAGGGTGGAGCCTGATGGCTGTCTACCACGCGGGCGTGGCGCTGGAGCTGGTGCTCGCGGCCGTGGCGGCGTTCGTGCTGGTGTTCGTCTCGGCACCCTACGGACGTCACACCCGCCGCGGCTGGGGGCCGGTGCTGCCGGCGCGCCTGGCGTGGGTGCTGATGGAGGCGCCGGCCGTGCTGCTGTTCGCGCGGTTCTACGCGTCCGGGGCGCACGCGTCGCAGACGGTGCCGCTGTACTTCTTCGCGATGTGGCAGGTGCACTACGTCCACCGCACGTTCATCTTCCCGTTTCGAGCGCAGTCGCAGGGCAAGACGGTGCCGCTGTCGATCGCCGCGCTGGCGTTCGGCTTCAACTGCCTGAACGCCTGGATCAACGCCATCTGGGTGGGCTCGCTGGCGACCTACCCGGACGACTGGATGCTGCACGCCACGACATGGATCGGCACGTTGCTGTTCTTCGTGGGCCTGCTCACCAACATCTGGTCGGACACCGTGCTCATGCGGCTGCGCCGTGACGGCCACACCGGCTACCACGTGCCCCGCGGCGGCCTGTACGAGCTCGTGAGCTGTCCGAACTACCTGGGGGAGCTGATCGAGTGGCTCGGCTGGGCGATCGCCACGTGGTCGACGGCCGGGCTCGCCTTCTTCCTGTTCACCGCGGCCAACCTCCTGCCGCGGGCGATCACGAACCATGCCTGGTACAAACACACGTTTCCGGACTACCCCGAGGACCGCAAGGCGGTGATCCCGTTCGTGGTGTGAGCCGTCGGCCGCTCACGCTCACGGCGACCGCACCCGACCCTCACGGTGGGCTCACGGCCTGCTCACGCGTCCGAAGGCCTGGGCCCTCACGCCCGGCTCACGCGCGCGGCGCCGAAGCGATCGCCGAGAAACGAACCCGCCCCTGGAACCTTGCGGTGCCAGGGGCGGGGTGTCTCGGACGTCGTCGGTCGGGAAGTCCCTCTCGAAGGGGTACGGGTCGCGACGATGAGCCTGTTGCCAGGCGTGCCTTCGAGCGTTTGGTCACGGTGGGGGTCGGGGGTTCCGGCAGGTTCGAGTGAACATGCTGGAGGAACCGCTGCCGTCCATGGGGGTCCGGGTCGTGGGCCTGTCCCGGATGACCTGGTGCCCGCCCGTGCGTTCGGGTGGCTGCCGGGGTCGTGCCCCACGGGGGTGCGAAGCCGAGGCCTCGCCCGCCGCTGCCGTGCGTACTCCGCTGTCGAAGACGCTTCTCGTCGCGCCCGGCTCGTAGCCGAGCTGCCTTCCTCAGGGTTGCTTCAAAGACCGCCCCTCCGTCGACGTGCCTGCTGGAGTCCACTCCCGCGTGCCCGAGGGCGCGCTTCGGCGAGCCGGTGCCATCCGTCTCGCATGTTCCGTCCCCGTGGTTTCCCACCACCTCGACGGCTTCCTCCTCCAGCCGGGTGCAGGCATGTTGCAGCCTGCTGCCGACCCTGGGGTTCACCGGGTTTCCGCCTCGCGCTCACGACGTGCCCGTCGCGGCTGGGGCCTCCCCACCGATGCCACACCCTCCAGAGCCTTCCCCTCCACCGGTAGCCGCACCCGCGTCACCGCGGGCCGTTGCCCCCTCGCCGTCGGCGCTGCCGCGCCCGGCCTCGAGGCCTTGCTCCACCGGGGAGTCCGTTGTGCGGACGACGTGTGGCCACGCCGCCGACCCGATGCTCTCCTGGGCTTCCCTGTCGGAGTCGCGGACCGTGCCCGCCGCCGAAGCGGACGTGCGCTGCCCGGAAGGGCGCTGCCTGGTGACCGGTCGACTGCACCACCCCGGCGAACCGAGGCGTCCTCGTCGACCCTTCCCACCGACCGGGGGACCTCCCGACCGGCAACGGACCTCGCGGCGCCCCGCGACATCCGGCGTCAGGGGCGCTGCAGCGGGCGAACCTGCTGCCGACACCCTGACCTGACCACCACGCCCCGACCGCCGTGCGCTCCGAAGGCTGGTCGCACGCCGCGCGCGAACGCTGCGGCACGACACCAGACCCCGAAGGACGTTGCCCGTCTGCCCGCTGCACCGCGACCCGCCTGTCTGGGTGGACAGACCGTGCCGTGTGCCGTGGGGGCCCCGACCGACCGCGATGCCCCGACCCGAAGGCCCTGGGACCACGTCCGACCGCGGCGCCGACCGGAGGACACCCGCGTCCGACCCTCCCCAGCGCCCGCCGGGCGAACCCGGAGGACATGGGCAGGACCGGGGCGATGTGCCCCACGCTGCCAAGGTGGCGTTTCCTTCCGCCTCGAACCCCAAGGGGCCCGGCACCGACCGAGGCCGGTGTGGGGACGCTCCCTGCGTGCCCGAGGCTGACTCCAACCGTTGTTCGTACGTCAAAGAGCGACCGAAGTCGCTGCCTCTCGGTGCGCCGACGTCCGTCGTCGCGAGACGTGGAGCATCAGGGCACCGCCCGTGCCAGAACCGCCCCCACGGACCGACGCCCGTTTCTCGTCACGGGATGGGCATCGCGTTGCACATCGGGTCCCGCCACGATCCGCCGCCCATCGGGGTCACCCGATCACGATGTCGACAGGGACGGCGTGATCGGCGGTGGGATCGCGCGATCGATCGGGCATCGCGTTGCCCAACGGGTGCACGCCAGGCGGCGGACCACCGCGCGGTCGACCGTCGCCGTCAGCGGCGCGGGACCACCGCCACCCCCACCACCAGCCACAGCCCTGCCGCGGCGCAGAGGGCGTAGAACACCACCGACACCACCGGCCAGCCGCCCGGCCACGCCCCCTCGGGGAACAGCGCCAGCGTGCCGCACATGCCGGCACCCACAGCCACGATCGCGGCGATGAGCCGGTTGTGGCGACGGTCGAGCCGCTCCTCGGCGGCGGGCACGGGCAGCAGCTCGACGCCGAGCTTGACCCGCTGGGCGTCGAGGTCGTCGAGGAACTGCGACAGCGAGATCGGCAGCCGGCGGGCCACCGACGACAGCGTGAGCGCGTGGTAGAGCGCGTCGCTCTGGAGGCGCTGGTAGTCGAGGCGCTCGCGGATGAGCTGCTCGAAGTAGGGCGCGGCCGCCGCGATCGGGTCGACCTCGGGGAGCACGGTCTTGGCCAGCCCCTCCACCGTCGCCAGCGCCTTGAAGAACATCGTGTAGTCGGGCGGCATGCGGGCGCCGTGCTTCGCCGCGCGCCGCGCCAGGTCCATCACGAAAGGGCCGAGCTGCATCTCGCGGATGCTGTGACCCGACCAGTGCTTCTCCATCACCTCGATCGTGTCGCGCTCGAGCGCCCGGTAGTCGATGCGGTGGGTCTTGATCGCCACCTCGTAGAACACCCGGGCGATGGTGCGGTAGTCGCCCCGCTGCAGCGCGAAGATGATGAAGATGACGTCGTTGCGCATCTGGGTGGTGAGGCGACCGACCATGCCGAAGTCGATGAGCCCCACCACGCCGCCCGGCAGCACCAGCACGTTGCCCGGGTGGGCGTCGGCGTGGAACAGGCCGTGCACGAACAGCATGTCGAAGGTGACGGCCAGCGCGCGGCGGCCGAGCGCCTCCATGTCGTGGCCGGCGGCCCGCGCCTCGGTGATCTTGACCCCGCGCAGGCGCTCCATGCAGAGCACCCGCTGCGTGGTCAGGTGCTGGATGACGGTCGGGATGCGCACGCGGGGGTCGTCGCCGAAGTTGGCGGCGACGCGCTCCTGGTTGCGGGCCTCGACCTGGAAGTCGAGCTCGGACAGGATGGAGCGCTCGAACTCCCCGAGCATGCCGTCGACGTCGGCGGTGGCGAGCTCGGGGAACTCGACCATCGCCCGCGTGGCGAGGAAGTGCAGGATGTTGAGGTCGGCGCGGATGACCCGCTCCAGCCCCGGCCGCTGCACCTTGAACACCACCTCCCGGCCGTCACGCAGCACGGCGCCGTGGACCTGGGCGATCGAGGCCGTGGCGATGGGCGTGTCGTCGAAGCTCGTGACCTCGTCGCGCCAGCCTTCGCCGAGCTGCTGCTCGAGCTGGGCGTGGACGGCCGCGATCGGCATCGGCGTGGCGTCGTCCTGCAGCTGCTGGAAGGCGGTGACGTACTCCTCCGGCAGCAGGTCGGGGCGCGTCGACAGCACCTGGCCGAGCTTGACGAACGTGGGCCCGAGCTCGTCGAGCGCAGCCACGGCGCGGGCCGGCGTGGACTCGAACGCCGAGCTCGTGACCCCGGGGAACCCGGGGATCTCGACGCCGGCCACCAGCATGCCGAAGCCGTGGCGCACGAGGATCTGCGCGACGGTGTTGAGCCGCTGCAGGTCGCGCACCCGCTGGGGCACGCGCTCGACGGTCTTGACGATCGGACGGACGATGCGCATCCACGCTCCCCGCTTCGCTCATGGCACGCCGCACCCGACCGGGCCACGGCGCCGCACCCGGGGTCAGTAGCCGACGATCGTGAACAGCCCGCGGTGATCGGAGCCCACGTCCGGGCCGACGACGCGCTCGACGGTGCCGATGCCGGGCGTGCCGAGCACGTGGTCGATGGGGATGCCGAGGGGGCCGAGCGCCGAGGGCCACGTGGCGGCGGGCCCGGTGCCGTCCCCCAGGTCGACCAGATCACCCTGGGCGAGCAGGCGGCGGAAGTGGGGCGACCAGGGCGTGAGGTTGAGGTCGCCGGCAACGAGGGTAGGGACGTCCGCCCGCGCGGTGTAGCGGGCCAGCGCCGTGACCCCTTCGCCGCGCGCGACCACCCCCCGCGCGCTCTCGGGCGGCATCAGGTGGACGGCGACGATCCGTGGGCCGTCGACGAGCTGCACGGCCCAGGCGCGCACGCCGTCGACCGGGCCCAGGTCGGTGAGCGGCTGCTTGGACCAGATGCCCGTGCCCCAGAACCCGTCCTTCGCGGCCACCGCAGCGAAGGGCCAGCGCTCGTGGAGCGTGTGGGCGGCCTGCGCGAACGCGGGCGTGAGCTCGACGAGCACCACGACGTCGGGGTTGGTGGTGAACAGCCAGTCGACCACGTCGGCGACGTCGCGGTTGTCGGCGTGGACGTTGAGCACCGCGAGCGACAGGGTCGGCGCGCCGTCGGCCACCGGATGGCGCCCGCCCAGCCTGGAACCGACCACGCTCACCTGGAGCATCCCCACCACGGCGAGCGCTGCCGCGACCCACCGCTGCCGCGGCCACGCGATCGCCGCCGCCACCAGCGCCAGCACCCCCGCGTGCGGCGTCCAGGGGATCGCGAGCTCGGCGAGCCAGGTGAGGCCCACCAGCGCCCGCAGGCTCCAGACCACGATCGCCGGCGCGCCGAGCAGCACCACGGCGACCCACGCCCCCTTCGTGCCGCTCACCACGGCCACCACCCCCGCTTGCGACGCAGCACCACGACCACCTCTTCCCACGGCCACAGCGCGTCCGCCTCGTCCTCGTCGAAGACGACGACGTCGGCCGGTGCGTACAGCACGTCGTCGCCGAGCACGTCGGCGGGCACCGGCGGCACGGTGGCCTCCAGGCCGCCCCACGTCACCGACCAGCCCTCGGTGCCCAGCAGCGGCCAGTCGCGCTTGGGCACGTCGACCTCGACGAACAAGGTGTCGTCCCCGAGCCACACGCCACGCCCCAGCTGCACGCCGAGGCGGTGGTAGCCGGGCGTGAACGGCAGGCCCGTGCAGCGCCGTTCGTTCTCGTCCTGCAGGTCGTCCTCGTCGCCGAGGTCGTCCTCACCGGCGCGCCACTCCATGTGGTGCTGCAGCTCGTGCCGCAGCGTCTCGGCGAGCTCGGCCTCCCAGTCGAAGTCGTCCTCCAGCGCCGCGATGTGCACGAACGAGCCGTAGAACAGCGTGATGCGCGACGTGACCGGGGCGTCGGGGATCGCCATGATCGCCTCGTCCGGCTCGCAGTAGCCGTAGCACCAGCCCTCCTCGAACTCCTCCTTGCGGTAGGTGCCCGGGTCGATGACGAGCGCGCTGACCCCCTCCCGGAAGCGGGCGGGGATCTGCTGCCAGCGCGCCAGGGCGCGACGCTCGAACGTGCGCAGGTCCATGGCCGCCCCCTACCTCGCGCAGCGCACCGTGCCCGCGATCGTCGCGGGTGGCTACTACAGGGCGGACGACCAGGGGGTCCCATGCCCGAGCTCGGACGGGAACAGCAGCTCATCGTCACCGGCTCGCTGCTCATGCTGGCGGCGGTGGCGCTGTCGTTCGCCCTGTACTGGACGGCGTCGCTGATGGTGCCGTTCGTGCTGTCGATCATGGTGTCGTACCTGGTGGCGCCGCTGGTCGACGTGCTCCAGGTGCGGCTGGGGGCGCCGCGCTGGGCGGCGATCCTCGCGGCGTTCGTGGTCATCGGCGTCGGCTGGACGCTGCTGGTGCTGATGCTGTGGACGTCGGCCACGGGCATCGCCGACAACGCCGACCTGTACGTGGAGCGCGTGGGCGAGCTCGCCACGTCCGCGCTCGGCCTGCTCGAGCACGTGCCGCGTCGCTACCTGCCCGAGGAGTGGGAGCCCGGTCGCCTCGATCCCACCGCCGTGCTCGAGTCCATCGACCTGCGGCCGTGGCTCGCGCGCGTGGGGGCCGAGGCCGGCAACGTGATCGGCTTCGCGGCCACGCTGGTGAGCAACGCCGTGCTCGTCACGCTGTTCGCGGTCTACCAGATCAGCGGGCGGGGACCCCGCGAGCACCGCGACGGCATGTGGGGCGAGATCGACGACAGCGTGCGCCGCTACCTGCTCACCAAGGTGGGCACGAGTGCGGCCACGGGCGTGCTGGTGGGCCTGATCCTGGCGGTGCTCGGCGTCGACCTCGCGTTCGTGTTCGGCGTGCTCGCGTTCCTGCTCAACTTCATCCCGTCGATCGGCTCGATCCTCGCCACGCTGCTGCCGGTGCCGCTCGTGCTGCTGCAGGGCGACAGCATGGCGTGGGCGGCGCTGGCGATCCTGCTGCCGGGCACGGTGCAGTTCGTGATCGGCAACGTGCTGGAGCCGAAGATCATGGGCGACAGCCTCGACCTGCACCCGATCGCGGTGCTGCTCACGCTGATCTTCTGGGGCCTGCTGTGGGGCCCGGTGGGCATGCTGCTGGCCACGCCGCTCACGGCGGTGATGAAGATCGTGATGTCGCGCTTCGAGACCACGCGGGCGGTGGCCGAGCTCCTCGCGGGGCGGGTGGGCCCGCGGCCGTCACCCGCCGCCGACCCACCACAAGCCGCCGTGTGAGCGCGGACGGCGCTACGGCGTGTAGGTGCCCACCGAGGTGGTCACCTTGTAGTAGCGCTCCTTCGAGTAGGGCTTGAGCTTGTCGCAGGCGCAGGCCTTGAACTGCGCCTCGGTGCGCTCGGACGTCTCGAGGTTGGAGAACTTGATGTAGTCGTCCCCGTCGCCCTGCGGCGTCCGCAGGCCGTCGTCGGTGTCGAACATCCAGTACTCGGTGGTGCCGCTGCGGTAGGAGAAGCCGTAGGGGTCGCCCTTCGCCGTCAGCCCGACGACGATGCCGATGTCGATCTGCGGCTTGACGTCCGGCGTGCCGGCGATGGACCGGGTGGCGCGCTTGTTGGCCGGCGGCGGCGGTGACCCCCCGCCCGAACCGAACGCGGTGTCGCACGTGCCCGCGCTGGCACACGCGCCGTCGACGATGAGGTTGACGGTGTTGTCCCACGTGGTGAGCGTCGCACCCGACAGCTGCGTGGACGACAGCGTGCGGAAGGCGCCGAGCGACGTGGGCGCGGACCACGTCTTGCCGCGGAACCAGACGTTGCGTCCGTTGAGCGAGGCGTCGCCGCTCCCCGTCTTCTTCACGGTCCAGTGCTCGGTGCACGCCTGCGTGGAGCTGTTCTGCTCCACCCACACGTGGCCGACCACCACCGGGTCGCCAGACGCGGGCTGCTCCACGATCTCGAACACGGCCGGCGACGGCGCAGCAGGCGACACCGGCGCCACCAACATCGAAAGGCACAGCACACTCGCCATCACGTCCCCCTGTGGTTCGACTGGCGGTTCGACTCCCACCCCCCGTGGGCGAGAATCTCGGACATCGACAAGACTTCGTAGCGACGGTGGAGCTGCATCTCGACCGTCCGATCCCGGAACGCCCGCAGGGCTTCGCGGGCCTCGGCGGGGAGGACGGCCACGGTGCCGACGAGCACCACCGACTGCAAGCCCACGCGCGGGTAGGGGCAGGCGAGCGCGTCGGCGAGCAGCGCCGCGATCTCGGCCTCCGTCCACGGCTCACCACACGCCAGCCGCAGGCCGCGCGTGAGCAGCCGGGCCACGTCGTGACGGATGGCTGCGAAGGCGTCGTCGGCGAGGCCGGCGAGCTCCCGGCCGAGGTCGAGCCGGCGCGCGCGCCAGGCCAGCGCCGCCTCGGTGAGCGCGATCTTGCCGATCAGGTCCTGCTGACCGATGGCGACGACGGCCTCGACCAGCTCGGCGTCGGGCTGGTGCACCTGCGACGAGCGGTAGGCCGCCGCGCGCTCCAGCCAGACCGCCGCCGCCTCCATGTAGGCCCGGCGCGCCTCGGCCGCGAGCAGGCGGCACCGGCGGGCGACCTCGTTGGCCTCGTCGTGGCGACCGGCGTCGAGCAGGGCGGACGCGGCGTTGACCAGCGACCGCAGGTCGGCGTCGCCGAGATCGGCGGCCTCCAGGTGCAGCTCGGCGGCGCCGTCGAAGTCCCCCTGTCGGTACAGGTGCAGGCCCCGCCACGTGAGCACGTCGCGGGCGGCGTCGGGGCTGGTGGCGCGCCACCCCTGCAGCGACGCCAGCAGCGCGGCCTCCCGCTCGATCGGCAGGAAGCGCGCCGCGAGCATCATCGTGCCGTAGACGGCGCGCAGCAGGTCGCCGTCGGCCGTGGTCGCCAGGGTCTCGGCGGCCTCCAGGGCCCGCTGGCCCTGCCCCTGCTGGGCGAGCAGGTGGGCGGCGACCGCCTCGGCCTCGGCGAGCGGCTTCATGCCGGGGCGCATGCGGTCGTGGACGTGCAGCGCCGTGCGCTGGGGCACGGCGGCGCCCGCGCGGTGGGCCGCGAGCAGCCACGCCTTGAGCAGCCGGTCGAGCTGGTCGCCCGTGCCCCGCTCGCGCACGAGCGGCAGCGCCACCCGCATCGCCGCGATCGCCTCGCCCACGTGGCCCTCGCGCTCCCGTCGCGCGGCGAGGGCGAGCGCCTCCTCGAGCAGCGGGGCCACCGACTCCGGCTCCAGCGGCAGCGCCGCCCCCACGAACGTGCGGGCCGGGTCGTCCCCACGCCCGGGACCGCTCAGCGACAGGTCGAGCGAGATGGCGTCGGTGGGCAGGTCGGCCAGCGACAGCGTGCGGGGGGCCGCCGTGTCGAAGGCCAGCCCCCCCAGGCCGCCGGCCTCGGGGGCTCGGGACCCCATCGACAGGCCCCGCGCCTGCCACTGGGCGCCGAGCACCAGGTGCCGCAGCCGCTGGGCACTCGGCGACGGCAGCGCGTCGGCGATCGCCCGGTGGGCCGCCGCCCGTCGGTCGGAGCGCCACCGGTGCAGCGCCCGCGCCGCGACCCGCAGCACCACGCGACGGCCCTCGAGGCGCACCGCACCCGCGTCGCACAGCTCCTCGAGGTAGGCCTCGATCTCGTAGGCGTCGGCACCCCGGGCCTGGGCCAGCACCTCGTGGGTGGCGTCCTCGCCCGCCAGGGCCACCCAGGCGAGCAGCTCGTGCTGGTCGGAGCGGAGCTCGAGCCCGTCCCCACCGCCGCTCGCACCCGCCAGCGCCAGCGCCACACCGCCGCGGAGCGCGTCGAGACCGGCGCGATCGACCCGCAGCTGGGGGCCGTCCCACACCGCGAAGCCCGCGCGCACCCAGGCGCCGACCTCGGCCGCGACCCGCGCCGGCAGCCCGCCGGTGCGTCGCGCCAGCTCCACGGCGGCGTCCTCCCGCAGGTGCAGGATCTTGTCGGGCCCGTGGAACAGCGCGCGCAGGTCGGTGACCGTCAGCGGCGCGATGCGCATCCCCGGACCGTCCTCGGCACAGGCCAGCACGGCGCCGAGCGATCGACAGGCCTCGACCACGCGGCGGCTGTAGCGATCGAGCGCGTCCCAGCTGTCGACGATGAACACGGTGCGGTGGCGGAGGTCCTGCCCGAGCGCCTGCTCCCAGTCCGCGGCCACGTCGCGCAGCCCGCTGCCGGCCGGCATCGTGCGCCCCGGACGCCACCGCCGCAGCGACTCGAACGGCGCCGATCCCCGCGGCAGCCGCACCACCTTGAGGCCCGCCTGCTCCATCGCCAGCTGGGCTTCTTCCAGCGCGCGCGAGCGCCCGCTGCCCGAGGGCCCGACGACGTTGCCGGACGTCGCGGCGTGCGCGAGCGCCACGAGCCCGTCGATGGTGCGGCGCGTGCCCAGGAACGGCAGCCGCTGGGCCTGGACGCTGCCCTCCCCGTGCAGCGCGGCGAGCACGTCGGCCGCGCTCTGGAAGCGATCGTCGGGGTCGAGGGCGAGCAGGCGCGACAGGACGTTGGACACCACCAGCGGCACGTCCGACACCAGCTCGTGCACTGGCCGCGGCGACCGGGTGAGCCGCTCGATGACGAGCTGGTCGGCGGGCAGGTCCTCGCCCGGCAGCGCACCCGTGAGCGCGGACCGCACCATCAGGCCCACGGCGTACAGGTCGGCGCGCGCGTCGGGCGTGTCGCCGCGCACCTGCTCGGGCGACGCCCACATCGGCGTGCCCGCGAACACGCCGCGCCGGGTGATCGTGGTGTCGAAGGCCTCGCCGCGGGCGAGCCCGAAGTCGAGGATGGTCGCGCGCCCCGCGCTGTCGACGAGCACGTTGTCGGGCTTGAGGTCGCGGTGGACCACGCCGGCCTCGTGCACGCGGCCCAGCGTCTCCAGCAGGCCCTCGACCGTGGCGGCGAGCTCGCTCCACGCGACCTGGGTGGACGCGCCGGGGAACGGGCGGCCGTCCAGCAGCTCCATCACCAGCCAGGTGGCGCCGTCGTCGACGATCTCGTCGTACAGCCGCACGACGCCTGGGATCTCCAGCGCCCGCAGCGCGCCGATCTCGCGCCGGAGCCGCGCCGACCGGACCGCCTCGGTGGGCACGCGCTTGACGGCGACGTCGGACCCCGTGACCGGATCGTGCGCGCGGAACACCTCGCCCATGCCGCCCGCACCGATGCGCGCGCCCACGACGTACCGCTCCGAGAGGACCACAGGCCCCTCGCTCACGAGCTGGATGTGTTCGTACGTCCGATCCACCGTGGTACCTGTCCCGGCCGATCCGCGCGCATGGTACCCCGAGAGGGGGGTACCGAAGCCCATCCATGGCGCAAGCGACCGTTTTCCGCTCCGCGCGCGCCGCGATCGTCCTGAAAGGTGGACGATCTGGATGGATCCGGGTCCCCTACCTGCGACGGTGCGCGGCGCGACGGCGGATCCTGATGTGGTGGTTCGGACACCGCACACGATCCTCGTTGTCGAACGGGCGCGCCACCGGTCATCATGGCGCCATGCTGCGTGTCCTGCCGATCGTGCTGCTGGGGGTCGGGTGCGTGTCGGTGCCCGACCGGCCCGACCTCGTCGACCTGCGCGACGACACCGACGACACCGTCCCCGTCGTCGACGACACCGAGCCCGACACCGACCTGCCCGGCAGCCGCGACCTCGATCTGGCGCCGTTCGCCGACACCGCCGACAGCGAGGTGGTGCTCACCGGGCGCTGGTCGGACCTCGACCACTGGGACTTCTGGCAGGACCTCGTCGCCGACACGAGCCCCCACTACCTGTCGAACGCGCCGTGGGGCTTCGACACCTCCCAGCGCTTCACGGTCTACGTGACCACCGACGACGGCCCGGTCACCGACGCGACCGTCACGCTGTACAACACCCACGCGAGCGCCACGCCCGACGCCGCCTGGAGCGCGCGCACCGGGCGCGACGGCACGGCCGCGCTGTTCGGTGGCCTGTTCGCCGCGCCGACCTCGTCGACGTGGTCGCTGGCCACGGTCGCCGACGGGCAGGTCAGCGAGAAGCACCCGGTGGACGCGCTCGGCGCCACGCCGCACGTGTTCGACCTGCGCGACGAGGCGGTGGCGAGCCCGTCGGCGATCGACGTCATCTGGGCGGTCGACACGCGCGCGGCGATGGCCGACCTGCTGCCCCAGGTCCAGCTCGAGCTGCCCGACGTCGTGGTCACCCTACGCACCACCTACGGCGACGACCTGCGCATGACGATCGTGACCTACGACACCGACGGCGTGCACGCCGGACCGGCCGACGAGCCGATCGCGGACGGTCTGGCGCGCCTGAGCGCCGCACACGCCGCCGGATCGGGCCGCGTGCCGCTCGACGACCTGCTGCAGGCCGCCGCCAACCCGGTGCGCTGGCGGCCCGAGGCCCGCGCGCGGGTGCTGGTGCTCCTGGGTGCGTCCACCGACGCCGGGCCCGCGCTCAACGAGCGGATCCACGTCGCCGTGGCCGATCTGGCGGCCACCGGCGTGCGCGTGCACCCGCTCCAGGCCGATCCGGACGCGTCCGGGTCGTTCCTGTTCCGCAACCTGGCGATCGCCACGGGCGGCGACTGGTCGTTCGTGCTGCGACCCGCCCGCGACCTCGGCACCGACCTGGTCGGCGACTATGCGGTGGCCACGCTCTACGACAACCTCGTGACCACCGTGCGCGACGCCGTGAAGTAGGGCCGCGCACGATCGGGCGTGGCCGGCGACGTCAGGACTTGATGACGACCTTGTCGATGAAGCGCGCCAGGGCGAGATCGCGCTCGGTGAGGCCGTCGGCTTCGTGGGTGGTGAGCGTGATCCGCACGGTGCGGAAGACGTTGGACCACTCGGGGTGGTGATCGAGCTTCTCGGCCTGCAGCGCCACGCGCGTCATGAAGGCGAACGCGGTGTTGAAGTCGGGGAAGACGAGGCGACGGTGGATGGCCGTGCCCTGCTTGTTGAGCTTCCACCCGGAAAGCTCGGCGAGGGCGGCGGTGCGCTCGGACTCGGTGAGGACGGCGGGCTTGGACATGCGCTCTCCAGCGTGATGGCCCTCTGGCTCACCCGAACGCCCGGCGTCCGCAAGGAAGCCCGGGGCCGTCACCCGTCGCGGGCGATCAGGTCGAGCAGGTCGCGGCCGAAGCGCGCCACCCGGGTGGGACCCATGCCCGGGAGCGCCTCCAGCTCGGCGAGCGTGGCGGGTCGTGCCGCGGCGATCGCGGCGAGCGTGGCGTCGGGGAACACCTGGTAGGGCTTCCAGCGCCGACGGCGCGCCTCACGGGTGCGGAAGTCGGCCAGCGCCGCCTCGAGCCCGGTGCGTCGTGGCCGCCGCGGCGCCCGTGCCGTGCCCGCCGGCGCCTTGGGGCGGACGGCCTTGTCGGCCACCCACACCGTCGGGTACTTCCGGCCCTTGCGCACCAGCCGCCCGGCCTCCAGCAGCCCGTCGAGGGCGTCGAGCAGGGCGACCTCGGGCACCCCCGCCAGCGCGCCGTGCAGCGGGTGGGACACGAGGCCCTTGCGCTTGACCGGGGCGGCCTTGCTCCCCCGCAGGCCCTGCGCCACGAGGCGCTTGCCGAGGGGCTTGCGCAGGCCGTCGACGAACGCGACCACCGTGTCGAGCGCGGCGGCGTCGAGCTGGACGGCGGCGTCGGCCTTCGCCTTGGCGGCGCGCGTGGCCTTGCGGGCGGCGGCCACGTCGCGGGCCTGCCGCACGCCGTCGCTCACCGTGGCGCCGTCGATGCACGCGTCGCACGTGCCGCACGTGGGCGCGGGACGTCCGGTGAACCACGTCTCCAGGGCGGCCTGCCGGCACGTGGCACCGAAGGCGTAGTCCTGCAGGGCGGCCCAGCCGGCCTCGGCGCCCGGAGCGGGCGTCTTGCCGCGGAGGTTGGCCTGCGTGCGCGCGTCAGCGTGGCTGTAGAGCAGCACGCAGTGGGCGTCGTCGCCGTCGCGGCCGGCACGCCCGGCCTCCTGGTAGTAGGCCTCCAGCGAGCCGGGTGCTTGCAGGTGGAGCACGAGCCGCACGTCGGGGTGGTCGATGCCCATGCCGAAGGCGTTTGTGGCCACCATCACGGCCCGGCTGCCGTCGGCGAAGCGCTGCTGGGCGTTGGCGCGCGCCGAGGCCGAGCGACCGGCGTGGTAGTGCTCGACGGACACGCCGAGCGCCTTGAGCCGCTTCGCCGCGTCGACCACGCGCTTGCGGGTGGCGGCGTAGAGGACGGCGCGCCCCGCGCCCTTGCGGCCCAGGCCGAGGCGGTCGAGCCACGCCGCCGCCTCGGTGTCGCGCGCGATGTCGCCCTGGACGTGCTGTACGTGGAAGCGAAGGTTGGGACGCGCGAACGAGCCGGCGACCACCACGGGGTCGCGCAGGCCGAGCCGGTCGCGGATCTCGGCCATGACCGACGGTGTGGCGGTGGCCGTCAGCGCCATGACCGGCACGTTCCACTCGCGGACCAGCGCGTCGAGGGCGAGGTAGCCGGGCCGGAAGTCGTGGCCCCACTGGCTGATGCAGTGGGCCTCGTCGATGGCGACCGCGCCGATGCCCACCTCGGCCAGGCGCCGTCGGTTCGCCGGCTGGGCGAGCCGCTCGGGGCTGACGTAGATGAGCGCGGCGTGGCGCAGCTCCTGGCGCGCGGCCTCCCACGCCTCCCGGTCGAGCTGGCTGTGCAGCGCCACCGCGACCACGCCCTTGTCGCGCAGGGCGTCGACCTGGTCCTGCATCAGCGCGATGAGCGGGCTGACCACCACGGTGGCCCCGCCGCCCGAGCGCGCGCGGACGATGGCGGGCACCTGGTAGCAGACCGACTTGCCGCCGCCGGTGGGCAGCAGCACCTGGACGTCGCGCCCGGCGAGGAAGGCGTCGACGGCCTCGCCCTGACCGCCGCGGAAGCCGTCGTGGTCGAACACCTGGCGCAGCACGTCGAGGGCGGGAGCGGTCATCGCGATCCGGGGTCGGGGCGTCTCCCTACCGCCTGCCGCGGGGCGACGGCCAGGAAGTCCGTGCGACGCGGTGGAGCCCTCACAGCGTCGACAGCCACGCCACCAGCGCCGGCACGTCGGCGGCAGCGACCTCCCCGTGGGCCGTGCCGCCGCACGTCAGCGTGAACCGATCGGCCAGCGTGGTGGCGCAGCCGTCGTGCATCCACGGACCGCGCGCAGCCAGCCCGCGGAGGGTGGGTGTGGCGAACGCCGCGGGCCGGCCCTCGTCGGTGGTGCCGACGTCGTGGACGAGGCCGTCGGTGGCCGCCTCGCCCGCGTGGCACGTCGCACAACCCGCGGCGTCGAACACGGCCGCGCCGCGACGCACGGCGTCGTCCGACGCCCTCGCAGGCCCCACCGCGGCCGGGATGTGGTCGAGCAGGGCCGTGAGGCCTGCGACGTCCCCTGCCTGCCGCGCCATGCCCATGCGGGCGACGCGTGTGTCGTCGAGCAGGGCGTCGAGGTCGGCGAGCTCGCCCTGCCAGTGGAACGGTGCGGTGTCGGCCACGCCCCCGCCAGCCAGGGACTGGGTGCGCCGCCGCACGGCCCCGTCGATCGTGAGGAAGCGCCACGCGCGGCCGTCCTCGCGTCCCTCGGGGTGGCACGACGCGCAGGCGAGCGTGCCGGAGGTCGCGGCGTGGAAGGCGTCGACCCCGTCCGCCGCCGCGTCGTCGTCCTGGAGCATCATCCGGTCGAGCACGCGGGGACCGTCGGTGAGCACCAGCGCCGCCGGCGCCTGCGTCTGCACGACCAGCCCCGCCGGCGTGGCGGCCGCGGCCACGACGCGCCCCCCTGCGTCCCCGGTGAGTCCCGACCACGTCAGCCCGGGCAGCGTGGCGCAGCCTGCGTCGACGTCGGGGACCGCGTCGAGCAGGCCCAGGGCCACGTCCGACAGCCCCGTGGCGCCGGCCGCCACGAGCCACCGCGCATCGCCGTCGACCACCAGATCGACCGGCAGCACCGACTTGTTCAGCGGGCCCGAGGTGCGCGGCGCGCTGCCGTCCAGCGGGAACCAGGTCAGCGCCGTGCCGACGACCGCGTCGCAGGACCGCCCGCCGTAGGCCGGCGTGCCGAACGCGTCGGCGCCCACGAGGTCCACGCGCTCGGTGACCGCGCGCTGGTGGGCGAGCACGACGGCGTCGCCATCACGCACCAGCCGCCAGCCGACGTCCGGTGCGCGCCCTGGCAGGTCAGGGGGACGCAGGACGTCGACGCTGTCGGCGTCGGGGTCCACGCGCACCACGGCGGCGTCCCGCAGGCGCGACACCCACACGGCGGCGCCGGCCACGACGACGTCCCGGAGGTCACCGTCCAGCTGCCGCCGCGCCAGGACCGCCAGGGAGCCTCCGTCGACCCGCACCAGCGCGCCGTCCTCGCAGGCCACCCACAGGTCGTCGCCGTCGCGCGCGAGCCCCATCGGACCCGCGCACACCGCAGCGCGGCGGACGCGGGACCCCGTCACCTGCGCCACCTCGCCCGTGCCCCGCAGGGTGACGTACGCGCCGTCGGCGGTGGCGACGATCCGCCCCGGTCGCGCACCCGCGGGCAGGAGGTGGGTGCGCACCGGAACGAGCGCGCCGTCCACCACGCGCACGGCCACCACGGCGTCGGCGTCGGGCACCGCCGCCCACACGACGTCGTCGGCCGCAGCGAGCGTGCCGCCGCTGACCGGGAGCGGGACGAAGCGACCGCGCAACGCCTCGACCGGATCGGTCGACACGCACGCCAGCGCCAGACCGGCGGCCACCGCGGGCCACGCTCGACGGGCCATCGTCAGTCCAGGCAGCAGCCGCACTGCGGCGACAGCGCGATCTCGATGCGGGTGGGCGGCCCGTCCGGTGCCACGGTGATCCGCGGCCCGTCGTCCGGAACCGGATCGTCCGACACCCACACCTGCACCTGCGCCGACCAGCCGTCCTCGTAGGGCGTGCTGGCGTCGGTGTCGTCGTCGTCCGGGCAGCCCGGGTGGGGCGTGGGCTCGCCCTGCGCGCGCAGCACGAGCCAGCCGTCCGGCAGCCGCACGTCGGTGGGTTCGCCGACGGGGAACGGCGCCGATCGGAACGCGTCGTCGACCCGACGGACGGCGTCGATCGGCAGCTCCTCGACCACCTCGACCAGCCCCTGCGCCCCGGACGCGCGCACCACCAGCGTGGCGTTGGGCGCCGATCCCACGGCACCTGTGCGACACGCCGCCAGGGCGAAGACGACGACCAGGGCACGCATCCACCGGATCCGGGTTCGGGACTACTCCAGTCTGACACCTCCCCGCCCGTGTGTCCGCCCCAAACACGCTACGAGGCCCACCTGGAAGGTGTCGTGCGCCTCGTTCCCCACGGTGTGCCGGGCCTGGTGGCCCGTGTCGCGTCTCTGGCGTGCCTCGCGTGCGCCACGACGCCCGGCAGCGTCGATCCCGACACCGACCCCGTCGCAGACACCGACGCCGTCGTCGACACCGACACCGACACCGTCGTGCACACCGACACGGTGCCCGACACCGACACCGCGCCCGTCGTCCTGCGGGGCCGGTTCGAGTCCGCCGGCCCGGTGCGCACGTGCGGGCAGATCGCGGACTGGAGCGCACCCGACGGCCTGCTGCTGCGGATGCACCTCGACGTGTGCGGCGACGACATGGACGCGCTGGCCGCCACGATCGTCGCCAACCTCGACGCCGTCGAGGCGCGCGGCGGCCGGGCGATCCTCAGCCTCGCGCAGGGCCCGTTCCTGCCCGCGTCGTGGCTCGCGCGGTGCGCCACGTTCGACCTGCAGGACCCGCTGTTCAGCGGCCCGCTGTGCCTGCCGTGGGACGCGGCCTACCAGCAGGACCTGTCCGACGCCCTGGTCGACCACCTCGGCCCGGCCGTCCGCGGTCACCCCGCGCTCGCCGCCGTGTACTTCTCGATCTCGACGATGACCAACGGCGCGGAGCTGCACTTCCGCGTCGACCGGGACGACTTCCCCTACCCGGGCGACGCCGTGTTCGGGCAGGCCTACACCGACGTGATGGACCTGTTCGCGCGGGCGTTCGACGTGCCGATCCTCCTCGAGGGCGGGCACTGTCTCTGGCTCGCGCCCCCGCGTGGCTCCGGGGAGGACTGTGCGCTGCCGCTCGCGCTCTACCGCCACGCCCGCGACCTGCGCGGTGCCGGCGGGGTCGGGCTCGCGATGTGGAACTGCGCGGAGCGCTTCTGGGCCGGCGACGACGCCATCGCCGCCGGGACACGACCGCTCTGGGAGGAGGCCGCCGCGGACGGGGTGAGCCTGGGCTGCCAGACGGTCGCCAGCTTCACCGAGGGCGCCTGCCAGTTCTCCGACGCCGACGTCGCCGACTACGGCACCGTGTCGGGCCCCGGCACCTGCGCCGCCACACCCCCCCTCGACGTCGCCGGCGCCTGCGTCGACACCCTGGACTGGTTCCGCGGCGCGCACGCGCGGGCCACCGACGGCCTGCAGCTGCACGGCACGTGGGGGGAGCTGTGGTCCGTCGACTGGCGGTCGACCGGCCCCTACGCCACGAACGCCGGCTGCCGCGCGGCGGTGGACGCCCTGGCGCCCTGAGGCGGCCTTCGACTCAATACGCCGAGCCGTCCTTGTGGGTGAAGCGCCAGCCGCCGTCGACCTGGGTCGCGACCAGATCGTCGTCCGGGTAGCTGGCGCCGTCCCCGGGCTGCCGGTCGCCGATCTCCAGGTAGACCACGTCGGCGTCGGAGTCGTTGACCAGCCGGTGGGCGTCGCCCGACCCGCCGCGGAACCCGGCGCACATGCCGGGCGCGAGCCGGGTGAGGCCGGCGTCGGTGTGCAGGGACGGGTGGCCCTCGAGGACGTAGATCAGCTCGTCCTGCACGGTGTGGGCGTGGCGCAGCGCCGAGCTCGCACCGGGCGCGAGCCGCGTGAGGTTGACCCCGAAGCTGCGCAGGCCGAACACGTCGCCCAGCGCCCGCTTCGTGCGCCCGTCCATGCGGGCCGCGAAGGGTGCGGGGTAGTTCGACGGCTTGGTGCGCGGCGCGACCTCGGCGGCGACGACCGCCAGCGGTGCAGGGGACTTCGGACGATCGTCGGCCATGGGACCTCCACGAAGCCCCGGCCTATCGGGCGCGGCACCCGACCGGCACCGCGCCCGAGGAGGGTGGACGCGATCAGCGCGCCGGCACCTGCACGAGCCCGGTCGACGTGCCCCGGAAGAGGTAGCCCTGCGACGCCGTGCCCCACGGGTTGAGCCCGTCCTCGGCGAAGCCGACCAGGAACGCGGCGTCCGCGTGGCCATCGCCGTCGACGTCGCCCACGGGCAGCACGCGCGACACCGTGAGGCCCACGGGTCCGATCCACCACGGCCGTCGCGCCAGCCCCTGCGGCGTGCCCCGGAGCACGGCGATGCCGGGTCGCGGGTGGACCACAGCGTCACGCGGCGCCCACGACGGCGCGACGACCACGTCGTCGAGGCCGTCACCGTCGACGTCGCCGAGCCCGGCGAACGCACCGTGGAGCACCTCGGATCCGAGCGGCGCGTCGAGCAGCCGGTCCGGCACCGGGTCGACGCCGCTGGCGTCGCCGTGCAGCAGGTACAGCGCCCCACCCCCGCCGGACGTGCCCGACACGAGCAGGTCGGCGAAGCCGTCGCCGTCGACGTCCCCAGCGGCGCGCACCGCCTGGCCGAAGCCGGTGCCGAGGCCGGTCGGGGTCACGAGCTGGTCGGGCAGGTCGGGACGGAAGGTCGGACCGCCACGCCACACCCGCACCGTGGCGGTGCCCGCCGTGCCGAGGGCGAGGTCGTCGAAGCCATCCCCGTCGAGATCCATGCCGTGGCCGAGCAGCGTGCCGTCGGCGAGCGGGCAGCCCCCCGTGCAGCCGTCGAGCTCCAGCCCCGAGGGCACGGGCGGGCTGCCGCCCCACCACAGCCAGAGGTGGCCGGCGCCGCCCTGGACGTCCTGCACCACGAGCTCGCTGTCTCCGTCACCGTCGAGATCGCCGGCGCACGTCACGGCGACGTGGGCCTGGGCGGGCGTGCCCCCGTCGAGCGCGACGAGGGGGCCCCCGGGGCCGCTCGGACCGCCGCGCAGCACCGCGAGGAGCCCGGTGTAGCTCCCGGAGCTGGCGGTGACCTCGCGCGGATCGACGCCGACCAGGTCGGCGAGGCCATCGCCGTCGACGTCACAGCCGTCGAGGCTCGCAGGCCACCACCGGATGCCGGCCGTCGTGGCGAGCGGGCGGGTGAGCTCGCGGGCGTCGAAGCCGGTGGCCGTGCCCCGCTGCACGACGAGCTCGGCGCGGAACGACGGCAGGCCACGCGCGGTGACGAGATCGCCCCGCCCGTCCTGATCGAGGTCGACCACCACCGCGGCGTCGGACGCCCAGGCCGACGGGAAGGTGGCGTGCCGGTGGCGCGGGCCCCCGATCGCGCCGCGGACGAGCCAGGCCACGCCGGGCGATCCGGACTCGGGATCGAAGCCGAAGCCGGTGTCGGCGGCCACGTCGCCAGGGCCGCCGAGGAGCGCGTCGGACAGGCCATCGCCGTCGACGTCACCGAGCGCCAGGGCGTCACCCAGGTGCACCTGCCACGCGTCGCCCTCCCAGAACGCGGCGGGCGTGGGGTCGAGCCCGGCCGCCGTGCCCCGCAGCAGGAGCACCTCACCCTGGCCGCCGTTGCGCTCGCCGGCCCCGGCGACGAGCAGGTCGCCGTAGCCGTCGCCGTCCACATCGGCGCCGCCCGCGAGCGTGGTGATCGCCGGGTAGAGCGCCACGGGTACGACCTCGGGCGGGGCGACGAGACCGGCGGCGCTGCCGCGGAACACCTGGAGCCGCTGCTCGTTGGCGACCACCACGTCCGCGAAGCCGTCCCCGTCCACGTCGGCGCCCGTGATCGCGTGGGACCGGACCCCGAGCGACGTGGTGGACGACGGCACCACGTCGGGACCGGTCGGGCCGCCGCGGTACAGCTCCAGGCGACCCCCCGACGGCCCCCCGAACGCACCGACGGCGACGTCGTCGTAGCCGTCCCCGTCGATGTCGCCGACGCCCGCGAACCGCGCCTTGCCGGTGCCGGCACCCAGATCGAGGCGCGTGGCCGCCGCCGGGTCGAGGCCCGTGGGCGACCCGCGGAACAGGAGCACCTCGTCGTTGCGGCGGGTGCGCAGCTGCACGTGCGAGCCGACGAGCAGGTCGTCGTAGCCGTCCCCGTCGACGTCGCCGGCGGGCGCCAGCAGCGTGCCGGCGTAGCGGTCCGCGCCGGTGCCGAGCAGCAGCGCGCGAGGCGTGGCCTCCAGACCCGCGCCCGTGCCGTGGAGCACCCACACCGCGCCCTCGCGCAGGCCGGTGCCGCCACCCGGCGCTCCGAAGGCAGCGTCGACGTGGCCGTCCCCGTCGAGGTCGCCGGCCCAGACCACCGTCTGGCCGAGCGCGTCGCCGGCGCCGAGGCCGGTCCACGTCTGCGCGGGCGTGGTGGCCAGGCCCGCCGGACCCCCGAGGAACAGGTAGACCCGGCCCTGGGCCTGGGCGGCGCCGTCGAAGGCGGGGGCCCCGACGAGGGCGTCCGCGAAGCCGTCACCGTTGACGTCGCCCGCGAGCGCCACCGCGCGGCCGAACGCGCTGGACGGCTGGAGGTCGCGGATCAGGCCGGACCAGGGTCGCCAGACCGGGTCGACCGTGACGGGCCACCGGGCGTCGTCGACGTCGACGACCAGCGCGAAGCCGTCGTCGGTGACCTCCTCGCGCACCGCGAGCGCCACGCCGTCGGCGTCCCAGGCCGAGGCCGCGTCGGCGACGAGGCCGTGCACCGGGTCGCCCACGTGCAGCGTGCCGTCGATCGACGACGTGCGCGCCCCGTCCACCCGCACGTCGAGGCGCAGCGGCCCCGCGCCGCGTGGTGACGGCACCGTCCAGCCCTGCTCGATGCCGGCGGGCGCGTGGCGCCACCACGAGACGACGGCGCCCTGGTCGGCGTCGGCGCGGTGGACGCACGACGGGCCCGTGCCCGCGCGACAGGGACCGACGGCGACGGTGGCCGGCGACAGCGGAGCCGGGACGTCCCCCTGGGACACCGCCACCGTCGCCATGCGCGCGACCGGCGCGTCGTCCGCACCCAGCACGAGGTGCGCGACGCCATCGTCGTCCAGCCGCATCGCCAGGCCGCCCGCGTGACGGACCCAGAGGCCGTCGCCACCCCGCTGCACATCGGCGGCATCCCGCGCCAGCGTGCGGGCCACCGCGGCGTGCCACGCGGTCGGCGCGTGCGGGGTCTCCACGGCCGCGCCCGCCCGGACATCGGTTGCGGGCACGGTGGACGGCGTGCTCGCGCGACCGGACGCCACGGCCACCCCCACGACGACGAACGCGAGCGCGACACCGCGCCCTGCGGGTCGTACCGACATGATCACCCCCCGCGCGCGCCGGGACAGGAGCGCACGCGCGACCACCGTACGAGCGAAGCGGCGCCACCCGCAAGGCCGGCGTCAGGGCTGCGGCGGCGCCAGGGTCATGCCGGACGGGCCGCCGCGGAACAGGTAGCCCTGGCCCGACACCCGCGGACGGACCACGTTCCAGGGGTCGAGGGGGTCCAGCGTCCCGGACGTGACCACCACCACGTCGTCGAAGCCATCGCCGTCGGCGTCGCCCACCGGCGCGACCCCTGCGGCGTACAGGCCGACCGGCCCCACCCACCAGGGGTGCGTGGCGAGGCCGGACGGCCCCCCGCGCAACACACCGAGGAATGGACGCGGACGCTCCGTGATCGGCGCCGACTGCCAGATCGGAGCGATGAGGACGTCCCCGAAGCCGTCGCCGTCGACGTCTCCGACACCCCCGAAGAAGCCGTGGTCGGCGTTGATGCCGTACGGTGCCTCCAGGACCCGATCCGCCACCGCCACGAGCCCCGAGGGGCTACCGCGCACGACGTAGAGGATGCCGCCCTGGGCCGTGCCGGAGGTCGCCGCCACGAGCACGTCGTCGAAGCCGTCTCCGTCCACGTCACCACCGGCCCACAGGGCCTTGCCGAAGGCGCTCCCGATCGGACGGGGCGCCACCACCTGGTCGGCGACGGCGGACAACGGGAGGGGGCCGCCCCACCACACCGCCAGCTGCCGACGATCCTGATCGGCGAGCACGACGTCCTTCAACCCGTCCCCGTTGACGTCGACACGCTCCGCCGCGACGAAGGACTGCACCCGGCACAGGCCGCCACACGTCGCGGCCTGGGTGGGCTGCAGCTCGACGCCGGTGCTCACAGGCGGGTCGCCGCCCTGCCAGAGGACGGGGCTCACGCGGGAGAAGGACCCGGAGGGCACCCGCTCGACCACCAGGAACTCCTCGGCGCCATCGCCATCGAGGTCCCCCAGACAGTGCACGTCGACGGCCCGCTGGCCCGCCACGGAGACGGCCAGCGGCTCCGCGACGCTGCCAGGGCCGGACGGCGTGCCCCGCAGCCACGCGGCGTCCGTGGCGTCCGTGCCGACGACGTCGCTGAAGCCGTCGCCATCGACATCGCAGCCGACGAGGACGAGCGGCCTCCACGCGCTCCCGCCCGCCAGCGTCGGTGACGTCTCCACCGGTGGCCACGCCATCCCGTCCGCCGTGCCGGCCTGCCAGTACAGCCCGCTGAACGGGGCCGTCAGATCGATGCGTCCGTCCCCGTCGACGTCGCCGACGGCCGTCGCGGGGAACGCACCCGCAACCGGGAAGGTGGACCGACGGTGGGCCGGACCCCCGGGCGCGCCGCGCACCCACCACACCGCCCCGCGGCCCAGGACACCCGGATCGAAGTGGTCGCCGGTGTCGTCCACGACCATGGACGGCCCGCCCAGCACGGCGTCGTCGATGCCGTCACCGTCAGCGTCTCCGATCGCCAACGCGGCGCCGAGCGATACGCGGGCGGCGCCACCGTCCCAGAAGGCGATCGGATCGGGCGACAGGCCCGTGGCGGTGCCCGCGATGAGCACGACCGCGCCCTGGTCGTAGCCGCCCTGGCCGGGCGAACCCACCAGCAGGTCGGCGCGTCCGTCGCCGTCCAGATCGCCCCCGCCGGCCAGCACCCTGATGTCGCCCGCGTAGATCGCCGAGAGGCGCTCGGGCGTGGTCGCCAGCCCGCCCGCCTCTCCGCGCCACACCGACAGGGTGCCATACAACGCCGTGATGACGTCGCTCAGGCCGTCGCCGTCGACGTCCATGCCGGTGACCGTTCCGGTGCCCAGGCTCAGGTCGCGCTCCAGATCCGGCACCGCGGCAGGACCGGACGGGCCGCCGCGGTACAGCTGCAGGGCCCACCGGTTGAGGGGTACGGCCTGCACCAGGGCCATGTCGTCGAAGCCGTCACCGTCCACGTCCCCGAGGCCGGCGAAAGCGTGGTCGCGGTTGAAGCGGCCCAGGCTCCACGTGCTCAGCGGGGTCGGCGACATGCCCCCGGCACCCCCCACGTGCAGCTGGACCTCGTCGATGCGCGTCGAGATGCGGCCCACACGGTCGGAGCCGACGAGCACGTCGGCGTACCCGTCGCCGTTGACGTCGCCGGCCGTCGACAGCACGCTGCCGAAGTACCGGTCCGCGTCGTGGCCGAGCAGCGCGACCTGCGCCGCCGGCGCCAGACCGGTGCCCGTGCCGTGCACGATCCACACCGCGCCCTGGTGTGTCAGCGTCGACGTCGTGCCCGGCGCGCCGAAGGCGGCGTCGACGTGACCGTCGCCGTCGACGTCGCCCAGGAACGCGAGCGTGGACCCGAGCCCGTCGCCGGCAGCCACCCCGGTCCACACCTGCGACGGCACCGTCGCGAGGCCACCGGGCCCCCCGCGGAACAGGTAGACGCGCCCCTGCGACGCCGCCGATCCGCTGAACCCGGGCGCCCCCAGCAAGGCGTCGTCGTAGCCGTCCTCGTCCACGTCTCCTGCCAGGGCGACCGCGTGACCCAGGCCGTCGTGGTCACCGCGCCCCTGCCGGTACTTGTTCCACGGACGCCACACCGGATCGACGGTGACCGGCCAGCGCGCCTCGCCGACGTCCACCCGCAGGGCAAAGCCCTCCCCGGTGACCTCGGGGTCGACGTCGAGCGCCACGCCGTCGGCGTCCCACGCGGCCACGGCGTCGGCGACCCAGCCGCCGTCCGGCTCCCCCAGGCGCAGCGTGCCCTCCTCGACCCAGGCGATCGCGCCGTCCACGGCGACCTCGACCACGAGTGGACCCGAGCCGACCGGCGCGGGGACCGTCCAGCCCTGCTCCAGCCCGCCCGCGGCGTGCTCCCACCACGTGGTGACCGCGCCCTGGTCGACGCGGGCCGCGCGCACGCAGCCGTCGCGGTCTCCCTGTCGACACGGTCCGGACCCCACCGTCGGCGCGCCGAGCCGCCCCCGGGTCGACCCCTGCAGCACCCCGACCGTCGACAGCGCCGCGACCTCGGTGTCGTCGACATCCTCCACCAGGTGGGCCACCCCCGCGACGTCGACGCGCACCGCACCACCTGCGGCGTGGCGGATCCACAGCCCGTCGGGCGCCTCGAACACGTCCGCCGCGTCTCTCGCGACCCAGCGCTGCACGCGGGCCTGCCAGGTGGACGGGTCGTGGGTCGGCGCTGGCATGACCTCAGGCGGCGGCTCGGCGGGCGTGGACCGCCAGCCTCCGCGGGTCGCCGCGACGACGACGGTGCAGACGGCGACGCCCGCAGCGAGACGGTTCCAGGACACGCGGCCTCCGGGGACGACGGGGCGGGTCGCACAGGGACCCCAGCATGCACCACCCGAGACCCGATCGCCTACCGACCGACGCCGTCACCCCTCGCCGGCGCGATCCCACACCCGCAGCAGCCCGAAGGCATCGAACCCCAGCGCGGCCACGATCGGCTCGCTCGTCTCCGGGTTGGCGTACAAGCCCACGTGGGTGCAGCCGGCCGCCTGCGCGACCGCGAGCCGCGTGGCGAGGACGGCCCGGTAGGCTCCCCGACCGCGCGCCTCGGGCACCGTGCCGCCGCCCCAGAGCAGGCCCACGCCGGGCTCGGGGCAGACCGTCACCGCCCCAGCGCTCACCGGCGCGCCCGTGGCCCGGTGGAACGCCACGACCCGGCGGATGCGCGCGCCGGGCGCCGTGCAGTCGGCGAGCTGCTGGACGAGGTCGTCCTCGGACAGCGTGGGCCCCGGCGGGAACGCCGCGCGCGCCACGGTGAGGAAGGCGTCGAACGTGGCGCGGTCGTGCACCACGACGGCGTCGACGTCGCGGGACACCGGGATGCGACGCCCGACCCCGGTCACCCGGAGCCGGTAGTCCCGCCGCGACCGCCAGCCGTGGGCGTCGAGGTGGCGTGCGAAGCTGGGCTGCCAGGACGGATCCGCCAGCTGCCACCTGGACGGCTTGGTGCCGTGGACGCGATCGACCTCGGCGACCAGCGCCGGCACCGCGTCGGCGCTCGCGCGCACGCGCAGCACCTGGTGGTGGGCCTCCACCGGGCGGCGCCCGAAGGTGTAGAGGACATCGGATCGATCGACCACGACGACGTCGTGCGGCACCCAGAACAGGTCGCCCATGGCGGCCTCGAACCGTCGGTCCATCGACCCTCCGCGCGCGTCACCGCAGCGCCTTGCGCACCACCAGCTTGAGCCCCGACCACACCGCGTCCACGGCGCAGACCTTGACGTCGACGAAGCCCAGCGGCAAGGCCTCGGCGCGCACGACGTCCTCGGTGACGTCGGTGGGCACCTTCGAGGCCTTCTTCGGCCAGCTCACCCACACCACCGCGTCGGGTCGGAGCGCTGCACGGAGCGTGACGAGGTGCGCGGCGAGCGCGTCGCGCCGGGTGACGAACACGTGGACGAGGTCGACCGCGGCGTCCGCCACATCGGGCCAACGGACATCGGGGGGCAGCGGCTCGAGGAGGTCGCGGTAGGTCGCCGGCGCGTCGATCGCGCACACCGACGCACCGGCAGCGATGCCGAGCTTGCGCACGAGCGGCGTCCCCGCGTACCCCGCCATCCTCACCCCTCCCTGCGCCGGTAACCCCGGCCCGCGACCGACACCCGACGGACACCCGGGCGCACGCGCGGACCTACGCCCGTCGCGCTACGTTGCGCCCGGATCGCTCCGGAGCCTGCATGTCCTGGTCGCGCCGCATCGAGCGCCTCGTCCTCGTCGTCCTGGTCGTCGTCACCGGGTTCACGGCGTGGTCGGCGCAGCGCGCCGGGCGGTCGGTCCGTGAGCTCACCCTCAGGGTTGACGAGATGGAGGTCCGCGCCCGGATGATGGCCGAGGCCGCCAAGCTCCAGGCAGCCACGCCGCTGCCGCCCGACATGTTCGATCGGCCGTCCACCCCGGCACCGCCTGCCCGCAACGGCGGTGGGGGCAACCGCGGCGGCGGACCCGGTCCGGCGCCTGCGGGCAACGACGGCAGCGCCGACGGCGGTCGACGTCCCGGCCCGGGCGCCAACGCCAAGGCGCGGGTGCCCCCGGTGCCCGGCGCCAACGTGCTGTCCCACCTGTACGACGCGGCCGACACGATGGCCGTCAAGGAGGACTGGGACCCGGAGACCTACGACGAGGTCGCCAGCGTGTTCGAGGAGACCACGACCGCGATGGTGGGCCTGTGGGAGGAGCTCAAGGCCGGCCAGGTCAACGTGGGCCAGGCCCGGCAGCGCGCCCTCGACGTCCGCAACGACGCCCAGGACCGGCTCGCCGCGGTGCTCGGCGAGGACGGCCTGGAGCGCCTCAAGGCTGAGATTCGCGACGACCTGCCGGCCGGACTGCAGAACCGGTGACGCCGTCGGGTACGCCGACGATTCGCGCGGAACTTACACCTCCCTGATCCTGAACGCGTCCTCGTCCCCGCCGCGCGGCCGCATCGCTTATCGTCGGCCCGGCTGCACGAAGGGAGGGAGCCATGGCCTCGTGGGAGTTCAACAGTCTGGGCGGCGTCGATCAGATGCGCCTGGCCAACACCGAGGATCTGGAGCACCTCGCCACACTCGACAAGGCGCGGTGGGCCGCGACGAGCGTGCCGACCTCCCAGCTGTACTGCGACCCCGCGTTCCTCGGGTACGTCGACAGCGACGCCAACGGCCGCCTCCGCGTGCTGGAGCTGCGTGCCGCCCAGGCGTGGACGTGGCAGCGCCTCGCCAACCGCGAGCGGGTGATCCAGGGCAGCGACGAGCTCGCGCTCGCCGACCTCGACACCACCAACGCCGACGCCACCCGCATGAAGGCCCTGGCCGAGCACGTGATCGCCCAGGCCGGCGGCACGCCCGGACTGCTGCCGCTCGTCACGCTGCGGGGCGCCCGCGCCGCCTACGCCAAGAGCTTCCCCAACGGCGACGGCGTGATCATCCCCGATCACGCCGGCGACGACGGCATCAAGGCGCTCGTCGAGGCGGTGGTCGCCGTCACCGGCGGCGCCACCGACGTCAGCGGCGCGGCCGGCACCGACACAGCCACGCTCGACACGTGGGCCCAGCGGGTGGCCGACTACGCCGCGTGGCACGCCCGCGCCGTCGACGACGCCGCCTCCGTCCTGCCGCTGGGTGACGGCACGGCAGCCGCCGCCGCGCTCGTCCAGCGCCTCGCCCCGAAGATGACCCAGTACTTCGCGCAGTGCGCCCTCGTGGCCGCGGCCTCCGCCGCCGACGAGCGCCTGCGCACCTCCGCCGAGGAGCTCGCGGCGCTGGATGTGCGCGACCCGGCCGCCATCGGCGCCTGGCTCGCCGACGCCCCGCTTGCCGAGCCGCGCGCCGACGCCACCCTCGACCTGACCGGACGCCTCAACCCCACGTTCCGCGCCGACCTGGAGGCGCTCGCCCGCGACGTCGCCCCGAAGGCACTGGGCAAGGACACCGTCACCGCCCTCGACGCGGGCGACTGGTCCACCCTGATGGGCTTCGTCCAGCCCTGGCTCGCCTGGCAGGCCGCGCGCCCCGCCGGCATCGCCGCCGACGCCGATCCCGCCGCCCTGCAGGCGCTGGCCGCCAGCGACGCGGTGGGTGGCCTGCGGGAGCGCATCACCGCCGACCTGGCCGTGGCCGACGAGCTCAAGGCCTTCGCCGACCTCGAGAAGCTGATCGTCTACCAGCGGTGGCTCGCTGAAGTCGCCCGCAACATGGTCAGCTTCATCGACCTGTTCGACCCCGACAAGCGCTCGCTGTTCGAGGCCGGCACCCTGGTGCTCGACGGCCGCAAGCTCACGCTCTGCCACAAGGTCGAGGACGCCGCCGGCCACAAGAAGATCGCCACCGACAGCCTCGTGTTCGTGGCCTACGTCGACCTCGTCCGCAACGACGCCGGCACCGTCAAGACCGGCAAGATCGCCGCCGGCGTCACCGCGGGCACCCGCGGCGGCATCGCGCTGGGCAAGCGCGGCGTGTTCTACGACCGCGACGGCGCCGAGTGGGACGCGATCGTCGTCGACCTCATCACCCAGCCGATCAGCGTGTGGGAGGCGATGATCGCGCCGTTCACGCGCCTGCGCGACATGGTCGCCGACCGGATCTCCCAGTTCGCCGGCAGCAAGGCGACGGCCCTGGAGGCCGAGGCAGCCGCGGGCACCGACAAGGCCACCACCGTGCCCGCGGCGGCGCCCGCCAAGGACGACGGCGGCGGCGGCATGAACATGCAGACGCTGCTGATCGGCGGCTCCATCGCCGTGGCGGCGATCGGGTCCACGCTGGCGTTCATCGCGCAGACGCTCGCCAACATCGACCCGCTCACGCTGTTCGGCGGCCTCGCGGCCGTCATCCTGCTGCTGATGGCGGTGTCGGGCTTCCTGGGGTGGCTCAAGCTGCGTCGCCGCGACATCGGCACGCTGCTGGAGGCCTGCGGCTGGGCGCTCAACGCGCGCATGACGCTGACGTTCGCCCTGGGCAGCCAGTTCACCATCCGTCCGGGCCTGCCCAAGGGCGCGGTGCGGCGGCTGACGGCTGCGCAGAAGCGGACCCGGGTCATCGTCGTGGTCGTCGTGCTGGCCCTGCTCGGGCTGGGCGCGTGGCTCGCGATGAACCCGGAGGTGCTCGACGGGCTCAAGCCGAGCCCGCCCGAGCCGGCAGCGGAGGCCGCGCCCGCGCCCGACGCGGCGCCCGCCCCCTGACCCATCCCCCGCCCCCTGACGCTCCACTCCTGACGCGTGCCCCGCCTCACCGGACACCCGACGCGGTGAAGGTACGGTCGATCCAGCGATGGCGACGTGCCCACCGCCAGGGCGTGCGCTAGCGGATCGCCGTCTGCGGTGCCCGCGTCCGGCACCGACGTGGAGTCCGCCATGAAGCGCCTGTTCGTGCTCGCCCTGCTCGGGGCGTGCGCTCCTGTCGCCGAGGACGGCGTCCTCGACGGCGCCGATCCGTCCCTCGCCGTCGACGCCGACTTCGACCTGCCGACCGCCCTGCCCGACGACCTGCTCCCTCCGCCGATGACGCTGACCGTCGGCACCCTGTCGCCGGGCCAGCCGCTCAACCTGTCGGTCACCGGCGCCAACCCGGGCGACCCCGTCTACTTCGCCTACGGCCTGGGCGGTGTGGGCGCCGGTCCCACCGTGCCGTTCTTCGGCGGTCTGCAGCTGGGCATCCTGCCGCCGGTCGGCCCCCTGCCCGGCCAGCCGGTGATCGCCAACGCCAGCGGCAACGCCACCTACAGCGTGATCGCCCCCAACAGCGTGCGCGCGGGCACCGTCGCCGGCTTCCAGGCCGTCGGCCGCACCCGCGCCGGTGCCGGCAACTCCTACGCGTCCAACGCCGTGTCGCGCACGTCCACCCGCTGCTTCGCCGACGGCTACGAGAACGACGACGACTGGAACGTCGGCACCGAGCTGCGGCGCACCGTGCCGATCGGCAAGACGCTCTGCTGGGGCGACGACGACTGGTACTACCTGGACACCCCCGGCGGCGCGACGGCCACGTTCCAGATCACGTCGACGGCCGGCGAGGGCGCCACGCGCGCCGAGCTGTGGCACTGGGTGGGCAGCTCGTTCGTCCGCATCACGTCCCGGGTGATCGACTCCACCACGGCGACGATCACGTACACGCCGTCGGCGCGCGACATCCTGTACCTGGGCCTGATGCAGGACGCCGAGGACGGCAGCACGCCGGGCGTGACCACCACGGTGGTCGCCACCTACCCGCCCACGCGCCAGCGCCGCATGCGCGACATCGACGGTGACGGCTTCGACGACGCCGTCGTCGGCGCCTCGCACGCGCACGTCAGCATCTACGACAACGCCGGCACGATGAACGTGTTCTACGGCGGGACCACCCTGTCGACGACGGCGTCGCGTGCGGGCACCGAGTTCACCGAGAACACGTCGGCCAACACCTTCTACGGCACCAACAGCCCGTCGAGCCAGGACGACCTGTACGGCGACGCCATCGCCATCGGCGACTTCGACGACGACGGCTACGCCGACGTCGCCATCGGCGCGCCCGGCGACGACCCCTCCGGCAGCGGCCCCAACGGCTGGGTCGACGTGCTCGACGGCACGTCGTTCGGCCTGAACGCCGGCAGCCCCACCTACATCATGGCCAACTCCGGCCTGTACGCGGTGGGCAACGGGCAGCACCCGCGGCTGGGCGACGCCCTCGCGGTCGGGGACTTCAACGCCGACGGCTACGCCGACCTCGTGGTGGGCATGCCCGCCTTCGCCGACACCGCCACCACGTCCGGCGGCGGCATCATGGTGGTCTACGGCTCGCTCACCGGCCTCGACCCCTTCTCGTCCGTCGTGTTCTCCCAGGCCTCCCCGGGCGTCACCGCGGCCAGCCCGGAGGACGGCGACGGCATGGGCGCCGCCCTCGCCGCCGGCGACATCAACGGCGACGGCTACGACGACATCGTCATCGGCGCGCCCACCGAAGACATCGGCACCGCCGCCGACGCCGGCGCCATCGTGGTGCTGTTCGGCGGCCTCGACGGCCTGCACGACACCGGCTCGCAGGTCATCTTCCAGAACAACGCCGCGATCCCCGCGGTGTCCGAGGCAGGCGACCTGTTCGGCGCCGCCGTCACGGTCGGCGACTGGGACGGGGACGGCTACGCCGACGTGGCCGTCGGTGCCTACGGCGAGAACAGCAACGAGGGCGGCATCACCGTCCTGTACGGCAGCAGCACGGGCCTCAACGTCAACCGCAACCAGGTGTTCAGCCAGACCAACGCGCTGTCGGGCCAGCCGGCCGAGGCCGGCGACCTGTGGGGCTACGCGGTCGCCGCAGGCGACTTCGACGGCGACGGCTACGACGACCTGATCGCGGGCGCCCCCTACGAGACCGAGACCAACTACCAGGCCGGCCTCGTCACCGTGCAGTTCGGCAGCCCCACGGGCCTGCTGTCGGGCGCCACCGGCTCCTACCGCCTCGGCCAGAGCGAGGTGAACCTGGGCACCTACCAGGACCAGCTCTGGCTCGGCACGGGCGTGAGCGCCTGCGACATGAACGCCGACGGCTACGACGACATCATCGGCGGGATGGCCGGTCGCGACGTCACCGTCGGGGGCACCACCTACGACCAGTCGGGTGCCGTGGTGTTCTGGACGGGCACGTCGTTCCGGTTCTGGGGGTCGACGCTCTACCTCGACCAGAACTCGCCGCTGGTCAACGGCTCGCCGCAGGACTTCGCCTGGATGGGCATCGCGGTGCAGTGACCCCGCTGTCGAGGCCGCGCGCTGCCGTCAGCCGACGATGGCGGCGTGCAGCCTCGTCGCCACCGCCTCCCAGTCGGGCGGCGGTGTGACGGGCGCCAGGATCTCCACGCGGCTGTCGCGCCGGTACTGCACCGGCGAGAACGCCAGCCGCGTGTCGTCGCCCTGCACGAGCACCCACGCCGCGGTGCTGTGGAACACGCCCTTGATCCGCAGCACCCCCTCGGGGAGCGCGTCGCCCGGGGCCGCCAGATCCTGCAGGGCGTCGCGCAGGCGCTCCCAGTCGAACACGACGTCCGGCGGGAACACCCAGCCCTTCGACGCCGCCGCGGCGTGGTGGTGGTGGTGGTCGTGGTCGTCGTCGAGGTGGGGGTCGACGGCGATCGCGGCCTGACGCGCCGGGGACGGGTCGAGGTCGAGCCACGCCGGGTCGAGCTGCCCGTGGGTGGTGTGGGCCACCACGAGCTTGGGCGGCCACAGCGCCGCCGCCTTGCGATCGAAGGCCTCGAGCTGCTCGGGGAACGACAGGTCGGTCTTGTTCGCGACGAGCACGTCGGCCACCTCGACCTGGGACAGGAACGTGTCGTCCTGGAGGTGGTCGGGCATCAGGAAGCGACGCGGCTCCACCAGCGTGATCACGGCACGCACCGCGATGGGCTCGGCGAACCAGGGCCGCCGGAGCAGGTCGAGGATCGACGCGGGCGACGCCAGCCCCGTCGGCTCGATGATCAGCCGATCCGGCCGCTGCTCGGCGAGCAGACGTGTCAGGTCGACCTGGAGCTGCACACCGGACGAGCAGCAGATGCACCCGCCCGGGATCTCGCGGACCACGGTGCCGGCGTCCCCCTCCAGCAGGGCGCCGTCGATGCCGACCTCGCCGAACTCGTTGACCAGGACGGCCCAGCGCTCACCGGCGGGACGGTGGCGGAACAGGTCGAGGATGGCCGTGGTCTTGCCGACCCCCAGGAAGCCCGTCACGATCGTGGTGGGCACCCCCGTGATGCGCGCGGCCATGACAGCTCCGGACCACCCGGGACGCCCCGTGGTGCGCGGCCGACGTATGCCAGCAGCACGGGGAGGACACGTGCGCACCCAGGTCGCCACCGCATGGCTGCTCACCGCCGGGCTCGGATCCGCGCCCGCCTGGGCCGGCACGCTCGTGGTGCAGGTGCACGGCGTGGCCACCACCGACGGCCAGCTGCTCGTGGCCCTGTACGACGCCGCCCACGCCGACGCCTACCCCACACGTCCCGACGCCGCGGTGCTCAAGGACGTGGTGGCGCCGGTCGTGCCGGTCACCACCCTCACCTTCCTCGACGTGCCGGACGGGACGTACGCCGCCGTCGTGGTCCACGACGTCAACGGCAACGGCGACCTCGACACGCGCCCCATCTTCCCCATCCCCACCGAGCCGATCGGGGCGAGCCGCGACGCGAAGGGCCGCTTCGGACCCCCGAAGTTCCGCGACGCACGCTTTGCCGTCGCGGGCCCACGCACCGAGGAGAAGCTGACGCTGACGGCGCTCTGAGCCGCGGCCGGCTCAGGTGACGAGCACGACCTTGCCGATGTTCTCGCGCCGGTGGAGGATCGCGTGGGCCTCGGCCGGGGTGTCGAATGGCACCTGGGCGTGCACCACCGGGCGCAGCCGGCCGTCGACGACGCGCTCGAGCAGGGCGTCCATCCACACGCGGACCCGGTCACCGTCGTCCCACAGGCGGCCCATGTTCACCCCGAACGCGCCCTTGTTGGCGTTGATGATCGCGGGCGGCACCAGCTGCAGGAACGGGATCTTGAGCGCGGTGCGCACGAACGAGAACGCGCCGCCCTGGGTGCTCGCCGACATGCCGAACATCGCCAGACGTCCGCCGGCACGAAGCAGGCGCAGGCCCTTGGCCCAGCTCTCGCCGCCGATGGGGTCGAGGATCAGGTCGAAGCCCGGTCCGTCGGCCAGGGCCTCCTCGAAGTCGACCTGCGTGTAGTCGACGAGCTCGTGGAAGCCGCGCTCGCGCAGCCAGTCGTGCTTGTGACCCGACGCCGTGCCCACGGCGGTGGCGCCGGCCTCGAGGATCAGGTCGAGCGCCATCAGGCCCACGCCGCCGCCCGCGGAGTGGACGAGCACGCGGTCGCCCTCGCGCACGCGGCCCATGACGTCGAGGATCATCCACGCGGTGAGCCCGTTGACCGGGATGGCGGCGCCGGTGGCGAAGTCGATGGCGTCGGGCAGCGGGATGGCGTTGACCGCGTCGACCACGACGGCCGTGCTGTAGCCGCCGAACCGGGTCATCGCGACGACGCGATCGCCGACCCGACCGGCGTCGACCCCGTCGCCGACGGCGTCGATGGTGCCGGACACCTCGTAGCCGACCACACACGGCAGCGGCGGCGCGTCCTGGTAAAGCCCCATGCGGGCCATCACGTCGGCGAAGTTGACCCCCGCGGCGGCGACGGCGATGCGCACCTGGCCGGGGCCGGGCACCGGGTCGGGCGCCTCGCGCACGTCGAGCACCGACGGCTCGCCCGTCTTCGGGATCCAGATCTGCTTCACGACGACCTCCGCCCTGGGGACACCCGTTCTACCGCTCGTCGGGGACGAACTGCATCGACACCGAGTTCATGCAGTACCGCAGCCCGGTGGGCGGCGGCCCGTCCTCGAAGACGTGGCCCAGGTGGCCACCGCAGCGGCTGCAGTGCACCTCGGTGCGGTGCACGATCAGCTTGTAGTCGTCGGACTCGGCGACCGCGTCGCCGCTCAGCGGCTGGAAGAAGCTCGGCCAGCCGCAGCCGGCGTCGAACTTGGTCTCGGACCGGAACAGCGCCTGACCGCACGCCGCGCAGTGGTAGGTGCCCGGCTGGAACACGTCCCACAGGGCGCCGGTGAACGCGCGCTCGGTGCCGTGGCGGCGCAGCACGCTGAACTGGTCGGGCGTCAGGCGCGCCTTCCAGTCGTCTTCGGACAGGGACGTCGGGTCGGGCACGAGCTCGGGGGGCGTCGAGGCCATCGCTCACCTCCAGTCCCCTGGCCCTACCGCGGAGCCGGCGCGGCCGCCGGGCGACGTGACCGCTCGCTACGCGTCCTCGCGGACCAGCACGAACCAGTTGTTCAGGCTGTTCTCGACCTTGAACGCCATGCCGATGGAGCAGTGGGCGCTGACCTTGCGCATGAAGTCACGGGTCTTGTGGTAGACGAGCACCTGCAGGCCCTGATCGTTGCGCTTGATCGGCGGCCACGTGGACGGCACGCCGCCGTCGGGGACCTGGAAGTAGTCGACGACCCAGGCGCCGCGCTCCTCCCAGGTGGGGTTGCCGGCGGTGGTGTGGGCGACGAAGTAGCCCGGGCCGATCAGCGGCCGCGTGCTGCCCTCGTTGTAGCCGAACAGGCGCTCGGAGCCGTCGCCGGCGCGGGCGAAGCGCTTCTGGAAGTGGCGGAAGGCAGGCAGCGTGTTGAGGCCGTGGTGGATGACCTCGCGCTCGGTGCCGACGCTGGCGGGCACGAAGTGGTCGATGGTGATCGGCGCGGCCGACGCGGCCAGATCCCACACGCGCTTCTGCTGGGCCTTCGACAGCGACAGGAACGCCTCGGCGCGGCCGGCGTGATCGAGGCCGTCGAGGTGCTCGCCGAGCGCCTGCACGGTGATCTGGGGGTCGGCCAGCAGCTTCGCGAACGCCATCGAGACACCTCCGGGCGCGCCCCATACCCTCAGCCGGACGGCGTCGCATCCGCGGCGATCGCCTGGAGCGCACGCCGTACCCGCCACGACAATCCGGCGCTGGCGACGAGCGTCAGCCCGAGCACGACGTACAGCGACGAGCCCGTGGGTGCCTGCCCCTCGGCCAGCCGCGCGAGGTCGGTGATGCCCGCGCCGAGCAGGGTGTAGAGCAGCACCGGCGGCACGGCGCCCACCGCCGTGCCGAGCACGAACGGCACCAGCCCCACCGACGTGCAGCCGAGCGCGTAGCTGACCACGTGGAACGGCGACATCGGCGACAGCCGCAGCAGCACCACCCACCCCAAGCCGCGCGTGGCGAGGTGGCCGTCGAGGCGCTGCCACAGGTCGCTGTCGGTCCAGCCGCCCACCACGCGCCGCTGCAGCACCGTGCGGGCGAGCACGAAGTCGACCGTCGCGAAGACCACCGAGCACGCCCACGACACGAGCACGCCAGCGACCGGGCCGTACAGGAAGCCGGCGGTCATCTGCCCGAACGACGCGGGCACGGCGAGCACGGCGGCCACGCCGAACGCCAAAGCGAACACGACGGCCCCCCACGGACCGGCCTCGTGGGCCGCCTGCACGACGCCGATCACCACCCGGCCGAGCGGGCTGGCACCCCAGAGCACGGGCAGCACCACCAGCACGAGCACGGCGACGGCGATCCAGCGACGGCCGCTCACCCGCCCACCAGCGGCAGCACGTCCTCGAGGTGGTCGACCACGTGGTCGGCACCGGCCGCCGCGAGCGCCGCGCCGTCGTGGCAGCCGGGCACGCCCACCACGCGCACGCCGGCCGCCCGCGCCATGAGCACGTCGTAGGACGTGTCGCCCACCATCACCGCGGCCTCGGTCGGCACCCCCGCCCGGTCGAGCACGAGCCGGAGCAGCGCCGGGTCCGGCTTGCCCACGTCGACGTCGTCGTCGGTGCCGACCACCGCGAAGCCGCCGAGGCCCAGGTGGTCGAGCAGCGGCACGAGGCTGGTGCGGCCGCGGCTCGTGGCGATGCCGGTGGTGACGCCGCGACGGGCGAGCGCATCGAGCGTGGCGTGGGCACCGGGGCACGGGGCGACGTGCGGGAGCGCGAGGTCGAGGAAGTGGTGCCGGTACCAGGCGACGAGCGGGGTTACGTCGGTGTCGCGCTGCGGGGGAGGCAGCGTGCGCTGGAACACCGTGGGCAGCGGCAGGCCCATCAGCGCGTGGACGAACGACGGCATCACCCGCGGCAGCCCGTGGGCGTGGAGTGCTGCGTTGAGGCAGGTGGACACGCCCACCCGCGTGTCGGCCAGCGTGCCGTCGAAGTCGAACACCACCAGCGTCGTGCCTGTCGCCGCCACGTCACCCCCGCCACCCCGCCTACCCCGTGCGCGTGCTACGGTCCGCCTCCGAGGGTGAGGGAACACCGATGCGCACGATCCTGTCCATCGCACCGTGGCTCGTGTGGGCCGGCTGCACGTGCAGCAGCCCGCCGGCGGGCACGGACGACGGCACCGCCGCCCAGGACGGCACCACCGAGCGGAAGGACAAGAAGGCCCGCAAGCGTCACGACAACGCCCCGGTGCTCAAGCAGGCCACGTTCACCGTCCCCGTCGCCTCCCTCGAAGAGGGCGACGCCGAGCCGCTGCGTGCGGCCGTCCACGCCGCCGCCACCGTGGCCGACCCCGAGGGCGGGCCCGTGGAGGACGACGCGGTCTCGCCGTGGAAGTGTCGGCTCGCCCGCACCTACGTGCTCGACGGCGAAGGGTCCGCCCCGCTCCGGATGACGATGTTCCAGCGCTACACAGCCACCGCCTGCGAGGGCGACGTCGAGAAGTGGTGGGTCGAGCTGGAGTCGGTCACCACCGACCGCCCGGAGAACCGGCACGACATCGGCCGGTTCACGTTCGACGTGGCCTCCGAGGACCACGACTGGAACGGCACGGCCTGGGACGTCACCTTCCACGCCAGCTACAGCGCCGACGGCGCCACCGGCGACGGGCCGTTCGACAAGGACGACGCCTGGGTCGCTGCCCTGCTGCCCGAGGGCCTGACCGTGGTCCGCACCACCGAGGCCACGTCGGAGCGGTGGGCGCTCGCGCGCGTGGACGTGGCCGGCGAGAAGCTGCTGATGGAGGCCGACCGCTGGCACTGCGTCGGCGGCGACGACGTGGGCGACGTGCTGCGCTTCCGCACCAACCGCCGCGCGGCTGGCCACACGGCCAACAAGCCCAAGGACGTCATCGTGATCAACAAGGTCGACGCCTTCGCCGACGCCGTGGTCCAGGGCCTCGGGGAGCGGGTCGGCGGTGCGGGCATCACGCCCGCGGGAGTGGCGGCGTGCGGCACGGAGTGATCGCAGCGCTGCTGCTGACCGCCTGCGGCGAGCGGGTCGACGTGCCCGCCCCCACCGACACCCGCCCCGCGTCGATGCTCGCCTGGCTGGTCGGCGACTGGTCCGACACCGGCGAGGGCGTCCGCACCATCGAGCGCTGGCACGCCCTGGCCGACGGCAACCTGCTCGGCTCGGGCTACGCCGCCCGCGACGGCGCGCTCGTGTTCGCCGAGTCGCTCACCATCGTCGCCTCGGACGACGGCGTCACCTACGTCGCGTGGCCCGCGGGGCAGGATCCCGTCGACTTCCGGCTGACGGCCACCACGCCCACCAGCGTGGTGTTCGACAACCCCGACCACGACTTCCCCCAGCACATCGTCTACACGGCCACGAGCCCCGACGCGCTCGACGTGCTCGCCACGGGCCAGGGACGCACGGGCCCCCGCGAGGAGCGCTGGCAGCTGGTGCGCGTGCCGGAGACAGGCGTGCCGCCGTCGACACCCGCGTCCTCACCGGCCACGACGACGACGACGGCACCGGAGGCACCCGCTGCGCCCGACGACGCGGGCGACTGAGGCAGGCAGGCCCGGGAGCGACGCCCCCGGGCCCGTGTCGGTTCAGGTCGCCGCCCTGAAGGGTCCGCGCCGTCGCCGACGCGCGAGGAGGCCGTGCGCTGCCTCCTCGCGACGTCCCCTCACTTCGCAGCCAACAGCGCCGTGATCTCGTCCGGCGTCAGGTGCTGCAAGCCGGTGTAGGCCATCGCGCCATGCTCACCGACGTCGAGGCCCAGGGCCTCCTCATCCTCACTGACCCGCAGTCCCATGGCCTTGGACAGGCCGAAGAACAGGACGGCCGCGGCCGGGAGGCAGAACGCTCCGGTCGAGGCGATGCCGGCGAGCTGCGCGCCCACGTGGACCTCCGGGGAGAGGAGACCCACGGCGAGCGTGCCCCACGCGCCACAAACGAGGTGTACCGGCACCGCCCCGACCGGGTCGTCAATCCGCAGCTTGTCCATCGCCACGATGCCCGCCAGGACGAGCACCCCCGCGATGGAGCCTGCGATGATGGCGGTCGTCGGTGTGAAGACGTCAGCACCCGCGGTGATGCCCACGAGGCCCGCCAGGGAGCCGTTGATCGCCATCGAGAGGTCGGGGACCCTGAACAGGACCCAGGCGACCGCCACGCACGTCACCAGGCCCGCCGCGGCACCCAGCGTGGTGTTGACGACCACCAGCGACGTGGCGGCAGGGTCGGCCGACAGCACGGAGCCGCCGTTGAACCCGTACCACCCGAACCAGAGCAGCAGCGTGCCGATCGTCGCCAACGGCAGGCTGTGGGGGTGGATCCCCCGCTCGAAGCGACCCTGACGCGGACCGAGCATCCACGCCCCCACGAGCGCTGCCCAGCCGCCCACCGAGTGGACGATGGTGGAGCCCGCGAAGTCGTGGAAGCCGAGCGCCGCCAGGAAGCCGCCGCCCCACTGCCACATGCCCACCATCGGGTAGACGATGGCCACGTACAGGGTGGAGAAGACCAGGAACGTGGGGAGCTTGATGCGCTCGGCCACCGCCCCCGAAACGATCGTCGCCGCCGTGGCGGCGAACATCGCCTGGAACAGGAAGTCGGTCCAGTACGTGTAGTGCCCGTCGGCGTAGGCCGCGGTGAGTCCCGCGGCGTCGGTGCCCAGGCCGAAGCCGGCGAAGCCGAAGAAGCCGCCCGCGAACTCCGCGCCCGGGTACATCAGCCCGAATCCTACGATCGCGTAGGTCAGCAGGCCGATGGCGATCACCATCACGTTCTTGAACAGGATGTTGACGGTGTTCTTGGCCTGCGCCATGCCGGCTTCGAGGGTCGCGAAGCCCAGGTGCATCAGGAACACCAGGAACGCCGCCGTCATCATCCAGACGTTGTTGACGACGAACAGCACGTCGTCGGCGGTGACGGTGCCGTCGTCCGCGAGCGCAGGCGTGGCCAGCATCGTCGCCGTGACCATCCACCAGCTGCGCATCGGGCACCTCACCGCGTCGGAGGCCGGCGCGCAAGGCAAGCGGTGTGCCACGACGGTGGATCGGCGGATCCGGTCGGTTCGACCGTCGCGGCGCCTCCGTAGGGGCCCCCTGATCCTACATCCACGTAGCTCGATCCGGCGCGTCCTACACTGATGTAGGATCTTGGCAGCGCGCTATCGGGTGCGCACCTTGAACCGGGCCGGATCGATGTCGTAGTGCTTGATCCGCAGGCCCATGATCCGCTCGGTGATGTGCAGCTGGCGGGCGGCGGCGGCCATGTTGCCCCGGTTGGCCTTGAGCGCGTCGAGGATCAGGTCCTTCTCGACCGCCCCCAGCGTGGCGTCGAGCCCGGCCTGCACCGCCGGATCCTCGGGCTCGGGGCCCTGCAGCGACGGCGGCAGGTGGTGGGCCATCAGCACGTCGCCGCGGCACAGCAGCACCGCACGCTCCACGCAGTTCTCGAGCTCGCGGACGTTGCCCGGCCAGTGGTAGCTCATCAGCAGGTCGATGGCGGGCGTGGCGATGCGGCGCACGGTCTTGCCGTGGGCGCGGTTGAACACCTCGACGAAGTGGTCGGTCAGCAGCAGCACGTCGGCCCGGCGCTCGCGCAGCGGCGGCAGGTGGATCGGGAAGACGTTGAGCCGGTAGTACAGGTCGGGCCGGAACAGGGTGTCGGCCATCATCGCTTCGAGGTCGCGGCTGGTGGCCGCGATCACGCGCACGTCGACCGGGATCGGCTGGGCTGAGCCCACGCGCTCGATCTCGCGCTCCTGCAGCACGCGCAGCAGCTTGATCTGCGTCTCGGGGCCGAGATCACCGATCTCGTCGAGGAAGATCGTGCCGCCGTGGGCGAGCTCGAAGCGGCCGCGACGGCGCTCGGTGGCGCCCGTGAACGAGCCCCGCTCGTGACCGAACAGCTCCGACTCGATGATCGTGGCGGGCAGCGCGGCGCAGTTGACCTTGACGAACGGTCCCCGCGAGCGCGGCGAGCCCTCGTGGAGCGCGTGGGCGACGAGCTCCTTGCCGGTGCCGCTCTCGCCGCGCAGCAGCACGGTGGTGGACGATGGGGCCACCTGCTCGACCAGCGCGTAGACCTCGCGCATGACCTTGCTGCGCCCGATCAGGTTGTTGGGCTGGGCGCCCGTGGGCTCGACGTCGGGCGTGGCCGTGCCGCTGACGTGGCGCTCCACCGACGTGGCGAGCAGCGCCGCCACCACGTGCAGCACGCGGCGATCGTCGTCGAGGTCGACGTCGTCGGGGTCGAGCCGCCAGGCCGACAGCGTGCCGTAGGCGGTGGGGCCGTGGCGCACGGGCACGCACACGAACGCGCCGTCGAGGCCGCCCTCCCGCGCCCGCAGCTTGTCGGCGAACGCGTCGTCCTGGGACACCCGCGGCACGATCATCGCCTCGCCGGTGGCCATCACCCGTCCGCTCACCCCTTCCCCGGGCTCGTAGCGGACGCGCCGCACCTCGCTCGGGGTGAGCCCGTGGGCCGCCACGATGTAGAGGTGGCCGTCGGTCCGGTCGGCCAGCATGAGCGTGGCGCGGTGCAGCCCGACGCGCTCCGACAGGCCCCGCAGGATCGGGCCGAGCAGCTCGTCGAGCTCCGCACCGTCCTGCACGCCTGCCGCGACGTCGTCCAGGAAGCCCAGCCACCGCTGCACCACGGCTCGCTCCGCCACATCCACGGTCCTACCAGAATGTAGGACAGCCGCTGAGCTAGCGCCCGTGGGGGTCCCGGGCAACCGGCGACGGGTCAGGCCAGGCCGCGCTCCTTCTTGATCTCGCCCCACGCGGCCACGATCAGCTGGGTTCGTTCGCGTGCGAAGGCCTGGATCTCCTTGGAGAGGTGGGCGACCTTGTCGGGGTGGTTGAGCTTGATCGCGGTGCGGTAGGCCTTCTTGACCTCGGTGTCGTCGGCCTCGGGCGAGATGTCGAGCAGCTCGTAGGCGCTGCCCACCAGCGTGGTGCGACGGGGCATGCGCGGGGGCGGCTGGCTGCTCCCGGTGCCCGGCCCGTCGGACTGTCGCGTCCACTCGGTGCCGTCGCCCCCCTGGCTGGCCTTGAGGCGCATGCGCTCGATCAGGTAGGTGCGCACGCCCAGGGCGGCCGTGCGATCGACGTGGTGGGAGACGCCCGGGTGGTGGCCGGCGACCCAGCCCAGGTGGAACAGGTAGACCCCCGGCGGCGGCGCGGACGCGCCACGGAACGGGCCCAGCTCGGTGCGCCAGTGCTGCTCCCACCAGCGCGCGTCCGGGGCGCTGTCGCGGCTCATCCAGCCGAGCGCGAGCTGCTGCGGGAACAGGTCTTCGAGCCCCTGCACCACGAGGCGGGGTCGCGGCACGTTCACGCCGTCGCCCACGAACACCACGGCGAACGGTCGGCGCCGCACCCACGTGGGGAACCGCGACGGCACGAGCGCCTCGATGGGCAGCGTCATCCCTCCTCCTGCGTCCAGGTCGCGTAACCCCACCGCCACCGACGGGACCGGTCCGCCCGCGTACCGTCCCCCCACGTGACCCCGCCGTGTTGCATGATAGGCGCGCACAGGACGAGGAGGACCGGTGCCTGGAGACGCCGCCTACTGGAAGGGCATGACCTGGATGGTGATGGCCTACTTCGCCGCCTTCCTGGTCGCGGTGCTGACGGGTCTGGTGGTGCCGATCACCGACCCCCTCGGGGTGGCCTTCGTCGCCGACCTCGCCGGCACGCTGACGATCTTCGCGTTCTCGTTCGCCTTCGGGAACACCAGCTTCTACGACCCCTATTGGTCGGTCGCGCCCATCGCGATCGGCGGGTACTGGGTGATGAACGGGGGCGACGTCGGCAACCCGTGGCGCCAGGTGCTGGTCATCGGCTGCCTCGCGTTCTGGGGAACCCGCCTCACCACCAACTGGGCCACCGGCTGGACGGGCCTCGACCACGAGGACTGGCGCTACGTCGACCTGCGCCACAAGACGGGCATGTGGTACTGGCCGGTCAGCTTCTTCGGCCTGCACCTGATGCCCACGCTGCTCGTGTTCGTGGCGCTGTGGCCGGCGTGGCTGGCGATCTCCACCCCGTCCCCGCTGGGCCTGCTCGACGTGCTCGCCGTGGTCGTCGCGTCCGGCGCCACGTTCCTGGAGGGCACGGCCGACAACCAGCTCCGCGCCTTCCGCGGGCGCGGCCTGCGCCCCGAGGCGTTCATCGACGAGGGCCTGTGGCGGTGGTCACGCCACCCCAACTACCTCGGCGAGATCGGCTTCTGGTGGGGGATGTGGCTGTTCGCCGTGGCGGCGAGCCCGCGCCTGGCGTTCAGCGTGGTGGGCGTGGTGGCGATCGCCGCGCTCTTCCGCTTCGCGTCGATCCCCCTGATGGAGACGCGCATGCTGGCCCGGCGCCCGGGCTACGCCCGCCAGGTCGCCCGCGTGCCGATGCTCTTCCCCTACAAGGTGCCGCGCCACCCGCCCGAGCAGTGGGGCGAGCCCGACCAGGGTCCGCCCACCGACGACGCCCTGGTCAACGAGAACGTCAAGCTCGCCATCGACACCCTGCCGTTCATCCCGCCGCCGGATCCCGAGGACGACGAGGACTGACCCGGCGTCGACGCCACGCCAGCGGCACGACGAGCCAGCCCAGCGCGAGGTGACCGCGGCTCCCGCAGCCCACGTCGGTGCGTTCAGGGTTCGGCAACCGTGCGCGCCCTGCCCCCCAGCGGGGATCGAAGCGGTCGGTCCCGTCGCCGATCGCCCACGCCTGGAGCTGCTGCGCCGCCTGGCGCGGGGTCCAGTCGGGATGGCGGGACAGCACGAGCGCCAGCGCACCGGTGACGGCCGGCGTCGACGCGGACGTGCCGAAGAAGCCGACGCTGCCGTAGGCCTCGACCGTGAGCCCGTCGGGGCCCGCGATGTCGGGCTTGGGGCTGCGGCCGCGCCCCGGCCCCTGGGACGAGAAGGACTCGACGGTGTTGGTGAGGTAGCCGTCGGCCCGCACGGCCCCCACGGTGAACACCTCCGCCACCGAGGCCGGATCGGCCATGGAGTCCTCGCGCACGCCGTCGGGGATGGTGCCGTTCGTGGTCTGGACGTCGACCTGCAGCCCCGGCGCCGTCAGCTGACGCGCCACCAGCTCGAGGTAGTAGCTGCCGTCGCTGGCCACGTAGACGCTCGGCCGCTCGACGGGGGAGCACGGCGACTGGTCGAAGCGCTGCCGCAGCTCGGAGCGACCGACGAGCTGGCCCTGGGCGTCGTAGACGTAGGCGTCGAGGTCGGACAGGCCGCAGCCGTGGAACTCGTCCCAGATCACGTACAGGCCGCGCCGGGCCTCGGAGCCCGTCAGCCTCAGCTCCAGGCGGTTGCTGCCGTCGAAGTCCATGCGACCGTCACCGTCGCCGTCGGTCCACGCGCCCGACCAGTGCTGGCGGGCCGAGTTGCCCGCCGACGAGACGAGCAGGATGTCGTGGGCCTCCAGCCGGCGGGCCAGCTCCTGGTGGGGGCCGGTGCCGTCGTAGAACGAGTCGTTGAAGAACGACATCGACATGCTGACCAGGTCGATGTCGTGGCGGATGGCCCAGTCGACCGCGCTGCGCAGCGTCGACAGCCCGTTGACCCGCACCAGGAACAGCTCGGCGTCGGGGGCGAGCTCGTGGATGGTCTGGGCGCAGGCGTAGCCGTGGACGCCCACCTCGTAGCCGAAGCGCGCCTCGATCGTCTCCAGCGCCGTCTCGCACGACGGGTGGGCCCAGCAGTCGGCGGTGGTGACCGGGCCGAGCACTTCGGGGACGGTCTGCGCGCCCTGCCACTGCACGTCGAACACCGCGACGCGGACGCCCTGACCGCGCCAGCCGGCGTCGTGCCACAGGTCGGCGTTGAGCGCGTCGAGCGTGGCCTGCCCGGGCGTGCCGTCGGGCACGGCGAGCGTCTCCCAGTCCCAGGCGACGTCGGGGTCGTCGGGCGGCTCGGCGAGCAGCGACACCGTCTCGGTGCGGGCCAGGGCACCGGGGTAGTCGGGGTCGTAGACGCGGACGAGCTCGCCGGGCGTGACGTCGAGCCCCTCCAGGGCACGGGCCGGAGCGGTCGAGAGCAGCGCGACGATGACGGGCAGCGGCGTCACGGCACCACCCTACTCCGCCCGATCCCAGCCCCGCACGTTCAGCGACCAGCCGCGACGCGTCCGCACGAGCGGCGCCGGAAACCGCCCCGACGACAGCGCCGCCACCGCGTAGGTCGCCTCGGTCTGCCAGGTGTGGTCGGACTCGTCGCAGGTGACCGCCACCCGCAGCTCCCCCCCGTCGAGCACCACCCCGGGCGGCAGCGGCGCACACACCGTGAACGGACCGGTCACCCGCGGCGGCAGCGGCCACGTGGGCAGCGGGGTCGTCCGACCCCCGTGGGACCACGCGATCGTGCCCTGCGGACGGCCCGCGATGCGTCCGGTCCCCAGGCACGCGCGCACCCGCAGCACGCCCCCGTCGAGCACCGCCACCGGGGCCAGTGCCAGGGGGCGACGGTCCTGCCGACGCTGCCACGCCCACGCCGCGATCGCCGCCGGCAGCGCCGCCACGCCCAGCAGCGCCACGTCGAGGTGGGCGAGCCACCACGTGCCCAGCGACGCCGCCGCCAGCGCGGTGCCCGCCCCCAGGGTCATCAGGCCGTCCAGGGACCTCGTTCCCGTCGCTGAGCGCAACAGTTCTCCTCGCCGGTGCGTACCCCGTCCGCGTCGACCCCCCGAGGGGTGGCGGTCCAGGACCGTCAGGATACGCGATCGGCGCACGAGGAGCAGGTCATGGGCATCTGGGATCGCATCAAGGGTCAGGCCGGGGCGCAGTTCCTCGACGTGCTCCAGTGGCTCGACAACACGAACGACACGGTGGTCTGGCGGTTCCCGATCCACGACCAGGCGATCACCGACCAGTCCAAGGTGATCGTGCGCGAGGGTCAGGCGGCGGTGTTCGTCGCCGAGGGCCAGCTGTCCGAGGTCTTCGGCCCGGGCACCTACACGCTCGACACGGCCAACCAGCCGATCACGTCGTTCTTCCGCACCATCGCCTACGCGCTGGAGAACCCCTACAAGGGCGACGTCCTGTTCGTGTCCACCCGCCAGTTCACGGCGAACGGCTGGGGCACGCAGAACCCGTTCATGATGCGCGATGCCGAGTTCGGTCCGGTGCGCGTGCGCGCGTTCGGCACGTTCAGCTTCCGCGTCACCGATCCCGCCACGTTCATCCGGCAGATCGTCGGCACCGACGGACGGTTCACCACCGACGAGATCACCGGCCAGCTCAAGAAGCGGGTGGTCGCCGCCTTCACCGCCGCCGTCGCGCAGGCCAAGGTCCCGGTGCTCGACCTGGCCGCCCACTACACCGACCTCGGCGACAAGATCGCCGCGCAGATGAACCCCGGGTTCCAGTCGGAGTACGGGCTCACGCTCACCGACTTCACGATCGGCAACATCAGCCTGCCGCCCGAGGTCGAGCAGGCGCTCGACACGCGCAGCCGCATGGGCATCCTGGGCGACCTCAACGCCTACACGCGCCTGCAGGCCGCCGACGCGCTGCAGGCCGCCGCCAGCAACCCCGGCGTGGGGGGCGCGGGCGTGGGGCTCGGCATGGGCGTGGGCGTGGGCGGCATGATGTCGCAGATGCTCGGCCAGGCCACCGCCGCCCCCGGCACGTTCAACCCGCAGACCGGCATGGGTGGCGCCCCCACCCCGCCCCCGGTCCCCGGCAGCGCCGTCTACCACTACAACGGCCCCACCGGACAGGCGCAGCTCTCCGCCGCCCAGATCGCCGCCCGCGTCCAGGGCGACCCCGACGCCGACCACCTCGTGTGGGCCGCGGGCTGGCCGTCGTGGAAGTCGTGGAAGGACGTGCCCGAGGTGGCCGGTCAGCTGCCGCCGCCCGTCGCCGCCCCGCCTCCCGCGCCCGCCACCACCTACCTGTACCACGGCGCCGAGGGGCAGCAGGAGCTGTCGCTGGCCGCCGTCGTCGCCGCCGTGCGCGCCGCGCCGGAGGGTGGCCACCACGTGTGGCGTCCGGGCTGGCCGGCGTGGAAGCCCGCCGCCGAGGTGCCCGAGATCGCCGCCAGGCTCGGCGTCGAGCCGCCGCCCATGCCCGGCAGCGACGGCCCGCCGCCCCCGCCGTCGGCCTGAGCCTCGGTACCGTCGGAACCCGGGTGCACCCGCCAGCGATCGGCGCCGGCGGGTCTTGCGCCACGCTGACGTCGCTGAAGGCGATCCCGCGCGCCAGTGGTCGAGAATACCGCGACCGGCTAACGCTTCGCACGGTTCCCACCGAGGAGACACCATGCGTCATGCGCTGATCGCCCTGCTCGTCCTGGCCCCCCTGGCCACCGCCTGCAAGAAGTCCGCTCCGGTCGAGGCGCCGGCGGAAGAGCCCGCGCCGGCCCCGCCGCCGCCGGCCCCCAAGCCCGACCTCGAGTGGGCGATCGGCGACGCCACCTACGCCGGCGGCCACATGGCCGACTCGAAGGGCACGCTCACCATCCCGGTCACGCTCACGGCCAACGTCGAGGGCAAGAGCCTGCTGGTCAAGTCGTGGGACGTGGGCGTCAAGGGCCCCGACGGCCGCGTGTGCATCGCGCGCAGCGACGAGGCCGCCAAGACGTCGAAGATGGTGCTCGAGTTCGCCCTCACCAGCGAGTGCATGCACGCCAAGCTGCCCGAGGGTGAGATGGTCACCGTCGTCGGCACCGTGATGTACGAGCTCGGCGGCGAGCCCGGCACCTACTCGGTCGACCAGAAGGTCAAGCTCACCCGGTGATCGCCGGTCTGCTGCTCGCCGCGTCCACGGCCCTCGCCGCGCCTTCGTGCGGCGACCTGTCGTCGCCCGGACGCGGCAGCACCAGCGTCGCCTGGGTCGCCCCCGCCAGCCAGCGCGTGCTCGGCACGGGCTGGCTCACCGTCGTCCCCACACGCGCGCTGCGGGCCTGGATCGAGGCCGAGCAGGCCGACGCCGCCCGGCTCCTCCAGCGCCTCGGTCGCCGTCGCTCCAGCCGCGACCCCGTGCGCACCTGGGTGGTCACGGTCTTCGAGGTCGACGCCGGTCGCCTGTGCCGCCCGATCGACGAGGACGCGGCCGGCGGCGCTGCGCGCGTCGGCGACGCCGCGGTCTGCCCCCACTTCGACAAGAAGGTCCAGGGCACCTGCGACGGGTGCGGTCGCACGATCGACCGCGCGCTCAACCGCCCGGCGCTCGAGGTCTTCGCCATCCAGTGGCGCGACGCCGCGGCCCGCGGCTTCTGCGTGCTGCCGATCGACCGGTTCCTGCAGGGCACCTAGACCCGCGCCCACCGGAGGCTCCCCGCGCCGCTCACGGCTCGGTGGTGGCCTCGCGCAGCTTCTTGCGTGGACGGACCGGCGGCTCGTCGGTGCGCACCGGCGCGGCCCGCTTCGGTTCGGGGGCGTCGACGCCCGCGACCTTCGGCAACGACGCAGCCTTGGCGCCCGCGGCCCGCAGGTCGGCGAGCGCCACGGTGACGCTGTCGTTGGCGCCACGGGACAGGGCCCGCTCCATCATCGTGACGGCGGCCGTCTGGGCGTCGTCGACGTGGCCGAGCAGGTGGGCCGTAGAGGCGGCGTCGACCGCCTGCCAGTAGCCGTCGGTGGCCACGATCACCTGGTCACCGGCCTGGATGCGCTCCACGCCGGCGTTGCGACCGAGCACCAGGTGCAGCGCGGTGTCGTCGCCCAGGCCGTGGGAGCCGGACAGGAACCGCTGGGTCTCGCCCGGCGGCCACGACACCCCGAGCCGCCGCAGGTGGCCGTCGCGCAGCAGGAACACCCGGCACGTGCCCACCTCGACCCAGTGCAGCCGGTCGGCGAGCAGCCAGGCCACAGCGCACGACGCGCCCATCTGCGTGTCGCGGTCGCGCGACTTCCAGTACATGCGCGTGTGGGCGCCGTTGAGGAAGTCGATGAGCGCGATCGTTGGCTCGCGCGGCGGCGGACCCGCCCAGCGCTTGGACAGCGCCCGGCAGAACGACTCCGACGCCGTGCGCGCCGAGGCGAGGTCGTCGCCCTCCCCGTCGGCCACCGCGAGCAGCACGCCCGAGCCCTCCATCCGCTGGGACCGCTCCTCCTCGCCCTCGAGCCACGACGCGCGCCCCTCCTCGCAGACGAGGTAGTTGTCGGCAAGACGCACACGTCGTCCGACGTGGACGTCGCGCGTGGTGGTGCAGACGATCCCGACGCGAGGCTTCATGTGGGGGGCTCCCAGGGCCCCCGCATCATGTCACGTCGAAGCGGAACACGGCACCGTCGATGACGATCCGATCGCCCGGCGACAGCTCCAGCGGCGAGCCGTCCTCGGGGGCGGTGACGAACCGGCCTCCGTCGGTCTGCACGAAGAACGCGCGGAATCCCGACGCCGTGCGGTAGCCGGCCAGGTACTCCGACAGCAGCAACCGCGTGCCGTCGAACGTGCCGGTGACCTGCAGACCGTTGAGCTCGAGCAGGCGCGGCGCGCGCACCGGGAAGCCGCGCGTGATCAGCGCGACGGCCAGCGGCTCGTCGGTGTCGATGCTCACGAGGCGGGCGCGGGGGTCGGGCAGCGCCGGATCCTCGGTGACGGTGAGGTCGACGGTGAAGTCCTCCTCGCCCTCGTCGTCGCGCCGGATGACCGAGATCACGAGCCCGTCGACGCTGTCGTACGACGGCTGGGACGGCGCGCCGTTGACGCGCACCTCGGTGCTGGACACGTCCTCGAGCTTGCCGCGACGGCCCCGGATGCGGAGCGCGAAGTAGTCGGTGGGCTCGAACTGCTGGTCGGCCTCGATGCGGTTCTCGGGCAGCACGAGATCCGCGCCGGCGTGGTTGCCGCAGGTGACCGAGCCGTTGACCGCCCAGCCCACCTGCACCAAGCGCGCGGGACGACCGAGCTCGAACTGGGCGTCCTGATCGTCGACGACCACCACGCCACCCGGCGCGGGAGGCGCAGGCATGTCGATCGACGCCGACGGCGCCGAGGGCGGCGGCGGGGCGGGGGCGCGGGGCGGACGCACCGGCGGCGGCGAGTCGGACGCGTCGGCCATGGCGTCGTCCATCGCCTCGGGCCACGAGCGCTGCGCGGCGGCGAGGGCGGCCTCGGCGGCCGGCTCGATGCGCGGCGGCGCCACCGGCTCGTCCATCGACAGCTCGGGCAGGTTGCCGAGCGCGGGCTCCGGCTCGACCGGCGCGGGCGGCGGCAGCATGGGCTCGGGCTCGTGGGCCTCGGGCGGCGGCTGCGTGTGCTCGGGGGCGGAGACGGCGTCGACCAGCGAGTTGCTGGACACGCGGGGCGCGGGCGCAGGCGCCACCGCACCGAGGTCGTCGCCGGCAGCGAACGAGATGTGGAACACGCAGTTGCCGACGAGCACCTCGTCGCCCGACACCAGCGGCACCTTGTGGGCGGCGTCGCCCTCGGTGGTGGGGAACAGCGACAGCACCTCGCCCTGGCGACGGACGAACGTGTAGCAGTGGCGCGCGTGGCACGACAGCTCGGGCACGTCGCCGAGGAGCTCGATCGCGGCGTGCTCCGACGCCACCATGATCGAGTCGGTGTAGAAGCGCGACTTGGGGATCTCGCCCGTCTTGGACTTGATCGTGGCGCCGTCGCCGACCTTGGGCTTCCACACGATGTTGTCGTTGCGGGGCTCGTCGGGCAGCACCACGCGGCAGTCGCGCGACCGGCCGATCGTGTACTCCCGTCCCCACAGCATGTAGGTGGACGACGGCGGACGACGGATCTCGCCCACGTAGGGCCAGCCCTCGAGCTCGATGTGGCGGAGCTCGCGGTACTCCAGGCGCTGGTTGCCCACCTGGATGACGGCGTCGCCCTCGATCAGGCGCGACTCGCCCTGCGGGATCGGCTCGCCGTCCATCACCACGTTGTCGGCGTTGGCGAGCAGCGACACGGTGCGCTTGCGGACCTGGAACGTGGCGGCCGGCTGGTCGACCACCGTGCCCAGCTCGCCGCGCAGGCCGAGGTAGACGTCGTAGCCGAGCATGAACGCGCTGAAGTGCACCTTCTGGAGCAGGGCGCCGCGCTCCTGCAGGGTGAAGATGCGCTCGTTCTGGGCCTCGGGGATGATGGTCTTGCTGCCGGGGCCGCGGCTGGTGACGCTCGGCGGCAGCGCGGCCGGCTCCAGCGCGGGCGCCTCGGAGGCGTCGAGGGCCAGGGGCGTGTGATCGCCCAGCGGCTTGGGCCGGTGGATGGGCTCGGGCGCGGGCACGGGCTCACCGCCCAGGCCGGCGAGCGCCTCCTCCTCGGTCTGCTCGATGACGGCGAGCACGATGTAGGCGAGCGGCACGCCGTCGCGCGTGGCGAGCGTGATCACCGAGACCCCGCCCTGATCCGTGGTGGTGATCTGGTAGCGGTCGCCGAGGTCGGGGTTGATGATGTGGAAGAACGCGCCGTCGTCGTCGCGCTGCAGGCCGTAGAGCGCCGCCTCGCGCAGGTTGGGATGGCTGAAGTTGTCGAGCCAGCTGTTGCCCAGCGTGAACAGCGTCTGGTCGTCGTGGAGCTGACCGACCTCGCGGTAGCCCTCCCAGTAGCCGGGGATGTTGACGTGCAGCCCGATGATCGGCCGGCTGTGGGGGCCGCGACCGCGGTAGAGGTTGGGCAGCACGCCGGTGATGAACTGGCCCTCGAGCAGGGACCGGTCCATGCCGCCGACCTCGTCGCTGCCGTCGCGCACGATCCACACGCCGAGCGGGCGCGTGCTGGCGGTGACGGCGCTCTTGGCGAGGAACTCGGCGTAGCGGGCGCGCAGCACCTCGACGATGCGATCCTTGAAGGCGGGATCGTCGTCGGAGAGGTTGTCGTAGTCGTCGGCCGACAGGATCAGCAGGATGTCGCTGAATCGCTCGCCGGCGGTGAGCGCGTCGGCGATGTGGCTGCGCAGGCCCTCGGCGTCGGGGTGATCGCTGGCCTGCCACAGCCGCTCGGGCTGCTCGGCGAGGTCGTCGTCGGTGTAGTGCTCGCGCAGGCGGAAGTTGTAGAAACTGTTCGCGTCGTCCAGGTAGACCCAGCGGACGGAGCCACCGGACAGACCTCGGAGCTGCTGCCCCGACTGCTCGTTGTTGCGCAGATCAAACGCCGCCATCAGCGCGCCCCCTCGCTCGTTTCCGGACACCTGGGTCGAACGGGCAATCCTTACCGCAGATGCAGCCCGGGCGCATCTGGTTGGTGGGACGTGATGCGCGCGCCGACAGGGATAGGAGGGGCTCCCGCCGCCCCGGAGCCCCCATGGCCGACGTCCGCCCCTTCCGCGCCCTGCGCCCTCGCGACGACCTCGCCGGCGACGTGATCGCCCCGCCGTACGACGTGCTCACGCTCGACGAGGCGCGCGCGCTCGCCACGAACCCCCGCAACTTCGTGCACGTCACGCGCTCGGAGGTCGATCTGCCCGACGGCGCCGACCCCCACGGCCAGGCGGCCTACGACCGCGCGCGCGTCAACCTCGACCAGCTCGTGTCCGACGGCGTGCTCGTGCGCGACGACGCCCCCACCTACCTGCTCTACGGTCAGGTGATGGGCGCGCACCGTCAGGTCGGCGTGCTCGCCGCGTGCTCGGTGGGCGCCTACGACGACGGCACGATCAAGAAGCACGAGTTCACGCGCCCCGACAAGGAGGACGACCGCACCCACCACATGGAGGTGCTCGACGCCCAGGTCGGCCTCGTGTTCCTGGCCCACCGCGCCCACGCCGGTCTGGCCGCGATCGTCGCCCGGCTCACGCAGGCGGCCCCCGCGTGGCGCGTCACCACCGAGGACGGCGTGGAGCACGCGCTCTGGCCGGTGCCGCTCGACGACGTCGACAGCATCCGTGACGCCTTCGCCGAGCTGCCGGCGCTCTACATCGCCGACGGCCACCACCGCTCCGCCGCCGCGAGCCGCGTCCACGCCCACCGCCGCGACGCGCCGTCCGCCTGGTTCCTCGCCGGGCTGTTCCCCGACGACGCCCTGCAGGTGATGGCCTACAACCGCGTGGTCCACGACCTCGACGGCCACACCGTCGACGACTTCCTCGCGCAGGTCGCGGCGCGGTTCACGCTCACCGCGGGGCGGCCCGTCCCCACGCGGCGCGGCGACTTCTCGATGTACCTGGCCGGTCGCTGGTACACGCTGACGGCGCGGCCGGGCCTGGTCACCACCGACGACCCGGTGGCCACGCTCGACGCCAGCGTGCTGCAGGACCACCTGCTCGCCCCGATCCTCGGCATCGACGATCCGCGGCGCTCCGAGCGCATCACGTTCGTCGGTGGCATCCGCGGGCCCCAGGCGCTCGTCAAGGCCGTCGACGCCGGGGCGGCGGTGGCGTTCCACCTGTTCCCCACCGGTCTCGACCAGCTCTTCGACGTGGCCGACGCCGGCAAGGTGATGCCGCCCAAGTCGACGTGGTTCGAGCCCAAGCTGCGCGAGGGCGTGGCCGTCCGCCTGCTCGACGAGGCCTGACGACGCACCGGGGCGGGCGCGCCGTCGGCCGGTCAGGGCCCGACCACCCGCCGGGCCCGCCGCCGCGCGTCCTTCGACAGCGCCCACGCAGCCACCGCACCGGCCGGGGGCGTGGCGCGATCGGCCAACGCGGCGATGCGGTCGGCCAGGGCGCCGACCTCGGCGTCGTCCGACAGCGCCCGCGCCTGCGCCACCGCGTCCCGTGCCGCCGCAGCGTGGCCGAGCCCCAGCCACGCCTGGGCCACGCCCAACGCGAGCGCGGCCCGCGCCACGTCGGGGAGGTCGGCCCCCGACGCCTGGGCGGCCAGCGCGGCATCCAGCGCCAGCGACGGCGCGCCGCTGCGGCGCAGGGCCACGGCATCCCCCGGACCCGTGGGCGCCGCGCGCCGCGCCGCGTCCGCGTCGTCGACCGCCTCGGTGACGGCGTCCACGGCGTCGCGGGCCGCGTCGAGCGCCAGCGACAGATCCCCTGCGGCCGCCTCGGCCACCTCGGCGTGCTGGGTGGCCACGCGCACGGACGTGGCGCGCGTGGCGGCGTGGACCGCCGCCACCACCTGCGCATGCAGCGCCCACGCGGCGTCGATGGCGGCCTGGGCGTCGACCACGGCCGCGCGCACGGACGGCGCGCGCCAGCCCGCAGCGACCCCGCGCACGTCGCGTCGCCAGTCCGCCAGCGCCTCGACCACGCCGTCGATCTCCTCGAGCAGGCCGGTCGCCCGGGCCTGAGGCGCGACGAGGCCGTCTGCCACCTCACGCCCGACGCGCACGGCGTCGATCGCCGCCTGCACCTGCGTGACCGCGTTGCCGCGGCGGGCACGCTCGGCGGCCTGCTCCCGCGCCACCGCCTCCCGGATCGGCGCCGCTGCTGCCTCGGCCATCCGGCGCGCTGCGTCCATCGACGCCAGCACGCCCGCGAGGCCCGACGCCGAGCGCACCGCGTGCTCCGCGGACGCCAGCGCCTGCGTGGCCGAACCGGACTGCCGCACCGTGGCCACGTGGGCCGTCGTCACGTCGGCGGCATCGGCGACCGTGTGGGACGCGCGCTCGACGGCCACGGCGGCCTCGGGGGCGCGCTCCCCCAGCTCGGTGCGCAGGGTGCGCACCCACGCGAGCGCCTCGGACGCCGCCTGCCGGGCCGCCTCCGCCTGGTCGCCCGCCACGTCGGCACGACCGCGCGCGTCGTCGAGGCGCGCGGTGAGCTGGGCACGGGCCACCGCCTGCACAGCGTCGAGCAGGCGCCCCGCTTCGTCGGGCGCGCGCAGCATCGACGCGACGGCCGCGGCGGCGTCGAGGGCCGCATCGTGCGCGACCTGCTCGTCGTCGCCCTGGCAGCGCTCCACCGCCTCGCGCACCTGCGCGGCGTGGGCCTCGGCGTCGGCCCGCAGGGCGGCGAGGGCGTCGACGTCGGCAGCCAGGGCGGCCGGGTCGTCGGCGGACGCGGCCTCGCGCACCGCGGCGTCGTGGCGATCGCGCACCACCGCGAGCGCCTGGTTCGCCTCGTCCAGGCAGGCGCGTGCCGCACGGCGGTGGCCCTGCAGGCGCAGGGTGCTCGCCGAGGCGACGGCCTCGCTGGCCTGGGCGTGGAGCTCGCGCGCGTCGAGGAGCGCCGCCTCCGCGGCGTCGCAGGCCGCCTCGGCCGCGGCGAGCTGCTCGGCCGCCGGCACGGCGTCGGACGGCGACGCCACCTGCGCCTCGACGCCGTCGGCCAGTGAACGGGTGTGGGTGGCGAGCGCCTCCAGTGCCGCCACCTGGGCCACGTCGTCGACGCCAGCCTCGGCGACCTCCATGGCGGCGTCGCGCGCCAGCGAGGCCACCTCGTCCGCCGACAGCGCGGCGCGGAGCGCAGCGTCCTGCAGGCCGGCCCGGAGCGCGTCCGACGCGGTGGGGGCGGCCGCGATCGCCGTGGCGTCGAGCACCTCGACGTCGACCTCCTCGAACGACACGCCGGACGTCACCGGGTCGGCCGACAGCTCGACCTCCATCGGCTCGATCACGGTGGCGTCGTCGGCCATGTCGACATCGGGCACCTCCGTCGCGAGCGCGGTCGCTGGGACAGGCGCCACCACGGGCTCGGGGACGGTCGCAGGCGCGGGCGCGTCGTCCGCGTCGTCGAGCGACGACAGCTTCACGCCCGGGTCGACCAGCGTGGCGGCCTCGTCGGCCACGGCCACACGGGCGTCGTCGACCACGGCGCGTGCCCGGCGGTGCTCGTGCCACGCGGCCACCGACGCCGTCAGGTCGTCGGCGCGGCGGCGGGCGCGATCGGCCTCGGCCTCCACCTGGGCCCGCAGGGCTGCGACCCGGGGCAGCAGCGCCGCGCCGTCGTCGCCGTCCTCGACCCGCGCCGCGAGCGTCTCCAGCGCGACCAGCGCGCCGTGGACCCCGTCGATCGCCTGCTGCCAGGCGAGGTGGATGCGCCCGACGGGCACGGGCCACGCGTCGTCGACGTCGGGCGGATCGACGAGCTGGCCGATGACCGCGCGGGCCTCGGCGATCGCCTCGTCCCAGGGGGCCGCAGCGCGTGCGCGGGCGTCGGCGACCTCGTCCTTGCGGCGCTGCTGGACCATGGCGAGGAGCGACCGCGCCGACAGCGTGGCCTGGCGCACCCGCTCGGTGAGGCGCGTGACGGCGTCGGCGCGCGCGACGAGCTCCTCGAACGCGGCGTCCCATCCCCCTGCGGCGTCGCCGAGGTCGGGCGCGGCGTCGAGCAGGGCGCTGGCACCGTCGAGTTCGCTCACCGACTCGCCGAGCGCCGTGGCGACGACCTCGATCGCCGGACCGGCGTCGGTGCGCACGGCGTCGACCTCGGCGCGGGCGGCGGCGATGGCGGCGCGGGCCTCGTCGAGGACGTCCTCGGCCTGCTGGCGGCGGTAGCCCGGGTCGAAGCGGACCTCGTGCAGCGAGCGCATCTGGAGCTGCACCTGCTCGATCTCGGCGAGCTGACCGGAGACGAGCTCGGCGGCCTCGGAGATGGCGGCCACCAGCCGCTCGGCGAGGTCGCCGTCGCGGGCACGGCGCAGGCGCTGCACGCCGTCGTGCACGGCGGCACCCGTGTCTTCGACCCGCGCCTCGATCGCGGCGAGCGTGCCGAGCGCCTCGGTGGGCTCGTCGGGGAAGTCCTCGGCGAGCTCGCGCACCTCGGCCGCGGCGGACCGGGCGCTCTGGATGACGGCGTCGATGCGCGCGGCGATGATCTCGCCCTGCGCCACCTGCTCGTCGACGTGGGCGCGACGTCGGGCGTCGGCCGCTTCGAGCAGGGCCTCGGCCAGGGCGCGGGACTCGGCGCTCGCGTCCTCCGCGTCCTCGATCCACACGCCGGCCTCGGTCCAGCGCGCGCGCGCGACGGCGAGCTCGGGGGCGTCGATCACCTGCCGCAGCCCCTGGCGTGCCTGCTCGACCGCCGTGCGCAGGCGCAGCTCGCCCTCCTTGAGGGCACCGATGGCGTCGACGAGGCCGCCCTCGTGGTGGGCCGCGGCCTGGTGGGCGCGCGACGCGGCACGCCACGCGACGGCGGCGGTGGCCTCGAGCCCGGCGAGCGCGGTGGCCGCCTCGGCCTGGAGCCCGGCGAGCACGACGTCCTCGGAGGCCTCGACCTCCAGGGCCGCCCACGCGTCGACGTCGGCGCGGAGGCGCTCGGCCTCCTGCAGGCCGTCGGTGGTGGCGCGGCCCGCCGCGGCGACGTGGTCGAGCAGCTCACGCCAGCCCCGCTCGGCAGCGATCTGGAGCTCCTCGACGGCCTCCGCGGCGCGCACCCGGTGGCGCTCGACGTTGCCGACCAGCTCGCGCAGCCGCCCGCGCAGGTCCTTGGCCTCGACGTCGTCGCGGTCGCGCAGCAGGCCCTCGATCTCGACGCCGAGCGAGGCGATCCACGCGGCGTCGCGGTCGACGCGCTCGGCCTGCTCGCGGGCCTCCTCCAGCACGGTCTGCCGACGCTGCTCGGCGCGGACGTTGCGCGCCGAGCGGCTGAGACGCTCCACCGCCTGGGCGCTGGCGTCGTCGGCCGCGGTGCGCAGGCGGGCGACCTCGGCGGCGCCGATCTCCGGATCGATGTCGCCGGCGTCGACCTGGGACGCGAGCACGCCCGCCTCCTCGGCGGCGGCCCGGGCGCGACCGAGCGCGGCGTCGACCTCGTCGAAGGCCTCCGCGACGGACGGGCCGGCGGTGTCCTTGCCGGCCTGCACGCGACGCTCGGCCTCCTCGACCCCCTGCCGGGCCAGCGCGGCGTCGCTGCGGGCGCGGTGGACGGCGGCGACCGCGCGGGCGCGGGACTCGACGGCCTCGACGCGGGCGTCCTCGGCGTCGGTCCACGCGCGCTCGACGACGGCCATCGCCCGGATGGCGGCCTCGTGGGCACGCTCGGCGCGCTCCGACGCCCGACGGGCGGACGCGGCCTCGGGGGCGTCGGTGGCGGCCGACGCCGCGGCGCGCGCGCTGCGGACGTGCTCGGCGAGCTTGCGGGCGCTGCCGAGCAGACGCGCGCGGGCGTCGCGCCAGCTGTCGGACGTGGGCTCGGCGGCGACGATGCCCTGCACCAGCTCGACGGCGCGGGCGTGCAGCGCGGTGGCCGCCTCGGCCGCCACGCGCGCCCGGTCGACGGCCGCGTCGCGGGCCTGCTCGGACTGGGCGCCGCGCACGAAGGCCATCATGCGGCCGATGTCGAAGATCTGCGTGGGGCCGTCCTGCTCGGGAGAGCCCGACGGGGCGTCGAGGGCGTCGACCGGCCACACCAGCGACAGGCCGTGCTCGCGCAGGAAGGCCTCGTGAGGCTCGACCGGTGCCGGCGCCGGTGCCGGCGCGGGCGTGGGGCGCGGACGTCCGCGGGCGGCGGCCATCGCCGCCTCGATCGCGGCGGTGGAGATCGCCTGCGTGGCGACCTCGTCGTCGTCGAGCGTGGTGATCTCGTTGTCGAGCGGCTCCAGGGGCAGGCTCGACACGTCGTCGACCGAGGCCTCGTCGACCAGCGACAGCTCGTCGGGCGCGTCGAGCTCCTCGACCTCGACGACCGGGACGGCACCGCTCACCTCGGCGGGCACGCGCTCGATCGGCTCCACGGCCACCACCGGCTCCACCTTGGACGGGTCGTCGTCGAGGTCGAGGTCGACGACCTCCACGGCAGCGCGCGCGTCGTCACCCACCCCGCCGGACAGCTCGACGATGTCGACCCACTCGGCGTCGTCGGCGGTGTCGGTGGAGGGGGACACGGCGTCGTCGCGCAGCGGCGCGACCTCGAGCGTGGCCACGGCGACCGCCGCGACGGCGTCGAGCTGCATCATCTGCGCCGCGATCTCGTCGACCTCGGGGTGGGACGCGGCCTCGGCCGCGGCCATCGCCGCCGCGACCAGCTCCTGGGCGGCCTCGTGGCACCAGCCCGAGACGGCCGGCGCGGCGTGCATCGCGAGCGCCACCAGGTGGTCGACGTCGCCCCGACGGATCGCGCGCTCGAAGGTGTCGAGCAGGTCGAGCGGACCGAAGCCGGCGCTCGGAGCCCCCTCGGACTCCACGGCCTCGGCCACCCGCGCCAGGTAGAGCGCGTCGAGCTCGTCTTCGACCGCGAGCAGGTTGCGCGCGTGCTCGAGGTGGGCCGTGTGGACCTGCCAGCGACCGACGCCGCCCGCGCCGACGACCAGGCCGAGCTCGACCAGCTGGTGGAGGTGGTCGAACGCGCTCGCCTCGCTGATCTCGAGCAGCGACGCCACGCGCGCCGGCTGGATCGGTCCGTGGGTGAGCACCCCGAGCGCGCGGAACACCCGCGCCGTGGCGTCGGACGCGCGATCGAGCACCAGCAGCGTGGCGCGGGCGAGCGCGAGGTTGCCGCCCAGGCGGGCCACGGCACCCGGCGCAGGCGGCAGCCCCCAGATGCCGGTGGCCTCGTCGGGGTCGGTGCCGCGCATCCGGCACGCGACCACGCGCAGCGCCAGCGGCAGCCGGTCGGCGGCCTCGAGGACCGTGTGGACCACCATCGGCGGCATCCGCTCGTCGGCGACCGCCTCCAGCAGGGCGCGCGCGTCGTCGTCGTGCATCGGCGCCAGCACGAGCGTGCGCGCGTCGAGCGCCTCGGCGACGGCCGCGGTGGACGTGGTGAGCAGCACGGCCGCGTCCTCGGGCAGTGCCGAGAGCACCTCGAGCACCGCGTCGACGTCGCCGGTGTCGACGCCGTCGATCACCACGAGCAGCGTGCCCGCGTCGGGCAGGCCGAGCGCGACTGCCTGCAGCAGGCCCGGCAGCGTGCCCACGCCGTCGACGGGCAGGCCGCAGCGCATCGCCCACCGGCGCAGCGCCAGGTGGGGCCGGTTGCCGTCGAGGCACGTGGACCACCACAGCGCGGTGTCGAACTGCGCGTCGCGGGCGAAGGCCTGGACCAGCGCGGTGCGGCCCACGCCCGTGACCCCGGCAGCGGTGACGGCCACGCGAGCGCCGGCGCGGACGTGGCGCGTGAGCCAGTCCAGCGCGTCGGTGCGCCCGATGAACGGTGCGGGCGGCGCCGGTACCCCGTTGCCCCTGGCCACGAACGTCACATCACACCCCGTACCGCACCCCGAGGGCGCCGGAAGCGCGAGTATAAGGCACGGGGGGCAGGTCGTCGCCGCCGGGTCGGTACCGGCGACGACGCCGTCGGATCAGGCCTGGGCGACCGGTCCGCCGAGCACCGGGGACAGCACGTCCGGATCGTCGGCCTCGAAGCCGACCAGCTGCGCGACGATCTCGCCCAGCGCGTCGAGCACGTCGCTGTCGTCCAGCGGCGAGAAGCGCGCAGCGCCCGTCTGGGCCTCGTCGTAGCAGGTGACCATCAGGTCGCCCGACGTCTCGCCGTCCTCGTCGCCCTCGAGCTGGGCCGTGAGCACCGCGTAGGTGCGCCCCTCGTGCTCGAGCACCGCCAGCACCAGGTAGACCTGCTCGACGCCGTCGGCGTCGGCGAGCGTGACCAGGTCGTCGGGATCGAGCCCGGGCTCCTCGTCGAAGCCGAACGCCTCGTCGTTGTCCGTCTCGGCCATGCGCCACCTCCAGGGTCAGCCGACCCGCTGCTCGAAGTCCTTCATGAACGCGACCAGCGCATCGACCGCCGCGTCGGTCTGCGCGTTGTACAGGCTCGCGCGCAGGCCGCCCACCGAGCGATGGCCCTTGAGGCCGTGCAGCCCGGCGGCGGTGGCCTCCTTGACGAAGCGCGCGTCGAGCGCGTCGTCGCCGGTGGTGAACGTGACGTTCATCCGGCTGCGCGACGCCCGCTGGGCCTTGCCGTGCCAGAAGCCGGTAGCGTCGATGGTGCCGTAGACCGCGGCCGCCTGGCGGTCGTTGCGCGCGTCGACCGCGGCCACGCCACCCTGCGCCTCGATCCAGGCCAGGACGCGTTCGACCACGTAGATGCCCACCGTGCACGGCGTGTTGAGCATGCTGTCCTTGGCGACCTGCTTGTCGTAGCGGAGCATCGGGGGCAGGTCCTTGTCGCCGGCCTCCACGAGCGCCTTGCGGATCACCACGAGCGTGACGCCCGAGGTGCCGAGGTTCTTCTGGGCACCCGCGTAGAGCAGGTCGAACCGGCTGCCGTCGATCGGGCGCGACAGGATGTTCGAGCTGGCGTCGCAGACGAGCCAGGTGCCGTCGACCTCGGGGACGTGGTCGTACTCGGTGCCGGCGATGGTGTTGTTGGACGTGTAGTGCAGGTAGCGCGTGCCGGCGGGCACGCTGCCCCACTGGCCGGCGGCGGGCACGCTGTCGTAGCCCTGCTCGCGGCTGCTCCACGGCACGACCACCTCACCGAAGCGCCGCGCGTCCTCGATCGCGTAGTGGGACCACGCCCCGGTGTCGAGGTAGGCCGCCGTGCCGCCGCGGAGCAGGTTCATTGGGATCTGGTAGAACTGGGTGCGCGCGCCGCCGTGCAGCAGCAGCACCTCCTGGTCCTCCGACAGGCCCAGCAGGGTGCGCACGCGGTCCTTGCAGCGCTGGAACACGGCGTCGAAGGCCTTGCCCCGGTGGGACGTCTCGGCCAGACCCTGACCGCAGCCCTCGAGCTCCCAGAGGGCTTCCTGGGTCTGCTGGACGACCGACTCGGGCAGCACGCCCGGACCGGCTGAGAAGTTGTGTTGACGGCTCATGGGACCTCCCGCGTCAGCGAGCGCGGCGATCGAGGGGAAGGGCCGCCACGTGGAGCACGTGGGGCAGGGCCGAGACGGCGTCGACCACATGGGCGGGGTCGGCGGCGACCTGGATGCGCGCCACGGCCGCCGCACCGCCGGCGAAGATGGTGTTCTCCATCTCCTCGACGTTCAGGTCGGCCTTGCGCAGCTCGTCGAGCACGCTCGCGAGCACGCCCACCTTGTCGAGGTGGCGCACGACGAGCTGGTGGGTGGCGGCCGTCTCCGTCTCGAGGTTGACGCAGTTGGGCGCGCGGCCGGTGCGGTCGTAGGTGGTGAGGATGCGGACGACCTCGGCGGCGACGGCGTCCTGGGCCTCCTGGGTGGACGCGCCGATGTGGTGGGTGAACACCACGCCCGGGTGGCGTGCCAGCGGATCGTCGAACGTGCCGGACTTGCCGGTGGGCTCGGCGACGATCACGTCGAGGCCCGCGCGCAGGCGACCGGCCTGCACCTCGGCGAGCAGCGCGGCCTCGTCGATCACCTCGGCGCGCGACGTGTTGAGCACGATGCCGCCGTCGGGCAGGGCGGCGAGCAGCTCGGCGCCCACGAGCCCGCGGGTGTCGGCCGTGAGCGCGAGGTGCACGGACAGGACGTCGACCTGACGCGCCACCTCGATCGGCGACCCCGCCCAGCGCACGCCGAGCAGCTCGGCCGCCGCGGGGGTGAGCGACCGCGACCACGCGACGACCTGCATGTCGAACGCGCGCGCGCGTCGCGCGACCTCGGCGCCGATGCCACCCATGCCCAGGATGCCGATCGTGCGGCCCTTGAGCCCCTCGGACTGGCTGTAGGCGCCCTTGTTCCACACGCCGTTGCGCGCGTCGACGACGTTGTCGGCGAGGTGACGGTCGAGGGCCAGCAGCAGGCCCATCGTGAGCTCGGCGACGGCCACCGCGTTCTTGCCCGGGCAGTTCGCGACGAACACGCCGCGCCGACCGGCCGTGGCCAGATCGATGGTGTTGACCCCCGCGCCGGCCCGGATCACGAGCGACAGGCGGGACGTGGCCTCGAGGTGCGCGGCGCGCACCTTCGTGGAGCGCACCACCAGCGCGTCGGGATCGTGCGTGGCCAGCGCCTGCACGAGCGCGTCGTCGGCGAGCGCCGCGTCGACGATCACGTCGTGGCCTGCCTCTTCCAGCCGTTGGCGGGCCAGCGGGGCGAGCTTGTCGGCGAACAGGATGCGCATGGGAGCCTCGGGACCGTGGAGCGTGCACGTCCGTACCACGGCGGGCCCGACGGGCGTAGCCGACCACGGGATCGTCGTCGCGGCGTCACCGCCGGGCCCCGGACCGGGTGCGCGCACCCGTCCCCGCGACGCTCAGTGGTGGTAGGACCCGCCGCGCAGCAGCGTCATCGCCCGGTAGAGCTGCTCGTACAGCACCACCCGCGCGATCTGGTGGTTGAGCACGAGCGCCGACAGCCGCACCACGCGCCACGCCTGGGCCCGCACGGCCGGGCCGTGGCCGTAGGGCCCACCGATCGCGAACACCAGCGCGCCACCGCCCTCCTCCAGCCCCTCGCGCAGCAGCTCGGCGAAGGCGTCGGTGTCGGGGGCCTCCCCGCGCTCGTCGAGGCACACCAGGCGGTCGCGTGGACCGATGGCGCCGAGGATGCGATCGGCCTCCGCCGCCCGCACGGCCTCGACGTCCCCCCGGAACGGCTCGGGCTTGAGCGTGCGCTCCTCGATGCCGCCGAAGCGTCGCAGCCGCTTGCCGTAGTCGTCGACGGCGGTGTCGGCCCAGGGCGTGCTGCCCTTGCCGACCGTGAGCAGCCGCAGCTTCACCGGGTGTGCGCCCGCATCATGCGCTCACGGCAGCGCAGGCGCTCACGGCAGCGTGAACAGCGGCGGGTGGGCGCCGGGCGCGTCGTCCTGCGGCACGGGCAGGCGCGGGGCATCGGCCCACAGGCCCTCGAGGTCGTAGAAGCCGCGCGTGCCCTCCTGGAACACGTGCAGCACCACGTCGCCGTAGTCGACGAGCACCCAACGGCAGGTCTCCAGGCCCTCGACACCCACCGGCAGGCGGCCGTGCTTGTGCTTGATCACCTGACGCACCTCGTCGGCGATCGCGCGCACCTGCCGCGCGTTCCGGGCGCTGACGATCACGAAGTAGTCGGCGTACCCGACCACATCGGCCACCGCGAGCACCGCGGGGTCGAGCGCCTTCTTGTCCAAGGCGGTCGCGAGGACGACGTCCGCCAGCTCCTTGCCTTCGATGATGGCCTCCCAGCGCGGCGCGCGCCGCAGCCCCAGGGTCATTGTCGACCCGTCCGGGGCGGTTGGCAAGATGCGAAACGCGCAGCCTGGACCCGCGTGGGGTGTCGGCGAACGGGGCGGCGGGAACCTGTCCGACCTACGGGGAGGCCGGCGCGGGCGAGGTGGCCGGGAAGGCCCTCTCGATGGCGAGGTACCGCACGCCCTGGCGGGTCAGCGTCCTGCCCGTGATCTCCAGGGAGCTGTCGGGCGAGGAGAGCCCGGCGACGACCTTGTCGAGCACGGCGTTGGCGAGGACTCGGTAGTCCTCGGGCCCGACGACGTACGGCGCCGCGACCTCCGTGTCCAGATCCTCAGCCGCACGAAGCGACGCCACCAGCGTGACGGGCTCGCCGCGATCGAGGACGCGTCGAAGCATCAGCCCCGTGACGTAGGAGCAGTTGGTGCCCAGGTGCTGCGGCTCCTGCGAGACCATGGCGGCGTCGTCCTCGACGGCGGGGTGCTCGTGATCGCAGGTGCGGGTGTCCACGGCGTCGGCGGACGCCGGCCCGGTGACGTGGTCGCTCGCGTCGTGGGGGGCGACGGCCTCGACGTCCGCTGCGTCGTCGTGCGCCGGTGCGTCACCGGCCCAGGCCGCCACGGACGGCGCCCAGGGGGCGAGCAGGATCGCGAGGACATGGCGAACGAAGGACGGCATGGTCGCCATATCGCACCATCGGCCGGGGCGTTGCAACCGTCGAGACGCGGTTCGACAACCGTCGACGGGAACACACGGTCGGGTCACTCCTCGTCGTCGCCCGCTTCGCGTCGCGCCTCGACGATCGCCCACAGCGCCGCCACGAGCTCGGGCACACCCTGTCCCGTGACCCCCGAGATCGGGTAGACCGGGCCGCCGGTGACAGCCTCGAGCTCGGCGACGTGGGTGGCGAGCTCCTCGGGCGACAGCGTGTCGATCTTGTTGAGCGCGACCACCTGGGGGCGCTCGGGCAGGCCGGCGCCGTACAGCTCGAGCTCGGTGTCGAGCGCCACGAGCTTGTCGGCCGGCGACGCCTCCCACGGGTCGGGCGACACCAGGTGCAGGTAGCAGGCGCAGCGCTCGACGTGGCGCAGGAACTGGTGACCCAGGCCCGCGCCGTCGGCCGCGCCCTCGATCAGGCCGGGGATGTCGGCCACGACGAACGTCTGGCGCGTGCCCAGCTCCACCACGCCCAGCTGGGGCACCAACGTGGTGAACGGGTAGTCGGCGACCCGCGGGCGCGCCGCGCTCACCCGCGACAGGAACGTGGACTTGCCCGCGTTGGGGAAGCCGAGCAGGCCCACGTCGGCGAGCAGCTTGAGCTCGAGCCGCAGCACCATCTCGGTGCCGGGCTCGCCGGGCTGGGCGAACCGCGGCGTGCGGTTGGTGGCGGTGGCGAAGTGCATGTTGCCCAGGCCGCCGCGACCACCGGGCAGCGCCCAGCGCGCGCCGTCGACGTCGAGGTCGGCGAGCAGGTCGCCCGTCTCGTCGTCGAACACCAGGGTGCCGACGGGCACCTCGCACACCAGATCGGCGCCACCCGCACCGTACATCTGCTTCTTGGCGCCGGGACGACCGCCCTCGGCGCGGTGATGGCGCCGCCGGGCGTAGTCGATCAGCGTGTTGCGACGGGCCGAGGCCTCGAGCACCAACGCGCCACCATGACCGCCGTCGCCGCCGTCGGGACCGCCCCGCGGCACGTACTTCTCCCGACGGAACGACACGGCGCCTGCGCCGCCGTCGCCCGAACGGACGAAGATCACGACCTCGTCGACGAACTCCACGTCATCCTCCGAGAACGCACGAACGGGACGACTCCGCCTGGAATCGTCCCGTCGGCCGGCACGCCGGAGCGCGCCGCGTGCGTGACTACTTCGCGCTCGACCCGTCGTCGGTGGACGGCAGGACGCTGATGAGCTTGCGGTTGTTCCGGGTGTGGAACTTCACCGTGCCGTCCGCCGTGGCGAACAGGGTGTAGTCGCGGCCCAGACGGGTGTTGTCGCCGCAGTGGAACTTGCTGCCGACCTGGCGGACGATGATGTTGCCGGCGAGCACCTGCTCACCGTCGAACTTCTTCACGCCACGGTACTGGGGGTTGGAGTCGCGGCCGTTGCGGGTCGAGCCCTGGCCCTTCTTGTGTGCCATCGTGGGTCTCCGTGTGCCTTGCGGGCAAGGCCTGGTGGATCAGGCCTTGATGCCGACGATCTCGAGGGTGGTGTGGCTGTGCCGGAAGCCGACACGACGACGCGTGCGGTGACGGCGCGCGTAGCGGAAGGAGATGACCTTGTCGCCCTTGTGGTGGCCGACCACCTTGGCCTCGACGGAGGCACCGGCGACGGTGGGGGTGCCCACCTTCACGCCGTCGTCGCCGACGAGCAGGACCTTGTCGAGGGTGATCGTCGCACCCTCTTCGGCGTCGACCCGGTCGACGACGACGCGGGCGCCCGGCTCGACCCGGTACTGCTTCCCGCTGGTTTCCACGATCGCGAACATCAGGGTGCTCCTTGGCGCTCCGTCTCGCGGAGCGGGCCTTCGCACGCCGCCTGGCGGGGTGCTGGTATCCGTGTACGGGCCATCCTCATCTCGTGGGGATGGCGAGCCCGGCGCATCTAGGCCGTCTACCGGTCGATGTCAAGCGGCGCGGGGGTCGCTGGCACCGTCGTCGGATCCGCGCCGTCGTGGATCCGGGTCGGCAGCGCCAGCCCCCTACCGCGTGGCGAGCAGCGCGTCCGTGCGCCGCTGCGGTCCGTCGTCGAGCCGGTCGCGGACGGCGGCGAGCAGGTCCAGCGCCCCGGGCTGGCCGTAGAGCGCGGCGCGCCACGCCCGGCTGCCCACACAGGCGGCGTCGCCCGTCATCGCGCACGCACGGGCCAGGCGCAGGTCGACCGCGGGCGACGCCTCGTGGCCGAGCCGATCCACCACCGCGCTCGCCGCAGCGACGACGTCGTCCGCGCGGCCGGCATCGAGCAGCGCGTCCCACGCGGCGATCTCACCGGCGCCACCGTCACCCTGCCGTGGCGTCGGATCGACCGGCGGCAGGCAGGCGTCGGGCACGGCCGCGCCGGTGCGGAGGAACAACACCCGCCGCGCGTCGGACCACACCGGTACCCACCCGCGGCCCGACAGCGCCCCGCACAGCGGCCGGTCACGGGCGATCGCCACCGCGGCGAAGCCGAACGCGCGGTCGAGGGTGTCGAACACCTCAGGATCGCGCACGCCGCGGCGCCATGCGTACAGGTCGTCGGCGTCGAAGTGGGTGGGGGTGCGCCCGTCGAGGAGCACGCGCACCCGGCCGGCCATCCGCCAGCCGAGGATGCCGCCGACGTCGTAGTCGTCGAACACGGCCCCGCGGACGTCGTGGTCCTCCATCGCCTGCACGAGGTCGACGGCCACCATGCCGCGGTCGACGCCCAGCCCCAGGTGGGGCACCTGGGTGACGGCGAGCAGCGCGACCACACCCGCGGCCCCCCACGGCACCGCCCGGGGCAGCGGATCCGCACCCGCCACCGTCGCCGCCCACGGCGCGAGCAGGATCGCCCACGCCGCACGGAACCGGTTGGCCGTCGACGTGAGCGCGAAGCCCAGGATGGCCAGCACCACGCCGCCCGGCGGCGCCCGTCGACGCCAGCCCGCGAGCCCGAGCGTGCCGAGCAGCAGGGCGTCGAGCAGCAGGATGCTCGGCTGGGTGACGAGCGCCAGCTCGATCGGCGCCATCGGGCGCATGTCGGTGATGTAGCGGGTGGCGTCCCCGTCGCTGTGACGGAGCACCTGGTCGACCACGCCCACCCCGAAGGCGCCCAGGAACGGCGCCGCTGCCACCGGCGCGAGCCACGCGACGTCCGCGGCGCGCAGCGGGCGCGCCCCCGTCCAGCCCGGCCACGCCATGCAGGCCACCACCACCGGCGCGATCACCACCGAGGTGTGCACCTGGCTCCACAGCGCGACGGTCGCCCACACGCCCGCGAGCGCCACCCACCGAGCCGGGCCCGTCCGCGAACGGAACGTCAGCACCAGCGCCATCACCAGCGGGAGCAGCACGAGGAACAGGCTCTGGGGTCGCGGCAGGAACCGGAAGCTCGACGCCGCCGCCACCAGCGCCGTCACCACCACCGCGCGATCCGCCGAGGCCCCGGCCGCCCGCGCCAGCGCGTCGACCGCAAGCGCCGACAGGGCTGCCGCAAGCGCCGTCACCAGCACGATCGCCGCCGGCCCCCCCGCTTCGAACAGGCCCAGCGCCAGCACGTCGAACAGCCACTCGGGGTCGACGTAGGTGGACGGGCCGAGCAGGCCCACCGGCTCGGGCACCGTGCGCGCGCCCGCGTCGAGCACGGCCCGGCCCATCGACAGGTGCCACCACACGTCCAGGCTGTAGACGGGCTGGACGCGCAGCGTGAACGCGGCGGCGACGACGAGGGCGAGAGCGGGGTGCGGTCGTGACATGCGGCGCATGTTGGCGTGTCGCCGGATCGCGGTCAACCGGCCCCGCGCAGCGCACGCGTTCTGCGGATTTCCCGAAGCGCGCCGCGCACCAACCCGAAGGAACGAATGCGAACTTCCGCGCACTGCTGCGTCCAAACCCGATATCCGCCTCAACCGGTACCGGGGCCGTCCGATCCATGGTTCACTCCCGCGCCCCGGCCCCCCCGGAGACTGCCATGCTGCCCCTCCTCGCCCTGATGTTCGCGTGCAGCGACTACTCCCTGTCGGAGACGAAGGACGTCGAGCCCGTCCCCGTCGCGCCCGTCGACTCCGACAGCCCGCCGCTCAAGCCGCCGGTCACCGACGATCCGGTGGTGGTCGACAGCGCGGAGCCGGCCGACGATCCGATCGTCGACACCGACACCCCCGAGCTCCCGGTCGATACGGATCTTCCGATCGACACCGACCTGCCGGTGCAGCCCCGCGATCCCGACTGCGCCCTCGACCCCCACCTCGTGCAGACGTTCGAGGTGTTCTTCCCCGCGCGGCAGGACTGCCAGTGGAACACCGGCGGCAACCTCGCGCCGAACAACGAGCACAACACCGCCCAGGCGATCGACACCGCCGTGGTCCAGCTGCCCACCACCGGCACGCTGTGCGACCTCGACATCGCCAGCTCCACCAGCAACCTCGAGTTCGACGACCACTTCACCCTCACCCTCGACGAGTGGGTGCTGGTGGGCGGCGGCTCCGGCTACCCGATGACGGCGCTGCAGGAGTTCAACGGGCTCTACCGCTACGACTGGTCGCGCATCGCCGGCACGCCGTTCGCCGATCGCGACGCCGCCTACTGGTGCCTGGGCCAGCCCGACTCCACGTGCACGGTGCCGCCCACCGAGCAGGCCGGCCGCCTCGACATCGACCTCGAGGGGCCGATGATGGCGCGCCTCACCGACGAGATGCGCAACCGCCAGGATCTGCCGTTCGCGCTGCGGGTGTTCGGCGACGACAACGTCGGCGACTGCCGCCACACCGACGTGCGCCTCCAGGTCACCATCGCCTGGGTCCAGTAGGCCGGTCCAGCGGCCAGCAGACAGGCCCGCAGCGCGTCACTGCCGGACGATCGTGACGTCCACGAAGCCGCCGTCGCGGCGACGGAAGTCCATGCGCCAGGCCACGCCCTCGCGCGTGACCACCAGCGCCTCGTGATCGGGGTTGGGTGCGCCCACGTCGTCGGGCCGCACCGCGGGCTGGTCGTGCGCGGTGAAGTGGTGCTGGTAGCGGTCGGCCACCGATCCGACGTCGCTGCTGACGTGGGTGACCTCGCCGTGGCCGACCTCGGCGACGCAGAACATGCCGTCGGTGTCGAGCGGCGGCATCGGGCCGTCGAACGTGCCCACACCCTCCATGGCGATCGGGAGCGCGGCGGCGTCTCCCGGGCACCCCTCCGTGGGGCCGGCGACCGGCGTGGCCGATCCCGGACCGAACGGGTCCGCCGACGGGGACGCGCCCCCGCACGCCGCCAGCACCAGGGCGAGCAGCGCCGTCACGTCAGCGCCCTGCGCCCGAGCTGGGCCTTGAGCGCGTCGAGCCGCTCGAGCACCTGGTGGGTGTCGAGGTCGCGGTAGCGGGCGGGCAGCATGCGGCGGGCGCTGCACTCGAACACCGCGAGCATCTCCATGTAGCCGAGCATGCGCACGTCGCGGGACGGGATCACGTCGGTGCGGGCCTGGGTGAGGTCGTCGTCGGTGACGGCTTCCGTGCCGTCGAGCGCTGCGGTGGCGGCCGCCGACAGCAGCACCGCCTCCAGCTCGGCGCCCGAGTAGCCCTGCGTGGCGTCGGCGACCGCGTCGAGGTCGGCGTCGTCGGCGAGCGGGATGTCGTTCTTGCGCACCAGCGCGCGCAGGATGCGCACCCGCTCGTCGGCCGTCTCCGGGAAGAAGAACGGGATCTTTAGGTCGAAGCGGCCGGGGCGCTTGAGGTCGGCGTCGAGCTTGTCGGGCCGGTTGGTCATCATCAGCATCACGACACGCCCGCGGTGGGACGTGTCGGACATGAACTCCTTGAGCCGCGCGATCACGCGGCTGCCGACGCCGCCGTCGTTGTCGCCGCTCGACAGGGCGCGCTCGGCCTCGTCGATGATCAGCAGCACGTAGCCGAGGGCCTCGACCAGCTCGAGCACCTTCTCCAGGTTGGCCTCGGTGGAGCCGACCCACTTGTCGCGGAAGTTCTTGAACTGCAGGCACGTCAGGCCGGACTCGGCCGAGAAGGCCTCGGCCACGAACGTCTTGCCGGTGCCCATCGGGCCCACGAAGATCATGCCCATCGGCACCCGGTTGCGGGCGCCGGCCTTGACCGCGTCGGCTACGCGCCGCAGGTCGGCCTTGACCTCGTCCATGCCGCCCACGTGGGACAGGTCGTGCCGCGGCGCGACGAACTCGACGAGGCCGTGGCACTCCTGCTCGATGATCACCTTCTTGCGCTCGGCCACCGACCGGAAGTCGATCGCCGTGCCCGTCTGGCGGGCCATCTGGATGAGGCTGCGGATCTGCACGCACGTGAGCCCAGCCGTGACCTTGGCGAGCGCGGGCTGGGCCATCGCCACCGGGATCTCGGGCGTGAGCTCGGCGGCGAGGAAGGCCACGCGGTCGGCCTCCTCGGGGTAGGGCACGCGCACGGTGACCAGCTGCGGGCTGGCGAGCACGCTGCGCGCGACGTCCGACAGGCTCTCGGTGACGAGCAGCACGAGGTTGTCGGTGGCGAGGAGCGCCGGATCGGACGACCACCGGCGCATGGTGACGAGGTTGGCCTTGTCCTCGCCGGTCATGAACGCCGGGTCGGCGTGGGGGGCGATCATCTCGAAGAAGTCGAGCACGACGCCCGAGGCGCGCGTGGGGTCGGTGACGAGCGACTCCACGACGGCCAGCGTCTCGGAGATGCCGCGCGGCAACGGACCGAGCCGCTCCCCCCCGTCGAGCATGCGGCGGGCGTCGACGCTGGCGCGCAGGCGCCGCTCGTGCTCCTTGTCGAGCGGGCACAGGCCCTGGCTGACGTTGTAGTAGACGACCACATCGCGCGTGCGGGCGAGGAAGCGCTCCAGGAACGTGCGCAGGTCGACGTACTCGACGCGCCCGTCGTCGCCGTGCCACGGCTGCAGGTCGCGCACGTTGCCGTGGACGAGGAACAGACTCGCCTCACCCGACAGGTAGCGATCACGCAGCGCGGCCGCCCACCCGGGCAGATCGGTCGGGGCCATCCTCACCTCCAGCGACCCGTCGGGGGTATCACGGAGCCGGAGGGGTCACGCCCATCACCAGCAGCGCGCCGTAGGCCGCCACGCGCACGTCGGCGTAGTCGTCGCCCGCCAGCGCGAGCAGGTCGGGGATCAGCGCCTCGACGCGGGCGTGGCCGGCCAGCGCCGCGCCGTGCGCGCGGAGCACGGCGTCGTCGGTGGCGATCGCGGCGCGGGCGACCTCGGCCTGGCCGATGCCGAGCGCGTCGGACAGGTCGATCGCCACCTCGCCCACGTAGGGGTCGCCGCGGTGCACGCCGCGCACGAGCCCCGCTGCGGTGGGACGGCGCACGAGCGCTGCGGCGGCCCGCACGGACGGGTCGCGGGCGCCCCGCGCGAACGCCGCCCACGTGGCGCGCGGCTCGGGCGGCAGGGCGCGGATCAGGTCGAGGACGTCGCGGGCCTCGCCCGGTTCGGTGGACCGCAGCGCCTGCCGGAGCGCGTCGCGGGCGTCGCGGGCCCCGAGCACCGCCCGGGCCACCTGGAAGCGCAGCGCCGACTCCGGCTCGTGCCACTGCAGACCGCGGGCGAGCGCCTCGGACAGCGTCGGCCAGCCGTAGGTGGCCAGATCGACCACGAACGACGTGTCGTCGCGCACGTCGGCGCGCGACATCAGCAGCTCCAGCGGCAGCCGCGCACCCTCGTCGCCCAGCCGCGCCGACACCAGCGCCAGCGGTGCGGCGCGCCACGGGGGCTGGCCTGCCCAGGCGCCCACGAGGCCACCCAGGCGATCGGCGTGACCCAGATCGATCAGCTGGTGGGCGGCGTGCGCCCGCACGTAGGGGTCGCCCGAGCCGCGCTGGACGTAGTCGACCAGGGCGTCGAGCACCGCCGGCTCGTCGACGCGCGCGAGCAGCGACGCGACCACCCCCTGCTGCACCCACGGCTCGGGGTCGTAGGTGCCCTGCATCACCCAGCGCGGCAGCGCGTCGGCCGGACGGGCGCGCACGATCCACGCCAGGGCCGGCGCCCGTCGGCTGGGGTCGACGCTGGCGGACTCGGCCTCGAGCACCGAGGCCGGCGTGCGCAGCGGCACCGGGTCCCCGTCGGGGAGCGTGGGGTCGAGGGCCAGGGCGCGGCCGGCACAGCCCGTGAGCAGGCAGGCGAGCAGGAAGGGCGTGACGCGGATGGTGGCCTCCCGGGACCACGTCGACCCGCGTGTGCCCGGGGCAGGCCCGCGTCGACCCGATCGCTGTAACGCCCCGCTACTGGGCGACGACCACGACCGCCACGGCCAGCGCCACCACGAAGCACAACACGGCGAAGGCGACCACACCGCCGACGAGCAGCAGCCGCACGTCGGTGCCGCTCTCCGCGGCCGGCGGGGCAGGCGGCGCCGGGGTGAAGGCCGGAGCCGGAGCCGGAGCCGGAGCCGGAGCCGGAGCCGGGGCGTAGGCGGGCGCGGGCGGCGGCGTGTACGCGGGGGCCGGAGCCGGCGCGGGGGCCGGAGCCGGCGTGTACGCCGGCGCGGGCGCGTAGGCGGGTGCTGGCGCGGGCGCGGGCGCGGGACGCGGGGGCGTCGGGCGCGGGGAGACCGGACGACCGGCCGGCGGCGGCGCCGCGAAGCCGACGTCGGTGGCGATGTCCTCGATGAACAGGTCGGGATCGTGACCCGAGGCGGGCTCGGTGCGCTGCTCGTCGACGTCGTAGCGCAGGGTGACGTTGCCCAGCGTGATGGTGTCGCCCGGCTCGATCGGCGCCTCGGCGATGCGCTGGTCGTTGACCATCGTGCCGTTGGCGCTGTCGAGGTCGCGCACGAACCAGTCGCCGCGCTTCTTGACGAACAGCGCGTGGGCCCGGCTGGTGCCGGCGTCGCCGACGCTGACGTCCTGATCGTGATCGCGTCCGGCGGTGAGCATCTCGCCCGTGAGCGGGAACGTGCGCCCCTCGCCCCCGCCGTCGACGACGCGCAGGACGTGCACCTTCGGCGTCTCGACGCCCACGCCGGTGCGCACCGTCATCACGAACGGCTGGATGTCGATGTCCTCGCCGTCGCGGAGCTTGCGCTGGGTGATGGCGTCGCCGTCGACGTAGGTGCCGTTGCCGCTGCCGAGGTCTTCCACGACGACGGTGTCCTTGTCGACCAGCAGGCGCGCGTGACGACGCGACACCTCGGCGTCGCCCAGGACGATGTCGCACGCCTCGTGGCGCCCCATCGTGTAGACCCCGCCCTTGAGCAGCAGCTTGCGGTCCTGCTCGCCGGGCCTGCGGATCGTGAGCTCGATCATCCCCTTGCTCCTACTCGAAGGGCCAGAACCATCGGCGGCGTCCCGCCGGACCGGACGTGCCGGAGTTGTCTGCACTGGACGAGCCGCCGTCCTCGGGATCGTCGGGCTCGGTCTCTTCCCAGCGGACCTCCAGGTCGGTCTCGCCGAGGCGGATCACGTCGCCCACCTTGAGGGCCTTGTGATCGCTGATGCGCTTGTCGTTGACGAAGATCCCGTTGCGCGAGCCGGCGTCGCGCAGCCAGAGGGAGCCGTTGTCGTAGAGCAGGCGGGCATGGAACCGGGACACCCCGTCGTCGTCGACCACCACGTCGTTCTCGGGGGAGCGCCCGATCTCGAGGCCGCCCTCGGGGATCGGGAACACGCTGCCTTGAAGCGAGCCCCGCATGCAGACCAGCACGGGCCTGTCGGCCATCACCCCTCCTGGGCGGCGGAGTCTACCCGATCCGCGCTCGCATCCGATCCGTGTCCGGAGAAATACCCGTCAAGAGGCCCAGGGCCAGGGCCGCCTGGTGCACGAGCATCGGGCGGCCGTCCTGCAGCCGCACCCCACGCGCCGCGAGCGCGCGCCACAGCGGCGGGTCGGCCATCCAGTAGTTCAGGTCGACCCAGATGGCGTCGTCGCGCACGGCCTGGGGATCGAGCCCCTCGACCACGGCGGTGCCGCCCCCGGAGGTGGCCTGGACGATCACGTCGGCGTGGGGCGCCAGCGCCGCGAACGTGCGCGCGTCGAGCGGCCCGGCGTGCAGGTGGGTGGACGGCAGCGCGGCCTGGCAACGATCGACCGCGGCCTGGGCGCGCTCGGGCGTGCGGTTGAGCCAGGTGACCTGACGGGCGCCCGCCCGGGCGAGCCCGACCCCGACGGCGAGGCCCGCGCCCCCTGCACCGAGCACCAGCGCCGTGCACCCGGGCGCCACCGGCCCGAACGCCTCGTGCAGTCCGGCGACGAAGCCGTCGGCGTCGGTGTTGTGGCCCACGAGGCGCTGGCCGTCGCGCACCACCGTGTTCACCGCACCGATCACCCGCGCCACGCCCTCCACCGCGTCGAGCCCGTGCACGACGGCCTCCTTGAAGGGCACGGTGAGGTTGCAGCCCGCCAGTCCGAGCGTGCGGATGGCGCCCGCGACCCGATCCCGATGGGCGGGGTCGACGGGCAGCGCCACGTAGACGGCGTCGACGCCGTGGGCCGCGAGCTCGCCGTTGTGCAGCGCCGGCGACAGGGAGTGGGCGACCGGATGGCCGATCAGCGCGAACACCCGGGTGCGCCCCGAGACCGGGCTCACGACGCCTCCGCGAGCACCGCCCGCGCTGCGTCGGCGTCGCGGCGGATCTGGGCGACGAGGGCGTCGACGCCGTCGAAGGCGCGCTCCCCACGCAGGCGCGCCACCAGCCGTACCCTTAGGACGCGGTCGTACAGGTCGCCGTCGAAGTCGAGCAGGTGGACCTCGAGGCGGCCCCGCCCCGGGCCGAAGGTGGGTCGGTCGCCGAGGTTGGCCACGCCCGACACCCAGGTGCCGTCGACGTCGACCCGCACCGCGTAGACGCCCGCAGGCGGCAGCAGCTCGGTGACCGGCGCGACGTTGGCGGTGGGAAAGCCGATCCGTCGGCCCCGCGCGTCACCGCGCACCACCGGTCCGACCACCTCGTGGGGCCGGGCGAGCATCCGGGCCGCGTGGCCGAGGTCGCCGTCCTGGACCGCCTGACGGACCCGCGTGGAGCTGACGACCGCGCCGTCGAGCGTGACCCCGTCCACCACACGGACCGGCACGTCGAGGAGCGCGCGGAGCAGCCCCTCGTCGCCCGCGCGGCCCTTGCCGAAGCGGAAGTCCCAGCCCACCACCACGCCCGTGGCGTGCAGGCGCGCCACCAGGACGTCCTCGACGAACCAGGCGGCGGAGTGGTCGGCGTAGGCGCGGTCGAAGGCCTCGACGACGACGTGGTCGGCGCCCGCCCCGAGCAGGGTCGCGACGCGATCGTCGATGGACTGCACCAGCGGCACCCCGTGGCCCGGCTGCATCACGTCGCGCGGCGAGGGGTGGAACGTGTAGGCGAGCACGGTGCCGTCGGGGCCGGCGAGGTCGCGCGCGGCAGCCAGGAGCGCCCGGTGGCCCAGGTGGACGCCGTCGAAGTTGCCCACGGTGACCACCGGTCCGGGCACGGGCGCCTCGTAGGCGGCGGAACCGGCAGACACGGCGGAGGGAGGGGCCACGGCTTCCTCGGTCGGTCGCCGCGTCCAGCGCACCGTCACGCGCGGCGCGCGGCAAGGCATCGAGCACCGACCTCGGCGCGGGCTAACGCAGCCTTCCCCGCCGAGCCACGGGCGCTTGACAGCCCTGCGGACCTGCCGTACGCCGTGCTCGGGGGCCGTTCGCGACCCGGCGCGCGCCGCGCGATCCGCCCCGCCCCCCGGCTGGAGCCCGCATGCGCCGCGTCCTCGTCCCCGCCCTCCTGCTCGTGGCCGTCGGCGGTCCGATCACCGCGGTCGCGACCGGCTTCGGCGGCAGCGACGCCCCGTCGCGGGTGCCCGTGCCCGCGCGCGACTTCGCCGCCACCGTCGAGGACCTGTCGGGCAACGTCGTCGAGCTGCGCAAGGTCAGCTTCGACGGCGAGGTGTTCGTCTACGGACGCATCGGCGAGGGCCACGCCGCCGTGCCCTTCGAGCGCATCGCCGAGGTGCGGGTGGAGCCCACGTCCGACAAGGACAAGCGCGTGGCGTTCATCAAGCTCACCGACGGCACGTCGGTCAAGGTCATGGTCGACGACGACGTGCCCTGCTGGGGCGTGGCGCCCTGGGGCAACTACAAGATCGCCGCCGACGACATCCGCCGCGTCACCTTCCACCACTGACGTCAGCGCCGCCGACCCCACCACCACCGGTGGGCCGCGGCGACGAGGTGGTGACCGCCGCGGCGCAGCAGCTCCTCGGTGGCCAGCTCGGGCGTACCGGCCAGCTGGGGCAGCGCGAGGCGGGCGAACCAGCCGGTGAGCAGCGCCGCGGGAGGCACCTCGGGCAGCACCAGCGCGCAGCAGGCCGCCGGCGGCGTGCTCCCCGGCACGACCCGCGCGAGCAGCAGGCCGCCTGCGCGCGGCGGACCGTCGACCCCACCCACGTCATGCAGCCGCACCGGCGCCGACGGCACCCAGTCCGGGCCGATCGGCAGCAACGGGGCGAGGTGCCAGGCGTCCTCCTCGGCGGCCGCCACGAGCCGCCACGCCATCCAC
>JACKEP010000022.1 GCA_020632915.1 Alphaproteobacteria bacterium | reverse complement strand
CAGCGGGCGGCGCGGCGGCACGCTCGGGCGGCGCGGGCGCGGCGATCGCGACCCGGGGAGGCGGCGGGACCGACGTCGACGAGGCCTGGTGGTGCGCGACCGCGACGTAGGGTGGCCCGACCGGCGGGATCTCGGGGCGCGCCGCGAGGACGTGCGGACCCGGCCCGCACCCACCGGGCACGGGTCCGCACGTGGGTCCCGCGGGGGGACCCTTGCGGTGCAAGGCGAGGCTCGGCCCTGGCGTGGGGGCCGCGCGGTCGTGGGACCGTGTGGCGACCACCGCGCCGGCGAGGGCCGTGCCGGTCAGCCCGGACAGGAAGGCCAGCGCGAGCACCACCCGTCGACCGCGCGCGGCGGTGGACCCGGACGCGACCGGTGCTGCGGGCGTGACGCCCACGCGGGACAGGATCGTGCGCCCGGTGAGCTCGCCCGGCGTGTCGTCCGGCGCCGGCCACCACACGCTGCGGCACCACGCGTACAGGCCGGGGCCCGGGGCGCGGGCGAGCAGGGCGTCGGCGCGGTCGGCCACGCGCAGGGCGGTGGGCCGACGGCGCGGGCTGTGGTCGAGCATCGCCGCCAGGAGGCCGACGATCTCCGCCGGAAGGGGTGGCAGGCTGGCCAGCGCGTCGCGCACGTGGTCCGCGAAGGCCTCGGGACGCATCGCGAGGCCGACGAGGGCGGCGATCTCCACGTCCTCGAACAGCGGGCGGCGGGCGAGGGCGGCGAAGAGCGTGCAGCCGAGCGCGAACACGTCGCGGGCCTGCCCCGGCCGACGCGTGCTGCCCGCCAGCACCTCCGGCGACAGGTAGCCGGGGGTGCCGATCGCCCCGAGCTCGCGGGTGACGTCGGGGGACCCGACCCCGCGCGCGAGGCCGAGGTCGAGCAGCCGCACCCGGCCGTCGGGCGTGATGCGGAGGTTGCACGGCTTGATGTCGCGGTGGACCAGGCCCAGCGGGCGGCCGTCGGGCCCGGGCGTGACGTGGGCGAGGTGCAGGGCGTGGGCGACGTCGCGGACGATCTCCAGCGCGGCGCGCGCCGGCAGCGCCGGCTCCAGGCGCAGGCAGGCGGTCAGGTCGAGGCCGGGGACGTGCTCCATCACCAGCGCCAGGCGTCCGTCGAGGCGCGTGAACTCGGTGATGCCGACGATCGCGGGCGCGTCGACGCGGGCGAGGTTGCGCGCCTCCTCCTCCAGGCGCTCTGCGGCGCGCGCGTCGACGGGCAGGTCGGCCCGCAGCACCTTGACGGCCACCTTGCGCCGCAGGCCGCTCGGCAGCTCCAGGGTGGCCAGGTAGACGTCGCCGAAGCCGCCGCGGCCGATCAACGGGCCGAAGGCGACGCGGCTGGTGGTCTCGGTGCTGGCCGACATCGTGCGTCCCCGCCGGACGACGGGCGCGGCGGTCGGACCGCGGCGTCGGGGCCGGCGCCGCTCGGGGTGGGAGCGGCTCAGCCCGATCTAGGCGCTGCGGGGCACGTCCTTGCCGACGACGGCGAGCAACGGCGCGGGGCTTCCGCGCCGTGCCGGGCGCACGCTACGGGACGATGCAGATCGTGAAGTCCCAGTCGAAGCCACCGGCCGGGAACGTGCCCGTGCCGCAGCCGTGGAACGGCGTGAACTCGCCGATCTGGCCGTTGCTGAAGAGCATCTGGACGACGTTGCGGCTGGCGACGTAGCGCCAGCGGAAGGTGTCGACGTAGGGCACGCCGAGCACGTCGAGGTCGATGGTGCCCCGGCCGCGACGCCCGAACACGATCGTGCCGTCGCCACAGAGGATCGACAGCGCGCAGGCGGTGCCCTCCATGGTGATGGGCAGGGCGGCCTGGGCCGGCGTGGCCACCGTGGCGGCGGTGGCGAGGGCGAGGGCGGCGGCGACGGTGCGGAACAGGTGCTTCACGGTGGACTCCGGGAGGAAGGCGCGCATCCTCGCCGATCCAGCGACCGCTGGCAAGCGCCGCCGCGTGCCGGTCGTGCGTGGGGCACGTGACGCGGGCGCGGCATACGTCGGGCCGTGCGCGTGGAGGTGCTCGTGGGCGGTGGACAGCAGGTGATGCGGTGCGACGGTGGTGCGCAGCGCCTCGATCGCTGGCTCGCCGACCAGCAGGGCTTCGGATCGCGCGCGAAGGCCAAGGAGACGATCCTGTCGGGCAAGGTCGACGTCGACGGACACACCGTCGGGGCGGCCGAGCTGGGCGCTGCGCTGCCCGACGGGGCCGAGGTGGTCGTCCACTGGAACCGACCGGGCACCCGCCCCGCCACCGCCAAGGCGCGCGACGCGCTGGGCGAGCTGGGGATGCGCATCCTCTACGAAGACGCCGACGTCGTCGTGGTCGACAAGCCCGCCGGCCTGCTCACCGACACGGTGGGGGCGGAGCAGGCCAGCCGCGACAGCGCCGCGGCCCAGGTCGGCGCCTGGCTGCGGCGGCTCCACCAGGAGGCCTACGTCGTCCACCGCATCGACCGCGACACGTCGGGCGTGGTGGTGTTCGCGCGCACGCCCGCGGCCCACGCCACGCTGCGCGAGGCCTTCGCCACCCACGTCCCCGAGCGCACGTACTGGGCCGCCGTCCAGGGCGTGCCGGCCCCGGAGGGCACCTGGGTCCACCCGATGAAGTGGGACCACGAGGCGCTCCGGCAGCGCATCGTGCCGCCCGACACGGAGGGTGCGGTCGAGGCGCGCGCGTCGTGGACGGTGCGGGAGGCCTTCGACGACGCGGCGATCCTCGAGGTCCGCCTCGACACCGGCCGGCGCAACCAGATCCGCGTCCACCTGCAGGCCGTCGGCCACCCGCTGCTCGGCGAGACCCAGTACCTCGTGCGCGGTCAGCGCCCGCGTCACGCGCGCCGCGACGTCGAGCGTCAGGCGCTGCACGCGTGGAAGCTGACGTTCCCGCATCCCGCCGACGGTCGACCGATCCGCGTGGAGGCGCCCCTGCCCGAGGAGCTCGCCCGGCTCACGCGCCGCCTGCGCACGAAGCGCTGACGGCGGCTACTCGGGGCTGTTGGCCTCGCCCGGGGTGGCCCGGATCGCGCCGCGGTAGGTCTCGTTGACGTAGGCGCCGCCTTCGTCGAGCGAGCAGGCGTGCCACGCCTGCGGGAGCGTGCCGTCGGTGACGTCGGCGTTGCGCTCCATCGACCGCACGATGCCGCCGTTCTGCGGTCCGCCGGCGAAGGCGGGGCCGCCGTCGCCCGCCGCGTCGACCTCGACGGCCGCGGGGTCGAGCAGGCGGATCGAGAGGTTGCCGTCCTTGAGGTAGAGCCGGCTCTGGCGGTCGTCGTTGAACGCGTTGACCACCAGGTCGCCGCCCGAGTACGCGCTCTTCTCGTCCTGCGGGATGCCGTCGGTGTAGGGCTCGACGGTGTGGTCGAGGATCGTGAACAGGCCGTTGGCCGGGATCACGCTGCCCGGCGGCAGGCCCACGATGAAGTCCTCGGGCCCGGCGAGCTGCCACATGTCGAGCCGGATGGAGCGGTCGGTCAGGTTGCGCAGCTCGACGAACTCGTCGTAGCCGTCGACGTCGCCGGCGTTGACGCCGTACCACTGGACCTCGTTGATCACGATGTCGCCGGGGGCGATCGGGTCGTCGCCCTCGCCGACGCGGTCGACGCCCAGGCGCCGGGCGTTGCCCCAGAGCAGCTCGAAGTAGTCGTCGAACTGCTGGGCGACGCGCGCGCCGTGCATCACCAGCATGTACTCGTCGTTGGACTGCGTGGCCGACGACGACCAGTTGAACGAGCCGGTGATGACGACGGGGTTGTCGCCGTAGGCGTCGAGGATCATCGTCTTGGAGTGCAGGCGACCGCCGCCCGCCTGGTAGTCGCCGGGCTGCTGGGAGTTGTCGTTGCCGTCCATGCGCAGGTCGACCCCCGCGCCGAGCAGGCGGTAGGCCTCGTGGTACTGGCCGTTGCTGTGCAGCTGGGACTGGTCGATCACGCCCGCGACCGTGCGGTGGGCGTGGATGTCGGTGGACGGGGGGACGCCCTCGGCGGCGTCCTTGGCGTCGAACTCCTCCTGCTTGCGGATGAAGGCCGAGCCCACCTGGTCCTTGGTGAACGCGAAGATCGTGAACCGCACCGACTCCTGCGCGGCGTCGACCAGCTCGAGGATGCGGCCCATGGCGTCCTCGTTGGGCGAGAACCAGACCTCGACCGTGGTGTCGCCGAGCTGGTAGGACCGGCCGTTGTCGATCTCGACCTTGCTGTGGCCGAACGCGCCGTGGAACAGCTGCTCGAACTCGTCGCTGAAGTCGGCGGCGACGTAGGGGTTGTCGAGCAGGAAGAAGTTGTTGGAGTTGTGGCGCAGGTCGGTGTCGGTCCAGTTGGCCGTGGACCCGAACACCATGCGGCCGTCGACCACCATGAACTTGTTGTGCATGATGTGCTGGCTGTTGCCGACGACCATGGGGATGTGGCGGTCGCGGAAGCGGTCGTAGCCGCTGTTGGACAGGTGGCCGGCGTCGCCGACCATGCGCACCTGCACGCCGCGGTCGTAGGCGTCGACGAGCGCGTCGATCAGGGGCTCGCGGGTGAAGCCCATCACCGCCATGTCGATGCTGACCTTCGCCTCGCGGACGGTCTCGATCATGATGTCGACGGCGTCCGACTCCCACATGTTGTCGAGGCGGCTGCCGGGGTCGTTGAAGTAGACGTCGACCCGGCCGCCGCGGGTGGCCTGGAGGTCTTCCGTGGACGGCGGACCGCACGAGACGAGCGTCACGACGGCAGCCAGCAGCAGCGTCCTCATCGCAGGTCCTCCGCCAGGGCGCGCTGGTCCTGGTAGATGGCGGCGAGGTCCTGCAGCGGCTGCGTGGGCGCGCCGTGGGCCTCGACGACGTACAGGGCACCGTCGACGAGCTGGTCGTTGACCACCTCGACGTCGGCGAACAGGCGAGCGGCCGACAGGATGGGGTGGGTGAGCACCATCGCCGACGGCATGTGGTAGCGGCCGTCGCGCGCGCGGTCGTAGTCGACGAACGCGATCGTGGGCAGCGGCTCGGTGGACACCGACTGGAGCAGCGGCACGTCGGGCGCCTGGTTGCGCAGGACGTCGGACAGGGCCGACGACGTGCTGCCGAAGCTGGCGCCGACGATCACCTCGACGTCGAAGCCGTCCTCGGCCTTGCGCTGCAGCGCGCGGGCCAGGCCCTCGTCGGCGAAGTCCTCGGTGACGATGCGGATCGACGACGTGGCCCGGTAGACGGCGTCGGTGATGCGCTTGACCGCGCGCTCCTGCGGGTTGAACCACACCTCGACCAGCTCGTCGTCCTGGGAGGGGTAGACCCAGCGGATGTCGGCGATCGACTTGGCCATCGCGTTGAACGCGGTGACCGCCGTGGCGTCGGAGCCGCCGAAGAGCTGGTTGTGCTCGGTGAGGAGGTCTTCGCCGAGCTCCTCGGAGTGGCCGGTGAACACCACGCGCGTGCCGCCGAGCAGGTCGCCCGCGCCGCTCGCCATCACCACCTCGGTGCGGTCGGCGACGGCGAAGGCGTGGGTCATGCGCGTCTGCGTGGACGTCCAGCTCACGTCGCGGTTGGTGCCGAAGTCGTAGTAGGTGAGCCCGCCGTCGGCGAGCTTCAGCCCGATGCCGGCGTCGGCGATCGCCGCGACGCCCGCGTCGCTGGCGTGGTCGACGTCGACCACCACCCACACCTCGACGCCCCGGTCCCACGCGGCCAGCACGGCGTCGGTGAGGTCGGGGTCGGACAGGCCGGGCAGCGCGATCCGCAGCTCGACGGTGGCCGCGTCGGCCAGCGCGATGAGGTCGGCGTCGGCCTCGGCGCCACCCTGGACGGTGTGGACCTCGAGCGCGTTGAACAAGCCCGACGTGTCGGGGGCGGCGCAGGCACCGAGGCCGGCGCACAGCAGGACGGGGACGAGGTGGCGGCTCAATCGAACCCCCCCGCCGCGTAGGCGCCCGAGTAGTCGGGGGAGTTGGCGCGGCCCGGGCTGGCCAGCGTGTGGCGCCGACAGCTCGGCGACACCTGGTCGTTGTTGGGGATGCGCTCGTAGCAGGCGAGGTTCCGGTTCACGTCGTCGTCGGTGACGCTGTTGGGGCACGGGCGCAGGTTGTAGAAGTGCCAGTTCTGCGGCTCGGTGCCCGCGGAGCTGAACATCAGGTTGATGCGCTCCATGCTGTAGGACGTCACGAAGTCGTAGCCGCCCGCGAACGGCGGCATGTCGGCGCTGCCGACGGGCTCCATCAGGCGCTCGTCGCGGTCGTAGAGCGTGAGCCGGAAGCCGTCGCCCTGGGGGAACCGCAGGTCGGGGATCACCCAGTCGGGGTTGGGGAAGCAGCCCGTGGAGCGCGTGGCGACGAACGCCTCGCTGCCGACCGGGATCTCGAACGCGGTGTCGGGGAAGCGCCACGTGACGTTGAACGGGCCGTCGAGCTCCAGCCGCCAGCCGGACAGGTTGGCCGGGCGGTTGCCCTCGTTGCGCAGCTCGACGAAGACGTCGGTGGGGTCCCAGGTGCCGTCGTCGGCCACCGATCCCGACCAGAGCACCTCGCTGATCTTGACCGTGCCGCGCTCGCCCGACGTGGTGCCGCCGTCGAGGCCGTCACGGTAGTCGACGCCCTCGTCGGGGTGGCCCGGGTCGGGGTTGCACGCGACCCCGCCCGCGAGCAGGGCGAGCAGCCCGAGGCGGGTGAGGCGCGTGAGGGGGGACGCTGCGGGGGTCACGTCAGCGCCCCTGGTTGTCGAACTGGACGGAGACACCGGCGCCCGCGTCCCAGAACACCTGCGGGTCGGCCGAGCCCAGCGCGGTGCCGGCGGCGCGGCCGATCTCGACGCCGTAGTAGGCGCCGGGAAGCAGGGCGGCGCCGTAGGCGTACAGGCGCAGCGACGGCGTGACGTCGACGAGCAGGCGGCCGTCGATCTCGTGACCGAGGACCTTGCCGAGGCGCGCCTGCGCCTTGTACTCCTCGCGGCTGTAGCCGAAGGGCGGGGTGATGGTGTCGACGAGGCTCTGGTCCAACGCGCTGATCCCCGTGTCCTGCAGGAACCAGTAGCCCACGCCGATGCCGACCGGACCCGGCAGGCCGACGTCGACGTTGAGGTAGGCGGTGCGCGTGCCGGCCTTGCGGCTGGTGTCCTGCGGGGAGTCCACCACGCCGTAGCTGTCGGTGTAGGCGCTGGGGTGCCAGCCGAGGAAGCGGTTGGCGAGCATGCCGCCCACCTGGCGCGCCTTGAGGCCGACGTAGCCGTGGGACCACTGCTGGCCGTTGTCGAGGTAGGCCGCGCCCTGGGCCTCGAAGTAGACGGCCTCGCCGTGCAGGCCCCAGTCCTTGTTGGACTGCTCGCGCTTGTCGAACGTGACGCCGGCCGACCACGCGAAGCCGTTGGTGTTGACGTCGTTGGTGACCAGCTCCTTGCGGTCGATGCCGAACGAGGCGTCGAACGAGGCGAAGGGCGTGACGACGTCGGCGATGGTGAAGGCGGCGCGCAGGCCGGCGTTCATCACCCAGTCGTTGTCGCTGAAGTTGCCGAGGCGGCCGCCGTAGCTGATGTCGGAGCCCGACCCCAGCGCGCCGAGGTCGTTGTAGAAGGCGTAGACGCGGGCGTCGAAGGCCGGCAGCGGCTCGGGGTTGATGGTGAGCACGCCGCCGTAGCGCCGGCTCATGCGATCGCCGCGGAAGCCGAACAGCTGCGTGTTCTGCTGGCCGATGAAGCCGATGAAGTTCACGTCGTCGTTGTCGGAGGACAGGCCGATGACGTTGATCGGGATCAGCGTGAGCGTGCCGATGTTGCCCAGCGGCAGGTCGATGCGGACCATGTCGAGCGTGTCGGCGAGGATGAACTCGGTGGCGCCGCCCTGGCCGCCGATGCTGAAGCGCTGGCGGCCCACGCGGATGCGGGGCTTCCACGCGAGGTTGGCCGGCGTGTACTCGGCGTAGAGGTTGTTGAAGTAGAAGAAGCCGCCGCGGCCGGTGATCTGGCCGATCTGGTCGTTGCCCCAGAAGCCGCGGTAGCTCGTGTTGATCACGAAGCGGACCGACGGGTCGATCTTGTAGCCGAGCTCCAGCCCGATGCCGGTGAACGCGAAGCCGTTGCGGTCGTCGCTGTCGAGGATCGCCTGGTCGCTGCTCTCGTCGAGCTTGCGGAAGTCGAGGTTGTCGTACTCGTGCCACTCCGTCTCGAAGAAGACGGCGTAGCCGAGCTTGCTGTCCTGCCGCTCCAGGCGCGAGCCGCGATCCTCGAGGTCGCGACCGACGGCGGTGGACGTCTCGGTCGTGGCCAGGCCCGGGGCGGCGTCGACGGCGTCTTCCCCGGGGTCGACCGCGTCGGGCTCGGGGGCGTCGGGCGTGCCTTCCTCGACGGCGTCCTCGGACTCCTGCGCGGCGGCGGCGAAGGGCAGGGCCAGCGCGACCAGCGCGGCGGCGACAGACAGGCGCATCGGGCTCTCCGGGAGGTGCTTGACCTGCGGGCCCGGACCCATAACGCCGTCACACCGCACGCGGGCAAGCCTGGGGTCGCGCGTCACGCGGATGCCACGCGGCGACGCCGCGGCGGCCGTCCGCCGACGGGTCGGATCAGTCGAGGAACGTGACCTGGCCGAGCTTGGTGACGTAGACGCCGTAGTAGTTGAACACGCCGCTGTCGGCGAAGTAGGCGCTCTGGCCGACGGGCCCGGTGACCTCGACGTGGTCCCCGATGTGCAGCGTGACGCCGCGGCGGCCGAGCTCCTGGTCGAGCAGCACGTACAGGCACTGGCCGCGCGTGATCTCGTCGTCGCCCGAGCAGGTGCCCTCCCAGCCGTCGAGCTGCAGCAGCGTCTCGCCGAACGTGGTGGGGTCGGTGACGACCACGCCGGACGCGCGCACGGTCTGGGACTGGTCGGCGTCGGTGAGCGGGCGGTCGACCACGCGGTAGGACACCGGGTAGGGGCCCTCGTCGATCTCGACGGGGTCGTAGACGTAGACCATGTCGATGTCGTAGCGACGGCGCACCGACCGCACGTTCATCGTGATCCGCGCGCCGACGTCGAACTCGGCGACCTTGCTGTCGCGCAGCACGAAGATGGCCCCGGTGGCGTCCTCCATCCAGAAGGAGCCGTAGTACTTCTCGTCGCCGACGCAGCCCTCGATCTTCTTGTAGACGCGCGGGTGGGACGTGACGATGCCGGTGACCGTGCGGGGCAGCTCGGAGGTGGACTCCCAGTACGTGCACCCCGACTCGCCGCTGTGGAAGTCGGCCTGGCTGACCAGCGGCCCGTCGTTCGAGAACGTGTGGTCGATGACCTCGTCGCGCATCGCGGCGATGCCCTTCGACGTGTCGGCCGGGAAGTCGTAGGCGGCGTCGGTGAACGCGATCGCCTCGGTGGGATCGAGCGGCGCGCCGTCGTCGAACCACGGGCGCCAGTCCTCGGGCAGCTCGCGATCGGCGCAGGCGGACAGGCCGCCGAACGCCACCAGGGCCAGGAGCGGCGTCGCGACGGACGGCATCGTGGAGACGAAGCGCATGGTCAGTTGTCCACGTAGTTGATGGCGTCGGCCGCCACCGTGGGGGCCAGCTTGTACGCCGTCACCTCGTAGTGGACCACCCCCACGATCGCCTCGAACGTGTCGTTGCGCCCGACGGGGTGGGTGCCGCGCAGGTCGTACAGCTGCTCCTCGACGATCACCTCGTCGGTGGTGCCGGTCATCGACACGCGGAAGTCACCGTTGGTGAGCGGGTTGGCGAGCACGGTGAGGTTGGTGGCGCCGTCGAGCCGGACGAGCATCGACTCGTAGGGCTCGGCCGTCGTGGACGACTGGAACGTGGCGAGGCCCACCGGGATGGGTGCGGGCAGCGTGTTGCCCGTGGACACCGTGAAGATCGACGTCTGCGGGTGGTTGGCGTCGACGGTGAGCTGCGACAGGGTGTTGGCGGGCGGGCTGGAGGCGGTGGTGGGCACCTCCTCGTACAGGCCGATGACGTCGACCTCGTCGCCGATCGCCGGCAGCGTCTGCGTGGAGCCCACGAACACCCACATGCCGGCGTCGGCCACGGCACCCGGCTGCTGCATGCTGAACGCGTTCGAGGCCGGCGGCGACACGCGGTAGCGCACGCCGGTGACGATCATCCCGGTGAGCCGCAGCAGCTGACCGTTGGTGTGGACGCCCGCGCGGATCTGCGAGACCGTGGTGTCGCGCCAGGGGTCGATGTCGGTGTCGGGGTCGGTGTCCGGGTCGGTGTCGGCGCCGAGGAACGTGTCGGAGTCGTGGCCGGTGAGGGTGTCGGTGTCGTCCGTGTCGTCGGTGTCGGTGTCGGTGTCGGTGTCGGTGTCGACGGGGACGTCGGTGTCGGCCGAGACGTAGCCCACCAGATCGACCGCCTGGAGCGGGTTGACCGCGTGGCGGCCTGCGACCCACTCGGCGACGCCGTCGATCTCGGTGAACGTGTCGCCCACCTTGAGGTCCGGGTAGAGCGCGAAGACGTCGTAGAAGTGGGAGTCCACGTTCGCCGTCTGGGTCTGCGTGCCCACCTTGACGCGAAAGCTCGTGGCGTCGGGCCCGGGCGTGGTGACCACGAGGTCGCCCGAGCCGCGCAGGCGCACCAGCATGCTCTCGTAGAGCTCGGCGGTGCCGAGGAAGGCGGCGGGATCGACCTGGCGCGGCGCGGGCAGCGTGCCCGCTCCGGTGCGCGACCACGAGGCGCCGGCCACCGACGTGGACACCACGATCGTGGCGCGCGTCTGGATCGGGATGACGGCGGCGGCGTTGCCGAGGTTGTCTTCCGTGTAGCGGCCGACGACGGTGACGAGGTCGCCCACGGCCGGCAGCGAGGCGCCTGCGTCGACCTGGACGTACAGGCCGCCGTAGGACGTGGAGATGCCGTCCTGGATGACGAAGGCGCGGCCGTCGGCCGGCGTGGTGCGGATCGCCACGACCACGGCGTTGGAGATGCGGACCGTGTCGCCGATGTCGATCGTGCCCGACGTGTCGAGGCGCAGGTCGTGGATCGTGGTGTCCTCGATGCCGTCGTCGGTGTCGACCACGTCGGTGTCGACCACGTCGGTGTCGACGTCGGTGTCGACGGTGTCGCTGTCGCTGTCGGAGTCCGTGTCGACCGTGTCGGTGTCGCCCTTGTCGTCGGGCTCGGCGGGGCAGCCGGCGAGGACGGCCAGGGTGAGCAGGGACAGGCAGCTGCGGCAGGACATCCGGACTCCTGGTGTGGCGGGGGCGATGGTCCACGGGATTCGGACGATGCGGCCGGACCTGTAATCCAGGGCCGTCGTCGGAGGAAGGATAGCTGTCGGCACGTTCGGGTGAAAACCGCGGTGTCCGCTGTTAGCGGCTGTGGGCCGGTCGCCTCCTGCGCCGGACCCGCCGAACGCCTGCGCCGAGCGCGTCGACCTGGGCCCTCATGTCCGAGACCCGTCCTTCCCACTTCCCGCCCGGCACGTTCCTGGGTGATCACTACATGGTCGAGGGGCTGGTGCGTCTGGCGGAAGGCCGGATGTTCTACCTGGTCAACGACGAGCGGGCCGATCGCCCCACGCGCCGCTGCTGGACGTGTGGCTTCGAAGGCAGCCCCCGCGCGGCCCGCATCTGCCACCAGTGCGGCAACGCGCTCGCCAAGCGCCGCTTCCTGGTGGCGGCGCGGTGGGACATGGCCAACGCCGACGCCTACAGCGTGTTCGCGGCGCGGCGCCTGGAGCACCCCGGCGTCGTCACGCCGATCGACCTCGTCCGCATGGACGAGCAGCTGCTGTCGGTGGTGCCCTACCAGGGCGAGGGCCTGATGGTCGACGAGGCGAGCCCGCTGTCCAACCAGCGCGTGCTCCACATCGGCCAGCGGGTGCTCGGTGCGGTGGCCTGGCTCGCGGCGCAGGGGGTGCGCGTCGGGCCGGTGCGTCGGTCCAACCTGCTCATCTCGCCCGACGGCACGGTGCGGCTGTTCGACCTCGACGTGCTCGAGGTGCGGTCGACCCCGGTGCCGGTCGCCGACCTGCGCGAGGTGGTCGCCGAGCTGGCCACGCTGCTGCGGTCGTACTGCCACGTGCGCTCCGGTCAGCTCACCGACTTCCTCGAGCTGGCCACGAAGGGTGACTTCCCCACGGTCGTCGACCTCGGGCGCGCCATCGAGGGCCGCTTCGACGCGTTCGCGGCGCTCGCCTTCCCGCCCACGATCGGCGCGATGAGCGACGTCGGCCTCACCCGCCAGCTCAACGAGGACTCGTGGGGCTGGGTGTCGCTCGACAAGAAGGCCGAGCTGTTCGTGGTGGCCGACGGCATGGGCGGTCACGACGGCGGCGAGGTCGCGTCGCGCCTGGCGGTCGACACCATCTGTCGCGTGGCCCGCGAGAACACCGATCGCCTGGGTGCGGGGCTCGACGCCATCGAGAACACGCTCAACGACGCCTTCCAGCTCGCCAACAACACGATCAAGGCCGAGGCGGAGCGCAAGGGCAACGACATGGGCACCACGCTCGTGTCGATGCTGCTGCACAACAACCGGCAGGCGTTCATCGCCAACGTGGGCGACAGCCGCGCCTACCTGTTCCGCGACCGCACGCTCCACCAGGTCTCGGTCGACCACTCGTTCGTCCAGAAGCTGGTCGACCGTGGGCGGATCACCAAGGAAGAGGCCCGCAACCACCCGCAGTCCAACATCCTGCTGCGCACGGTGGGCACCGAGAAGGACGTGGAGATCGACATCTTCCGCGTGGAGCTGCAGCCCGGCGATCGCGTGCTGCTCTGCTCCGACGGCCTGTGGGGCGAGGTCGAGGACGAGGACATCGGCTCGATCCTCGCCACCTACAACGACCCGCGCATCGCCGCGCGGGAGCTGGTGCGCGCGTCCCACCAGGGCGGCGGCAAGGACAACGTCACCCTGATGATCGTGGCGGTGCGCTAGCGCTTGCCGCCGCCGGCGGGCTCGTCGTGGTGGTCGCCGACGGCGTAGCCCATCGCCTCGAGCAGGTCGCTGACCTCGGCGTCGTAGCCGGACAGGTGGGTGCCGCCCTCGAGCGGCAGGGGCGTGATGCCGAAGCCGAGCTCCCAGTCGCGGGAGCCTGTGGTGGCGCGCAGCAGGAGCGGGGCGCCGTCCTCGAGCTCGGTGGGCTTGCTGGGGTCGATGCGCTCGGCGGCCTTCACGTCGCCCACGACCGCCTCGAACGACAGCTGGGGGGTGACCTCGGCCATCGGGGCGGCGGGCACGAACCACACGTCGCGCGTGCCCCGCCACGGCGCGGGCCAGGTGGCGGTGAAGCTGTCGGCGTCGTGCTCCCACGCCACTGTGGCCAGGCTCGACTCGGTGGGATCCTCGCCCACCCACACCGCAGCGAGGCCCCCGGGCACGGTGACCGTGATCGTGAGGTCGTCCTCGGCGCCGCGGCGCGCGAGGCGCGGGGCGATCCGGTAGGCGTCGACCACGTCGCGGCCGAGCGCCTCGGACATCGCCTCGCGTCCCTGGTCGGCGAGCTCCGGTGACTTCGTCAGCAGGTCCTTGCGCTCCTTGGGGTCGTCGCGGATGTCGAACGCCATCTGGTTGGCGCCCACGGTGGTGTACTTCATGCCCTCGTGCAGCGAGCCCCAGCGCTCCTTGCCGTAGAGCGGACGACCGAAGGCGAGTGGCCGCTCCTGCAGCGCGGCGATCGCGAGCGGCTCGTGGTGGGCGGCGGCGACGAGGCTCGTGCCCGACGTGCCGGTGGTGGGCAGGCCGACCAGATCGAGGATGGTGGGCGTGACGTCGAGCGTGGACGTGGGGGCGTCGACCACGGCGCCCGCGGGCAGGCCGGGCGCGCGGATCACCAGCGGCACGTGCAAGAGCTCGTCGTACAACGAGTGGCCGTGCTCGTAGCCGCCGTGGTCCCAGAACTCCTCGCCGTGGTCGGACAGGAACACGATCACGTCGTCGGGACCCATCCGCGCGTAGACCCGGGCGAGCTGGTCGTCGGCGTAGCGGATGTTGTTGTCGTAGCGGTCGCGGATGTACTGGCGGTCCTCCTTGGAGCGGAGGCGGGCGCCGGTGACCTGGTTGCGGTGGAAGCTGTAGGCCTTGAGGCCCTCAGGCGCCTCGCCCGCGTAGAGGTTGCGGTAGGACTTGGGCTCCTCGTAGGGGAGGTGGGCGTCCATCAGGTGGAGCAGCAGGAACGCGTCGCGGCCTTCCTGCTCGTCGAGCCACGCCAGCGCGCGATCGACCTGGGGCTCGGCGATCGGCAGCAGCTCGACGTGGTGCACGCCCCAGTCGCGGTTGATGCCGAAGTTGGCGCCCAGGTAGAGGTTGCCGGCGAACATCGCGGTGGCGAAGCCGGCGTCGGCCAGGCGGCCCTGCAGGGTGGGCGTGCTGAAGTACAGCTCGGGATCGACGCCGGTGAGCATCGTGCGCGTGCTCGGCAGCGTCCACGGCGCCACGCTGCGCATCTGGTCGAAGCGCACGCCCGCCTTGGCCAGCGCGTCGAGGGCGGGGGCGGTGTCGCGCTCGTAGCCGTAGGTGGACAGGTGGTCGGGGCGCAGCGTGTCGACGAACACGAGCAGGACGCGACGGGGCGAGCCCTTGCGCGTGGCGACCACCGGATCGGCGAGGAACACGTAGTCGAAGCGCGGGTCGCCGCCCGGCTCGGACGCGATCGTGAGCGTGACCGTCTTGCCCACGTGCTCGGTGAGCGGGATGGTGACGGGCTCGTAGGCGTCCGACGTCAGGTGACGCGTCCACAGCGTCTGCTCGGTGCCGTCGACGGTGAGCCGCACCGCGAGATCGGCGCCGTCGGACGGCGGACCGTCCATCACCTCGGGCTGCACCAGCGACGGCGCGAACCGCAGCTCGCCGCGGGGGGGCACGGTGAGCGTCCACGAGGCCTCGGCCGGCGCGGGCAGCAGCAGGCCCGTGCGGGACTCGGGGCCCGCCTGGATCGTGGCGCGCGCGAACGTGGCGTCGTCGTCGGCACCGCTCGACGCGCGGTTGAGGGACGCCTCGCGCAGCGTGGCCGACCGGTAGACCATCACCAGCTCGTCGTCGGCCGGGCGGTGATCGAGCCCGGTGACCGTGACGGTGCCGGCGTCGTAGGTCCAGTAGGGGCGCGCGCCGTTGGCGAAGTACTTGTGGGGGATCGGCGTGCCGTCGGCCGTCTCGACCACCTGCCCCGGCGACGGCTTGAAGAAGTACAGGTTGCGCGTGCGGATGGGGTTGGCCGCCGTGTAGCCGTCGGTGTCGGCCTTCCAGCCCTGCAGCGGGATCCGATCGGGCGGCGTGGGTGCATGGGGGCGACTGTGGGGCGGCACCGTGATCGACGCGAACGGGATCCGGGTGAGGACGTAGGTGGCGGCGCCCTCGTCGGAGGGAGGCGCCGGCGTGCCGCAGTGGATGCCGCCAGCCAGGAACGCCGCGCAGACCGCTGCGAGACGGGCTCCGGATCCGACCGCCAACACCTTCGATCGCACCGTCATCCAGGCTCCTGAACCGTCTGCGAGCGTCCGCGCGCGAGCGGGTGGGGGATAGCACGCCGGAGCGCCGCGCGCGTCGCACCGGTCGGGCTGCTCGGGCTGTGCGCGCGCGCCGCGGAGCGACCTCGTGACACCCTCGTGACGCTGGCCATTCGAGGCTTCGGGGCGGCGATCCGTGGCGGAATGGGTGGGATTTCGGTGAAGAAGGCCGCGGAACGCCTCGCGTCCGGTTGACGAAACCTACCCGCGCTTGTAACCCTACGCTGGTTCGACCCCTGGCATGGCGCAGGGGGGATTCGCCCGAAAACAAACGGCGAACCCATCAAATCACGGGAAGGCACGCTTGCTCTCCATCGCTCTCAGAAGCTCCTGGGCCCAGCTTCGGCGCCTCGCCGTCGTGCTGTTCGCCGCCTGGGTCCTGCTCGGGCAGTCCGCGATGGCCCAGACCACCGGCACGCTCGCAGGCACCGTCCTCGATCAGGATGGCCTCGAGATCCCGGGGGCCGACGTCACGATCTCCTCGCCGCAGATGATCGGTGGGTCGCAGTCCAAGAAGAGCGACGCCCAGGGTCGTTTCCGGTTCGCGGAGCTCCTCCCCGGTCTGTACGATCTGCGCGCCACCGCCGAAGGCTTCTCGGCCACCACGATGACCGGCATCACCGTGTTGATCAACAACACGGCCACCGTGCAGGTCACGCTCCAGGCGGGCAACGAGGCCGAGATCGTCGTCGAGGCCAAGGAAGACCTGATCAACACCGAGAGCACCACGGTGGGTCAGGTCCTCACGAAGGAGTTCCTGCAGCGCATCCCGTCCGGTCGCTCCTACCAGGAGGCGGTGCAGCTCACCGCGGGCGTCACCGGCGGCGCCAACCCGAACATGGCGGGCGCGGCGTCGAACGAGAACACCTTCATGCTCGACGGTGCCACGGTCACCGACCCGGTCACCGGCACGTTCGGCAACAACTTCAACTACGACGCCATCCAGCAGATCGAGGTCCTCCTCGGCGGCTACGACGCCGAGTACGGCATCTCGCTGGGCGGCATCGTCAACATCGTCACCGAGTCCGGCACCAACAACCTGCAGTTCGAGACGTCCGCGTTCTACCAGCAGGGCGACTGGCGCCCGCGCGAGGACGCGCGGTTCACCGCCGACGGCTTCCAGCTCGGGCCGACGGGCTTCGACTCCACGCTGCAGACGCTGCAGATCTCGGCCAAGGTCTCGGGCCCGCTGGTCCAGGACAAGGCCTGGTTCATCTTCAGCTACCAGCACGACCGTTCGCTGATCGCGCTCACGGGCATCCCGCAGCGCCGCGACTACGACGGCCACTACATGCTGGGCAAGCTGACGATCCAGCCGTCCAGCTCCCACCGTATCTCGCTGCTGTTCCAGGCCGATCCCACCACGATCGACAACCTGATCCAGTCCGACATCTTCCAGAAGGCCGAGGCCCAGGCCCGTCAGGCCCAGTCCGGCTTCGTCGCGCAGCTGCGTTGGCAGTGGTTCATCAACCAGGACATGAACCTCGACACGCGCGTCAACGTCCAGAAGATCTCGATCGAGGCCTACGGTGTGCCGTGCACGCACAACCGCGACGCCGACGTCAACCAGTGCGAGCCGGGCGAGGAAGAGGGCACGATCGACTTCGAGACGCCGGGCCGCACGGGCATCAACGGCGCCTTCAACTCGGTCAACTTCGGCCAGTACGTCTTCGACGACCGCTTCCGGTTCACCGCCAGCTCGAAGTACACGCTGCTCGGCGTGCAGGACAAGCTCGGCGGCCAGCACGAGATCAAGATCGGCGTCGAGACCAACCAGTACCTGAACAACTACATCTTCGGGTACGGCGGCAACACCCTCTACATCGACCTGAACCGCAACGGCTTCGATCCCGAGACCTTCACCAACTACTACTGGCTGGAGACGACGGGCCCGATCCTGCAGCGCAACACCGGCTCCACGTGGAGCGCGTTCATCCAGGACGCCTACAAGCCGGTCAGCAACTTCACGCTGCGCTTCGGCGTGCGCCTCGACAACACCGTCCTGCGCAACGACGTCGGCGAGGCCGTGATCTCCGGCACGATGGTCGCGCCGCGCATCTTCGCGTCGTGGGACCCCTGGGGCAACCAGCTCACCAAGATCGCGGGCGGTTACGGCCGGTTCAACGAGCAGGGCCGCCAGTCGCTGGCCGACTTCACCAGCGTGGGCTCGCTGGGCTCCAAGCTGTTCCTGGGTGAGTTCTTCGACGATGGCTCGGGTCAGGGCTTCCTGAACTCCACCAAGCTCATGTACGACTCGAACCCGCGCCTGAACACCAACACCCAGGCCGACGGGCTCCTGCTGCCCTACGTCGACGAGTTCAACTTCACCATCCAGCGCCAGATCGTCACCGACGTCGCGCTGGGGGCCACGCTGCAGACGCGCTTCACGCGCAACCTGTACGCCGCCGACGAGCTCAACCTCATCTACGACGAGGACGGCTCGGCGATCATCGGCTCGCGGCGCTCCGACCCGCTCAACCAGTACCTGCGCCTGCGCACGCCCCGTCAGGCCGAGCGCAACTACTACCGCGTCGACGCGGAGCTCACGAAGCGCAACAGCCGCCGCTGGTTCGGGCAGATCACCTACTCCTACACCTACATCGACGGCACCACGAACCAGTCGCTGGGTGGCTCGTTCCGCGTCGACCCGCAGACGGTCTACAACTACGGTCGCCTGATCACCGCCAGCGAGCACGCCGTCCGCGGCTTCGCCTCCTGGCAGATCCCCAACGACCCGTGGACCACCACCATCGGCGCGTCGATCACCTACGACAGCGGCACGCCGCTGGAGCGGTTCTACTGGGGTGACGCGTTCGGCGGCGGCTACAGCATCCGCATCCGGAACCGCGGCTACTACTACCACTTCAACGACGTGTGGGAGTTCGGCCTCCGCATCACGCAGGCCATCGACGTCCGCAAGGGCCGCTTCCTGATCGACCTCACCGCCGAGAACGTGTTCAACAACCGGGCTCCGAGCAACCTGAGCTCTTCGTTCTACTCGCAGAACCGACTGTTCGCGACCAGCCGCCAGACGCCGCTGCGCCTGACGCTTGGCCTGCGGTACCAGTACTAGGGACACACCTGATGCGGCATCATCTCCAGGCTCGCACCCGGCGCTCGCTGGCGTCCACCGTCGCGGTGGCGATCGTCCCGCTCTTCGCCGGTTGCTACGCGGAAAACCTGTCGATCTACGACCTCGAGGGTCGGGTGATCATCCCGCGCGAGGCCGCCACGGTCACGCTCAGCGTCGAGCGCCCCGTGCTCGACGGCAACGGCGACCCGGTCATCGACCCCAACACCGGCCTGCCGCAGACCACGGCGATCGACAAGGAGGTCACCGACGTCCGCGTGCTCGGTCCGGTCTACGTCGGCCTGTACTCCGGCCTCGACTACAGCACCGAGGTCTACCCCCACCCCAGCCGCGGTCCGGCCTTCCAGCTCGACCAGCAGCTCGAGGGCGACGCCTACCCCTACGGCGGCACCACGGTCGGCGACATCCGCTTCGCCTGCCTCGAGTACCTGTCCTGCAAGGTCGTCTCCGGTCGCTTCGTCGACTTCGACGACATGGTCGACTGGTTCAACAACGTCCTCGAGGACCCCATCAAGGACGCCGCCGGCAACACGGTCACCAACGGCGACTACATCCGGCAGACCTGCTACGACCTGCTCGAGGTCACGTCCGACCAGGAGCTGCGGCTCACGCCCACGAAGGACGTCGACGACAGCGGCGCCATCGACGCGGGCGACCTCGACTTCGTCGAGAACGCCGACGGCGACTTCGAGGCCTCCTTCCGCATCTGGCAGGCCGACTTCTACCAGGGCTTCACCGCCTGGGCGTGGCTCGACACCCTCAACCCCGGCGCGGAGCGCACGTTCTACACCACGTGCAACCCCGACGAGGGCTACACCGAGACCACCTACGCCTCGAACTTCGACGGCGGCCTGCAGTACACCGACCTGCTCAACCGGCCCTACCTGTACATGGTGGACGGTGACTACGTCGCCGGCCGCGGGTTCGAGTGGAACGATCCCTACGACGTCGCCGAGCTGGTGCTCGACTTCCAGGTCGGCGCGGACGATGTCGAGGCCCTGCGCCTTCAGCTGGAGAGCGAGTGATGCGCCGCATCGGTTGGATGGGCCTTCCCCTGGTCGCCGGCGGACTGCTGGTCGGCACCGCGTGTGACCTCGACCAGTCCTTCCTGTTCCCGGACCCGATCGAGGACGTCCCCGGCGTCGTCGACCTCGGCAACCTCACGCCCGTGCCGCTCTCCACGCGGCTCAACGTGCAGGACCAGGTGATCTACGGTGAGCTCGGCCCCACGGGCACGGCACTCACCGGTGGCGCCACCTTCACGTTCGACGGCATCGGCGGCTCGGTGTGCGTCTGGGTCGATCCCGAGCTCGCCTACTGGAACCAGTCGGTCTCGCCGGCGGATCCGGTGGCCGAGTGGAGCCAGCCCGACAACGTGTTCGACGACGGCGACATCGATCTGACCGGCGGCTTGTCGGTCTACTACACCGGCACGCCCGGCGTGGAGATCGGCGACTTCGAGGTCCGCTACCAGGACGACCTCGGCAACGTCGTGCCCATCCAGCTCGTCGAGTGCGTCAACACCGACGAGTACTTCGGCAACCCGGGCGCCCACTCCGGCCGCGGGTCGCCCGAGTTCTGCACGCTGTCCAACACGCTCGCCGGCACCAGCTACACGATCGTGATGAGCGCCTGGAGCCTGCCGCTCGACGACGACCGGCTCGCCTACGGCCTGCTCGTCACCGAGGGAAGCTGCGAGGACCTGCGCGACTTCATGGGCACCGGTGGCGCCAACCGCCAGGGCGACGAGTGCCTGATCACCGGCGAGGCGATCATCCCCGGCCAGGAGCAGGGCATCGACGCCGCCGGCCTCGGCCTGCCCGGGCCCACGTGGCTCGGCTCCGACGAGCCCGACAACTGGTCCGACTCCGAGGCGTTCGAGGACGCGTTCTGCAGCTTCACGCTGCGCGACTACTGCCGCGCCGAGCGTCAGCAGATCACCCGCCAGGGCCTGACGTGCGCCTGGGAGAACGACGCGTCGATCGCTGGCAACGGCGAGCGCTGCTTCTGCGGCGACCTCTCCGACACCCCGTCGGGCGGCTCGTTCTGACGAGCGCTTGCGCCTACGACGCGGCCGCGATGTGGCGGGCCGCGTCGCGGGCCTCCTCGGCGGTCTGCACGCTGCCGTCGAGCTGCTGCGCGTAGACGGCGTCGAGCGCGGCGCCCATCGCGCGCCCGGGACGGATCCCCATCGCGATGAGGTCGCGGCCCTGCACGAGCGGCTGCGGCGGGTCCCGCAGGATGCCGAGCGCGGCCGCGCGTGCCACCGTGTCCAGGCGATCGACGTCGTCGCGGGCCTCGCGGGCGCGCAGGCTCACCTCGACCTCGGCGCGGGTGGAGAGCCAGCGCAGCTCGGCGTCGGTGGTGGCGGGGTCGTCGAGGTGGGCGGCGACGGCCAGGGCGACGTCGCGCGTGGGGAAGCCCATCCACCGGTACAGCTTGAGCCGATCGAGCGTGGCCTCGGCCTCGGCGCGAGACAGGCCGCCGAGCCACACCGCGAGCATCAGCGCGAAGCGTCGGCCCTCCGGGTCGAGCAGGTCGCGGCGGGCGACGGCGCGCTGGAGCACGGCGTCGAGGGCCTCGGGGTGCGGGTGCTCGGGGAACACGCGTGCCAGCACCCCCGTGCGACGGCCGAACGCGAGCGCGGCGGCGACGTCGTGGCCCTTGAGCATCAGCTTGGCCCACTCGCCGAGCACGCGCTCCGCAGGCAGCTCGTCGAGGGCGGCGCGGCGGCACAGGTCGACGAGGTCGTCGGTGGGCGTGTAGCCCAGGCGCGCGACGAACTGGACCGCCCGCAGGGCGCGGAGCGGGTCCTCCAGGAACGTGTCGACGTCGACGGGCTGGAGGCGGCGGGCCTGCAGGTCGGCGAGGCCGCCCACGGGGTCGACGATCTCGGCGGTGCGCACGTCGAGCAGGATGGCGTTGACGGTCAGATCCCGACGGCGCGCAGCCTCCGCGGGCGTCATCGTGGGGTCGCCGGTGGCGACGATGCCCTTGTGGCCCGGGCCTGCCTTCGAGTCGCGGCGCGGGACGGAGACGTCGAGCTCCACGCCGCGCTTGTGGATCTTGAACACGGCGAACGCCTTGCCCACCGTGTCGACGCGGCCGAGCTTGCGCAGCAGGCGCTCGAGGGCGTCGGGCGCGATGCCGTAGACCTCGAGGTCCCAGTCCTTGATGGGGGCGCCGGTGAGGTGGTCGCGCACCGAGCCGCCCACGAGGAGCGCGCGGCCGCCCGCGGCGTGGCAGGCGTCGGCCACGGCGGCGACCAGGTCGGGCGGGGTGAGCGGGAGCATCGGCGATCCGGGCGGCGCACCCACCCCAGACGTCGGGCAGGCGCTACTCGCCGTACTTGTGACCGGTGGTCTGCAGCGTGTCCAGGCCGGACGTGCCGACGGCGGCGCCGGGGCGCTGCAGGGCGGGCGCCTCGGTGTCGACCCAGGCCAGCACGACGCCGTCGACCGCAGGCGCCTGCTCGAAGATCGCGACGCCGGTCGCCCCGCGCGCGAGCGTCTCGGTCTTGTGGGGGCCGGCGAGGTGGCTCTCGATGGCGGCGGCTGCACGCGCGCCCGTGCCGTCCTCCTGGCTGGTGAGCAGGAGCACGGGCCGCTTGCCGTAGGCGTCGAGGTCGGTGGTGAGCTTGAGGCCGGGTGCCGACAGGCGCGGCGCGGACCACACCACGCTCGTGACCCGTGGCTCGGCGGCCGCGGCGTGCAGGGCGACGTTGCCGCCGGTGCCGGTGCCGACGACGTGGATCGTGGTGGCGCCGTGGTCGGCGAGCCACGCGACGGCCGCGCGGACGTCGGCGGTGGCCCCTTCGAGGCTGCCGTCGGCCCCTGCGGCCCTGGGGGCCACGATGACGGCGTGGGCGCCGTGGCCGGCGAAGCGATCGCGCACGCCGCGCCAGCCGTCGGCCCCGCTGCCGGGCTCGGCGACGAAGACCACGCCCCGTGCACCGGATCCGGCGACGTCGAGCGCGACGGTGCCCCCGTCGGTGGTCTTGGCGGTGACGGTCCCGGCGTGCGCGGCGAGCGGCAGGAGGGTGGCGAGCAGTCCGGCGAGCAGCAGGGAGCGGGTCATGGGGCAGTCCTCGACAGGGCCCACGCACCGTACCGGGCCCCGGCCGCACCGTTCGCCAACAACTCGTTGGATCCGTGTGCCGACGGCGTGGAGGGCCGGTTGACACCCCGCGACGCGGGGTTTAGGTGGCGGGGGCTTTCAGTGTGTCGTGACGCGGCCACCGACGTCTTCCCACGCGGTCCCCGTCCTCGAGCACGGTGCTCTTTGATGATGCAGACCCCCCACCCGAACGACCTGTCGTACATGGAACAGGCGCTCGAGCTGGCGCGCGAGGCTGCGGCCCGCGGAGAGGTGCCCGTCGGCGCCGTCGTGGTCCACGAGGATCGCGTCGTCGGCCGCGGCAGCAACCGCCGCGAGGAGCTCCAGGACTTCGCGGCCCACGCCGAGTTCCTCGCCATGCAGGAGGCCGCGCGCCATCTCGGCACGTGGCGCCTGTCCGGCTGCACGGTCTACGTCACGCTGGAGCCGTGCCCGATGTGTGCCGGCGCCCTCGTGCTGTCCCGTGTCGATCGCTGTGTCTACGGCGCGCCCGATCCGAAGGGCGGCTTCTGCGGCACGCTCGGCGATCTGTCCGACGTGTCGGGCCTCAACCATCGGTTCGAGGTCACGCCAGGTGTGTTGGGTGGGGAGAGCAGTCAGCTCCTGAAGGACTTCTTTCAGGGGCTCCGGCGTCGCGCCGGGAACTGAGGAGGGGTGGCCGAGTGGTTGAAGGCGCCGGATTCGAAATCCGGTTTGCGTGCAAACGTAACGCGGGTTCGAATCCCGCCTCCTCCGCACTCCCCGCGCGCGACGTCTCGCTTGGGAGAGGTGACCGAGTGGTTGAAGGTGCACGACTGGAACTCGTGTGTACCGAAAGGTACCGGGGGTTCGAATCCCCCTCTCTCCGCCATTTCTGGCGTTGAACGCGCGTAAGCGCGATGCGCGCCGCGAGCGGCCCACGGGGTCGACGGGTGTTCGGGGGCCGGTGTCCAGGCCGGCCCGCGTTTGGGTTTGAGAGCGTTCGGATGGCGACCGTGAGAGGTGAGGGTCGGGTCCCCAGGACTGGGAGCCGTGAACCCCGCCAGGCCCGAGAGGGAGCAACGGTGTCGGTGACCCCGGGGTCTGGGGGTGCCCGATCCTCACCTTTCATGGTCGCTTGAAGACGTGGTGGTTGGGAGGGGAGACGGAGGGCGCACCGCTTGCGCTACGTCCGGCTCCTGGTCTCGCTGCGCTCGCTCGGAGTCCGGACTTCGCCGCGGTGCTCGTGCCGGGCTCCGCTCGGCCACCACACGCCTTCAGCTCCGGGCGCGGTTGCCGCGGGCTCGGCTGCGCCGTCGCCCGCGATCCGGGCGTGGTGGGGTAGGGCTGGCGCGCTACGCTTGCCAGCTGGACTCGCTGCGCTCGTCGGACTCGCTGCGCTCGTCGGGGGGCTCGCCGGACTCGCTGCGCTCGTCGGCGGACTCGCTGCGCTCGTCGCGCTCGCTTTGCTCGCTGCGCTCGCGCTGAGGAGGCTGCTTGGACATCGATCGGGGGGGACGGTTCGCGTTGGGGCGGCGGCATGCGGATGCGTTCGACGCTGGGACGCTGTTTGGGGACTTTGCGCGGACGGTGTGTGAGGCGGAGTGCCTGGCGGCCAAGGAGCTGTTCGAGGCGTGGGAGGTGGCCAAGCGGGTGCGGCGGCATCTGCGGGGCGGGGTGGTCGTGGATCTGGCGGCGGGGCACGGGGTGGCGGCTTGGGCGCTGTTGGTGATGGAGGGGGGTGGCGAGGCGGTGTGTGTGGACCGGCGGGTGCCGGAGAGTGCGGGGCGGCTGGCGGCTGTGTTGGGGGCGCGGTGGCCGGGGGTGCGGGTGCGGTTCGAGGAGGGGGACCTCAGGGGGGCGGAGGTGCCGGAGGGGGCGCGGGTGTTGGGGGTGCATGCGTGCGGCGGGCTCACGGATGCGGTGATCGGGCTGGCCGTGGCGGCGCGGGCGGGGGTGGCGGTGCTGCCGTGCTGCCATGCCCACGGCAAGCAGGACGACGGGGGGCTCGCGGGGTGGATGGACCGCGACGTGGCCATCGACGCGACGCGGGCGCGGCGGCTGGCGGCGGCGGGCTACCGGGTGTGGACCACGACGATCGACGCGGCGATCACGCCGGAGCATCGGCTGCTGGTGGGGCGGCCGGACTAGGATCCGCCTGCGGTGACCCAGGCGGCGTCGAGCGGCGGTGGCAGCGGCGCGTGCAGGTCGAGGGGCTCGCCGGTGACCGGGTGGTCGAGGCGCAAGCGGGTGGCGTGCAGGGCCAGGCGCGGCAGCCACGTGCCGGCGTCGCCGGCGTAGCGGCGGTCGCCCACGATCGGGGCGCCCGCCATCGCGGCGTGGCGGCGGAGCTGGTGGGTGCGGCCTGTGGCCGGGCTCAGGCGCACGGCGACCATGCCGGCGCCGGCGCCGAGCACGACGCCGTCGGTGTGGGCGTCGCGGCCGTCGAGGGGTGCGGACCACGCCAGGGTGCTGCCGACGGCCAGCGCGTCGCCGGCGAGGATCGCGAGGTAGTCGCGCTGCACGGCGTGGGCGCGGAACGCGGCGGCGAGCGGGGCGTCGGCCGACGGGTGCAGGGTGACGACGAGCAGGCCCGACGCGGGGCGGTCGAGGCGGTGGTGGAGGCCCACGTGCTCGTGCTGCGCGGACAGGGCGGTGTAGACGTCGGCGTGGGTGCGGCCCTGGTCGGGCTGGGACGCGACGCCGCTGGGCTTGTCGATCACCAGCAGCCAGCGATCGGCGTAGACCACGGGCAGGTCGTCGCTCACCGCATCAGCTGGCGGTTCTGCAGCGCGCGCGACAGGCTCACGGCGTCGGCGTACTCGATCTCGGTGCCCACGCTGATGCCGTGCGCCAGACGGGTGACCTTGACGCCCACGTCGCCCAGCAGCCGCGCCAGGTACAGCGCCGTGGCGTCGCCCTCGATGTCGGGGTCGGTCGCGACGATCACCTCGGTGACGGTGCCGTCGCGCAGGCGGTCGAGCAGCGTGCGCAGGTTCAGGTCGGCCGGACCCACGCCGTCGAGCGGTGAGATCGCGCCGTGGAGCACGTGGTAGCGGCCGCGGAACTCGCCCGACCGCTCGAAGGCCAGCACGTCCTGCGGGTGCTCGACGACGCAGATCATCGACGGGTCACGCCGACCGTCGGCGCACAGGCCGCACGGGTCCTGCGCGGTGAGGTTGCCGCACGTGCCGCAGGTGCGCACCTCGGACGACAAGCGCGACAGCGCCTCGGCGATCGCAGGCACGGTGCCGTCGGGCGCGCGCAGCATCCAGTACACCAGCCGCGTGGCGGTCTTCTCCCCGATGCCGGGGAGGCGGCGGAGCTGGCGCACGGCGCCGCGGATCGGATCGTCGGTGGGCTCGCTCACGCGCCGTCACATCCCGGGGATGAGGCCGGGCGGGATGGGCAGCCCGGCGGTGAGCGCGCGCAGCTTGGCGGCGGAGGCCTCCTGGGCCTTGGTGAGCGCGTCGTTGACCGCGGCGCGCACGAGGTCCTCCAGCAGCTCGCGGTCGTCCATCGCGTCCGGCGCGATGGCGACGGCGACGATCTCCTGGCCGCCGGTGGCGGTGACCTTGACCAGCCCGCCGGCCGCCTCGCCGGTGACCTGGGTGGCGTTGGCCTCGGCCTGGAGGCGCTGCAGGTTCTGCTGGAAGCCGCCGAGCATGCCGGCCAGGCCGCCGAGGTCGAAGTCGCTCATGGGGATTCTCCCGTGTCGGAGGGATCTGCGGGGACGAGGGCGTCGAGGTGGCCGCCCAGGATGTGCAGCGCGCGCTGCAGGCCCGCGTCGGCCTTGGCCTCGGCGGCGAGCTCGGGGCTGATGCCCGTCATGCGCGACGCCAGGGACGGCTCGGGCACGATCACCACGTCGTCGCCGTAGCCCGCGCGCACGAGGCGGCGCACGTCGGGCTGCTCGGCCTCGCGACGGGCGGCGGCGAGGGGACGTCCGGCGTCGACGGTGACGACGAGCTTGTCGGCCACCCGGGCGGGCGTGCCGCCGGCGAGCGTGGACGCGGGAGGGTCCAGCGCGAGCAGGTCGGCCTGGAGCGCGGCCCATCGGTCGTCGTCGGAGGGATCGGATCCGAGCGCGGCCGTGGCCGTGCGCCCACGACGCGGCGACCGGGCGCGCTGCTGCGGCCGGGGCGCGGGCGTGCGGTGGGCCTTGGACGGGCCGGTGCGACGCTCGGACGCGTTGCCGCCGCCCCCCACGCCACCGCGGGCGCCGTCGGACTGGCGCAGGCGACGCTCCAGCGCCTCCAGCCGGGCCACCAGGCGGGCGACCGGCACCAGCGGCTGGATCGTGGCGAGCCGCGCCACCGCCATCTCCAGCACGATGCGCGGACGGGCGGCGCGGCTGACCTCCTCGTGGGTCTCCAGCAGGGCGGCGAACAGGCGCGTCAGCGCGTCGACGTCGGTGTCGGCGACGATCTGCTCGAGCTGCGCCAGCTCCTCGTCGGGCAGGTCGACGTGGCGACGGGCCTCGGCCGACAGGCGCACGAACGTGGCGTGGCGCACGAGCTCCAGGAGCTCGGACGAGAACCGCGACAGCTCGTGGCCGAAGGCGTAGACGCGCGCGATGACGTCGAGGCAGCGCTCCGGCTCGCCGCGCACCAGTCCGCCGAGCATCCCGTAGAGCAGGCCACGGTCGATGAGCCCCAGCGTCTCCACCACCATCGCGTCGTCGATGTCGGTGCCGCCGAAGCTGATGACCTTGTCGAGCAGCGACTGGGCGTCGCGCATCGAGCCCTCGCCGGCGTGGGCGATGAGCCGCAGGCCGGTGGGCGAGATGCGGGCGCCCTCCTGCGCGGCGATCTCGGCGAGGCGCTCCACCACGCCCGTGGCCGGGATGCGCTTGAAGTCGAAGCGCTGCACGCGCGACAGGATGGTGTCGGGGATCTTGGTGGGCTCGGTGGTGGCGAAGATGAACACCACGTGGGCGGGCGGCTCCTCCAGCGTCTTGAGCAGCGCGTTGAACGCCGCGTTCGACAGCATGTGGACCTCGTCGACGAGGTAGATCTTCGACCGCCCGTGGGACGGCGCGTAGCGGACGGTCTCGCGCAGCTCGCGCACGTCGTCGACGGAGTTGTTGCTGGCGCCGTCGATCTCGATGAGGTCGGGGCTGGTGCCGGCGGTGATCTCCACGCACGACGTGCACACGCCGCACGGTGTGGCCGTGGGGCCGTTCACGCAGTTGAGCGAGCGGGCCAGCGCGCGGGCCGCGGTGGTCTTGCCCACGCCGCGCGGGCCGCAGAACAGGAACGCGTGGTGGATGCGGCCGGCGGCGATCGCGTTGCGGAGCGTGGCGGTGACGTGCTCCTGGCCGACGATCTCGTCGAAGGTGGCCGGGCGGTACTTGCGGGCGATGGCGAGGTAGGACACGGCCGCTCCTGCGAACGAGCGAGCAGGGTAGGACGGGTGCGTCGGGCCGGCAAGGCGCCCGGCGACACCGCCGCGGGCCGGGCGATCAGGTGGCGCCGATCGCCCGGATCCAGCCGTCGAGGATGAGCAGCGACCACAGCCGCTGGGTGGCGCCGGGTGTGCGCCCGAGACCCCGCTTGAGCCCCTCCAGCGCCGTCGTGTGGAACAGCTCCAGCGGGTCGCGGCGCAGCAGCGTGAACCGGTCCTCCAGGAACAGGCGCCCCGCGCCGGTCAGCCAGTCGTCGAGCGGGCGCGGCAGGCCGCGGTCGGGACGGTTCACCAGGGCCGACGGCACCGCGCCCTGCAGGGCCGCACGCAGCAGCCAGCGCGTGGGCAGGTCGGCGCGACCGACCCCGCCCACCTTGAAGCCGCCCGGCAACACCTGGGCGAGGCGCTGCACCTCGCGGTCGAGGAGCGGGAAGCCCGCCGACAGGCCTGCCGCCGCCGCCGTCGACTCCACGCGCGGCAGCGTGTCGGCCACCAGCGACGACATGAAGAAGGCGTGGAGCACGCTGTTGAGGATGTCGGTGTCGACGCTCTTGTAGAACGGCTCCAGCACCTCGCGCCGCACGCTCGGGCGCACGAGCGACTCGTCGAGCAGCAGCGTGCGGCGCTGGCGGGTGTCGAACAGGTGGACGCCGCCCAGGCCCTCGGCGAGCGGCCACTCCTCGGGCGTGGTGCGCACGGTGTGGCCGCGGTCGAACGTGGCCAGCGCGCGGGTGATCGGGGCGCGCACGGCCGACGGCAGGCGGTGGAAGGCCTGCGACCTGCGGATCATCGCCGCCGGCCGCGTGAGCATCCCGCCGCCGAACAGCTGGTCGGTGCCGTCGCCGGTGAGCACCGTGTCGACCTGCAGCGCGGCGGCCTTCGCGAGCTCGAGCTGGAGCACGGTGGCGACGTTGCCGATCGGGTGACCCAGGCACGCGATCGCGTCGTCGAAGCGCTCGGCGACCTCCTTGGAGCCCACGGTGACGACGTGGTGCTCCATGCCGAGGATCTGCGCGACGCGACCGGCGAACGGCGACTCGGGGAACGGCTCCTCGGCGAAGGCGACCGTGAACGTCTTGAGCGTGCGCGCGGCCGACCGTGCCGCGGCCACCAGCGACGTGGAGCCCACCCCGCCGGACAGGTAGACGCCGACGGGCCGATCGCCCACCAGCCGGCGTCGCACGGCGCGCTCCACAGCCGCCGTCAGCTCGGGGACGACGTCCTGCTCGCGCGGGATGGCGGTGCCGGGGGCGGCGTAGGTGGGGGTGTGCCACCGCACCACCCGGGCGCCTTCCGTGGTGGCCCGCAGGCGGTGGCCCGGCGGCAGCTGCTGGACGTCGCGCAGCAGCGTGCGCGGGGCGTGGACGCAGCGGAACGCGAGGTACTCGGACAGGTGGTCGCGGGCGAGCTCCCGGGAGACCCACGACAGCTCCAGCAGCGGCGCGATGTCGGAGCAGAACGCCACGCGACCGGGGGCGCGGGCCCAGTACAGCGGGCGTGTGCCGGCGGCGTCGCGCAGCACGTGCACCACGCCCTCGGCCCGCTCCAGGATCACGACGACGAACTCGCCCTCGACGTAGCGGACGAGGTCGATGCCCCACCGTCGCCACGCCCGGGCCACGCGCGCGGCCTCGCCCAGCGGCTCGGTGTCGTGGTGGTCGCGGAACGCGGTCCAGCCGTCGATCACCACCTCCAGGCCGTCGTCGGCCCAGGCGGTGTCGTCGCGCCGGCCGGACCACGCCAGCGTGATGTCGCCCTGGCGCGTCACGCCACCCTCGGTCCCGTGGTGGACCTGGCGCTTGCGCATCCGCTGGAGGAGACGGTCGGGGACGGCGCGGCCGCCCTCCTGGACGATGCCGATCAGCCCTGCCATGCACGCGCTCCGATCACCGGCGACGTCCCCCACCCACGCGCGGGCGTGGCGGCGGGGGGCCCTGCTTGCTGCGGGCGCGCTTGCGCTGGGCCTCCGTGAGCGCCTCCGGCGAGTCCGTCGGGGCGTCGGGCACGGCGCGCTCCTTGATCTCCCAGCTGAACGGCGATCCGGACAGCCACATGTTGTGCAGGAAGAACGCGAGCACGTAGGCCATCACCGCCGTGGACAGGGCGCGGGCCGACAGCGTGGACACGGCGATGCTCTCGCCGTCGTGCGGGACCACCGTGAAGAACGTCGCAAAGCGGGACTTGCGGGTGACGGCCGCCGTGTCGGGGATCTTGTTGGGCGGCACGCCGGTGACGTCCACCGACAGACCCAGCGGTTCCACGACCTTTGCGGGCCAGTCGGACTCTAGCCCGCGGCCGTCATCGGTTACGATGAGCACGGTGTAGACGGCCGGGTCTTCGACCTGCGCTGGACGGTGGCTGACGGCGTGACCCTCCCAAGCGGTGAAGAAGCCGGCGAGCACCAGGAACAGGAGCACGCCGAGCGGCGTGGCGACGAGCACGAAGCGAACGAGCGGATGCATCGGGTTGACGGGGGTGCTTTGGGTTTCGGCCCTGGAGCGACGTGGCGGCTCGGTGCCCGCGTGTCCTCGCTGCTGATCCGCAGCGGGGTCGTCGCGTCGCTCATCCTCGCGGGCTGCACGCCTTCGCGCAAGGAGGTTCGCACCGACATCGTGCGTCGCGTCCGTTTCGTGGGCAACGGCGGCCTGTTCAGCGGCAACAACGGCCTGCAGCTGCGGCGCGCGATGGTGCAGAAGCAGAGTCCGCCGCTGACCTTCACCTTCCCGTTCATGTACTTCACGCAGCCGGTGACGCTGTCGCTCGACAGCCTGCGCGCGGACGGCCGTCGGCTGGAGATCTGGTACGCCCACCACGGGTGGTTCGACGCCCACGTCGACGGGTGGGAGATCCGGCGCGTCCGGCAGGACTCGGACAAGCGCGCGGGCGTGGTCGACCTCATCGGCCACGTCGTGCCCGGCCAGGCGTCCGTCATCCGCACCTACAGCGTCACCGGGAACTGGGACGCCGCCGCGGCCGCCGTCATCCGCCAGGCGCGGCGCGACAGCCCGATCACCACCGGCGAGCAGTTCGACCTCGACACGGTGCGCGCGGCGCAGAAGCGCATCGTCGAGGAGCTGCAGGACCACGGCTACGCCTACGCCACGTCCGAGCTGACGGTCGACGCCTACCCCGAGGAGCACGAGGTCGACCTCACCGTGCTCGTCACGCCCGGCATCGTGTCGCGCTTCGGCGAGCTGCGCGTCCACGGCCTCGAGCGCGTCGACGAGGTCGCGGTGCGCTCGACGGTCGACATCGAGGCCGGGCGGCCGTTCCGCCTGTCCGAGCTGCGCGACGCGCAGGCGCGGCTGTTCGAGACCAACCTGTTCTCGCTGGTGGACCTGGCGCCCGACCTGTCCGATCCCACCGATCCCACGGTGCCCATCGACGTCACGCTCACCGAGGCCAAGCTGCGGCGCTTCCGGGTCGGTGCAGGCGTCAACTTCGACTACTTCACCGTCAGCCCGAAGCTGTCGCTGGGCTTTCGCGACCTGCACCTGTTCGGCACCGGCGTCCAGCTCGACGCCGACGCGTCGCTCGGCGCCATCATCGGCGTGGTGCGCGACGACCAGGGCCTCGGCGGCGACTTCCTGCTCACCGGCCTGGGCGGCCTGGAGTTCGACTACCCGTGGTGGATGGGGGGCCGGCTCGGCCTGACCGTGGGCGGCGAGTTCAAGCAGGACGCCCAGTTCGGCACGCTGCCGTACTGGAAGACCACCGCGAACGTGGCGCTGCGCTACCGGTTCAACCGCTACGCCACGCTGTCGGGCGGGCCGGTGTTCGAGTGGTTCCGCTACCTCGAGCCCAGCGCCGAGACGCTCGAGGCCGCGCGGCTGCAGTTCGGCGGGGACTTCTCGGGCGCCGACTACCGGCTGCTCGCGCTCGACGTGCGGTTCGTCCTCGACTACCGCGACGACCCCATCCGCACGCGCAGCGGCACGTTCTGGAACCTCGCCGTGCGCCAGTCGATCCCGATCCCGGCCTTCGACACCGCCGGCGCGGCCAACGACGGCGTGCCCGGCAAGGGCTTCCTCTACAGCCGGGTCGAGGGGGAGGTGCGGGCGTTCTCGCCGCTGCGGTTCTCGCGCCGGCAGACGTCGTTCCCGTTCGTGGTGGCCGGTCGGCTCCACGCCATCGGGCTGCTGCCGTGGACCGCGGGCGACGCGCTGCCCTACCCGGACCTCGCGTTCCTCGGCGGACCCAACAGCCTGCGCGGCTTCCGCACCGATCAGGTGGGCGCCTACGACCTGATCTGCTCCTACCGCTACGGTCGCCCGAACCCGCAGCACAACAACGGCGAGACCTACGACCTGACGCGCACCTACCTGCCGCGCGGGGGCGCCTTCGCCGCCGAGGCGAGCGCCGAGGTCCGCTACGACTGGAAGTACGGCGTCAGCTTCGCCGTGTTCGGCGACGCCGGCCTGCTCGCCAACCGGTGGCCCGACACGAGCGCCGACAAGATCCGCGCCGGCGGCGGTGTGGGCATGCGCTTCGACTCGCCGGTGGGCCCCATCCGGCTCGACGTCGGCCTGCGGCCCGTCTACCCCGAGGACATCAGCCCGGCGCGCTACATCGGCTGCAACCCGATCGACCGCCTGCCCCGCGGCTTCGACCTGTTCACCGGCGCCACGCGCGTGCGCGAGAACCTGCCGGGCCGCCAGTTCCCGCTCGCGATCAACCTGTTCCTCGCCATCGGCGAGGCCTTCTGATGGCGGGTGCGCGTCACCGTCGCTGTCGCTGGGCGCTCGGGATCGGTCTCGGGCTCGTGGGCGTGCTCGTGGCGGGCCTGCACACGCGGTGGGCGCAGGACCGCATCGCGCTCGCCGTGCACGACGGCGTGCAGGGCATCCTGGGCGAGGGCTACACGCTCGACCCGGTCCACCTGTCGTTCACGCTCTGTGGCCACGTCACGCTCACCGACGTCGCGATGCGCGACCCCGACGGCGTCGTGTTGATCGGCGTGCGCCGGCTCGACGTGCGGCTCGACCTGTGGGCGCTGCTCCACGCCACCGTGCGGGTCGCGTCCGCGCGGGGGGACGGCGTGCGCGTCGACATGACCACCGACGCCGACGGCGTGCTCAACCTGTCGCGCCTGTTCGGGGGGCCGAGCACCGAGCCCGTCGATCCCGACGCGCCCGGGTGGGGTGGTCTGCCCTTCGAGCTCGTGGTCGACGACATCGGCCTGCGCGACGGCATGGTGAGCCTGTGGGGTCCCCCGCCCGAGGAGGGCGACCCATCGGGCTTCGAAGCCAAGGTGCTGCGCCTCGACGGTGCGCGCGTGCGGCTGCCGCGCAAGGAGCCCGCCGTGCACGCCGACGGCGTGGTGCTCGACGGGGTGCTGCTCGCGCCGGGGCCCGCGGGGCTCCACCTCGACGGCAGCGCCGTGTGGACCGGCGAGGGCGTGATCGCCGACGCCCTGAACCTTCAGGTGCTGGGCAGCCGGTTGGGCCTCGACGGCCACCTGCGCGACCTGTTCGAGGCCGGCGACGCCCAGCTCACCGTCACCGCCGACCCGCTCGACCTCGGCACCCTCGACGACGTGCTGCACACCGGCACCCACGGGCGCTACGCGGGCAGCCTGTCGGCGGCCGGCACGTTCGGCGGGCTCGGCCTGTCCGGCACCCTCGCCGGCCTGCCCGCGGGCGGCGATCGGCCCGCCACGCGGGGGACGCTCACTGTCGAGGACGGCACCGTCGTGTGCCTGCCCGGCTACGGCGTCGGCGACCCCGACCGCTGCGATCCGTCTCCCGAACCAGGCCCGATCGCCGAGGACGCCCCGCTGCGGTGGACCGCGGGGCTTGTCGCCCAGGGGCTGCACCTCGAGGACATCCTGCCCACGATCGGCGGCCCGCTGCGGCTGGAGGGCCACCTGACGGCGCACGGCGGCGGGACGTCGTGGCCCGACGAGGTGCGGGTGGACGACGGGCGGTGGGACGGCGAGGAGCTCGACGTCTACGGGGTCCGCGTGCGTCGCTTCGGGGCCGACATCGGCCTGCACCGGGGGGTGCTCGACCTCGGGGACCTCGACCTCGCCGGGGTGATCGGCACGGTCGCGGGCGGCGGCACGCTCGACCTGGTGGAGGGCGACCTCGACCTGCGGCTGCACGGCGCGCTGGTGCCGTCGATGCTGGCCGACTTCGGGGTCGACCAGGTGGGGGGGCGCGGCACGTGGCGCGGGCGGGTCACGGGCGACGTGTTCGCCGACGGGGTGCCGATCGACGTCGCGGCCCACCTCGACATGGCGCCGGTCACGTGGGACGCGCCGGACGGGGTGCGGGTGGGCCACGCCGTCGCCGATGCGCAGGTCGCGGTGCGCAACGGCCACGTCACCGTCGACGGCAGCCTCACCGGCACCGACCTGGAGGCCTACGGGGCGTCGATGGCCACGGTGAGCGTGCCGCGGCTGCGGGTCGAGGTGACGCCCACCGACGCAGGAACGGCCACGCGGGTGTCGGGCGACGCCACGAGCCCGTCGGCGTCCTATGGCGACCTGGCGCGCTTCGACGCCGTCGCCGCCTCGTTCGACGTGATGGTGCCCGCCGAGGGTGACCTGTCGGTCGACGTGTCCGCCTCCGTCGGTGACCACGAGCTGTTCGGGCTGCTCGGCAACAACGGCACCGTCGTGCTCCACCTGCAGGGCGACGACCTGCACGTCGCGCCCGACCTGCGCTGGAACGACGATCCGTTCCTCGTCTCGCCCGACGTCCACGTCGACCTGGGCACGATGGACGTCGACATCGACCGCGTGGTGTTCCAGCCCACGTGGCGCCAGCGGTGGACCAACCCCGAGCCGCTGCACCTGCGCGTGGTGGACGGGGGCCTCGCCGACGCGCGCTTGTCGCTGGCGTCGAACTTCGGCCAGTTCACTGTCGCGGGCGACCTGGGCACCGCGCGTCCGCTGGCCGGTCGGGTGACGGTCGACGGCCTCGATCTCGACGCCTTCGCCGAGCTGTTCCCCGACCAGCTCTCGGGCCTCGACGGCGTGGTGACGCTGGAGCTGACGGCCACCGGCTCGCCGCGCACCCCCGATCTCGACCTGCAGGTGGACGCCCACGACCTGTTCGTCGAGGACGCCTTCCGCTGGCTGGACGTGTCCGGCACGCTCGGGGTGCACGGGGATCGGGCCACGGTGGACCTGTCCACCGCGGTGAGCGACCGGCCGCTGGTGACGGTGACGGGCACGCTGCCGGTGGTGTCGGACCTGTCCAAGCCGGGGCTGTCGTCGAAGGGCAGCGCCGACGTCGACGTGACGGTGGCGCCGGGCACGACGGAGCGTATGGCGCTGCTGCTGCCGGGCACCGAGGTGCCGGACGGGGAGCTGTCGGCGGTGCTGTCGGTGCGGGGCGACCTGCACGATCCCGACCTCGACCTGCAGGGCGTCGCCGACGTCGAGGTCGAGGGCTTGCCGCGTCGGGCGCGCGCCGAGATCGACCTGCGGCGTCGCGAGGGCAAGCTCGACACGTCGGTCGATCTGTACGACGGCTACGATCCGATCGTGGTCGCCGACGGCACCGCGGCCACGCGCGTGGGCGAGGTCGTCGACTGGCTGCTCGGCACCGCGCCCCAGCCCGACTTCACCGAGCTGACGCTGTTCGCCGACGACCTGGACGTCCGGGGTCGGCTCGACGGCTTCCCGCTCGGGGAGTGGCTGGACTGGGCGGGCTTCGACGCCGACGTGCAGGGCACGGTGGACGGCGCGGTGGCGGTGTCCGGCTCGCCCGACACCCCCGAGCTGCGCGTCGACACCACGGCGGGGCTCGTGATGGCGGGCCACCCGGGCGACCTGCACCTGAAGGTGGAGCCCGAGGAGGGAGGCTACGACGCGGTCCTGTCGATCGTCGACGGCGACACCACGTGGCTCGATGTCCATGGCCACGTGCCGATGGTGGTCGACCTGCGCACCGACCCCAAGACGTGGGGCACCGGTGCGTTCGACCTGGAGGCGCTCGGCGACGGCATCCCGCTCGACGTGCTGGAGTCGATCGACCCGGGCCTGGACGTGCAGGACGGCAAGCTCGTGGTGAAGGGCTCGCTCAAGGGCACGCTGCTCGACCCCGACCCGAACGCCACCGTCGAGCTGACCGGGCTGCGCGCGCTCTACCGCCCGATCGGCATCCAGATCCGCGACGGCAACCTGTCGGCGCGGCTGGAGCACGACCCCAACGAGGACGCCGTCGCCAACGTGACGCTGAACAGCCTCAGCCTGACCACGCGGCCCATCGGTGCGTCGCTCGACCGGCTCACGTCGGCGGGCGCGTCGGCGATCACGGCCAAGGGCTCCGTGCGGTTGGAGAGCTGGTTCCCGTCCGACATCGCGGGCGAGGTGTCCCTGCGCAACGCGTGGCTCACGGCCACCGACAACACCGAGCTGCGCGCGTCGGGCGATCTGTCCACCCAGGGCACGTGGCCCGACGTGAGCCTGCGCGGGCGCCTGGCGGTCGACCAGGGCCGCGTGGTGCTCGACACGTCCGAGCTCACCGAGTCCCGCGCGATGCAGGTGGACCCGTCGATCGTCATCCACCGCCGGTCGGGCGCGTTCGTCACCCACGTCGACGCCGGCCCCACGCTGCTCGACGACCTGCACCTCGACGTCGACCTCGACCTGGGCCGCAACACGCGCATGTTGCTGAAGGTGCCGATGCTCGACACGCTGGGCTCGCTCGGCGCCAACCTGACGCGCGCCGACATCGACGCCCGCCTGGGCGGCGACCTCGCGGTGAGCATGGACGGCGGCGACCTGTCGATCGTGGGCGACGTCGACCTGCTCGCCGGCCGCGTGTCGGTGCTGCGCGGCAAGTTCGACATCGCCGAGGGCAGCCGCGTCACCTTCCTGGGCGAGGACTACGCCAACCCCCAGCTCGACGTGGCCGGCGCGATGGACCTGGGCGTGGGCGAGCTGTCCTTGCGCCTGTCGGGCCCCGCCGTCGCGCCGTCCTTCGACTTCCGCAGCGACGACTTCGGCTCGGAGGCCGCGGTCCTGGTCATCCTGCTCACCGGCCAGGCCCCCGAAGACCTGTCAGCCCAGCAGGGCCAGGCCGCCATCGAGGCCGTCGGCGACCTGCTGCTGAACTCCGTGCTCGGCGGCGCCAACCTGGGCTCGGTGTCGGTGGAGTCCGATGGCACCGTGCGCGTGGGCCTGCCGGTCTACCGGACGGTCTACGTCGAGACCATCTTCGACCCCACCCCCAAGCTCAACGAGAACGGCATCACCGTCGACGCCGAGTGGTCGATCCTGCCCCGCCTGCTGCTGCGCGCCAGCTACGGCGACCGGCTCATCCAGGGCGGCCTGTACTACGAGCTTCGCCTGACGTCGGTGTGCGATCAGCTCCGCGACGCCTACGCCGCCTACGGCGGTGACGAGGCGGCGATCACGGGTCGGTGCACCGAGATCCGCGCGAAGCTGGAGGCGGCCAAGGCCAAGGGACCGCCACCGGTGGACAAGCCGACGGTGCCGGATGCCGCGGAGCGGGAGGAGGCGCAGCCGGAGGTGAAGGTGGACGGGGCGGAGTAGGGGGCCAGCGAGCAACCGTTGGAGACGCCGCCGCGCCGCGTGCATGTATGGACGTATGGGAGAAGGGCGGTTCTTCCTGTCGACATGACGCACATCCCATCAAGTGGTGCCATGGGCGTACGTGGGTCACCGACGCTGTGGTTCTGCCGTTTCTGCAGGCATCGGACCGTGGCGCCTTTCACGGAACGCAGCGCACCCTGTGGACCGTGCACCGAACGCAGTCCCGGCAACAGGACCCCGATGCTGCGGCTCCCAGAAGATACTGATGGGAGGCAGATATCTGATTAAGTGTAGCAAGAAGGCGAGAATCCGGTACCTGCGGGATTGCTCCCAGCAGATTTTGTGCAGGGACGTGTCGAGTGGAGGCGCGCGAGAGTAGGGTGCGGGCGCGTCCGAGCTCCCCCCAAAACGCCGTGTCCGTGTCCGCCATGTTGATGGCGTGCTGGACACGTGTGCGTGCGAGACGCGAAGCCCCTGGAGTCGCCATGCGTCCCCTGACCCGTTCTCACGTTTGCACCAATCGCGCCGCCAGCTGGCGTGCGGCTGCCGTGTGGTTCGCCTGCACCCTGCCGCTGGGAACGGCGTCTGCCGACCCCAGTGACTGTGCGCTCGGCGGTGGATTCCTTGGGGGTACACTCGCCTTCTCGGGGGCGGATGCCACGATCGCACCTTCCGGCGTCAACGGCACGGCCGACCTGTTGGCTGACGCGATGGTCATGGGCCAGTTCGGAGGTGGCGCAGCGCCGGACCTGGTGATCGGTGCGCCCTACGTGGAGCACGTCGATGGGGGCAGCACCGCAAACGACGCGGGCGCTGTCTACATCTTCTTCGACGTCGATGCGTCCGTGTCCGCAGGCACCATCGACGTCGACACGGCCGACATCACCCTGTACGGCGACCTCACCGGCTACGCGATCGGCCGCGATCTGTCCGTCGGTGACGTCGACGGCGACGGTGACGACGACCTCATGGTCGGCTCGATGGGTGCGGGCAAGGCCTGGGTGATCGACCACGTCACGCTGTCGACATTGAGCGGTGCGTCCACCATCGATTCGGTCGCGTCCACGGTTCTCCTGCAGCGAGCGAGCGGCGTGCAGTTCGGTTGGGAGGTCGAGCTGGCCGACGTCACCGGCGACGGCCTCGACGATGCGATCGTGTCGGCCATCATCGGCACCACCTCCACCACCGGGGAGGGTGAGGTCTATGTGTTCCCTTCCCCGCTGGGTAGTTCGCTCACTGCGGGGACTGACGATCGGGTCCGCATCTATGGTGGATCGAGCGCAGGCCGGTTCGGCTACCCGATCGTCAACCTCGGTGACCTCGACGGCACGGGCATGGACGTCGTCGCCATCGGCGCCCTCACTGCGGGCAAGGTGTACCTGTGGAACGGTGACGCGGGCTGGTCGACCGGGTCAGCCGAGCAGCTCACGGCGTCGGACGCCACGCACCTGCGCACGTTGTTCACCGGGGGCTCGACGTTCGGTCAGACCATCGCGTCGGCCGGCGACGTCACAGGCGACGGCGTGCCCGACCTCTGGATCGGCGAGCCCGCGTTCGCCACCCAGAGTCCAGGCATCGTCCGTCTGTTCAGCGGTGCGCTGACTGGCAGCCAGACCACCGCGGCCACCTGGACGGCGCTTCAGTCTTCGGTCAACCAGGTGCGGATCGGAACCGACGTGATCGGCGACCTTGACCTGGACGGCGATGGCTTCCTCGACATGGTGGCGTGGGGTGACAAGGGTTCGCCGGATGGCAAGGGTGCGGCCTTCGTGACGTATGGGCCCTTCGTGCAGGGGGCCACGCGGTACACCGCAGCCATCGACGGTCGCATCGACGGGTCCGACAGCTCGATCTACTACAACGGCACGCCGCTGCACTACAACCTGCTGGCCAGGGCCGACATCGACCTCGACGGGTTCGACGACGTGTTGCTCGCCTACCCCACCGATGGTTCGGTCCACACGTACGGGGGGTCGATCGGCATCTTCCGCGGCGGTCGGGAGCAGGCCGTCAACTACTACCCGGACGCCGATGGTGACGGCTACGGCGACTCGGACGACCCTGTCTTCGATTGCGCGCCTCCTGTCGGCTACGTCGAGAAGCTCGGCCCGCCTCCCCCGAGCGTCGCCACGATCGACGGTATCGACATGGAGCTGACGATTACGTCGCATGCCGACGGCGAGGGGGTGCTGCCGGGTGCGACCACTGTGCGCGCCGACCTGGGTGTGGGTGTAGATGTCACCGCGCCCACGGACGATGTCGCTCTGTCGATCGTGGTCGATCTGTCGCCCTCCGCCTTCTTCGTCACGTCGTCGACGACCTGCGGCGACCGGAACGGCGACGGTGTCGACAACCAGGATTTCGACTGCCAGATCGTGGCGGTCGAGAACCTGCTCAACGCGGTGATCGCCAGCGGTTCGGTCGACGAGGTGTCGCTGGTCTTCTTCGAATCCCTGTTCGGTGCCGCCGACCTGTCTCCCGACGCTGGCGCGCAGGTCTGGGTCGCGCCCGATGCCGACGCGGATGCTGACGGCACCCTCGACGTCCTGGAGGCAATGGCGTCGATGTCGCGCGCCGAGGACCCGATCCATCCCTACGCGGGCCCCAGCGCGTTCACGACCTACAACGTCGCCACCACGGCGCAGGGGTCGTCGATCTTCGGTGCGGTCCACCACGCCTGCGATCTGCTCGACGGGTCCAGCGCGTCGCTCAAGCGGATCCTGGTGGTGTCCGACGGCTACAACACGACCTCATGGAACCAGACGGCCGCCTACGCCTGCCTGGCCGAGAATGGCATCGCTGTCAGCGCGTTCGTCACCGGCACGCACGCCCAGGCCGGCTGTGACTCTCCCTACGGCACCGGGGAGTTCGGCACGATGGACGAGGTCACGGGCAACACCGGTGGCTCGTGCATCGAAGTCGGCGACGGCAGTGCGCTGCCGGACATCTTGCCGGCCTACGTGGGTCCGCAGGTCACCGACGTTCGTGCCTACCTCGACGGCCTCGCGGTCGACCCCAGCTCGGTCTCCGTGGCTCCGCCGCTCGTGCACGAGGGCTTCGGCCTGCTGGAGCTGTCGGTCGACGTCGACGTCGTCGACACGGCCCAGGTGTGTTTCGAGGCCGATGTCGTCTATCTCGAGACCCAGGTGACGGTCGGCGACTGCGTTGGGCTTCGGCAGAATCACCCGCCTACGGTCACCCTCTCCGCGCCGAGCGTGACGCCCCACGAGGGGCAGGTGGTCACGCTGGTGCCCGACACCGAGGATGTCGACGTCGACGACACCCTGACCTACTCGTGGTCCGTCGTGCCCACGTCAGGGCTGCCGGTCACGGGCGTGTCGCAGGGTCAGGACCAGCTGTCGTTCATCGCGCTCGACGATGGCATCTATGACGTGACGGTCACGGTCAGCGACGGGTGGGCGTCCGCCACGGACACCGTGGAGGTCACGGTCGACAACGCCGAGCCGGTCGCTACTGTGCTCGGTCACAACGGCCTGGGCGACGGCGTCGTCACCCTCACGGGCCGCATTGCGGACGACGGTCCTGTCGACACCCACACGGTCGAGATCGACTGGGGCGATGGGTCTGCTCCCGAGATCGTCGACCCGGTGGCGTCGGGGCCGGGCTGGGCTGGTGTGCTGGCGTCCCACGTGTTCGCCGGCGTCGGGTCGCACACCGTGCTGCTCACGATCACCGATGGCGACGGCGGCGTAGACGTGCAGACGGTCGATGTCACGACCACGCAGCCCGTGGCGATGTGGGCGAACGGCGGCGCCGTACGCAAGGCCTTGGAGTGGTCCGGCTGTTCGGGCGTGGTCCGCGGCGACGTGTACAGTGCGGGAGATCTGTGGATTGGAGGTGGCGGAAAGGCCGTCGAGGGGCGGATCGTCAGCGGCGACGTGCACCTGCGAGGCGACGTCAGCCTCAGCGACGCGCCCGCGGCCACGGTACCGTCGAGCGCTCCGGTGTGGTTCGACGTAGCCGACTGGGCGCCGGGCAGCGCCAAGGCGCTGGCCTATGGCGACACCTACCATGAGGTCACGGCGTGCCCGGGGGGCGTGTGGACGGTCGACAGCGTGCTGGAGCCCGGCGTCTACTACACGACGTGCCCCATCGACGTCACGGTCGACGTGCAGGCGACCTTGGTGTCGACGGCCTCGATCAGGGTGTCGGCCGACGACCTGGAGCTGAGCGCCTACGGTGACGCGCTCTTGCTGCTCGCGGGTGATGGCGCGGACGACGCAGTGTCCATCGTGGGGTCGAATGTGAGCGCGACGGGCTATCTGGCGGCGCCGTCGGGTGGCGTCGAGGTTGGCGGTCAGCTGTTCACGCTCACGTGCGGCGTGGTCGCCGATCGGATCGACTTCGCGGGCTCGGGGCTGTCGCTCGACGCTACCGCCTGCTCCACCGCCAATGCAGGGGCGATGACGCCGCTGCTGGCTCCGGAGCTGGCGGCGACCGTGGAGGCGTCGCCCGCCGACGCCCTGCCTGGCGAGCAGGTGGACGCCACGCTCGACGTGGCGTTCGATGGACTCACCCTGGTGGTGCCCGCGGTCGTCAGCGTGCGGAACCAGGGCGTGGCCTCGGTGTCGGTCACGGGCGTCGACGTCCTGCTCGAAGCGCGTCCGACAGCGCTCGATCCGTGGCAGTCGCTCACGGTCGACACCGACTGGACGGCGTCCCCGTTGCTGACGGGCACGGGGATGACCCCCGACCTGACGCAGGGAACCCCCGCGACGGTCGACGCTGGCGCCTTCGACGTGTGGTCCGTCTCCGCGTTGGTGCACGCAGCCGACACGGACCTCGGCGCGCTGCTGGTCGCCGCCGCGGGCGGCGAGCTTCGCGCCACCGTCGGCCTTGCCGTGAGCAATCCGACGTCGGAACCGGTGAGCGTGCAGGGGCACGACACGCGTGTGAGCGTGGACACCGGCGCGGTCTCGATTGACGACCTCTCGCTGTCTGTGCTGGGAGTCGATGGCGGGTCCGCGTTCCTCGGAAGCGGCGAGCTCGGCACCCTGGATGCGGGCGACGCGGTCAGCGCCTCGCACACCACTGCGCCTGTGGTGTTGGCCAGCCGCGGCTTGGCCGAGTCCAACGCGCACTACCTTGACCGGCTGAGGGCGGCGGACGGTCAGTCGCTGCCGACCGCCGTGCTCGCCGTCGGCACGTTCAACGGCACGCGCGCCTATTCTCCGATCGCCGTCGACCTGGTGACGCAGCAGGTGCCCGTGCTCGAAGTGGCGGACGCACTGCCGGACGGCCTGGTCGTGGCGGCCAGTGATGTGGTCGATCTGTCGACCACGATCTCGAACGTGGGCGCCGCGGACGCGGTGGGCGTGGTCTTGGCCCAGTCGGTGGGCACGGACGTGGTGTCGAGCACGCTGCCGACCTTGCTCGCCGGTGGGTCGTGGGCCGCCGCCGACTCCGCGTACACCGTGCCGTCGAGCCTCGCTGGTTCCACGCCGTCAGTGCTCCGGAACCTCGCGTGGACCGACGCCCTGGGCAACCTGTACGGCACGCTGAGCGAGGAGGGCGACCTGGACGTGACGCCGCTGCCGGGGCTGGACGTCACGCTGGTGGACGTGCTGCAGGACGACGCGGACGCGAACGGTGTGTTCACCGCTGGCGACACCGCGCGCCTGCTGCTCCAGGTGACACCGGTCGACGGCGTCGCGGTGGCGGATGTCGAGGTGTCCCTCCCGCTCGACGCCAACGTGAGCCTCGTGGCCGACAGCGCGTCGGCGACGCTCGGCTCGGTGACGGTGGACACCAGCGGTGCCGCTCCGGTGGTGAAGGTGTCCTTGGCGTCGCTGGGGGGAACGCAGGTGCTCGAAGCGCAGGTCGACGTGGTGCTGCCGTCGGGCGTGTCCCAGGTGGTCCATCAGGCTGCCGTCACGTCGGAGCTACCCGACGCGGTGGTGTCGGACGACCCGGGCACGCCGGGTGCCGCGAATCCCACACGCACGAACATCTTTCCTGCCGGGGCCTCGCTCGAAGCGTCGTTGCTGGCCCTCGTGGTCACCGACACCGACGGCAACGGCGGCGTGAGCCCCGGGGACGTGGTGCACTATGAGCTCACGCTGTTCAACCGCGGGCTCACCGGTCAGGCCGACCTCGACGTGAGCCTTCCCGTTCCTGGCTACACCACGCTCGTCGCCGGTAGCCTCGTCACGGACGCCGACGTCACGGTGTCCGGCACGGCAGCGGAGGACAGCAGCGTCCACGTCACTCACGCGCTGCTCGGCCAGACGTCGAGCATCAGGGTCGGGTTCGATGTGACCCTCGAGCTTGGCTCGAACATCGTGGGACAGGTGAGCACTCAGGCCATCGTCGCCGACGAGAACACGATGGCGCAGCTCGCCGTGTCGGACGACCCCCGCACCGACACCGAGGATGACGCCACGGTGTTGGCGGTCGGGGATCCGCCGTATCCGGCGTCTGACGATCCGGAGATCGCGGGCGAGTGGCCCACCGCCGAGATCCTTACGCCCGAGGATGGCGACCGTGTCGCGACGCCCGTGGACGTCGTGGTGCACATGGCGCCGGTCGAGGGCTACGAGATCCAGTTCTGGCGCGCGGTCTTGGTGCCTGGCAACGCCGACGCCACGGCGCAGATCGCCATCGGCTCGGGTCTCGTGACACCCGCCGGCGACGTGACGGTGGGAAGGCTCGATCCGACCACACTCGCCAACGGCATCTACAACCTGCAGGTGGACGTGCTCGACACCACGGGTCGGGTGCGCACCGACATCCACGCCGTCCTCATCGACGGCGACTTCAAGCCGGGAAGGCTGACGTTGGCGTTCCAGGACTTCTCGGTGCCCACGCCCATGGGCCCGGTGTCGCTGGTGCGTCGCTACGACTCGCTCGATCGGCTCGAGGACGGGGACTTCGGTCACGGCTGGTCGTTGCAGCTGTCCGACCTGCGGATCCAGACGAACGGCCCCATCGGGTGGGGTGGCTGGAGCCGCTACGTCTGCGGAGGCGGCTTCGGCATTCTCCAGTACTGCTTCGCCGCCACCGGCAAGCCCCACGTCGTCGTCCTCACCTGGCCCGATGGTCGCCAGGAGGTCTTCGACGTCGGCCTGACCCCCACCAACTCGCTGGCGCCGATCTCGTCGACGCTGGTGTTCACGGGACGCGACGGGACCTCGTCCACGCTCGCCGTGCGCGCGGACGACCCGGCCGCTCAGGTCGGCTGGCAGGACAACGGCGACGTGCACGCAGGGGCCCTCGGTACCGCGGGCATCGCCGACCCGCAGCGGTTCGTCGTCACGACGTCGGACGGCACGGAGTGGGAGGTGGACGTCGACGACGGCTTGCAGAAGATGACCGACCGCTTCGGCAACACGCTGGAGATCAGCGACACGGGCCTCGTGAGCAGCCTCGGCCCGGACATGACGTTCACGCGGACATCGAGTGGTCGCATCGCCAGCGTAGCGCTGCCGGACGCCACGACGTTGACCTACACCTACGACGCGATGGGCGACCTGCGCGACGTCGAAGACCAGATCGGGCAGCACACGGCCTTTATCTACGACGACGGGCACCGACTGTTGACGTGGGAAGGTGAGGGTGCCGCGAGCGCGTCCGAGGCCACCTACGACAGTGAGGGTCGCCTGATCGAGCAGCGTGACCCGATGGGGCTGGGATTCGAGGAGACCCAGGACCTCACGACGTTGACCACCACCCGATACGAGCCCGACGCGACGTCGCCCGAGTTGACCACGGTGACGACCTACGGCGAAGACGGCACCGTCACTTCCGTGGCTCAGTCGTTCATCGACCCCGACAGCGTGGCACGCGTCTACACCACCACCTACGAGTGGGATGACGCGTTCCGCCCCACGCGGGTGGTCTACCCGTCGGGCGGCGAGGAGCTGTTTGCCTACGACGGCCTCGGCCGCGTGACGCAGCACACCGACGCCGCGGGGGTGGTCACCGAGAAGGTGTATGGCCCCCACGACGTCGTGGTGGAGACATGGGTGGGGACCGGCGTCGAACGGCAGCTCGAGGAGCGCCAGGTCCTCGATGGTGAGGACCGCGTGATGCGCATCGAGCGCGGCGACGGCTCCACGAAGCAGCGCTTCGGCTACGACAGCGCAAGCCGCCTGGCGTGGATGGAGAACGGGGCCGGGGAGCGCATCTGGGTACAGGCCTACGCTGCGCAGGGCATGCCGTCGGACCTTCAGCTCCCGGGTGGGGAGCACGTGACGGTCACCTACGACGGCGCGGGTCGCAAGCGCTTCGTGACCCGGCCCGTGGTGGGGACCACGGAGTACCGGTACGATGGCCTGGGTCGCATGACGGCGCTGATCGACCCGCTGGGGGGCACTCAGGCGTGGAGCTACCCGGACGTGCACACGCAGGTGTACGCGGACAAGGGAGCGGTGGCCGCGAACCCGACGAACCCGTCACCGGTGACGACGTCGGTGTACGACGACGGCGGTCGGATGGTGAGCCAGACCAATCGCCTGGGCCAGCTGTTGAGCTACACGTACGACTGGGCGGGACGCACGCTGACGGTGACGGGCCCCGACGTGTCGAAGACGTTCGCGTACGACGCGCTGGGCCGCCTGTGGCGAGCGGAGACGTCGGACCACGTCCACGTCCAGACGTGGGACGCCTCGGGTCTGGTGAGCACGCACGCGTACAGCCCGACGAACGCGCTGCACGCGGACGCGAGCATGGGGTACGTGTTCGATGATGGTGGCCGACTGTCGTCGACCACGGGCCCGGAGCACAGCGCCGTGACGTACGGCTACGACACGCAGACCGGTCAGCTCGCGACGCTGTCGGACGCGGTGGCGGGCGTGTTCACGTTGGACGTGGACGTGAACGGTCGTCTGCAGAGCCTGTCGCGCGGCAACGGGACGACGACGTCGGTGACGTACGACGGTTCGGACCGGGTCCTGTCGATGGTGACGAGCCTGACGGGCACGACGGACCCTCCGGTGCATGCGCTGACGTACAGCTACGACCCGGTTCGTGGGTTCCCGTCGTCGATGACGGACGGGTACGGCACGCACACGTACACGCACGACCCCATCGGCCGTCTGCTGGCGGCGAGCCACAGCGGGACGACGAGCGGCCTGCCGGAGGAGAGCTACACGTACGACGAGGCGTACCGGCGGACGTCGTGGTCGGGGAACAGCGCAGGCTCGGTGAGCTACACGTCGGCGGACCAGCTGTCGGCGGACGCGACGTACAGCTACGGGTACGACGCGGAAGGTCGTCGTGTGTCCCAGGCGTCGACAGTGGCCTCTGGCGACACGGGTGACACGGGCACGACGACGTCGGAGACCACGTACGCGTGGAACAGCCTGGGCCAGCTGGTGGGGATGGTGGAGCCGGACGGCACGTCGTGGACCTACGGGTACGACGCGTTGGACCGCCGGGTGCTGGTGACGCGCGACCACGGGGTGAGCCCGCAGACGTGGACGTTCGCGTACGATGTGAACGGGCTGGCGCGCGCGATGTACGACGGCAGCGGGACAGTGCTGGCGGAGTACGTGGTGGGCCGGAGCTTCGGGACGGTGCTGGCGGAGCTCGACGGGACGGGCACGGTGGTGCGGTACCCGCTGCGGGACAAGCTGGGGACGGTGGTGGCGTGGCTGGATGATGGCGGCGCACTGGTCGAGGACGTGGTGCGCGACAGCTACGGCGTGCGTCGGGACGGTCCGGCGAGCGACGTGGTGCCGTACGGGTACACGGGGCACGCGGAAGACCCGACGGGGTTGGTGTGGGGGCGGGCGCGGTACCTCGAGCCGGAGATCGGGGCGTGGTTGAGCGAGGACCCGGTGTGGGAGGAGCCGCGGACGGTGTATGGCCAAGGGCGTCCTACGTTTCTAGTCGATGTCGATGGTAAGTCTGCTATCGAGTTTGCTCTTTGTGCAGCGGCGGTCGTCGTCCCCGTCGCGATGACAGCGTGGGCCTACCGGACGATGGTGATGAAGTTGCTCGGCGTACCGACTGAAGCGCTCGCCAATGCCCTGGACAACAACGGGGGCGGGGCTGGGCCTGTGGTTGACCCGTCGGCAACGGTTGCGACAGGGGTCGGTGGCGGGATCTTCTTGGGTCCACCTCTGGGTGGCCTGGTCGAGGGAGGTGCCGCTACTCTCATATTGGGTGTGGCTTGTCTCAAGGCAAGGCAGTAGGTACGATTGCGCGCGTTGTCGAGTGTAGTGAAAGGGGAGCCGATGTTGGCTCCGCTTCGGGCCGTAGGTGTTCGCAGTTCGGTCGCGGTCCTGGAGGTGCAACAGTGCAGGGGTTTGAGAGCGGAGTCGGGGAGGATGGTCAGGGGCATCCGAGCCCATGGACGGGTGTGCTTGCGTGGGAACGCCGCCGGCTGGAGTTCAATGGCATCTGCCTGCTTGTATGTGTCGGCGGACTATGGTTGTTTGGAGTGGAAGACATTCGGTGGCCGTTCCTTGGGCACATCACCGCCTTTGTGAATGGCCAGTACTTTTTCATGAATACCTACCTGTACGCACGCCGGGTGAGTCCCCCCAGGTGGACCTTTCCGGCGTTTGTGGTCTTTGTCGGCACCTTCGTTCTGTTGTCGTGCCCCAGCGCTCCAGACTTCTGAAGTAGTGGGGAACCAGACCGATCCCCTCAAGTTCCCGGTGTTCGCCCATGCGCTCACACGGTACATATCGCGGATGGCCAGTTGTGATCGGCCGGGGATGGTTGTCCGAGGATCCGGATCAGGAAGAACCCGGCCACGCTTACGGATGTGGAGCCCACTCTGGCTCTCCGACCCCAGCGTGGCACTGGTCACTGTCGCATACGAGGCCCAGACGGAAGTGCAGATCGTTGTCTGCTCCGTATCCACGCTGGTACGGCATCTACGCCCCTCGTCGCCGTCATGTGACGGAGCAGCTCCTCTCCCGGAGCCGCCACCGTGCCACCGCGCCCGCCTGACGCCCACGCCCGCTGGGCCGTACGCATCGCCGCCTTCGAGGCCTCTGGCCAGACGGCCCGTGCGTTCGCCAGGGCCCATGACCTCAACCCGAGCACGCTCGCATGGTGGCGCTGGCGCCTTCGCCGAGAGGCTGAACGGGCACGCGGTGCCGCTCCCCGGTGCCCCGCACCGGACGCCATCCCGCGCTTTGCCGAACTCGTCATCGCCGACCAGCCGATGGGGCTCGCGTCCGGCGGCGTGGTCGTGAACCTCGGTGCCGTCGGCGCCACCATCCACGTCGATCGCTCCACAGACCTCACGCTCCTCCGCGACCTCCTGGAAGCGCTGTGCTGATCTCCGCACCACCGCGCATCCTCGTTGCCCGCGACCACGTCGACTTCCGCAAGTCGATCGACGGCCTCGCCGCCGTCTGCGAGGTCGTGCTCGAAGAGCAGCCCCTCGACGGCACGCTGTTCCTGTTCACCAACCGTCGAAGGGACGCCCTGAAAGGACTCGTGTGGACCCATGGTGGCTTTGTCCTGTTCTACAAGCGCCTCGAGAGAGGTCGCTTTCGCTGGCCGGACCTCGACCGCGATCGAGGCACCATGACCGCAGCAGAGCTCGCGGCGCTGATGGAGGGCATCGACCTCACCGCAGCACGCCGACTAAGCCGCTGGAACCCTGGCAATTTCGGTGACAACGGGACCGTGAGACGTTAGGTGTCGCCATGGCCGGACTCGCCGAAATCCTTGAAGAGAACCAGCGTCTGCGCCGCTTGCTGGTGGAGCGTGAGGCCCTCATCGTGGACCGTGAGGCGGCCATCGCCCAGCACGCGACGGTCATCGCGGACCGTGAGGCGGTCATCGTGTCGTTGGAGCAGTCGCTCCGCGAACAGGCCACAGCGCTCGAGGTGGTGACGGCCCAGCGCGACGCCGTGAAGCGCCGCGCCGAGCAGCTCGCGCAGGCGCTTGAGTTCATCGAGCTGAAGCGCCGAGGTCCCGCCTCGATGCGCTTCATCCCTGGCGACGAGCAGGGAGTGCTCCCCATCTTCCCCGACCTCAAGGCTCCTCCGCGCCTGCCCGTTGCAGAGGATGACGAGGCGAAGACCGACGAGGCCACGCCGGCGCCGACGAAGAAGCCGCGCACGGGCACATCGCCCCGCCGTCGCGGCCGGCAGGACTTCAACCACCTGCCGTCCCGCACCATCCACTGCCCGGCCTCCGACGACGGGGCCTGCACGAAGTGTGGCGGCGACCTGCGGGTCATCGGGCAGGCCACGTCCTTCCGCATCGGATGGGTGCCCGGCCACTTCGTCGTCGAGGACATCGTCCGCGACAAGTGTGCCTGCCCGAAGTGCCCCGGCGAAGGCGTGCTCACGGTGCCCGGGCCGTTCGCTCTCGACAAGGCCCTCTGCGCCGACTCGCTCCTCGCACGCGTCCTCGTCGACAAGTTCGCCGACCACCTCCCGCTCCACCGCCAGGCCGCCCGCATGGGGCGCGAGGGCTTCGAGGTCGGCACGAACACGCTCGCCTCCTGGGTCGTGCAGGCCGCCGCCGCGATCTTCGTCATCGCCGACGCGGTCCGGAAGGACGTCCTCGCCAACGACTTCGTCCAGGGCGACGACACCGGCTTCCCCGTGCAGGACGGCGGCGACGGCAAGCTCCGGAAGGGCCGGATGTGGGCGTTCACCGACCAGGAGCAGGTCTTCTACGCCTTCACCGACACCAAGCAGGGCAAGTTCCCCGTCGAGCTGCTCGCCGACTTCCAGGGCGACTGCCTCCTCGCCGACGGTGGAAGCGAGTTCAACAAGGCGGTTGCCGAACTCGACCTGCAGCGCGCCGGCTGCTGGTCCCACCTCCGGACCTACTTCTTCGACGCACTCCCGTTCCACCCCGACGAAGCCGCGCTCGCGCTCGGCACCCTCCGCGACCTCTTCCTGCTCGAGCGCTCCTTTCGCGAACTTGGCACCACGGACCGACTGGCCGCCAGGCAGGCAGAGTCCGCCGTCCTGGTCGAAGGGCTGATGGCGTGGGTGAAGGCGCTGTCGCCCGTCGCGCGGCCGAAGTCCAAGCTGATGGCGGCGCTGACCTACGCCACGAACCAGGAGGCGGCGCTCCGAGCGTTCCTCCAGCGTGGCGACATCCCCATCCACAACAACCTGTCCGAGCTGATGCTCAGGCAGCACGTCGTCGGACGGAAGAACTGGCTCTTTGCCCGCAACGAGGGTGGCGCCAGGGCCGCGGCCACCATGTTCACGCTGATCGGCAGCTGCAGGCTGCAGGGCATCGACCCGCACACGTACCTCGTCGATGTGCTCGGGCGCGTTCAGGACTACCCAGCGACGCGGGTCGCGGAGCTCACGCCGCGAGCGTGGCGGCTGGCGCAAGGTCGCTCGGACGCGGCCGGCTGACCAGCACCGTTAGCAGCGTGGATACGTAGACCCCGCGGGTACCGGTCGAGAACTCCATGTCCGCCGATCCTGCCGGCACGGTCACCATCGGCACAGGCGGCTCGATGCGGACCTTCGTCGCCTCCACCTCCTGAAGCCGCAGGTGGGCCGTGCAGGACCACTTCTGCCCACCGGTCTGCTCGAGGTGGGGCACCGTGTCCTTGGGGCGGACGCCGTCGACGACCGCACCTCGCCATGGCGTGTCGTCCACGGTCCAGCGAATCGTGACGTCCGCGTCGCCGTGCTCGGTCGTGACCTCGCAGTGGAGGTCGTCGTCCCACCGGGGAGACTCGGGGACGATGCGCACGGAGGCGATGCGGACGGCTGGGACGTCGTCGGAGTCGGCAGGCGTGGTGTCGACGTCGGTGTCCGTGTCGACCACGGGGGTGTCGACGGGATCGGGACCGTCGTCGCGAATCCCGGTGCAACTGGCGACGAAGAGCGCCACCCATGGCGTCCTTCTCATTCTCGCACCTCCTGCACGCAGAGGACGCCCCCGCGCGCGTCGTGGTCGCTCGCGGTCACGTCGGTGGGTTCGCTTTCATCTCTCCGCCTGCTCTGGTGTAGCCGGTGATCCGACGGACCGGGTCGAGGTGGTTTGGAATCACCACCCGTCGTCCGCCCGCCGCACCCTCGGGTCCACCGCAGCCCGCAGCGAGGCCATCGTCTGCGCGGCGAGCGCCTGCGCCCGTCCGCTCGCCTTGCGCCACGCCTTCCACCGCGACCGGTCGGTCCGATCCGGCGCGTGCGCGGCCGTGAGCGGGCCGAGCGCGCCCGCCGGGTCGGTGGACGTGTGGCGCAGACCGGTGACGTCGGCGATGAGCCACCCGTTCGCCAGCACGACCACCACCTCGAACGCCAGGGTCTCGCGCGGGGCGTCGGGGGTGCGCGTGGCGCGGCCGAACGGCACTTCCACGTGACCCACGAAGCGCTGGCCGAGGTCGTCCGGCACGGTAGGGTCGGCGTCGCCCTGGGGCCAGGCGCTGGCGAACCAGGTGCGGACCGTGGCGTCGAGTCGCTCGGCCGGGGCGCCGGGCAGCGTGACCAGCACGCCGTCGACGGCGGGGGACGCGGGTGGCGACGCGGAGGAGCCCGGGTCCGCGTCGGCCGCGCGGGCGGGCGGCGCGCTCACGATGGCGGCCCACACGGCGACCGCCATGGCGCACCCCGCGCATCGCCATCCGCTGTCCATCCCCACCTCCGACGAGCGGTGTACTCCGGCCGGTGGGGTCCTCGCACGTCTGCCGCGGCATGCGCGGGCCGCAGCCGCCGGGCCGGACGGCGGATCCGGGAAGTGTCCATTCGCGCACATGGAAGATCGATTTCGCGCAAGATTGGATGCGTCGGCCCGATCGGAACGCAGCCCTTGCGTCCACGGAGTCTCCATGTCCATCCGCCTGCGGTCCCGCGCCGTCCAGACCCTGTCGCTCGCGCTCGCCGCCGCGGCGCCGATCGCGGCCCACGGCAGCGGCGGGCCGATCGCCCTGGAGGTGCCCTTCCTGGTGCCTGGCACCACTGCGGCGATGACGGTGACCGGCCTCGATCCCGGGGAGCGCGCCTACGTGATGGTGTCTACTGCCTCGACCGGTGCTCCCGTGTGCCCGGCGATCCTGGCGCCGACGTGCCTCGACCTGGTCCGGTCCGCCGTGCTCGCCGGCTCGGCCTATGCCGATGACGCCGGAGTCGCGGTGGTGTCGGTCGCCGTGCCGGCGAACGTGCCCGTGGCGTCGGTCCAGGCCCAGGCGGTGCTGCGCATCCCGCGGGCGACCCCGGTGCTGTCGCCGGTGGTGGGGATTCCGGTGCTGCAGCCGGGTGACGACGCCGACGGCGACCTGCTGTCGAACGGCGACGAGATCGCGTTCGGCTCCGATCCGCTCGACGCCGACACCGACGACGACCAGCTCGGCGACCTCGCCGAACAGCAGCTCGGCGCCGATCCGAACAACCCTGACACCGACGGCGACGGGATCACCGACGGGCAGGAGGCGTTCGCCCACACCAGCCCCACCGACCCCGACACCGATCACGACGGGCTCCGGGACGGCGACGAGCAGTCGCTGGGCACCGATCCGCTCGACCCCGACACGGACGGTGACGGCCTCGGCGATGGCGACGAGGTCCACGTGTGGCACGCCGACCCCTTGGACCCCGACAGCGACGGCGACGGACTCTCGGACGGCGACGACGTCGCGGCCGGTGGCAACCCCACCCGCGCCGACTCCGACTTCGACGGGCTCGACGACGGCGAGGAGGTGGCGATGGGCCTTCCGCCCGGCGACGCCGACGCGGACGACGACCACCTCATCGACGGGTACGAGGTCGACCACGGCACCGACCCGCTCGACCCCGACACCGACGGTGGCGGCAAGTCCGACGGCGTGGAGGTCCAGCGGGGCACGGACCCGCTGTCGGCCCACGACGACCCGACCGTCTACCGCGTGTTCCTGTCGAGCAGTCGCCTCGCCACCTCGGCCGGGCGGTGGGCGATGGACAACGCGTGCGCGTCCAACGCGTTGGCCGCGGGGTTCACCGGTCGCCACGTGGCGCTCGTGAGCGGACCGTCCCTCGATGCGCGCGCCGTCGTGGACGAGGGCTCGTTCGTGCGCCCCGACGGCCAGGTCGTCGCCGCCAGCGTCGCCGACCTGTTCGACGGCACCCTGGCCGTGCCGATCGCCACGACCGCCTTCGGCGGCGCGCCCCCCACCGCCAGCTTCGGGCCGAACCGCGTGCTCACCGGCACGGACGCCGACGGGTACAGCACCGGAGACACCTGCGACGACTGGCGCAGCGACGGCTCGGTCTTCTTCCCGCGGTCGTTCACGTGGGGTGACCTGACGCGGCTCGACGGCGGCTGGCTCGACGCGGGCGTCCAGCGCTGCGGCGAGCAGGCACCCGTGTACTGCGTGGGCGTGGACGTGTACTGACGGGCGCGTGCCGCGCGCAGCTCAGGCGGCGGCGCGCCGCAGCGCCCGTCCGACCCGGCGCCGCAGCGAGGGCACCGTGCCCTCGGACTCGGCGGCGAGCGCGTCCATGCCCGCCTGCATCGCGGTGACCACCTGGTCGTAGAGGGCGTCGACGAGGATCGGGTCGTTCGCGGCGTCGACGCCGCGCTCGGGCATGGGGATCGGCGGCAGCACGCGGGTGGTGCACTTGACCGGCAGCGGCAGGTGGAACCACGGGCCGAGCGCCACGCCCCACGGAAGCCCCAGGTACAGCGGCCAGGTGTCGGAGCGCAGGAAGCGCTTGGCGCCGATCGCGCGGGCCAGCCGGCGGTTGTCGGACACGATGAACAGGCCGGTGTGGCCGCCGTGGAACACCGTGGGCACGATCGGCACGCCGTGGCGCAGCGCCAGGCGGACGAAGCCCTTGTGGTCGGCGAAGTCGATGCGATGGCGCGCCGACCACGGCCGGAAGGCCTCGGCGTTGCCCCCGGGGAACACCAGCACCTTGCGGCCGTCGGCGAACGCGGCGTCGGCGACGGCGTGGCCGGCCTTGAGCGCGCCGGCGCGGACGAGGAACGGGCCGAGCAGCGGCGTGGCCACGATGGCGTCGTGGGCCAGCGCGTGCCACGGCCGGGTCATGCGGCCCTCGAGGTACATCCGCGCGCCGAAGCCGAGCGCCTCGATCATCGCGACGCCGGCGTTGTGGTTGCCGACGACGAGCGCGGGACCGTCGGGCAGGTGGTCGGCGCCCTGGATCTCCAGGTCGAACCACGCGCGGCAGAAGGCGTCGACGGCGGGGCAGGCGACGTCGAGCAGCTCGGCGTCGATCTGATCGAGCCGTGACGGGTCGACGGGCGTGGTGGCGGCGCGGCGCACCACGCGGAGCAGGTCGGACACGCAACCTCCGGGCGGCCCGGTCTAGCCGTCGGTGGCGGGCTTCGTCCACGACGGCACGGGGAGGTCGTCGCCGCGGGAGGCGACGTGGGCGGCGAGCACGTCGTCGGGGATGCCGAGCAGGCGGGCGGCGCGCGCGGCGTGGACCGCCTCGGCGGCGCCGTGGTCGTCGTCGGCGAGGCTCGCGTCGAGGAACAGGTCGATGAGCACCAGCCGGGCATCCATCGGCAGGCGGACCGGCAGCTCGAGCAGGGCGTCGCCGAGCGCTTCCTCGTAGCGGTCGGTGAACCGGCCCCTGGCGTCCTTGAAGCCGGCGGACCGCAGGACGGCCGGCGGGAAGCGCTCCTCGACGAAGCGCAGCTCGGCGTCGCCGACCACGCCGTCCGCGCCGACGACCTGCTGGATCACGTGGTACGCGAACGCGAGCTCGAGGTGGGGGAGTTCGAAGTCCATCGGTCCTCCGTTTGGCACGAGTTGTATGCGGCACGGGCGCGGGTGGGAAGGACACTGGTACGCTTGAGGCATGCACGAGGCGGCCCGTCAGATCCTGCGCGCCCTTCGGGGCCCTCGTTCCCAAGTCGCCTTCTCCCGGCGGCTCGGCTACCGCAGCAATGTCGCGGCCGACTGGGAATCCGGGCGGCGTTTCCCCACCGGCGGCGAGACGCTGAGGGCCGCCGATCGCGTCGGCATCGACGTCGTCGCGGCGCTGCACCGCTTCCAGCCGATGGATCCGCTGCCGTGGTCGGCCGACGAACCGGAGGAGGTCGCGGCGTGGCTGACGGCGCTCCAAGGGGCCGCCTCCCAGCTCGACCTGGCGTCGCGCAGCGGCTTCTCCCGCCACCAGGTCGGGCGGTGGCTGTCGGGCAAGGCGCGGCCGCGGCTGCCCGAGCTGTTGACGTTCGTGGACGCGATGACCGGTCGCGCGGCCGATCTGGTGGCTGCGCTCGTGCCGATCGAGCAGGTACCGGCGATGCTGCCGGCGTTCCGGCGTGCGCGGGTCACCCGGCGCCTCGCCTACGACCTGCCGTGGACGGCGGCGGTGGTCACGCTGCTGGAGACCGCCGACGTGCCCGCCCGCGACCCGGTGCCCGCGATCGCCCAGCGGCTGCGGGTGCCGCCGCGCCTCGTCACCGACGCGCTCGACGCCCTGCGTGACGCGGGCGTGGTGGAGCAGGACGCCGCCGGTTGGCACGTGGTGGGTCCGCTCACCGTCGACGTGCACGCCTCCGTCGACGACATGCGCGAGCTCAAGCGGCACTGGGCGCGTGTGGCGTCGGGTCGGCTGGACCAGCCCGGTCCCCAGGACCTGCACAGCTTCAACCTGTTCGCCGTGTCCCGCGCCGACATGGAGCGGATCCGCGCCGCCCAGCAGGCGTTCTTCCGGCAGGTGCGGTCGATCGTGGCGTCGTCGTCGCCGAGCGAGGCGATGGGGTTGCTGGTGGCCGAGCTCGTGGTCTTCGACGACGACGCGTAGGACGCGGCGGGGTCAGCGGACGCGGCTGCCCACCTGACGCGCGAAGCGGAAGGCGGCGGCGAGGTCGAGCGCGGCGCCCAGCGTGCCGGACACGGCCACCTCCTGGGTCTCGGGGACGCGCCCCTGGGCAGCGAGGCCCTGGCCGTAGAGGTCGACGTCGAGCCAGCGGATCAGGCGCAGCTTGATGCGCAGCTCGCCCCAGAGGCGGAAGCGCAGGTCGGCGGCGTCGTCGTCGGGCGTGGTGCCGAACACCGAGGCGTCCCATGACGTGTTCAGCCGCACGCTGCTGGCGCGCAGCAGGTCGTGCTGGGTCTGCAGCTCCAGGCGACCGCCGTACTCCGGGCTCTTCGCGGGCAGCCCGGCGACGTTGTTCGCGAGGCGGCCCATGTCCTGGTTGACGAAGGCGCCCAGGCGGAGCTTCTTGAGCCAGCCGCCGTTGACCGCGGACAGGCCCAGCGCCAGCGACAGGTCGGCCTGGCGGGGCTGGGTGACGTCGTCGGTGCCCACGATCGGCGTGAACTCCGAGTCGAAGCGCAGCTCGGTGTAGGGGCGCAGCCGGAACTTCGTGCGCGGCGGGAACTCGGCGACCGGCAGCTCGAGCGAGGTGGAGATCTGCCAGTCGTCGGCGGACTCCTGGGCCTCGGCGCCCGCGACCTGCAGGGAGGCGTAGGCGCCGAGCGCGCGCAGGTCCCACACCACGCGCGGGCCACCGTAGACCAGGCGCATGTCGTAGTTGCCGCCGATGGTCCACGAGTTGGGGCTGTTGAGCTGGGTCTCGGGGACCGCCTCGTAGGCGTCGGGTCGCGCGCTGCGGGCGAAGGCCGACGCCTGGAACGCCAGCTGGTCGAGCTCGAACAGCCACGTGGGGCGTGTGGTGGTGGGGCTGCGGCCGGCGACGGTGGCCACCCAGGCGTCGCCGTCGCGGGCGTCGCGCCACGCGGCGAGCTGGCGCAGCGCGGTGGGGGCCAGGGCGAGCGACTTGCCGCCGGCGTCGCGCAGCACGTGCCACTTGGGCACCTGGAGCACCTGCCCCTCGTTGCCGGCGTCCATCAGGCCGCCGAGGGGCGTGGTGAGGCGGGCGCGGTCGGTGGTGACCACCCGGTAGGTGCGCTCCGCGTCGACCGATCGCCCGAGCACCTTCGGGCCGCGCGTGCCGACCTGGGCGCCGCACACCGTGGGCACGGCGGCGCGCGCCGCCTCGAGGAAGTCGGTCATCCGGTCGCCGTCGACGCGGTGGACCTCGAGGACGTCGAGCACGGCGAGCCGCTGGGCGGCGAGCTGGACGGTGAGCGGGCCCGGGACGAGCGTGCCGGACGGCAGGCCGGGCAGGAACACGGCGTCGGCGCCGGTGCGCGTGAGCACGGCCTCGCACACGAGGTGGTCGAAGTCGGCGGCGGACCAGGTGCCGAGCGGGTCGTCGGCGTCGTGCGGCGGGAGGAGGTCGTCGTCGACGTCGGGGTACGTGGCCAGCCGCACCGACGTGATGGCGCGGGTGGTGGCGGCGTCGGCCACGGCGTCGTGGCGCACCAGCAGCGGCTCGTGGGTGACCGTGTCGAGGCGGCCGTCGTGGACGGTGAGCGTGGCGTGACCCACGCCGTCCATCGGCAGGGTGAGCGGGGCCGACTTCACGGCGCGGGGGATCGTGCGCGCCTCGATCGTCTGCTGGGCGACGCGCAGCGTGGCCCCCCAGCGATCGCCGAGGAACAGGTCGACGCCGTGCAGGCGGCTGCGGAGCTCGGTCTGCAGGTCGGGCGACGCGAACGAGACGAGCACCACCAGGTCGGGCGGGTCGTCCTGGGCGACGAGGGCGTCGACCTCGGCCTGGACGCTGTCGATCGGGTCCGCCAGGGTGACGCCCTCGGCGGCGAGCAGCGGCGCCTGCAGGGCCACCACGGGGTCGATCAGCCCGACGAACGCGACGTCGACGGGGCCCTCGCGCGTGTCGACGGTGACGGTGCGGTGGCCGGGCAGCGCGAGCTTCGGATCCGACGCCCGCCAGTTGGCGGCGATGTAGACGAGCTGACGCAGCGCGGCCTCGCGCCGCAGGGCGTCGGGCCCCGGGGCGAGCTCGTTGGCGCCGGGCACCAGCGCGGCGGGGCGCAGGCGCGCGAGCACGTCGAGGCCCGCGTCGCGCAGCAGGCTCATCTCGCCCTGCTTGACCGTGCTGGCGCCGTCGACGAAGTTGCCGGCGTCGACGAACAGGCTGCCCGGGTGGTCGGCGAGCGCGCGATCGATCGTGGCGACGCGGCGCGCGCCCTCCTGGCGCGGCAGGCCGAGGATCGGCAGCGTCCACGCCTGGTCGCCGGTGGTCAGCGACAGGCGCACGGCGGTGCGGACGTCGAAGGCGAGCGGCTCCCAGTCCGGGGCGGCGTCGGGCGCGGACGCCACCCACACGCCGTGGACGTCGCCCTGGTGGCAGGCGTGCCACCACAGGTCGCGGGTGTCGGCGTCGCGCACGGCGTCGACCGGCACCGGCGCACCCGGCGGCAGCACGACGAGCTCGGTGGGCGTGAGGAAGCCGTGGGTGGGCACCGGCGGATCGCACACCGGCGCACCCCGCGCGACCAGGGCCGCGCTGCTGGCGACCGTGCCGTCGTCGGCCCACACGGCGTGGCCGGCCTGGTGGAGCGTGCCGTGCACGACGTGGGCGCGGGTGACCCGGGTGCCGTCGCCCAGCGCCTCCTGCAGGCGCCCGTGGACCTCGAACAGGTAGCGCTCGGTGCCCAGGCCGTTGGCGCCGCCGGTGTAGACGAGGTGGACGGCGTCGGCCGGCGGCGGCGGCGCGTCGAGCACCTGGACCGGCGTGATCTCGGGGACCTCGTCGGCCTCGGGCCCGGTGTCGGCCAGCGCACGGAGCGGCGCGGTGGCGAGGGTGAGCAGGGCGAGCAGCGCGCGCGTGCGTCGGCCGTCCATGCGTGGTCCCCCAGGGCGAGAGAGGCGCTAACCGCGTGACGGCCGCGGTGCCTGTGACGTCGCGTGACGAGGACCGCGGGTGCGGGAGATGGCCGCGCGGCCCCGTGGTACGGGGGGCACATGACCGCTCGACTCCGTCGTCACCTGCCCCGTCGTCCCCTGTGGATCGCCGCGCTCTGCGCAGGCTGTGGCGCGTCCGACGCCGTGGGGCCGGTCGACGACCCGCTGCCGCCGCCGTCCGACCCGCTGCCGGGCACCGGGCTCGTGCGCTGGAGCCCCGACCGCACCGACGCCGGGCGGGTGTTCGAGGCGTCCGCACCGCTCCAGCTGGAGCTGCACGTCCCGCCGGGCGTGGTGGTGCGCGGCCTCGGCGCGCCGGCGCCCACGGTGGATGCGTCGGGTGCCCCGGTGCCGATGGCGCTGCAGACGGTCGACGGCAGCGTGGTGCAGATCGAGCTGCCGACGAGCCCGTACGGCACCACCGACGAGCAGGCGCTGACGTCGTCGGCCCTGTTCGACAAGCCGTGGTCGTGCGGGGTGCGGGTGCGGACGTGCACGACCGACCCGGGGGAGCGCGGCCGGTGGCGGGCCTACCGGCTGCGCACGGTGGGCGGTCGCGTGCGCGCCCGTGAGCTGCAGATCGCGCCGATCACCGAGGGCTGGGGCACCACGGCCGACGCCGCGCCACGCATGCTGCCGCTGTGGCTCGATCCGGCCGACCCGCCGCTCGACGACCAGGACCGCATCCGGCTCGTCTACACCGGGCGCGTGCCGCTGCGGTCCACCACGTGGCTGACCGATCGACCGTTCCGCGTGCACGTCCGCTACCGCACGGGCTCCGACGACACGGCGGTGCCCTGCGACCCGCTCGATCCGGCCTGCTGGACGGTGGTCGACGCGGCCGACGTCGACGGGCTCGATCTCGACCCGGGACCGCCCGCCTTCGTCGACGTGCGCACCCCGATGGACGTGGTCGTCGGGCGGCCGTTCGGCGTGGACGTGGTGGTGCTCGACCGGTGGAAGAACCCGACGCCGATCACGGGCACCCTCCGCCTGCGGTTCGACGACGGCACGGCGGTGTCGACGCTGCGCCTGGTGGACGCGTGGAAGGGCCGCGCGACGGCGACCGTGACGGCGGCCGGACCGTTCTCGGTGCGCGTGCGCCCCCCGCCGGGTGTCGACGACGTCCACCAGTGGTCGTACGCGTGGCCCGATGGGGAGCGGACCTGGCGACGCCTCCTGGGCGACGTCCACGTCCACACCGGCGGCGACGGCACGAACGCGTTCCTGTACGGCTGGACGTTCGGCGACCACCACGGTCAGTACATCCGCGACGACGAGAGCCTCCAGTTCCTGCAGGACGTCTCCGGCTACGACTTCGGCGCGCTGTCGGAGCACGCCTCGTCGGAGGGCTCGTACGTGGCCCCGCCGGCGCCGTCGCCGTTCGCCCCGGGCGGTCCGTGCGCGATCGACGGTCAGTCCGAGCCGGGCCTCGCGGGGTGGTGGGAGGCCTCACAGGCCGCGTCGCGCGTCTACCAGGACGCCCACCCCGACTTCGTCACCTTCCCCGCCTACGAGTGGCACGGGCGCTGGAAGCAGGGCGCCACCGACGCGAAGCTGCACCGCGTGGTGCTGTTCCGCGACCACGACACCGCCACGCCCTACGGGCTGCCGATGCTGCCGGGCAACACCAACCTGCGCCCGCCCGCGTGCCTGTTCCGCTGGATCGAGGACCACGGCCTGACGCCCGCCGACGTGCTGGTGCTGCCGCACATGATGGAGCCGGGCCCGCAGAACACCGACTGGGACCTCACCTACGACCCGCCCGCCCCCTACGACACGCTCGTGGACGCCGCGGCGCCGCAGCGCTGGCAGCGCGTGGGGGAGGTGTTCTCGTCGCGGGCCTACAACGGGCGCAACGGCACCGGGGCGGACCGGCTGTCGGCGTTCGAGGGACAGGCAGCCGACCCGCGGCTCGAGCCGTGGACGTTCCGCTACGGCTGGCAGGACACCCGCGCGCTGATCGGGCTCGTGGGCGCCGGCGACGGCCACCACGGCAAGCCCGGCATGAACGACCACTGGGCGTCCGACGGCAGCCTGCCCGACATCAGCCACGACCCGGTGGGCACGGCGGTCGTGCTCGCGGACGCCACCACGCCCTCACCACGGGACGGCATCTTCGACGCGTTCGGCGCCCGGCGCACGTACGCGACGTCGGGCATCCGCGCGTGGCTGGCGTTCGACGTCGGCGACGGCGCCACCACGTGGCCGATGGGCAGCGAGGTGGGCGCCGTGTCGGCCTGCGGGTTGACGGCGCACGTCGGCCTCGCCGTCGGCCAGTCCGTGCGCGAGCTCACGGTATGGGGTGCGCCCGTGGGGCAGCCCGTCGGCTACGTGCCGGTGGGACAGTGGGTGGGCCTCAACCGCGAGCGCGTCGACAGCGACCTGCCGCTGACCAACCCGCTGGACCCGTCGGCCACCGACGGCGCGCGGTGGCTCTACTACGTGCGCGCCTACGTCGGGCCGGACGTGCCGCCCGGTCAGTCCGCCGCCGACCGGGCCGCCGGCCACCGCGACGCGGTCTGGTCGAGCCCCATCTGGGTGGACTGGCAACCGCCGTCCGCCTGCCCCTGACGCTGCCGTCGCGCTGAGCAGGACGGGCGCCGGCTCCCGAGGGAGACGGCGCCCGTGGCGTGCCCGGTGCCGCCCGTCAACGACGGGCGGCAGGGCTCATGTCAGGGGGTCTGGACGCGACGGACGACCACGTTGGACGTCTCGCCGACCGACAGGACGTGGTCGAGCCACGCGCCCTGGAAGCCGACGAAGATGCCCGGCGGGATCGAGGCCGGCACCGTGACGGTCAGCACCGCGAGCCCGGTCGGGTCGACGGTGGCGCGGCCGACGAGCGTCGGACGGACCAGCTCGGTGCAGACGCCGTAGGCCGGCAGGCAGGCGGTGCCGCCGCTGGCGCCGTGCGTGGTGGCCAGGAACGCGGCCTCGGTGCCGGGCGGACCGCCGAGCAGGCCGAGGTCGAGGGGCTGGCCGGGGGTGACGGTGGTGGCGAGCAGCTGAGGCTCGCACAGGCCGTCGTTGTCGGCGTCGCCACCGACGTCGTTGCCGTAGCAGAGCTCGACGTCGTCGCACACGCCGTCGGCGTCGATGTCCGCGCAGGCGGCGATCGCCGTGATGTCGAGCTCGTAGTCGCCGCACGCGGTGTTGTAGCCGTCGATCGCGATGACGACGGTGTCGCCGGCGAGCAGATCGGCGGTCACCTCGGACTGGAGCCCGACGGTGTCGTCGTTGCACGCGCCCTCGGTGATCCCGCAGTCGGCGGGGTCACGCAGCGACATCACGGTGTCGTAGGTCGAGTTGGCCAGGCTGAACACGTACGTGCCGTCGGACGGCGCGGTCCAGGTCAGCAGCAGGTCGTCGGCGGTCGAGATGCCGTTGAGGGCGCAGCTCGGGTAGCTGTCGTCGCCCGCACCACAGGTGTTGCCCACGGAGACCATGGCGCCCGTCACGGAGCCGAGGTCACCGTCGTAGTTGTCGCAGGTGGTGTCGGTGTCGTTGCAGATGCCGTCGCCGTCGTTGTCGCCGGTGGTGTCGTCGCCCACGCAGGCGTCGAGGTCGTCGCAGGTGCCGTCGCCGTCGGTGTCGCCGGTGGCGTCGTCGCCGTAGCAGAGGTCGACGGAGTCGCAGATGCCGTCGCCGTCCGCGTCGCCACCCGGGTCGTTCGGGCAGGCGTCGACGTCGTCGCAGATGCCGTCCATGTCGGTGTCGCCGGTGGTGTTGTCGCCGAAGCACGCGTCGGAGTCGTCGCAGGTGCCGTCGCCGTCGGAGTCGCCGGTGGCGTTGTCGCCCAAGCACAGGTCGAGCGAGTCGCAGATGCCGTCGCCGTCGGTGTCGTCGTTGCTGGCGCAGCCGAAGGCGTTGAAGTTGAAGTCACCGCAGCCCGTGCCGGTGCCGTAGCGGTCGACGATGAACAGGAACGTGTCGCCGGCGGTGACGCCGGTGAGCTGGATCTGGCTGCGGGTGCCCTCGCCGTCGTCGTCGTCGCACTCGATCTCCGTCAGACCGCAGTCGGTCTGGTCGCGGAGCACGAGGGCGGTGTCGAACGTGGAGAAGTCCGTGTTGATGGTGAAGTCGCCGTCAGCCGGCGCCGTCCACAGCACGGAGACGTCCTCGCCGTTCTGCGCGCTGGCGCAGGTGACGGTGTAGGGCGTGGAGTTGCCCCAGTCGTTGCCGAAGCCGCAGGTGGAGCCGGTGACGAGCTGGCTGCCCACGCCGGTGACGACGAAGTCGGCGTAGTTGTCGCAGGTGGTGTCGGTGTCGTTGCAGATGCCGTCACCGTCGTTGTCGCCGGTGGCGTTGTCGCCGAGGCACGCGTCGGTGTCGTCGCAGATGCCGTCGCCGTCGGTGTCGCCGGTGGCGTCGTCACCGTCGCACAGGTCGAGGTCGTCGCAGACGCCGTCGGCGTCGGCGTCGTCGGCCGTGCTGCAGCCCGTGATGTCGAGCTGGAAGGCGCCGCAGTTGGCGCTGTAGCCGTCGATCGACAGCACGATCTGCTGACCGGCCGTGAGCGGGACCTGGAGCAGCGAGGTCGTGCCCGTGCCGCCGTCGTCGTCGCAGGCGTCGATGGTCTGGCCGCAGTCGCTCGGGTCGCGCACCGACAGGACGGTGTCGTAGCCCGACAGCGACAGGTCGAACGTGTACAGGCCGTCGCCGGCCGCCGTGTAGGTGTAGGTCAGGTCGGCGGCGGTGCTGTTGCCGCTGAACGCGCACGCCGCGTAGAAGTCGTCGCCGGCGCCGCACGTGTCGCCGGTGAGCGCCGCGACGCCCACGACCGAGCCGAGGTCGCCGTCGAAGTTGTCGCAGGTGGTGTCGGTGTCGTTGCAGAGGCCGTCACCGTCGTCGTCGCCGCTGGCGTCGTCGCCCACGCAGATGTCGAGGTCGTCGCAGACGCCGTCGCCGTCGGTGTCGCCGGTGGCGTTGTCGCCGAAGCAGAGGTCGACGAAGTCGCAGACGCCGTCAGCGTCGTCGTCGCCACCCGGATCGTTCGGGCAGACGTCGACGTCGTCGCAGACACCGTCGACGTCGGAGTCGCCGAAGGTGTCGTCGCCGAAGCAGAGGTCGAGGTCGTCGCAGGTGCCGTCGCCGTCGGCGTCGCCGCTGGCGTCGTCGCCGGTGCACTGGTCGTAGGTGTCGCACACGAGGTCGCCGTCGGTGTCGACGTCGGCGCTGCTGCAGCCGGTGATGTTGAGGTGGGCGTCGCCGCAGGCGGTGCCGCCGTAGCCGCCGACCACGACGATGACTTCCTGGCCCTGGACCAGGTTCACCGTGGTGGAGGACAGCGCGGCGGTGCCGCCGTCGTCGTCGCACGCCAGCTGGGTGACGCCGCAGTCGGCGCCGTCACGGACCATGATCGCCGTGTCGAAGGTGGAGGTCTCCGTGTCGAACGTGTAGGGTCCGGACCACGGCGCGATGAAGGTGTAGGCGAGGTCGGGGCTGTTCTGCCCGTTCGCGCAGCTCACCGTGTAGGGCGGAACGGAGGACGAGCCCCACTCGTTGCCCTGACCGCAGGTGTTGACGAGGCCGACGACGTCGGCGCCGCTGTCGCTGACGACCCCGTCGACACCGGCACACATCCCGGCGACGGCGGTGCTGGACGCACCGAGCGCCAGGGCTGCGAGCCCTGTGAGACAGGTCGTAGTGAGACGACCGTGTGACATGGTTTCTCCCGAGCTGGAGACCGGCTGGGGCCGGTCGGGTGGGCTCGGCGCGTTCGGGAGACGACTCGCCCCCGTCCGCTGCACGAGCGCGGAGAAGTCTACAGGGGCCGTGAAGGACAGGTAAAGACGGCGTGTGCGGGCTGTGAAGCGCGCGCCGGAAACCACCCGTCCGGGTCGGCATCGGACGCGACGGCGCACGGTGTCAGTTTCGGGAAATGTGTGCGGACGACGCGGTGAGTTCACGTCGTCGCCGCAGCATGGGTACCGCACATGCGATCCAGAGGACCCAGGCGGCTCCTCCGCCCGGTCCACGCGCGACGGCACAGTCACAGCCTTGCGTCGGTGGCGCATCGGTCGTCGGATCCGGCGCGCGCACCCAGACGTGGGAGGTGAGCGTGCGTCGGGTTCCGGACCGCCACACCTCGGCGCGCACCCGACGCTCCCCCTGCGCGGGCGCGGTGACGTCGAGGGACAGCACCTGGCCCTCCTCGGTGACGTCGGCCTGGGCGACCTCGGCGCCGTCGACGAACAGCCGGACCGTGGTGCCGACGCCGTCGGTGACGGTCGCGCGGACGGTGGTGGCGGTGGCGATCACGGTGTCACCGTCGAGCGGATCCGTCGCGTCCAGCACCACCATCGGATCGTCGGGGCCACCCAGCTTGACCACGGTGCGGCCGGCGCGGATGCCGGCGAGGATCGCGGCGACGTCGAGCCGATCGGCGTGGACCAGCGTGGTGGGCGAACCGATCGGGTTGTAGGTCAGGCCGCTGCCCTGGCCGCCGTCGTGGTCGTCGCTGCCGCCGACCGCAGCGACGTGCAGGCCCTGGGCGCACAGCGCGTCCCAGGCGGCGAGCGCCGACGGGTGCGCCACCGAGGCCACGTTGTCGATCGACCCGGTGATCACCTCGTAGGCGTCGAGGCTGTCGGGGGACACGTCCTGGTGCCACGCACAGCCGATGCACGCGTCGCCGAGCTCGAGGGTGGGGTGGTTGACGCTGAACAGCGCGTCCTGGTCGTGGACCGCGTCGGCGAGGTCCTGGCCGATCAGGCCGTCCAGCCCCACGCGGTGGTCGACCCAGGCCGTGGCGCCGATGGCGTTGGCGTGGCCGTCGTAGGTGGTCACCTCGATGCCCGGCAGCAGCAGCACGTCGGGATGCCGTGCCTGGACGGCGGTGAGGTACTGCAGCTGGCTCGTGGTGTTGTGTTCGGAGAACTCGACGAAGTCGAGGCCGCGGCCGCGCGCGTAGGTGGCGGCATCGTCCATCGTGGGACGCGCGTCGCCGCTCTGCTCGGTGTGCACGTGCAGGTCGCCCGCGTACCAGGCGGGCCCCTCCTTCAGCGGCGCTGCGGGCGTGTACGGGCCACGGTCGGGTTGGGGGGCGAGCGTGGGGGCCTCCCGCAGGAACACCTGCAGGGCGTAGGAGGCGGGGGCGTCGTCGAGCTTCGCCTTGCCCACGACGACGTTCCACGTGCCGGCCGGGATCGGTCCGGTGAGGTAGCTGCGCGAGGCCGCGTCCTGCCCGACGATGGCGTCCTCGGGGTTGCCGCCGCCCCAGCCGCGGAAGCCGTCGGGGTCCGTCAGGCCCCAGTCGAGGATGACGGCGTCGCTGCCGTCGTCGTGGTGCACCTGCACCTCGGCCGTGCCCGCGGGCACCTCGAACGGCACGAGCACGTGGTCGGGACCGTCGACGGGGACCGTCCCGGACAGGTCGAGCGGTGCCACGTCGCCGGCCGTGGCAGACGCGACGAGGACCTGCAGGAGGATCGGGGTCGGGACGGGCATGGGCACCCCCGGGGCGTGGTCGTGTCCCCGGGGATGCCCTAGCGCAGGCGCCCCGACGGCGCCGTGGCTGTCAGGTCACGGCGCGGCGACGGCGTTCAGGCCGGTGAGCGTCAGGCTGAACCAGTCGGTGCCGTCGGACGCGTAGGCCGCGTAGTAGACGGTGCCGCCGCCGGCCGGGGGCGTGTCGCTGCCGCTGTAGGGCGTGCTGCGGCCGGGGTTGGTCTGGCGGAACACGGTGGTGCCGTCGGTGTGGCCGGTGGGCAGGCGGCCCACGGTGCGCACCAGCACGACGTCGCGCACGGGGCCGTACTTGGGCGTGGTGAACGACCAGGCGTAGCCGGGGCCCGCCGTCGTGACGCGCAGGTCGTCGATGCCCAGGCGGTTGTTCGGCGTGTCGGGGGCGAGCAGGCAGATGTCGTCGACGTTCCAGCCGCCGAAGTTCACGCCGCCGTCGGACTGCAGGTCGAAGGCGAGGGTGACGCGCCCGTCGGCCTCGGCGGCGCTGCCGACCTTGACGGCGTGCAGCGCCCAGGCGGTGTCGAGGTGGTGCTCGTCACCGGCCGTGGAGGCGTGGTTGGTCCAGATCGTGGCGCCGTCGGCGAGCACCGAGGCCTGGTCGTAGGTGCCGTCCTCGATGGTGAGCCAGCGACGGTAGGCGACGATGACGTCGCGGAAGTGCCGGATCGGGATCGACGGCGTCGTCAGGCGGTTGTGCTTGCTGTCCTGGTAGGCGCCGTTGAACGTGGTGCCGCCGATGGTGCCGCCCATGTCGTTGCCCCACGCCTTCGTGCCGCTGTAGGCGCCGAGCGGGTCGCCGGACAGACCGATGGGCGTGCCCCACTGCCAGTCGTCGGCGCCGGAACCGGACGTGCCCGACAGCAGCGCGTGGGTCAGGCCCATGTCGCTGGCCTCGAACGTGGTGCAGCCGACGGGCAGCATGTGGCCGACGACGTAGGTGTGGGGGTGGATGAAGCCGCCCGACGGCTCGAGGACGAGGTCGCCGGTGTCGGTGCCGAGCTCGGCGTAGTACTCGATGATGTCGCCGGTGCTGAAGGCCGGCAGGTCGTAGGACGCGACGCCGCCGGAGATCGACATGCTGGCGGTGCGCCAGATCGGGTCGCCGACGCGGCGCCAGTTGACGAACGCGCTGGTGGCCGTGGCGTCGCCGCCGCAGGCGCTGGAGCCGCTCACGACCGACATCGACACGGTGGGGCGCTGGCCCGCGGGCACGTTGATCAGCGCGGTGTGGTCGGTGGCCAGCGTGGACGTCTGCGCGGGGCCGAGGCCGTGGCCGCTGAAGCCCTCGATGATCTGGCAGAGGTGGGGCGTGCCGTTGCCGAGGTTGCCGTCGTCGTCGTCGGCGAACACGGCCTCGTCGTAGGAGCCCTCGATGTCGGGGCCGCCCTTGAGCATGTTGACGAACAGCTCGGAGACCACGTCGAAGGCGGCGACGTCGCCCAGGTCGCGGCGCAGGGCCTGCCACGTGTCCCACATCGCGCCGCTGAAGATGAGCCCGTTGTCGTGCACGTAGAGCTGGTTGTTGGTGTAGTCGTCGGGCCAGCGGTTGTTGTTGTTGGCGTTCCGCAGCGTGCCGCCGCCCGTGTAGAAGTAGGGCGACAGGCGGCTGTCGCCGGACTGCAGCGCAGCGACGAAGTCGGCCGCGCCCTCGGACAGGCTGCCGTCGAAGAAGCCCGACGTGATGCTGTAGTCGTGCAGGCCGTGGCCCCACTCGTGCATCACGACGTCGGCCTGGCGGCCGGTGTTGTTGCAGCCGCTGCCGGCGTTGAAGAAGTTGAGGGTGCCGTCGTAGAACGCGTTGCAGACGTCGTTCTCGTTGACGGTCGCGCGCACGCCGGTGCGGGTCCAGCTGACCTCGTTGGCGTAGACGCGCCCCCACGCCATGGCGTGATCGAGCCAGTAGTAGGTGGTGAGCGCGGCGAGCCGGTTGTTGAAGTCGGCGCCGGTGACCGTGGTGGTGACGCCGGCCGTGACCGACGGCGTGAGCGTGCCCAGGAAGTCGGACACCTGGATGCGCTGGCCGGAGAGGTTGACGGTGTAGGTGGCGGCGGCCGGCAACGTGAACGTGCCGGTGTCGCTCGTGAACACCGTGCTGGAGCCGCCCGCGAGGCGAACGCCGGCGAGCGGGTCGGTGGTGACGGTGCCGTTGCCCAGGCGCACGTCGTGCTGGCCGATCAGCGTGCCGTCGAGGAAGGCGATCCGGTTGTAGAACGCGAGCACCTCGCCTGAGGCGGCGTCGACGAACACGTGCCAGTCGCCGCGCGGCGTCTGCGTGCTGCTGGTGACCTCCCACACCGTGTGCAGGGACGGCTTGCCGGCGGTGACCACCGGCAGCAGCACGAGCGCCGCGTCGACCTTGGTGTGCTCGGCCAGCGGGGCGGGGCCCTTCGCCAGCGCGGCCGTGATGCCCTGCGCGGCCGACAGCACCGGCTGGGAGACCACGGGCACGCCGGGGTAGGTGTCGGCGCCCACCATCACGAGCTTGTCGTGCTTGATGCGCAGCGTGACGCCGCCGCGCCAGATGGGCAGGCCGTCGACGAGGGTGTCGACGTCGACGTACCAGGCGTCGGTGCTGGCGACGTAGGACGCGCTGCGGACGGCGAGGTCGCTGCCGTCGAGGCCGAGCAGCGAGGCGTGGGCGTCGAGGAAGCGCAGCACGGCCTCGGCCACCTGGGCCTCGCTGCCGAGCGTGCCGAGGTCGATGCCCGGGCCCCACATGCGGTGGGGGGTGCGGGTGACCTGGTCGAAGCGGGCCTGCCAGCCGTCGCCTTCGTGGGCGACGAAGTCCTGCCACGCCGGATCGGTGTGGAGCAGGGCCTGCATCGCCGGGTCGGTGGTACGGACGCGCACCGGCTCGGCGCCGACCGGCGTGTTCGAGGGCGGCAGCACCGCGAACGCGGGCGTCGCGGCGGCGAGGGCGAGCGCGGCGGCCACGGGCAGCAGCGAAACAGACGAAAGCGAGCGGAGCATCGAACCTCCTGGACCCTGGGAGGGTACCGGAGGGTTCCGGCGGCGTCCCGGTCGGGGACGAACACTTGACGGCTGTCAGGTCCTTCTTGCGTCCGTGCGGCAGAATCCGCAGTCGACGCCCACAGCGCGCGGACCGGCGGTGATGCGCGCGGCGGACACTCGGCGTTCGACGGCGCGCCTCGCAGACGATACGTCACCTCGTGACTTGACGTGACAAGAGTCGCGGGCGGGTCCGTTGCTCCAGCTGCGGGGGTGTCGATGCGACCGCGTGTGTCCACGATCGTGATGCTGCTGGCGGCTGTCGCCGGGCTGGCCTTCTCGGGCTGGTCCACGGCCGACTTCGTCCAGCACCTCGACCGTCAGGTCCACGGCATCCACTGCTCGTTCATCCCGGGCCTCGACGCGCTCGACGTCAGCGGGGCCTCGGGCTGCCACGTGGCGCTGATGAGCACGTGGTCGTCGGTGTTCCGGTCGCGGATCTGGGGCGGGCTGCCCGTGGCGCTCCCCGGCATGGCGGTGTTCGCGTTCCTGCTCTACCGGGCGGTGGAGCTGCTGCTCAACCGGCGCCAGCACGATCGCGACGCGAGCGCGTTCCTGGTGGCCGCGTGGCTGCTCCCCGTGCTCACGTCGCTGTTCTTCGGGTTCATCGCGCTCACGCAGCTCGACGCCTTCTGCAAGCTGTGCGTCGGCATCTACCTGTCGAGCTTCACCGGGTTCGGCGCGGCGCTCGCCGGCCTGCTCACCCGCGATCCCCACGGCGCGGCGCTGGCCGAGGCCGACGACGACGCGGAGGACGACGGGCTCGACGACGACCTCGCGCCGGCCGGCGGTCCGATCCCCTGGGGCCTGCACCTGGGCGGCTTCGGCGAGGGCGTGCTGTTTGTCGCCGTGCCCGTGCTGCTCTACGCGGGGCTCGCGCCCGACTTCACCCGGTTCGTCGGCGCGTGCGGCACGCTGCCCAAGCCCGACGACCCCTACGGCATCCTGGTGCCCATCGGTGCCCACGGCGCCGGGGCCGACGCCATCGAGGTGCTCGACCCGCTCTGCCCGTCGTGTGCGGGCATGGAGAAGCGCCTGAAGGCGTCGGGGCTCGGGGAGCGGCTCGACCGCAAGGCGGTGCTGTTCCCCCTCGACGACACCTGCAACTGGATGGTCGGCAGCGCGATCCACCCCGGCGCGTGCACGGTCAGCGAGGCGGTGCTCTGCGCCGGCGACCAGGCCGACGCCGTGCTCGCGTGGGCCTTCGAGCACGGCGAGGAGATCCGCGCCGCGGCCAGCGTCGATCCGGACGACGCCGGGCGCATGGTCAAGGCGGCGTTCCCGTCCGTGGGCAAGTGCCTCGGCTCGGCCGCGGTGCGCACGCGGCTGAACCGGTCGCTGCGCTGGATCGTCGCCAACCAGCTGCCCGTGCTCACGCCCCAGCTCTACGTCGAGGGCCGCAAGGTCTGCGACGACGACACCGACCTGGGCCTGGACTGGGCCCTGTCCCACCTGCTCGCCCAGGGTGGCGCCGTGGAGGGCCGATGACCCCGACCGCTGTTCGAGGGGCGCTGTTCGCGGGCGGCCTGATCGTGGTCCCCGCGCTCACCGCGTGGTGGATGCTGTCGGCGGCCGATCGCCTCGACGAGGCCGAGGCCGTCGAGCAGGCCGACGAGGCGCCGTCCGTCGCCGTGGCCCAGGCGGCCGACGACGACTACTGCTCGGTCGAGCTCAAGAAGGTGCTGCGACGGGTGCTGCAGTCGTGTGGCCTGCTGTCCGGCGGCGAGGTCCGCGGCTGCCAGCCCCTCGAGGCCGCGCAGGTGGCCACGCTCGCGGGCAGCGACTTCAACGCCCTGTTCGACCCGCTCGCGGGGCGCGCGGGCATCATCCAGTTCGACCTCGACGGCGACACCCTCGACGCCGACGACACCCAGCTGCTCCAGTCGCTGTTCGCCGACCAGCGCGGCGCGTCCTACTTCTTCGTGGTGGCCCGCAGCTCGCCGGAGGGCAGCCCCGAGCACAACCGCGACCTGTCCGAGCGGCGCGGCAAGGCCGTGCTCGACTACCTCCACGCCACGTTCCAGGACCCCGACCTCGACAAGGAGGTCGGCCTGCTCTGGCTCGGCGAGGAGTTCGCCCAGCTCGACGACCGGTTCTGCGACTGGTCCCGCTCGGGCGACCCCGACGCCTGCACCACCGCCGAGCTGAACCGATCGGCGTTCGTGTCCTGGATCGACTGCCGCCTCTGACCGGAGCGCCCGTGCTGGTGTGGATGCTGATGCTGGCCGGTTGCAGCGGGTCCTCCTCGGAGACGCCCGTCCCGCGCCGTGTGGAGGCCGTCCAGGCTGCGCCCCCCAAGGCCGACGCGGTGCAGGCGTTCTGCGACCTGCACTTCCCCGCAGCGGCAGCGCCGCCGTTCGAGCTGCCCGAGCTGGCGACGCCCGCACCGGACCCGACGGGCCACTGGCGCTGGTACAACGTGTGGGCCACGTGGTGCGGCCCGTGCATCGCCGAGATGCCGATGCTCACCCGGTGGGACGCCGAGCTCGACGAGGCCGGGCGTCCGGTCGACCTGGTGTTCGTGTCGTTCGACGCGGGCCAGGCCGAGGTGACGGCCTTCGCGTCGCGTCACCCCGAGGTGCGCGGCATGCCGCGCATCGCCAGCACCGACGTGATCGGTCCCTGGCTCGACCGCGTCGGGCTCCCGCGCAGCATCGCCATCCCGCTGCACTTCTGGGTCGACCCCGAGGGCCACACCCGCTGCGTGCGGTCGGGTGGGCTGTCGTCGGGCGACCTCGCGGTGATCAAGCGGGTCCTCGACGGGGAGTGACCCGGCGTGGGGCGTGACGACGACCTGCAGGCGCTGCGCGACTGGCTCGCGGCCGACACCCCACCCCCACCGCTGGACCGGTGGCTGTCGGCCCGCGTGCGGGCGATCGGGGACGTGCGTCGGCGGGCGGAGGTCAGCGCGCGGTGGATGACCGCGCTCGGGGCCGTGTGCGCGCGGGGCACGGCGGTGACGGCGTCGCGGGTGGGCGGGGCGCGGTTCGTCGACACGATCCGAACGCCCGACGACCTCGTCGCCGCCTGGTTCCACGAGGGGTCGCCGTTCCTGCGGGCGGTGCGCCGCCCGATCGCGGGGGTCGCGTCGGACCTGCCGCTCGCCGAGCGGCTGGTGGCGTGGGGTGTGCCGCCGTGGTGGGCGCCGTCGCTGGCGCGGCGTGACCCCGCGTTCCTCGCCCGGTGGCTGCCGGTGCAGCAGACGCGTCCGCCGCTGTGGGCGTGGGGTCGGCAGGACGCCGCGGACCTGCTCCGTCGCGACGGCTGGACGGTGCGCGAGGTCCACGGCGCGCTGCAGATCACGGGCGATCGTCCCGTCGAGTCCAGCCGGGCGTGGCGGGAGGGGTTGCTCGAGGTGCAGGACCTCGGCAGCCAGCAGGTGGCCGACCTGGTGGCCGCAGCGCCCGGCGAGGCGGTGTGGGACGCGTGCGCGGGCACCGGCGGCAAGACGGTGCGGCTCGCGGCGACGATGGCGGGCAAGGGCGTGCTGCACGCCACGGACGTGTCGACCGCGCGCCTCGACCGCCTGCGCCAGCGCGTGCGGCGGGCGGGCCTGCAGCACGTGCGCGTGGGGGTGTGGGACGGGGAGGCGCCGATCGCCCTGCCCCGCGAGGTGGCGCGTCGCGGAGGGTTCGACGCGGTGCTGGTCGACGCCCCGTGCTCCGGGAGCGGCACGTGGCGCCGCAACCCCGACGCGCGCGTCCGTCAGGCGCCCGGGCCCCAGTGGGCAGCGCTGCAGCACACGCTCTTGGCGCAGGCGGCGCCCGCCGTGCGGCCCGGAGGGCGGCTGGTCTACGCCACCTGCTCGGTGTGCCCGGAGGAGGACGAGGACGTCGTGGCCGCCTTCCTCGCGGCGCACCCGGCCTACACGCTGGTGCACCAGGGGTTGCACGGCGCGCCTGAGGTGGACGCCGACACGCTGTTCGCCGCGGTGTGCGTGCGTGCCGCGGCTTCGTGACGACCGTCACACGTTCGTCACAATCGAGCCGGGCGACGTCGCCATCCCCCGAACAGGCGCCCACGGCGACGGAGACGAGGTCCTCGTGCCAGGTGTCGTGTGACGTTTGGTCCCGCGGACACCATCTCCTGCAACGAAGGGGTGGCTGATCCGATGGTCATGTGACAGATTGGTGTCGTGACGGTCACGGACGCCGCCCACTGGAGGTCACATGAACCACGTCGTCGAAGCCGCGCTCGCCCTGGGCAGTGGTCTGGCGTTCGGAGCCGTCGTGTGTGTCGCGGGTGTCGAGAGCGCGGGCGCCCAGCTCGCGGTGCTGCTCGGCGCGGCGGCGGTGTGCTGGCTGGCCAGCCCGCTCCTCACCTGGCTCGACATCGGCACCGGCCACGCGGCGGTGGAGCTGCACCACCACCGGTAGTGCCGCGCCGTTCGATCAGGCCGCCTCGCTCACGCCGAACACGTCGGTGAGCACGGTGTGCCGCGCCGCGCGGATCGCGTCGACGCCGGGGAGTCCCCAGGCGGGGACGCAGGGCTCGTCGGGCAGGTCGGCGTGCAGGTGATGGTGGAAGGCGTCGGCGAGGGCGGTGTCGACAGCGCGGGCGACGTCGTGCCCGCCGACGGCGACGGCCCAGTCGACGATGCGCCAGCCGAGGACGGCGTGGCGTGCCTCGTCGTCGACGACGCGCGCGAGGTGGGTGCGGACGTCGGGGTCCGTGGCGACGGCGAGACGGGCGGCGGCGGTGGCGGCCGCGAGGGCCTCGGCGAGCCCGCCCTCGACAGCGGCCTCGACGGCGACGTCGACGAGGGTGCGCGGGGTGCGGTGGGTGTCGAGGGGCCCGGGGCCGACGGGCGCACCGGCGAGACGGGAGGCGACGGCGAAGGCGCCGCGTGCGTGGTCGACCTCTTCGGCGAGGGCCTGCTGGGCGGCGGCGACGAGGTCGGCGGGGGCGCCGTGGGCGAGCAGGTCGAGGACGACGCCGGCGAAGGCCGCGATGGAGGCGTGCTCGGCGAGGGCGTCGTCGGTCCAGCGGGCCCGGGCGGCGGCGTGGGCGTCGGGTGCGGGCACGACCGGTCCGGACCAGCCGGCGGTGGTCACCAGCGTGGCGGTGGTGGCGCTGCCCGTCGGCTTGAACGGCCGGCCGCATTGGTACGTGGCGAGCACACCGATGTAGGTGTAGCAGCAGCGGTCGAGACCCGGCACGGGCAGCGGCGCGCCCGTCGCGGTGTCGATCAGGCGGCCCGTGTCCCACCAGAACGTGTCGTAGGACTCGTCCTGACGGCCCACGAAGCCTGTGATGCACAGCGTCTCTTCGGTGGTGCACTGCCTGCCCGGCGTGGGGATCGACCAGGGCAGCGGGTCGCTGGGGGACGGGCACACCTCGTTCTCGTCGATGGGCACGCAGTCGGTGAGCTCTACGAGGCCGTAGAACAGGGCCGTGTCGGGCGTCCAGGTGGTCGGTACGACGCAGGTGGACAGCAGCTGCAGATCGAGCGGATCGGTGTCGACGACGAGGGGGTCGGTGTCGGTGTCGACGACGAGGGGGTCGGTGTCGGTGTCGACGACGAGGGTGTCGGTGTCGGTGTCGACGACGAGCGGGTCGGTGTCGTCCGTGTCCACGACGTCCGTGTCCACGACGACCGTGTCGCTGTCCACCACGTCGCCCGTGTCCGGAAGCACGAGCGTGTCGTCGGTGGCCGTCTTGTCGGACGTCGTGCCGTTGCACGCACCGAGCAGGGCCAGCACGGTCCCCAAGCGCGTCGCGACGTCCACGGTTCTCGGTCGCATGGTGTTCCCCCCGGAAGCCAGTGCGTGGGTAGCGTAGCCTGCTGCCATCGCGTGACGGCGCGTCCATTCCCGTCGGCTTCGATCAGGCCGCCTCGCGCACGCCGAACACGTCGGTGAGCACGGCGTGCCGCGCGGCACGGATCGCGTCGACGCCGGGGAGTCCCCAGGCGGGGACGCAGGGCTCGTCGGGCAGGTCGGCGTGCAGGTGATGGTGGAAGGCGTCGGCGAGGGCGGTGTCGACAGCGCGGGCGACGTCGTGCCCGCCGACGGCGACGGCCCAGTCGACGATGCGCCAGCCGAGGACGGCGTGGCGTGCCTCGTCGTCGACGACGCGCGCGAGGTGGGCGCGGACATCGGGGTCGGTGGCGACGGCGAGCCGCGCAGCGGCGGTGGCGGCCGCGAGGGCCTCGGCGAGACCGCCCTCGACGGCGGCCTCGACGGCGACGTCGACGAGGGTGCGCGGGGTGCGGTGGGTGTCGAGCGGCCCGGGGCCGACGGGCGCGCCGGCGAGACGGGAGGCGACGGCGAAGGCGCCGCGTGCGTGGTCGACCTCCTCGGCGAGGGCCTGCTGGGCGGCGGCGACGAGGTCGGCGGGCGCGCCGTGGGCGAGCAGGTCGAGGACGACGCCGGCGAAGGCCGCGATGGAGGCGTGCTCGGCGAGGGCGTCGTCGGTCCAGCGGGCCAGGGCGGCGGCGTGGGCGTCGGGTGCGGACACGACCGGTCCGGACCAGCCGGCGGTGGTCACCAGCATGGCGGTGGTGGCGCTGCCCGCAGGCTTGAACGGCCGGCCGCATTGGTACGTGGCGAGCACACCGATGTAGGTGTAGCAGCAGCGGTCGAGACCCGGCACGGGCAGCGGCGCGCCCGTCGCGGTGTCGATCAGGCGGCCCGTGTCCCACCAGAACGTGTCGTAGGACTCGTCCTGACGGCCCACGAAGCCTGTGATGCACAGCGTCTCTTCGGTGGTGCACTGCCTGCCCGGCGTGGGGATCGACCAGGGCAGCGGGTCGCTGGGGGACGGGCACACCTCGTTCTCGTCGATGGGCACGCAGTCGGTGAGCTCTACGAGGCCGTAGAACAGGGCCGTGTCGGGCGTCCAGGTGGTCGGTACGACGCAGGTGGACAGCAGCTGCAGATCGAGCGGATCGGTGTCGACGACGAGGGGGTCGGTGTCGGTGTCGACGACGAGGGGGTCGGTGTCGGTGTCGACGACGAGGGTGTCGGTGTCGGTGTCGACGACGAGCGGGTCGGTGTCGTCCGTGTCCACGACGTCCGTGTCCACGACGACCGTGTCGCTGTCCACCACGTCGCCCGTGTCCGGAAGCACGAGCGTGTCGTCGGTGGCCGTCTTGTCGGACGTCGTGCCGTTGCACGCACCGAGCAGGGCCAGCACGGTCCCCAAGCGCGTCGCGACGTCCACGGTTCTCGGTCGCATGGTGTTCCCCCCGGAAGCCAGTGCGTGGGTAGCGTAGCCTGCTGCCATCGCGTGACGGCGCGTCCATTCCCGTCGGCTTCGATCAGGCCGCCTCGCGCACGCCGAACACGTCGGTGAGCACGGCGTGCCGCGCGGCACGGATCGCGTCGACGCCGGGGAGTCCCCAGGCGGGGACGCAGGGCTCGTCGGGCAGGTCGGCGTGCAGGTGATGGTGGAAGGCGTCGGCGAGGGCGGTGTCGACAGCGCGGGCGACGTCGTGCCCGCCGACGGCGACGGCCCAGTCGACGATGCGCCAGCCGAGGACGGCGTGGCGTGCCTCGTCGTCGACGACGCGCGCGAGGTGGGCGCGGACGTCGGGGTCGGTGGCGACGGCGAGCCGCGCAGCGGCGGTGGCGGCCGCGAGGGCCTCGGCGAGGCCGCCCTCGACAGCGGCCTCGACGGCGACGTCGACGAGGGTGCGCGGGGTGCGGTGGGTGTCGAGCGGCCCGGGGCCGACGGGCGCGCCGGCGAGACGGGAGGCGACGGCGAAGGCGCCGCGTGCGTGGTCGACCTCCTCGGCGAGGGCCTGCTGGGCGGCGGCGACGAGGTCGGCGGGGGCGCCGTGGGCGAGCAGGTCGAGGACGACGCCGGCGAAGGCCGCGATGGAGGCGTGCTCGGCGAGGGCGTCGTCGGTCCAGCGGGCCCGGGCGGCGGCGTGGGCGTCGGGTGCGGGCACGACCGGTCCGGACCAGCCGGCGGTGGTCACCAGCGTGGCGGTGGTGGCGCTGCCCGTCGGCTTGAACGGCCGGCCGCAGACGTAGTCCGGCACGGTGCCGACGTAGCGGTAGCAGCACTGGTCCACACCGGGCAGCGGGACGGGCTTGCCGGTCTCGGGGTCGACGTCCGGGCTCGGGTCCAGCGGATCCTGTGCCGGGTACACGTCGGGATCGCGGCTCACGAAGGCGGTCGCACACAGGGTCTCGGCGGTGGCGCAGAAGTTGCCGAGCGGGTGATCGCTCCACGGCATCGGTCGGCCCACCCACGGGCAGGGCTCCTCGTCGGCGACCACCACGCAGGCGGTCGCCTCCGTCAGCCCGAAGAACTCGGCCGTGTCCTGCGTGAACGGCAGCGGGGGGGCCACGCAGGCGTCGAGCAGGCTCAGATCGGGTTCGTCGGACGGGTCGTCGGTCGTCGTGCTGCATCCCGCGAGCAGCGCCAGCGTCGCCGACAGCATCCTCGAGACGTGCGCCGGTGTGGGTCGCATGGGTCACCTCCGGGAGCACGGTAGCGACGGATCGCGGGCGGCCGCGACCCGGATGTGCGCAGCGATGCGCGCTGCGCTCGGATACGCCTGCGCCACGGAGGTCCGGTGCGCGGTCGTCTGCTCGGGATCGCGATGTGCGGGTCGTGTCTGGGCACCCACCAGCCCGACGGCCTGTTCGACGACGCCTGCACCGCCGTCGCGGTGGACGCGGGCTCGCGGGGCTTCGCCACCCTGCCGATGACGTGGACGCGCGACGAGGGGCTCGGCGCCTGGGTGTCGGCGCCCGTGCGGGTGAACGTGCCCGACGACGTGCGCGGCGTGAGCGTGACGCTCGACGCGGGGGCCGCGCGCACGGCGGTGCTGTCGGCCACGCTCGACGGCCGCGTGGTGCTCGACGCACGACAGGGGCTGGTGCTCGCCGCGCGTCGCAGTGGCCGCGTGACCGCCGACTCCTGGTTCGACACCTTCTTCGACACGGCCGACACCGGCGTGCCCGAGGGCTTCCCCGGGTGGAACGCCGCGCCGTTCTTCCACCTGCCCACCGTGGCGGCGACGCTGCAGCTGCCGATGAACGCGCGGTCGCGTCCGTGGGGTGGATGCCTCGACGTCACCGGGGTCGCGGTCGACGATCCCGGCGACGCCGGCACGCTGCGCGTGGCCGTGCAGCGCCGTGCGGACGACGTCGGGGTGCTCGACCTCGACGTGGTGGTGCTCGAAGGCGCCGACCTGACCGAGGATCAGCTCGCCCAGGTGCTCGGCGTGGTCGACACAGTGTACGCGAGCCACGACGGCCCCGGTCTGGGCACCGTGCAGTGGTTCACGATGCAGGGCGTCGACCCGCGCCCGCGGCTGCGCGACCTCCCCGGCCTGCGCGCGGTGCCCATTGCCGGACACACCGACGGGGCCACGCTCATCCTGGTGGCCGCGGGGTTCACGGGCTCCCCGGGCACGCTGGGGCTGGCGGGTGGGCTGCCCGGCCCGCTCGGCGCCACCACGCCGGCATCGGGCGTCGCGCTCAACCTCGGGGCCCACCGCGACGCCGACTACCGCCTCGACGTGCGGCTGCTCGGCGAGACGCTCGCCCACGAGCTCGGCCACCAGCTCGGCCTGTTCCACACCACAGAGGCGAACGGCCGCTCGTTCGACGTGCACGACGACACGCCCACCTGCGACGTCGACCTGTTCGACGACGACCGCGACGGCACCGTGTCGGCCGAGGAGTGCGTGTCGCGCGACGGCCGGAACCTGATGTTCTGGACGGCCGGGGACTTCGCTCAGGACGCGCTGTCGCCGGGCCAGGTCGACGTCCTCGTGCGCAGCCCGGCCACCCGGAGGTCCCCGTGAACGCACACCGCCTGCTCGTCGCCAGCCTGGTCCTCGCCGGGTGTGCCAACCAGCGGACGCCGCCGGCGGCCACGAGCCCCACCCCGCCCGCCGTGGTGGCGCACGGCACGATCACCCCGGTGGCCCCGTCGCCGGAGGGTGACGCCGCCCCCGATGGCTCCGCCGCCTCAGACGACGCGGCGCGCTGGGCGCCCCTGGCGCTGCGGCTGCGTGCGCGCGACGCCGAGGACTTGCCCGACGCCGACGCGCTGCGCGCCGTCGACGACGTCGTCACCGGCCTGGCCTGGCTCACCGTGCACGGCGAGCCGGTGTACGTCCGCACGCGCGCGGCCGAGCGCCTCGGCCTGCTGGTCGACGAGGCCGGCACGCTGCAGCTGGTGGCGCTGGCGGGCGACGCCGCCACGCCGGTGGAGGTGCGTCTGGGGGCCGTGGCGGGGCTCGCCCACCAGCTGGGGCCGGACATCACGGGCGGACCGGCGGTCGACGCGCTCGTCGCCGCCGCAGCCGACGCGGATCCGCGCGTGGCCACCGAGGCGATCGCCGCCCTGCGCGTCGCCCCGTCGACGTGGCCTGCGCTGCGTGCGCTCGCGGAGGCGGGGCGGCTCGCTCCCGAGGCGGCCGCCCAGGTGCGCGCGCTCGACGCCCGGTAGCGCTCAGATGTTGACGCTGGCGGGGATCCGGCTGGGCAGCAGGAACGTGTAGGGCCGGCGGTGCCGGTTGGCGGCCTCGATCTCGGCCTCCACCGCGTCGAGGTGGGTGCGGAAGCGCTCCAGGGGCCCGTCGGGGGCGACGATGCGGGCGTCGCGGAACCAGGGACCGCCGAGCGGGCCGTAGCCCTGGTACTCGCCGAGCGGACGGTGCACGACCGAGCCGAGGACGGTGAGCAGGGTGGCCTGCTCCAGCGCGAGATCGAGCGGTGGCAACATCGCGAGCCAGGCCGCCTCGTCGGGGCGCTCGACGTAGGGGGACGCCCACGCCGCACCCGTGAACGCCGGCGCGAACGACATGTCGGGCCGCTGCGGGAAGTTGACGGCCGCGTGCTGCGCGCTCGCGGTGAACACGAGCGACGTGACCAGGTCGACGAGGTCGGACACGCCGTCGAGCGGCATCACGCCGCGCAGGTGGACGTCGTGCACGAGCGCGCGGTGCCAGGCCTGCAGCTCGGTGTCGCCGTGCATGGCGTCGTCGTCGGCGTAGTAGACGCCGAGGTAGTCGCCGACCCAGCGCTCCAGGGCGTCCCACACCCGCATCGCGTCGTCGCGGTAGGGGTGGTCGGGCAGCGTCTCCGGGTCGTCGATGCCGCGGTGGGCGAGGTCGTCGGGGACGTGGGCCCGCCGCAGGTCGTAGGACAGCCGGTCGTTGGCCGTGGCGCTCTGGACCGACGCGATGGTGCCGGCGAACAGGCGGCTGATCGGCCCGCCCGCGCCGATGAGCCGGTCGGCGGCGACGGCGTTGATGAACAGGGTACCGTCGAGGTGGGGTCGCAGCAGCGCGTGGAGCGGGTGCTCCGTGGCGAGCTCGCGGTGGGTGGCCAGCGCCACGGCCTCCATCACGAGGTGGGTGCGGGCGAGGTGGACGAACAGCTCGTGGTGGCAGGTGTCGGCCACCTGCACCATGGTCTTGGCCACCCGCCACCGCCACGGGTCCTCGCCGTCCACGGCGCGCAGCACGACCGCGTCGTGGTCGGTGCGTCCACAGCGGATGGCGACCGGCACGAGGGAACGGGCCCCGCGGGGCACGGCGAACAGGGCGATCGGGGCGAGCACGTGGCGCTCGCGTCCGTCGAGCGGCGCGGGCACGAGGTCCTGCAGCTCGTGGTAGTCGGCGACGAACACGCGCCCTTCGGCCATCGCCGTGGCGAGGTCGGTGGTGTCGCCGGTGGTGCGACGGTAGGCGTCGTCGTCGACCGGGACGAGCGGGTGCGGGTGGCGCTGGCGGCACAGCACCATGGGGTTCGGTCCGGCCACGCGCATGTGGGCGAACGTCTCGTCCTCGAGGAACCGCCCCGCGATCTCGGGCAGCGGCAGGGAGCGGAACAGGTCGACGTAGGCCCCGAGGCGGTCGGCCTCGGCCGGCTTGAGGTGGCGGTAGGTGAGCGACGCGAGGTCCTCCAGCTCCCGACGGAGCCGGACGGGCAGGTCGAGGTCGTGGTGGCGCGGATCCAGCGCGAGGCGCTCGAGCTCGACGAGGTGGGTGGCGAGCCGGGTGATGCGTGCGAGGTCGGCGGGTGCCGGAAGGCCGTGGTTGTGCAGGGCGCCGGTGAGCCGGGACGAGTCGTCGACGTGCATGGCGCCCGACGCGAGCACCGCGTTGAGCACGGCCTCCGTGGCGACGCGCCCGACGTCGAGGAGCCAGGCCACGGTGGGCTCCTCCTCCCGCGGCACGTAGCTGACCACGGGCACGCCGGGCAGCGAGGGCGTGCCCGTGGTCGTCTCGTAGTGCGCGCGGGCGATGTCGAGCTGCCTGCGGCGCAGCTCGCTCGACAGGCCGTCGCACTCCGCGGGGAGTGTCGGTCGGGCCGCCGCGTGGTCGTCGGACACGGGGTCCTCCAGACGTGAGTCCGCTGGGGACGTACTCGGGGCGCACGGCGCAGGCACCACATCCCCGCTTCCAGCTTGGAAACACCCCGGGACCGTCCCGCGGGCGCGACACCGCGGGACGGGCCGGTCCGCGCGGGCACGGGTGGACCAGGATAGGGTGCGTGCCTTCGTGGAGCGCAGCATGCCTCGACTCCGGATCCACCTCGCCCTGCTCCTGATGAGCGCCACGGCGTGCACGCGGATCGACTACGGCACCGACGACGACCCCGAGACCGACACCGAGGTCTCGCTGCCCGACACCGTCGACACCAGCGTGGTCAAGCCCTCCCGGCCGTTGTGCGACGAGTCTGCGGGGATGCAGATCACCGTGGCGCCCGATCTGGTCGCCTGGCGCGCCGACATCGAGGCGTCCGACAACAAGTTCTACGGTCACCTCCAGTCCGATCCCTACGAGGCGATGGGCGACGGCGACGGCCTGGGCACCGATCCCGAGACCCACATCGTCAACCGCATCAACCGCGCCTGGCACCGCCTGCGGCTGGGCAACACCGACGGCGCCATCGCCGACATGCAGGTCGCGGTCCACGAGGCCGAGACCAGCTTCCCGGCCCTCCGTGGCCCGGCCCGCGACTTCCTGGCCGTGTGCTGGATGCGCAAGGCCGAGCTCGACAACTGCGTGTCCAACGGCACCGGCGAGGCGTGCCTCGTGCCGTTCAGCGAGGAGGCGCAGCACCAGCTGAGCGAGGGCATGGAGAACGCGGGCAGCCTGCTGCACGCCTACCTGCAGGACGACGACCCCGACCGCATCGTGCCCCGCTGGCTGTACAACCTGTCGTTCATGGCGCTGGGCACCTACCCCGACGACGTCGATCCGGCGTTCCTCGTCGACCCCGCGCTCATGCAGCCCGAGGCCGAGATCGGCGAGTGGGTCAACATCGCGCCCTACGCGTTCGGGCCGGGCCAGGGCATGCGCGATCCCACGCTCGCCGGCGGTGCGGTCATCGACGACTTCGACGGCGACGGGCTGCTCGACATCGCCACCAGCTCGATGGCGCCCGATCAGGGCATGCACCTGCTGCTCAACACGGGCGAGGGGCTTTGCGACGGCACCGCCGCGTCGGGTCTGGGCGGCATCGTCGGCGTCCTGTCGTTCTCGCAGGCCGACTACGACAACGACGGCGACCTCGACATCATCGCGCCGCGCGCGGCGTGGCAGAGCGACGACGGGCTGATTCGGCCCAGCCTGATGCGCAACGACGGCCAGGGGCACTTCACCGACGTCGCCGTCGAGGCAGGCCTCGCCGACCTGGTCGGGCCCACGCAGACCGCCGTGTGGGCCGACGCCGACAACGACGGCTGGCTCGACCTGTTCGTCGGGCGCGAGGGGCGCGGCGATCGCAACGTGGCGAGCAGCATGTACGTCAACCGGGGCGACGGCACGTTCATCGACGTGGCCGAGCCGTTCGGGCTGGCCGATCCCGGGTTCGTCAAGGGCGCCGCCTGGGGCGACGCCGACAACGACGGCGACATGGACCTGTACGTGTCGGTGCTCGGCGGTCGCAACCGGCTCTACCGCAACGAAGGCCGTCCCCCGTTCACCGAGGTCACCATCCCCCTGCGCCTCGGCGAGCCGTGGCCGGGCTTCGCGGCGTGGTTCTTCGACTACGACCAGGACGGCGACGAGGACCTGTTCGGTGCCGCCTACCCGGGCACGTACGGCTCCGACGGCTGGACGAGCGAGAACTATGGGCGGTCGGCCGAGGCCTACGTCTCCGGCCTGCTCGGCCTGCCGTCCAACCAGCCCACGGCCAAGCTGTTCCGCAACGACCTCACCGGCTTCGTCGACGTCACCGAGGCCGTGGGGCTCGACGACCTGCACGCCACCATGGGCGCCAACTTTGGCGACATGAACGCCGACGGCTACGCCGACATCTACCTCGGCACCGGCGCGCCCGAGTTCGACGCGCTCGAGCCCAACACCGCCTACCTGAGCCAGAACGGCGGCGCCCACTTCGCCGACGTCACGAGCGGCGCCCACGTCGGCCACCTGCAGAAGGGCCACGCCGTCAGCTTCGGCGACCTCGACGAGGACGGCGACGAGGACCTCGTGGCCCAGGTCGGCGGCGCGTATCCGGGCGACGCGTTCCCCGACGCGATGTTCATGAACCCGCTGGAGGACGTCTACGCGGTCACGCTGCGGCTCGAGGGCGTCACGTCCAACCGCAGCGCCATCGGCGCGCGGGTGCGGGTGATCACGCCGTCGCGCACGTTCTTCCACACCGTGGGCGAGACGGGGTCGTTCGGCTCCAACAGCCTGCAGCTCGAGATCGCGCTGGGCGCCGAGACCCACGTCGATCGGGTCGAGATCGACTGGCCCGCCGGCACGTCGGAGACGGTCGAGGACGTCAAGCTCGGGTACGTCACCCGCATCCGCGAGGGCCAGGGCATCGTCGACGAGCGGCCCTACCTGCGGATGCAGCACATCCACCTGGCCCACGACCACGACGACGAGTGAGCGTCAGCCGGGCGCGTCGTCGGGGACGAGCCCGCGCAGGTGCTGGGCGAGCAGGGCGTGCAGCGTGGCCACCTGGTCCTCGACGTCGGGGATCAGGCCGCCGGCGCCGGCGATCAGCGTGGTGACGTACAGGGAGAACCACGCGTTGGCGAGCAGCATCGTGTTGACGTCGGGCAGCAGCAGGCCGTGGGCCTTGGCGGCCTCCAGCCGCTCGGCGATCGTGGCCACCCACCACATGCCCTGCACCGACATCGGCGCCTCGGCGTCGACCTGGAACAGCGCGAGCTGGAGCATGGCGCGGGTCCAGCCGGCGGAGGTGCCGAAGTAGGTGAGGAACGGCCGCGAGGTGTCCACCAGCTGGTCGAGGACCGACCGGTGGGGGTCGAGCGCGGTGGGGACGGCCTCGGCGAGCGCCTGGAGGTCGTCGAAGAGCACGGCGCCGGCCAGGGCGCGCGCGTCGGCGTAGCGGCGGTAGACCGTGGCCTTGCCCACGCCCGCACGCTCCGCGACCGCCGCCATGCTCAGCGTGTCGAGGCCACCCTCGTGCAGCAGCGCACGCGCCGCGTCGACGATGCGGTCGTCGATCTCGGGGTCACGCGGTCGGCCGGGGCGCTGCAGCGCGGTCATCGAGCTCCTCGGGCACCGGTGCCGGGCCCGGCGAGGAGGTAGCACGCTCCGCCCGCGACAGGCGCCCGCCGGTGGGTCCGTCGAGCAGGCCCGCGAGGAGGAGCAACGGCATGCCGACGCCCACGGCGCCGCCGCACACGGCGACGCCCACCACCCCGGTCAGCGACACGATCGCCACGGCGTTCACGAACACGTCCATCACGCACCTCCGATTCAATACGAAACGACTCGTATCGAAATCAGAGGCGCGCGGGAGGGCGTGCAGCGCCCGGCTGCGGGCGCCGCGTGGGGTCAGGCGACGCCGGCGGCCTTGAGGAGGTCGTCGAGGTCGCCGATCAGGCCCTTGGCACCGGTCCAGACCCGCACGCCGTTGCTCTTGATGGCGGCGTCGTGGCGGTGGTGGATGTAGCTGGACGGGTCCTGCACGATCATGCCGTACAGGGTCTCGGCGACGAGGCGGCTGCCGACCTCACCCAGCCGCCGGCCGTCCTGCTGCACCGCGGCCTCGCGCAGGATGTAGAACCACAGGGGTGTCCGGGTGTCGAGGTCGCCCTGGGACAGGGCGTCCGCGATCGCCTGCTGCTGCGGCGTGTTCCCCGCGGGCTTGAGCTGACCGGGCTTGAGGGGCTCCACGCCCATGCAGTCGGCGATCGCCTGGCCGGTGGGGATGGACAGGCTGAACGCGCGGAGCAGGTTGCGGCGGGCGAGGTGCTTGAGGACGCTGTCGTTGCCACCGAAGGTCAGCTGGAACAGGCCCTGGGCGATGCGCGGGTCGATCTTGCGCGCGTGCTGCAGCTTGCTGCCGCCGGGGCGGAAGCGCTCCCAGTCCAGCAGGAGCGTCGGGTTGAGGTGGCCGCCGATCATGCCGCCCGGCTGCTTCGTGGCGAAGAGCAGCTGGTCGATCGTGCGCTCAGTGGTGTCGTTCAGGTCGTAGAACGGCCGGATCATCGAGTGGCCGAACCGGAAGCCGGCGACGCTGAACTCGAGCGGCATGAACGCCGTGCGACCGGTGGACGGCCCCATGAACCGTGGGCCGTTCGCGAGGATGTCGGCCACCACGTTCTCATCACACACGGCGGGCAGGTAGGCGTGCACCACCAGGTACTGGTAGGCCCAGCGCACGAGCTGGCGCGCGCGGATGTACCGCGCCTTGGTCGATCCGGACTGCTTGCTCGCGACGGCGTTGTGGAAGGCGATCATCGCGGCGTGGAGCTGCGCGACGATGGCGTTCTCGTCGTTCCGCTCGTCGGCGATGATCGCGGTGCCGTCGGCCCTGCGCGGCAGATCGATCTTCCCGTTGCCGTAGTGGTGCAGGTTGAGGTGGAGCTGGGGATCGTACAGGCCGAACGCCTGGGCCTCCGACACCGCGCCCGGCGCCATCGCGGGGCCGTCGCCGTAGAGGCTGTCGAGGTCGAGCTGGGGGCGGCGGCCGTTCTTCAGGCCGGCGACGACCTTGTCGGTGTCCAGCGGCTCCACCGTGTGGCCGTCGCCGATCTTCGATAGGTCGCCGTCGCGATCGGTGCGCGCCGTGGTGTCGTGGTCGATGAACTGGCCGAAGTAGGTGAAGATCGCCGGGATCGACGAGTCGAACAGGTTGGGCATCGGCTGGTTCTGGGTGCCGGGATCGCCCATCGCGTCGGCCAGCGCCTTGAGGTGCGCCACGGTGTCGGGTGTCGCCTTGACGCGGCACGGCTCCGAGGCGGCCGCGTAGGGGAACATGTAGTGGAACGGGGTGTCGAACAGGATCTCGGTCGGCGCGTCGGCGCCGCCGTCGTGGCTCATGTGCTTCATGACGTCTCCCTCTCGCTGCGCATCGGGATGGGTGCAGAGGTGCGTGCGGGCGCACGTCACCCCGCCCGGTCGCGATCGCGTCCGGGGGTCCTCTCACGAGACCGGGCGATCGCTGCATACGGTGCGAGGAGGAGGTTGGCGACGGCGTCCTCTTTGCGGGACACACTGCGTGCGAAGGTGTCGACGACGTGTCGGACTGGTCGCAACGGCGCCCGTCACGCAGGTCCCGGTGGGCCACAGCAGGACGGGCCCGGCGCGCGGGGTGCGCAGCCGGGCCCGTGGCGTCTGGCGTCGATCAGAGGCCGAGGATCTCGGCGCCGCCGGACACGGAGACGTTGGCGTCGTCCGGGTCGCCGCCGATGCTGACGCTGGCGGCGCCGCGGGCGTCCACGCTCACCAGATCGAGGGCGGTGATCTCGACGGTGGCGTTGCCGCGCGCGCTGACGGTGGCCTCGTCGGCCGCGACGTCCATCGCGTCGATGGTGGCGCCGCCGTAGGCAGCGAGGTCGGCCAGCTCGGTGACGCCGTCGGCGCGGATCAGGGCCTGACCGTGGGCGGTCGCCATCCACGAGGTCGTGTCCATGGCGCCGATCACGACCTGGGCCTGACCGTCGGCGTCCGTACCGAGCTGATCGACGAGGGTGGTGTCCACGGTCAGCGAGCTGTCGCCCGTGGCGCGGAGCATGGCGTCGTCGGCGTCGAGGCTGCCGACGTGCAGCACGCCGTCGGCGGTGGCGTCGACGACGACGCGGTCCGCGGTGAGCGTGCCGATGTCGACCACGGCGGCCGCCCCGACGACGATGCGGGTGCTGTCCCCGTCCGACGCCGTGACCTCGACGTGGTCGAGGCTGCCGCCGTGGATCCAGACGGTGCAGGCGGTGGCGTCGAGCCGCGCGTCGGCCACGACCTCGACGGTGCCGCCGACGGTGGTGGTGCTCACGAGCGTGGCGTCGCCCACGTCACAGGTGACGGCGACCTGCCCGATGTCGAGGGTGCTGTCGTCGGTGACCTCGACGTTCATCGGCGAGGCGACCTTGGCGGCGCTGTAGGCCCCGACGTCGCGGACGTCGGCGGGCGTGTCGGCGCAGCCGGCGAGGGTGGCGACGGCGCAGGCGGCGGTCAGCGGAAGCAGGGTGCGGGTCATGAGGAACTCCAGGTCGGCTCCCCGAGGGGAGCGGGTGGGGTCGGGGAGACGCACCTCGGGTGGTCGCCCCGGGGGTGGCGCACGGCGGACCGTGCGCGCACCGGGGACGTCGAGCGCAGCGCGCTCGGCGATCGTTCGGATCAGCGCTCGCGGGCGGCGAGGGCGTCCGGCTGGGCGGTGGTGGGCTCGGCCATCGCGCGGACGACGGCGGCGAGCACCTCGGGCTGGGCCGTGGACGGGACCACCACGAGGTCGACGCGGCGGTTGTCGGCCTGGCCGACGGCGAGGTCGCCGTTGGCGATGGGCTCGGTGTCGGCGAGCGAGACGACGGCGAGCTGGTCGGGGTCGACGCCCTCGTCGACGAGCTGCCGGACGACCGCCGAGGCGCGGGCGGCGCCGAGTTCCCAGTTGGACGGGAAGCGGTCGGTCGCGATGGGACGCGCGTCGGTGTGACCGCGGACCTGGAAGCCCGTGTCGGGGTGACGCGCGAGCACGGTCGCGAGCCGGTCCACGAGGTCGACGCCGCGGTCGCTCAGCTGCGCGTCGGCGGTGCCGAAGTGCAGGGTGTCGTCGAACGACAGGCTCACCTGTTCGTCGTCGAGCACCCACACCAGCTCGCCGCTGGACAGCTCGGTCTCGAACTCGAGGACGAGCTCGGTGTACAGGGCCTCCAGATCGCTGCCGGGCGCGGGCGCCGCGGGAGGCGCGACCGGGGTGGCCTGGGTGTCAGCGTCCGCACGCGCCTTGGCGAGGTCCGCGCGGAGGCGGGCGTTCTCGGCACGCGCGGCGGCGTCGGACGACGCGGCCTGGTGCCACGCCGTCTCGGCGCGCGAGACGCGGGCCTGGGAGGCGCAGCCGGCGGTCAGGGCCAGCGTGGCGAGGATCATCAGGGGGCGACGGGTGTGCATCAGGTCTCCAGGGTGAGGGTGGGTGGGCGCCGGCGGGGTGGATGCCGCCGGCGGCGTGCGGGAGGCGCCGGTCGTCAGACCGGGTCGCCGCGCATCGCGTGGCCCACGAGGCTCACGACCAGCAGGGCCAGGAACAGGAAGAAGGCGATCTTGGCCACGAAGGCGAAGCCGGCGGCGATGCCGGTGAACCCGGCGATACCGGTGACGACGGCGAGGATGAAGGCGATCAGGGCGATGCGGAGCATGGGACCTCCAGAGGGGTCGGGGTGGTGGGTTCGGGGTCAGTCACTGCACACGGCGTTGGCGTTGCACGCCTCGATGGCCGAGAGGCCGTCGAAGAAGCCGTCGGAGCAGGCCGCGGTCAGCGCCTCGTGGTGGCAGTCCTCGTAGGCGTCGCGGTCGATGGAGTCGGCGTCGCACGTGTCGGACGGCCACACGTTCCGGAACAGCGCCTCGACGTCGGCGGTGCAGTCGTCGAACGACGTGTACTCCGCGTCCTCGTCGTCCTTGTCCACGCGACCGCACTGGACCTTCTCGGTGCAGACGTCGAACGTGATGTCCGACACGTACTGGTCGCGGGTGGCAGGGATCAGGCATGCAGTCATGAAGATGAGGGGCAGGATACGCGCAGTCACAGGACCTCCAGGGACAGGTGGAGCGGCCGCCCACGTGACCATCACGTGGGTCGGGAGGTGGTTCCCGGATGGGAGCGGGAGCGCCGTTCCCCATCGGCTTCTGGGGTCAATGTGGCGGGCCGAGTGCATGACGGCAAGTTTCGAGGGGGTTTCCAAACACCGTGCAGAAACTGTGCAGAGGGCGGGGGACACCCGACGCACGACTGACGAAAATCCTGTCGGGTGTTGGATTTTCTGGGAGCGGTGCGCAGCGGTGTTCACGCCGGACCGGCTGTCATCGAACGTCGCCACCGCTCGCAATCGGTACGAGGAAACGTTCGGAACCAAGGTAGGAATCGACGGAGGCGGGTGTGTTGACAACTCGCGACGGAATACCGGAGCGCCGCGTTTCGTGACATGGCGAGCGCGTCGACGAACCCAGGACGTCCACCCTGTACGGGGCGCCCGCGGCGGTCCCGGGTAGGGGAACGAAGCGTCGGGGGCTGGACCCGTCCCGCCGACGCCGAGGAGGCGGCAGCGTGTGGATGGTCGGCGCGTGCATCGCTGCGGGGGTTGTCGTCGTCCTCATCGGTGGCGTGCGGGTGCAGGTGGCCCGTCGGCGCCGACCGGACGCGGGCCGGTTCCTGAAGCGGTTGCAGGGTCGTCGTGACCTGCAGACCCGCCACGAGGGCGTCACGTCCTTCCGGCCGTCGCCGTCGGTGGACGTCGCCGTGGGCACGCTGGGCGGCCACGACGTGCGCATCGAGCTCGTCGGCGCGCTGTCGTCCTGGCCGCCGTGGGCGCCGCCGTTTCGGTGGGGGCGCCCGCCCGGCCAGCGCGCCGTCCGGCATCGGGTCCACGTGGGCCCGCGCTGCTTCAGCCTGCGGGCCGCGCCGCGTCAGCAGGAGCAGCGAACCGCTGGCCTGCGCAGCGGGGACGACGCGTTCGACGTCGCCGTGGACGCGCACGGCTACGTCGAGGAGCTGCTGACCCTGTGGCGACGCCCGGAGCGCGCCGTGGTCCTGGAGGTGCTGGGCCGGCACGGCGTGATCCTCGACGGCCAGGTCGTGCTGGAGCACGACGTGACCGACGTGCGCCAGCTCGACGCGCTGGTGGGCGAGGCGCTGGCGCTCGCGTCGGCGCTGTACGCCCACGGACGCGTGGTCGGGGACCTGCACGCGGTGCTGGCGTCGGATGAACCCGACGGGGTGCGCCTGCGGGCGCTCGAGGTGCTGGTGGCCGACGGCGATGGGTCGGCCGGGCGCCTCGCGTTGCAGGCGGAGGGTGTCGACGCGGAGGACGCTGGGGCCGTGCGGGGCGCGCTGGCGGGTGGACCGGTGCTGCGCCGGGCCGCGATCGAGCACCTCGCGGTCGTCGGCGGGGTCGAGGCCCTCGCACCCCTCGCCCAGCTGCAGGTGGACGGAGACGCCGAGCGCGCGCGCCGGGATCACGCGCTGACCGCGATTCGCGCGCGTGTGGGGTCCGAGGCGCAGGGACGCCTGTCGATCGGATCGCCCGACGCGCGTGTGGGCGCGGTGTCGGTGGCCGACGGGCGTCACGGCGGGCTCTCGGAGGCCACGCCGGGCCCGTCGGGCGGACCGCCCGACCGGTGAGTGTCACGCGCGCGCGCGTGAGGGCCGCGGGGGCAGGCACGTCGCATCGCGGAGGTGTACGCTCTGACCGGCGATGGATGCGGAGGGCGACATGGCGGTGACGGGCAGCGGTCCCCCCGTCGGCATGGTCCTGCGGTGGCTCCTCGATCCCGCACACGTCGCCTACAGCGTGCCGCTCGCCCTCGTCACCCTGGCCGCGTCCGTGTTCGTGGGGTGGAGCGTCCGCCAGGGGTCGGCCCAGCGCAGGCTGCTGGCGGCGCTGGCGCGCCGCCGGGACTTCGAGGTGGGGATCGTGGACGACCAGGCCCGCGTCGCGCAGGGGGAGGTGCGGGGCGTGTCCGTGCAGGTCGAGGTGGTCGACGGGGACGGCGACGATGTCACCAGCGCCAAGCAGCTGCTGCCGCTCCTGGCGAACCCGATGACGATCGTCTTCGTCCCCCTCGCCCTGGTGCCCTTCGCCGCCTGGCGGCTGGTCAAGACCTGGACGGTCGCCGGGGCGGTCGCGCCGACGCTCGTGGTCCGGGCCACGGGCGCGGCGATCGGCGTCGAGGCGGTGGCACGCGCCGGCGCCCACGGCGGATGGACCACGGGCGATGACGCCTTTGACGCCGAGGTGGCGCTCGGCGGCGACACCCACGAGCTGTACCGGTTCCTGCACGCGCCGGAGCGCCACGCCGCGTCCCAGATCGTCCAGCTGGGCGGTCGGCTGGTGGATGGCGACGTCGTGCTGCAGGCGTCGGTGGCCGACGGTCAGGAACTGGACCTCCTCGTCGACCGCGCCGTGGCGCTGTGTCAGGCGCTGTACGCCGAGCAGCGGACCGATCGGGACCTCGTGCAGCTGGCGATGTCCGACGCCCCCGCGCCGGTGCGATCCCGGGCGCTGCGCGCGTTGCTGGGGCA
>JACKEP010000021.1 GCA_020632915.1 Alphaproteobacteria bacterium | reverse complement strand
GCGCCATGCCGCGTGGTGCGCCGCGTTCTCCGAGGACAGCCTCGGCCAGCTCCACGGGGGGCAGGGCGAGCGGGCCAGCCAGGCGCTGGAGGCCGAAGCCGGCAACCTGGAGGTGGCCTGGTCCTCCCTCGCGGGCGCAGACGTGGCCGGGCGCACCCAGGTGGCGCTGGCGCTCGATCAGGTCGGACTGTTGCGCGGCACGACCGCGCGCCGCCTCGCCTGGCTCACGCCGGTGCTCGACGAGGCCGACGCGCAGGGCGACACGCACGCCCGGGCCCGTCTGCACATGGCGCGCGGTCGGGCCCGCTCGTACACCTTCGACCTCGAACCGATGGTCGCCGATCTGCGTGCGGCCGCCGACCTCGCCGAGCGCGTCGGCGACGGCCCGCTCGTGGCCCGCGCGCTCACCGAGGCCGCCCACCAGCTGGGGCGCACCGGGCGGCGGGACGAGGCGGTCGCCTGCGCGGAGCGCGCGCGCGACGCGTGTCCGGCGCCGCACAACCTGCTCGCCGTGGCGTTCCTCACGCGCGTGGAGGGGTCGCGGGACGCGGGCCACACCGGTCACGCTGCACGGGTGGCCCGCCTGTGGGCTGCGGCCGACGCGCTCGAGGACGCAGCACTCGCCGACCAGGCGATGTCGGTGCTCCTCCAGCTCGATCACCTGATGACCCAGGCCGGCGACGACGTGGGCGGCCAGCAGGTCGCGGCGCGCCTGGCCGCGGTGGGCGATCGGCTGCCCGACAAGGGCCGTCGAGCGATCGTGTGGGTGGCCCAGGCGCGGGTGACGGGCACGAAGGGGCGCTACCACGACGCTGTCGCCCTGCTGCGTCGCGCCCGCGCCGACCTGGTGCGCTACGGCCGCTCCGACGCGATCGACCAGTGCGACGCGATGCTCTACACCTACCTCACCAACACCTTCCAGCTCGACGCCGCCTTCGCTGCCATCGCGCGCTACGGCCGGTCCAAGGCGCTGCACGGGGACGTGCGCGGCGTGTGGTACGCCCGGCTGCTGGAAGCGCTCGCGCGGATGATCGCCGGAGAGCTGGACGTGGCCGCGGGGCTCGTCGCCGAGGTCCACGACGCGACCCGTGGGATCCCGTTCGACGACGTGCTCGACTCGCTCGTGGTGATGGAGGCGCTGGTGGCGCTCGGGCGGCGCGACCGGGCGGCGGTGTCCCAGGCGCTGGCGCCCTTCGCGGTGCGCCGGCCCACCGGGTCGAACGGCTACCAGGCCGACGCCATCCGCGTGGTGGCGGCGTGGCTCGACGACGACGACGACGCGGCCGCCGCGGCGCTCTCGGCGTACGAGGCCGCCGTGGCGGCGCCTGCCCTAAGCCACGGCGCCGACTGGCGGGCGCTCGCTGACGCGCTCCGGCGTCGGGACGGGCAGGCGCTGGCCGCGCTGGCCGCGCCCGAGCGTCCGCTGCACGGCGTGGCACGGGTGGTGGCGCAGGTCGGCGCCGCGATCGGTGCGGCGGTGCCGGCATGACGGCGCTCCCCCAGGCCTGGGTCGACGGCGCACCGGGCCTCGTGCTGGTCACCGAGCCGAGCGTCGGCCCCTGGCTCGACGACGCGGGGCTGGCCTGGACCGCCGACCGCGAGCCGGACGCCGACACGCTCGCCCGCGCCACGCTGGTGGTGCTGGGGGCGGACTGGCCCCGTCTGCGGGCGTGGCGCGCCGCGGGGCACCGGTTCAGCGCGCTGGTGCTCCTCGACGGGCACCCGCCGCCGGAGGAGCGCGTCCAGCTCGAGCCGCTCGCGGTGGTGCAGCGGCCGACGCCGGCGCTTGTGACCGCCGCGGTGGAGACGCTGACCGCCGGGACGGTGCCCGCCACGCTCCAGCTCGTGCGCGGCACGCTCGACCTCGCGCGCCGGGCGCTGCAGGGCGATGCGGGCGAGGTGCGCCTGACCCAGCGCGAGGCCGATCTGCTCGCCTACCTCGCCGCCCGTCCCCACCGCGACGTGCCCCGGGACGAGCTCGCGGTGCAGGTGTGGGGACACGCCCGCCCGTCGACCCAGACCCGCGCCATCGACATGGCCGTGCTGCGCCTGCGGCGCAAGATCGAGGTGGACCCGTCCGAGCCCGAGCACCTCGTCGCCACCCGCGGCGGGGGCTACCGTCTGGTCCCGCGCACGGTCGACGCGCGCGCCGACCTCCCCGAGGACGGCGTCCGGCTGGGCCCGGCCGCGCGACGCGCCTGCGACCGCCTGGCCGCCCTGCCCGCACCCTTCGACCTCGACGCCGCCGCCACCGTGCTCGGCGTCGACCGCCTGGACGCCGCCGACCGCCTCGACGAGCTCCTCGACGCCGGCGTGGTCACGCGAGAGGCCGCGGGCTTCGTCGTGCGGGCCACCGGAGCGCGGTGAGCCCGGCGGCTACGGTGCCGTCGGCGCCGGGGCGCTTGCGTGCATCGCGACGGCGCACTTCGCGGCCGTGCGCACGGTGCCCGCTCCCTGGGTGTTGAAGTGGTAGGACCAGTCGAGTCCCTCGGTGACGATGCGCAGGCCCTGGAGCGGTGTCGTGGCGAGCGTCGTCGCTGCGTCGGGGGGAATCGGCAACTCCAGCATCATCCGCCGGAGGATGGCGTCCCCCAGCTCGACGTCCTTGGGCAGGGGCACCGTGACGAGGCCGCCCTTCTTGAAGCGGAACTCCACGGGCGTGCCCGCGGGCAGCACGTCGATCGGCTTGAACTTGCTGGTGACCTGCAGCTTGAGGACCATCGACGTCGCGTCGACCGTCACCCACAGCTCGCGGATCTTGCCCCACTCCTCGCTGTCCGTGGGCACCCAATGGTCCCAGTGGAGGCGGTCGCGACCCAGCGCGGGGTCGGCGTCACCGCCCATGCAGCCATCACCCGCCCACGCCGTCGTCATCCACGCAGCCAACAGGATCCACATCGCCGCCCCCCTCGTGGCTCGGGCCGAGCCTCGCTTCGATTCGTACCTTCGTACGACGGGACGGGACACCGGCCCGCGCACGGTCACGCACGGTAACACCCACCCAAGGCCGTCTCCTCCCTCCCGACCTCCATGGCGGTCAACCGGGAGGAACGTGATGACCAGCAAGCTCGCCTGGATCGTGGGGATGGGACTCGTCGTGGCCTGTGGTGCGCCGTCGCCCGACGGCGCGAAGGACGATGACGTCGACACACAGGACACCGTGGACAGCGACGCCGTCGCCGACACCGACACCGTGGTCGACACGGACACCGTGGTCGACACCGACACCGTGGCGCCCGTGGACGCCGACGGCGACGGGGTCACGGCGGATCGGGACTGCGACGACGCCGACGCCGCGCGCTTCCCCGGCAACGCCGAGGTGTGCGACGGCGTCGACAACGACTGCGACCTTCAGCTGCCGCTGCTGGAGGGCGACAGCACCGGCGACGGCCTGCCGGACTGCGCTCCGGCGACGTGCGGCGGGTACGGCATGACGTGGGACCTCGCGGCCGAGGACACCGACGCAGGCACCGTCACCGTGTCGTGCCACGCGGGGGACGGCTGCAGCGCCTACGTCGGCGACACGGCGTGCAGCGCCACCCGCGCGGTGCTGTGCGTGCAGGAAGGCGACGCCCTGAACCCGAACGGCGCCTCGGCGTGGACGGGCGACCAGGTGGCGACCAGTCCGCCGATCGCCGGCTGCCAGCTCGCCACGGACACGTCGGCCGACGCGTGGTGTGCGGCGACGCTCGGCACCGGCTGGCGGATGGCGCGCTTCCACGACGCGGGCGGCTGGTCGCTGTCGGGGCTGGGCGACTGGGACGCCACCGACCGGGTGTGGGTGGGCATCGGCAACCAGCCCGCCAACTGCTGGAACACCGACGCCGACAACGACGGGGACGGCGCCAGCGCCAGCGACGACTGCAACGACCACGACCCGGACGTGCAGGTCGTCGCGCCCGAGACGTGCAACGGCGTCGACGACGACTGCGACGGCGTGCTCGACTTGTCGGAGTGGGACTTCACCGACGATGGCCTGCCCGACTGCACCGTCGGCACCTGCACCGGCGACGGCATGACCTGGGGCCAGACCGCCCGCGACGCGAACGCCGGCACCGTGACGATGTCGTGCTGGGCCGGCGCGGGCTGTGATGCCTACGACGGCGACGCCACCTGCGCCGCGACCCGCCCGCTCCTCTGTGTGCGGTCGACGGCGGCGGCCAACCCGGGCGTGTCGGGCACCTGGTTCGCCGGGGAGGCAGCCCTGGCGACAGGGATCTCCGGCTGTCAGCTCACGGCGATGTCGGCGGGCGACGACGTGTGCGCCGGCTGGTTCGGCGACGGCTGGCGCATGGCCGAACACCACGACGGCGGCTTCGGGTTCACGGCACTCGGCGCCTTCGACACGACCGAGCGGGCGTGGGTCGGCATCGACGACACCACCGCCAACTGCTGGGACTGAACCGCGACGCGCCGGGGCGGCGCGTTGGTCCCTCGGGTCCGCGTCGGGTACGTCCCGGCCGGACCCGTCGTGCGTGCGGCGGGCGCGGGCGCGGCGTGGCAGCAGGGTCCTGGCGCTGGGGGATGGTGGCGGCGGCCTTGTGGTCCGCGCCGGCTGGCGCCGTCACCCTGGAGCAGGCCTGGACGGCGGCGGAGGACGCCAACGTCGAGCTGCGCCTGGCCCGGGAGCAGACCCGACAGGCGGCCACGCTGCGCTGGCAGGCGCTGTCGGTGCAGATGCCCAAGGTCGTCACCCAGTGGAACGCGGTGTTCTACGCCGACGACATCGCGATCCCCGACAGCTTCTACACGAGCCTGCGCGACCAGATCGGCGTCCCCGACGGCTTCATCGAGCCCGACCCCAACGCCGAGCCGATCCTGCTGCAGCAGGCGCAGTCGTGGAACGGCAACGTCAGCCTCGTGCAGCCGATCCTGCGGGCGGGGGCCGTGCCCGGTTGGCAGGCGGCCACGCGGGTGTGGAAGGCGGCGTCCGAGGACGAGGCCCGAGCGCGGCAGCAGGTGCGCGCGGCGGTCGCCCAGGCGTTCTACGGGTTGGCGACGGCCCGCGCGGCGATCGACGTAGGCGCGGCGAGCGTGGCGGTGGCCGAGCGTCAGCTCCAGCTCGCGCGGCAGCAGGTCGACGCCGGGCTCGCCGACCGTCGGGCGTCGCTGCAGGCGGAGCTCGCGCTGTCGCGGGCGAAGCGTGACCTGCTCGGCGCCCGCGAGCAGCTCGTCGCCGCGCAGCAGGCCTTCGTGCGGACCACGGGACTCGACCCGGAGGGGGCGCTGGAGCTGCCGGAGGCGTTCGACGTCCCCGACGACCTCGACGCTGCGCTGGAGCAGGCCCTGGGCACGCGCGCCGACGTCGTGGCGGCCACGTGGCGCGAGGACGCGGCCCGCCGGGAGCGCGTCGCGCGCGATCTGGGGTGGGTCCCCGAGGTCGACTTCGTGTTCTCGGGCCTGTTCGACCGCGCGGGCACGCTGTTCAACCCCGTCGGCGCCCAGTGGCGGGCGGGCTTCCAGCTGAACTGGACGGTGTTCGACGGCGGCCTGCGCATGGCGCGGTCCCGCGAGCAGCGCAGCCGTGCCGCGGCGGCTCACCTCGTGGTGGAGCAGCGTCGCCAGCAGGTCACCGAGGACGTGCGCGTGGCGTGGGAGCGCCTGGGTCGGGCGCGCCAGGCATGGGACGCGGTGCAGGCCGAGCAGGCGCTCGCCGACGAGAACCTGACCCTGGCCGAGCGGGGCTTCGAGGCTGGGTCCACCACCTTCCTCGACGTGGAGACGGCGCGCGTCTCCCGCGACGCCACGGCGCTGGCCGAGGTCACCGAGCGCATGAACCGGGACCTCGCCGCGGTGCAGCTGCTGCTCGCCCTCGGCCGCCTGTAGGCGGTGGCTCCCGCTCCCGATCCCGATCCCGTTCCCGATCCCGTTCGTCGGGGCCGAGCGCGTGTCGGGATGGGGTGCCGAGCCGTTCGGGAACGGGAACGGGCTCGGGAACGGGATCGGGGTTCTCCGGGCGTCAGGCGGCGAGCTGGGCGCGCTCCGCGAGGCCCCGCGCCGCCAGCCACGCTGCGGGCGTCACGGCGTGCCAGCGCAGCGGGAACTTCACCCACCCCACCAGCGCCAGGCCCGAGTAGGTCACCGGCACGTAGCGGCTGCCGCGCACGATCTGCTGCAGCGCGATCCACGCGGCGGTGCGTCCGCTGATCAACCCCGGGCCCATCTGCGACGAGAACGCGGACGGGACGATGTGCCGGTAGGTGATGTCGCGCGCGTGGAGCAGGTGCCGGGCCACGCGCGCCCACGCGCGCTTCGACGCGTAGTACGCCTCGTCTCCGAAGGCGGGGTGCACCTCGATCTCCGACCCGACGGCCCACACCTCGGCCGGCGCGAGGTCGTTGGCGTGCAGGGCGCGGAAGCGCTCGGTGAACACAGCGAAGCTGTCGGCGTTGGCCTCCATCGCCTGGTCGACCTTGCTGCCGTGGGCGAGCACGAGGACGTTCGCAGCAGCCAGCGCGGCGTCCGCACCCCGGTAGTCGTCGTAGGTCCAGTCCACGCCGTGCTTGAGCCGGAGCACCGTGGCCCCGCGCGCTTCGAGCAGGCTGCACATGCCGCTGCCGAAGCTGCCCGACGCGCCCGTGACCGCGAACGTCTGCCCGGCGATCGGACAGCCCGTGCCCATCACGCGGTCGTACACCGTGAGCAGCGAGCCGATGTACTGCTCGGGATGGACGTGGTGCAGCGCGTGGTACTGCGGGCCGACGAACACGCCCGACAGCGGACGGAGCACGCGGGTGTGCTCGTGGTGGAAGCCGTCGACCCCGCGCAGCCACCAGCGCACGCCCAGCAGGAAGGCGTGCAGCGCGATGACGAACGTGACCGGCTCGGGCGGGAACACGAGGTAGCCCAGCGTGGACGCGACCATCGCGACGGTCGACTCGGGGAGGTGGTGCCACCAGAGGTTCGCCCGCTCGAAGCCTCGGTCGATCCGGAGGTCGGTGCCGAGGAACTGGTGGTGGACCGTGTGGAACGAGGCCAGCCACTGCAGCGGCCGCCACGAGGAGCGGGCGAAGGCGTGCAGCAGGGCGTGGATGACGTCGAACGCGACGGTGGACGCGGCGTAGAGCACGAGGCCCTGCACCACCCAGACTGCCAGCGTGAGCGCGTCGACGGACATCGCCACGGTCTACCCGACCCCACGACCCCGGGGCTACCCCGCCGTGGCCGTGTCGCGCAGCTTGTCGGCCTTCTTCGGCAGGTGGAACAGCAGCAGCATCTCGACGAGCGCCCCGGTGACGAACCGTCCCTTCTCGGCGTCGGGCTCCCGGGCCCAGCCGGCGTAGGGGCGCACGAGCACGCTGGTGGTGACCTTGTGCTGCTTGCCGTGCAGGTCGACGCCCAGGCGGATGTCGCCGACGAAGCGCTGGTAGCGGCTCGGCTTGAAGCCGTAGGCCACGGACGCGCCCGGCGCGATCACGGCCTCGCGGCGCTCGGCGACGGGCAGGTGGGCGCCCAGGTGCAGGTCGTAGTCGATGCGCCCCTCGCCGCGCGCGATCGCCGGCTCCAGCATCCGGTAGATGTTGAGCGTGGTGTGCCACGCGACCCGGTCGGTGAAGTACGACCGCCACTCGAACCCGGCCGGCTCCAGCACGATCACCGGAAAGGACGGGCTGCCCATGGCATCCGCGCCCACCTGGAGGTCGAGGCCGACCGCGTAGTGCATCTTGGACAGGAACCCGCCCTTGCGGGGTGGGTCGTCGGCGCGGGCGAGCCCGGGGATCAAGGCGAGGGCGAGCAGGGCGGGCAGCAACGAGCGCACAGGCAGGGTCCTCGGGGGGCCGAGCGGTGTACCTCATGCGGGTGGGATCGCGTCCGAACGTGATGGATCGTGGCGAGATCGTGTCCACGGGGAAGCGTGGAACGGCTGCTCGTGGTCACCCCTCAGCGTCGGCGGTAGGCTTTCGGAGACCCCATCCGGAGGCTTGCCATGACCCGCAACATCACGCTGAACGCCGACGAGACGCTCATCGAGAGGGCGCGTGCCCGCGCACGCCGGCAGCACACCACCCTCAACGCGGCGTTCCGCACCTGGCTCGCGAGCTACGCCGCTGTCGAGGGGGTGGCGGTCGCCTACGACGAGGTGATGGCGCAGCTGCACGACCTGGTCGCCGGTGGTCCCTTCGATCGCGACACCCTGAATGAACGGTAGGTACTTCCTCGACACGAACGTGCTGGTCTACACGTTCGACCGTCGACAGCCGCGCAAGCCACATCGCGCCCGTGATGGGGCGGGTGCTGTTCGCCGTCCGTTCGCGTTCGTCGTCCCGCGCGCTGGTCCCGAGCGGCTGGGCGGATAGGACGCGCGGGTCGCGAGGAGGTCGCCCATCCGCACGCTGCGCCGAGCCCTGGGAGCGGTGGCCTGCGTCGTCGTGGCGGCGGCCACCGTCGAGACGGCGTGCGCGCAGGACGGTGACCCGCCCGAGACCCCGGCCGACACGCAGGGGGAGGGGCAGGACCAGGCGCCGCCGGCGAACCCGATCGGCGTGCCGGACGACAGCGCCGTCGTGGAGGCCACAGCGCCAAGGCAGCGGCCCTACCGGGTCGGCGGCATCGTGGTGCCGCTGTTCGACTACAACAGCATCGACGGCGCCGCGCTCGGGCTGGGCGTGGTGCTCTACGACCGCCTGCGCACGCTGGACGACGGCTACCGCAACCGCGTGTCGGCGTGGACGTTCTGGACGACGTCCGGCAACTACAGCTCGAACTACATCGAGTACGAGCACCTCGCGACCAACTACCTGTTCGCCCGCGTCGCCTACCGGTCGTGGAAGGACATGATCTACGTGGGGTCGGGCGGCGACGACGTGTCCGTCCGCGTCCCCGAGGAGCGCGCCAAGGGCAACGTGGTCCAGGGTCCGACGGCGATGGTCACGTACAACATCAAGATCCCGCGCACGCCGCTGTACGTGTGGGTGCAGGGCTTCCTGCGCTACCGCCACACCGCCGCCAACGCGGGCTCGCTGCTGGCGTCGCGCGACCCATACGGCCTGGGGAACAACGTCTACTTCGACACCTCGTTCGGCGTGTTCCTGCAGGAGGTCGACCGGTGGCCCGAGCCCCGCAAGGGGGTGCGGTTCGAGGCGTCGGCGCGCTTCGGCGGCAGCGCGGGCGAGCGGTCGTTCCAGCCGCTGGCGGGGGTCAACACCGAGCTGATGGGCTGGTGGCCCGTGGCCGGCAAGTGGCTCACCATCGGCAGCCGGGCCGTGTTCGACAAGACCTGGGGCAACCGGCCGTGGTGGGAGCAGGAGTGGCTGGGCGGCGTGCTCCGCGACGAGCTCGGCGACGAGCAGGTGCTCACCGGCTACCAGCGCAGCCGCACCCGCGGCGACGGCGTGCTGGCCGAGATGATCGAGGTCCGTCCCTTCCTCGGCCGCACCCGCGACCCGTTCTTCGACATCGGCTTCTACCTGTCGGGCGTGGCCGAGATCGCCTGGCTGTTCGAGGGCGACGACCCCGGCCCGCCCATGCCGACCGTGGGCGTGGGGGCCACGCTGCTGTGGCAGGGGGCGATCACCCTGCGGCCGTTCATCCACTGGGGGTGGCTGTCGGACGTGCCGGGCGGGCCGCGGACGCCGTCGAGCACGATCAACATCGCGGTGCAGGGGCCGCTGTAGGCGCGGGGACGGGCTTCGACGGGCGTGGAACCGCCACCACGGACGCCGCCATGGCGCGGTGGATACGACGCGTCGCTGTGCTGACCCGCCTGGACGACCAGGACCGCGTCCTCGTGCCCGCAGTGGTCGACGGCCTCACGCAGGACGACCTGAAGATCCAGCAGGGCGCCCTGGTGGCGTGTGCATACGCCCGCTGGCGTGAGCTGCGGACGCCCCTGTCGGACTTCACGCTGTCCACCGCGTCCATGGACCTCGCGCAGCGCGCGCAGGGGCTGTGGAACGACGTGGAGGCGTCGGGCTGGCTGTAGGGTGAGCGCGGGGAGCGAGGTCACGCCCCCACCCCCGACGTCGCCCCGCTACTCGCAGCCCACCGTCGGCGCTGCCGCCGGCATGGGCCCCGGGTCCAGCCGCGGCGGGCTCTCGAAGTCGAACAGGTCCAGCAGGGCGTCGCTGTTCGCGTCCCGCGCCGTGAACGCCGGGATGCCGTGCAGCAGCTCCACGAGCCGCAGCATCGACGCGTGCTCGTGCACGGCGTGGCTGACGAAGCCGGGCCGGGCCCACGGCGACACCACGAAGAACGGCACGCGGAAGCCGAGGTGGTCGAAGGCGGGCTGGTCGGGGAACGGCACGCACGCGGCAGGCGGCGGCACGTGGTCGGCCAGGCCGCCGGCCTCGTCGTAGGTGTACAGCACGGCCAGGCGCGGCCACAGCGGGCTGGCCACCGCGGCGGCGATCAGCGTGGCCGCCCAGGCCTCGCCGCCGTGGATGTCGTTGGCCGGGTGCTCGTCCTGCTTGCCCGATGGGTCGACGAACGCCACCTGGGGCAGCGTGCCGTCGGCGAGCTGGGTCAGGAAGGTGGCGAACAGGGCGTGACCCTCGTGGCCGAAGCCCCAACCCAGGCTGTCCTGGCGCGGCGTGCCGTCGGTGTACACGCCCCACGTCACGCCGCGCTCGGTGAGCGCGTCGAAGATCGTGGGCTGATCGCCCATCAGGTTCTCGCCCGTCTCCTTCCCGCCGTTGCTGTGACCGGCGTACAGGTACTGGCGGTTGGGCCACGTGGGGCCGATCACCGAAGAAAAGTACCGGTCGGACGTGGCGAACGTCTGCACGAGCCAGTGGTAGAACGGCAGGTCGTCCTCGTCGTAGTACCCCATCGCATAGGTGCCGTCGGTGCCGCCGATGGCGCCGCGGGTCACGAAGCCGTCCAACGCGCCGCGGTTCCACGACGTGTGCATCGCCTCCCAGGTGTGGGGCGGGTCGACCGGCAGGCACGGGCTGTCGAGGTGGTGGGGCGCGACGGCGCCGCCGTCCACGCCGGGGACGGTCCACCCGGACGGGAGGCCGTCGAGGTCGTGGGCGCCGTCCTGGCCGTAGCGGCCCAGGTAGTGATCGAACGACCGGTTCTCGTTCATCACGATGACGAGGTGGTCGATGGGGATCGAGGCGGGCAGCTCGGCGTCGACCCCGAGGGTGGTGACCGCGTCGTCGCCCGGCGCGAACGTGCAGGCGAGGCGGGCCTCGGCCGCCTGCTCGGCGGCGGTGGGGCCGGTGGCGCAGGCGCTGGCGAGGAGGACGAGGAACAGCAGGCGTCGAGGGTGTCGCATGGGCGCGGTCTACCGCGACGCGCGGCGGGCGTGGGCGACGATGTGGTGCCGAGCGAGGCGGACATCGGACCGATTCACGCCCCGCGCCGGAACCACCCGCCCACGTCCTCCAGCACCAGGTACAGCACCGGCACCACCACCAGCGTCAGCGCCGTCGCGAACGCCAGGCCCACGCTGATCGACACGGCCATCGGGGCCAGCAGCGGCTCCTTGCCGGCCACGCCGATCGCCAGCGGGAACAGGCCGAGCACGGTGGTGACGGTGGTGATCAGGATCGGGCGCAGGCGCACGAGCGACGCCTCGACGACGGCGTCGCGCGCTCCCTTCCCGTCGCTGCGCAGGCGGTTGATGAAGTCGACGAGCACGAGGCTGTCGTTGACCACGATGCCGATGAGGCCGACCGCACCGATCATCGCGATGAGCGACAGGTCCATGCCGAACGCGAACAGGCCGAGGATGGCCCCGGCGAGGCCCAGCGGCACCGCCGCCAGGATGATCAGCGGCTGCACGTAGCTGCGGAACTGCACCGCCAGCAGCGCGTAGATCAGCATCGTGGCGAGCACGGCGGCCGCGGGGAGGCGACCGAAGCTCTCGCGTGTGTCCTCCACCTCGCCGCCCCAGAACAGCGACAGGCCCTGCGGCGGGAGCGCGGCGAAGGCGGCGTCGAGGGCGGCGCGCTCGTCGTCGGTGGACGTGACGTCGGCGTCGACGTCGGCCGTGATGCGCACGCTGCGCTCGCCGTCGACCCGCTGGATGCGCTCGATGCTGCGGTTGCGGACCACGTCGGCCACCTGGCGCAGGCGCACCGTGCGACCGTCGGGCAGGCGCACCGGCAGGTCGGCCACCCCCGCGCGGTCGGTGGGGGCGGGCAGGGCGACCCGCACCTCGGTGGTGCGCTCGTCGACGGGCAGGTCGATGGCGGTGGCGCCGTCCATCGCCGCGCGCACCGCCAGGGCGACGTCGGCTTCGCGCAGGCCGAGCGCCGCGGCGCGCTCCGGGTCGACCTGCACGTCGAAGGTGACAGCACCCGGGGCCACCTCGGTGCGCACGTCGCTGACCCCGGGCCGCGCGGCGAGGTTGTCGGCCAGCTGCAGGGCCACCGCCACCGCGGCGTCGCCGTCACGACCGCGCACGCGCAGGTCGATGGCCTTGCCCACCGGCGGGCCGCCCGTCAGCGTGGTGATCGCCACGTCCTGGACGTCGGGGCGGTCGTGGAGCCACGTGCGCAGGTCGTCGAGGAACACCGAGACGCGCTCGAGCCGCGCGGGGTCGTTGTGGAAGCCGATCACCACCTCGCCGTGCCGCGCGCCCCACACCGGCAGCGCCGGGGGCACCACCTGCTCGCCGATCTTGCTGCGGACGAAGTGGTAGAGGTCGTCGGCGTGCTCGGCGACGAAGGCCTCGGTCTGGCGCACCACGGCGGTCGTCTGCTGGGCGTCGGCCGACGGCGGCAGGTCGAGGTGCACGAAGGCGAACAGGGGCTCGCCGGGCGTGGTCAGCTGCAGTCGCATCACCAGCCCCAGCGACAGCGCCGCCACGACGCCGGCGCTCAGCGCCACCAGCGCCAGACCGCGGTGCTTCGCCCGGGTGACGGCGTGCAGCACCGGCGTGTACACGCGCACCAGCAGCCGCGTGGGCAGGTTGTCCTCGTCCTCCTGGTGACCCTCTTTCGCCCAGTGGGCGAGGTGGCCGGGCAGGACGAAGAACGCCTCGAACAGCGACGCCATCAGGCACAGGATGACCACGATCGGCACGATGCGCATCACGCGCCCGACCACGCCCTCGAGCATCATCAGGGGCGCGAAGGCGAGGCACGTGGTGATCGACGACGACGCCACCGCGATCATCACCTCCATCGTGCCGTCGACGGCGGCCGTCACGCGGTCCTTGCCTGCCTCCAGGTGACGGTGGACGTTCTCGACGATGACGATCGCGTCGTCGACGATCATGCCGGTGACCAGCAGCAGCGCGAACACCGAGATGAGGTTGATCGACGTGCCGGTGGCGTACATGCCGAGCACGGCCCCGAGCCAGGCCACCGGCATGCCCCACACCACCAGCGCTGCGTTGCGCAGGCCGATGAACAGGGCGAGCACGCCGGCGACGAGCAGCAGGCCGGCGATGCCGTTCTGGCCGAGGGTGGCGAGGCGGTCGCGCACGAAGCGGGCCGAGTCGTCGTTGCCGATCAGGTGCAGCCCGGGCGGCAGCGTCCCGTCCCGTTCCTTCACCCACGCGGCGAGCCGGGGGACGGCCTCCAGGGCGTCGGCATCGTCCTGGCGGATGACGAACAGGTCGATGGCGGGCTGGCCGTCGACGCGCACTGTCAGGTCGGGCTCGACCCACTCGGGGGTCACCCGCGCCACGTCGCCCACGGTCAGCGTGGAGCCCTGGCCGGACGTCAGCGGCACGGTGGCGAGGTCGGGGACGCCGCGCAGGCCCTTCGGCACGCGCACGAGCACGCTCTGCGCGTCCAGATCGATGGAGCCTGCGGGCGCACCGACGGCAGCCGCCTGGAGCGCCCCGGCCACCTGCTGGGGGCCGATGCCGAGCGCGGCGGCGCGGGCCGGATCGAGCTCGACGCGCACCCGACGGTCGTAGCCGCCGGTCTGCTGCACCTCGGCCACGCCGGGCTGGGCGAGCAGCTCGCTCGCGATGGCGTCGGCGACGTCGGTGCGGCGCGGATCGCCGACGAGGCTGACGTGCAGGAGCTGGTTGCGCAGCCGGGCCACGTCGACGGCCGGCGGCAGGCTGTCGGACGGCAGGTCGTCCAGGCCGTCGACGCTGCGGATGACCGCGTCGCGCGCGCCCTCGATGTCGGTGCCGCGGACGAACTCCAGCGTGAGCAGGGCGCGGGCCTCGCTCGCCTCGGCGTAGACGTGCTTGAGGCCCTCGGTGTCCTCGATGGCGTCCTCGATCGGGCGCAGCAGCTGGTCCTCGACCTCCTCGGGCGTGGCGCCGGGCCAGCCGACGAACACGATGACCCGGTCGACCTCCAGCGGCGGGAACTCCTCCTTGGGCAGCGCCGTCCACGACCACAGCCCGGCGAGCACCACCACCAGGAACGTCAGGTTGAGGAGCACGGGGTTGTCGATGCCCACGCGCACGAGCGTGCGGATCACGGCGGCTCCACCCGCACCACCTCGTCGCCGTCGGCGAGCGGCTCGGCGTGGTAGCGCACGACCTCGGTGCCCACGGGCAGCCCGGTGACCAGCAGGCCCTGCCGCACCTCGCCGACGACCATGACGGGCGCCTGGCTCACGGTGGTGCCGTCGAGACGCCAGACGCTGCCGTCGGTGACGGCCTGGGGCGGGAGCACGCCGTCCGCCAGGTCGAGCGGCAGGTGCAGCACCACCTGGACGGGCGTGCCGGGCGGGAACGGGTGGCCGGGGACGGTGAGCTCGGCGCGCCAGTCGAGCGTGCGCGGATCGGCGGCAGGGGAGACCCACGCGAGCGTGGCCGGCACCCGGCGGCTGCCGGCGACGATCTCGAACGTGGCCTCGGCGGTGCTCGCCGGGCCGACCTCGTCCTGCAGCAGCCCGACCACCACGCGGGAGTCGGTGGCGTCGACCACGCGGGCCGCGGGCAGGCCACCGCCGACCGACTCGCCCACCTCGGGCGCGATCCAGGCGACCTCGCCGTCGAAGGGCGCGGACAACGTCATGCGGTCGACGGTGACGGCGGCGAGCTGCTCCTGGGCCCGCGCGGCGTCGACGGCCGCGGAGGCCCGCTCGACCGCGACCCCGGCGCTGTCCTGTTGGGCCTTCGACGCGCCGTCGCCCAGCGTGCGGACGCGACCGGCCTGGGCGCGGGCCTCGGCGAGGACGGCCTCGGCGTCCTGTCGCGCCGCGCGCGCGGCGAGCAGGTTGGCGCGGGCCTCGCGGTCGTCGAGCACGAGGATCGGATCGCCCTTGCGGACGCGGTCGCCGGCCTGGACGGGGCGCTGCAGCACCACGCCCGGCACCATCGGCGTGAGCGTGGCGTCGCGTGCCGCCGACAGCGTCGACAGCAGCGTGCGATCGAGGGAGGGCGGCGGCGCGGTGACCGCGACGACCTCCACGCGCGGCACGTGATCGATCACGGCCGAGACGGGCTCGGTCTTGCAGGCGCCGAGGAGCCCCAGCACGGGCAGCAGGTGTCGCACCGCCCGACGCTAACACCGACGACCGCGCGGTGAGCGGGGATCGCCCCCCGCTGTCACCGGGGACGGACCCGCGGCATCTCCCGACGGCAGGCGGGGCGCGCTACGGGATCGCGTGCTGCAGACGGAGGCGACGATGCGACCCTGGACCGCGACCCGATGGACGACCCCGGGGCTGCTCGTCCTGCTCGGTGCCTGCGGCACCGCCACCACCGACGTCGCCGTCGACGACGGCCCCGAGGCCTGCGGCAGCGACGACCGCGTCGTGTCCTTCCTCACGTCCGACCGCGTGCAGCTCGTCGCCGACTGGTGGCCTGCCGCGAGCGCCGACGCGCCCGTGCTGGTCCTGTTCCACATGAACCCCGTGAGCTTCGACCGCACCGGCTACCCGCCGCGCGTCCGCAAGGCGCTGCACGACGAGGGCTGGGCCGTGCTCAACGTCGACCGACGGGGTGCCGGCGACTCGGCGGGCAAGGCCGAAGACGCCACTACCGGGCCCGGTGCGCTCGCCGACGCCGAGGCCGCCGTGCGCTTCGCCCTCGATCCGGCGCGCACCTGCGCGGTCGACCGCGACCGGCTGGTGATCGTCGGCGCGTCGAACGGCACCACGCCCACCTACGACTACCAGGTGGCCCGCGACAGCGATCTCCCCGCGGCGGCGGCCCTGGTGTTCCTGTCGCCGGGTGCGTACACCGAGTCCAACCACACGATGGCGCGCGACACCTGGCCCGACGGCTCGTTCCCGCTCCTGTGGCTGTACCCCACCACCGAGCCCTACAGCACCGGCTTCGTCGCCGACGCGCCGGGCGTGTGGTCGTTCGTCGAGCGCGGCGACCAGCACGGCACGCGCATGTTCGACAAGGGCACGCTCGAGTCGCAGACGCTTTCGGACCTGACCGGCTTCGTGCACGGGGTGGTCGACGCCGGCGGGTGAGCGGCGGCCCTCTCAGTCACACGCGTTGTCGGCTTCCTGCGCGGCGTTGAAGCCCTCGGTCGTGGTGCAGTCGGCGTCGCGGTAGGCGTCGACCTTGCAGGCCCAGTCGGGCTGCGGGACGCCCAGGGAGAGCGGGCCCGTGTAGATCTCGCAGTAGCCGAAGCCCGGGATCGTGGCGGGGTTGAAGTCGACGTTCTCGCCCGTGGCCTCCTCGGTGCACCGCTCGACCTCGTCGAAGTACTGGTTGCAGTTCACGGTGGCGCACCCCGTGGACAGGGTGGCGGCGGCGATCAGGGCGAGGGCGAGGCGCATGCGTGGCTCCGGGTGCGGTCGCGACGAGCCTACCGCCCACCGCGCGCCCGGTCTACGCGCGCCGCGTCGCGGTTCTGTCGCAGGGCGTTAGGGGGAGGCGGGTCGGGCGGTGGCCCGGGCGAGGGTGACGGCATGGGCGCGGGCTGGCTGGGGAGGACGACGTTCGCGCTGGTCGTGGCCGTGTCCGCCTGCACGGCGAGCGTGGCGCCCACCGACGACGCCCCCACCGACGACGACACCGTCGACACCGACGTCGACACCGACGGCACGGGCATCGTCGACACCGAGCGCGTGGAGGACACGGCGCTGCCGCTGCTGGCCACGTGTGACGACGTGGGCGCAGGGGTCGCGTTCGACAGCACGCCCACCTGGTCCGACGACGTCGCCCCGCTGGTGCAGCAGGCGTGCGTGTCGTGCCACGCCCAGGACGGTGTCGCGCCGTTCGCGCTCGACGACTACGACCACGCCCGCCCGTGGGCGTCTGCGATCCGCCAGGTCACCCACGACCGCGCCATGCCGCCGCCGGGCCCCTCCGACTGCGGGGAGTGCCGCACGTTCCGCAACGCGGCGTGGCTGTCCCCCGAGCAGATCGCCACGTTCCGCGCCTGGGCCGACGGTGGCGCCCCCGAGGGCAGGCCCGACCTGCCGCGGCTCGTGGCCCCCGAGCCGGTCGCGCTCGATCGCGTCGACCTCGAGCTGCGCCCCGACGCGCCGTTCACGCCCGACCTGTCGCTGGGCGACGACCACCGCTGCTTCGTGCTCGACATGGGCGTGGCGTCCCGCTCGGTGGTCACCGGGTTCCAGGTGCTCGCGGGCGCCCGCGACCTCGTCCACCACGCGATCGTGTTCGTCACCGACCCCGAGGGGGCCGCCGCGGCGCGCGAGGCCGACGCTGCCGACGACCTGCCCGGCTACCCCTGCTACGGCTCGCCGGGTGTCGAAGGCGCCACGTTCGTCGGGGGGTGGGTCCCCGGCCTGCCGCCGGTGCACTACCCCGACGGCACGGGCATCGGCATCGACCCCGGCGCGGTCGTGATCCTGCAGGTCCACTACGTCGCCCGCGCCGAGCCCGGCCCCGACCAGACCACGGTGCAGCTGCAGGTGGAGCCCCGCGGGCCCAAGCGCGGCGTCATGCTCCGCTTCGCCTACACCCAGTTCGAGCTGCCGCCCGGCCGGCAGCAGGTCACCCGCCACGCCCACTTCGATCGGATGCGGCCCAACGGCTCCGGTCCGCTCACGCTGTGGGGCGTGGGGTCGCACATGCACGAGGCCGGACGGCGGCTCAAGGTCGAGCGGATCCTGCCCGACGGCACGCGCGCGTGCCTGTCCGACGTCACGCACTACGACTTCGACGCCCAGGGGCTGTACCTGTTCGACGAGCCGCTGGTGGTCGACCACGAGGACGACGTCGAGATCACCTGCACCTGGGACACGCGGCGCTTCGACCAGCCGGTGCGCTACGGCGGCGGCCTCGACGACGAGATGTGCATGGCCATCGTGTTCGCCACGATCGGCACGCCCGACGCACCTGAGAGCGCCACGCCCTGAGCGGGGGCGCCTGCGTCAGGGCCGCCCGCGGCGGTCGATCCGCACGTGGATGCGCGTGAGCAGGTCCTCGTAGACGTCGACGTGGCCATCGGGCCAGGCGATCGTCAGGCGATCGATGCGACGGCCCATCCCGAGGCCGAGGTGGGCCTGGGGGCCGTCGCCCGTGCCCCAGCCGGTGCCGCCGGCGCGGATGCGGCGCACGACGGTGGTGGCGCCGACCTCGGCGGTGATGGTGGCGCCGACGCCGAACACGTTGGGCGCGTCCTGGATCAGGTCGACGGTGATCCACGACTCGTCGCCGCAGTGGGCGAGGTCCATGAACGCGGTGCCGTCGAGGCCCACCTTCAGCGTGTCGAGCCAGCCGTTGCCGTCGAGGTCGGCGGCGACGACCGAGCGGGTGGGGCCGCGGTCGTCGGAGAAGATGAGCGGGGCGGCGTCGAGGAACAGGCCGGGCGTCTGCTGCAGGAACAGGCCGTCGGCCTGCGCCGTGGGCACGTCGGGATCGAGCGGGGAGTCGAACGCCCCGTAGGCCGTGCCGATGTCCATGCGCCCGTCGTTGTCCCAGTCGAACATCTGGGCGCCCCAGCCGCGGGTCTGGTCGATGCCGTCGATCCAGAGGTAGTCGGTGGCGCTGTCGACCCAGCCGCTGCCGGTGGACCGGAGCAGCGTGTGACCGTTGCGGCCCGAGATCGCGAGGTCTTCGTCGCCGTCCCCGTCGATGTCGCCCACGCCGAGGCCGGTGGAGGCCATCGCGAGATCGAGGCCGGTGGCGCCGCTGTCGAGGTGGAAGGTGCCGGCGTCGTTCCACACGATGCGGTTGGGCTCGAGCACGTCGCCGAAGTCGTTGATCACGTACAGGTCGTCGTCGCCGTCGCCGTCGGCGTCGAACCACGCACCGCCCAGGCTGAACCCCGCGGCCAGGCCGGCGGGCAGGCGGTTGGAGACGTCGACGAACGTGCCGTCGCCCTGGTTGGCGAACAGGAACGAGGGGTCGGCAGGGCCCTGGTCGGCCACCGCGCGCGTCTCGTCGAGGAAGCCGTGGCCCGCGAGGAACAGGTCCAGGTCGCCGTCGCCGTCGATGTCGGACCACGACGCGCCGGTGGTGTGGTGGGTGGCGGGGACCACGGCGAGGCCGGCGGCGACGGTGCCGTCGACGAAGTGGCCGGTGCCGTCGTTGACGAACAGGATGTTCTGGCGCCCGCGCGCAGTGACCATCAGGTCGAGGTCGCCGTCGTCGTCGACGTCGACCGCGCTGCCGCCGAAGAAGCCGGTGGCGTTGGTGAGCGTGGGGTCGTTGGCGAGGATCTCGCGGTTGAAGCTTCCGATCGGACCCTGGCGGTAGTAGATCGGGCGCTGCCAGGAGATGGCGACGACGTCGACGAGGCCGTTGCCGTCGAAGTCGCCGGTGACGGCGCCGCCGCCGTCGTAGAAGGGCCGCGGCGCCACCGGGTAGAACGCGTCGAGCCGCACGAACGGGTCGGGGGGCCGGTTCTCGGGGTCGAGGCACACCAGCGGCAGCGTCTGCGTGAGCAGGGACGTGGCCAGCGGCAGGTCGGTGTCGACATCGGTGTCGGTGTCGGTGTCGGTCTCGACGACCTCGGTGTCGGTCTCGACGACGTCGGTGTCGGAGTCGACCACGTCGGTGTCGACGGTGTCGGTGTCGCCGTCGGTGTCGGTGTCCGGCACGTCGGTGTCGGTGTCGTCCGTGTCCGAAGGGGTCTGGTGGCACGCGGACGCCAGCAGCAGGACGCAGAGGGGGGTCAGACGCACCGGACGCTCCAGGACGGGTGCGCAGCATAGTCCGGCGGGGTGGGGATCGTCGCGAAGCGTCGACGCTGACGTCGTCCTGTCGCGGGCCCTCGACGCCGCCGCCGAACCAGCGTAGACGGCGCGGCCGTGGAGGACGCTTCCGTGGACGTTCACGCCTTCTTCGAGGCCCTGTGGGCCGACTTCGTCACCGTGGCCCCCGCCGCCGCCTCGATCCGCCAGGCGCTCGTCGACGCTGGCGAGACCGTGGTCAACGACCACGTGGCGTTCCGCACGCTCGACCGCGGCGCCATCCGCCTCGACGCGCTCGAGCAGCCCCTGCTCGCGCTGGGCTACGAGCGCCTCGCGCCCTACGCCTTCCCCGACAAGCACCTGCGCGCGTACGGCTACGTGCACCCCGAGCCGGGCGTGCCCAAGGTGTTCCTGTCGGAGCTGCTCACCGACAAGCTGACCGCCCGCAGCCGGGCCCTGCTCGACGGCCTGGCCCACCAGGTCGACGCCGACCTCGTGCGCGGACCCGAGGTGTTCTGGTCGGGCCGGCCGTGGTCGGCGCCCACCCACACCACCTACCAGCACCTCCTCGACGAGAGCGAGTACGCCGGCTGGCTCGCCGCGATGGGCCTGCGTGCCAACCACTTCACGGTGTTCGTCAACGCGCTGTCGCCCGCGCTGCGCAGCGTGGAGGCGGTGCTGCGGTTCGCCGAAGCGCGCGGTCACGAGGCCAACGACCGTGGAGGCCGTGTGAAGGGCGCGCCCGGCGTGCTGCTGGAGCAGGGGTCCACGATGGCCGATCGGCTGCCCGTCGCCTTCGCCGACGGTGACTTCGTGGTGCCCACGTGCTTCTACGAGTTCGCCCTGCGCCACGCCCAGGCCGACGGCAGCCTCTACCCGGGGTTCGTCGCCGCCAACGCCGATCGCATCTTCGAGTCGACGAACGCGCGCGACCGCGCCGCCTGAGCGCGGGCCGCACCGCCGCGCGCGGGCGCGCCCGCCGCCGTACGGCGGGCGCCAACGTCCCGGAACGGCCGGGAATCGTGCTGAAGCCACCCGACGGCGTGCCGACCCTTGTGTCCGCCGCGCACGCCCGCTGTCGCCTGGGTACAGTGGCGTCCACGAGGAGGTCGTCCCATCCCGCCGAACGCGCCCCACCTGCCGCGCTCGTCCGACCACGACACGGGTCGGCTCCGCTTCGAGATGCGCGAGCTCCTCGGCGCGGGGAGCTTCGGTGAGGTCTACCTGGCCACGATGGCGAGCACGGGGGGCATCCGCCAGGAGGTCGCCGTCAAGATCCTCGCCCAGGATCTCGACCCCCGCAGCCAGCCCGTCGAGCGCCTGCGCGACGAGGGGCGCATCCTCGGCGCCCTGAACCACCCCGTGATCCTGCAGGTGCGCGATCTGGTGGTGCTCAAGGGCCGCATCGGGCTGGTCACCGAGTACGTGCCCGGCGCCGACCTGCAGTACGTGCTGGAGCACGCGGTCTCGCTCGATGCGCGGGTGGCGATGCTGATCACCGGCCATGTCGGCGACGCGCTCGACGCCGCCTTCCACGCCGTCGCGTCCGACGGCCAGGCGCTGCACCTGGTCCACCGCGACATCAAGCCGGCCAACCTGCGCGTCACGCCCCACGGCACCGTCAAGCTGCTCGACTTCGGCATCGCCAAGGCCCAGCAGCCCGAGCGCGAGACCGCCACCAGCCACCTCGTGCTGATGGGCAGCCTGCCGTACATGGCCCCCGAGGTCGTCCACATGGACACCGAGGAGGCCGACATGGCCCGGGACGTCTACGCCCTGGGCTGCACGCTGTTCGAGATGCTCACCGGCGAGCTGTTCTTCCTGGGGCTCAAGCGCAAGGACGTGCGTCAGCGCACCTCGCGGCCCGAGCGCTACGCCGACTACAAGGCCGAGCGCCTCGCGATCCTGCCGTCCACGCTGCCGCCGCCGGTGATCGCGCTGGTCGACGCGATGCTCGCCTACGCACCCGCCGAGCGGCCCACCGCGCGCCAGGTGGCCGACCGGGCGCACGAGATCGCCGACGAGCTCGACGGCCCGTCGCTGCGGCGCTGGGCGCACGGCTTCCCCTGGCCACCCGTCACCGGCCGCACCGGCGCGTGGTCGGGCAAGCGGGTGACCGAGACCACGTTCCTGACCCACGGGGCGGCCCTCGACGACGAGGCGTGGGTGGGGGACGACCCGCTCGACGCCCCGCTGCCGCGTCCTCGGCCCGACGACGACGCCCACGACGCCACGGCGGCCGAGCTCTTCGACGAGCCCGAGCCCGAGCCCGAGCCCGATCCTGCGCTGCTCGGCCCGCTCAGCACCGCTCCGCCCGACGAGGACACCCTGGCCACGCGCAGCGGCTTCGCGCGCGCGGGCTTCGACCTCGGCGAGCGTGGCACCGACGTCGGCGAGCGCGTCGACGGCCGCCGGTCGGGCTGGTTCGCTGTCATCGGCGTCGTGACCGGCGTGCTCAGCCTGGGGCTGTGGCTCGTGGTGCTGCGCGGCGACGCGGCGTCGACCGACGTCGCGCCCCCCGATCCGACACCGCCGCTGCCCGTGGAGGCGCCCGCCTCCGTGCCGCCGGCCCCCCCGACGCCCGTCGAGGTCCCCGAGGCCGCACCGGTCGCCCCCCCTGCGGCGGAGGTCGCACCGGACCCGGTGCCCGCCCCCGCCGTGAAGCCCGCCGTGAAGCCCGCGGCCAAGGCGCGCCCGGAGCGTGCCGCCGCCACGCCCGCACCCACCCCGGAGCCCGCGGTGGTCGCTCCCGCGGCCGTCGAGCCCGCGCCGGCCAAGGTCGCCTACGGCACGGTGCGCATCGTGCGCAAGGGCGACTTCCCGGTCGAGCTGCGGTCCGACGGGCGAACGTCGAAGGGCGGACGCGTCACCGCAGGCACCTGGGAGGTCTGGGCCGACTTCGGCGCCGGGCTCAAGCGGCAGGTCGCGGTCAGCGTGGGCGCCAACGAGACGGTGACGGTCCAGTGCCGCCAGATCCTCGCGTTCTGCGAGAAGCAGTGAAACGCCGCCGCGACGCTCCGATCGTCCAGGTCGGGCAGGGTGGCGATGGTGCTAGCCTTGCGGCGCGGAGGCTCGGGTGGGCGTGAGGTGGCGACGGCTGGTGGCGGGGCTCGCGGTGTGGACCGCCCAGCCCGCGTGGGCCCAGGAGGCCGGGTGCTCGCCCCTGTCGGACGACGAGTTCCGCGCCCTGGTCGACGACGCCTACGACGCCCTGCTCGACGACGACGCCGACAAGCACGGCCGCCTCGTGCGGGCGCTGCAGGCGCGGGTGCCGTGTCTCGCGGGCCCCGTGCCGTCCGAGGCGTGGGCGCGCTTCCTCTACCACTGGTCGCTGGTGCGGTTCGCGCGCGGCCAGGACTGGCAGGACCTCGTCACCGCCGCGCTCAGCGTCGATCCGGGGCTCGAGCGCGTGTTCGGGCCCGAGCCGGTCAAGACCTTCACGCCGCCGCCGTCCGCGGGGACGCACGCGCGCCCGAGGCTGCCCGGCGTCGATCTGTGGCTCGACGGCCACGAGGCCCCGGCGCGCTTCGATCTGGTCGGACCCCACGTGCTCCAGGTCGACCGGGACGGGGCGTGGACGTCCACGTGGGTCGACGACGGGGCGCTGCCGGCGAGCTGGTCGCCCGCGCCGCCCGCCACCGCGTCGGGCACCGCACCGCCGACCGCGACCGAGGCGCCCGGGCTCGCCGTGCGCCTGCACACCGGCGCGGGCGTCGCGATGTCCTACGGCGCCGTCGTCGACGTCGGCACGGCGCGCGAGCCTGCGGCCAAGGTCACCGTGCCGGTCGAGGTCGGCGTCGGCATCGACGCGGGGAAGGGGTGGGTGCGCCTGGCGGGCGTGTTTACGCCCCTGGTCAACGGCAGCTTCGTCTACACCACCCCCGACGGCGTCCGGGCCACGCACTTCGGCGGCGGCGGCGACCTCGCGGGCGGCGGCACGATCGGCAAGGGCTACGTGGGCGGCCTCGTCGGCCTGCGCGACCCCGGTCGGGCCCTCGCCCAGGTGGTCGGCGGCGGCGAGCTGCACCGCGCCGGGCTGCGCCTCGAAGGCCGTGCGGGCGTGGCGCTCAACACGTCGCTGCGCATCGAGCCCACCGTCGCGTTCGTGGTGGTGATGGCGCCGCGCCTCTGGAGCCGCTGACCGGCGTCAGCGTCGGCGGCGCCGGATCGCGAGCAGCCCGAGGGCGAGCACCCACAGGGTGGTGGGATCGCCACCCGACGTGCTGCAGAACCAGCGCTTCGGGGCCTCGGCACCGGGGACGTCGGTGGTGTCGTCGGTGTCGAGGCCGTCCGTGTCGACGGTGTCGGTGTCCGTGATGTCGGTGTCGACGGTGTCCGTGTCGGCCGGCGTGTCGGAGTCCGTGTCGCCGGGGACGTCGGTGTCGGTGTCGCCGGGGACGTCGGTGTCGGTGTCGACCGGCGTGTCGGTGTCGATCTGGCTCGCGTCGTCCGTCGGGTCGAGCGGGTCGTAGCCGCCGGCCACCTCGTCGCCGTCCTCGACACCACCATCGTCGGAGTCGGGGTCGTTGGGGTTGGTGCCGCGGTCGACCTCGTCGCCGTCTTCCAGGCCGTCGTCGTCGGTGTCGGGGTCGAGCGGCAGGGTGCCGCGGTCGATCTCTTCGCCGTCCAGCAGGCCGTCGTCGTCCGAGTCGGGGTCGTGGGCGTCGGTGCCCGCGGCGCGCTCCTCGTCGTTGTCGAGCCCGTCGTCGTCGGGGTCGTCGTCGCCCGCGTCGAGCGGGTCGGTGCCCTGGTCGCGCTCCTCACCGTCGTCGTCGCCGCCGCCGTCGGTGTCGGCGACCAGCGGGTTGGTGCCGTCGCGCACCTCGGCGCCGTCGAGCACGTCGTCGTCGTCGCTGTCGGGGTCGAGCGGGTTGGTGCCGCGGCCGACCTCGTCGCCGTCGTTCAGGCCGTCGTGGTCGGTGTCGGCCACGTTGCGGTCGGTGCCCTGGGCGTCCTCGGCGTCGTTGTCGAGGCCGTCGCCGTCCGGGTCGTCGTCGCCTTCGTCGAGCGGGTCGGTGCCTTCGGCCACCTCGTCGCCGTCGGGGACGCCGCCGTCGTCGGTGTCGGCGTCGAGCGGGTTGGTGCCGCGGTCGATCTCGTCGCCGTCGTCCAGGTCGTCGTCGTCGGAGTCGGCGTCGTCGCGGTCGGTGCCCCAGGCGTCCTCCTCGCCGTTGGTCAGCCCGTCGCCGTCGGGGTCCTCGTCGGTGTCGTCGAACGGGTTCGTGCCGTCGGCGATCTCGTCGCCGTCGTCCACGCCGCCGCCGTCCGTGTCGGCGAGCAGGGGGTCGGTGAGGGTGATCTCCACCTCGACGCCGTCCGACAGGCCGTCGCCGTCGGTGTCGCGGACGGTGGGATCGGTGCCGCGCGCTACCTCGTCGCCGTCGTTCAGGCCGTCGCCGTCGGTGTCGGGGTTGCCGGGCAGCGTGCCGTGCTGGGACTCGCCGCGGGCGTCGAGGCCGTCGTCGTCCCGGTCGTCGTCGGTGCCGTTCGTGGGGTCGGTGCCCTGGTCGATCTCCTCGCCGTCGAGGTCGCCGCCGCCGTCGGTGTCGGGGTTGCGGGGCAGGGTGCCGTAGGTGTCGACCTCCTCGCCGTCGGACAGGCCGTCGCCGTCGCTGTCCGGGTTGTTCGGATCGGTGCCGAGGCTGTTCTCGCGGGTGTTGGACAGGCCGTCGTTGTCGGGGTCGGTGACGCAGCCGAGCACCACCGACTCGGACTGGCCGTCGCAGTCGTTGTCCTGGCCGTCGCAGAGCTCCCACGCCCCCGGGTGGGTGGAGGCGTCGTCGTCGTCGCAGTCGCACGCGGCGTAGCCGTCGCCATCGCCGTCAGCGCCGTCGCCCAGGCACAGGCGCACCGGGGTGCGGCTGTCGGGGACGGCGTCGGGGCCGAACGCCGGGGCCTCGGTGGTGTTGGCCCATGCCCAGGCCGTGACCCGGGGCGGGGCGGCGGAGGGCGAGCGGCGCCAGCCGTCCAGGAAGCCGTCGATGGTCAGCTCGAGGTCCGGCGCGCTGGCCGTCGGCGTGGAGATGCGCGACACCGAGGCGTTGCGCACGTTGAAGTCGTACCAGGTGCCCGGGTCGGTGGAGGAGGGGCTGCCGATCTGCCAGGCGTAGCGGGGCACGGCGAGGTCGTCGCCGAGCGACACCCCGGCGATCGTGCGCACGCTGTCGGGCAGCTGGCCGATCGTGCCCAGGAAGATCTCGGCGACCGTGACCCCGTCGATGTCGAACAGGGTGTCGACGGTCTCGCCGTTGCCGAGGTCGGGGACGTCGGTGCCCGGGGCGCCCGCGCCGGTGGTGTCGGGATCGCCGTTGCCGTCGGCGTCACCGAACACGATCGGGCCCGAGGTGGGATCGTCCCAGGTCACGAAGCCCACGTGCAGGCGATCGTTGCGCGTGTCGTAGCTGTAGATCACCTGGCGCAGGTCGAAGCCGCTCGTCCACGCGAACAGGCCCTGCTGGTCGGGGCCGGCGTTGTCGACCAGGCGCGTGATGGGCAGCCCCGCGAAGTCGTGGGCGACGTCGCCGGTGAACGTGGGGGAGCCCGTGCCGCGGGCGGCCGCGAGCACGATGGGGACGGCGAGCGTGTTGTTGTCGTCCTGCCACTCCGCCACGCTGTTGAGCGCGTCGACCCGCACGAGCACGTAGCCGTCACCGGACGGGGCGTTGGTCGGGACGGTGCAGTCGGTCAGGGTGCGCACGGCCCCGTTGCCCGCACCGAGCACGAGCACGTTCATCACGCACAGCTCGGGGTCGGTCAGGTCCCAGTCGGTGTCGGTGGACAGGCGCGCGCGCACGCGGACGTTCGCCGCGCCGCGGCGGCCCTCGTTGCGGATCGCGTAGGGCAGCTCGAACACCTCGCCCGGCGTGGCGCTCACCGGTGGGTTTGCAGCGAGCACGACGAGCTCGGCGGCGGCCGTGTCGGCGACGAACACGTCCAGGGGCAGGGTGTTGTTGCCCTCGTTCGACTCGGGGACCGTGTTCCGCGGGTCGACCCGCACGGTGAGCACGGCCTCGCCGCGGACGTCGGTGTCCAGCGCGCACGGGGCGGTGGCGTCGACGCTCGATCGCGCCGCGACGGCGCCCACGTTGACCTCGCACACGACGGCGGCGCCGGACCACGTGCCGGTGGGGGTGAGCGCTGCCTGGACGAGCACGCCGCTGGCCGGGTCGGGACCGGCGTTCGTGATCGTGACGGCCAGATCGGTGCGGTCGCCGTCGACGATCCAGTGCACACCCGAGGCCGCGGACACGACCAGATCGGGGGCGGCGTGGGCGACCGTGCCGACCAGGCTGGCGGCGACCACCGCGCCGACACGCGTCCCGAGCTGCTTCATCCGACCTCCGTCCACGGGTCCATCGGCACAGGCCGGGCGGGCCAGCAGCCTGTCGTGGGCAGTCTACCCGACCGATCGGCCGTCGTACGGACCGGTGACGTCCGTGAAACCGGCCCCTGCGGACACCCGTGGCGCCGAGGTGGACGACGGCGCGTGTCAGGGCGAGGTCAGCGCCTGCGTACGGCGATAGCCGCGGGTGGGGCGCGCGAGGAGCGAGAGCATGTCTGGCATGAGGAGGTCGTGGGTCCGTGCGGGCCTGGCGACCGTCGTCCTGGGTGCGTGCACCGGGGGCGTGTCCACCGACGATCCCGACGACACCGACGCGGGCGTCCCCGGCACCGAGGCGTCCACGTGGCGGCGCGCGTTCGCCGACGTCACCCTCCTCGACACGTCCGGCGGGGTCCCGACGAGCGCGCGGGTGCCGCTCGACACCCGGCTGCCGATGCCCGAGGACGACCGCGAGGTCGACACCTACGTCGTGCTCGACGGCGACCGCGTGCTCACGCTGGCCTGGGTCGTCGGCGACGAGGCCTGGTACCGCATCGCCCGCCCCGTCACCCGGGTCGACGACGTGTGGAGCTGGTACACCGACGACGGCAGCTACGTGCTGATGATCACCGACGGCCACCTCACCGAGACCGCTGTGGTCAACCTCGACGGGCGCACCGTGATGTCGCAGGCCGTGTTCGACGCGGTGGCGACGTTTCCCCCCACCGGCTGGCCGAGCGACGTGATCGACGTCGTCCTGCCTGCTGCGAACCCGTAGCCGGAGGACGCCATGCGCACGTTGCTCTGGCCCGCGCTGGCCCTGGTGCCCCTGGTCGCCCACGCCGAGGACCTCCCGTCCCACTTCGTGTCGGCCGACGACTGCCACCCCCGCGAATGCACCTGCGCCGACGGTCCGATGGTGGAGCTGTTCCTGTCCGACCAGACGGCCGCGCGCGACGCGTGGATCGCGGTCCGCGTTGACATCATGTCGCCCGGCGGCCCCGCCACGCCCGCCGACGCCATCGCCGACTTCCAGGGGCGCTTCGCGGGAGATTCCCGCATCGCCGACCAGTTCCGCAGCTGCACCGGCTACGATCCGGCGGTCAACAAGCTCACCAAGATCGCCGGGGTCAGCGGCATCGGTCAGGCGCGCCTCGACCCGTGCTTCTGCGACGCCTTCTGCGCCGACATCGTGTCCTCCACCGTGTCCCACGAGCTGATGCACGTGCCCACGGTGATCGCGGGCGTGGTGGGACGCGGCGACATGCTCGTGGCCTGCAAGGTCGGCATCCTGTCGGGTGCGATGTGCGACGCCCTGCTGCCGCTGGCGCTCGCCGACTCGGAGATCGCCGCCCACCAGGTCGGCGTCGTCGTGCTCGACAACGCCGTCGACGACATCCACGACCTCGACCCCGACGGAGACGGGCCGCGCACGCGCTGCACGTGGGACGCGCTGACCCCGCAGACCGACAGCGCGGGCCTCGACGTGCCCGACGACCTCGGCGAGCGGGCGTGGACGCTGTGGGATCGCATCGTCCACGGCAGCGCGCGCCAGGACCGGTGACCGCCACCGAGCGTGGCGTCGGGCGCCGCACGGTCGCCGTCCTCGCGGCGGTGGCGGTGCTGGCGTGGGGCGTCGCGCTGCTCGGTCCCTACCAGTTCGACGACGCAGGCGTGGTCGTCACCCCCGGGGCACCGGGGTGGCTCGGTGCGGCGGTCGCCGGGCTGTCCCACCGCCTGAGGCCCGTCCTGGCGGCGACCTACCTCGCCGACGCCGCGCTGGGCTGGGGACCGGTGGGCGCCCACGTCGTCGGGCTCGGGATCCATGCCGTCGTGGTGGGGCTCGTCGCGCGCGTGTTCGTGGCGGCGCGCACCGACGCGCCGTGGGGTCGTGGTCCCTGGGACGCGGCGACGTGGTGGGTGGCCACGGTGTTTGCGCTGCACCCGCTCCACACCGAGGCCGTCACCTACGTCGCGGGCCGGTCGGCCTCGCTGTCGACGGCGTGGATGCTGCTCGCGCTGCTCGCGGTGGCCGAGGGATCGCGGCGCCGGTCGCCTGCGGTGTGGCTCGGGCTGGCGGGCGCTGCGGGTGTCCTGGGGCTGATGACGAAGGAGGTGGCGGCGACGCTGCCGCTGCTGGTGGTGGGGTGGCAGCTCGTCGTGGCCCGTGGCCCCTGGGGCCCCCGGCTGGGCCGCGCCACGGCGTGGCTCGGCGTAGCGGCGGCGATGGGGCTGGGGGTGCTGGCGCACGGGCCGACCTACCGGCTCGTGCTCGGGCTCGTGGGCCGCGTGCCGCTGTCTGAGGCGGTCGTGCGTCAGCTGGACGCGATGGGCTGGCTGGCGGGGCGCTTCGTCGGGATCGGCCGACCGTCGATCGACCCCGGGTTCGGCTTCGTCGACCCCGATCCGATGCGAGCGGGCGTCGTGGCGGTGGCGGGGATCGTCGCCGTCCTCGGCGCCGTCGGGGTGTGGCGCCGCGCACCGCTCGTCGTCTACGGCCTCGGGTGGTGGGGGCTGACCCTGCTGCTGCCGTACGTGGTGCTCCCGCGCACCGACGTGCTCAACGAGCGCCACGCCTACCTCGCCGACGTCGGCCTGGTCTGGGCGCTCGGGGCCGGCATCGCCGCCGTGCAGGACCGGTGGCCGGCAGCCGTGCGGCGCGGCCTGGTCGTGGTCGCGGTGGCGCTCGGCGTGGCCACGGGCGCGCGCAACCTCGACTACCGCACCGAGCTGGCGCTGTGGGAACAGACCACGCGCGCGAGCCCCGCCAACCCCCGCGCGTGGGCCAACCTCGGCGCAGCGCTCGAGCGTCTCGGTCAGCTCGACGCCGCCGAGACCGCCTACCTGCGGGCGCTCGCCCGCGAGCCACGCGACGTGCAGACCCACGAGGCCGCCCAGCGCGTGCACCGGGCGCGTGGGAGCCGGTCGCCGTGACACGTGGCGGGGCCTCGGGGCGCTGCACGCGGTAGGGTCCCGGGCGCGCTGTGTGCGCACCGGGGAGGTCGGATGTCCGAGCAGCACGAGCGCGCGCCGATGGGCACGGTGGTCCAGGACCCGGGCGACGGCCCGCTCTACGTGCCCGCAGCGGGTGAAGCCCAGCTCACGGTGCGCGCGGTGGTCGTGGGGTGCCTGATCGGCGCGGCGGTCGCCGCGATGAACCTGCGCTTCGGGCTGAAGACGGGCTGGTCGATCGGCGGCTCGCTCATCGCTGCGATCCTGTCGTTCGCGATGTTCTCGGCGCTGCGGGCCGTGGTGCCGTCGCTGCGCCGGTTCACCCCGCTCGAGACCAACATCGCGCAGACGGCGGGCTCCGCGGCCGGGTCGATGTCGTCCGCAGCGGGCCTGCTGTCGGCGATCCCGGCGCTGATGCTGCTCGGCAAGGAGGGCAAGGTCGACCTGCACCTGGGCTGGGTCGAACTGACGATGTGGGCGGGCGCGGTCGGCTGGCTCGGCGTGTTCTACGCCGTCCCGCTGCGCCGCCAGATGGTGGTGGTCGAGCGCCTGCGCTTCCCCACCGGCACGGCCACGGCCAACACGATCACGGCGATGTTCGGCGAGGGCGGGGACGCGGTCCGCAAGGCCCGGTGGCTGCTGGCGCTGGCGCTGCTCGGTGCGGTGCAGGTGCTGCTCGCCGCCCGCTACCCGTTCCTCGAGACCCTGCCGCTGGAGGCGGTGCTGCCGGTGCTCGCGGTGCCGGCCGCCTACGGGTTCGTCGTCCTCGTCAGCCCGCTGATGACCGGCGCGGGCATGATCATCGGCTTTCGCGTGGCGGCGTCGCTCGTGCTCGGCGCCGTGGTGTCGTGGGGCGTGATCGCGCCCGCCGTCGAGTCGGCCGGCTGGGTCGCCGATCCGACGGCCACGATGAGCTACGGCGTGGGCGCGCGCGGCTGGATCCTGTGGCCCGGCGTCGCGATCATGGTCGCCGAGGCGCTGACGAGCCTGGCCCTGTCGTGGCGCACGATCCTCGCCACGTTCACCGGTGGCGCGGCGGTGGCCGACCTCGCCGACCTCGACGACACCCAGCTCATCCCCAACAGCTGGTGGGTGGGGGGGCTGCTCGTCGCCACGCTGCTCACCGTGGGTGTGACGTGGTTGCTGTTCGGCATCCCGCCGTGGATGAGCGTGATCGCGGTGGCGCTGTCCAGCGTGCTCGCGGCGATCGCGGTGCGGTCCACCGGAGAGACCGACATCAACCCCACCGGCGGCGTGGGCAAGGTCACCCAGCTCGTGTTCGGCGCGCTCGCGCCGGGGTCGATGGGCGTGAACCTGTTGATGGCCGGCGTGTCGTCGGCGGGCGCGTCCCAGGCGGCCGACATGGCCCAGGATCTGAAGACCGGCTGGCTCCTCGGCGCGTCGCCGCGCCAGCAGCTGATCGCCCAGCTCGCCGGGGTGACGGTGGGCGTGTTCAGCGCGGTGCCGCTGTTCTTGTTCCTCGTGCCGCGGATGGAGGGAGGGCTGGGGGGCGACGCCTACCCGGCGCCGGCCGCGATGGCGTGGAAGGCGATGGCCGAGGTGCTCGCCAACGGCCTCGACGCGCTGCCGGCGCACGCGCCGGAGGCCGTGCTCGTCGGGCTGGTCGTGGGCGTGGTGCTGCCGGTGCTGCGCAAGCTGACCGGGTGGCGCTGGCTGCCGTCGGGTCTGGCGTTCGGCATCGCGTTCATCGTGCCGGCGTTCTACTCGCTGGCGATGTTCGCCGGTGCCGTCGCGTTCGTCGTGTGGGAGCGCGTGTCGCCCCGCAGCGCGGCGGCCCTCGGCTTCTCCGTGGCGTCGGGCCTGATCGCCGGCGACGGCCTGATGGGTGTGGTGCTGCCGCTGCTGCAGGGCGCCGGCCTCTGGTAGGCGACGGCCCGGCGGCTCACAGGTACAGCGCCAGCCCCGGCAACAGCGCCCGCACGAGCGGCTCGCCCCACAGCACGTAGGCGATGCCGCCGAAGGCGAGCGCGGGGGCGAACGGCAGGTAGCTGCTGCGCCGTCGCACCAGCACCATGACGATGCCGAGCGCCGAGCCGGTGAGCGACGCGGCCAGCAGCACGAACAGCGCGCCGGGGAGCAGGCCCACGAAGGCGCCGATCATCGCGACGAGCTTGACGTCGCCCAGCGCCAGCCCGAGCTTGCCGAACACCAGGTCCCACAGCAGCGCCGTCACCAGCAGGAAGCCGCCCGCCACGGCAGCGCCCGCTACCGACGCGCGCCAGCCGATGTCGAGCCAGCCGTCGTAGCCGAGCGCGCCGAGGAGCACGGCCAGCCCCACGCCCACGGGCACCGCGCCGATGCTGGTGAAGTCGGGGATGATGCGCGCGCGCAGGTCGGTGTAGGCGGCCACCACCAGCATCCACGTGAACAGCAAGTAGCCGGCCCACGCCGTCAGGTGCTGGACGTCCATGTCGGCGGGGGTGGGCACGAAGCGCGCCCAGAGCAGCCAGCCGAGCAGGCCCATGAGGAGCTCGACGAGCGGGTACAGCGGCGAGATCGGGGTCTGGCAGGTGCGGCAGCGCGCCCCGAGCACCAGCCACGACACGATCGGGATGTTGTCGCGCCAGGTGAGCGGCGTGTGGCACACCGGGCAGTGGCTCGGCGGGTGGACGATCGACTGGTCCTCGGGCACACGCACGATCGTCAGCGCCGCGAAGCTCCCCATGGCCGCGCCGATCGCGAAGGCGGCCAGGTGCCACACGGCATGCAGGGTGATCACGTGTGGCCTCCCGGGACGGGTCGTGGCGTATCGCGACCTCGCCGGGGAGACATCGGGGGCACTCCAGGTGTCTGGCGTACGTGGACGCACGTGCCGCCCACCGATTCGCAGACGATCGTCGAAGGTGTGAATACGACCGGGGAGGCGATCGTCGTACCGTCCTTCCGAGCGAGGTCCGACATGAACGCATGGCGCCCCCTAGTCCTGTGGCTGGCCCTGACCGCCCCGTCCGCGGGTCTCGCGGCTGGCGACGCCGGTGACGGTGTGGCCACCCGCAGCCACGACGACGTCCAGCAGCGCGGCGACGCCCGTCCCCATGGTCAGGCGGCGCGCCCATCGTCGTCGTCGTCCTCGCGTCCGTCGTCGGCGTCGCGCCCCTCGTCCGGGTCGTCGCGTCCGTCGTCGTCGAGCGCGCGCCCTGCGCCGTCCCGCCCGCCGACGAGCACGTCGCGGCCGACCACGACCGTGTCGCGGCCGTCGCCCGCACCGTCCACGAGTCGGCCCGCGCCGACGACCACCTCGCGTCCGGCGCCGGCTCCCACGTCGCGTCCGGCACCCACGACGTCGTCGCGCCCGGCGGCGCCGCCCCCGACGTCGTCGCGACCCGCCCCGACGACCTCGTCGCGTCCGGCCCCGGCGCCCACGACCTCGTCGCGCCCGGCGACGCCGCCGCCGACGTCGTCGCGTCCGACCACGACCGTGTCGCGTCCGGCCACGCCGCCCCCGTCGTCGTCGTCCTCGTCGTCGACGACGCGGCCCACGGCGCCGATCCGCCCGACCACGGTCTACCCGAACAGTCCGTCCACGGCGCCGTCGCCGGCCAAGACGGTCTACCCCACCACGCCGCCGGCCTCGGCGCTGCCCTCGGGGACGAGTCCGCAGGCCCGGCCCAAGCCGTCGTCGTCCCAGGTGCCGACGCGTCCGCCGCCCTCGTCGGGGTCGTCGACCACCACCACCCAGCGCCCGTCGACGCCGCCGAGCTCGTCGACCCAGCGCCCGTCGACGCCGCCGAGCTCGTCGACCCAGCGGCCGTCGACGCCGCCCTCCACGAGCCGGCCGTCGCAGGCACCCACCACGGCCCGTCCGCCCACGTCGTCGTCGCCCACCCCGACGATGCAGCGCCCGTCGTCGCCGACGTCGAGCGCCGCGCGTCCGTCGTCGTCCACGGCGAGCCGGCCCGGCGGGTCCGCCGTGTCCTCCACGGTGCGGCCGCCCACCAACCCCGGTCGCGTCACGATGCAGCCCCGGTCGACGCCGTCCGGCGTGCAGACGGTCGCGCGCCCGATCCCGGCCACCCACGGCGGCGCCCCGCCTCGCGGCGGCACGATCGCGTACGACCGGCGTGACCGCCCCACCCAGGCGGCGCGTCCGCCCCAGCGGTCCTACGACCACCGCTACGCGCGGCCCAGCGCCTACCACGTGCGCCCGAGCCCGCTCGCCCAGCGGCCGCCGCCGACGCGCACCTACTACCGGCCCTACTACACCCGCTGGTGGGTCCACCCGTACTACCGCTGCACCTACGCCACACACGTGGTGGTCCACCTCGGCTACACGCCCTGGCCCTACCTGCCCACGTGGGTGCCGCCGGTCCGCTACGGCTGGACCTGGTCGCCCGGCTACTGGTACGGCGCCGTGTGGACCCCCGGGTTCTGGGCGCCCGTGCAGCCCGCGCCCGTCGGCTACGTCTACGTCAACGGCTGGTGGGACGGCGGTGTCTACATCGACGGCTACTACCGCCCCGAGCGCCGCACCGACGGCGACTGGCAGTGGGTCGACGGCTACTACCTCGAGGACGGCACCTACGTCCGTGGCTACTGGAGCCCGCTCAAGCGCGGCCCCGAGGGCTACACCTGGGAGGCCGGCTTCTGGGACGGTGAGCAGTACGTCGACGGCTTCTGGCGGCCCGAGTTCCGCTCCGGCTACACCTGGGTGAGCGCCTGGTTCGACGAGGACGGCATCTACCACGGTGGCTACTGGGCCCCGCTGCAGGACGCCCCCGGCTACGTCTGGATCCCCGGCTGGTTCGACGGCAACACCTGGGTCGAGGGCTACTGGGTCCCGGAGAGCGAGTACGCGTCCGCCGACGCCGCCGACTGGCAGCCGCCCGACGGCTGGGACGACGGCTGGGACGTCGAGGGCTGGGCGATGGAGCCGTCCTCGACCCCCGCGCCGCGCCCTGCGCCGCAGCAGGCCCAGCCCAAGGCGGCACCCGACGCCGTCACCGAGCCCACGCCGCTCGGGCTGCCCGTCGACGTGGACGTCCAGGACCTGTAGGTCGTCGCCCACGCCACGGTTCGCGGTCGCCGCCCCTGCCCGGGGGCGGCGACGTCACTTGGCGGCCACGGCCACCGGCGCGTCGTCGAGCGAGACCAGGTGGACCATGATCATGCCGACCCGCTGGCCGTCGGTGCTGGTCCGCGTGCGGGCGCGCGCCGACCGGAACCCGGCGAGCAGGGTCTCCTGCACGGCCTGCAGCGTGGCCTCGTCCACGCAGAACGTGCACAGCGCCGACATCGCCTGCCCGTCGTCCATGCGGCGCAGCGCCTCGGCGGTCCACCACGCGGTGGCGCGCGGATCGGCGCCGGCCAGCGGACCCGGCTCGACGACGCCGTCGCGCAGGCGCACCCAGTGGCAGCCGTCCCAGGCGACGGCGCCGACGTCGGCGAGCAAACCGAGCGCGGCGTCGACCTGGTCGGCCGTGGTGCCGAGGCGACGGGCCAGCCAGGCGCTGTCGTGGGCGCTCGCGGCCCGGTAGGGTGCGGCGTCGAGGTGCAGCGGCAGGGCCACGCTCCAGGGCTGGTCGACGTAGAGCTGGCGGACCGCCTGACGCTGGCGCCACGGCTGGGCGGTCGCCGTCATCGCGGCCGGGTCGACGAGGTGGGCCAGCAGGGTCAGGGCGCCGTCGGCCCGCTCGTCGAGCAGGGCGAGCAGGTGGGCGAACCGCACGCGCGCCGTGCCGCGGGCCATGCGGGCGAGCGCGTGCCGTGACAGGCCGAGCCGTGCCGCGAGCTCGGTGGTCGACGGGCCGTCGATCAAGGCGGCGACGAGCTGGGCGGCGGCGTCGGGGCTGTCGACCGGCAGCGACGCGATCGCCTCCGCGCCGGCTGGCCAGACGTCGCGCAGGGCGGCGCGGACGTCGCGGCCGCGCAGGGCCGCGAGGCGGAACGCGTCGTGGGTGTAGACGGGCACGAGCCCGCGCTCCCAGCGGTTGACCGTGTTGGCGCGGGTGCCCAGCCGCAGGGAGAGGGCACGCTGCGACTGCCGTCCGCGCAGGGCGCGCACGAGCTGTCGGCTGACGAGATCGTAGGGCAGGGTGTCGAGCACGGGCAGGTCCTCCTGTCCGTAGACACGACAACGGATCGTGGATCGCGCAATCGGCGCGCGACCGGGGCGCTCCGTGACCCGTTCAGGTCGCGTCGTGGTCGGCCACGCGCACCACCAGCACGGGCACGCGGGCGCGGCGCAGCACCTGCTCGGCGACGCTGCCGAGCAGCACGCGCGCGAGCCCGCGGCGGCCGTGGGTGCCCATCACGATCAGGTCGGCCGTCCAGGCATCGGCCAGATCGAGGATGGTGGCGGCGGGGTCGCCGTGGGTGACGGCCTCGTCGCACGACACGCCGGCCTCCGTGCACCGACGGGCGAGCGCATCCAGGCGGGTGCGCGCGGCCTGGAGCAGCAGCGGCTCCTGGGGCGCGCCGGCGGGACGGGTGGCCGACGCCACGCGCGCCTCGGGGAACACGAGTGCGGTGTCGGGGACCACGTGGGCGAGCACCACGCGCCCGCCGAGCTTGCTGGCCTGCGTGAGCGCGGCGTCGAGGACTGGATCGGCGCTCTCGTCGAGGTCGACGGCGACGAGCAGGGTGGTGGGTGCGGTCATGGGTCGGACTCCGGCGCGGGGGAGACAGGGTCGGGCCAGGACGCTGCCACGTCCGTGCCATGCACGACCGGACCGAGCGCGCGGCCGAGGGCGCGCGCGGCGCGGTGGCGGCCGTCGAGGTCGTGGGCGTCCTTGTCGTCACGGGCGAGCCAGCGGGCGAGCAGGGCGTCGCGCTCGGGGCGGGGCAGGAGGGCGTCGTCACCGACCTCGCGGCGGGCGCGCTCGGCCACGACGTGCAGGGCCAGCGCCGCGGCGACCGACACGTTCAGGGACTGGGCGAAGCCCCGCATCGGCACGGTGACGACGCCGTCGGCGGCGGCGCGGGCCTCGTCCGACACGCCGAGCATCTCGGCCCCGAACCACAGGCAGACCGGCCGATCGAGCGGCACGTCGGCGGGGGCGGTGGGGCTGTCGGACAGGTCGGCGACCCAGAGCTGCACGCCGTCGGCCCGCAGGGCGTCGATCGCCTCGCGGGTGTGCGTGTGGCGATGCAGGGTGAGCCAGCGCCACGCGCCGCGTGCGGGGCCGCGGGAGGGCTGGAACCAGGCGTCGCCCACCATGTGGACGTGGTGGACGCCGATCGCGTCGCACGACCGGAGGATCGCCGAGGCGTTGTGGCGGTGGTGGACGTGCTCGACGGCGCACCGCACCCAGGCGAGGCGCTGGTCGAGCACCTTGAGGTAGCGCTGGGTCCGGGTCTGGCGGTCGGTGGGGTCCATGGGCCCGGTGTATCGGCTCGCCCGGGGGCCGTCCCTCGACACCGACGGAGGCTGACGATAGCCCGCGGCCTTCCTTGGAGGTCGCCGTGGCACTCACGGGTCGACAGCGCAGCTACCTTCGCGGGCTCGCCCACCACCTCGATCCGGTGGTGATCGCCGGCGCGCAGGGCATCAGCGAGGCGCTCGTGCGCAAGGTGACCGAAGAGCTCGACAACCACGAGCTGATCAAGGTCAAGGTCAACGAGGGCCCCACGCCGGCCAAGGAGGCCGCGGCGCCGCTCGTCGCGGGCACGGGCGCCGAGCTGGTGCAGGTGATCGGCCACATCGTGGTGCTCTACAAGCGCCGCGCGAAGGATCCCGAGATCGTGCTGCCGAAGGCCGGCGGCTGAGGTCGCGGGGTCCGGGCCCGACGTCGCGGGCCCGGACGGTGGTGGATCAGGCAGCCCTGGCCGGGATCCACGGCGCCCACTCGGGCGGGGCGTGGCGACCGAGGTCGGGCCCGATCAGGTCTCTGCGGGTGGGCTTGTAGGGCAGGCGTCTGAGGATCATCCGCGCCTCGTCCGGCGTCCGCGCGCCCTTGCGGGCGTTGCACGGCCCGCAGGCGGTGACGAGGTTGAGCCACGAGTTCACCGGCACCGGCACCTCCGACCACGGCACGTCGACGAAGCCATGACGGGCACGGCTCCGCGGCACCACGTGGTCGAGCGTCAGGCGCGCGGACGGGTGCAGGTGGCCGAGCTCGGCGGCGGTCGCGCTGCAGTAGCAGCAGGCGAAGTCGTCGCGGGCATGGACGTTGCGGCCCGTGAGCGCGGGGACCTGACGGACCGCGACCCACTGCTTGAGCGCCACGACGGACGGCCACGGCAGCTCCAGGTGCTCGCTGCGCACCACGGCGTCGCCGGTCGAGGCCACCAGCACGACGCGCTCGCACACGAGCAGCATCACCGCTCGCTGCCACGACAGCGTCTTGATCGGGGTGTGGTCTGCGTTGAGCAGCAGCACGCGCGACATGGTGTCCTCCTGGGCGGGGCCGGGGCGGCCTGGGGTGAAGGGCGACGGACGGGGGGTGCGGGACGGGGTGGATCGGTCAGCGGGCGAGGGGAGAAAGCAGCGCGCCCCGAGGGTGGTGACCCCCGGGGCGCGTGTGACGACTGCGGTGCAGCACGGCACTACCTGGGCGCCCTGGGGAGCCTGTCGCGCTCTGCGAGCGCGATGGCGTCGACGTGACCGGGGGTCATGTCGAACGAGATGGCAGGGGTTGGGCAGGTGGCCTGCAAGGGCACTCCGTCGTGGACGCCGGAAGCGTACGCGGTCGCCCGGTCGGGCGCAAGGTCGACGATCGAGGATCGAGCGACGTGATGGTGCCGGCAGCGCGAACGGACGGTGACCGGCGCGTCGGACCGGGCCTGCGGGATACGGCGCCGGACGCGCCCCGGAGGCCCCGTGACCACCGCCCCCCACCTCGACACCGCCACGTTCCGCGCGCTCGGCCACGCCCTCGTCGACCGCGTCGCCGACTACCTCGACGGGGTGGGCGACCTGCCGGTGGCCCCCAGCGTGCGGCCCGGGGACCTGACGGCCGCGCTGCCCGCCCAGGCGCCGGAGACCGGCGAGCCGTGGGAGGCGATCCTCGCCGACGTCGACCGCCTGATCGTGCCGGGCCTGCTGCACTGGCAGTCGCCGCGCTTCTTCGGCTACTTCCCCGCCAACGCCAGCGGGCCGGCGATCCTGGGCGAGCTGCTGTCGGCCGGGCTGGGCGTGCAGGGCATGCTCTGGGCCACCAGCCCGGCGTGCACGGAGCTGGAGACCGTCGTGCTCGACTGGCTCGGCCGCGCGCTCGGGCTGCCGGCGCGGTTCCTGTCCACGGGCGAGGGCGGCGGCGTGATCCAGGGCACGGCCAGCGAGGCGGTGCTGGTGGCGATCCTCGCGGCACGCGACCGTGCGCTCCGGTCCGGCGCCCGCCTCGATCAGCTCGTGGTGTTCGCGTCGACCGAGGCCCACTCGTCGGTGACGAAGGGGGCGCGCATCGCCGGGCTCGGCCACGGCGTGCGCCTCGTCGGCGTGGACGGGGCGCTCGCGATGGACGCCGACGCGCTGCGCGCCGCGGTCGAGGCGGAGCGTGCCGCCGGGCGCGTGCCCTGCTTCGTGTGCGCGACGGTGGGCACCACGTCGTCGACCGCGATCGACCCCGTGGCCGCGATCGGGGCCGTGGCGCAGGCCGCTGGGATGTGGCTGCACGTCGACGGCGCCTTCGCCGGCTCCGCCGCGATCTGCCCGGAGCAGCGCCACCTGCTCGACGGCGTCGAGCGGGCCGACTCGGTGTGCGTCAACCCCCACAAGTGGCTGCTCACCAACTTCGACTGCTCGGCGTTGTGGCTGGCGGATCGGCGCCCAGTCGTCGACGCGCTGGCCATCACCCCCGAGTACCTGCGCCACGCCACGAGCGAGCGGGGCGCGGTGATCGACTACCGCGACTGGCAGGTGCCGCTCGGGCGCCGGTTCCGCGCGCTGAAGCTGTGGTTCGTCCTGCGGCACTACGGCGTGGAGGGCCTGCGGGCCCACGTGCGGGACGGCCTGGCCCAGGCGGTCTGGGTGGAGGCCGCCGTGCGCGCGGACCCGCGGTTCGAGCTCGCGGCGCCGCGCACGAGCGCCCTGGTCTGCTTCCGTCTGGTCGACGACGATCCGGAGCGGGGCGACGCGCGGAACCAGGCGCTCCTCGCCGCGCTCAACGCGTCGGGTGCGCTGTACCTGTCCCACACCCGGCTCCCCGCCCGGGACGCCGCCGGCGCGCTGACCGGACCGCCGCGCCACACGCTGCGCCTCGCGCTGGGCGGCGCCCGCACGTCCCTGGCCGACGTCCAGGCGGCCTGGTCGGTGATCGCGGCGAACGCGGGCTGACGCGGCGCGTGGTCGGCTATCCTCCGGCCCGTCGAAGGGGTGGACGATGGCCGACGCGCTCCGGATCCCGGTCAAGCCGCAGCTCTGGGTGTGGTGGCTCGGTGTGGTGGTGATGCCGATGCTCACGGCGCTGTTCGGGTGGCTCGCCGTCGAGGACGTCGAGCACCGCGTCGCGTGGGCGCTGTTCACGCTGGTGCCGTTCGGGTTGTGGTTCGTGGCGGTGGCCGTGCTGCGACGGCTGCGCGGCCGCACGCTCGAGATCGTGGTCGACGACGTCGTCGAGGTGCCGGCGATGTTTCGCGATCGGGTCGATCGCTTCGCCGTCGCCGACATCCTCACCGGCAACGTGACCCAGATGAACGCGTCGGGCGTGGTGTACTCGACGCTGTTCCTCAAGCTGCGACCCGAGGCGTCGGGGGCCGGGTCGAAGGGGCGCGTGGTCTCGGTCGCCAGCCAGCTCGTCGGACCCGAGGCGTTCCGCGATCTGGTGCAGGCGCTCGTGGCGCGGGGGGCGCCGATCCGCTGAGCCGGCCGCGGGCCGTCCGGTGGACGGCGTCCGACGCGGGGGACCGGGGAGGACGTCGCGCCGCCCGGGAAGGTGCGGCGGGCGGCGCGACGGAGACGACCCCGGGAGCGGGGGGAGTGCCGACAACCCCAGGTCGGCGACCACCGCGATCGTCACGATCCGAGCATCGCACACGGGTACCGAACAGCCATCGCCGTGCTAGCGTCGTTCCTTCGCAGGTTCGTCGCAGACGCCGCCGCCGCCGCCCTGGAGCCCCATGCGCCGCCCGCCCGTCGCCGTCCTCGTCGCCCTCCTCGCCCTGGGCGGTGTCGGCTGCACCGCGACCTCCGCGCCGTGGACGGCGTTCCCGCCGGACGCGCCGCTGCCGCTCGACCCGGCCGTGGAGGCCGACGTCGACGCGTGGATGGCGCAGATGACGCTGGAGGACAAGGTCGCGCAGCTGCACGGCGTGAGCATCCTGCCGCCCGCCGACGGCCTGTGGCCCACGCCCGACGACGAGCGCCTCGGCATCCCCGGCTTCCGCATGGTCGACGGGCCCAGGGGCCTCATCGCCGGCGTCGCCACGTCGTTCCCCGTGGCGATGGCCCGCGCGGCCACCTTCGACACGGCGCTCGAGCAGGCCGTCGGGCAGGCGATCGGCGAGGAGGCCTCCGCCCGCGGCGCCGACGTGCTGCTGGCGCCCACGATCAACGTCCTGCGCCACCCCGCGTGGGGCCGCGCGCAGGAGACCTACGGGGAAGACCCGTTCCTGCTCGGGGCGATGGGTGTGGCCTTCGTCGACGGGGCGCAGACCGAGCTCGCGGCGAGCGTGAAGCACTTCGCCGTCAACAGCATCGAGGACACGCGCTTCGACGTGGACGTCACGGTCGACGAGCGCACGCTGCGCGAGGTCTACCTGCCCCACTTCCGCAAGGTGGTGCGGGACGCCCACGTGGCCACGGTGATGAGCGCCTACAACAAGGTCAACGGGCAGTACTGCGCCGAGAACCCCCACCTGCTCACCGACGTGCTGCGCGACGACTGGGGCTTCCAGGGACTCGTGGAGTCCGACTGGGTGCTCGGCACGCGGTCCACCGCCCCCGCCCTGCAGGCCGGCCTGGACCTGGAGATGCCCGACCAGAAGTTCTTCGGCGAGGCGCTGTACGTGCAGGCGCGCGACGGCGTGATCGACGTGGCGCTGGTCGACCGCGCGGTGCGGCGGGTGCTGCGGACCAAGCGCACGTGGGACGTGGGCGGCACCGACCGCCCCGATGCGTCGGTCATCGGGTCCGCGGCACACGCCGACCTCGCCCGCCGCGCCGCTGCCGAGGCGATCGTGCTGCTCGACAACGACGGCCTGCTCCCGCTCGACGAGGGCAGCCTCGGGTCCGTCGTCGTCGTGGGCGCGCTCGCCGACACGCCCAACACCGGGGACGCCGGATCCAGCAACGTCACGCCCGACCACGTGGTGACGCCGTGGCAGGGGCTCGTGGCCGCACTCGGCGCCGAACGGGCCACGCTCGTGCCCCGCGACGTGCTCGACACCGCCGACGCCGACGCGGTGGCCGGCGCGGACGTGGCGGTGGTGGTGGTGGGGCTCACCGCCGAGGACGAGGGCGAGAACATCGCGGGGCGCCCGGGCGGCGACCGGGAGCGGCTCACCCTGTCGCCGACGCAGGAGGCGCTGATCGCCGACGTCGCGGCCCGCAACCCGTCGACGGTGGTGGTGCTCCAGGGCGGCAGCGCCATCGTGCCGGGCGCCTGGCGCGACGACGTCGGGGCGATCGTGATGGCCTGGTACGCCGGTCAGGAAGGGGGCACGGCGCTCGCCGACGTGCTCCTCGGCCTGCCCCCCACGGGCCACCTGCCCCTGTCGGTGCCGGTGTCGGCGGACGACCTGGTCGCGTTCGACGCCACGAGCACGGCCGTGACCTACGGCTACCTGCACGGCTACCGGCAGCTCGACGCCGACGGCATCGCGCCGGCCTGGGCGTTCGGGCACGGGCTGACCTACGGCACGGTCACCGTCGACGCCGCGACGGCCACCGTCGAGGGCACGGGCACCGACGCGGTGGTCACCGTCGGCTTCGACGTCAGCGCCACCGTGGCCACCGACGCGGTGGTCCAGGTCTACGCCAGCAAGGCCGACGCCGTCTTCGAGCGCCCGCCGCAGGTGCTCGTGGGCTTTTCGCGCCTGGCCGTCCCACCGGGTGGCGCCACGTCCGGCACGGTCACCGTCCCCGCCCGCGAGCTGGCGGTGTGGTTCGAGGGCGACGACGACACGCCCGCGGGCTTCGTGCTCGAGCACGGCCCGTGGACGCTGTCGGTGGGGACGTCGTCGCGGTCGCTGACGACGTCCGTCGACGTCGACCTGTAGGCCCGGGCGGGCGCGGAACCCGCGGGGGCGGGTCCGGCCGACGCCCGGTGCCGATCAGCCCTTGGCGAGCTTGCGGACGACCGTCTGCAGGATGCCGCCGTTCTTGTAGTACTCGACCTCGACGGGCGTATCGAGCCGGACCGTGGCGGTGAACGTGACGGTGGTGCCGTCGGTCTTCGTGGCCGTGACGGTGACGTCCTGGCGGGGCGTGACGCCGTCGCCGATCGGGATGTCGAAGGCCTCGGTGCCGTCGAGGCCGAGCTCGTCGGCGCCCTGACCGTCCTTGAACGTCAGCGGCAGCACGCCCATGCCCACGAGGTTGGAGCGGTGGATGCGCTCGAAGCTCTTCGTGATGACGGCGCGGACGCCGAGGAGCAGCGTGCCCTTGGCGGCCCAGTCGCGCGACGAGCCCGTGCCGTACTGCTCGCCACCGAGCACCACGAGCGGGGTGCCGGCGTCGATGTACTTCATCGCGGCGTCGTAGACGTCCATCACCGTGCTGGTGGGCAGGTAGGTGGTGACGCCGCCTTCCGTGCCGGGGGCGAGCTGGTTGCGGATGCGCACGTTGGCGAACGTGCCCCGCATCATGACCTCGTGGTTGCCGCGGCGGGAGCCGTAGGAGTTGAAGTCCTTCGGGTCGACGCCCTTGTCGGTGAGGTAGCGCCCGGCGGGGCTGTCCTTCTTGATCGAGCCGGCAGGGCTGATGTGGTCGGTGGTGACGGAGTCGCCGAGCTTGAGCAGCACGCGCGCGCCGCGGATCGGCGTGATCGCGGCCACCTCGGGCTGGATGCCCTCGAAGAAGCTGGGCAGGCGCACGTAGGTGGACGCGGGCTTCCAGTCGTAGAGCTCGGACTTCGCCACCGGGATGCGATCCCAGACCGGCTCCTCGAGCACGTCGGCGTACTTGGCGCGGAACATCGCGGGCGTGATGCACGACGCGATGGTGTCGGACACGTCCTGGTTGGTGGGCCAGATGTCGCGCAGGTAGACGGGCTGGCCGTCGGAGCCCGTGCCGATCGGGTCGTTCTGCAGGTCGATGTCGAGCGTGCCGGCGATGGCGTAGGCCACCACGAGCGGGGGCGACGCCAGGTAGGACGCCTTGACGTTGTTGTGGACGCGACCCTCGAAGTTGCGGTTGCCCGACAGCACCGAGCCGACGACCAGCTTCTTGGCGTTGATCGCGGCGTCGATCTCGGCGGCCAGCGGACCCGAGTTGCCGATGCAGGTGGTGCAGCCGTAGCCGACGGTGGCGAAGCCGAGCGCCTCCAGGTCGACGTCGAGGCCCGACCGCTCGTAGTACTCGGTGACCACGCGGCTGCCGGGGGCGAGGCTGGTCTTGACCCACGGCTTGGTGTTCAGGCCCTTCTTGCGCGCGTTGCGGGCGAGCAGGCCGGCGGCGAGCATCACGCCAGGGTTCGACGTGTTGGTGCACGACGTGATCGCGGCGATCACGACGTCGCCGTGGGACAGGCTGTAGTCGGTGCCCTCGACCGGAGCGCTCGCGTCGACCGCGTCGGACGCGACGCCGTGGCCGTGCAGGCCCAGCGGCGCCGTGAGCGTCTTGGCCCAGTGGGTCTTCATGTCCGACAGGTTCACGCGATCCTGCGGCCGCTTGGGACCGGCCAGGGCCGGCTGCACGTCGCCGAGATCGAGGTGGAGCGTGTCGGTGAACGTGGGGGCGGGGACGTCGTCGCCGCCGGCCCACAGGCCCTGGGCCTTGTAGTAGGCCTCGATGTCGGCGACGTGATCGTCGTCGCGGCCGGTGAGGCGCAGGTACTCGAGCGTGCGCTCGTCGACGGGGAAGAAGCCGCACGTGGCGCCGTACTCGGGCGCCATGTTGGCGATGGTGGCGCGGTCGGCCAGCGACAGGTGCTTGAGGCCGGGGCCGTAGAACTCGACGAACTTCTCGACCACGCCCTTCTCGCGCAGCATCTGCACGATGCGCAGCGTCATGTCGGTGGCGGTGACGCCCTCGCGCAGCGCGCCGGTGAGCTCGAAGCCCACGACCTGCGGCATCAGCATGTAGATCGGCTGGCCGAGCATGACGGCCTCGGCCTCGATGCCGCCCACGCCCCAGCCGAGCACGCCCAGGCCGTTGATCATGGTGGTGTGGGAGTCGGTGCCGACCACCGAGTCCGGGTAGTAGGTGGTGGTGCCGTCGACCGTGGTGTGGTGGGCGACGGTGGCGATCCACTCCAGGTTGACCTGGTGGACGATGCCGCGACCGGGGGGCACGGCGCGGAAGTTCTGCAGGTTCTTCTGGCCCCACTTCAGGAACTCGTAGCGCTCGCCGTTGCGGTCGTACTCGATGTCCATGTTGCGCTGCAGGGCGTCGGCGTGGTGGCCGTCGACGTCGACCTGGACGGAGTGGTCGATGACCAGATCGACCTGGACGAGCGGGTTGACCTTCTTGGGGTCGCCGCCGAGGTCGACCATCGCGTTGCGCAGGGCGGCCAGATCGACGACGGCCGGCACGCCCGTGAAGTCCTGCAGGACCACGCGGGCCGGCAGGAACGGGATCTCGACGGCCTCGGCCGTGGGCGACCACGCGGCGATGGTGGTGACGTCGTCGCCGGTGACCAGGAACTCGTCGTGGTTGCGCAGCGCCGACTCGAGGAGGACGCGCACCGTGTAGGGGAGCTTCGCGAGCTCGCAGAGCCCCTGCTCCTCGAGGGCGGCGAGGCGGTAGTACGTGGCCTCCTGGCCGTTGGCGAGGGTCAGGGTGGCCTTGGAACCGAAGTGCTTCGCGGTCACGGGGTGCTCCGGGGTGCGCGGTGCAGGGGTGTCCCGGGTCGGGGACGACGATCGGAAACGGGGCCCACGGGTATCCGAGGGGGGCCGTCCCTGCCATGCCGCGCGACGGGCTGCGACGCGGCCTACCAGGCGTAGACGGTGCCTGCGTTCGCGCCCGGCGCGAGGTGGCCGGCGACGGGTGCCGTGCCGTGCAACAGCTCGGTCGCCCACGCCTCGACGGACAGGCGCAACCCGGACGCGCGGGCCCCCGCGGCGAGCCGGTCGAGCAGGGCGGCGTCGGTGTCGAGCCGCAGGATCGCGTGGGCGAGCGCGTCGGCGTCGCCGACGGGCACGAGCAGGCTGTCGACGTCGTCGCGCAGGTGGTCGACCATCGCAGGCGTGGCGGTGGCCACCACCGGGCGGCCGGCCGCGAGCGCCAGCGCGGCCACCGAGATGCCGGCGGCGTGGTCGACGTCGTGCACCAGCGGCAGCACCACGAAGCGGCTGGTGCGGATCGTGTCGACGAACTGGGGCAGCTCGGCCATCCCGAGCAGCTCCAGCGGCGGACGCGGCGGTCCGACGGCGCCCGGCTCGGCGTGCACGCGGATCGGGTGGACGCGGCCGGCCAGCGAGGTGGCGGCGGCGTGCAGGGTGGGGAAGTCCCGCGCGTGGCGTCCGCCGGAGAAGATCGCCGCGCACGTCGCGGGGGCCGGGCCGGGGGCCGCGTGGGTGCCGAGGATCGGGTAGGGCCGCCAGTGCACCTGCCGCAGCGGCACGCCGGCGGCGCGGTACAGGTGCTCGAACCGCGGGAAGCAGCTGTGGACCGTGACCCGATCGCCCGGCCACCACGTCGCGGTGGCGGCCTGCTCCGGGGATGCGCCGGGTGGCGTGCGGTCGGTCCGCCACGCCTGCGCGCCGTCGAGCAGGTGGAAGTCGGCGATGACCACGCGCGCGTCGGCGCGCAGCGTCGGGTGCTCCACCGCGCGCCGCCCGTGGAGGTAGCCGGGCGCGATCACGACGTCGTACGCGGACAGATCGAGGGATCGCCACCACGCGGCATCCACCTGCACCGCCCGCGCTTCGTCGACGCCGTGGCGGAACGGGTGGCCGAGGCTGCCCTCGGGCGGACGGTAGTTGGCGAGCGGGTCGGGACGGCGCGTGACGGTGCGATAGACGAACGACCACGCGCGCGCGAGCCGGCCGTGGTGCACGGTGGCGGCGAGGTCGTGGGGGTCGAAGTCGAGGTCCCACGGGCCCAGCAGCCGGGCGTCGACGCCTCGTGCCTGCAGGGCGGCGGCCAGCGCCGGCAGCGTGGACGCCACCAACAGGCGGTCGTGCACCCACGGCCAGAGGACGGCGACCCGGGCGCCGGCAGGCAGGCCCGACCACGCCGGCAGCGGCGCCACGGTCACGCGGTCGGCGAGCGCGTCGGGCACGCCGGCGCAGCGGTCGGCCCGAGGGCAGGGCGCGCAGCCGTCCTGGGGGTGGCGCCCGTCCGGTCCGTCGAGGTCGCGTCCGCCCAGACAGGCCGGCAGGTCGACGGCGGGCGCCCCCGCCGCGGAGAGGGCGAGGCCCACGGTGCCGACGTCGTGGAGGCCCTCGGCGTCGCCCAGCCGCGTGGCGATCGCCGCGCTCGGCGGACGGGCGCCCGCCTCGAACAGCGTGAGCAGGTTCGGGTCGAGCGGTGCGGGCGCGGCAGCGCTGACCTGCGGGAGCGGCGTCCAGGCCAGGTCGTCGGCCGCGAGGCGCACGCCGAGGCGCGCGGCGGCGGACCAGGCGAGGTCGAGCGCGGCGACCACCGCAGGCGGGGGCGGCGGACACGGGGACGGACCGGGCCCGTCGCGCCCGGCGAGCCTCAGCGACACGCCAAGCGCCCGGGCCAGCGCCACGAACCCCTCCACCTCGGTCAGCGACACCGGCGTCAGCACCACCAGCGCGGCGCCGTCGAGCGCGTGGCCCGCGAGGGCCGTCAGCGTGGCGGTGGCCCGGCGGAACGTGCCCGTGCCGGCCACGGCGTCGTGGCGGTCGGCGTCCGGACCGTGCAGTCGGACGAAGACGCCACGCGCCCCCGCGGTGTGCACCGCGTCGAGGCGTCCGGCAGTGGCGAGCGCGACGCCATCGGTGACGAGGAGCGGCCGCAGGCCGAGCTCGCGCGCGCGGCGCAGGGCCCGCAGCAGGTGGGGGCTCGCGACGGGTTCGCCGACGCCGCCGAACCGCACGTCGACCACACCGGCGCGTCGCGCGGCGAGCAGGTCGTGTTCGATGGTCTCCCAGGGGCGCGGTGCGAGGTCCGGCTTCGGTCCGGTCAGCGCCACCCACGCCGCGGCGTGCAGCTGCATCGGCGCTCCCGGCCTACCAGTCGTCGTCTTCGAGGTTCAGGTAGAACGCGCGGTCGTCGGCATCCGTGACCACGTCGGCCAGGGCGATCGGCAGGCGCGCGAGCGTGGTGTTCTTCGGCCGGACGTTCGCGCCGTGGGAGATGCCCAGCACGGTGTCCCACGGCTCACCCGGGAGCTGGGCGAGGTGGGCGTCGAAGCACTTGAGGAACTGGCGCTCCTCGCCGTGGGGGTCGGGCGCGAACTTGACCTTGTCCCAGTAGGAGCGGCGGTAGGCCATCGTGGACGCGCAGGCGTGCTTGGGACCGATGCGCGGGAGCAGGTGGACGGCCTGGGTGCCGCGATCCCAGAACGCCAGATCCGAGCGTCCGACGACGTCGGCACCGGTGTCGTGCAGGGCGGCGACGGCACGCGCGACGCGCTCGGGCGGGTACCAGTCGTCGTCGTCCATGTGGACGAGGATCTCGCCCTTCGCGAGCTCGACGAGGTGGTTGCGCTTGGTGCCGAGCGGCACCTTCGTGGGCAGGGCCGCGTAGGTGATGCGGCGGTCGCCGGCCACGAGATCGGCGACGGGGTCGCGCCCGTCGTCGACGACGACGAGCTCCAGCCGATCCGCGGGCCAGGTCTGGGCGCGGAAGTAGCGCAGCAGCTGGGGCAGGAAGGTGCGGCGGTCCTGCGTCGGCACCAGCACCGACACGAACGGGACGGTCATCGGTCAGCCCTCGAGTCGACGCTGCATCGCGTTCTCGGCGCGCACGCCGATGGCCACGGAGGTGCCGGCGAGCGCCAGGTAGCCGAGCAGGCCACCGATCCAGCCGAACAGGCCCCACGGCACGAACCAGCCCACCACGAACAGGCCGATCATCGTGCCCAGCCCCGCGGCGGTGCCCCAGGCGCGTCCCGCCTGGATGGCCGCGCCGATCATCAGCACCCACACCACCAGTCCGACGAGCGCCACGGCATCCCTCCGAGGGGAGGATACCCCGTGGCGGTGCCGGGGGCGGCCTCCGCGATAGGGCGGCGGCGTGGAGGCGTCGTGGTCGACCTGTACACGCTGTCGGAGGCCGAGCTCGGCGACCTGCTCGTCGGCTGGGGCGAGAAGCGCTTCCGTGCCAGGCAGATCCGGGCCTGGCTCTACGAGCGCGGCGCGATGTCGTTCGACGGCATGACCGACCTGTCCAAGGCCCTGCGGGAGCGCCTCGCCGCCGAGACCACGCTCGGCAGCCTGGAGGTGGTCACCGAGCAGGCGAGCCGCGACGGCACGGTCAAGCGCCTGCTGCGGCTCCACGACGGCCAGCTCGTCGAGTCCGTCCTGATGCCCTACCGCGACGGCCGCCGCACCGCGTGCATCTCGTCCCAGGCGGGCTGCGCGATGGCGTGCGTGTTCTGCGCCACGGGCCAGATGGGCTTCGCCCGTCACCTCACGTCCACCGAGATCTACGAGCAGGCGCTGCGGTTCTCCCAGGAGCTCACGCTGCGGGGCGAGCGCCTGTCCAACGTGGTGCTGATGGGCATGGGCGAGCCCTTCCACAACTACGAGGCCGTGCTCGAGGCCATCCGACGGCTGATGGGCGAGCTCGGCATCGGCGCGCGCCACATCACCGTGTCCACGGTGGGCCTCGTGCCGATGATCCGCCGGTTCGCCGAGGAGGGCCTTCAGGTCACCCTGGCGGTGAGCCTGCACGAGGTCGACGACACCGCCCGCAGCGCGCTCATGCCGATCAACCGGCGCTGGCCCGTCGCCGAGCTCCTCGCCGCCTGCAAGGACTACACCGACGCCAGTGGGCGGCGCGTCTCGTTCGAGTGGGCGCTCATCGCCGGGCGCAACGACGACGACGCCACCGCCGACCGCCTCGGCCGCGCCCTCGCGGGCATCCCGTGCCACGTCAACCTCATCCCGCTCAACCCCACCGGCGGCTACGACGGCGCCCCCACCGAAGTGCCCCAGGCGGAGCGGTTCATCGAGGTGCTGGCCCGCCACGGCGTGCCCGCCACCGTGCGGGTGCGGCGCGGCATCGACATCGACGCCGGCTGCGGGCAGCTCAAGAGCAAGGTGCTGGCCCGCCGGACGCCCGCGGCGGGGCCGCAGGCGTAGCGGGCTGTCACGCTCTGTCCCCTGGGGTGACGGCCCCCGGGGGCGGGTGGCGGCAGGCGTGGCATCGATTACAGCCTGACCCTCGCCGCGCGCGCCGGCCGTCCCCGGTCGGACGCGGGCACCGACGCCCGGACCCTGCTCCGGGCACACGCTCTCACCCCTGCGCAGAGGTTCCCATGGCCTTCGAGCTCCCCGCCCTTCCCTACGCCAAGACGGCGCTCGCGCCCCACATCTCCGAAGAGACGCTGGACTTCCACCACGGCAAGCACCACGCCGCCTACGTCGCCAACCTCAACAAGTTCGTCGAGGCCGACCCGAGCCTGCAGGGCAAGTCGCTGGAGGCCCTGGTCACGTCCACGTCCGGCGGCGTGTTCAACAACGCGGCCCAGGTGTGGAACCACACCTTCTACTGGCACAGCATGAGCCCGTCGGGCGGCGGCGCCCCCACCGGCGCCATCGCCACGGCGATCGATGCGGCCTTCGGCTCGTTCGACGCGTTCAAGACGAAGTTCTCCGCCGCGGCCGCCGGTCAGTTCGGCTCGGGCTGGGCCTGGCTCGTCGCCGACGCCTCCGGCGCGCTCGAGATCGTCACCACGGCCAACGCCGGCTGCCCGCTCACCGACGGCAAGAAGCCCGTGCTCACGTGCGACGTCTGGGAGCATGCCTACTACGTCGACTACCGCAACGCGCGGGCGAAGTACATCGACGGCTGGTGGGCCCTGGTCAACTGGGACTTCGCCAACAAGAACCTGGGCTGATCCCGGGTCCAGGTGGGGGCGCGCCGCCGCGTGCCCCCGTCCAACGCGTCAAACGCGCTACAGGCGCCTCGCGCTGCCGGCACGGTCTGCGGGGGCGTCTGCCCCGTGCGGTTGGCCGCTGCGGGGTCGCGCGGTAAGCGGGGGCAACCGCGGGAGGGAAGATGCGCACCTGTCCGATCGACGGCAGCCCGATGGAACGCAAGAAGATCCAGGGGGTCGAGGTCGACCTGTCCGAGCACGGGGTGTGGCTCGACAAGGGTGAGCTCTACCTGATCACCGAGGCGCAGCGGCACGACGAGCCGTCGTGGATGCTGTCCGATCTGTTCCGTCGCGAGCAGCGTCCGCCGGTCGATCCGTCCCGTCGCCTGTCGTGCCCGGTGTGCGGCAAGCAGATGGAGATCGTCAAGCACCACGACGTCCACATCGACTGGTGCCGCGAGCACGGGATCTGGCTCGACGACGGCGAGCTCGAGGCGATCCAGAGCAACCTGCGGCTGGATCCGCTGTTCGTCGGCAAGATCGCCACCCGCCTGTGGGAGACGCGCTTCTAGCGGCGGCGGTGATCCGGCGAACCCCCACGGGCCGTGCGGGTTGATCTCGCGGCCCCGGTGGGGCATAGACGACCATCGCCGGGGCCCGTCCCCGCAGCTGGAGTGCGCATGCATCGCTTCGCCGTCGCGGCCGCCGCGTCTCTCGCCGTCCTCACGGGCTGCAAGGGGCTCGAGGAGAACGACTTCATCGTCGACTACGAGCTGCTCCACTGCGACGCCTACGTGATCTGCGCCTCCGACGAGATGACGCGCGCGGTGCAGATGCGCGAGTGCATGTCGTTCCTGCGCAACCAGGCCTACCCGAGCCCGCCCGAGTGCGGCTACGACGCCGAGGCCGCCGAGACGTGCATCTCCGACCTGCAGCTCGTGGGCTGCGACGGCGTCGACCCCGAGTACCCGGACTCGTGCCTCGAGGTGTACTCGCAGTGCCCCTACCCGCGGATGCCGGTGGTGGGCGACAACCGCCGCCTGTAGGCCGCGGCCACAGCACGCCCCCGCGGGGTGCGGGCCCACGCCCCGTGAGGGGACGGGGCCGACGGGATCAGGCCTGCGGCGGGTTCTCGAGCAGGCGCAGGAAGGCGGTGTCGAGGTCGCCACGCTGCGACGCGATGCGCTCGAGCATGCGCGCGCGGGCCGTGACCATGCGCTGGAACTCGTCGGAGCGGATGCCGGCGCTGCGGCAGATCTCGGAGCGCAGGCGCGACGGGATGCCCGTGGACTGCAGCTCGCCGACCAGGTGGTCGCGGACGAACAGCTGGTTGAGGCGCGCGCTGTCTTCGCCGAGGCCGCTGACCTCGGTGATCTCGATGACCTGACGCTGGGCGCCGCCGGGCGTGCGCCGCAGCTCGGTGACCACGACCAGGTCGAGGCCGACCAGCTGGGACAGCGGCACCGACATCGGGGCGTTCATCGCGCGGTGGAGCGACTCGCGGGCGGAGTTGGCGTGGAGCGTGCCCACGCAGCCGTCGTGGCCGGTGTTCATGGCGCCGAACAGCGTGCGGGCCTCGGGCCCGCGGACCTCGCCGACGAGGATGCGGTCGGGGCGCATGCGCAGCGAGTTGACCAGCAGCTTGTCCATGTCGGCCGACTCGGTGGTGATCATGCGGACCACGTTCGGCTGGGGGACGACGAGCTCCTGGGTGTCCTCGATGATGACGATGCGGTCGCGGTTGGGGATGTACCAGGACAGCGCGTTGAGCAGGGTGGTCTTGCCCGAGCCGGTGCCGCCGACGACGAGCACGTTCGCGGCCTTGGCCCCGAAGCCGTCCATCACCAGCCACAGGTAGGCGGCGGCCTCGGCCGACAGCGTGTTGCCGCGGATCATCTCGGGGATGGTGATCGCGCGCTTCTTGAACTTGCGGACGGTGATCGACGGGCCGGAGCGCGTGACCGGGGGCACGGCGATGTTGACGCGGCTGCCGTCGGGGAGGCTGCCGTCGAACAGCGGGTGGTCCTCGTCGAGGCGGGCGTCGGCCGCGGACACGATCTCGTCGATGAAGTCCTGACAGGTGTGCAGGTCGAGCGTGTAGTTCACGCGGCACGTGCCGTGGACCTGGTGGAAGACGAGGAGCGGCTCGTTGGAGCCGTTGTGCATGAGCTCCTCGAGCTGGTCGTCCTCGAGCAGGAAGTCGAGGACCGCGCGACCGCCCTGGGCGATGACCTCACGCGGGATCTCGTAGATGCCCGGGCCCGAGGCGCCGCTGTGCACCCGGACGTCGACGGGGGCGGGGGCCGCGGTCCGGGCCGCCGGGGCAGCGTCCGAACGTCGAACGATCCAGTCCATCAGGCCCACGTGATCCTCCTGAAGCGCGCACAGCAGTCCCGCAGGACATCATACCAGGGTCCTATCGGACCGGAACGTCGCGAGTTGCGGTCCTGTCGACGGTTTCCGTCACGGGTACCGATGTGCGACGTTGGCCCGGAGCGCGGCGGTGACGCCCGGTGGCTTCCGCGTCGCCGGCACACCTTGCCGGTACCGATCGCGGTGGCGCAGGCGCGTGGCCCAGGCCGTCAGCCGATCCAGTTCAGCCCGATGTAGACCGCGGCGACCGCGAGCGGGAGGCGGGCGAACAGCCGCTCCCACTGCCCGAAGATCAGCCCGTCGAACACGGTGATGCCCACCGCGCCGTACATGAAGAAGATCTGCGCGCCCTGCTCGGTGGAATGCACGCCGCTCATGTTGTTCGACGAGAACCGGAGCAGGGCATACAGCGGCGGCACCGCGAACAGGCCCACGATGCGCATCACCAGGACCGGGCTGCTGATCTTGGCGATCACGGTGGTCATGTACATGTGGTTGCGCTCGAGCTCCATGCCCAGGCGTCGGATGGCGCCGCCGGTGTCGCCCTCGGAGGAGACGGCCTCGGCGACGAGGTAGCAGACCTCGCGCAGGTAGTCGGAGCCGCAGGTGTCGGCGGCCTCGCGGAGCGCGGCGTCGAACGGCATCGCGTCGGACAGCTCGATCGCCCGCTCGAACACGACGGACGGGCCGTCGGTCTGGCGGCACGCTTCGGACACGGCGGTCTCGACCGCGCTGCCGGCACGGAGCCGGTCGCCGATGCCCTTGATGAGCTCGTGGATGCGGTTCTCGTACTCCTCCTCGCCCTTGACGATCGCCATGTCGGAGATCTCGATGAGCGCGGCGATGGCGCCGAGCACCCACCGGGCACGCCACTCGGTGCCGACGAGCATCCCGACGACGTCGACGAACGGGTCGTACAGGGGCAGGCCCAGCAGGGCGACCGAGAACGAGTAGACGATGGGGATGCCCAGGGTCCACTGCGCCATGCGCGCGATCTGCTTGGGACCGACGCCCGCTTCCAGACCCGTGTTCACTTCGACCTCGCCATGGCCAGCATGATCGTGAGGATGCCCGCGAGGATCGTGTAGAAGATGGGCTCGAACAGCGGACCCATCTTCACGGCCGGCAGGATCGGGTTGTCGGGCACGCGGCCCAGCACGCGGATGATGGTGGGCGCGAACGCGAAGACGAAGATCGCCGCCGTCATGTCGAGGATGCCGGTGAGGCGGGAGCTGTAGACCTCGGCGCGGGCCTCGCGCTCGGTGTGCAGCGCGGTGGACAGCTCGTCGAGGCGCATGATGCCGGGCTTGCCCGACGCGATGAGCGCCGACAGGAACGCGCGCATGTGGGGGTCTTCGACGCCGTCGAGGACCGTGCGGACGGCCGCCTCGGCCATCTCGCCCTCGTCCATGCGGTCGAGCGCGGGCGCCAGCGACTTCGACACGCTGCCCAGGCCCTGGTGCACCAGGGTGAACACCACGGACTCGAGGCCGCGACCGGAGGTCACGTACATCCGTGCGTGCGCGATGGCCCGCAGCAGGGTGACGTCGTCTTGCTCGTTCGCGGCTGCCATGGGCTCCGGATCTCGGGGCGGAGGATACCAGAGCGTATCGGTTCCGCGGTCGATCGCCTTGAGTCTAGCTGCGCGGACGCGGAGGGCGTGGGATCGTCGGGCCCTCGACGCGAGGCGCGACCGATCGGTACCGAAAGGAACCGGGCACCCGCGGACAGGTTTCGTCCGCGCATCACGGTAGGGAAACGCGTCCCGAATCAGGAACCCTCGTGCACGTCCACCGCAGCAACCGGATGGAGCGGTTGGCCGACGGTCTGGCGCGCGTGCTGGCCCAGCCGCCGGCCACGTGCGCCGATCCGTCCACGCTGCCGTTCGTGCCGGAGCGCCTGGTGGTGCAGTCGCGCGGCATGGCCGACTGGGCGCGCCTGCAGGTGGCGGGTCGTCTGGGTGCGGTGGCGCACGTCCGCGTGCAGGCGCCGCGCGCCGCGATCACCGAGCTGCTGGCGGCGGTGGTGGGGCAGGGCAGCGCGCTGGAGGCGTCGGCGCTGGCCTGGCGTCGCGAGCGCGTGGCGTGGGTGCTCCTCCAGCTCCTCCCCGACTTATTGCCGGCCTCGGCCGGGGGCTTGCCGGCCTCGGGGGAGGCCGCGGGCACGGGGTCCGACGCCCCGGGCTTCGAGGCCCTCGGCGCCTGGCTGCGCGCCGACGCCTCGGCCGATCCGATCGCCCGGCGCTGGCAGCTCGCCCGCCGCATCGCCCACGTGTTCGACCAGTACGCCGCCTACCGTCCCGAGCTCGTGCTCGGCTGGAGTGCGGGCGGCCACGCCGGCCACGACGGCGCGCCGCTGCCCGCGGCCGACGCCTGGCAGCCGGTGCTGTGGCGGGCGCTCGAGGCGCGGCTGGGCACGGGCCACGTCGCCGGCCTGCTCGCCGCCTTCGACGCCGCCCTGGCGCCGTTCGGGTCCGAGCGTCCCGAAGGGCTCCCCCCGCGCCTCGTCGTCTTCGGCATCACCACGCTGCCGCCGCTCTACCTGCACGTGTTGTCGCGCCTGTCGGCCTGGGTCGAGGTCCACCTGTTCCTGCTGTCGCCGTCCCCCGAGTGGTGGGCCGACGTCCGTGGCAAGCGGGAGCGGCGGCGTGCCATCGCCGAGGTCCGCGATCCCGACGCCGCGGCGCCGCCCGACGACGGCCACCCGCTGCTCGCCAACCTCGGGCGCGTGGGGCGCGACCTGCTCACGGTGCTGGTCGAGGGGGTCGACGACTACGACGACGACGCGGACTACGTCGTCGCCGACACGCCGCCCGCCGAGGTCGGCGGCGCGATGCTGCAGGTGCTGCAGGACGACGTCGCCCGCGTCGTCACCCCGGCCCTGCGGTCCCCGCGGCCCGCCATCGCGCCGGCCGACACGAGCCTCCAGGTCCACGGCTGCCACGCGCCCACGCGCGAGGTGGAGGTGCTGCGCGATCAGCTGCTCGCCCTGCTCCAGGCCGATCCCACGCTCCGTCCGCGCGACATCGTGGTGCTCACGCCCGACATCGGCCTGCACGGCCCGCTCATCGACGCGGTGTTCGGCGTCGAGCCCGACGACCCGCTCCACCTGCCCTACGCGATCGCCGATCGCCCGGTGGCCGCCGGCAACGACGTCGCCCGGATCGTGTCCGACGTGATGGGGCTCGTGGGCGCGCGGCTCACGGCGCCCGAGGTGATGGACCTGCTGTCCCATGCACCGGTTCGGCGGCGGTTCGACCTGTCCGACGAAGACGTCGGCCTCCTCGAGGAGCTGGTGTCGGCCTCGGGCATCCGCTGGGGCCGCGACGCCCGCCACCGCGACGCCGTGGGCCAGCCCGCCGTGCCGCAGAACACCTGGGCCTTCGGGCTGGAGCGGCTGCTGCTCGGCCACGCCGTGGCGGATCCGCGCCCGGTCGCGGGCCGTGTGCCCATGGTCGAGATCGAGGGCGATGCCTCCGTCCTCGTCGGTCAGCTCGCCGAGCTCGTCGACGCCGTGCTCGCCTGCGTCGACGGCCTCGCCGATCCCCGGCCCCCGGCGGCGTGGGTGGAGGCCTTCGGCGCGGTGCTCGCGCGGCTGGTCGGCGACGACGAAGCCAGCGCCGACGAGGCGCAGCGGGTGCGCGACACGGTGGCCGGCATCGCCGAGGCCGCCGCCGCCGCCGGGTGGACCGACGCCGTGCCGCTGCGGGTGATGCGCGAGCTGGTGGAGGGCGCGCTGCTCGAAGAGCGTCGCCAGGGTGCCTTCCTGCGCGCCGGCGTCACGTTCTGCGAGATGCTGCCGATGCGGTCGATCCCGGCGCGGGTGGTGTGCCTGCTGGGGCTGTCCGACGGCGTGTTCCCGCGGGCCGACGCGCGCCTGGGCTTCGACCTCGTCGCGCGCCATCCGCGCGTGGGCGATCGCTCCAAGCGCCACGATGATCGCTACCTCGTGCTCGAGGCGCTGCTGTCGGCGCGCGACGCGCTCGTGATCACCTACGTCTCCCACGGCGTGCAGGACAACAAGCCCCTGCCGCCCAGCGTGGTCCTCGCCGAGCTGCTCGACGCCGTCGACGCCACGTTCGCCACGCCGGCCGGGTTCGAGCGTCCCCGCGATCGGGTCGTCGTCGACCACCCGCTCCAGCCGTTCGGCGCCGCCTACGTCACCTCCGACGATCGCCGCCTGTTCACCTACGACGCCGCGGCGGCCGAGGCGGCGCGGCGCCTTCGGGCCGGTCGCGCGCCCGAGGTGCCGTTCCTGCGGGGCGCCGTCCCCCCCACCGAGCCCACCAGCGAGCTCGATCTGGACCAGCTCGTCCGCTTCCTCGACGATCCGGTGCTCTGGTTCTGGGAGCGTCGGCTGGGCATCGGTCGCCCCGAGGAGCTCGCGGTGCTCGACGACCGGGAGCCGTTCGAGGTCGAGGGCCTCGCCGAGCACCTGCTTGGCGACCACCTGCTCCAGCTGCGGGCGGAGGGCCTGTCGTGGCTCGACTGCCGCGCCCGGCTCGACGGCGAGGGTGTGCTGCCGCTGGGGCACCGCGCCAACCCGCTGCTCGCACGGGTCGCCCGGCGGGTCGACGGCATCCTCGCCGCCGCGCACGGCCGCCTGCAGGAGCCGACCGCGCCGCCGGTGGTGCTCGACCTGGCCTGCGACGGCGTACGGCTCACGGGGCGCGTGGGCTCGCTGCGCGCCGGCGCCCGGGTCGACCTCGGCTACGCCACGGTGAGCCCCGGAGGCCACAGGCTGCGGCTGTGGGTGCGCCACCTCGCCCTGCAGGTGGCGGCAGGCGCCCACACGCCGCGGGCGAGCGAGCTGTACGGCCGGCAGGGGGACCGCGCGGGCCGGATGGTCACCTACCCGCCGCTCGACGCGCGGGAGGCGGCGGCCACGCTGCGGTCGCTCGTGGGGCTGTGGCGGGCGGGGCAGGAGCGGCCGCTGCCGTTCCTCCCCGACGCCGCGTGGAGCTTCCTCGCCAAGGTGCGCACCGGCGACGCCCCCGAGCGCGCCCTGTGGCCCGCCCGCAAGGCGGCGCGCGATCGCTGGGCCTACCGGGGCCGCAGCGCGGATGCCTGGGCGCGGCTGGTGGGCGGCGAGGCCGCCCTCGACCTCGACGGCGCCGACGGTCCGTCGTTCGCGGCGCTGTCCGAGCAGGTGCTGGGGCCGGCCTGGCAGGCGGAGGGCACGTGAACGATCTCGTCGCCACCGACGTCGGCCTGCGCGGCCGCCACCTCATCGAGGCCAGCGCCGGCACCGGCAAGACCTACACGATCACCACGCTCGTGGTGCGGCTCGTGGTCGAAGAGGGCCTGCGCGCCGAGCAGATCCTCGTGGTCACGTTCACGCGCGCCGCCACCGCCGAGCTGCGCGACCGCCTCCGCGCGCGGCTGCAGGCTGCGGTCGCTGCCGTCGACGGCGCGGTCGACGACGCCGATCTCGCGAAGCTGGCCGAGCGCTGGTCGGTGGGGCGCCTGCCCGCCCGCGCCCGCCTGCTCGACGCCCTGGCCGACTTCGACCTGCTGCCCGTGTCCACCATCCACGCCTTCTGCCAGCGCGCCCTGCGCGAGAACGCCTTCGAGAGCGCCGTCGCCTTCGACCTGGAGCTCGTGGAGGACCCGTCGCCCTGGGTGCGCCAGGTCGCCATCGACGCCTGGACGCGGCTCACGTGGCAGGCCGATCGCACCTTCGTGAGCTGGCTCGAGGGGCAGGTGTCGCTCGGCGACGTGGTCAGCCTCGTGTTCGAGGCGATCCGCGCGTCGGGCATCCGCGTGCTCCCCGAGCAGGTCGGTCCGCCGCTCGACGGCCAGGGCGAGGCGCTGCGCGAGGCGTTCGAGCAGGCCCGCAAGCTGTGGTTCGCCCACGCGCGCGAGGTGGTCGATCTCCTCGACCGCAGCGACGTCCTCGACGGCAAGTCCTACCGCGCGGCCTACACGTCGAAGAAGGCCGACGCCCTGGCGGCCGGGTTCCGCCCGGGGCTGGTGCCGTTCGGCAGCAAGGACTTCGTCGACGCGCTGCCCTACTTCGACCCCGAGGTGATGCGGGCCAAGCGCAAGAAGGCCGCCGTCGAGGCCGACGCCCCGGTGCCGGATCACCCGCTGCTCGACGCGCTGGCCACGCTGCGGCAGGTGTGGGCGGCCTCGACGTCGGCGTTCGAGCACGAGCGGGTCCGGTTGTGCCGCGAGGTGATGGACACCGCCGTCGCCGCGATGCGTCGGGCCAAGGCGCCGCGCGACGAGCTGATGTTCTTCGACGACCTGATCGGCGATCTGGCCGACGCGCTCGACCGTCCCGCGTCGGGCCCGCGGCTGGCCGCTGCGCTGCGCGCGCTCTACCCGGCGGCCCTGATCGATGAGTTCCAGGACACCGACCCGGTGCAGTGGCGCGTGTTCGGGCGCATCTACGACCGGCAGGTGGGCGAGGGCGGCCCGGGCAGCCTGTTCCTCATCGGCGACCCGAAGCAGGCGATCTACGCGTTCCGCGGCGCCGACCTGTACGCCTACCTCCAGGCCCGCGACGGCGTGCCCGCCGACCACCAGTGGAACCTCGACGTCAACTGGCGCTCCGACGCGCCGCTGGTCGACGCGGTCAATGGGGTGTTCGGCCTGGGGCACGACCCGTTCCTCGAGGCCCGCATCCAGTTCCGCGGGGTCAAGGCCCACCACCAGCAGCCGCGCCTCACGGTCGACGGCAGCGTGCCGGCGCCGCTGCGGTTCCGCATGGTCCACGAGCGCGGCGGCCGCGGGGCATGGGGCCGGTATGCCGACGGCAAGGCGCTCCCCGGAGCCGTCGCCGACGACATCGTCGACCTGCTCTCGCGCGGCGCGCGCCTGACCACGCCCGACGGCTCGCGCGACCTGCTGCCGATGGACATCGCCGTGCTCGTCGGGCGCCACGCCGAGGCGGCCGCGGTGCAGGCGGCCCTCGACGCCCGCGGCGTCCCGAGCGTTCGCTACGGCCACGTCAAGGTGTTCGACGCCCCCGAAGCGGCGATGCTCGACGTGGTGATGGAGGCAGTGGCCCGCCCCAACGACCTGCCGCGGGTGCGGGCCGCGCTCGTCACGCCACTGCTCGGCTTCGACGCCCACGACCTGCACGCGCTCGAACGCGACGAGGCGGCGCTGCAGGAGCAACTCGTCCGCTTCCGCGCCTGGCGCGACACCTGGGACTCGCGGGGCTTCATGCGCATGTTCCAGGCCCTGCTGCATGCCACCGACGCCATGCGCCGGATGCTGCCCGCCGAGGGCGGCGAGCGCGCGATGACCAACCTGCGCCACCTCGCCGAGCTCGTGCACGCCGCCGAGCAGTCGGGCGGTCTCACGCCGCTCGGGGCCATCGCGTGGCTGCGGGCCCAGCGCGCCGGTCGCGGCACGTCCGACGGTCCGGCCGAGGTGCGGCTGGAGTCCGACGCCCACGCCGTGCAGGTGGTCACCATGCACGCCAGCAAGGGGCTGGAGTGGCCGGTGGTGTTCTGCCCCTACCTGTGGCGTCCGGCCGGTGCGTGGGGCTTCCCGCGCTTCCACGCCCCCGACGCCGGGCTGTCGCTGTCGCTCCAGCTGCACCCCGAGGCCCACCCCGACCACGTCGCGCGCCACGCGGCCGAGGCCCACGCCGAGTCGCTGCGGCTGGCCTACGTGGCGCTCACGCGCGCGCGCCACCTCTGCGTGGTGTCGTGGGGGCGGCTCGGCGGGCCCCAGACCCACTTCGGCCAGGGGCCGCTGGCCCACCTCCTGCACCCCGGCGACGTCCTCGACGACGTCGATGAGCAGGCGCTGTTCGACGCGCTGGCCACGCTGGGGGCCACTGCCGTCCCCGGGATCGACGTCAGCTGGGTGGAGGCCCAGCCGCCCCGGGTGTGGACCCACCCGCCGGTCCAGGAACGCCTCGCGCTGCCCCGCAGCCCCCGCCGCCGCTTCGACGCCGACCAGCGGGTCACGAGCTTCTCGGGGCTCGTGCAGCGCGCCCACGACGCCGCGCACGCCTCGGCCGACGGCCGCGACGTCGATCCGCTGCACGGCGGCGCCGACGCCGACGGACCGGCGCTCGATCTGCTGGTCCTGCCCGACACACCGCTCACGCTGGCGGACTTCCCGCGCGGGGCGCGCTCGGGCACCTGCTACCACGCGGTCATGGAGCACCTGGAGTTCACCGATCCGGAGGCACCGGAGGCGCTGCTCCTCGTGCGGTCCACGCTCACGCGCCACGGCTTCGACGCCGACCGCCACGCGCCCGCCGTGCTGGCCTCGGTGGCCGAGGTCTGCCGCACGCCGATGGGGCAGGGGGCGCCCGCGCTGGCCGACGTCGCCCGCGCCGATCGCCTCGACGAGCTCGCGTTCCTCGCCCACGCCGGACAGCCGGGCGCGCGCCTCGAACCGCGGGGGCTCGCGGCGGTGTTCCGCGCGCACGGCCCCGAGGGCTTGTCCGACGACGTCGCCGACCGGCTGGAGCGCCTTGGCTTTCCCGCCCTCGACGGCGCGGTGAAGGGCTTCGTTGACCTCGTGTTCCGTCACGAGGGGCGGTGGTGGCTGCTCGACTACAAGACCAACCACCTGGGCCTGGCCGCCGCCGACTACGGCGCCGCCGGCGTGCGCGCGGCGATGCTCCACGGCGACTACGTGCTCCAGTACCACCTCTACGTGCTCGCCCTGCACCGCTGGCTGTCCCACCGCCTCCCCGGGTGGGACTACGACCGCGACTTCGCCGGCGTCCGCTACCTGTTCGTCCGCGGCATGGCGCCCGCCCACGGCGACGGCCACGCCGTGTTCGCCGACCGTCCGTCGCGCGCGATGATCGACGCCCTCGACGCCCTGCTCGGGCGCGGCCCGGAGGTCGCATGACCGTGCAGACCACGCTGGCCCGGCTCGGGGAGCGCGGGGTGCTCCGGCCCGTCGACCGCCACCTCGGCCTGCTGCTCGCGCGCCTCGATCCGGCCGACGACGGCTGCGTGGCGCTGGCGGGGGCCCTGGCGAGCCGCGCCCTGGCCGACGGCGACACGTGCGTGGTGGTGGCGTCCCTCGGTGAGCCTCCTCACGATGAGGAGGACGTGGCGGTCGAGGTCCCGTGGCCCGAGGCGTCCGCGTTCGCGGCGGCGCTGGCCCGGTCGCCGCTCGTGGGCGACGGCTCGCCGGACGGGGCGAACGTGCCCCTCGTGCACGACGGCGATCGCGTCTGGCTCGCCCGCTACCACCACCACGAGCAGCGGCTGGCGGCCGGGCTCCTTCGCGTGGCGGCCACCCAGGTGCCGCCGGTCGACGCCGCCGTGCTCGACGCGAGCCTGGGGCGCCTGTTCCATGGTCTCAAGCCCGACCCGCGGCAGCAGGAGGCGGTGCGTGCGGCGGTGCGCCAGGGCCTCACGGTGCTCGCGGGCGGTCCCGGCACGGGCAAGACCACCACGGTCGTGGCGATGCTGGCGGCGCTGCTCGAGCAGGCGGCCGCGGCGGGCAGGCCGCTCCCGCGGGTGATGCTGGTGGCTCCCACCGGCAAGGCGGCGGCGCGCCTGTCGGAGTCGGTGCGGTCGAAGGTGGCCACGCTGCAGCTGGCACCCGACCACGCCGACGCGGTGCGTGCGGCGCTGCCCGTCCAGGCCGTCACCGTCCACCGCGCGCTCGGCCCGCTCAACGACTGGCTCACCCGCATGCGCCACGACGCCCAGCACCCGTGGGCCGCCGACGTGGTGGTGCTCGACGAGGCGTCGATGGTCGACCTGCCGCTGATGGCGCGCGCGGTCGACGCGCTCAAGCCGGGCGGGCGCCTGATCCTGATCGGCGACCCCGACCAGCTCGCCGCGGTGGGCGCGGGGTCGGTGCTCGGCGACCTGTGCCGCGAGGCGCTGCCCGGGCCGGTGGGGCAGGGGGTGGTCCACCTCACCAGCGCCCAGCGCTACGACGCCGAGGGTGAGATCGGCGCGCTCGCCCGTGCCCTGCACGATCAAGACCTCGACGCCACCCGGGTGGCCCTGCGGGGCACCGACGCCCGCGGCGACGATCCCGGTGCCCGCCTCGACCAGCACACGCCGCTCCTCGATCGCGCGGTCGCCGCCTGGACGGCCTTCGGACGTGCGCCCACGCCCGCCGAGCGGCTCGCGGCCTTCGACCGGTTCCGGGTGCTCTGCGCGGTGCGCGCGGGGCCGTCCGGCGTCGACGCGCTCAACGCCGCGCTGCAGGCGGCCCTCGCCCGCGCCGGGCTCATCGACCCGAGCGAGCCCTGGTACGTCGGCCGGCCCGTGCTCGTCACCGCCAACGACTACGGCGTCGAGCTGTTCAACGGCGACATCGGCGTGGTCGACCTCGACGCGGGCGGGCACGTGCGGGTGTTCTTCCGCACCCCCGAGGGCGTGCGGGCCGTGCTGCCCACGCGACTGCCCGCCCACGAGACGGTGTTCGCCATGACCATCCACAAGTCCCAGGGCAGCGAGTTCGACGAGGTGGCGGTCGCGTTGCCGCCGCGTCCCCACCGCCTGCTGTCGCGGGAGCTGCTCTACACCGCCGTCACCCGGGCGCGGGAGCGGGTGGTCGTCTACGGCAGCGACGCCGTGATCGCCGCCGGCCTCGCCGTGTCCACGCGGCGCACGTCCGGGCTGCGCGGCGCGCTGGCCGCGGGCGTGTCGTCCGGGTGACGCGCGGCGCGGCTGCCTTGCCCCGGCGGTGGGGTCGGGGCATGAAGCGCCACCGGAGGCTGCCGTGACCCGCGTGCTCCTGCTGTCCGTGGTGTTGGCCACGGGGTGCTACGACCAGTTCCGCAACGCCGACGACCCCGACTGGACCGGCTGGGACGCCGCGGCCACCACGCAGCGCGTGCCCGTGCGCGTGGCCACGTGGAACGTGCAGAGCCTCGGGGAGCCGGCGTCCACCGGCTACGAGGCCGTCGCGTCGGTGCTCCGCCGGCTCGACGCCGACATCGTCGGGCTCCAGGAGATCGACGACGTCGACGTCGCCGCGCTCTACACGCTCGCCGACGAGCTCGGCTACAACGTGGTCGTCCCGCCGCCGCGCCAGCCCTACGGCACGCTCGGCAACGGCATCCTCGCCCGGTTCGACGCGGTCGACAGCAGCACGCCGTCGGCCGCCGACCTGTCGGGCGACCTGCGCGCCGACGACATGACGCGCCTGCCGGTGGTCTTCACCACGAAGGTGCCGGGCACCGACGTCGAGCTCACCGTCGTCACCCAGCACTGGAAGTCGGGCTTCGAGGAGGAGGACGCCTTCCGGCGCGCCGTCGACGGCTGGCGCACCGCCCAGGCCGCCGATCGCGGCGCCGACAGCGACATCCTGCTGGTCATGGGCGACACCAACGCCGAGGACGGCGAGGACCACGCCGGTCCCGACGTGTGGACGGCGGCGCCGCCCCTGTCGGTCAACCTGTCGCTCGGCGACGACCTCGTGGCCCTGCTGGCCGGTGAGGGCCTGCCCAACGACCCCTACGTCCCGCTCCGCGCGCGCGGCCTGGAGCCGGTCGACCTCGCCCAGCGCGACGGCACCCTCGGCACGCGCCCGAGCAGCGGCCGCCGCATCGACCGCATCTTCGCGGGCGACGCCGCACGCGCCGCCGGCCTGCGCGGCGAGGTCTACGACACCCGCGACGACACCGCCGACCAGCCCGGTCTCGCCGACGGCCTGCCCAAGCCGGGCGTGAACGACACCAGCCGCGCCTCCGACCACCTGCCCGTGCTCATCGAGCTGAGGCTCGCGGCGGAGTAGCGCCCAACATCGGAGGCGGGGCTGCGTTGTCCCGGGTGTCCCCGCGTTCAGGGACGCGCAAGGAGGACTCCGATGCCACGTACGCTGCCTGCACTGCTCGCCGCTGGCGCCCTTCTGGTCGCCGGGCTGGCGGTCGCCGATCCCCCCGGACCCCGCCACGGCCCGCCCGGTCCGCCCGACCCGGTCGAGGCGGCCGCGAAGCTGTCGGAGGCGCTGGGCCTCGACGCAGCCACCACCGAGACGATCGAGGCGATCCTGACGGAGTCGATGGCCCGCGGCAAGGCGATCGCCGACCAGCTGCGCGACGTCGGGGAGGCCGTGCGCGCCGAGCGCGCCCTCGACGCGCCCAACGACAAGAAGGTGGTCAAGCTCGTCCACCAGGCGGCCGACCTCAAGGCCGACCTCGAGCTGCTGCGGATGCACACCGGTGACGAGATCGGCGCCCTGCTCACGGCCGAGCAGAAGGCCCGCTTCGACGCCTTCCGCCGCAAGCGCTTCGCCGAGCAGCACCGGGGCGGCCCGCGACCGTTCGGTCCGCCGGACGGCGAGGGGCCCGACGACGATCTCGGCCCGCTGTTCGCGCCCGAGGCGCTGTAGCGCCTGCCCACCGGGCGACCCGGGTCAGGGGTGCCCGTGGTGGACGGCCTCGACGTTGTTGCCGTCGGGGTCGATCAGGAACGCGCCGTAGTACCCGGGGTGGTAGTGCGGGCGCGGGCCCGGGGCGCCGTGGTCGACGGCACCCACCGCGAGGCCCGCGGCGTGGAAGGCGTCGACGTCGGCCGGCGAGGCCGCCGTGAACGCCACGTGGCGCGGGGACGCTGCCGCCTTGACCTCGGCGAGCCAGAACTTCGGGGCGGTGGCCCCGTAGGCCGCCAGGCGACGGCCTGGGAAGTCCGGGTCCTGGTCGATCGTCATCTCGCGCAGGCATGCGTAGCCGAGGACGGGCAGGACGGCGTCGTAGAACGCCTTGCTGGCGTCGAAGTCGGTGGCGTAGCTGGAGATGTGGTCGATCATGGCGCGCTCCCGGTCGGGCGCAGGACGCGGCGCCCGGTCACGGTGCACGATACGGCGGGCGCCCACCCGATGCACGTGACGGCCTGATGGACTCGCTGACGATCCCGCGTCCCGACGACATGCACCTGCACCTGCGCGACGGTGCCGCCCTCGCGAGCGTCGTCGCGCACACGGCGGCCACGTTCGCCCGCGCGGTCGTGATGCCCAACCTCAAGCCGCCCGTGACCACGACGGCGCAGGCGGTGGCCTACCGCGACCGGATCCTGGCCGCGCTCCCCGCCGGCACGCGCTTCCAGCCGCTGATGACGCTGTACCTGACCGACACGACGCCGCCCGACGAGATCGCGCGCGCCGTCGACAGCGGCGTGGTGCACGCGGTCAAGCTCTACCCGGCGGGCGCCACCACCCACGCCGACGCCGGCGTCCAGCACCTCGACGCGCTCGACGCCACGATCGACGCGATGGCGCGCGCGGGCATGCCGCTGCTGGTCCACGGCGAGGTCACCGACGGCGAGGTCGACATCTTCGACCGCGAGGCCGTGTTCCTCGAGCGCTTCGCCGCGCCGCTGCTCGCGCGTCACCCGTCGCTCAAGCTGGTCATCGAGCACATGACCACCGCCCAGGCCGTGGCCTTCGTGCGCGCGGGCGGACCGCGCGTCGCGGGCACGATCACGCCCCAGCACCTGCTGCTCAACCGCAACGCGATCTTCGCCGGGGGCCTGCGCCCCCACCACTACTGCCTGCCCGTGCTCAAGCGCGAGACCCACCGGCAGGCGCTGGTGGGGGCGGCGGTGTCGGGCGAGCCGTGCTTCTTCCTCGGCACCGACTCGGCCCCCCACGCGCGGGACGCCAAGGAGGCCGCCTGCGGCTGCGCCGGCTGCTACACGGCCCCCCACGCGCTGGCGCTGTACGCCGAGGTGTTCGACCAGCAGGGCGCGCTCGACCGGCTCGCCGACTTCGCCAGCGGCTTTGGCGCCGACTTCTACGGCCTGCCGCGCGCCACCGACGCCGTCACGCTCGTGCGTGAGCCGGCACCCGTCCCCGAGGCCTTCCCGTTCGCCGGCGGCGAGGTCGTGCCGCTGCGTGCCGGGGGCACGGTGGGCTGGCGGGTGGTCGACGGGTGACGCCCGCGGTGCACGTCGCGATCGTCCACGCCCTCGCGGTGGCCGCGGTGGTCGTGACGCTGGCGGGCGGGGTCGTGGTGGTCGGTCGCGTGCTGCGGCCGTGGTCGTGGGCCGAGCGCCTCGCCGCCGTCGTCCTCGCGGCGGGGGCGGTGGCCCTGCGTCTCGCGGTCCCCGGCGGTCCGTTCGACATCAACCTCCGGTCGACGGAGGTGTTCTTCCCGTTCGAGCCCACCGTCTGGCACTACGGCCTGGCCTACCCGACGCTGTGGCGCGCGCTGCTGGCGCCGTGGCCGGCGGCGGGGTTCACCACGCTGTTCGACGGGACGGCCGTGCTCGGGGGGCTGACGGCCGTGCTGCTGGTCGCCTTCCTGCGCGTGGCGGGCACGGGCCGACGGGTGGCGTGGCTCGCGGGCGTCGCGCTCGCGCTGACGCCTGCCCACGTCCGGTTCTCGCACACCGACGTCCAGGCGATCCCCGAGGCGTTCCTGTTCCTGCTCGCGGGCCTCGCCTGGATCGAGCACCTCGACCGTCACCGGCCCGGCGTCGGGGTGGGGCTGCCCGTCGCCACGGCGTCGCTCGCGCTCGCGGCCACGATGCGCCCCGAGGGCGTGCTGCTGCTGCCGACCTTCGCGCTGCTGACGGTGGCCACCGGGCGCACGGTCGAGGGGCGGTGGCGGCAGCGCGGGGTGGCCGGGCTCGCCCTGATCGGGTTCGTGGCGCTGCACGTCGCGGGCGTGGTGCTGCACAACCACGAGGTGAGCGCGGGGCGTGCGGGCCTGAAGGGCTGGCCGTCGCCGCTGGTCCACGGTCCGCTGCACTGGGTGGCCCTCGACCCCACGTTCACCGCGCCGCTGCTGGTGGTGCTCGCGCTGGTGGGCGGCGCGCTGGCCCCGCTGCGGGGGCGTCGCCACTGGGCGTGGTTGCTGCTCGCTGCGGTCACCGGCTGCTTCGTGCTCAACCCGGACTGGACGCCCGCCGGCCGCGACGTGCCGGCGCTCGTGCGCCACCAGGTGCGGTCGCTGCCGTGGTTCGCGGTGCTGATCGGCTTCGGCCTCGACGGCCTCGCGCGGCAGGCCGGTCGCCGGTGGGGCCCGGTGGTCCTCGTCGCCCTCACCGCCGTGGCCGGGCTCGCCGCGGTGCGCGCGCTCGACGGCGCCTTCCGCCCCACCACGCTCGACGCCGAGTTCGCGTTCCGCGACGCCGTGGAGCGCACGCTGCCTGCGGGCTGCGCGGTGGTGACCTGGCTGCCGCCCGAGGACCGCGGCCTCGCGATGACGTCGGAGCTGTCCCGCAGCGAGGGGCTCGACCTGACCTGGCTGCGTCTGGACCGCGGCGATCCGCTGCCCGAGGCGGGCTGCGTGATCTGGTACCGACCCGCGAGCTGCGCGGCGCCGCTCGACCGCAAGGTGCTGGCGCCGGCCGCGCCCTGTGCGGCCTTCGAGGCCTCCCACACGCTCACGCCCATCGCGGAGGCCCGGCTGCCGAACCGTCCGTGGCTGATCCCGTCCTACGCCGAGGATCCCGTGCGCGTGGGCTACTACCGCCTGCGCTAGCCCTGGCGCTGACGGCCCTGCGCCGGCACGCCCTTCTTGAGCGACTGGAGCATCACCCAGCCCGGGCCGACCAGCTCGGTCATGAACAGGCCCTCGCCGCCGAACAGCGACTTGCCGCAGCCGCCGACGCCGCGCACGCCGTAGGTCACGGTGGCGGAGAACACGGCGAGGTTGCCCGTGGACACCAGCAGCTTCTCGCCCGCGGCGAGCTGGTGGGCGACGAAGTCACCGGAGCCGTGGACCACCGCGATGCCGGTGCCCGACAGCTTCTGCAGGAACAGGCCGGCGCCACCGAACAGCGCAGCCCCTGCCGACCGGGCCATCGTCACGTCGATGTCGACGTCGCCGAGGGCAGCCACGAACGATCCGGACGTGCAGATGATCGGGCCCCGGTCGAGGTCCCACGTGGCGAGCTTGCCCGGCTGGTTGGCGGTGAGCACGACGCGGTCGCCGCCACCTTGGGGACGCACGCGCACGAGCGCCAGCCCCTCTCCCGACATCATCCGCGACAGCGCCTTGCCGGCACCCCCCGGCACCTGCAGCGCCCAGTCGATGCCGGCGCCGTAGGCCATGAGCGCGCCGCGGGCACACCACAGGTCCTGGCCCCGCGACAGCGTCAGCTCCAGCACCTGGGCGATCTCGCCGGTGACCTGGATCGCGTCGCAGTAGCGGGCGAGCTCGTCGGTCTCCAAGCGCTGGAGCTGGGCGAGCGCGTCGTCGGCCTGGGTCACGGGCACCTCCGGGATGCGGGACCCTAGCACGCGTCAGTGCAGCGTGAACCGCACCGACTCCCGGGCGATCCGCACGGCGTCGGCGTCCTCGGCGTGGTCGCCCAGCCAGAGCACCATCGGCTCGGCCGGCCACGTCCACGGCGCACCGTTGCAGCGCACGCGCCCCTGGGCGACCGCCTCCGACACGACGAGCAGGGGGTGGCTGCCGAGGTCGCGCTGCAGGGCCTCGAACTGGCCCTGGACGGTGGGGTCGACGAACCGGAACCGCTCCCGCGACATCCACGCGGTGTGGTACCAGGCCGGTCGCAGCAGGATCCCCGCCAGCCCGAGGCGCTCGCACACGCGCACGAGCAGCTGCATGGCCTCCTCGGCGAGCCCGAGCCCCGGGACGTCCTGCCCCGGCAGCCGCGGCTGGCCCGGCTGGAACGAGCCCAGAGGATGCCGCATCGTCATCCAGTTCAGGTAGAGGAGCCGCTCGCTGTCGAGCTTCTCGACCGAGACGACCATCTCCCAGAGCAGGTGGCGCTCGCCGCCGGCCTCGCCGGTGAGCTGGACGCGGTCGCCGGTGGGGGACGGCGTGAGCTCGACGTGGAACCGGCCGTACCCGAGCCGTCGCAGCTGGGTGAGGAAGCCGAACGCGTGCAGCGCGTACTCCACGCCCTCGGCGGTGTAGTACCCGAGCAGGCGCGGCGGGCCGTCCTGGCGGTGGCTGCCGAACATCGCGTCGACCTCGGCCTGCGTCAGGAAGGTCTCGGGGTCCTCGGTGCCCACCAGATCGCGCGGATCGAGGTTGCGGCTGACGTAGGCGAAGCGGCTCGCCACCGGATCGAGGTCGGGGGGCACCGGGTGTGCCGCCGGACCCACCAGCGTCACGGCCGTGCGTGCCAGCACCCGCCACGCCCGCTCGGCGTAGCCACCGGCCGGCACCCACACCGACGGCGTGTCGTCGAGCCAGCGACGCACGTGGCGGTCCCGCCGGCACGCCCCGTCCGGCGTGAGCGCGAGCGCGCCGAGGCGGTCGCCTGAGAGCACGTCGCCCCCGGCCAGCACGAACACCAGCTCGGCCTTCGGGGCGCGGTCGAGGAGCGCGTCGAGGGCGGCCACGTAGGCGGCGTCGTCGGCACCCGGGAGCACGGTCTCGTCGACGTGATCGGGCAGCGGACCCCAGTCCGATCCCGAGATCGACCCGATCCACACGCGGTCGTCGTCCACGGTGCACGCCGCGGTGCCGTCCGGGGGGTGGGCGTCGAGGTCGAGCACCACCACCTGGCCACCGAAGCCGTTCGACCGCGCGACGGCCAGCGCGATGGCCAGGTCGTTGACGGGACACAGGCCGGCACCCTTGTCGGGGAACGCGTGGTGGAAGCCGCCCAGCAGGTTGAGGGCCGGGCCCCCCTCGGCGAGCACGTAGCGGGTGGCGGCGATCGTGCCGCCGACGGCGAGGCGCACCGTCGACAGGACGGCGTCGACGGGGAACTGTCGGCGGTGCAGGCCGAACACGGCCGAGAGCGACAGCGGCTGGGTCAGCGACTCCAGGTAGGCCGCGGTGTGGACGAGACCCAGCTCGCCGTAGGTGGCCCGGGTGGACTCGTGCACGTCGAGCAGGTGACGGTTGCCCGCGCCGAGGAGGCCCCAGAGCGCGAGATCGGCGCGCCGCGGCTCGATGCCCACCGCCTCGCGGATGTCGTGGACCGGCAGCCGGTAGCCCTCGTGGTACCAGACCGGCAGCGGACGCGCGCCCGACCAGCGCCGACGCAGCTCGTCGAACGCGCGGACGGCGCCGTCGAACGGAGGCGGTGCCGTCGGGCTCACGAACCCTGGGACAGCGCGAGCTCGATGGCAGCGCGCAGGCGGGCGTCGGTGGGCACGACGTCGGAGCCGTAGCGGGCCATCACGGAGCCGTCGCGACCCACGAGGAACTTCGTGAAGTTCCAGCCGATGTCCTTGCCGCGGTCGGCGCTCGGGTCGCGCTCCACGAGCCAGCGGTACAGCGGGCTGCGCGTGTCGCCGTTGACGTCCTGCTTGGACAGCAGCGGGAACGTGACGCCGTAGCGTGTGCTGCAGAAGTTGCGGATCTCGGCGGCGGTGCCGGGCTCCTGGCCCCCGAACTGGTTGCACGGCACGCCCAGCACCACGAGCCCCTTGTCGGCGTAGGCGGTGTAGAGCCGCTCCAGCTCGGCGTACTGGGGCGTGTAGCTGCAGAAGCTGGCCACGTTGACCACGAGCACGACGTGGCCGGCGAGCTGGCCGGGGTCGAAGGTCTTGCCGTCGAGCGCCGTCAGCTGCAGGTCGTTCCACAGCGGCGCCGTGGCCGCCGCGGACGCGGGGCTGGCGCCGAGGCCAGCGGCGAGGGCGAGGCCCAGGAGGTGTGCACGCCACGTGGAGGCGTTCATGGAGCACCCGGAGTGTTCGGCGACGCGGTCACCGGGAACACCCACAATGGGCCCCGATCGCGTGGTCGTCAAGATGTCGATGCATGTCGTCGGCCTGTGAAACGTGGTCACCGCAGGGTGTTTCTTCGCACGATCAGGTGAGGGTGCGGCCGACAACGGGACGCCGAGGACTTCGTGGGACGACCAGCCTGCTTCGTGGCACCGTGGGATCTGGACCGTCGTCTGGCGGTGCTCCCGGCGCACCCGGACGCGGCGACGGTGGTGCTGGTCGAGTCGGTCGCCAAGGGCCGCGCGATGCCGTGGCACCGCCAGAAGCTGGCGCTGGTGCTCGCCGCGCAGCACCACTACGCCGAGGCCCTGCGACGGGACGGCTACGACGTGGAGATCGTGCACGCCGCCACCTTCGTCGACGGCGTCCGCGACCACGTCACCCGCCGCGGCAGCACCGAGGTGGTGGCGATGCGGCCGCGGGAGTGGGGGCTCGCGCAGGCGCTGACCGCCGAAGCGCTCGGCGTGCCGCTGACCCTGCACGACGACGGTGGCCCTGGCGGGCACTTCCTCCTGCCGCGGGAGGTCTTCGCGCGCTGGGCGGCGGGGCAGGGGGACCACCTGCGCATGGACACGTTCTACCGGTGGATGCGCAAGCGCACCGGCTGGCTGATGGAGGGCGCGCGGCCCACCGGCGGTCAGTGGTCGTTCGACGCCGACAACCGCAAGCCGCCCCCCGCCGATCTCCGGCCGCCACCGCCGCGCGGTCACGCCCTCGATCCCCTGACGGCGCGCGTGGTCGCCCGGGTCCGGGACTGGCCCGGTCTGTGGGGGAGCGTGGACGGGTTCAGCTGGCCCGTCACCCGCCAGGCCGCCCTCGCCGAGCTCGACGACTTCGTCACCCACCGCCTCGCGCGCTTCGGTGACTACCAGGACGCGATGCTCGACGGGGAGCCGTGGATGTGGCACGGCCGCCTGTCCGCTGCGATGAACCTGTCGCTGCTCCACCCCGACGAGGTGGCCCGCGCCGCCGTCGACGCCTGGAAGGTGGGGGCCGCGCCGCTCCCTGCCGTCGAGGGCGTCGTCCGTCAGGTCATCGGCTGGCGCGAGTTCATCCGCGGGGTCTACTGGCTGCGGATGCCGGCGCTGAGGGACGCCAACCTCCTCGACGCGCAGGCGCCGCTGCCCGACGCCTACTGGGACCCGGACGCCACCGACCTGCGCTGCGTCGCCGAGGCCGTGCGGGCCGTGCGCGACCACGGCTACGCCCACCACATCCAGCGCCTGATGGTGCTCGGGAACCTGGCGCTGCTCCTCGGCGTGCGTCCCGACCACATCTCGCACTGGTTCTGGGCGGGCTTCGTGGACGCCTACGAGTGGGTGGAGCTGCCCAACGTGGTCGGCATGGCCGTCTACGCCGACGACACCTTCACCACCAAGCCGTACGCCGCGTCCGCCAACTACCTGCGGCGCATGGGCGACCACTGCGGCGCGTGCCGCTACGACCCGGGCACGCGCCACGGTGACGACGCCTGCCCGTTCAACCCGCTGTTCTGGCAGTTCATGGTGCGCCACCGCGCGCGGCTGTCGGCCAACCCGCGCTTGCGGGCGCTGTACGGCACGTGGGACCGCAAGGACGCCGCCGAGCAGCAGGCCGTGCTGGCCACAGCGGAGGCCGCGGCGACGCGCCTGCGACCGGCCGAGCCGGCGCGGTGGGCGTGGACCTTCGACGACGACGCCTGCTGACGCCTACTCCACGTCGGGCAGCGGGCAGGTGACCTTGAAGTCGTCGATCGAGATCTGCATCGTGCGCGTCGACGTGGCCGCCGAGACGCCCAGCGTGACGAGCGGGTCGAGCGTGAGCGCGAGGTCGACGTGGTCGAAGGCGACCGTGGGGCCGGTGGACACGGTGAGCAGGCCCTCGTCGTACTCGATGATCGCGTCGCGCCACGCCCCGTCGGTGAAGTTGGGGGTGGTGGTCTGCTCGGCGAGCCGCTCGCCGCTGCGCACGTCGTGGAGCGCCATGTGGCGGCCGACCAGCGCGGTCGTGTCGTCACCGTCGTTGCGGTAGATGTCCCACTCGATGCCGACGCCGTCGGCGTTGGCGCCGTACAGGCCCATGTCGCGGCCGGGATCGCCGTTGGTGCTGCTCGTCTCGCCGTTCAGGAACGCGAAGGCCATGCCCTCGCCGTCGGTGTCGCCGACGCTGACCATGCGGAACCGGAACGTGACGCGCCAGCGATCCGAGGGGACGCCCGCCTGGAGCCACAGGCCGCCGACGAGGTCGGACGCGGCGCGCGTGAGCTGCAGGATGTTGTTGGTGCCGTCCTGGACGATGCGGGCCGAGCCCGAGGTGCGCACGATGTCGCGGTCGAGCGGGTCGTTGAAGTCGAGGAACAACCGCTCGTCGTCGATGACCTCGTTGCAGTCGTTGTCTTCGCCGTCGCAGAGCTCGAGCGCGCCGGGGTAGCTGGCGGCGTTCGTGTCGTCGCAGTCGTCGTTGGTGGTGACGTCGGTGGGATCGGGCGCGCAGGTGTCGTGCGCCGACGCCGGGTCGCCGTGCCCGTCGCCGTCGGCGTCGGTGTACCAGGTGGCCGTGATGCCGTCGTCGATGCGCGTGTCGCAGTTGTTGTCGACGCCGTCACAGATCTCCTTGGCCCCCGGGTAGGACGTCGGATCCTCCGGTGCGCAGTCGTCGAAGTTGACCACGCCGTCGTCGTCGAGGTCGTAGTCGGCGGTCGGCCCGCACCCGACGAACGGGGCGGCGGTCAGGACGAGGGCGAGGCGGACGGAGGGGTGCACGGGCATGGGGCCTTCTGGGGTTCGGACGGAGAGACCTTACCCAAGTGGGGGCAATCGCGTCACCGATCCACGCCGAACATGAACCGACCGGGTGTCGGGGGACACGCCCGGGGGTGTCCGCCGGTCCGGCCGGCACGGAAGTGAGGCACGCGCGGAGCGGCTGCGATAGGAGCCGGGACGCCCGCGCCCGGGTCCCGTCCACGGAGCTGCCATGTCCGAGCCGATCACCATCCAGGACGGTCACGTCGTCCTGTTCCACTACGTCCTCAAGGACGACGGCGGTCAGGTGCTCGACGCCTCCGACGCCGATCCGATGATCTACCTGCACGGCTACGGCAACATCGTGCCCGGTCTGGAGCGCCAGCTGCTCGGCAAGTCCGTGGGCGACGAGCTCCACGCGGTCGTGCCGCCCGAGGAGGCCTACGGCGTGCGGCGCGAGGGGGCCACCGAGTCGGTCCACCGCAGCGCGTTCCCGTCCGACATGCAGCTCGAGGTGGGCATGCCGCTGCGCGCCGAGGGCAGCGACGGTCAGTCCATGGTGCTCTGGATCGACAAGATCGAGGGCGCCCGCGTCCACGTCACGTCGAACCATCCGCTCGCCGGCGCCACGCTGCACTTCGACGTCAAGGTCGTCGGCATCCGTGAGTCCACGCCCGAAGAGGTGGCCCACGGCCACGCCCACGGGCCCCACGGCCACGGTCACCACCACTAGGGTGTGCCCGTCGGCCGCCGGGCATCGCCCGGGCTAGGGGACCGGCGCACCCACGGCACGGAGCGGTAGCGCGGATGGGGTCGCGAACGACGTCGGTCGGGGGCCTCCCCGTCGTGCCGCTGGTGGCCTACCTGCTCGGCGCGGCCGTCGTGTTCGGGCTGATCCTGCGGGTCAACGCGGGCGTGTTCACCTACACGCTCGACGACCCCTACGTGCACCTCGAGCTCGCCCGCCACCTCGCCCACGGCGAGCACGGCATCAACGACGGCGTGTTCTCCGCACCCTCGTCGAGCATCCTGTGGCCCGCGGTGCTGGTGCCCGCGTGGTGGGTCGGCGGGATGGCGCAGGCGGTGTGGTGGCCGCTCGTCCTCAACGTGGCGGCGGCCCTGCTCGCGCTCGCGGGACTCGGCGCCGCGTCGCGTCGGATCCTCGGCGACGGCCTCGACGGCCCGGCCCGCTGGCTGCTGCTCGCGATGGTGCTGGTCGCCAACCTCGTCGCCCTCACGTTCACCGGCATGGAGCACACGCTCCAGGTCGCGCTGGCCACGTGGCTCGCGGTGGGGCTGATGGACGTCGACGACGACCGCGCGCCACCCGCGTGGCTCGCCGTCGTGATGGTGCTGCTGCCGCTGCTGCGCTTCGAGTGCACGGGGATCGTGGTGCTGTCGGCCGCGTGGCTGGTCCTGCGCGGGCACCGCGCGACGGGCATCGGCGTGGTCGCCGTCGTCCTCGCCTCGCTCGCCGGGTTCTCGGCCTTCGTCCACGCCCACTCCGGCTTCTGGCTGCCGTTCAGCGTGCTGTCGAAGAACGCGATGTTCCACAAGGCGATCGCGGAGGCGTTCCTGCCGTCGGTGTTCGTGCCGCTGGGGATCGCGGCGTTCCTGGTGTGGCGGTCGACGGGGCGGCCGTGGGCGCGCCGCTTCCTGCCCGGCATCGCGGCGGCCGGCGTGGTCGGCCACATGCTCATCGCGCAGACCGGCCTGTTCAACCGCTACCTCGGCTACATCACCGTGTTCGCCGTGCTCGTGCTCGCGTGGACGGAGCGTGAGGCGCTGCGGGCGCGGCTCGCCGCGGGCGGCACGAAGGCGCGCGAGGTGTGGTGGGTGGTCGGCATCCTCGCGGTGATCAACGTCCAGCTCACCCTGTCGATGGTGGGCGCTGCCGCCCACATCTGGCGCATGCAGGGGCAGATGCGTCACCTCGCCGTCGACGTGCTCGACGCGCCGGTGGCCGTCAACGACATCGGCTTCGTGGCGCTCGACAACCCCCACGAGGTGATCGACCTGGTGGGGCTCGCCACGCCCGAGGCGCTGCAGCACCGCATCGACGACGACGGCATCGCCTGGATGGACACCCTGGTCGAGGCGCGGGGTGCCAAGGCGATCCTCGTGTTCCGCCACTGGTTCCCGCGGCTGCCGCCCGGGTGGAAGCACGTCGCCACGCTCTACGTCGAGACCTCCTCGTTCAAGCAGGACGACCGCACGCTCTGGATCCTGGCACCGCGTCGCGCCGAGGTGCCCGCGCTCACCGAGGCGCTGCAGCGCTGGAAGGCCGATCTGCCCGACGGCGTCGTCGTGCGGTTCGAGGACGACGCGGGGTGAGCCGCCGCGCCGCCACCGCGCGCAACGTCGGGCGGCTGCTGGCCTGGTGGTTCCTGCAGCTGGTGGTGGTCGTCGTCGCCTCCGCGGTGGTCGGGCTGGCCCTGCGGGAGACGCTCGTGGGCGTGTTCCGCGTGCCGTCCGGCTCGATGATCCCCGCCGTGCTGCCCGGCGACGTCGTGGTCGCCAACCGGATCGCCTACGACGTGCGGCTGCCGTTCACCGACCGGATCCTGTGGCACCGCGCCGATCCGCAGCCCGGCGACGTCGTCGTGGTGCGCTCGGCGCTCGTGCCCGGCACGCTCTGGGTCAAGCGCGTGGTGGGGGTGGGCGGCCAGACCGTCCGCTTCGAGGACGGCTTCCTGGAGGTCGGCGACGCCCCCACGCAGCTGACGCCCCGCGGGGAGGGCCACGAGCAGGCCACGCGCTGCCGCGACGAGCGCGCGCGTCGCTTCCTCGAGGTCAGCGCCGACACCGCGATCGAGGTCTGGCTGGACGACGGCATCGGCAACCTCCTGCGCGACACGCAGGCCTTCGAGATCCCCGACGGGGAGGTGTTCCTGGCGGGCGACTTCCGCGATCGCTCGACGGACAGCCGGCGGGTGGGCCCGGTGCCGGCCACCGAGGTGGTGGGCAGGGTCGAGCGCGTGCTGGTGTCGCTCGATCCCTGCACCGGCCACGAACGCGGCGATCGTCGGTGGATGGTGGTGCCTGCGCGGGCGGAGGATGTGCCAGATGGCACAGCGAGCGGCGAGTCGGTTTCAGAATGAACCACGCGTGCGCCTCGGATCGTGCGGTCGTGTCGTGATCCATGGGGTGAAACCAGCATCGTCGTGAACCATCGATGAGATGGCACGCCACCTGCACGTGTCTCCGCGCATCGCACGCGCCCTGGAGGCACCCATGCAGATCCAGCACTTCTTCGACGAGGCCACCTGGACCCTGACCTACGTGGTCTGGGACGAGGCCACCGGTGACGCCGTCCTCATCGACCCCGTCCTGGACTTCGACCCGCTCGCCGTGTCGGTGAGCACCGCGAGCAACGACGCCGTCGTCGCCTTCGTGAACGACAAGGGGCTCAAGGTCCACTGGATCCTCGAGACCCACGCCCACGCCGACCACCTGTCGGGCAGCCAGGACCTCAAGAAGCGCCTGGGGGCCGGCGTCGCCATCGGCGAGCACATCCAGACCGTCCAGCAGACCTTCAAGGGCGTGTTCGGCATGGCCGACCTCGCCACCGACGGCAGCCAGTTCGACAAGCTGCTGGTGGACGGCGAGACGCTCACCGCCGGCTCGCTGGCGGTGGAGGTGTTGCACACCCCCGGGCACACGCCGGCGTGCGTGAGCTACCACATCGGCGACGCCGTCTTCACCGGCGACGCGCTGTTCATGCCGGACTTCGGCACCGGCCGCTGCGACTTCCCGGCCGGCAGCGCCGAGGACCTGTACACGTCGATCACGAGCAAGCTGTACACGCTGCCCGACGCCACCCGCGTGTTCGTGGGCCACGACTACCTGCCCGGCGGCCGCGCGCTCGCGTTCGAGACGACCATCGGCGCCAGCAAGGAGGCGAACATCCAGCTCCCGGGCAACCGCTCGCGGGCCGAGTTCGTGACCTTCCGCACGACGCGCGACGCCACGCTGCGTCCGCCCAAGCTCATCTTCCAGTCGGTGCAGGTCAACGTCGACGCCGGCCACCTCCCGGCACCCGAGGCCAACGGCCGGTCCTACCTCAAGCTGCCGATCGGCCTGTTCGGCTGACGGGCCCGCTCACCGGTCGGCGGGGGGCGCCACCCCTCGCCACCGGTGCCACATCAGGTAGGCGGCGGGCAGGATCAACAGCGTCAGCACCGTGCTGCTCGCCAGCCCCCCGACGAGCGGCGCGGCGATGCGCTTCATGATGCGCACGCCCGTCTCGTCGCCCGCCATCACCGGCAGCAGGCCGAGGATGTTGGTCATCACCGTCATCAGCTTGGGCCGCACGCGATCGACCGCACCCTCGCTGATCGCCGCGCGCAGGTCGTCGACCGTGCGCAGGCGGCCCTCGGCCCGGTACCGGTCCACCGCCTCCTCCAGGTAGACCAGCATCAGGATGCCGGTCTCCGCGGCGAGGCCCGCCAGCGCGATGAAGCCGACGGCCACGGCCACGCTGGTGTTGAAGCCCTGCAGCCACAGCAGCCACACGCCACCCACCAGCGCGAACGGCAGCGTGCCGAGCACGAGCACGGTCTCGCCGAGCCTGCGGAAGTGGGCGTAGAGCAGCAGCACGATGACGCCGAGCGTCAGCGGGATCACCAGCGCCAGGCGCGACTTCGCCCGCTCCATGTAGGCGTACTGCCCGCTCCACACCATGCTCACGCCCGGCGGCAGCACCACCTGACGCCCCACGGCCTCCTTGGCCCGCGCCACGAAGCCGCCGACGTCGTCGGTGTCGAGGTCGACGTAGACCCACGCCGTGCGCCGCGCGTTCTCGGACTTGATCGACGGCGGACCCGTCGTGAGCGTGATGTCGGCCACCTGGCCGAGCGGCACGTAGTGGCCCATGGGGGTGGGCACGGCCACGCGGGCCAGCGCGTCCGGCGAGTCGCGCAGCTCGCGGGGGTAGCGCACGTTGACCGGGTAGCGGGCGAGCCCCTCTACGGTCTCCGTGACCTTGGTGCCGCCGATCGCCGACGCCACCACGTCCTGCACGTCGGCGACGTTGAGGCCGTAGCGGGCGGCGTCGCCGCGGCGCACCTCGATGTCGACGAACTGCCCGCCCACCGCGCGCTCGGCGAACACCGACGCCGCACCCGGCACCTCCGACAGCACCGCTTCCAGCTGCTGGCCCACCTGCGCCAGCGTGGTGAGGTCGTCGCCCAGCAGCTTGACCCCCACCGGCGTCTTGATGCCCGTGGCGAGCATGTCGGTGCGGGTCTTGATGGGCATCGTCCAGGCGTTCGTGAGCCCGGGGAACTGCACCAGGGCGTCGAGCTCGGCGGTGACGTCCTCGACGGTCTTGCCGGCAGGCCACGACGCCCGCGGCGTCAGCGTGATCGTCGTCTCGATCATCGTCAGCGGCGCCGGATCCGTCGCCGTGTCGGCCCGGCCGATCTTGCCCCACACCGTCTGCACCTGCGGGTGGCTGGCGATGAGCCGGTCGGTCTCCTGCAGCAGCTGGCGGGCCTCGTGGATCGACATCCCCGGCGGGGTCGTGGGCATGTAGAGCAGGTCGCCCTCGTCGAGCGGCGGCATGAACTCGCTGCCGAGCTGCGACCACGGCCACCACGTCGCCACCACGATCAGCGCCGCGGCCGCCACCACGATCCCCGGCGCCGCCAGGATCGCGCGCAGCACGGGCCGGTAGACCGCGATGAAGAAGCGCGACAGCGGGTTGCGCGCCTCCGGCACGATGCGACCCCGCACCAGGTAGACCATCAGCACCGGGATGAGCGTGATCGCCACCAGCGTGCTCGCCCCCATCGACAGGGTCTTGGTCCACGCCAGCGGCGTGAACATGCGGCCCTCCTGGGCCTGGAGCGTGAGCACGGGCAGGAAGCTCACGGTCAGGATCGCCAGGCTGAAGAACAGCGCCGGGCCCACCTCGTTGGCGGCCGCGATCACCTGCTCGAGGTGGGGACGGTCGGGCTCGCGCTCCTTGTGCTTGTGCAGGTTCTCGACCATCACCACGCTGGCGTCGACGATGTCGCCGATGGCGATCGCGATGCCGCCCAGCGACATGATGTTGGCCCCGACGCCGAGCCAGCGCATGAGCAGGAAGCCACCCAGCACCGAGATCGGGATCGAGATCACGGCCACCAGCGACGACCGCAGGTGCAGCAGGAACACCAGGCACAGGATCGTGATGACCGCGAGCTCCTCGCCGAGCTTCGACCACAGCGTGTGGATCGCGCGCCGGATGAGGTGGGACCGGTCGTAGGTGGTGTGGATCTCCACGCCGGGCGGCAGCGCCTTCTCCAGCTCCGCCAGCCGCGCCGTCACCCGGTCGATGACCTCCAGCGCGTTGTTGCCCGACCGCAGCAGCACGATCCCCGACACCGCCTCGCCCTGGCCGTCGAGATCGACGAGGCCGCGCCGCACGTCGGGCCCCAGGTGCACCGACGCGAGCTGCTGCAGCAGGATCGGGGTGTGGGTGGACGGGTCGAGGGCCACCGGGATGGTCAGCAGGTCGTCGAGCGAGCGGATGTAGCCACGGCCCCGTACGATGTACTCGTGCTCCGCCATCTCCAGGAGCCGGCCGCCGACGTCCTGGTTCGCCCGCGCGATGGCGTCCTTGACCGTGCGCAGCGTGACGCCGAAGGCGCGCAGTCGCTCGGGGTCGACCTCCACCTGGTACTGCCGCACGAAGCCGCCGACGGAGGCCACCTCGGACACGCCGGGAAGGCTGGTGAGATCGTAGCGCAGGTACCAGTCCTGGACGCTGCGGAGCTGGGCCAGATCGACGCCGCGGAACCGTGCCGCCGCCAGCAGCTCGCCCTTGCGGATGCGGCCGTCGCCGTCGCGGTCGAAGCCGGTGTGCAGGTAGTGGACGGCGTCCGCGCGGAACCGGTCCGTGGGCACGCCGCCGGGCGGGTCGGCCACCGTGAACAGCTGGTCGAGCACCCACGGCGCGTAGACCGCGACGGTCTGCCCGTGCACCGTCGACGTCTCGGTGGGCTCGGGGAGCTCGGCCTCGTCGACGTCGCCGCTGCCGTCCCGGTCGAGCTTGGCCCGCAGCACCTCGGCCCGCGGCGTGAAGTCGGTGAGCGTGTAGGCGTAGACCCAGCCCACGCCGGTGGCGTCGGGCCCGAGCTGGGTGCGCGCGCCCTGCGGCAGCCGTCCCTGGGCCACGTTGAGGTACTCGAGCACCCGGCTGCGCGCCCAGTACAGGTCGGTGCCGTCCTCGAAGATCACGTACACGAGCGAGAAGCCGAAGAAGCTGTAGCCGCGCACGTCGCGGGCGTAGGGCACCGACAGCATCGCCGTCGACAGCGGGTAGGTGACCTGGTCTTCCACCACGCCCGGCGCCTGGCCGGGGAAGTCGGTGTAGACGATGACCTGCACGTCCGACAGGTCCGGGATGGCGTCGACGGGCGTGGTGCGCACGGCCCAGATGCCCGCCACCACGAGCATCGCCGTCACCAGCAGCACGAACACGCGGTGGCGGACGGACGCCTCGATGACGCGCTCGACCATCGTCAGGGCTCGCCGTGGCCGTCGGGGTGGCCGTGACCGCCGTGCAGGGCGTCCAGCTCGGCGGGTGTGCCGGGGCGCCGCTCCAGGAACATGCCGCACACGGGGCAGCGGCCCGGGCCGTCCTGGACCACCTCGGGGTGCATCGGGCAGGAGAACACGGTGTCGGCGAGGGGATCGGGGGCGACCACCCCGGCGCGCGCGGCGATCAGGTCCTGCATCGCCTGCTGCAGCTGCGTCTCGGAGTCGAGCAGGAACTGGCCGCTGACCACGACCTGCTCGCCCGCGTCCAGGCCGCCGGTGATCTCGGTGAGGTGGTGGTCGGCCTCGATGCCGACGGTGACCTCGCGCGGCACGAAGCGTCCGCCCCCCTGGGCGACGAACACGACGTGGCGCTCCCCGGTGGCGACGATCGCCTCGGTGGGCACGGCGAGGGCGTCGTCGCGGCGGCGGAACGCGATGCGCACCGTGGCGAACATGCCGGGCTTGAGGGTGCCGTCGGGGTTGTCGAAGACCAGACGCACCTGCAGGGTGCGGCTGGCGGCGTTGAGCGTGGGCAGGATGGTGTCGACGGCGCCGTCGAGCACGGTGCCCTTGGCGTAGGCGAGCTCCATCTCGGCCGGCTGGCCCACGCTCACCCACGGCGCGTCGCGCTCGTAGACGGAGGCGTCCACCCACACGCGGTCGAGGTCGGCCAGGCGGTACAGCGTCTGGCCTGCGGCGATGTGGGCGCCGAGGTCGACGTGCTTGTCGAGGACGTAGCCGCCGCGGGGTGCGCGCAGCGGCAGCGCGTGGTGGACGGACCCGTCGGCGATCACGGCGTCGACGTCGCGCGCGTCGAAGCCGAGCAGCACGAGCTTGCGGCGTGCGGCGTCCGCCAGGGACGCCCCGTCGGCGCCGCGTCGCGTGGCCAGCAGCAGCTCCTCCTGCACGGCCACCGCCTCGGGGCTGTAGACCGTGGCGAGCACCTCGCCCGCCGACACCCGCGCGCCCGTGGTGTCGACGGGCAGGCGCTCGATCCAGCCGGCCACCCGCGCGTTGACCACCGACACCCGGTCCTCGGCGACGGTGACCTCCCCGATGGTGCGCAGGTGCTTGAACAGGGTCTGGCGGTGGATCACCGTGGTGCGCACGCCGACGCGCTGCACGAAGCCGTCGTCGACGTGGACGCCGGGGGTGACGGCGGCGGCGGCGGCCTCGGCGGTGGTGCCCGCGGGCACGAGGTCCATGCCGCAGATCGGGCACGTGCCTGGGGCGTGCTGGAGGATCTGCGGGTGCATCGGACAGGTGTAGAGCGTCGCGTCCTCGGCGGGCGCGGGGGACGGGGCGGCGGGCGTGGCGCAGCCGCCGACGCCCAGCGCGACGGCGACCCCCAAGGCGGCGAGCCAGCGGAGCCAGTGGATCACGGGGACGCCTCAGTGCGGGCCAGGCTGCGCCCGAGCAGCGCGCCCACGGTCACGGCCGCGAGGTGGGTGTCGACGGCGGCGCGCACGGCGTCGCGCTCCAGATCGAGGACCGACAGCTGGGCCTGCACCAGCGCGTCCACCGTGGCGCGGCCGACGCGGTAGTCGGCGACGACGGCGTCGCGGGCCTGGCGCGCCGCGGGCAGCAGGCTGCGGTCGACGGTGGCGGCGCGCGCCTCGGCCCGTCGCCAGCTCGCGACGGCGCCGTCGAGGTCGGTGCGCAGCTGCACCAGCAGCGCCTGCTGGTCGGCCTGGACGGCGTCGGCCCGGGCAGCAGCGGCGGCGGCCTCGCCCGCGCCGCGGCGGGCGCCCGCGACGGGGATCGGCGCGCTGATCCCCACGCTCACGAAGTCGGTGCCCGGATCGGTGGGCGTGGTGGCCAGGCGCACGCGGTAGCCCACCCACACCGTCAGATCGGGCAGGCCACGCGCCCGCGCCAGGCGCCCCTGGGCCTGGGCGACGGCGACCTGGGCGGCGAGGGCCTGCACGGCGGGGCGGTCGGCTGCGGCCGTGTCGGCCCAGGTCGCCACGTCGCCGTCGAGGGGCAGCACGGCCACGGTCGGCGGCGTGTCGAACGCGGTGAGCCCGGTCGCCTGGGTCAGCTCGGCCGTCAGCGTCGCGGCGTCGCGGTCGAGATCGCCGAGGCCGTCGGCGAGCCGGTCGTGCAGCACCGTCACCCGCAGCACGTCGGCCTGCGAGGCCCCGCCCACCGCGTAGCGGGCCTGGACCGCGTCGCGCAGCACGGCGGTGGCGGTCACCTGCTCGGCAGCCACCGCGCGCAGCGACCGCACCAGGGCCAGGCGCCACCACGCCCGGCGCACCGCGGCCTCCAGCTGCACGGCGACCTCGGCCTGTCGGGCCTGGGCGTCGACCACCTGGGCGTCGGCCACGGCGTGGGCGAGGCGCGGCGCGCCGGAGGTGGGGAACGCCTGCGACAGCCGCAGCTGCAGACCTGCCATGGGGTGGTCCGCCAGCGACCACGTGTCGACCGGGGCGTTGCTGTACTCGATCGACAGCATCGGATCGGCCCAGGTGCCGCCGACGTCGGCGGCCTGCGTGAGCGCGTCCACGCGGGCCTGTGCTGCGACCACCTGCGGGTGGTGGTCGAGCGCTGCGCGCACCGCGGCGTCGGGCGTGGCGTCGGCCAGCGCCAGGGGCAGTGACAGCAGCAGGGCGAGCAGTGCGGGCACGGCGGGTCCGTGGGTGCGACAATCCGTCGCACGGTCCCCGCCCCTGTAACGGACCCGCGAGGGTGCGACACTTCGCCGCATCCCCCGCTGTGGTTCCCGCGCCCGTTCCCGCTCCCGTTCCCGTTCCCGTTCCCGCACGCCCCCGTCCCGCACCGCCAGACACTTCCTGCCCACCACCTCCTCCAACCACGCGGCGCGGCGCTACCGTGGACCGAGGAGGTGCCCCATGCCGCCCTCAGGACCCCGATGGCTACTGCCCCTGCTCGCCCTGTCGGCCTGCCAGCCCGGCACCGACACCTCCACGACGGACACGGACACCGACACCGACGTCACCACCGACACCGACACCGACTGCGTGCTCCCGCTGTCCACGTCCGGGCCCGCCACCTACGCGGCCGCCGTCGCCGACGCCGACACCACCTGCATCACGGCCTGGCCGTGCGCCGACGGGTCCGACGCCGCCGCCGGCGTGTTGCTCTACGCCACCGAGTCCTACGAGATCCGCTTCTTCGACGCCGGCGGCGCCGTCGTCGGCGGCTACCTGTTCGACGACGGCGGCGGCCTGTGCGGCAGCGGTGACCAGCACACCGCCTGGCTCGGCCAGCGCGTCGACGACTGCACGATCGACGCCGCGGCCGGCAGCGTGGGGTGTGCCCTGCCGCCTGCGGCGCTCGCGGCACCGGCAGAGACGTGCACCGTGGACCCGCTCTGGGGCCTGCCGCGGGTCACGCCCGCCACCACGTGGACCGACGTCCAGGCCCTCGACGCCACGTCCTGCTTCGGCACCGCCGACTGCACGATCGGCGAGCGCACCGTCCACCTGACCTACCGGACGCAGGACTACCCGACCGACCTCGTCGACGTCTACGACACCGACGGCACGCGGATCGCCGGCTACGAGGGCGACCGCCAGGGCCTGCTCTGCGGGCTGACGTCGACCGCCGCCTGGGTCGGAGAGGCCTTCGACGCCTGCCTCGACGTGACGTTCACGCCGTCGTCGGCGTGCGGGGTGCCGACGTTGCCGTGACGTCCCTGCGGATCGCCCGGCCTCCGGCTATGTCGGGGAGCCGGACGGGGCGTCCGGCGACGCGGGGAGGGGAGCGGCATGGGTACGACGCGGTGGCTGGCGATCGGCTGGATCGGGGTGGCGTTCGCGGGCTGTGGGGCAGGGGCGCCCGCCGCGGCCGTGCTCCAGGCGCCGCCGCCGGTCACCCTCGGCCTGCAGGTGGGCCCCACCTTCGCCGGTCGCTTCGTCACCTTCGACGTGCAGGGCGCCACCCCGGGCGCCACCGTACGCATCTACGGCGGGCCGCGCAGCAGCGTGGGTGCTGCATGCCCCACCGAGCTCGACGGCGTCTGCCTCGACGTGGTGCCCGGCGTCCCGGTGGTGCAGGGCGTGGCGTCGGCCGCGGGCACCGTGTCGCTCCGCAAGCTGCTGCCGCGCGTCTACGCGGGCCCCGTGGCCTTCCAGGCCGGGCAGGTGCTCCCCGACACCACCGGCGTGTCGCCCGTGCGCCTGCGCAGCGTGGGTGCGCTCTACGCCGACGCCGACGGCGACGGCCTCCTCGACGCCGACGAGGTGCTCGTCCACGGCACCGACCCCAACGCGGCCGACGGCGACGGCGACGGCGCGTGGGACCCCACCGAGCTCGAGCTCGGCATGGATCCGGCGAACCCCGACGAGGACGGCGACGGCATCCTCGACGGCGACGACTACGACCCGTTCGCCGCGGGACCGTTCGACAGCTTCACCCCCGACGACGTCGCCGCCTCGCTGCCGTCCGACTCCATGCCCGACCCCGAGTTCCACGGCGGCACCGAGCGCGGCGTGTGGCAGGACCAGGACGGCGCCCAGGTGTGGGTGTTCGACATCAACCACTTCACCGGGCGGTTCGACCCCCGCGACGGCCGCGGCGAGCTCGTCACCCTCGACGTCACCCCGATGCGCCCGTCGAAGAACGGGCCGGAGTGGGGCGACAGCATCGAGGGGCCCGAGGTGCTCTACGTGCGCGACGACGGCCCCGACACGGTGCTGTGGCACGCGCGCCAGGTCGGCGGGAGCTGGTTCAACCAGGAGATCCCGGGCCACATCGTCGGCCTGCGGCCCCAGGGCCACCGCAGCCCCGACGTCCTCCGCCCCTACGTCACCGTGCGCCTGGAGGACGAAGACCAGGCGCGGCGCGGCTGGGTGGACTCCAGCGACCCGACGTCGCTGACGTGGCTGCCCGATCCGCTCCGCGGCAACGACGGCCACCGCTGGGTGCTCGACCCCAACCCCTACATCGTCGGCGTCTCGCGCATCCCGCCCGGAACCGTCGGCTTCCTGTGGGACGCCGAGAACGAGACGGTCGAGGAGGTGGTGCACAACCGCGACTGGAAGACGCGGCCGCGCTCGTGGCTGGCCGACGACTTCGGCGGCGACCGCGCCTACACCATCCTCGAGTCCCGGGAGTCCACGATCTACACCGACGTGGTCACCTACCGGCGGACGGTCACCGGCTGGGTGGAGGTGTCGCGCGTGCGGCCGCCGCCCGCGCTGCCGGTCGTCGAGGCGATCGAGATCCTGCGCCACGGCGGCCACTCCTACGCCGCGATCATCGCCGTCTCGCCCGACCCGCCGCTGGGCACCGGGGCCGCGGGCGTGTTCCTGATCAGCGTCGACCCCAGCCACCCGCTGTTCCGTCGGGTCGACGACGGCTCGCCCATCGACCGCGGCGACACCGAGGCCTACACCGGCGGCGACCGGCCGTGGGTCTACTACACCGAGCTCCACCCGAGCGACCGGCGCATCGTGCACCGCTGCGAGACGGGGCTGTAGGGGCGGTCAGGACGGGGTCTGGAGGTCGTCCGAGAGCTTGCGGGCGGCCAGCGAGCGCACGCCGACGAAGCCGAGCAGGCTGCCCAGCAGGCCCGACAGCTCCCACCACTGCACCACGGCGAGCAGGGCCACGAGCACCAGCGCGAGCCGCACCGCCGACCCGATGGCCGCGGCGGCCGCGCGCCCGTCGGTGAGTGCGGTGACCGAGTGCTTGAGCCCGAGCAGCTCCAGGTAGCCCACCACGGCGCCGACGAGGGCGCCGAGGGCGACGGTGAGCGGGTCGAGGTCCATGGGCACTCCGCGGCGCAGGGGCGGCGTGCCGGCCTAGCGAGTCCGCGCGGTCAGCGCACCCACAGGCGGGCGGGCACGCCCATCACGTTGGGCGTCGGCGCGACGGGCCAGGGGTAGTGGTAGTAGCCCGACCCCAGGCTGAACCCGGCCCACACGCTCGGGTTGCAGTTGTGGCTGACGATGTAGATGCCGATGCCGATGCCGGAGTCGCGGCTGTCGGTGGCGTCGTTGTCGCCGGTGAAGCCCACCCGCAGGCCGCCGCACGGGCTCGTGCCGTGGCTCCAGCCCACCCGGCTCCAGCGGTCCGACGTCCAGATGCCGTCGTGGACCACGTCGATGAGCAGCTGCGCGTCGATGATGCCGCGGCCCTGGAAGGCGGGGATCACGGGGCCGTTGGCCAGGTCGCGGGGCGTGCCCGGGTCGTGGGTCCACGCCTTGCAGGTCCACACGCCGTCGTCGACGCGCGGCAGGCACAGGCGGGTCTCGGTGACCGGGGTCGTGTAGAAGGCCGACGCCACCGCGTCGATCTCGGCGTCGGGGTCGAGCGGGGTGTCGACGCCGCCCGACGTGTCGGTCCACACCGGGTGGTCGTAGGTGTAGGGGGAGGCGTCGGACGTGGTCATCACCAGCGTCCAGCCGCCGCCGTCGCCGGTCATGTCGCAGGTGACCTCGTAGGGGCCGTCGCCGTCGTCGATCCAGTAGACGCCGTCGCCGTAGGAGAAGCCCCCGTCGAGGATGTCGGCGCAGCTGGTGCCGGGGCAGTCGACCTCGTGGCCGCTGCCGGCCGGGCAGCCGACGCTCACCTCGTCCCAGGCCATCGGGCCGTACTCGAGGCCGTCGAACGGGGTGACCTCGCAGCGCCACGTCTGGCCGCGGGCCGTCTGGCTCGCCGGGACCACGACGGGCTGTCCGGTCGGCACGCCGGTGCGGCGCCACGCGGTGGGGCTGCCGTTGCGGAACCAGGCGATCTCGTAGCTGCTGACGTCACCGTCGGCGTCCGGGGCGGGCGTGTCCACGAGGCAGCCCAGGTCGTTGAGCACGCCGGGCACGGGCGGGTCGAACACCACCGTGGCGGCCTCGGGCGGCGTGTTGATGCGCAGCGACGCGGACTGGAGCGGGGCGCTGCCGCCGTTGGCGGTGCGGGGGGTGACCGCGCAGGTGACCGTGTCGCCCATCGTGTAGCCGCCGCCGAGGACGGGGTTGGTGGTGCCCGTCGGCGTGCCGTTGACGGCCCAGGCGAAGGTCGAGGCGTCGACGTCGCCGTCGGGGTCGGAGAAGCCCGTGTAGTGGCAGGTGAGCGTGTCGAAGGCCGCGGCCGGGTCGGGGCTGATGGCCACGCCGGCGATCGACGGCGGCGCGTCGCCGATGATCACCGACGCCGAGCGGGGGTTGCCGTCGGTGGTGCCGTCGGACGGCGTGCCGGTGCAGGTGACGGTGTCGCCACGGACGAAGGTGTTGGCGAGCGTGGGGCCGGTGCCCACGCCGGTGGCGCCCACGCGCCACTGGTAGCGGGTGCGCTCGGGGTCGCCCTCGGGGTCGACGAAGCCCAAGCTGGCGCAGCGCAGGGTGCTGGTGCGGTTGGCGTCCTCGCCGCCGGCGGTGGTGATCACGACGCCGTCGATCGACGGCCGCGGCGCCACGACCGGCACGGACGCGCTGGCGCTGCCGGTGCCGCCGAGGGTGTCCTCGGCGGTTACGGTGCAGGTGACGGTGTCGCCGACCGCGACGATGGCGGACGACAGCACGAGGCTGGGCCCCGCGCCGAGCTGGGTGGCGCCCTTGGTCCACAGGGTGCTCACGGCCGGCGTGCCGCCGTCGGGGTCGGCGACGGTCGCGGTGCACGACAGCGCGGTGTCGACGAGCACGTCCGACGACGGCGCGATCGTCACGTCGCGGACGGTCGGCAGGGCGTTCGACGTGGTCAGCGACGCGCCGCGCGAAGCCTGGCCGCCGTCGCTGTCGTCGACGTGGACGGTGCACGTCACGAGCGTGCCGGGCGGAACGCTGCCGCCGGCGGGCACGGTCCACGTGGGCCCGGTGCCGAGGGTGGCGCCGCTGCCGTCGGTCCACGCGTACGTGGTGGTGAGCCCGTCGCCGTCGGGATCGTTGGTGTTCGCGCTGCACGTGACCTCGGTGCCGACGCGCACCCCGGTGCTCGGTGCGACGATCACGGTGCCGATGGTCGGCGCCGCGTTGACCACGGTGACCGAGGCCTGCGCGGGCAGGCCGCTGTGGGTGCCGTCGCTGGGGACCACCTGGAGCGACCACGTCTGGCCCTTGGCGGTGGCCGACGCGGGCACGGTGTTGCCGGTCAGGCCGCCCTGGGGCGTGCCGTCCTTGGACCAGGTCCACGTGTAGCCGACGCTGTCGCCGTCGGCGTCGGTGGACGGCGTCGGCATCGACGCGGTGAGCGGGTCGGTGGTGCGGGGCGTGGACGGCCCGACGTCGACGACGGGGGTGGTCGGCGGCGTGTTGACCCGGAACGGCACGGTGCGCGTCGACGCCATGCCGGCCGGGTCGACGGCCCGCAGGGTGAGCTGGTGGGTGCCGGCGGGCAGGTCGGACCGCTGGAACGCGACGAGGCCGGTGGCGTCGGGTGCGGGGGCCGCCACCGCGCCGGACACGTCGCTGGTCCAGGTCACGATCAGGTCGGTCGGGTCCGACTCGACGTCGGTGACGCTGGCCTCGAAGCGCACCGGGTCGCCCAGCCGGAACACGGCATCGGCGACGGGCTGGCGCAGGTCCAGATCGGGCGGCCCCTCGATGCGCACGGTGACGGCGTCGGTGCAGACCACGTCGAGGTCGTCGGTGACGGTGAGCGTGAGGGTGTGGGTGGCGCGGGACAGGGTGTTCGTGGTCAGGCTGACGTCGCCCGACGTGGTGGCGACGCTGCTGCCGAGCAGGCCGTCGACGCTGCTCGTCCAGGTCACCAGCAGCGACTCCGGCGGCTGGCCGTCGTCGGCGACGGTGCCGCGCATGGACACGTCGCGGCCAAGCAGCGTGAGCGCGTCGTCGGTGGGCTGGGTGATGCCGCAGGTGGGCGCGGTGTTGGCGGGGCCGACGGTGACGACGACGCTGTCGGCGCCGGTCTTGCCGGTGGTGTCGGTGACCTCGACGGTGATCTCGTGCGTGCCCTCGGACAGCGTGGCGTAGCCGCCCACGCGCCCGGCGCTGTCGGGGGTGCCCGTGCCGACGGTCAGCGGCCCGTCGAGCGACGACGCCCAGGTGACGGCGAGGCGCGTCTCGGGGTCCTCGGCGTCGGCGACGGTGGCCTGCAGTGACACGGGGTGGTCGGCGTACTGGCGCTCGCCGGCGGTGGGCGACGTGATCGTGGCCTCGGGCGGCTCGGTGGGCGTGACGGTGGCCACGCGGCTGTCGGTGTCGGCCGACCCGCGCGGGTCCTCGGCGACGAGCACGATCTCGAGGGTGCGGACGTCGACGGGGACGGTGATCTCGCACCGCACGTAGCCGTCGTCGTCGGGCACCTTGCCCGTGCACGCGACCTCGCCCGCGACCTTCCAGGTGTAGGTCAGATCGGTGGTGCGGTTGTCGGGGTCGGACAGCTCGCCCTGGAGGAGGATGACGGAGCCTTCGGAGAGGGGGGCGCCTTCGGCCGGGGAGACGATCGTGGCGGTGGGCGCACGGTTGGTGGCCGTCAGGGTGCTCTCGGTGCAGGCGAGGGCGAGGACGGCGACGAGGGGGGCGAGGTAGGGGCGATGCATCGTGGTGTCCCTGGCTCCGGGGGGGCCAATCGCGGAATCGGGACGTCGAGGGTTTGCTTGAGACGGTCAGGGCGGTGTGAAGTGCGCGTTCTTCAACCCGTTCCCGTTCCCGATCCCGATCCCGATCCCGGTCGGTGTGGGTTGGGGCGTCGGTGGGGCCGGACGGCGTGGGGCGGATCGAGGCTGCGCTGCGCCGGCTGATGTTCGGGGATCGTCGCCTGCGGGCTGATTCGCCCGCTGTGAGAGGGCGGGGCGGGCCGCGAGGGTGGTGGGGGCGGGCTGCATACGCCCTTGGCGCCGACCCCTCACCGCCGGCTGCGCTCCGCGGCGCGATGTCGGCGTGCCGTCCGGCGGCGGCCGGACCCCCAGCGGAGGGGGGCGGAATCGGCGCCGCGCACGTCGGGCTTGGTTTGGGGGGTGATTGGGTGATCGTGGTGCGCCCGACGTACGCGGCGCCCCGGGGGGCAGGGATCGCAGGCGGGGCGGGTGTCGCGGGTGGAGCGGGTGCCGTGGGTGGAGGGGCGGGGGTCGGGAACGGGAACGGGCTCGGGAGCGGGTTGGCAGGGGCGGCGGTGCCGGGACGAGGGGGGCGGGGCGTGGTAGGGCCTCGGTGTCGAATCGATGCTCACCTTGGAGAACCCATGACCGCGCCGCCGCCTCCGACCTCGCCCTTCGGCACCGTGTTCGCCCCGAAGATGACGGTGTCGCGCTGGAAGGACGGGGCGTGGTCCACGCCGGATCTGGTGGACGTGGGGCCGATGCCGTTCCATCCGGCGACGCACGTGTTCCACTACGGCAGCGCGTGCTTCGAGGGGCTCAAGGCCCACCGCGGTCACGACGACGTGGTGCGCATCTTCCGGCTCGACCGGCACGCCGCGCGCATGCAGCAGTCGGCGGACCTGCTGATGCTGCCCCAGCCGGGCGAGGCGATGCTGTCGCAGATGGTGGTCGACGCGGTGGCGGCCAACAAGGACCACGTGCCGCAGGCGCCGGGGTCGCTCTACCTGCGCCCGACGCTCATCGGCACCGAGCCGAACATCGGCGCGGCGGGCACGCCGAGCAAGGAGGCGCTGCTGTACGTCCTGTGCAGCCCGGTCGGCGACTACTTCGCCGGTGGCGTCCGCCCGCTCAAGATCGCCATCGAGACCGAGCACCCCCGCACCACGCCGGCCTTCGGCCGGGTCAAGTGCGGCGCCAACTATGTGATGGCGCTGGGCATCACGCAGCGCGCGAAGAAGGCGCTGGGCGTCGACCAGGTGCTGTTCGCGCCGGACGGCGACGTGCAGGAGACGGGCGCGTCCAACTTCCTGCTGCTCGACGACACGCGCATCGTTACCAAGGCGCTCGACGAGAGCTTCCTCCACGGCGTCACGCGCGACTCGATCCTCACCCTGGCCCGCGACCTCGGGTACACAGTGGAGGAGCGCGACGTCAGCGTCGACGAGGTGATCGCCTGGGCCGCGAAGGGCGAGGCGGCGCTGTCGGGCACGGCGGCGGTGATGTCGTCGGTGGGCACGCTGGTGTATCGGGGGGAGGAGATCCCGGTCGGCGGCGGCGGCATCGGGCCGAACGCGACGAAGCTGCGGCAGGCGCTGACGGCGCTGCACGTGGGGAAGGCGGAAGACCGGCACGGGTGGACGCGGGCGGTGTGAGGGTGCAGCCTACGGATTCGGGATTGAATCGGCGTCGGCAGGCCACCGCCAGTAGCGAGATGGCCTGTGCTGACATTGACGGTTCGAACTGTTGCTTGCAGGGATTCGAAACTAGTTTGAGGAACCCACCGGAGGGTCGGACGTCACGGGTTGCCGACTCATCGTTGGCCACGATCGTCCGTGCTCACGGTGCATAGGTGACCCTGTTTCGGTGGCGCT
>JACKEP010000020.1 GCA_020632915.1 Alphaproteobacteria bacterium | reverse complement strand
CCGGCGGCGGCCGATGCCGCGCGCGCCTACGGGAACGGGAACAGCGCGCCGGGGTTCGGACCGAGCGGGATGAGCGGCGACGTGGGTCCGGAGGTGGACGGGAAGAAGCCACCGGTGTCGTTGCTGTCGCGACCACCGCCCAGGCCGGAGCCGAAGCCGCCGCCCAGGCCGGAGCCGAAGCCGCCGCCCAGGCCGGAGCCGAACGCGCCACCGAGACCGGACCCGAACGCGCCACCGAGACCGGAGCCGCCGAGGCCGAAGCCGGTGTCGCCGCCGGAGCTGCCCGGCGTGCCGCCGGAGCTGCCGGGCGTGCCACCGGAACTCCCCGGCGAACCCCCGGGAGAGCCGCCGGGCGAGCCGGACCGACTCGTGTCGCCGTCGAACGGCGACGTGTCGATGGTGCGGTCGTCCGGCGTGTCGGAGTCGTTGTTCCCGACCGTGACGTCGTCGTCGGTCTTGATGGTCTCGGAGGTGGTGGCGCAACCACCGACCAGCGCGAGGGCGGCGACGAAGGCGAGCGACGGCTTCATGCGGAGGTCTCCCTTGGACGCCGCCGGTATACACGTTCCGTCACGGACCCGAAACCAGAATCGTCGCAAAAAGCCGGTCGAGGAGACGTCGGTCAGGCCGCGGTGAGGGTCGGCGCGATCGCGGCGAGCAGCGCCTCGGGGGCATCCACGTGGACCCAGTGGCCGGCCGCTTCGATCCGCACGACGTCGGCCAGGTCCTGCCGTTGCAGGGCCTCGAGCCGCGCGTCGTCGGACGAGGTCCATCGGCCGCTGCGCCCGGCACGGACGAGGTGCATGCGGACCGGCCCGCGGCCGACGAGCGGCCACAGGTCGCGCGCGGCGTAGTCGGCGATCATCGCCTGCACGGCATCGAGCGCGAACCGCCAGACGAAGCCGTCGCCCTCGCGCCGCAGGTTGGTGGTCATCCACCCTGCCAGGTCGGACGAGAAGCCCTGCGCCACCAGCGCGTCGCGGAGCGCGTCGTGCGACGCGATGGGCAAGGGCATCGCCGCGACCGCCTCCAGCACGCGCATCACGTCTGTGTCGTCGGGGTCACGCCCCGGGCTCACCACGGCGGGACCCGGGATGGCGTCGACCACCCACGCGTCGTGAAGTCCGTGGGGCCCTCGCGCGGCGTACGTCAAGGCAACCTTGCCGCCGAACGAGTGGCCCACCAGGACACGGGGGCCCGAACCGCGCGCTCCGGCGAGGGCTCCGAGATCGTCGGCACATGCTTCGAGCGTGTGCGGCGGTGGCTGGCCGTGGCTGTCGCCGTGGTTGCGCAGGTCGACCAGCACCGCGCGCCACCCGGGGCGACGCTCGACCAGCTGGCGGGCGAAGCTGCGCCAGTTCCGGCCCGACCCGAGGATGCCATGCAGGAACCACACCTCGGCGGCATCCGCGTCGTGTGCGCCGACGGTGGTGCACGCGAGGCCATCCCCTCTCACGCGACCTCCACGGCCGGCCTGCGGGCGAACATGGCGGCCAGGGCGGCTTCGATGACCGCGCCGCCGTGCTCGCGGCCGCGCTCCGTCAGCACCCGCTTCCAGCCTCGCGCGCCCGGTTGCCCGGCAAACAGGTTGAGCATGTGCCGGGTGACCCGATGGGACGGCTCCCCCGCGTTCCCCAGCCCGTCGACGTACGGAATCATCGCCCGGGCGGCGGCCTCACGCGTCGCCGTGGGCGACGGGTGGCCGAGCAGCGGGTCGACGCCGTGGAACAGCCACGGGTCGTCCACGGCAGCGCGCCCGATCATCACGGCGTCGACGTGCTCGAGGTGGTCGCGCACGGCGTCGAGCGTCGTGATGCCCCCGTTGATCTCGATCTCCAGCGCCGGGTGGGCCCGCTTGAGCCGGTAGACGTCGTCGTAGCGCAGCGGCGGAATGGTGCGGTTCTCCTTCGGCGACAACCCGGACAACCACGCCTTGCGCGCGTGGACGGTGAACCGCCGGCAGCCGGCCTGCGCCACGGTGGTGACGAACCGCTCCATATCCTCGTAGGCGTCGAGCTCGTCGACGCCGATGCGGTGCTTGACCGTGATCTCCAGGCCCACCGCCGCCCGCATCGCAGCCACCGCCTCGGCGACGACCTCGGGGTGCCGCATCAGGCACGCGCCGAACCGCCCCTTCTGCACCCGGTCGCTCGGGCAGCCCACGTTGAGGTTGACCTCGTCGTAGCCGAAGTCCTCCGCGATGCGGGCACAGGTGGCCAGGGCCACGGGGTCGTCGCCGCCGAGCTGGAGCGCCACCGGGTGCTCGCCCGGCGAGAACCCGAGCAGGTGGTCGCGGTCGCCGTGGAGCACCGCCCCGGTGGTGACCATCTCCGTGTAGAGCAGCGCACGCTGGGAGATCACGCGAAGGAACGCACGGAAGTGCCGATCGGTACGGTCCATCATCGGTGCGACGCTGACGGGGATCATCGAGCCTCCGGCGCCCGCCTATCCCGTCCGGCCGCCCGGGCGGGAACAACGCCCCCCTCGCGCGGGTCCTGGCGCTGCGATACGCCACGCGTCCGCTTCTTCCGGCGGCGACCCGTCCTCGGGCGTCGACCCACAGGAGAGTGCCATGCAGCGACGGATGTTCCTGGCCAAGATCCACCGAGCCACCGTCACCCACGCCGACCTCGAGTACGAGGGCAGCGTCACCATCGACGCCGACCTCCTGCATGCCGCGGGCATGCTCGAGCACGAGGAGGTCCACATCTGGAACGTCACCCGCGGCACCCGCCTGGTGACGTACACCCTGGCGGGCCCGCACGGCTCGGGCGTCATCTGCGTCAACGGCGCAGCCGCCCACCACATGTCGCCCGGTGACATCGTCATCCTGGCCACGTTCGCCACGATGGACGACGCCGAGGCCCGCGCGCACGTGCCCACCGTGGTGCGGGTCGACCGCCACAACCGGCTGGTGGAGCTGCGGCGCGAGATCCCCGGCCCCGCGATGCCGGAGCGCGTGGTCGAGCTCAACTAGTCCGATGGGCTTGTGGTTGCGGATCCCCGGAGCGGACGACGCCCCGTGCCGGACGTTCCGGCACCAGGTGCACGCCGAGGTGACCCGCGCCCCTCGCCAGGTCACCCGGGACGCGCCCGCCGCGGACCCGCGGGTGCCAGGGCGCAGCAAGCACGACCCGGTCCTGGTCACGCGCACCATCGACGTGTTGTCCCCTCGCCTGCTCGGCGCGTGCGCCTCGGGCGAGCTCCTGCCGCGCGTCGACCTGGTGCTCACCGCGCCCGCGCCGGGCGCCGACGACGCGCGCGACGAGGTGCCGTGGTTCCGTCTGGAGCTGACCGACGTCCTCGTCACCAGCGTGCTGGCCAGCCTCGAAGACGATGGACCGCTGGAGACCGTCGCGTTCGACTATGGCGCCGTGCGCTGGGTCCACCTCGACGGTGCCGACACGCACGACGCCCACTGGTCCGTCCACGGTCCGCCGCGATGACGGCCACGCGCTACCCGGGGCACGCCCCGTGGGACGAGGCGTGGTTCCTCGAGGGCACCCTGGACGACGGGCTCGGCGTGTGGCTCCGCTACACCGTGTCCGACGGTGTCCATCCCCACGTGGGCGTGTGGGCCGCCGTCGGTCCCGAGCACACTGGGCATCGCACGGTCCCGCTCGGCGACGCCCGCTGGGGCGACGACCCGAAGATCGCCGCCGCCGACGCCGTGCTCACCGAGCGCCTCGCGCGAGGTTCGGCCGGACGCATCGCCTGGGACCTCACCCTCGGTGCGCGTCGTGCCGCGCCGTCCCTGGTGCCTGCGGTGCTCGATCGCCTCGGCGTCGGCCGCACCTACGCACCGGAGGCCTCCGCCGTCGACGTGCAGGGGACGCTGACGATCGACGGCGCCGTGCGTCCGGTCCAGGGCCGGATGGTCTTCGGCCACCTCTGGGGCGCGCGCAGTCGCGTCGCGCGGTGGGGGTGGTGCCACGCCATCGGGTTCGAGGACGCACCGGAGGTGATCTTCCAGGCGCTGGCGGCCGAGCTCGGCACCCCAGAACGCCACCTGCCCGCGCTGACGACGCTGCACCTGCAGATGCCCGGCGCCGCGTGGGACCGCACGCGGCCCCACCAGCTGATCACCACGCGTAGTCGGTTCGACGCCGACCGCTGGTCGATGGTCTCGCGCGGCCGCGCCGTCACGATCCGGGCCACCTTCGATCTGGGCCCACCGGAGCGTCGTGTGCTCGCGGCCTACGTCGATCCCGAGGGCGTGCCCTCGTGGTGCCGGAACACGACGTTCGGGGTGCTGACCGTCGACGTGCTCGACCGTCGCTCGGGCACCCGCACCCACCTGCGGACCGCGCGCGCCCTGGGCGAGATCGCTGGCCGGGTGCGCCCCGACGGCGACGTCGTCCTTCCGCCGTCCCCCTGACCTGCGGCACGCCAGCGATCAGGTCGAGGGCCGCTTGCCTCCGGGAACGCCCGTGATGCGCACGCCGTCGGCCACGCGGAGGGTGACCTCGAGCACGTTCTCCTGCTGGGCGTCCTTGAAGCGGCAGATCGACATCACGCCGGGGAGCTCGCCCGGCACCTGGTAGACGAACGTGAGCACACTCCCGACCTGCTTGCCCGGCTTGCCGTAGCAGGCGTCGAGGTGGTCACGGATCACCCGGTACGGCGCGTCGACGTCGATCTTGTTCGCCGAGTACACGCAGGCCGTCAGGATGGTGACGCGGTCGACCTGGACGTGCACCTTGACCTCGACCCTGCGCCCGTGACCGTGGGGGTCGTCGACCGGGAAGTCGTAGCGCCACGCCCCGCCGCCCGGTGTGCCCTGACCCTCGCGGGCCGACACGCTGTCCATCGTGGCACCGAGCGCGATGCCCCGGGGCACGGCTGCGCCGTCGGGGAACAGCAGGGCGAAGATCTCGTCGGCGAACGTGTGGCGATCCTGGCCCGGTCGCATCGTCCCTCCTGGGAAGCGGCCGACAGCATACCCCCGTCCGTGGCACGGGTCGCCTCGCGCCCCCCCACCGCGGGACGTCGGTCCGGTTATGGGCGCGGCTCCCGGAGACACAGTGACGCGCTTCCTCGAACGGCTCTCCCAGGGCGTGATCGTCGCCGACGGCGGCATGGGCTCGATGATCCACCAGCTGGCGGATCCCGGGTTCCACGTGCCCGATCAGGTCAACCTGACGCAGCCCGACCTGGTGTTGAAGATCCACGTGCGGTTCCTGCGCGCAGGCGCCCGGCTGATCGAGACCAACTCGTTCGGGTCCAACCGCATGCGCCTGGCGCGCATCGGCCTGGCCGACCAGGTGTCGGCGATCAACGGCAAGGCGGTGAAGCTGGCGCGCGAGGCCCGCGAGATCGCCGGCGTGGACGCGTTCATCGGCGGCTCGATCGGCCCGTCCGGCCTGCGCATCGATCGGTCGGACGACCAGCGCGCCCACCTCGACGGCCTGTTCCGGGAGCAGGCGCTGGCGCTCGACGACCGCGGCGTCGACCTGTTCGTGCTGGAGACGTTCACGTCGCCCTGGGAGCTGCAGACGGCCCTGGCCGCGGTCAAGGCGGTCTCGGGGCTGCCGGTGGTCGCCCAGCTCGCCCTGCCCCCTGGCGACGAGTGGAGCGAGCCGGACGACGCGGACGTCGACGCCGAGACGTTGCGCGATCTGGAGGCGCTCGCCGCGCTCGACGCCGACGTCATCGGGCTGAACTGCAGCATGGGCCCGGGTCAGCTGATCCCCTACTTCAAGCGCCTCGCCGCGCTCGCGCCGGGTCGGCCGCTCGCGCTGCAGCCCAACTCCGGGTTGCCACGTCGCGAGGGCGGTCGGTTCATCTACCCGAGCACCGAGCCCGGCTACTACACCGCCTTCGCGCGCGAGGCGGCCGACGCCGGCGCACGGGTGATCGGAGGCTGCTGCGGCACCACGCCCGAGCAGATCAAGGCCATCGCGGATGCGCTCGCCGAGTGGCGTCCGGGGTCCGCCCAGGTCGTCGTCGGGCCCCCCGTGGTCGTCCCCGCCGACGCGCCGCGCAAGGCGTCCGCCCCCGGCGGCCTCGCCGGAAAGCTCGCGGCAGGCCAGTTCGTCGTGTCGATGCAGGTTGATCCGCCCAAGGGCACGAGCTCCGACATGGTGCTCGAGGCGTGCCGCACGTTCCGCGACTCGGGCCTCGTGGACGTCGTCGACGTCAACTCGAACCCGATGGCGCGCCTGCACATGGACGCGCTGTGGATGTCGGCGCGCATCCAGCGCGAGGGCGTCGACACCATCGCCCACTACACCCCCCGCGACGCCAGCCTGATGGGCATCCAGGGCAACCTGCTCGGCGCATGGGAGGCGGGCGTCCGCAACGTGCTCGTCATCACCGGTGACCCGTCGATGGTGCGTGGCGAGCCCGGCGCGGTCGACGTCTACCAGACCGACGCCATCGGCATGGTGCGCGCGATCCGGCGGCTCAACGAAGGCCGCGACGTCTTCGGAAACACGGTGGGCGAGGCGCCCGACTTCACCATCGGCGTCGCGGTCAACCCGAACGCGCCCGACCTCGACCGCGAGCTCGATCGCTACAAGGCGAAGATCGACGCGGGCGCGCAGTTCGCGATGACCCAGGTGTTCTTCGAGTGGGGCTGCTGGGAGCGGTTCCTCGATCGCCTCGGCGGACGCTCGCCGATCCCGGTGCTCGTGGCCGTGTGGCCGCTGACGTCGCATCGGCTCGCGCTGCGCCTGCACCACGAGGTGCCGGGCATCATCGTGCCCGACCCGGTGCTCGCCCGCCTGGAGCGCGCCGGTCCCAAGGCGCGGGACGAGGGCTTCGCGATCGGCCGCGAGATGCTCGCCGGCGCACGGGAGCGGGCCGAGGGCGTCTACGTGATCGCGCCGTTCAAGCGACCGGTCGCGGCCCTGGAGCTGTTCGAGGAGCGCTGACGTGGACGAGGCCCCCTCGCTGTTCGGCGACGCCGACCCGGTGGCGGTCCGGCCCGCGGCCGTCGACGACGGGGTGCGCGCCCTCGCGGCGCGGCTGCCGCCGGGCCTGCGGCTGGGCACGTCCTCGTGGTCGTTTCCCGGCTGGGTGGGCCACGTGTACGCGGACCGACAGGACCCGGGGCGCCTGTCGCGCGATGGCCTGCCGGCCTACACCCGCCATCCCCTGCTGCGCACGGTGGGTGTGGACCGCGCCTGGTACGCCCCCGTGGACGAGGCCACCTGGCGCACGTACGCGGCCCAGGTGCCGGACGACTTCCGCTTCTTGGTCAAGGGTGCCGCCGCGGCGCTTCGCCCCCACGACGACGCGGGTCGCCCCAGCCCCACGTTCCTCGACGTGGCGTGGTCGGCCGACCACGTCGTCGGCCCGCTCGCCGCGGGTCTGGGCGCCAAGGCTGGTGTGCTGCTGCTCCAGTTCTCGCCGATGACCGCCGACGAGCACGGTGCACCGGACGCGTTCGCCGAGCGGTTGGCGCGCTACCTCCTCGACCTGGCGCGTCTGCCCGGGTGCCCGCCGCTCGCCGTCGAGGTGCGCAACCGCGCGCTGCTCGTGCCCTCCTACGCCGACGCCCTGCGCGCGGCCGGCGCCGCCCACGTCCACAACGTGTTCCCCGGCATGCCCACGGTGGCGACCCAGGCCCGGGTGGACGCCGCGGTCGGGGCGGGACCGTGCGTGGTGCGCTGGATGCTGCACCCGCGCCACACCTACCAGGGCGCCCGGCGCGCCTTCGCGCCGTTCGACCGACTCGCTGATCCCCTGCCGTCCGCCCGCGACGACATCGCCCGCGTCCTCGTCGCGGCCCACCACGCCGGCCGCCCGGCGTTCGTGATCGCCAACAACAAGGCCGAGGGGTGCGCGCCGCTCACCTTGCTCGCGCTGGCGTCACGCGTCGCTGAGTTCGTCGACGGGTGACGGCGTCACGGTGAGCCCGGGCGCCTTCGCCGTGTCGGCCACGCGCTGGAGATCAGCCGCGAACCAGCGGGCGACGGTCTCGACCACGTCGGCGGCCCGGGCTGCGTGATCCGGGTCGGGCACGCCGTCGCCTCCGACGAGCGACAGCGCACGGAAGCCGAGGAGCATGGCCGCGCGGGCGTCGCTGGCTTCGGCGCGATCGACCGTGGGCACGCGCACGCCCGCCCACTGCAGGCGCTCCACCAGCGCCGGGCCGGTGGGCAGGTGGTGCTGGCGCCAGAGCGGACCCTCCGTGAGCGCGGCGGCGAGCGGCGCGCGTCCGGCCTCTTCGAGCGAGATCACCAGCAGCGGCGCCGGCTGGCGCTCGCCGCGCAGCGTGAGGAAGGCGCGGATGCCGTCCTGGTGGGCGCGGCCACAGCCCGTGAACACCGTCCACACGCACAGGCCCGGGATCGGGTCGACGGCCAGGCGCCGCTCGAGCTCGAGCAGGGCCGCCATGCCGCCGGTGTCGTTGGACACGGCGCGCGGCGCCCGCCACGTGGCGAACACCACCGCACTCGTGACGCCCTGGACGACCAGGCACGCCAGGTACAGCGACAGCAGCGGGGTGCCCCACGGCTCCGACAGCGACCGCAACACCAGCAGCACGGTCAGCATGGACGACGACACGAACACGCCCAGCAGGGGTCGACGCATCCAGCGGGGGCGTCGCAGGTGGACGCGCGGCACGTCCAGCGGCGTGGTGAACACGACGGTGCCGACGGCGCGTTCGACCTCGTGGGGCACGACGAGGTTGTAGGACGGGAGCTTCGGGAGCCACAGGCGCAGCAGGCCCAGCCGCCCACTGCCCTCGCCCACGAGGCTCGCCGTGGCGAGCAGGCAGCCGAGCGCCCCGACCCGCGGGAACCAGAAGCCGAGCACGCCCGCCACGAACAGGCAGACGCCGTGGATCCCGAGGATGGCCCAGGGTGCGGTGTGGCCCGCGAAGCCCTCCACGCGCGCCGCGTCCGGATCCGGCAGCCGCGCCCGGACGGCGTCGAGCGCGTCCCGCTCCTGCTCGGATCCCGCGGGACGCGGGAAGATCCGCGCCAGCGCCTCCATGTCGTCGGCGACCCTCACCCTCAACCCCGCCCCGATCGGTCCGACCAGCCTAGCGCGGGCGCGCGGTGCTTGCCGCGCCGCTCGCCACGGGGCACGATGGCGTCGCCCGAACCCAGAGGTCCCCGCATGCGCTTCCTCGGCAAGGAGTACGACGGCACCGGCGTCACCATCGCCGTGATCGACTCCGGCGTCAACGCCGCCGACCCGCGCCTCGACGGCGCGACCGTCGAGGGCTGGTCGATCGAGCTGTCCGCCACCGGGCACGCGCTGCTGCACCCTGCATTCGACGACGAGCACGGCCACGGCACGGAGATCGCCGCCGCGGTCCACCGCGTGGCGCCCAAGGCGCGCCTCCTCGCCGTCAAGATCATGGGCAACAAGCTCCGCACTTCCGCCGAGCTGATGGCCGCCGGCATCGAGACCGCCGCCCGCAACGGGGCGCACGTGATCAACCTGTCGCTGGGCACGCCCAACATGGGCAAGGCGCTGCTGTTGCGCGACTGCTGCGGCCAGGCCTTCGAGCTCGGCGCCGTCGTGCTCGCCGCCGCCCACCCGCGCGGCGAGCGCGCCTACCCGGCCGACCTGCCCGAGACCGTCGGCGTGGCCTCCGATCAGAAGTGCCCCTACGGCCGCGTGTTCTTCTTCGACCCCGAGCGCTTCCCGCGCAAGGCGTGGCCGTCGCTCACCGACAAGTTCCTCACCAACGGGTTCACCGAGGAGCGCAACGGGGTCAAGAGCAAGTACCAGGGGTCCGGTCTGGCCACGGCCCACCTGTCGGGCATGGTGGCCTGCCTGCGCCAGGCGATGCCCAAGGCCGGATCCGACGAGATCGTCGACCGCCTCAAGCAGCGCGCGCTCACCCCGCTCCCCGAGATCGGGTACGTCTGAGGGCGACCAGCGTCCGGGAGACGGCGTGTCCACGGCACCGATGCGGGCCACGGTGGGCCGGCTGGCTCCCACACCGTCGGGGCGACTGCACCTGGGCAACGCGTGCGCGTTCGCAGGCGCGTGGCTGTCGGCGCGCCACGCCGGCGGTCGGCTGCTGCTGCGCATCGAGGACGTCGACGTGGGTCGCGCGCGGGCCGACGTCGCCGACGCCATCGTCGACGACCTGGCGTGGCTGGGCCTGGACTGGGACGTGGTCACGCTCCCCCAGTCCGCGCGCGACTACGCCGCGCCACGCGCGCGGCTCGCCCCCTTCGTGTACCGCTGCACGTGCACCCGTCAGCAGATCCGCGACGCGGGAGGCGTCTACCCGGGCACCTGTCGCGACGCCGGACACTCCCAAGGCGCAGTGCGGTTCCGCCTGCCGGACGGGGCGGTGACGTTCGACGACCGTCGCTGGGGACCCCAGCAGGTGGACCCCACCGCGTTCGGCGATCCCGTGCTCGTGCGCGCTGACGGCGTGCCGGCCTACCCGCTCGCCGTGGTGGCCGACGACATCGCCGACGGCGTCACCGAGGTGGTGCGCGGCGCCGACCTGCTCGGCTTCACCGCCGTGCAGGTCCTGCTCTGGCGTGCGCTCGGGGCCGCGCCGCCGACCTGGCTGCACACGCCGCTGATCGTCGGGCCGGACGGGCGCAAGCTGGGCAAGTCCCACGGCAGCCTGGAGGTCGCCGCGCTGCGGGCGTCGGGCTGGACGCCGTCCGACGTGTGGCGCGTGGTGTTGCCGTGGCTGGGCTCCGACGCCGCGCACGTCCACGACGCGGTCGACACCTTCGATCCGGAGGCGGGCCCGCGGGGTCCCGTCCGCGTGGGCGCCGACCTGGCCGATCCGCCGACGTCGCGCTGACGGCGACGCTCACCAGTCGAGCAGCGCGCCGCCCCAGGTGAAGCCGCTGCCGAATACCACCGTGGCCACGCGCATGCCACGGGTGAGCCGTCCGGTGCGCACGGCCTCGTCGAGCAGGAGCGGGATCGTGGCCGCCGTGGTGTTGCCGTACCGCTGGATGTTGTTCAGCACGCGGTCGTCGGGCAGCTCGAGCAGGTTCTGCACGGCGTGGACGATGCGCAGGTTGGCCTGGTGGAACAGGAACAGGTCGATGTCGAGCGGCGCGCAGCGGTTGCGACGACACAGGTCGTTCACCACGTCGACCATGCGCTGCACGGCGTGCTTGAACACGAGCTGGCCGTGCATCGTGGCCCAGAGCTGCTCGGGCGGGATGCGGCCGTTGCCCTCGGCGTCGAGGGGCACGAAGGGCCTCCGGCGCATGTCCCACACGCCCTGGGACAGGTCGTCGGCGTGCCGGCCGTCGGCGCCGAGCACGATGTCGCGGACCCCGCGGTCGTCGTCGGTGGCGCCGACCACGACCGCACCCGCGCCGTCGCCGAACAGCGAGGCGACCGTGCGGCCGCGCGTGGTCAGATCGAGGGCGGCGGAGTGCACCTCGGCACCGACCACGAGCACCCGCTCGGCCATCCCCGCCCGCACGACGGCCGTGGCGTGGTGCAGCCCGTACAGGAACCCCGAACACTGCGCGCGCACGTCGAGGCACGGGGTGAAGGTGGCTTCGTCGTCGGGGATGCCGAGCATGGCCTGCAGGTAGACGCCGGAGCCCGGGAAGGCCTTGTCGGGCGACAGCGTGCAGAACACGATCTGATCGATCTGGCGCGCGTCGAGGCCCGCGTCGTCCAGGGCAGCGCGGGCGGCGTGCGCACCGAGCTCGGCGGTGCCCACGCCCTCATCGGCGAACCGGCGCTGCTCGACCCCCGTGCGCGTGCGGATCCATCGATCGTCGGACGCGATGCCGTAGACGCGCGTGAGGTCGTCGTTCGTGACCACGCGCGGCGGCAGGTAGCTTCCGGTTCCGACGATGTGGGCCTGGCGCACACCTGCCTCTCGTGTCTGGCTCGCGGTGTCCTCGCGCACCTCGCGCGCGGGTCGTCATGAGCGTAGCCAACCGGCCCGACCACGCCACCCACGCGGCTACACCATCCGGCGGACGCCCCCGCGGCTCGCGATCGTGGCCGTGCGCGCCAGCAGGAGCATGGCGACCGTGGCCAGGGCGACGATGAGGCCCACCCACACGCCGCGCACCCCCAGCCCACCCCACCACGCGAGCGCGCCACCGAGGGGCAGGCCGATCAGGTAGTAGCCGACGATGTTGGCCAGCGACGGCACGTGCGTGTCGCCCGCGCCACGCAACACGCCGAAGGCCACCACCTGGGTGCCGTCGAACACCGCGAACAGCCCGGCGAGCGGCAGCAGCGTGGCGGCGAGCGCGCGGATCTCGGGGGCGTCGGGCACGTAGATGCCGGCCAGCGCATCGGGCACCAGCACGAACAGCGAGGCCGACACCAGCATCACGCAGGCACCGAGCAGGATCGCCGACCAGCCGGCCGTCTGCCACGCGCGCCCGGCGCCGAGGAGGTTGCCGACCCGCGTGGCCGCCGCCGACGACACCCCCAGCGGCACCATGAACGCCAGCGCAGCGAGGTTCATGGTGACCGTGTGCGCGGCCACGGCCTGTTCCCCGAACCAGCCGGCGACGAGGGTGCCGATGGTGAACCCCCACACCTCGAGGCCGGTCTGGACCCCGACGGGACCCGCGATCGCCGCGAGCGCCCACAGCCGCGCCAGGTGCACCTGCGCCAGCCCGCGCACCACAGCGCGCGTCTCCGACCAGGCGAGCGCGACGTAGGCGGCGAGCATCGCCCACCGGACCAGCGTGGTGGACCAGGCCACGCCGACGGCGCCGAAGCCCTCCCAGTCCCCGATCCCGTGCAGGAACACGAGGTTGGCGGGGACGTTGACCACGTTGCCCAGCACGGCGACCCACACCGACGGACGCATCCGTCCCCGCGCCTGCAGGCCCTGGCGGAGCAGGGAGCCCATCATCGCCGGCCACACGGCGGGCGCCACCCCGACGGCGTAGGCCTGCGCGAGCGCCAGGGCGCCAGGGGGCTCACCGAGCGCGCCGAGCCCCGCGGCGGCCACGAAGTGCAGCAGGGTGACGGGGACGGCGAGCAGCGACAGCAACACGGCCCCGTGGGCCATCGCCCGATCGAACGCGGCGTCGTCCTGCGCGCCGACGGCCTGGGTGATGGCCGGATCGAGCCCGATGGCGACGCCGCGCCCCAGCGCCAGCCAGGCGAACACCCACGTGGATCCGAGCGCGACGCCGGCGAGCGCCCGCCCGTCGAAGTGGCCGACCATCACGGTGTCGACCACACCCATCGCCATGAACGCGACCTGCGCCACCACCACCGGCCACGCGAGCACCGCGAGCCGACGCACCTCCGCCAGATCGACACCGCCCACGGCGGCGCGCTCCGCTGACATCGCACACCTCGGAGGCCTCCCCGGGCGCACGAGCGCTGGACCGGCGGGAGGCACGACCTCCCTGCCCTACCGACACCGGCGCGTGGGAGCAAGCCGAGGCGCCGAGACGCCCCTACTTGTCGTGGAGGATGCGCTCCGGCGGATCGTCGAGATCGTCGTACTGCCCCGAGCGCACGGCCCACAGGAACGCCCACGCGAACGTGGCGCCGAGGGCGATGGCGATCGGGACGAGGAACACCAGGGCGGTCATCGGACCTCCAACCCGGCGGCAGCACGCGCGACGCCCGGCTCGGTACGGGCGGCGCTGACGAGCACCATCCCGCTGGACAGCGGCATCAGCACGGCGGCGACCAGCGGGTTGACCCAGCCGAGCACCGCGGCACCGACCGCGAGGATGTTGTACACCGCGGAGCGGCGCAGGTTGTGGCGCACGCGCCCGACGATGCCCGGCGCACCGGCCAGCGCCACGGCGAGCGGGGCCAGGCGGTCGCCGGCGAGCACCCCGTCAGCGGCCAGCACGCTGCTCGCCGCACCTGTGGACATCGCCACGCCCACGTCGGCCGCGGCGAGCGCGGGCCCGTCGTTCAGGCCGTCGCCGACGAACAGCACGCGGTGACCGGCGTCGCGCAGGCGACCCACCCACGCCGCCTTCGCCAGCGGATCCTGCTCGGCGACCACCTCGTCTACCCCGACATCGGCGGCCACACGCCGCGCGACCGCCTCGTGATCGCCCGTGAGCAGGACGACCCGCCGCCCGTCGCGCCGCAGCGCGGCGACGTCGCGCACGGCCTCGTCGCGGGGCCGATCCTCCAGGGCGATCCAGTGCACCGTGCCGTCGTCCGCCTCCACGGCGACACGCTCCGGCCCACCGCGGCGCACCCGCCACCGGCGCCCGTCGAGCGTGCCCTCGATCCCGGCGCCCGCCGTCTCGCGGATCTGGATCGCCACCGGGATCGGGATGCCACGGGCCACCGCGGCCTCGACGATGGCGCCCGCCACCGGGTGGCGGCTGAAGCGCTCCACACCCGCCGCGACGCGCAGCGCCTCGTCGGACGCCGACACCACCCGCGGCTGGCCCCAGGTGATCGTGCCGGTCTTGTCGAGCACCACGACGTCGACCGCCGCGAGTCGGTCGAGCACGTCGACCCCACGCAGCAGCAGGCCCCGCCGCGCCAGCGCTCCCAGCCCGGCGGCGCCGACGAGCGGCGTGGCCAGCGCGAGCGCACACGGACAGGCGACGACGAGCACCGCGACCGCGCGGGCCAAGGCCGCCTCGGGGCCCGCGATGGAGGCGACCCCCACCCAGGTGGTGAGCGCCACCAGCAAGGTGCCGCCCGTGAACAGCGGCGCGAGCCGATCCGCCGCGGTGGGCACGCGCGGCGCGTCCGCGGCGGTCAGCAGATCGGCGGCCATCTGCTGCACGAGCGTGCGATCGCCCGCCCGCGTGACGCCGAGCTGCAGGCCGCCGTCCTCGACGACCGCTCCCGCCACCAGGCGATCCCCGGCCGCGACCGACACGGGCCTGGACTCCCCCGTCACGACGGCCATGCGCACGAGCCCGGCGCCCGCGACGACCACGCCATCCGCCGGCACCTCGTCGCCGCTGCCGAGGTCGACCCGGTCGCCCGGCACGAGGGTGTCGCTCGCCACGACGCGCACGGCGTCGCCCTCGACCTTGCGCGCCGAGCGCGGGATCACCGCCGACAGTGTCGATGCCGCCTCCGCAGCCCGCTTGCGGCCGCGGGCTTCCAGGAGCCGCCCGGCGAGCAGCAGGGCGACCAGCATCGTCACCGAGTCGAGGTAGCCGTCCTGGTGCCGCAGGGTGGCGACCACGCCGTGGGCGTACAGCAGCCCCACCGCCACCGCGATGGGCAGATCCATGTGGAGCACCCGAAGCCGCAGCCCTTGCACGGCGCCGCGGAAGAACGGCTGCGCCGACCACGTGACCACCGGGGTGGCCACGAGCAGCGCCATCCACCGGAACAGCTGGGCCCACCGGTCGTCCATGCCGTCGAGCCAGCCCGCGTACACGGCGACGGACAAGCCCATGACGTTCATCGCGCCGAACGCCGCCACGCCGAGCCGCAGCATCGTGTCGCGGTCGACCGTGGCCACGTCCCCGCTCGGCCGCGGCGCGTAGCCCAACGCCGCGATGCGTTGGGCGAGCGTGCCCAGGTCGGTGGACGACGGGTCGAAGCGCAGCGTCGCCCGCCCGGAGGCGTACGACACGTGGGCGTCGCGGACGCCGTCCGTGCGCTCGAGCATCTTCTCGGTGACCCAGACGCACGAGGCACAGCGGAAGCCGTCCACGGCCAGGCAGGCGGTCACCGTGCCGTCGGGCTCGGTGTGGACCTGCACGCGATCCCACGCCACGTCGTCGGCGACACGGGACCGGGGCGCGACCTGCTCGCGGGTGGCGTACCACCCGTCAAGACCCGCATCGGTCAGGATGCGCGCCGCGAGCTCGCAGCCGTGGCAGCAGTAGGTGCCGGGGGGGCCCTCGACCGCGGTGCCGCAGTGAGGGCAGGCCGACACCATCGGCGCGCTCCGGGTCATGTCAGCGGGCCTCGTCCACGTAGGACGGCACCACCTGGTCCTGACCGTCGACGTCCACGGCGATCACGACGAACGCGATGTTGGCGGCGATGACGATCAGGCCACCGATCACGATGCCGACGAGCATGCGCATGGCTCAGTCCTCCTCGCCCTGGCGGGCGACGCGCTCGCCAGGACCCTTGAACGTGGTGGACCAGGTGACGTCGGTGTCGACGCCGCGCAGGTGGACCGTCAGCGGCATCGTGCGCTCTGCGGCGCCGGCGGGCACCCGGATGACGAGCGGGACCACGCCACGCGCCCCCGTGGTGAGCTGGATGGGCTTGGCCTGGACCTGGCTGCCGTCGGGCAGGCCGTCGACCGCCACCGCGTAGGTGCGGGTGCCGTCGGCGCTGTCGCGGTCGGTGACGCTGACCAGGAAGGTGTTGCGCACGTAGCCGTCGTCGTCTTCGACGAACAGGCTGCCCGGCGCCCGGTCGACGAGCAGCTCGACCGAGGTGTGGTGCCACGCGTTGTAGGCGATGCCCCCGACGAGCGCGGTGAGCAGGAAGCCGTAGGCCATCGTGCGCGGCCGCGCCCAGCCACGCGCCGCGACCCCTTCGTCCTTGGCGAACGTGGAGTACCGCACCAGCGTGGGGTGACCGAGCTTGTCCATGACGTCGGTGCAGGCGTCGATGCACCGGCCGCAGGCGATGCACTCGAGCTGGAAGCCGTCGCGGATGTCGATGCCCTGGGGACACACGACGACGCACTTCTTGCAGTCGATGCAGCCGCCGGTGGCCTTGGCGGCCTTGCCGCGGGGCTCGCCGCGGTGGGTGTCGTAGCTGATGACGAGGCTCTCGTCGTCGGTGAGCGCGCCCTGGAACCGGGCGTAGGGGCAGATGTAGTTGCACACCTGCTCGCGGTACCAGGCGAAGTCCCAGAACCAGATGAAGCTGAAGAACGCGACGATCCCGTACGTCGTCGCACCGGCCTGCAACGTCCACAGGACGTCGGTGCGCACGAAGAAGCCCATGAACGACATGGAGATGAACACGGCCAGCGCGAGGTAGATCGCCCACTTCAGGAGCTTGCGACCGACCTTTCCGCCGGTCCACGGGTCCTTGGCGAGCTTCATGCGCTTGCCGCGGTCACCTTCGATCCACGCCTCGATGGGGAACACGAGGTTGATCATGAACACGCTCTGCGGGCACGCGTAGCCGCACCAGAGGCGCCCGAAGACCGTCGTGAACATGAACAGGCTGAACGCGGCGGTGAGCGCCAGCAGCATGATGAAGATGCCGTCGGACGCCGTGAAGATGGTGCCGAGCAGGTAGAGTCGACGGGCCGGCACGTCCGCGAGCACCAGCGGCTGGCCGCCCAGGCGCAGCCACGGCACGATCGCGAGGAACGCGAACAGCACGGCGAAGGAGTACTTGTGGTAGCCGGAGAACCGGCCCTTCACCTTGAGCGGGTAGACCCACTCGCGATGGTGGGAGAAGATCGCCATGGAAGGAGCCTCCTGGCGGGGTGGACGCGAGGTTAGCACGCGCCGTGCCAATGGCGGGTCCGCAGGCCGGTCGCCGATCGAGCCCGCCGGAGAAAGCAGCGCGCCCCGAGGCCGACGTGGCCCCGGGGCGGCGGGAAGGACGCTGGCGCGGGCTACTCCGCGGCGTCCGGGTGGCTCTTGCCGTAGACGTAGCGCGCCACGGCGTCGATCTGGGCGTCGGTGAGGATCCCCTTCCACGTGACCATGCCCTTGGCCGGCACGCCGTTGGTGATCGTCGCCGTGATGCTGGCGAGGTCGCCGCCATGGATCCACTCGGCGTCGACGAGGTTGGGCCCCACACCGCCGGTCATGTCGGCGTTGTGGCACGCCACGCAGTTGGTGGTGAACACCTGCTGACCCACGTCGTCGCCGCCAGCGGCCGCGGCCCCGTCGTCGGTCGGCGCGTCGGCGGGCGTGCCGCCCGGGACGCCGCCGTCGGCGCTGGCCACCGCGGCGTCGGCCGCGGGTGCCGGCGCCTCGCCGGTGTTCTTCGACAAGATGTAGGAGGCCAGCGCCGCGACCTTCTTCGGGCCCAGGATGGGACCCCACGTGGGCATGCCCTTGGCAGCGACACCCTCGGTGATGGTGGTGCTGATGGCCTCGAAGCTGCCGCCGTGGATCCACTCGCTGTCGACGAGGTTGGGACCGATGCCGCCGCGCATGTCGGCGCCATGGCACGCCACGCAGGTCGACGTGAACGTCTCCGCGCCCAGGGCGAGGGTCTCGGGGGCATCGTCGAACGCCGCCTTGCGCTCCAGATCGGGCCACTGGACCTTGGCGTCAGCGAGCTCCTCCTCGTAGAGCTTGGCCTGGCTGGTCTGCGCGACGAAGTGCCAGTTGATGCCGTAGATCACGCCCCAGAGGATGGTGACGAAGAACAGGCCCACCCACCAGTCGGGCAGCGGGTTGTCGTACTCTTCGATGCCGTCGGCCTCGGCGCCGTGGCCGAGCTCGCGGTCGGTGTTCTTGCTCATGCGTCACCTCCAGGGGACGAGTCGTCCTCGAGCGGCAGGCGTCCCGCGGCCTCCCAGCGGGCGCGGTTGCGCGGGTTGTAGGCGACCCAGGACCAGGCCAGGAACGCCACGACGAACAGCAGGGTCGAGACCGAGCCGAGCCAGCCGAGATCGTGGGCCTCGGACGCGGCGCGGAACACGGGGTTGAGGGATGCGGCGATCACTTCGCACCTCCTTCGGCCGCGGCGACCTTGGCGCGACCGTCGAGACCCAGCCGCTGCAGGTAGGCGATGACCGCCACGATCTCCTTGTCGGGCTCGACCTCGATGTTGGAGGCCTTCAGGTCGGCGACCACGTCGTCGGCCTGGGCGCGGATCGCACCCGGGATGTCGGCGAGCACGTCGTCGGCGTAGGGGTGCCCGAGGGTGGCGAGGGTGTTGACGGACGCCGCGACGTCGGCGGGGTCGTACGACCACTCGTACAGCCACGGGTAGTTCGGCATGATCGAGCCGGGGCTCGTCGAGCGCGGGTTGCGCATGTGCTCGTAGTGCCAGGCGTTGTTGTACTTGCCGCCCACCCGGTGCAGGTCGGGGCCGATGCGACGGCTGCCGAGCTGGAACGGGCGGTCGTAGACGTACTCCTCGGCCCGCGACCAGGTGCCGTACCGCAGCGTCTCGCTCCGGAACGGGCGCACCCACTGGCTGTGGCAGAGGTAGCAGCCCTCACGCACGTAGATGTCGCGGCCCGCGACCTCCAGCGGCGTGTACGGGTGGATGCCGACGACCTCCTCGGGGGCGTAGTCGACGGTGAACATCGGGACGAGCTCGACCATCGAGCCGACGGCGATCGCCGCCACGCTCAGGACGGCGAACAGGCCGCCCTTGTTCTCGAGCACCCTGCGGTGCCAGTGTTCCTGCGTGTGCTGAGTGTCGGACATGGGGCACCCCTCACTTGGCCGCGACCGGGGCCGACGCGCCAGCGGCGCGGGCATCCCGGATCGTGAGGATGAAGTTGAACGCCATCAGCAGCGCCCCCAGCAGGAACAACGTCCCGCCGAAGAAGCGCGTCCAGTAGAACGGCGCCAGGCGCTGCACGATGTCGACGAAGTTCGGGTAGGCGAGCAGGCCGTCGGCGTTGATCGCCCGCCACATCAGGCCCTCGGTGAGGCCGCCGGCCCACATCGACACGACGTAGAGCACGATCCCGATGGTGGCCATCCAGAAGTGCAGGCTCACCCAGGACTCGTTGTGGACCTTGCCCCACAGGCGCGGGGCCAGCCAGTACAGCATCCCGAAGCTGATCATGCCGTTCCAGCCGAGCGCGCCCGAGTGCACGTGGCCCACGACCCAGTTGGTGAAGTGCGACAGCGCGTTCACCGACCGGACCGACATCATCGGGCCCTCGAAGGTGGACATGCCGTAGAAGCTCACGCCGACGACGAGGAACTTGATGATCGGGTCGGTGCGCAGCCGGTCCCAGGCGCCGCGAAGCGTCAGCAGGCCGTTGAGCATCCCGCCCCACGACGGCGCGATGAGCATGATGGAGAAGATGGACCCGACCGTCTGGACCCAGTCCGGCAGGCCCGAGTACAGCAGGTGGTGGGGACCGGCCCAGATGTAGAGGAACACCAGGGCCCAGAAGTGGATGATCGACAGCCGGTAGCTGAACACCGGCCGCTCGGCCGCCTTGGGCAGGAAGTAGTACATCAGGCCCAGGAACGGCGTGGTGAGGAAGAAGGCCACGGCGTTGTGGCCGTACCACCACTGCACGAGCGCGTCGGTCATGCCCGAGTACAGCGGGAAGCTGCGCGTGAGCGTCGCGGGCAGCGCCAGCGCGTTGACGATGTGGAGCACCGCCACGGTGAGCACGAAGCTCATGTAGAACCAGATGGCGACGTACAGGTGCTGCACCTTGCGATAGGCGATCGTGTAGAAGAAGTTGATCGCGAACACGACCCACACGACCGCGATGGCGATGTCGATGGGCCAGATGAGCTCGGCGTACTCGCGGCTCTGGGTGAAGCCGAACGGCAGCGTCAGCGCGGCCGACACGATGATGCCCTGCCAGCCCCAGAAGTGGATGCGCGACAGCAGGTCGTGGGTCCGCACCTTCATCAGGCGCTGCATGGAGTAGTAGATGCCGGTGAACACCGCGTTGCCCGCGAACGCGAAGATCACGGCGTTCGTGTGCAGGGGGCGGAGTCGACCGAAGGTCAGGTACGGCACGTCCATGTTCGCCGGCCAGAAGGCCAGCTGGAGCGCGATGATGACGCCGACGAGCATGCCCACGACGGCCCAGAGCACCGTCGCGCCGAAGAAGAGGCGGACGATGTCGTCGTCGTAGGTCTCGTGGGCGCCGTTCGAGGTGTCTGGTGACACGGGAGCCTCCCGATCCACGGTGGGTGGACGCGGCGGTAAGCAGTGACCGTGCCAAACGCAGCGCGACCGATCGTGACAGCGATCCGCCGCGGGATGCGTCTCCGCTCTCTCGTCCGAACCGTCACTTTCGCGCCCACACCGCGGACGCTCGCCCGCCGGCATCCGCTTCCATCGCCTCGGGTGCGGCGCGATGTCGCACACGCGCCGCGCGTGAACGGGGTCGCCACACGCTGCGCCGGTCGGGGCGTCCCCCCGGGGGGCGTGGCACGGAGCGTGCTTCGGTCCGCATCCGGTCCCCGTTGGACCGCAGGAGGACGTCATGTGGGGTCTGATGTGGGGCGCGTTCCTCGCCGGCCTCGTCGGCAGCCCACACTGTGTGGGGATGTGCGGTGGGTTCGCCAGCGCGTGCGCCCAGCCCGCCTCCGGCGCTGCCGGCTACCACCTCGGCCGCCTGACCACCTACGCCACGCTCGGCGCAGTGGCCGGCGCGCTCGGCAGCCGGATCCCGGGGCCCGGGTGGGTGCTCACGGTGGTGGCGGGCACGCTGACGACCGTCTTCGCCCTGTCACTCGCCGGGCTGCTGCCACCCCTGGCGCCAGTGCTGCCCGGTGTGAACCAGCTCGCGTCGTCGGCGCTCCGCCGCGGCGGGCTCGGCGGCCGGTTCCTGTTCGGTGCGGCCACGGCGCTCCTGCCCTGTGGCCTCGTCTACGCCGCCCTCGGGGTGCCCGTCGCGCTGGCGCATCCCGGAGCGGGTGCCCTCGCGATGGCGCTGTTCGGGCTCGGCACGGCTCCCCTGCTCGCGACCGCCTCCATCGGGCTGCGGCGTGTCGTCGCCACCAGCCTCTGGGCCCGTCGCGGCCTGGCCGTGCTCGTCCTCGCGGCGGGGTGGTGGAGCATCGGCGTGCGTCAGGGGCTGGTGGCCCGCGCCGCCGACCACGGTCCACACGCCGACGCCGCGCAGGCGGTCGACGCGCCACCCGCGTGCCACTGACACGCGCACCCGGGGCCCGCGCGATCACGCCGCGGGGCCGAGGCTCCCGCGCGGGGGGAACGACAGCCGGAAGCCCGCGCCGCCCAGTGTGGACGGGACGAGGTCGAGGCGGGCATCCATCGCCTCCGCCGCGTTGCGGCAGATCGCCAGCCCCAGTCCCGTGCCCGTCATCTTCGTGGTGAAGAACGGCTCGAACACGCGGGCGGCGTTGTCGGGATCGATGCCGGGGCCGTCGTCGCACACGTCGACCACGTCCTCGTCGACCCGCACCACCACGTGCCCCGTCCCCCCCGTCGCCCCCACCGCGTTCTGCACCAGGTTGAGCAGGATCCGGTGCACGAGATCGGCATCGGCCAGCGCCGATCCGGTGCCCTCGCGGGACAGCGACACGCCGTCGTGGTCGCGGCGCACCAGATCCACCACCACGTCGGCCACCTCGTGCAGCGCGACGCACGCCAGCCGCGCCTCGGGGGGCCGGGAGAAGGCGAGCAGATCGCGGACCATGCGGTCGAGGCGGCCGATCTGGTCGCGGACCTTGGACATGACGGGTCGTCGACGGTCGTCGTCGTCGAGGGTGCCGGCGATCACCTGGATGGCGCCCGAGATGCCCGCGAGCGGGTTGCGCAGCTCGTGCGCCACGGCCGCGGACATCGAGCCGATCTGGGCGAGCGCCTCCGTGCGACGGCGCGCCGCCTCCTCCCGCAGCGAGGCGGTGATCTCGTCGAGGACCACGAGCGTGGAGAAGGCGTCGTGCCCGATGGGCGCGATCGACACGCGGAAGCTGCGATCACTGCCGTCCAGGTCGACGTCGACCCGCACCAGCTCGACCGGTGCCTCGTGGACGTGCCGGAGGTGGCGATCGAGCTCGGCGGCGTCGACCAGGGCCTGGGGCAGGGCGTCGAGGCACGACCTGCCGTGGGGATCGGCCCCGCACAGCTGCCGCGCCGCCTCGGTCGAGGCGACGACGTCCCCCTCGGGACCGAGCACGAAGGCCGCCGACGGCAGGTGCGCCACGAGCAGCACGGCCAGGTCCTCCATGCGCCCCCGCTCGTGCAGGCCCATGTAGGTGCCGTTCATGATGGCGAGATCGAGCATGGCGACCCGCCGCACGCTGGCGCACACCTGCACCGCCTTCGCGGCAGGCAGGCTGCCCTGGGCGATCGCGCACAGGTGCTCGGTGATGCCGTGCATCGCCGTGTACATGTAGCGGTGGGGCAGCCCCACCTCGACGTGCTTGAAGCCGATGCGGCGCCGACGCTCGTAGTACGCCGTGTCGTACGGTCCGTTGAGCAGCTCCTGGAGCCACACCTCCAGCGTGCGCTTCAGCCGCGCGACCTGTTCCGGGCCGGAGAAGACCGTGCGCGCGCCGTCGAACTCGAGGATGCGGTCGTAGAAGGCGTCCGTGACCGCCTGGACCTGCGGCGCCACGGTGGGCCAGAACGCTTGCAACCGTGCGCGATCCTCGGGGCCGAAGCGCACGTACGCCTTCATCTCCTCGAACGCTTCCACATCGAACCTCGGCACAGCGATCCCCCAGACGTGCGCACGCGTCGTGCCAGCCTGATATCGCCCCACGTCGGGGATGGACGATCACGTCTCGGACGTGGCACAACCCGACGCCAAGCGGACGGCTTTCGGAGGGTGCGTGAGTGAGGGCGGTGCAGCACGGCTTCTCGTGGTCGACGACGAGGAGCTCATCCGCTGGTCCCTGGTCGAGCACCTGCGCGGCCTCGGTCACGAGGTGCGTGAGGCCGAGAATGGCGCCGTGGCGCTCGACGCCATCGCGGCCGATCCCCCCGAGCTGGTCCTGCTCGACCTGAAGATGCCCGGCCTCGGGGGTCTCGACGTGCTCCAGCGCCTGCGCGAGCGCGAGATCGACCTGCCCGTGGTGGTGCTCACCGCCGACAGCACCGTCGACTCCGCCGTCGACGCCACGCGGCTCGGCGCCCGCACCTACCTCACCAAGCCGTTCGACCTCGAAGAGGTGGGCCGGGTCGTCACCCGCATCCTCGGGGAGTCGCGGCTCAGCAAGGAGGTCGTCTACGACGCCCGCGCAGCGCGCCCCGGCTACGGCGGTCCCGACGGCTACATCGGCGCCGCGGCCACGCTGCAGCCGATCTTCGCCACGCTCGACCGCCTGGAGAGGGTCGACGCCCCCACCGTGTTGATCATGGGCGAGTCCGGCACCGGCAAGGACGTCATCGCCCACCTCATCCACACGCGCGGCCCGCGTCGGCGCGGGCCCTTCCTCGAGGTGGACTGCGCGGCGATGCCGCCCACGCTCATCGAGTCGGAGCTGTTCGGCCACGAGAAGGGGGCGTTCACCGACGCCCGCGAGATGAAGCGCGGCCTGTTCGAGGTGGCCAAGGGCGGCGTCGTGTTCCTCGACGAGCTCGGGGAGCTGCCGCTCGAGACCCAGGCCAAGCTGCTGCGGGCGCTGGAGAACCGCACCTACCGGCGGGTGGGCGGCGTCAAGCAGCTGGAGCTCGACGCCGCGCTGGTGGCCGCCACCAACCGCAACCTCGCCGCCGAGGTCGAGGCCGGCCGCTTCCGCGAGGACCTGTTCTTCCGCCTCAACGTCGTCCCGCTGCGCCTGCCGCCGCTGCGCGAGCGCCGCGAGGACATCCCCGCGCTGGTCGCCCACTTCATCGACCGCTGCAACGACCGCTTCGGGCGCACGCTCCGCGGCGTCGCCGGCGACGCGATGGCGCTGTTGCAGCGGTGGACGTGGCCCGGCAACGTGCGCGAGCTGCGCAACGTCATCGAGCGGATCGCGATCCTGTCGCCCGACGACGTGATCCGGCCCGAGCACCTCCCCGCCGAGATCCGCTACGCGCGCACGCCCTCCCAGGGTGTCGAGGGCTGCCCGTTCGTGCTGCCCGAAGAAGGCGTCGACCTCGACGCGGTCGAGCACGGCCTGCTCGTGCAGGCCCTCGACCGCACCAACGGCAACCAGTCCGCCGCGGCACGCCTGCTCGGCATCAGCCGCTACGCCTTGCGCTACCGCATGGAGAAGTACGACATGCTGGCGGTCAAGGAGGACTGAGCCCACGGAGGCTCACGGCGACGCGTCGTCGGCCCCGAGCACGAGCGCCGCACCGCGGTCGTCCACCACCGTCAGCCGTCGCACCAGCGCAAAGCCCCGGTCCGAGCCGTTGGCGAGCGTCACCCGCACCGTGCCCTCCCCGGGTGGCAGGTCGTGTCGGGCCGTGAACACACCGGCGCCGACGTCGGACCGCAGCGTCACCGGGGCGTCACCCACCGACAGGGACAGCGCCTCCCCGGCCCGCTCCCGATCCGCGGCCACGCCGACGACGGCGATCTCGACGTGGCGCGGGCCCTGGGCGGCGTCGAGCGCGACGTCCCACCACCCCTGCTGCCCGGGGTAGACCCACCACACGTCCGCCTCCCCGGACACCTGGAGCGGGAAGGCCTCGTCGAGCCGCGCCTCCAGCGACGCCTCGGCGCCCGCTGCGGCGCGGAAGAGGACGGCCTTGCCGGTGTGGAGGAAGCACCCGCCGCAGCCGGCCTTGAACGCCTTCTGCGACGCCAGGGGCACGAGATCCTGGCCGTCGGCGACCACGCGCAGCGGCGACCACGCGCCCAGGCCGAGCTTGTCGAGGGCGGTGTTGCTGACCGGCCACAGCGGGAACAGCTGGGCCTCGAAGGCACCGTACTCGAAGGGCCCCACCACCTTCAGCGGCGGCAGCGGGGGCGCCTGGCCCGTGCGCCCCGCAGCCTGCACCGGCAGGCGCCGGACCGTCCGCGGCACCACCACCGCCGAGGCCGCCACGGCGTCGGCGTCCCCGTGGTGCTCCTCCAGCGCCGCGAGCGTGAGCAGCACGAAGGTGGCGTCGTCGGGATGGGACAGCGTCAGCGTCACGTCCCGCGCCGAGGGCGGCACCGCCGGCTCGATCGGCACGCGCAGCAGCCGCGAACGCGCCGTGCCGGCGGGCAGCGCCCACGTGGTGTCGAGCACGACGGCGCCGTCGACGGTCAGCTGCACCGACAGCGGCGCCGACGGGCTCGCCACCAGCGGCACCGCTTCGAGCACCAGCTGGTTCGCCCCGTCGCGGAACGCCCGCAAGCGCCCCTGCGGGGCCTGGATGTGCACGGTGTCGTGGGGGTAGAGCCACCAGCTGCCGCGCAGCGTCGCGGCGCCGGCTTGCGTCCAGGTGGCGCAGGTGCGACGCGGATCGAGGGCCACGGTGTAGCGGCGCCCGTTGCTCTGCGGCGGCGTGCCGTCCGTCGCGGTGAGGTAGACGTTCGCGCCGGCGTGGCACCACCGTCCCCTGCCCTCGGTCCACACGTCCGCGCACGTCGCGTGCGCCCCCGGCAGCGGCACGCCGTCCTCGAGCACCACGATCGGCGAGCAGGTGCTCGGCCGCGCCTCGCCCTGCGTCGCCGCGTCCGCCAGATCGGCCAGGCCGGGGAGCGGTGCGATCGCCAGCGTCCTCGGGCCCGGCTTGAGCTTGGGGGCCAGCGGCGCCTGCACCGGCGGCGCGTCGTAGGTGACGTCCCCGCGCGTGTCGTCCAGGCGCCCGCCCACGAGGCGCACCGACGCGCCGTGCAGCGTCTCCTCGACACCGAGCAGCGACGTGGTCACGGGCGGCGTGCCCACGGCCAGGTGGTGCACGAGCAGCGGCGGCGCGTCGGCCGGCACCGCGACGTCGACGGTCCAGGGGCCGTCGGGGGGCGTGAGCCATGCAGAGCCGAGCAGGTGGCCCTCCCGGGCGACCACGGGCAGCACCTGGCCGGCGACGGTGACCTCCGCGCGCGCATCGGCACCCGGGCTCGTGCCCCGCACCGTCACCCGGAAGGTGCGCGGCGGCAGGGACCAGCCGGCGTCGACCTCGAAGTGCACGCGCTCGCCGGGCAGCAGCCACACCATCGGGCCCCCCTTCTCGGGCACGACCACGTCGTCCGCGGGCACGACCTCGATCGGAACCCCCGCGTCCGGTGCGGCCACCTCGAGGACACCGTCCACGATCGCCCACGTGCCGGTGCACGCCGCCGCGTCACCACCGCCCACGCCGGGATCGAGCCCCCGGTCGCCTGCGCGCACCACGAACGGCACGCCGGCGTCGGGCGGCAGCGCCGCGACGACCTCGGGCGTGAACGCCGCGAGCGCGCCCGCCGGGCCCTCCCACCGACACCCCGCGCGCCGGTGCACGATCGGCAGCGACGCGCGGGACGGACGCCCGGGCGTCGGCACCTGCCGCAGCCCTTGCACCACGGCGAGCCCGCCGTCGCCGTCCAGCGCCCCCATCGCCTGGAGCGATCGCGCCATCGCCGTCGTGAACGTCACCGCGCCGCGCCGCGAAAGGTGCCGCATGTCCTCGAAGTCGGCATCACCGAGGTCGAGGCTGCGCAGGTCGAGGTAGCCGGCGCCCACCTCGTCCATCCACGCCAGCGCCGCGTCGGCGATGTCCGGCGGCACGACGTCCATCGTGGCGTTGCTGGGGGGGAACGGCATGCGCACGAAGGCGAGCTCGGCGCCGTGGTCGTGGGCGAGCGCGGCCAGGTCCCCCACCAGCGCGTCCCGTCGCAGATCGAAGGCGTCGTTGCGCACGGGGGTGAGCGCGCCCACCTCCGAGGCGAGCCCGGTCGGCGCGTCCCGATGGAGCGCGTAGTCCATCTGCGCGTTGCCGAAGACCTCGTCGTTGACGCGCTCGACGAGCGCCTGCCCCTCGTCGAGGCGGCGGTGGGGCGCGAAGAGCCACGTCACCATCCGGTCGCGCACGGCGTCGAGCAGCACCTGTCGCCACGTGCCGGCGTGCTCGCGCACGAACCGCTCCCGGAACGCGGCGGGGTCGTCGAAGCCGAACACCTTGGTGGCGATCACGGGTTCGTCGTCGCCCAGCTGCTCCACCAGCCGCTCCACGTTGGCCTCGTAGGCCAGCGTGTCGTGGTTGAGCATCGTGGTGAGCGCACCGACCACGAGCACCAGCCGCGGCGTGTAGCCGTGCGCGTACACGCGGTTCTTGAGGATGGCGTACCAGTGGGCCGCCTCGGCGTGCGGCAGCTGCAGCATGACGATCGCGTCCTGCCGGAGCCCGAGCTCGCGGGCCAGCACGGCGGTGTCGACGCCGCGATGGGCGAGCGAGCTGCCCAGCACGATCACCTGGGGATCGTGCCCTTCGAGGCGCGCGTCGAGCTGGGCGGCGTGTCCTTGGACGGTCGGACGCTTCAGCGCCTGCCACGCCGCGCCCCACACCAGGGCTGGCACGAGCAGGGCGACCAGCAGCGGCAGCAGCGGAGGGTGGCGTCGCACCGTCGACCTGACCTCGGACCCGGCAGCGTCCCCCGTGGGACCTGCGCCCCGGTCATACCCCGTGGGAGGCCCGCGCCGCAGGCAGCTCAGACCAGCATGGTGGTGGTGCGCTCGAAGGGCGGCGCCTCGGGATCGCCGGCGTCCCCACGGGCGGCGCGGTGCATCAGACGCAGGATGTGCGTGCCGAGCACGTCGATGTCGGTGGACACGAACGTGGCGTCCCCGAAGGCCTGCAGCGTGTCGACCTGCAGCCGCAGCACCTCCACGTCCTGGGCGAAGATCCTCAGGGCGAGCGGCTGCACGATCGGGCGGACCAGCCACCCGGGCAACCGGCTGCGGATCGACACCACCGCGTGCACGATGGTGGTGGTGTCGTCGACCGGGGTGCAGGCGCCGTTGAGGAGCACGTGGTTCTCGTCGCCGAGGCGGTACTCCACCTCGGTGATCGACGGCAGGTGGAAGCGGTCGACGTGGGAGATGTCGCCGCCGGACGGCGACAGCAGCCGGCCCGCGATGCCGCTCGGACGGCGCTCGCCGACGAAGGCACACTCGGCCCGGTCGTGGAAGCGCCGGATGTGACAGGTGACCTCACGGCGCTGGGCCGTGTCGTCGCGGAACAGACCGCCGTGCAGGAAGGCCGTGTGCGGGACGTCCAGCGCGTTCTCGACCACCATGAACACGCTGCCGGGGCTCGGCAGGCTGCGGCAGACGGTGGTGTAGGCCGGATCGTCGAGGTGGCGGAAGCGGAACGGCGTGCCGTGGGGCGCGACGTCGGCGTCCGGCCACACCCACACGAAGCCCTGTTGCACCACCGACGGCACCACCGTGGCGCGTCGCGCCGGGTGGCCGGCGTCGCCCGGCAGGCCGGGGACGTGGGTGCACGTCCCCTCACCGTCGAAGCGCCAGCCGTGGTAGCCGCACTGGATCGTGTCGCCCACGACCCGGCCGAACGACAGCGGGACGTTGCGGTGCGGGCACCGGTCGACGAGCACGGAGACGTCGCCGCCCGCCCCGCGGAACACCACCATCGGTCGCCCGTGGACCATGGAGCGCACCGGGCCGGCGCCGAGGGCATCGACGCGGCAGGCGATGTACCAGGCGGCGGTGACCTTGGGCGCCAGGGCATCGAGGGAGCGGTGGCTCGCGCCGGTCTGTTCCATGGAGGCCTCCGCGGCCGGGGTGTGGGCAGCCTGCCCCGCCAACCCTACAGCGTCCAGGCCAGCACGCCGTCGAAGGTCTCGCTGACCTGCTGATCGTCGGGCAGGTCGACCGTGATGGTCACGCTCAGCGGCACGTCCACCAGCTCGTCGAGCGACCAGCCCCAGAACCGCAGGTGCACCTCACCGCCGTACAACCACCCCTCGTGGGTGCCGGTGTTCGAACAGAGGAACCCCTGCTCCTGCAGCGCCGAGCCGATCTCCTGGCCCGTGTCGGTGTCGATCGCGGACGCCGACACCTTGGTGCGCTGCCCGTCCAGGACCGCCCTCAGGCGGATCTGGAACGGCGCGTACGGCGCTCCGCCCTGGGGCGGGTTGCCGTAGTCGATCGTGATGCCGTCGTGGGCCACGCCCTCGCGCAGATCCTGGCCCACCTCCAGGGCGGCCGTGCCGTCACCGTCGCAGCCCACCACGTCGGGGTTGGTGTCGCCGGTGTCGTCCTTGCCGTCGGTGTTCGACGTGCAGGCGGTCAGCAGCAGGAGCCCCGCCAGGCCTGGTCCACGCATCGTCCGTCCCGTCTCCGCCCGCGACCCACACCGCCACGATGCCCGATCCACCCGCCGGCCACAACCTCGGTCCGCCGGGTCGTCGCTACAACCGCTCGGCCACCCCGCGGGCCTCGAGCGCGTCGTTGAGCACCCGTCGCCCGAGCTCGGCGGCGCGCCGATCGGCGTGATCGCGCGCCCACACCCAGGTGGCGAGGCCGTGCAGGGCCCGGAGACGCTCCGCGAGATCGAGCTCGCTCCCCTGCAGGCGACGACCGTAGCCCTGGAGGAACGCCGCGCGCGCCGCCGTCGGCACCCGACCCGGCAGCTGGAACAGCTTGACCAGGTCGACCAGCCACACGTCGGCCCGCGCGTGCCCGAAGTCGATGACGGTGACGGCCAGGTCGCGGTCGACGTCGACGATGACGTTGTGCAGCTGCAGATCGCGGTGACACGGCACGCGGCGGACGGCCGGCATCGGCTCGGCGAACCACGCGTCGAGCACGTCGATCAGCTCGGGGGCCACCTCCCCCACGGCGCGCTCGCACCAGCTGGCGCAGCGCGCGCGCAGGGCGTCCACCGGATCGACCGCGTCGGCGTCGTCGTGAGGCAGGGCGTGCAGGTGTCCGACCACCTCGCCGATCCGTCGGTAGACCTCGTGCAGCGCGTCGCCTTCCAGGCGCGCCTTGTCGGCCCGCTCGCCAGGGACGTGCGCCACCAGCAGCGCCTCGGGCACCTCCTCGCACGCGGCGATGAGCCGCGGCACACCGACGGCCAGTCGCGGGATCCACCGCTCGTAGGCGGCACGTTCCTGGCGCGCCTTGGACTTGAAGCGGTGGCGCTTGAGCCAGGCCACCACCTCGCCCTCCTGCGACACCGTCCACACGTCGGCCTCGCCGTAGGGCACGGTGCGCTCCTCGAACGCCAGGCCGGGCCCCAGGTGGTCGGCAGCGAACGTCCGCAGCGGCGCCGGCACGGGTCGCGCGGTCACGGCGTCGCCCCGACAGGACCGCCCGGCTCCGTGCGCACGCCCAGCGCGCGCGCGGCCGCACAGCCATCCTCCACCCCGCCGCGGCACGCCTTGATGTAGGCGGTCCGCGCGCCGTCGAGGTCGACACCCTCGGTCTGCACGCCAGCCTGGAGCGCCCGGCCGAGCTCGAGGCACGCCGGCGCGTAGCCACCGGTACAGCCGAGGTTGTCGAGGTCGACGAGCTTGCCGAAGGTGTCGGGGACGGCGCCAGCGTGCACGAGCCCCGCCAGGCGGCCGCACGCGCCCCCCTCCTTCGACGCGCACGCGGTGGTGAGCACGGCGGCGATCTCCGCCGGGGGCGCGCCGCGCGCCGCGCGCAGGATGCCCGCCACGTGGCAGGCCTTCGCGTCCCCACCCTGGTCGCAGCGTGTGCCGGCCTCCTGTCCGATCGCCTCGAGCGTGGCGGCGTCGACGTCGGGAAGCGTCGTCAGCAGGTCGGCTGCCACCGGGTCCATCAGGCGGGCGCCCGCCTCCAGCATGCGCCGTCGCCGCGCCGGATCCGCCGCCACCTCGCGCCCGCCCTCCAGCTGGAGCGCCGCCAGCCCGCAGCCGGCCGAGAAGCCCAGCGTGCAGGCGCGCTCGAAGGCGTCGACCCCGCCTGCGGCATCGACCGGCAGGCGCGTGCCGTCGAGCAGCAGCAACCCGAGCTTGGCGCAGCCGTGGCCGCTGCCGCGCTCGCACCCCGTGCGCACGGCGCCCAGCACGGCGTCGGGCGAGGCGCCCTGGCGCTCGGCCACCAGCCCCGCGTCGACGCAGCCGTCGGCGACCCCGGCGTCGCAGGCCTGGTGGAACCGGCGCATCGCCTCGTCGAGATCGCGCGGCACGCCGGTGCCCTTGAACGCGAGCATCCCGAGCTCCTCGCACGCCGTGCCCACCCCGAGCCCGCAGCCGTGCTCCAGGGCGTGCATCGCCCGACCGAACGGCGAGTGGACGCCCGTCGGATCGTCGAGGGTGGCCGTGATCGCCCCGGCCCGCAGCAGCTGCGCGGCCGGCTCGCAGGCGGTGGCTGCATCGAGGCGCAGGCAGGCATCTTCGAGGCGCAGCGTGGCGCCGACCGGATCCGCAGCGCGAAGGTCCTCCCCCGCGGCGGCGCAGTCGGGGCCGGACGCGTCGCCGCACGGCGGCGGGGGGGACGTCGGGCCCCCGGACAGGCCGCACGCGAGGCTGGCGATCGCCACGACGGCCACCGCGACGCGCACCCTCATCGGCCCTCCTCCCCGAGACGCCGCACCGTGGGCGCGAGCAGCGCCGCCAGCGCCTCGTGGCCAGCGGGGTTGTAGTGACAGCACGGATCGTTGCGCAGCGCCACCGGGTCGCGATCGACGAACGCCTGCGCCACGTCGATCGTCGCCACCCCGTGGGCCTCGGCCCAGGCGTGGACCCACTGGTAGCCGCGCAGGCGGTCACGCTCGAACGCGACCGACGCGGCGAACGGCTTGTCGAGGAACGGCATGAACACCAGCAGCAGCTTGCCGTGGTGGGCCTCGGTGAGCGCCAGCACCCGCGGCAGGATGGTGTCGCGCATCCGGCCCCAGGTGGCTTCGTAGGCGCCCGGCGCTTCGGGCACGGCCGCCAGGGTGAGGTAGTTCCACGCGCGGCTGTGCTGGAACAGCCAGTGGTGCAGCGCGGTGGGGACGCCGGGCACCGCCACCGGCCACCCGTCCGCATCGGTCTGCACCGTGCCCACGTTGTAGGCGTCGTCGCCGATCAGCGTGTAGTCGCCAGCGTCGTTGGCCCACACCTCCCACACCACGACGGCGGGCTCCACGCGGGGCAGCACGTCCTCGGCGACCGCGAGCTTGTTGGTGCCGACGAACGCGGGCTGGGCGTGGTTGCGCACGCACCAGCTGCCCTGCGCGGCGAGATCGGCCTGGAGGTAGTGGGAGACGACCTCGTCGTGGGGGTAGCCGGTGCCCCACAGGATCGAGGAGCCGAGCAGGACGACGTCCGTGGCCCCCGGCGCGCAGCCCGGATCCTGACGCGCCGCGCTGTCGGCCTCATCCCACACCGGTTCGCCGTGAAGGACGCGGATCTGGTGGACGCCAGGCTCGAGCGTGGCCCCGCCGTGCACCACCTGCAGGCGTGGCGTCGGCTTGAGCAGCCGCACGGCCACCTCGGCCGTCCCGGCGAACAGGGCGAGCCCCAGGACCGTGCCGCCCGCGATGCGCATCCAACCCGCCACGCCCGGCGCCCCGCTCAGTCCAGGACCTTCTTGAGCAGCCGGAGGTTGTCTCCGTACGGCGCGTACTTGAGCGGCAGGTCGAGCATCTTGGCGGCGTTGGAGTGGACCACCGCCTTGAAGTGCGAGAACCGCTCGAAGCCCGACCTGCCGTGGTAGGCGCCGAGCCCGCTGGGCCCGATGCCGCCGAAGGGCAGATCGAGGTCGCCCAGGTGGACCAGCGTGTTGTTGATGCACCCGCCGCCGAACGGGACCCGATCGATCACGGCCTGCTGCTCCGCCGAGGACTCCGAGAACAGGTAGAGCGCCAGCGGCTTGGCGTTGCGGCCCACGGCGGCGATCGCCTCGTCGAGCGACCGCACGGACACGATCGGCAGGACGGGGCCGAAGATCTCCTCCTGCATGATGGGGTCGTCGAGCGTGACGCCCTTGAGGATCGTGGGCGCGATGTAGCGCTCGGACGCGTCGCTCTGGCCACCCGCCACCACCTTGCTCGGGTCGATGAGCTTGCGGATGCGGGCGAAGTGCCGGTCGTTGACCACCCGGCAGAGGTCGGGGCTCTGCTGCGGGTCGTCGCCGTACATCGCGGTGATGCGGGCCGACAGGCGCTCGATCAGCGGGTCGACCACGTCCTCGTGGACGAGCAGGTAGTCGGGTGCGACGCACGTCTGGCCGGCGTTGACCCACTTGCCCCACGCGATGCGCTGCGCCGCCGTGTCGAGCCGGGCGCTGGGCATCACCAGGCACGGGCTCTTGCCCCCGAGCTCGAGCGTGACGCGCGACAGGTGCTCGGCGCCCGCGCGGGCCACGACGCGGCCGATCGCGGTGCCCCCGGTGAAGAACAGGTGGGACCACGGCAAGGCGAGCAGCGCGGTGGACGTCTCCACGCCACCCTCGACGCACGCCACGTGCTCGGGCGCGAACGCCTCACGGACGATGTCGGCGATGACCTCGGACGCGGCCGGCGACAGCTCCGACGGCTTGACGGTGACCACGTTGCCGGCGGCGACGGCGCCCGCCACGGGATCGAGCGACAGCAGCACCGGGTAGTTCCACGCGCCGAGCACCAGCGTGGGCCCCAGCGGCTCGGGATGGATCGCACTGCGCGACGGCTGCAGCGCGAGCGGCGACAACCACGTGTCGGACCGCATCCAGCTGCGCAGGTGCTTGAGGCCGTGGCGGATCTCACCGAGCAGCTGGGAGGTCTCGGTGACGTAGACCTCCGTGGCCGACTTGCGCAGGTCGGACCAGAGCGCCTCGGCGATGCGGTGCTCGTGCTTGCGCACCGACGCCGCGAACGCGCGCAGCGAGGCCTCGCGGAACGCCCGGGGGCGCGTGGCGCCCGTGGCAAAGAAGCGCTCCTGGGCCTCGAAGATCGAGGAGAGCTCGCCCGGCGTGGCCAGGTCGGGACGGACTTCGTTCATCGGGCCCTCCACGGCACGGACGGACGGCAGGTGCAGGTCGTATCGCGGCCCGGCCGTGCCGGCGCCCGTCCCGTTGTGGTCGGGGGCGTCAGGGGCCGCGGTAGGCGTCGGGATCGAGGTCGTACTGCTTCATCTTGTTGTACAGCGTGCGCCGTGAGATGCCCGCGTGGTCGGCCGCGCGCTGCAGGTGGCCGCCCGTACGCTGGAGCACGCGATGCAGGTAGGCCCGCTCCAGCTGCTGCTGGACGCGCTCGAGCTGCGGCGCGAGCGGACCCTCGTCATCCACCACCAGCGCGCCCGGGGTGTCGAGGGCCTCCCCCGCGCGCACCATGTCGCGGGGCAGCATCTCCTTGAGGACGGTGCCCCCCTGGGCCACGATCACCCACCGTTCGCACATCGCCCGCAGCTGCCGCACGTTGCCCGGCCAGTGGTACGACACGATCCACTGCATCGCGTCGGCGGCGATCGTCGGCGGCGCCAGGCCGTACTCCCGCGCCGCACCCCTGAGGAAGTGTCGAAGGAGCACGCCGATGTCTTCGCGACGCTCGCGGAGTGGCGGCAGGCGAATCGGGAACACGTTCAGGCGATAGTAGAGATCCTCGCGGAAACGGTGCGTCGCAACGGCTTCTTCGAGATCGGTGTTCGTGGCTGCGACGAACCGGACGTCGACGTTGACCAGCTTGTCGCCGCCGACCCTGCGAAAGCTCATCTCCTCCAGGACCCGGAGCAGGTTCACCTGCACGGCCAGCGAGGTCTGACCGAGCTCGTCGAGGAAGAGCGTGCCGCCGTCGGCCATCGCGAACACGCCCTCGCGGCGTCCCACGGCCCCGGTGAACGAGCCGCGCTCGTGCCCGAACAGCTCCGACTCCAGCAACCCCTCCGAGAACGCGCCACAGTTGACCGAGATGCACGGCTTGTCGCTGCGGGGCGAGCCGTCGTGGATCGCGCGCGCGACGAGCTCCTTGCCGGTCCCCGTCTCCCCCAGCACCAGCACCGTGGCGTTCGTCGGGGCCACGGCGCGGATCTGGTCGAAGACGGTGAGCATCTTCGGACTGCGCGACAGCAGGTCGTCGAAGCCGTAGCGGTCCTTGACCATCGCCTGGGTGTCGCGCAGGGCGCGCTCGGCGCGGGTCTCGCGCAGCGCGCGGCCGACCGCCTGCTCCAGCCGGTCGGGATCGACGGGCTTGCCGAGGTAGTCCGCCGCCCCCGCGCGCACGCTCGCCACCGCCACGGACGGATCGGGGCTCGCGGTCAGCGCCACGACGTGCAGGCCCGACCGCGTCTCGGTGAGCATGCGGACCACCCGCGGCCCGGGCATCGCGGACAGCTCGAGGCTGACGAGCACCAGCTCGGGGTCGAGCGTGTCGAGCAGGCTGGTGCCCTCCCTCAGGCTGCGGGCCACGTGCACCTGACGTCCGGGCGCGGTGAGCAGGCTGCGCACGCTCGCGGCGTCCGCCTCGCTCTCGTCGATGATCAGGAAGACCTCGGAGGCGCCCACACCCGCTCCCGCCCGCCGCGCGGACCCACCGACGGCGGCTGTCGATCTAGCACGAAGGTCGCCTGTCGACGGCCGGAGGCGTAGGCTGGACGCCTGCACCGACCCGCGTCGCGCACGTCCCGGAGCGCCCCTGGTGAGGGGCCTGCCAAGATGCGTAGCGTGCTAACCAACCGCGGGGTAGCGTCTGCCCATCCCCGCACGCGGAGCCACCGATGGCGAACTACTTCGAAGACAACGCCGATCTGCAGTACTACGTCGACAAGGGGCTGGACTGGGAGCCGCTGGTCGCGCTGACCGAGTACGAGTGGCGTGCCGCCGACGGACCCGCGTCCACCGCCGAGGCCATCGAGCTCTACCGCGACGTGCTCACGTTGGTCGGCGAGTTCGCCGCCGAGACGGTGGCGCCGGTCGTCCGCGAGATCGACCGCACCAAGCTGCGCGTGGTCGACGGTGAGGTCGTCCACCCCGAGGCGTTCGACGGCGTCATCGAGGGCATGAAGGACATGGAGCTGTTCGGCATGTCCCTGCCCCGCGAGCTCGGCGGCATGAACATGCCGTTCATCGCCTACATGATGTCGATCGAGCTCATCGGGCGCGCCGACGTCAGCGTCGTGGCCCACTACGGCTTCCACGGCGGCATCGCGATGGCGCTGCTGCTCTACTCGGTGCTCGAGGACTCCACGTCCTTCGACGTCGAGAACAACCAGATCACGTCGACGCGGTTCGGCGAGGCCATCGAGGAGATCCGCGCCGGCGCGGCCTGGGGCTCGATGGACATCACCGAGTCCGACGCGGGCTCCGACATGGGCGCGCTGCGCTGCAAGGGCGAGCTCGACGCCGACGGCACCTGGTACGTCACCGGCCAGAAGATCTACATCACGTCCGGCCACGGCAAGTACCACATCGTGATCGCCCGCACCGAGCCGGTGGCCAGCGCCGACGACCCGTTCGGCGGCCTCGCCGGCCTGTCGCTGTTCCTCGTCCCCGCCTACGAGGACGGCCCCGACGGCAGCCGCGTGCGCACGTTCACCACGATCGACGGCATCGAGGACAAGCTCGGCCACAACGGCTCGGCCACCGTGGCCATCTCCTACGAGCGCGCGCCCGCGATGCTGATCGGCAAGCGTGGCGAGGGCTTCAAGCAGATGCTGCTGCTGATGAACAACGCTCGCGTCGGCGTCGGCTTCGAGTCGCTGGGCCTGTGCGAGGCGGCCTGGCGCATGGCGGTCGACTACGCCGCCCAGCGGCCGTCCATGGGCAAGACCATCGACCGCCACGAGATGATCGCCGACTACCTCGACGAGATGCACACCGACGTGCAGGCGATCCGCGCGATCACGATGACCGGCGCCTACCACGAGGAGATGAGCCAGAAGATCCGGCTCAAGCTCAAGTTCTTCCCGCCCGACGACCGCGCCGAGGTCGAGCGCCTCGAGCGCGCCCAGAAGCGCCACCAGTCCAAGGCGCGTCGCCTCACGCCGCTGGTCAAGTACCTGGCCAGCGAGAAGGCCGTGGAGATGGCGCGCAAGGCCATCCAGATCCACGGCGGCGCCGGCTACACCAAGGACTACGACGCCGAGAAGCTGCTGCGCGACGCCATCGTGTTCCCGATCTACGAGGGCACGAGCCAGATCCAGGCCCTGATGGCGATGAAGGACACCCTCGTGGGCGCGATCCGTCGCCCGCAGGACTTCGTGCGCCGCGCCGCCACCGCCCGCTGGCGCTCCGTGTCGGCCCGCAGCACGCTGGAGCGCCGCGTCGCACGCCTGCAGTCGCTGTCCTTCGCCACCCAGCAGCACCTCATCACCCGCATCGCCGGCGGCAAGTTCCGCGACATGCGGTCGATGCCGGTCGGTGGTTGGTCGCAGGCGCTGGCCGACTGGGATCCGAAGCGCGACTTCGGGCCCGCGATGCTGCACGCCGAGCGCCTCATCCAGCTGCTCATCGACGTGGCGGTCTCCGAGGTGCTGCTCGACCAGGCCGAGAGGCACCCGGAGCGGGCCGACGTCCTGGAGCGGTGGCTGGAGCGTGCCGAGCCGCGCTCCCGCGCGCTGCACGACCGCATCACCACCACGGGCGAGCGCCTGCTGGCGAAGCTGGCCGAGCCGGTCGCGATGGACGAGGCCGCCAAGTAGGCTGCGCCTGCCGTGCGCCGCCCCGTCGCGTTCGCGATACGGGGCGGCCGCACCGTCCCCGACCCGCCCTCCGACGTCGAGTCGCCCTTGGACCGCACCCCGTCCCGCGTCGCCGGCGCCGTCATGCTGCTCCCTTGGGCGTGGCTGACGTGGACCCTGTGGTTCGTGTGCGACGACGCGTACATCACGTTCCGCTACAGCCGTCACTGGGCCGAGGGCCTCGGGCCGCGGTTCAACGTGGGCGACCTCGCGCCGGTGGAGGGCTACTCCAACTTCCTGTGGATGGCCGTGGCCGCCGCGGTCGAGCGCCTCGGCGCCAGCCCGGTCACCGTCATGCCGGTGATCTCGGCGGCGTGTGGCGCAGCGCTGCTCCTCGCCGTGGGCCGCGCCGCCTCGCGCCACTTCGGTCTGGGTGTGCCCGGCGTGCTCGCCGCCACCGGCCTGCTCGGCCTGTCGCCGGCGTTCGCCGCGTGGTCGACCGGCGGGCTCGCCACGATGCCGCTGGCGCTGACGCTCTTCGTCGTGTTCGAGCGCCTGGTGCTGTCGGACGACGCGCGCGCGTGGCGGCACGCCGCGGTCGCGGCCGTCGCGCTGGCGCTGCTGCGCACAGAGGGCCCGGCCTGGGTGGTGGTGGTCGCGACGCTCGCGGCCGGCGTGCGCTGGCTGCGACGCGACACCCTGAGCACCGCGTGGTGGCAACCGCCGGCGCGCGTGCTCGCCGTGGTCGCCCCGATCGTCGCCGTCCACGTCGGCTGGCGGTGGTCCTACTACGGTGACGTGGTGTCCAACACCGCCCGCGCCAAGGTGGGGCTGTCGGCCGATCGGCTCCTGCGCGGCGGCAAGTACGTGCTGGCGGTCACCGTCAACCTCGTCACCCCGGTGCTCGGGCTCCTCGGGGTCGTGGCGGCTGGGCGCCGCTGGCCGCTCGGTCTCGGGGTGCTGACGATGGCGCTGGCTGTCCCCGCCTACGCCGTCGCGATCGGCGGCGACTACATGGCGTTCGGCCGGATGCTCGTGCCCGGGCTCCCCTACCTCGCCCTCCTGCTCGGCCTGTTCGTCGATCGCGCCGCGTGGCGCCTGGCGCCCGTGCTGGTGGTGCTCGGGCTCGGCGTGCTCCCGGGGCTCGGCATCGAGCTCGCGCCGGCGGACGTGCAGCAGGCGCTCCGCTACCGGCAGAACTTCAAGGGCCTGCAGAGCGAGCACGCCAGCTGGCAGTTCATGGCGCGCAACGGCCAGATCTGGTCCACAGAGGGGCGCATCCTCGCCGCGGGCACCGAGCCCGGCGAGAGCCTCGTCACCGGGGCCATCGGCGCGCGCGGCTACCACTGCGAGCTGGTCATCCTCGACCGCGGCGGCCTCGTCATCCGCGAGGTCAACGAGATCGACGACCACCACCCGGCGCTGCAGGCGAGCCCCGGCCACGATCGGATCGTCCCCCGCTCGTTCTTCCTGCCGTGGGAGCCCACCTACCTGGACTTCGACATCGAGCCCGGCGGCACGTCCGCCACGCGCCTGGCCAAGAAGGCCCGCGCGTTCGGCACCGGTCGCTGGAAGGACGGCTACGCACCGGTGGTGCGCAAGGTCAGCGTCGACGAGCGGTCGTGGTACCTGCTCCTGCTCGCACGCCAGGACAGCCCGGCCGACGCCCGCTCGGTGTGGGAGCGCCTGAACGCCGACGTCGCCGCGGTCACCGGGCAGCCCCTCGACACCCTGTCTGCCCCCCTCGACGACGACCTCGAGGTCGACGACACCGACGCCGCAGAGGACTGACATGCTCGACGTGCGCTGCTTCACCGTGGGGATGTTCGGGGTCAACACCTGGCTGCTCACCGACCGGGCCACCGGCCGCGCGGCCATCGTCGACACGGGCGAGTCCGACGAGCTGGTGCAGCGGCTCCAGGCGGTGTCGCCAGCGCCCGACGTCGCCATGATCCTGCTCACCCACACCCACCTCGATCACGCGGGCGCGCTGCCGCTGCTGCAGGAGGTCTGGGACGTCCCCACCTACATGCCGGCCAAGGACCAGCCGCTGTTCGCCACGCTCCCCCACCAGGCCGCGATGTTCGGCATGCCCCACCTGGCCTTGCAGTGCGGGCGCATCGACCACGCCATCGACGACGGCTTCGCGGTCGACCTCGGCGCCACCACCCTGCGCTTCCTGTCCACGCCCGGCCACACGCCCGGTCAGGGCTGCTGGTTCGACGACACCCACATCTTCGTGGGCGACACGCTCTTCGCGGGCAGCATCGGCCGCACCGACTTCCCGATGTCCGACCCGGCGCTGCAGGTCGAGAGCCTGCGCCGCCTGCTCGACCTGCCGGGCCACCTCGTGGTCCACAGCGGCCACGGCCCCGACACGACGCTCGCCCACGAGCTCGCCACCAACCCGTTCCTCGGCTTCCTGCGTCGCGAGCGGGGCATCCCCGGGCCGCCCGGGCTGCGGTGGGCACCGGGTACCTGACCTCGGCGTCGCGCGGGCGCCGCGCTCAGTCCCACCACAGCTTGGGGTGCACCGGCACCTCCACGCCGTCGAGGGAGACGGTGAGACGACTCGTGCCGGGATTGAACGGCGCCTCCACGTCCACCTGCCACGCCGCACCGTCCCACACCGGCGCGCCAGCGAGCGTGGTCCCCGTCACGTCGACGGTGACGACCACGCCCGGGTCCACGGTGCCGTCGGGGCGGCGTGGCGTGACGGTGAGCCGGATCGCGTCCCCTCGGGCCCGGCCGTGTCGGTCGGTGTCGGACAGCGTGAGCAGGGCAGGCTCGGTGACCTCGTGCAGCGCGTCGGCGGCGAGCGGGCCCAGCGCCTGCACCACGCCGGAGGGCCAGGTGATCGTGACGTCCCCCGCCGTGGCCGTGCCGAGCCCGGCGAAGACGAGCGGCTCGCTCAACCCGAGCGGGTTGGCGGCGTGCCCGACGACGAGGTGCTGGTCCGGCAGGCCCGCGGCCGCGACCGTGACCCGCGCCCCGATGCCGAGGTGGTTGCTGGTGGTGCCGTGCAGCCGCAGCGACAGCCCGTGGGCCCCGGTGTCGATGGCGTTGCGGTAGATCGTGGGGCGTGACCCGAAGCCACCGAACACCGGGTCGGCGTCGCCGTCGGCGTCCAGGTCGGCCAGCACCAGCCCGCGATGCGACGCGATGCGGTCGAGGCCGATCGCCCGGCTGACGTCCTCGAACTGCCAGGTGCGCCCGTGCCACCACGCGCGGTCGCGGTAGGGCTCGCCGCCCAGCAGCCGGAACGAGGTCTCGTCGTCGCCGATGGCGGTGATCACGTCGCGCACGCCGTCCTGGTCGAGATCGATCGCCTCGGTGCCCCAGGGGAAGTGGGCGAACAGCGTGGCGGGGGGGGCGAGCTCCAGGTCGGCGCGCAGCGTCAGGTCTGCGTACGTCCCTCCGCGCGCCGCGAACACGGTCATCCACCGGCTCGACAGCGCCAGCCACAGGTCGGGGAGCCCGTCGCCATCGAGGTCCTCGGGGTCGATCCCCATCGGCTCGATCTGGGTGAACGACGTGGTCCCCGCGCGCGCCGGATCCAGGAGCCAGGACGGCTGGGCCGGCGTCACGTCGACGGTGTCGAGCGCGATCGACCCGTCTGCCCCGTGGGTCACCCGCAGGAAGCCCGGCGGTGGATCCCAGGTGGTGCACGGGTTCGCGAGCACCACCACGCCCTCGCTGCCGTCGGGGAGCACGGTGGTGGTGAGCGCGACGACGCGCGCGCGACCGGTGCCCTCGGTGACCACGGACGGATCGAAGGTCCACGTGCGACGCCCGGACCGCAGCGCGGGGATCACCGACGTGCCGCACCGATCCGTGCCCACCAGCAGATCCAGCCACCCGTCCTGGTCCAGATCCACCAGCGCCGGCACCCCGGCCTGCACCCCGGCGATCTGGACGTCCACGTCCGGCACCAGGGGTGCGGTCCACGTGCCGTCACCGCGCCCGAACCGCACGAGCTCGTCCCAGCGCTGGCCGACGAGGTCGAGGTGGCCGTCGCCGTCGACATCGACGAGACCGACGGCCGCGCGCCGCCAGCCGGTGATCGCCGACGACAGCGAGGACGGCGCGGTCACCAGCGTGCCGCCGCGATCCCGGAACACCTGCACGCCCAGCGTGTGCCCGCTGTCGTTGACGTCGGTCATCACGACGACCTCGTCGATGCCGTTCTCGTCGATGTCCCCGACCAGCGCGACGCTCCCTTGTGGCTCGCGGGCCGGCCCCGGGGACGGCGGCACGCCCGGATCGACGGTCACCATCCCCCCGGACACGACCGCCCCCGAGATGTCGAGGAGCCCGGCACCCCACGTCGACGGCACCGTCCGGAGCGGCTCCACGTCGCTGTCGGCGTCGGTGTCGTCCGTCTCGGCGACGGTGTCGCTGTCCGAGGTCGCGTCCGTGTCCGTGTCGCCGACGGTGTCGGTGTCCACCAGGCCGTCGGTGTCGGTGTCGACGGTGTCGGTCTCCCGAGGGTCGGTCGGCGTGTCCGTGGCGGCGACCGCGTCGGTGTCGCTGTCGACGTCGGTGTCGTCGTCCGCGCCGTGCACGCACGCGCCGAGCAGCATCACCACGGCCCACCGCATCCACCGTCTCCTCGTCGCCGGTGGATCCTAGCCCATCGCCCCGCGCGTCGCGCGGCGCCGCCTCAGGCGCGCGGTGCCAGGCTCGCGCGCAGCGTCGCCACCTGGGCGCGCACGCTCGCCGGACCGGCGCCCCCTTCGGTGACCAGCGCGCCGAGCAGGGCCGCCGGGGTCATCGCCCGCAGCTCCGTGCGGAGCTCGTCCGGGTCGGAGACCGCATCGGGCTGGGCGTCGAGCACCCGGGACAGGCCGCCGTGAAGGTCGGTGCCCGCCTCGACCGCCTCGCGCACCGCGCGACCCACCAGGTGGTGCGCCTCACGGAACGGCAGCCCCGCCAGCACCAGGCGGTCGGCCAGCCACAGGCTCGCGAGCTCCGGCGTGCAGGCCGCCGCGAGGCGATCGGCCTTCCACCCGAGCGCCTCGGCGTGCAACGTGGCGAGCGCCACGAGGTCGACGGTGCGGTCCCACGCACGGAACAGCACCTCCTTGTCGGCCTGGAGGTCCTTGCTGTAGCCGCTGGGGATGCCGGCCACGGCGCTCGCGAGCGCGGCGAAGTCCCCTGCCGCCAGCTTGCCGGCCCCGCGCAGCAGCTCGGCGCCGTCGGGGTTGCGCTTCTGCGGCAGGAGCGACGAGCCCGTCGTCAGCCGGTCGGGCAGCGTCAGGAAGCCGAACGACGGCGACAGGAACAGCACGATCTCCTCGCCGAAGCGGGAGAGCGTGGTGCCCAGCAGCGCCAGCAGCCCGACCACGTCGAGCAGATCGGTGCGGCTGCCGGTGGTGGCCGTGGCGTTGACCGTGGGACGGGCGAAGCCGAGGAGCGACGCAGTCAGGCGACGGTCGATCGGCAGGTAGCCGCCGGCGGACGCGCCGGAGCCCAGCGGGCACGCGTCGAGCCGCGCGAGCAGATCGTCGAGCCGCCGCACGTGGGCCGACACCTCGGCGGCGTGGGCACACAGCCACTGCCCGACGCTGCTGACCTGCGCAGGCTGCAGGTGGGTGTAGGACGGCATCGGCACGTCGGCCCCGTGCTCCGCCTGGTGCAGCAGCGCCGCGCACCACGCCACCAGCGCGCTGCGCAGCACGGGCAGGTTGTCACGCAGCCACAGGGTGACGTCGACCATCACCTGGTCGTTGCGGCTGCGGCCGGTGTGCAGGCGGCCGGCGGGTGCTCCGATCCGCTCCCCCAGGCGCCGCTCCACGGCCATGTGGATGTCCTCGTCGGACGGCAGGAACACGAAGGTGCCGTCGGCGAGCTCGGCGCGCACGGCGTCGAGGCCGGCGACGATCGCGTCCTTGTCGGCCTCGGGGATCAGGCCCACGTGGGCGAGCATGGCGGCGTGGGCCTGGCTGCCGCGGATGTCCTGGTCCCACAGGCGCCGGTCGACGTCGACGGAGCGGTTGATGCGCTCGAGCACAGGGTGGGTGGCCTCGGTGAAGCGGCCGCCCAGGCTGCGTGCCGGGGTGCGATCCTCGCTCACCGGGCGCCCGCCTCGTCGGGGACCACGAGCGTGCCGCAGCCCTCGTCGGTGAAGATCTCGCGCAGCAGCGTGGCCGGCTCGCGGCCGGAGATGATGTGCACCCGCGGCACGCCCCGTCCGAGCGCCCGGAGCGCCTCCTCGATCTTGGCGCGCATGCCGCCGGCGATGACGCCCGACGCCACCAGCGACCGCGCCGCGGTGTCGGTGAGCTGCGAGATCGGGCCCGCGGCGTCCGCGCCCTCCATCACCCCGGCGATGGACGTGAGGAGCACGAGCTTGGCCGCGTCGAGGTCGGTGGCGACCCGGCTCGCGACGGCGTCGGCGTTGACGTTGAGCAGCGCGCCGTCGTCCTCGGCCGTACCCAGGCTCGGGAGCACCGGCACCGCCCACACGCCCGCGTGCTGGGCGAGCGGACCGGACTGGATGCCGACCACGTCGCCCACCTCCCCCCAGTCGACGGTGACACCGTCCTCGTCGGTGGGCGCGCGCCGACGGGCGCGCACCGCGTCGGTGACACCGTCGGCGAAGCCGATCGCGGGGATGTCGTCGGCGCGGAGCCGGTCGACGATCGCCTGGTTCAGGCCCTTGGCGATCACGTCGACGAGCACGTCGCGCACCTCGGGCGTGGTGACCCGACGGCCGCGGTGCTTGACCGGCTCGATGCCGCGCGCCTTGCAGGCGTCGTCGACCTGGCGGCCGCCACCGTGGACGATCAGCGGCCGCAGGCCGCAGCGGTAGAGCACGGCCACCTGGGGCAGGATGCGCTCGACCACGGGACCGCCGTCGAGCAGCTCGCCGCCGATCTTGACCACCACCAGGCGGTCGCGGAACGCTTCGATGTAGGGGGCGGCCTCGACGAGGCCGGGTCCACGGTCTGGCTTCATGCGATCACCCCATGCCGACGGGCGAGATGGCTGACGAGTCCGGCCTGCGCCCAGAGGCGGTTGCCGGCTTGATCGAGGACGATGCTGCGCGGCCCGTCGAGGACCTCGCTGGCGATGACGACGTTGCGACGCACCGGCAGGCAGTGCATCACCTTGGCGGCGTCCGTGGCGGCGAGGGCGGCCTCGTCGACCAGCCAGTGCCGCAGCGACGTCGGGGTGGGCGCGCCGCCTTCGAGCGGCCCCCACGACTTGACGTAGACCACGCGACGCCCGGCGAGGGCCGCAGCGCGGTCGTGGGTGACCTGCACGCGTCCCCCACGGGCCTCGGCGGCGGTGCGGGCCTGCGCCACGATCTCGGGGTCGAGGTCGAGCCCCTCCGGGTGGGCCACCGCCACGTCACAGCCGGCGAGCGCGGCCTGGAGCAGGAACGTGTGGGGCACGGCCGTGGGCAGCGCGCGCGGGTGCCACGACCAGCACAGCGTGACCGGGAGCCCGCGCAGGTCGTCGCCGAAGTGCTCGTGGAGCGTGAGCAGATCGGCCAGCCCCTGGCACGGGTGGTGGGTGGCGCCTTCGAGGCTGATGACGGGGACACCAGCGTGCTCGGCGATGCGGGAGAGCACGGGCTCGGTGCGCTCGACCGCCCACGGGCCCGGCCGACGGAAGCTCCGCACGCCGATCAGGTGGAAGAACCGTCCCAGCACCCCGGCAGCCTCGACGATGTTCTCGACGGACGTCCCGTCCATCACCGCCTGCGGGTCGAGCTCGATGTTCCACGTGTCGGCGGGGTTGAGCGTCTGGGCCGCCCCCCCGATGACGCGCACGGCCTGCTCGAAGCTGGCGCGCGTGCGCAGGGAGGGGTCGAAGTAGAGCGCGCCGACCCGCAGCCGCGACGGCACCGGCACGCCGTCGGTGGCCTTGATGGACCGCGCCAGCTCCAGGATCGCGGCGCGGTCGGCGTCCGACAGGTCGGCCGGACCGAGCACGTGCTGCAGGTCAGCCACGGGGCACCTCGGCGAGCACGGCCTGCAGCGCGTCGAGGAAGACGTCGACCTCGGCGTCGGTGAGCACGTAGGGGTGCAGCAGCCGCAGGCCGTGGGGATCGGACGACGTGCCGACGATCACGTCACGGGCCAGCAGGGCGTCGCGCACGACCTTGGCGGGCGCGGGGGTGACGATGCCGAGCAGGGCGCCGCGGCCGCGCACGGCCACGTCGTCGTGGGCTGCCAGGCGGGAGCGGATCCGTGCCTCGATGGCGAGCACCCGGTCCATGAGGCCGTCACGGCGGATGACGCGGGCCACGGTCTCGACCATCGCCGCGGCCATCGGCCCCCCGCCGAAGGTGGTGCCCAGCTCGCTGTGGGTGACCTTCGCGGCGAGTGCGGGCGTGACCACCAGCGCGCCGACCGGGAAGCCACCGCCGAGCGACTTGGCGAGCGTGACCATGTCGGGGCGCACACCCAGCGTCTCGTGGCCGAACCACGTGCCGAGCCGCCCGACGCCACCCTGGACCTCGTCGAGCACGAGCAGGGCGCCGACCTCGGCGCACCGGGCCGCCACCTTCGACAGCCACCCGTCCGGCGGCATCCGCACGCCGCCCAGGCTGACCACCGACTCCACGAGCACGGCGGCGACGTCGTGATCGATGGCCGACAGGTCCTCGTCGCCGAGCGCCACCATGCGGTGCCAGCTGGCGGGGACGTCGAGCGGCACGCGGCCGCGGTAGGCGGACAGGCCGGTCACCGACAGGCTGCCCAGCGTGCGCCCGTGGAACGACTCGGCGAGCGTGACCACCGTCTGCCGGCCGGTGACCCGACGGGCCAGGTGCAGCGCCGACTCGTTGGCCTCGGTGCCGCTGTTGACGAAGTGCACGTGCGACAGGTGCGCGCTGCCCCCGAGCACGGCCTCGGCGGCCCGCTCCTGCACCGCCATGTGCAGGCTGTTCGAGTAGAAGTCGAGGGTGCGGTGGGCGGTGGTGAGCGCCTCGGTGAGCTCGGGGTGGGCGTGGCCGAGCGGGCACACCGCGTGGGCGCCGTACATGTCGAGGATGCGACGGCCGTCCGACGTGGTCAGCCAGCAGCCGTCGGCACGTACGAGATCGAGGGCGAGGCGCGGGTAGACGGGCAACAGGGCGCTCATGGCCAGCTCCCCACGACGGGCAGGCCCGCGGTCTCGGACCAGCCACGCACCAGGTTCAGGTTCTGGATGGCCTGGCCCGACCCGCCCTTGAGCAGGTTGTCCAGGGCGCAGGTGACGACGACGTCGTCGCCGCGGGGCTCCACGCCGAGCAGGGTGCGGCACGACAGGAGCACGGCCCCCATGGGCACGACGCCGTCGACCACGTCGACCAGGGCCGCCTCGCCGTAGGCCGCCTCGTAGCGGGCCCGCACGTCGCCCACCGTGGCGGCGTCGAGGACGACCGTGAGGTGGATGCCGCGGGGCGCGGGGAGGCTGTGGGGCACGAAGCGCACCCGCGGCACGGCACCGCGGCGCGCCAGCAGCTGCTCCACCTCGCCCAGGTGCTGGTGGCGCAGCGGCTTGTAGGCCGTGAACGAGTTGACCCGGAGCGTGTGCTGCGTGCCGGCCTGCGGCTCGATGCCGCTGCCGCTCGACCCGGTCACGCCGAACACGGTGACCTCTGTGCCCTCGCCCAGTGCTGGGGCCAGCGGGGCGAGCGTGAGCGCGAGCGCGGTGGCGAAGCACCCGGGGTTGGCGATGAGGCCGGCGTCCGCCGGCGGCGGTCCGGTGAGCTCGGGCAGGCTGTAGACGGCGCTGTCGAGCAGCTCGGGCGCGCCGGGCTCCCGGCCGTACCAGCGCGCGTGGGCGGCGGGATCGGCGATGCGGAAGTCGCTGCCCAGATCGATGACCAGCACCCCGCGGGCCCGCAGCTCACGGGCGGCCTCGGCGCTCTTGCCGTGGGGCAGCGCCAGGAACACCGCCTCGCACCGCGACGCCAGCAGGTCGGCATCGAAGGCCTCGAGCGGGCCGTCGGCCGGACCGCGGAGCGACGGGCGGATGTCGGACAGCTGCTGCCCCGCCGACCGTCCCGCACACAGCGCCGCGACGCGGGCGTGCGGGTGCTGGGCCAACAGCCGCACCAGCTCGCCGCCGAGGAAGCCGTTGGCGCCCACGATGCCGACGGGCACCATCAGTGGGGATCCTCCACGTCGACCACGCCCTGCGTGGCCAGGCGGCAGACCCGGGCCGGATCGAGGAAGATGTTGGCCGCGTTCAGGCCGCGATCTTCGAGCTTGCGCGTGCCGGCGGCGTTGTCGGTGGCGGGGCCCGTGACCACGCGCACCGGGATGCCCCAGGCCTCGAGCTGACGCGCGCCGGCGACCGCGCCGATGACGTCGTTGGCCGCGAACACCGCGCCTGCGCACCGCCGCACGAAGCGGGGGTCGGCGAGCACCTCGTCGACGCCGTAGTCGCCCATCAGGCCGTCGCCCATCTCGAGGACGATGAGGTCGGGCGCCTCCTGCGACAGGTGGGCGAGCATCAGCTGGGCCACGTCGGGGATGTCGTCGTGGTAGCAGGTGGACGGCAGGCCGCAGTCGAGGAACGACAGCGTCTTCGTGGCGCCGTTGTCGGCGAAGAGCAGCAGATCCTTGATCGCGGCCACGCCGGTGACCTTGCCAGCGTGCACCATGCGGCCCTTGCTGCGCAGGTAGCGGGTGATCACCGCCGCGGCGGTGGTCTTGCCCGAGTTCATGCACGTGCCGGCGAACACCAGCACCGGCGGCTCGCGATCGGGCGCCTGGACGTCGCGCGCGATGGCGTGCTCGCGCAGGCGCAGCCCCCGGCCGTGGCGGATCGGCGTGCCGATCACCTCGAGCTCGATCGGGTGACCGAGACCCGCGTGATCGCCCTCGCTCACCCCGATGACGCCGCCCTGGTTGAGCAGGTGGAGCACGTCGCCGGCCTTGACCTCGGTGGGCACGCGGCCGCAGAAGCCACGCAGCGCGGCGCGGTTGCCGAGCGCGCCCACGATGAGGTCGCCAGGGCTCAGGCGCGCCTGGCGCCCGGAAGTGAGCTCGAGGTGGCCGTACTCCTTGCGCGCCGTGAGCACGCGACAGGCGATGGCCGCGCCTTCCTCGCAGACGGGCGTCTGGTGGACGGTGACGTAGGGACCGAGGTCGAACGGCAGACAGACGCTGCCGACCTTGTTCGGCCGAAGGCGGAGATCGAAGTCGGTGCTCAACGCAGCAGCCCCAGCGTGAGGATCTTGGAGAAGCCCTCGGTGTCGCGACCGGTCCACCCGGCCCCGGTCTCCCCGTAGCGCGCCTTGCCCTTCATGCGACTGTGGGGCGCGTCGACGGTGACGAGCTCGCACGTGCCCTTGCCCAGCCGCAGCGCGACCTCGCCCTGCACGATCTGCTGCTCGCTGGCGAAGTAGGCCCCGATGTCGGCCATGACGGCGTCGAGCCACAGGCCCTCGTGGAGGAGCTGACCGTAGAGCGGCTTGAGGTGCTCGCGCAGGTAGAGCTGGTGCTTGGACAGCGTGAGCTTGTCGAGCTCGAGGTGGGCGCGGTGGATCAGGAACGCGGCGGGCGCCTCGAACACGATGCGGCCCTTGATGCCGAGCACGGTGTCGCCGGTGTGGACCTCGCGCCCCAGGCCGTGGGCGGCGCCGACCGCGTTGAGGTGCTCGATGAGCGCCGGCATCGCCATCGCCACGCCGTCGACCGACACCGGACGACCGTGCTCGAAGCCGATGCGCACCACGACGTCGGCGTCGGTGACGTCGGCCGGCGCCTTGACCCGGTGGCGCAGATCGGTGGGGACGGGCTTGGCCGGATCGTGCAGCGGGCCGCCCCCCAGGGTGGTGCCCCACAGCGAGGTGTTGATGCTGTAGGTGGTGGTCTTGGCCTCGACGGCGATGCCGACGGCGCGCAGCGCCTCGGCGCTCTCGGCGCGGGTGGGCCCGAGGTCGCGGATCGGCGCCTCGATCACGATGCCGGGGTCGAGCATCGCGCGCAGGGTGACGTCGAAGCGCACCTGGTCGTTGCCGGCGGCGGTGCAGCCGTGGCCGACGGCGTCGAAGCCCTCGGCGTTGGCCATCTTGGCCAGGCCGGCGGCCTGCAGGCCGCGCTCCGACCCCACGCACAGCGGGTAGTTCTCGCCCTTGAGGAAGCCGGTGCGGATCAGCGGCGTGAGGATGCGCTCGCAGAGCTCGTCGCGCAGGTCGACGAGGTGGTGGGCGACGGCCCCGCACTCCGCGGACCGGGCGGCGATGGCCGCGCGCTCGTCGTCGTCCAATCCACCGCAGTCGAACGTGACCGTGGTGATCTCGTAGCGCTCGCCCAGGTGGACGACACAGAAGCTCGTGTCGAGGCCACCCGAGAACGACAACAGCAACCGCGGCTTGCTCATCCTACCGCCTCCTCGTGCCACGTCGGCGGCTCCGTTCGTCCATCGCGGAGCCCCGCCGCTGCGGGCGCGCCATCTAATGCGGCGGTCACGGCGTCGCCATGCCCGCCCGTGACGGTCCGGCGACGTGCCTCAGCGGCCCGTCCCGTCGCGCGCCACGAACACCACACCCACCACGCCCTGCCCCACCAACGACATCAGGTGGACCGACACGGCAGCGGCCACGGCCGTGGCGCCGTCGACCCCGAACAGGGCCAGCGCGGCCATGCCGGCGGCTTCGTAGGCGCCCATCGAGCCCGGCGTCGGCACCGCGGCGTTGGCGGCCATGACGGCCGCGAAGAACGTGGCGACGAGGCCAGGTCCGGCCGGGATGGCGTCGAAGCCCGACAGCACCACCGCGGCGGACACCAGCCCCGCGCACCACATCACGACGGTCAGGGCCGCAGCGCCCGCCGTCCGCACCGGATCGGCCGCCACGGCGCGCGTGCCGGCTGCGAACGTGGCCGCCAGCGTCGCGATCCGCGCACGCAGTCCGCCGGCCGCCGCCCCGCCCGCGAGCCGCGCCAGCCGGTCGGGCCCCACCCAGGCGGTGACGGCGAGCACGCCCAGCACCCCGAGGGCCGCCCCGCCGAGCACCGCGCCGGCCGTCTCGAGCGACAGCGCGCCCTCACCGCCGTCGTGTCCCGCACCCTCCGGCAAGGCCGCGATGCCGACGCCGGCGAGGAGGATGAGCAACGCGATGACGTCGAGCAACCGCTCGGCGACGATGCCGGCGACGCCGGTGCCGAAGGCGATGCCCGCCCGTCGCTGGAGCAACCACGGCCGGACGAGCACCCCCATGCGCAGCGGGGTGACCACGCTCGCGACGAAGCCGATGGCCACGGCCGAGAGCACGGCGCGCAGCGGCGCCTCGCGCGGCAGCAGCAGGCTCGCGCGCACGCCGCGCAGCAGGAGCACGCCCGAAGCCACCGTCGCCACCCACACGAGCCGCCACCCCTGCACCGAGGTGAGCGCCTCCACGAACGCCGCGCCGTCGATGGTCCGCCCGATCCACGCGACGATGGCCACGGTGAGCACCAGGGTCGCCGCCCCGCGCACCCACCGCCCCGTCGTCGTGCCGGCCTGCGTCGCGTTCATCGGGCGGCGCCTATCCCGCCCGTCCGGAGGGTTGGCTGATCGGGCTGTCGACAGGCATGATCCGCGCGGAGCGTCCCATGACCCGCGAGCCCCACGTCTCGGTGCTGTTCGAACACGCTGCCCGGCGCGGCCCCCTGCACGGCCTGTCGCCGCTGGCCTACGACCCGGCGTACGTCGACGCCCAGCTCCCCTACTTCCGCACCGTGTTCGGCCCCGGCCGGTACTTCGAGCTGGACGTGTCCGGGTGGGAGAACCTGCCTCCGGGTCCGGTGATGCTGGTGTCGAACCACTCGGGCGGGACGACGGCGCTCGACGGCTTCGGCCTCATCATCGCCTGGTACGACCACATCGGGACGTCGCGCCCGCTGCACGGACTCGCGCACGAGCTGCTCTTCGCGTCCCCTGCCCTCGGTCGCTACGCCGAGCGCTGCGGCATCCTCCGCGCGCGCCCCGATCTGGCCCGCGAGGTGCTCCAGGACCTGCGCCGCGACGTGCTGGTGATGCCGGGGGGCGACCAGGACGTCTGGCGCCCCGCACGCGACCGCTACAAGGTGCGGTTCGCCGGGCGGACCGGCTACGCGCGCACCGCGGTCAGCCTCGGCATCCCGATCGTGCCCGTCGCGCACGTGGGCGCCCACCACACGCTCTTCGTGCTCACCGACGGTCGCGAGGTGGCCCGTCGCATGGGCTTCGTGCGCCGGCTGGCCCGCGCCGAGGTGTGGCCGGTGCACCTGTCGGTGCCGTGGGGCCTGGCCCTCGGGCCGTGGCCTCACGTGCCGATCCCAGCGCGCCTGACCTACCGGCTGGGCGCGCCGATCACCCCGCTGCAGGGCGTGAGCCCGCGCACGGCGGTCGCCGCCCTCGACGCCGCCGTCCGTGGCAGCCTGCAGGGCATGCTCACCCAGATGCAGGAGGAGGGCATCGGACGTCCGCGCGGACCCGTCCACGCCGTGCGACGTGTGGGTCAGGGCCTCGGCGCCATCGCCGACCTGACGTACGCGATGCGGCGCGGTCTGGCGGACGGCAGCTTCCCCCGCCCGCCGGACCCGTGACAGGCGACGCTACCAGCGCCCGCGCAACATGCCGTGCCAGTACATCCGCGGCAGGGCGTAGGCCTTGAGCGCCCACAGGCTGTAGCGCTCCTTGCTCTGGTCGTAGGGCAGCGTCTCGGCGGGCACGCCGCCGTAGACGAACTCCGCCATGATGAGGCGGCCGTAGCCGGTGACCAGCGGGCACGACGCGTAGCCGTCGTAGCGCGCCGACGGCGCCCTGCCGGCGATGACGTCCTGCAGGTTGCGCACCACCACGGGTGCCTGCTTGCGCACGGCCGCGGCCGTCTTGCTGTTGGGCGCGCTGCAGGCGTCACCGAGCGAGAAGACGTCGGGGAAGCGCGTGTGCTGCAGCGTGCCCGGGTCGACCTCCACCCAGCCGGCCTTGTCGGCGAGCGGGGACTGCTTGACGAAGTCGGGCGCGCTCATCGGCGGCACCACGTGGAGCATGTCGTAGGACAGCACCACCTCGTCGCCCCCGTCGAGCTTGCGGAACACCGCCTCCTTCGACGCCGGCCGCACCGCCACGAGGTCGTGCTTGTACAGCGGGTGGATGTCGCGCTCGGCCACCAGCTTGCGCAGCGAGCGCGCGTACCGCTCCACGCCGAAGATGTCGGCGGTGGCGCTGGCGTAGACGATCTCGACCTTGTCCCGGATGCCGTGCTTGTCCAGGTAGTGCTCGGTCAGCCACATGATCTTCTGCGGCGCCCCGGCACACTTGATCGGCGTGCTCGGGTAGGTGAACACCGCTCGGCCCTTCTTCAGCCCCTGCAGCGTCTTCCACGTCGACTCGACCGTGTCGTACCGGTAGTTGCTGCAGATGCCGTCCTTGCCGAGGTGGCCCTCGAGGCCCTCGATCTTGTGCCAGTCGAGCTGGATGCCCGGGCTGACCACCAGGTAGTCGTACGACAGCGTGTCGCCGTTCGACAGGGCCACCGTCTTGGCCTCGGGGTCGAACGACACCACCTTGTCCTGCACCCACGTCACCCCGTCGGGGATGAAGTCGGCCGTGGGGCGGGCGCTCTCCTCGCGCGGGAACACCCCCCCGCCCACCAGCGTCCACAGGGGCTGGTAGTAGTGGGTGGCGCTCGGCTCGACGAGCGTGATGGCGGGCGGGTTGTCGCCCTGCCGGAGCATGGCGCTGACCGTGATGCCGGCGGCGCCGCCACCGACCACGACGATGTGGGGCACAGAGCTCATCGCTTCTCCAGGGAGCGCCCGGAGGCGCCGTGCTGCTGTTCGTGGGTGGTACCGATCGCGTGGGCGAAGCGCAGGAACAAGCCCATGGCCTGCTGGGCGGCCGGGTCGCGCAGGCGCGACAGGAGACCCCAGACCGACACGGGCTCGGGCGGCTCCTTCGTGGCGTCGCGGATGGCGCGGATCAGGGGCACGAGGTGACCGAAGGCCTCCGGCTCCGCCATCGTCTCCATGAACGCCGAGAAGCCGTCCGAGGTGAGGAACGCGACGCTGGCGACGGCCCCGTCGCGCAGGCGCGGCGCGAGCAGCGCGAGGTCGACCCCGTCGTCCCCGGCGGCCTTCATCACGTCGTCGAGGATGTCCAGCGCCATCGCGGTGAACTCCGACGAACGGCCCGCCAGCTCCAGGCCGCCCTCGATCGTGCGGGCGCGCTGCGCCAGGGTGTCGACCAGGCGCGCCATGTCCGGCGACGACAGCTGCACCGCCATGCCGACGAGCCGCTCCACGGCGCCATCGATCTCGATGCCGCGGGCTTGCCAGCGCGCGACCTCGGTGTCGGCGATGTCGGCGACCATGGCCGCCGTGCCGGGCAGACCGGACAGGCCCGCCTCGACGGCCTCCACGCGGTCGAGCAGGCGGGAGAGCGCGGCGGCCGTGTCGGGCTCGGTGAGCCGGTCGACCAGCGTGAGCGCAGCGCCTACCTGGGCGTCGACGTCTCCGCCACGTCGCTGCCAGCGCGCCACCGTGTCGTCGACGATGTCGCCGGCCATCGCGAGGCCGTCCCCTGCCGTCTCGAGCAGGCCCGTGAGCCGCCCGACCGCGTGCTCCAGCCGTTCGAGACGCCGCTCGATGCGTTCGAGCGTGTCCTGGGTGGGTGCAGTCGCCGCCATGCCACCTCCACTCCGACGAGACCAAGCAAGGACCGGGCCACGCGTGCAGCACGTTGAAAACAAGACTTCCCGCGAGACGCCCCGTCGGGCATGGCTCGCGTGTTTCACCATGGTCGCCCAGGGAAACGTCGCGGGCCACGTCCTTGGCGAACGGTGACGCCACGTGACGCCGACCTGCGCCACGCTTGCACCGTCCCCCCCACCCCCGAGCGCCGCCATGCCCGGCTTGCCCCTGGTCCTCGCCCTCGCCACGGTCCCGGCGTTCGCCTCGGAGGCGCCCTCCTCCCCGGACCCGGCGCCCCCGACGGTCGCGAAGGCGCCCCCCAGCGTCCTGCCCGACGACGACGCCCTCGCCGCCTCGACGCGACGCCTCCTGGAACGGCGCAAGCGCACGAACACGGTCGGCATGAGCGTGCTGCTCGGCTGGTCGCTGGGCAACGTCGCGGTGGGTGCCGGAGGCTGGGCGCTGGCGTCGGACCCGGAGTGGGTCGCCTTCCACCAGATGTCCATCGCGTGGAACGGGGTGAACCTGGCGCTGGCGATCCCGGGGCTGGTGGGCGCCCTGCGCGACGATCCGTCCAGCTACGACCTGCGCAGGACCCTGCGCGCGACCGCCGCCGACCGGGTGACCTTCGCCCTCAACACCGGCCTCGACGTCGGCTGGATGGCGTCGGGGGCCTTCCTCTGGGAACGCGGCCTGCGAACGGACGATCCACGCCTGATCGGCTTCGGTCGATCGATGGTGCTGCAGGGCGGCTTCCTGCTGCTGTTCGATCTGACGATGACGCTCGTGCACACGACCGACGCGCGCCGGTGGATGGTGTCGCCGCTGCTCGGGGACCGCCTCGGCCTGCAGGTGGCCGGCACCTGGTAGCCGCGACCGCCAGGCTCACGGGAGCTGGGGCCGGTGGCGCGCGAGGACGACGAGCGTCTCGCCGACGGCGAGCGTGCGATCGCCCGGAGGGTTGACCAGCCGCTCGCGCCCGGCGTGCACCGAGACCAGGGTGGCCTCCCAGCGATCGTGGAGTTCGCAGCGCGCCTGTCGCAGTGTCCAGCCCACCCACGCGGGCGGCAGCTCGAGCGTGTGGAACACGTTGCCGTAGGTGTGGGACAGGATCTCGTCGAGCACGTCCACCAGGCCCGGGTTCGCCGCGGCCGACCCGAGGATGACGCCGGCGTACCAGTCACCGACCACCACCTCCTCCACCCCCGCGTGCTCCAGGTGACGGGCCGTGTCGGCCGAGACCACCTCGGCGACGGTGTAGATCCCGGGGCGCAGCCGCTCGATCGTGAGCGCCGCCAGCACCGTGCGTGCGTCGCGATCCTGGTCGGAGCGCGGCACCACACCGTCGGTCAACAGCACGGCCTTGCGCGCCCGCGGCACGCCCACGTGGGTGAGCACGTCGACCCGGGTGTAGTCGCCCTGGTGGAAGAAGAACTGGTCCGGATGCAGGACATCGAGCGGCAGGTCCTCGGGGCGCTCGCCCTCGCACACCAGCACCACCCGCGCGCGCGGGTCGGCCACCACCAGCTCCTGCAGCAGCGTGGGCCCCGAGCGGTTCCACCCGCACACCACGACGTGGCCGTCCAGGTCTTCGAAGTCCGAGTCGCGCACGTCCCACCCCTTCACCATCCGGGTGACCATCGCCGCCGACACCGTGCCGACGAACATGCCGAAGATCGTCATCCCGCCGAGCATCAGCCCCAGCGTCGTGACGCGCCCTGCCGTGGTCTCGGGCGCCGGACCGATCGGCTCCCCGCCGACGAACAGGTACAGCGCATACCAGGCCGCCTCGTCCCAGGCGTGCAACAGCCCCGACTCGGCGGTGACCAACGCAGCCGTGCCGGCGACGACGGCGGCCGTCGCGAGCGTGGCGAGCAGCGTGAGCTGGTGCACGTTGTCGGCCTGGCTGGTGTAGCGCCAGAGCACGCGCCGGTTCATCGCCACACCGGCGCGCACCAGCCGGAGCACCCTCACCAGCCGGAACAGGCGGGCCGTGCGCGCGACCGGCACCACGGCCAGCAGGTCGATCCAGTACTGACGAAGGAACGTGGCGGTGCGCCGGGCGACCCACCACCGCAGCGCGAGCTCGCCGGCGAAGAGGCCGGTGAGCACGTCGCCGGACCACGCCGCGATCCGACCGGCGACGCTGTCGAGCGGCAGCGACAGCTCCACCATCAACAGCACCACGCTCGCCAGCACCAGCGCGACCACGACGGCATCCGTCGCGGGCTGGGACAGCACCTCCCGCACGCGGCGACGCAGCGGCTCCCAGGCGGGCGGGGTCATGGCAACGGTCCGAGGGCGTCGAGGTCGACGGGGGTGTCGGGCGTCGCGGGCGCGGGCCACGCGCGCCACCCCCGCCGCTCGGCTGCCCAGGCGCCGATGCAGATCGCCTCGGCGACGTCGTGGCCGAGGCTGGTCGGCGCACGGCACGGCGAGGCGGCGATCAGGCGGCGTGCCCAGGCGACGGCCGCCCGCTTGGCGCCGTGGCCGTCGCGCCGGTCGCGGGGCGCGAGGACCTCGGGCCGCCACGCATCCGCGGCGACGAGCTCGAACGCGGCACCGTGCCGGGCCGCGAGGCGCGCCCAGACCCGCCCCAGGTGGGGATCGCCCTCGGCGACGATCGCGACCACGGGCAGCGCCACCTCCCCCAGCAGGCCCGGCGCGCCGCGGCGGAAGCGCGTGCGGTCGGGCCACGACACCGACCGGTAGCGCAGCAGGCCGCGGCGTGCGCCGAACCACGCCACGCCGCTGCGCAGGCCGAGGTCGACCGCGACGAGCACCGGCTCGGGGTCGGCGTCAGGGTCCACGCACGCGCCTCCGTGGCCCGGAGAAGGGTCGCTCCTCCCGTCGCCGTCGACGTTGTCGCCCATCGCGCCCGAACCCGCAACTCCCCAGCGGCGCGTGACGCCGGACGTCGCGGTTCGACATTGTCTCGTCGCCCGGGTTGCTGTCGTGAAAGAAGTTGCACACGATCGTTAACAGCGGGTGGCCCCCGCGCACCTGTACGATGACGGCCTGAAGGAGGCCTTGGATGGACCACGCGGCGCTGCTGTCGAGAATCATGAACGCGGTCGACGACCGCGCGTACCTGACGCCCACCGCCGCGGTGGACCCGACGCAGAAGCCCGTCATCGAAGAGATCCGTCGCCGCCTTCGCGCCTCCGACTTCGACGCAGGACGGCTCCGTACCTGGATCGCCCGCCAGCACGACGAGGGGCGCCTCGATCGCGTCCACATGCTGTCGGCGCTGCACGTCGTCGCCGCCCACCCCAAGGTCAACGACTTCTCCGAGGCCGCGCGCCTCGCCGGCGAGCAGGAGCTGGCCGCGCTGGAGCTGGGCGGTCCCCACCTCGAGGCCAACCTCGCCTCGGTCGATCGCCACCGCGGCGTGCTCGCGTTCCTGCGGCGTCACTACGGCGTCGCCCTCGACCACTTCACCCGGGCGCTGGAGCGCCAGCGCACCCCCGAGAACGTCGGGAACGTGCTCGCGAGCCTGTTGCGTCTGGGTGAGCTCGAGGAGGCCGAGGCGATCCTCGCCCAGGTCCGCCGAACCCTGTCCCCCGGCATGGTCGCCGAGCTCGACCACGCCATCGCGTCCGACCCCGATCTGGCATCCCTGCGCCCCCCGGAGGCCCCATGAAGGTCCTGATCCTGATGCTCCTCCAAGTCCTCTCCGGCATCGACAATGCGGAGACGGAGCAGCGGTTCTGCACCACCGTGGCGACCTACTCCGATGGTCGGATCACCTGCGAGCGTCTTCGTGCCTACGCCGACCAGCAGGGCATCGATCCGAACGACACCAAGACCGGCATCTCGAACGGGTTCTGACATGAGCACCTTCGACCCCGATGCCTTCGAACCCCACGCGCACGAACCAGACGTGTTCGACGCCGACGCAGCGCGCGACCCGCGCCCTCCGTCCGGCGAGTTCCGCAGCGACCTCCGCAGGATCCTGGCCGACCGCCACAGCCCGGAAGCCGGGGTCCTCTTCCGCAAGCTCCTCGAGTTCACCGAGCGCAGGGTCCAGCACCTGGCGCGCACCCGCTGCCGCGGGCTGCTCTCCCAGGCCGATCAGGAAGAGCTGATCGGCGAGGTGCTGTTCAAGCTCATGGAGGGCGCGCTCGCGCGCTTCCGCGGTGAGACGATCGCCGAGCTGCACGCCTACGTCCGCACGATGACCGACCGCATGGCCACCCGCCGTGCGCAGCGTCGCCTCCTCGAGCGGGAGACCGTGGCCGACCTGCGGGACCAGCGCGACACGCGCTGGGCGCCGGAGACCCAGGCCGCACCGGACGACCACGTCGACTTCGACGCGCCGTCCCCGCTCGACGAAGCCGACCGCGCCTACCTCACCGAGCTGGTGCAGGCAGGATCGAAGGCCGAGCTCGCGCGGCGCGCCAACGTCAGCCGAGCGGCCGTCACCCAGCGGGTGGCGCGCATCAAGGCCCGCATCGACGCGCTCGCGCCGAGCCAGCGCGCGGTCCACGAGGCGTCGTTGCAGCGTGTGGCCACCGAAGCCCTCGACGAGGCGGCCGCGAGCGACGGTTCCTGAACCCGCGCCACCGCGCGCGGCGCCGGGCCGGTCGTCCCTCACGGGCGGCCGGCCCGTTCTTCTTCTGCGGTCGACGCCAGCCGTCGTGCCAAGACGGCGGCGCGGCGCCTACCCTTCGCCCGGACCAGGCAGCGCCACGTCGGGCAGCGGTGGCGGCGAAGCCAACGCCTCCGGCACCGGGCCGAGCGCCTCCAACGCGGGACCGGCGGCGCGCTTGAGGCGTCGCAGGCGCACCTCGTAGGCGTCGCGCAGCGTGGTGGGCATGTCCTCGGTGTACCGCACGTAGACCACGAAGTGATCGAGCTCGGCGTAGAACGCTTCGACCTTGAGCATCGTGTCGGCGTCGAGCTCCACGACGTCGGCGACGCCCGCCGTCCGCCAGCGGGAGAACGTGGTGTCGAGGAACGGCTCCCGGGTGCGGTAGCGCGACCACAGCGTCATGAGGAAGTCGACCCGGTGCTCCAGGTCGCGCACGATGCGCCCGATCTCCAGCGCCACCAGCACCGCCAGCCGCTCGCCGCGCGGGCTCCGCTCCACCTCGGGCATGCACCGCCTCCGACGGTGAACGCTATCCGCCACGCAGGGGCGCCTCAAGCCGTCGCGGGGGAAGGCGGGGGCGGGCTCGGCGGTTACCCCCTCGGCCCCACCGGCGATCGCGGGCCCGGTGCTGGAGGACCGATGCTCCCGTGGACCCTGCTCTGGACGCTGACGGCGCATGCGGGCGACCCAACTCCGGTGCAGGAGGGCTGGGGGCTGCAGGACGTGGTCGCCGTCGACACCACCACCACCGACACGGTCCAGTTCCACCTTCCGGCCTGCGACCGGGTGCGCGCGGTGTTCGACGACCCGCGCCCGCCCGACCAGGCCCGCTCGGAGAAGGTCGTGGTGACGCTGCACAACGACAGCGCCCAGATCTGCCTGTACCGGGGGCTCGTGCTGCAGGGGTCGCTGGAGGGCACGTACGTGTCCAGCATCCGCAATCCCGACGGCACCGGCTTCTTCCTTCCCGCCGGCGGCGACCTGTCGTTCCGGATCAAGCCCACCGACCCCAGCCGCTCCCGGTCGCGGGTCGAGCTGCAGATCGCGCCGGGCCGCGGCACCATCGTGCTCATCGGCTCCGGCGGCGCCCCCCCCCCGGCCCCGCCGCCCGCGCCTGCACCCACGCCGTGACCGGTCAGGCGCGCGCCCGCGCGTGCCACGCCCTCAGCGCGCGTCCTGCCACCAGGACGTGCCATCCGTGGCTGCGTCGGCGAGCCCCAGCCAGGCGCGCGCCGTGGGCGCCACGTCCATCTGTGACGGCGTGGCCGGCAGCGTGAGCGTGCCCCGATCCGCCGTCATCGCCAGGGGGATCGTGCGCATCGGCGGCGTCGCGCCGCTGTGTCCGGTGCCCAGCCCGCCGTGGTCGGTGACCAACGCCACCAGCCAGCGCTCCCCCTCCCGTGCCGCCACGGCGTCGAGCGCGGGCCCGATCGCGGTGTCGACCGCTGCGATCGCGGCGAGGTAGTCAGGGTTGTCCGCTGAGAACCCCGAGGCGTGACCCGCGTGGTCGACGTCGTCGAAGTGGGTGAACACGACGTCGAACGCCCCGTCCGCGATCCACCGCGCGGCCTGCGCGCCCACGGCAGCGTCGTCGCCGGGCACGAGCGCGTCGGTGCTGTCCGAGCCCAACAGCACGCCCACGCCGAGCCAGTGGATGGCGGCCGCCGCGGTGTGGCCGCCGTCGCGGGCCTGGGCGAGGAAGGTCGGCGTCGCAGCCGAGATCGACGCCAGGTCGTCGTTGCTGGTGACGCCGTGCGCCTCGACCTCGCGCCCCGTGAGGATCGACGCCCAGCCCGGACCCGACACGGTGTCGCCCGTGAGCTGGGTGGAGCCGCTGTCGGTGGTCACGCCCGCAGCGAACCACGCGTCCAGCGCTGGCGTGTCGGCGGCCGCGAGACCGTCGGGGCGGAGCCCGTCGACGCCGATCACGAGCACACGCGGCACGCGCGCATCGCCGGCGACGTCGCTGTCCGTGTCGGTGTCGCCGTCGGGCACGGTGGCCGGCGCGCACCCAGCCACCACCGCGAGCACGCACGCACGCCACCGCCTCACGAGGCCGTCCGCGCGTCGGTGCGGGCCTCTCGCTCCGAGGCGGGACGCGGACCGTCCGGGCCGTAGCCCTGACGCCCCATCCACCGGATGAAGCTCGTCATCACCTTGCCGACCTCGATGTTGTTCTGGGTGATCCGGGGCCGGTAGGACCAGTCGAGCAGGAAGTTGTTGTCGGTGGCGTCCACCCAGTAGCGGTCGACGCTCGTGAGCTCGTCGAGGTGGCCCACCACGAACTTGTCCTTGTGCTCGGTCTCGTGGAGGAAGCCGTTGCCCCCGTAGACGGTGCCGTCGTGGTCGATGGTGACCTCGCCGTTCAGACGCATCGCCAGCGGACGGTGCCGCATGTTGATGAACTCCAGCGCCTCGCCGCGTCCCCAGCGCCGGATCAGCTCCGTGCCGATGGTGTGCAGCCCCTTGGCGAACGACGCGAGCTCGTGGGGCTTCCACACCCGACCGAGCATGTTGTTGATCTGGATGTGCCGGAAGCCCATGTCGGCGATGTGGAAGAAGTTGTCGGGCATCGCGTCGACGTTCGTGGGGTGGACCACCATGATCACGTACTGCTCGATGCCGCTGGCCAGGATGGCCTGCGCGTGGGTGGCGATCGAGTGGTCGTAGCTGCCCTGCCCCCGCCAGCGGCTCGGCCGGAAGCGGTCCTGGGTGCGCTGGTCGCCGTCGAGCGACAGCTCGAGCCGCACCGGGTAGCGCGCCAGCACCTCCAGCCGCTCCGGGGTGAGCGACCAGCCGTTCGACGACAGCACGAAGCCGATGCGCTTGCCCACCTCGTCCGCCCGCCGCGTGGCGTAGCCGAGGGCGTGCTGGACCGTGTCCCACGCGAGCAGCGCCTCCCCGCCGAAGAACTGCAGCGCCACCTCGGGCTCGTCGGTCGACAGCAGCATCTCCACGCTGCGCTCGACGGTGTCGCGCGACATCTCCCGGCCGTCCTGCTTGGGGATGAAGCAGTAGGCGCACCGCAGCTCGCACTGCCAGGTGGGGATGACCACCATCCGTCGCACGGTGTCGTAGGTGTACTGGCGGAACGCCTTCATCCAGCGCTCGTGCTCGCCCAGCACGCCCTCGGCGATGGCGAGCGCCCGGTCCTTCGGCACCGGGCCCAGCGGCCACCCGTCCGGCCGCTGCAGCCACGCCTGCCGGAGCATGTCGAACACGGCCCGGCGTGCCGCGTCGTCGACGCGCCGGATCAGCACCTCTCCCTGTCGACGCAGCACCGGATCGTCCGAGGCGTCGTGGACCGCGCGCCACGCGCGCTCCAAGGCCGGCAGCATCGCGGTGTGGTGGTGGGCGTCGGTGACCAGCGGCACAGCGACGGCGGCGGCCACGTAGGGATCGTGCCAGGCGACGTCGTCCGGCGGCGCGGCGTCCATCGCCACCCGACCGGGACAGCGCAGCGACAGCCCGGCCAGCTCCTGGACCGACGCGAGCAGCGCGTCGGGCGTGCTGGCGGCGTCGGCCAGGCACCACGGCAACGTCACCGGGTGACCGGCCGCCACCAGCACCTGCACCGCGCCGCGCACCGCCTCGACCGTGTAGGCCGCGCCCGCGCGTTCGAGCACGCCCGGGTCCAACCCGGCGACGTCGAGCCGGACCGGCGCACCCGCGGGGAGCGCGCCGATGCCGCCCGCTGCGGCATGCCACGCGCCCTCGTGGAGCCTCCCCACGGCGGGGACGGCGAGCGTGCTGATCGTGTCGTGCTGCACGCGCGACCCTCCGACAGGCCGTGCAGGGTATCACGGCCGCCCGAGGTCAGCGGCCTCAGCGGGCCGGCAGGTCCAGGCTGTCGAGCCACGCCCCCTCGGCCTCGGACACCCCATAGGCCGCCCGCACCCAGGCCTCGGCCCGGGCCTGCAGCGGCTCCCCGGCGGCCAGCGCGTCGTGCAGGCGCAGGATGGCGTCCCGAGCGCCCTCGGGCGGATCGGGCACGGGCAACGCGGCGAGGTACGGCCCGAGGAAGTGCAGGTAGCCGCCCGCCTTGCGCGTCCCCGCGTACAGCTGCTCGTACACGACGTGGGTGACGTCGGCGTGCAGCACGAGCACCAGCCAGCGCAGCCAGAGTGCGGCGTCCACGCCGTCGTGGGCGTGGGCGAGCAGGAACGTGTCCTTGAGCACCATCCCGGTGGTGTCGAGCGCTGCACGTGCCCGGCGCGCGTTCTGGCACACGGCGACCTTCGGGCCCGTGAACAGCGCGAGCGGGGGCAGCGCGTTCCGGTCCCCTCGCGCCCGCGCCTCGTCGTGGTCGATCCAGGTGCCGGCCCAGGTCACGCGGTAGGGCTCCACCTCCCGGTTGCCGGCGTAGCGTCCGCCCCCCAGGAACGGTCGCGCGTGCGGGCTGTCGGGCCGATCGGCGGACACGTAGGCGTCGCGCAGCCCGGCCCGGTGGAACGACACGGTCCAGCGCAGCCCGATCGCCCTGCCCAGCGGCGGCACCGTGGCCACGAGACGTGCGAGCAGCGCGCCGCCCGTGCCCGGCTCGGGCAGCGGCCACACCCCGAGCCGGCCGAGCACGTCGGCGGGCACCACCGACGCCCCTTCGCCGGCACCGATCGCCAGTCCCGGGGGACCGCCGGCCCGCAGCGTGAGCACGATCGGGTAGACGGCCGCCCCGTCGAACACACCCGTCGTCGACAGGTCGCGGACCTCGACGCGCCCCTGCGCGGCGAGCCACGCCCGCAGCGGTGCCGTCGCGCGTGTCACCAGCAGGCGGTTCGGCACGATCAGGGAGAGCACCCCGTCGGGCGCCAGCAGCCGGGCCGCCCGCTCGACGAACGCAGCGTAGAGGTCGAAGGCCCCCTGCCCGGCCACGGGGCACACCGCGCGCACCCGCGCCTTGAGCCCGTCGTCCATCCGCTTGCTCTCGACGTAGGGCGGGTTGCCCACCACGCCGTCGAAGCGACGCCCGTCGGGGGCGAGGCCGTCGCGGTGCACCACGACGTACCGCACGCCGTCGGGCACCGGTCGGGCCTGCGCGGCCTGTACCGCCGCCGGGTCCACGTCCCACCCCTCGACGGTGACGTCGGCCAGACCGAGCGCGGCACACCGACGCATCAGCGCGTCGAGGAACACGCCGTCGCCACACGCCGGATCGAGCCACCGTGTGCCCGAGCGGAGCGGCAGCGCCGCGACGATGGCGTCGGCGAGCGCCTGCGGCGTGTACACCCTGCCGTTGAGCCGCGCGACCGACCGCCCCCGGCTCGCTGCGTTGTCCCGCCCTCGCTGCTGCACCCGACCGCCTCGCCCCCGACGATGCGCGGACGTAACGCATCGCGCGCTGGCCCCGGTCCGGTGTGCGGGTTCTGTGCGCGCATGCCGATGTCGCCCGCCGCGCCGCCGTTCGCCGGGTGGGACGAGGTCGCGGTGGTCGTCCCCACCGACCTCGCCCACCTGTCCGACGACGACGCGTACGCGCTGGAGCGGCTGCCGCTCCAGCTGGAGACGGAGGCGGCAGCGATCGCCGCGGAGCTCGGCGCCCGACCCCGCGTGGTCGACGTCCCGCCCGCGGCCGGTCCGGTGTGGTTCCTGGGCCCCACCCACGCCAACCCCCACCTGGCCGCCCTCGGACAGCCCGCTGCCACCCACGCCGAGCACCGCCTCGATCGGGGCGTGCCACGGCTGGTGAGCGACGGTCCCGACGCCGCCGCGGTGTTGGCGACCTTCTCCACGCTGCGGTCCCTCGCGCGCCTGCCGGGCGGCGTGATGCCGGTCACCGACGCCGCCTCGATCACCGACGTCGTCGCGCGCGTGATCACCGAGGTCCACGACACCTGGGCCGGCGCCAGGCTGCGCGGCATCGACTGGCTCGCCCTGTCCCGTCGCCACGCGCTGCGCGTGCGGGGCAGCACCAACCCGGTCGAGGCCCTGCAGCGGTGGCTCGCCGAGCTGGGCGACTTCCACACCTGGGTGCGGCCCGCCCAGACCCAGCTGGTGCTCCCCTACGGCGCCACGGTGGTCGACGGCGAGGTGGTGCTCACCCACGTGATGCCCTGGACCGAGGCCTGGTCCCACGGCGTGCGGCCGGGGTGGCGGCTGGTCGGTGAGGACGTGCGCAGCACCTGGGTCACCACGCCCGCCGCACCCCACGCCCGCCCAGGCCTGGTGGCGCGGCGCCTGCTGTCGGGCACCGCCGGGGCCACCCGGGCGCTGGAGGCCCGCGGCCCGAGGGGCGCCTGGGCGCGGTGGTCGGAGGTCTTCACGCCGCCCACGGGCACGCCTGCGAGCTGGGAGGTGTTGCCCTCCGGCGCCGGCTACCTCTGGATCGGCGCCTGGATCCCAGCGCTCGGGGTGCCCGAGGTCCTCGACGAGGCCTTCGTCGCCCTGGCAGACTGCGACCGGCTGATCGTCGACCTCCGCGGCAACAGCGGCGGGCGCCTCGCCATGGCCCAGGCGTTCCGCGATCGCTTCCTCGACGCCCCGACCCGCGCCGGGTGGATCCGCACCACACAGCCCGGCGGGCGCCTCGGGCCCTACGTGCCGTTGGATGCCGAGCCGTTCGACGGTCCCCGGTGGCACAAGCCGGTGCGCTTCCTGACCTCCCCCCTGTCCTACTCGTCCTCGGAGGACGCTCTCCTCGGGCTGCAGGGCCTGCCGCACGTGCAGGTGTGGGGCGCGCCGTCCGGCGGCGGGTCCGGGCGCATCCGGCGCTTGCGGCTGCTGCCCGGGTGGCGGTTGACGATCAGCTCCGCGCTGACCTTCGACCGCCGCGGGCACTGCGTGGAGGGTGCCGGCATCCCGGTCGATCACCCGGTGCGCGTCGACCCGCGTGCCGCCGACGGCACCGACGTCGTGCTCACCGCCGCCGACACCACGCCCTGGTGAGCCCCGTCCGATCGGTCAGATCGCCAGCACCCGGGCGAGCGTGGCGTCGTCCACCACCGCCACGGCGCCGACCTGCAGCGCACCGAGCTGCACCGGCCCGTAGGCGACCCGGTGCAGGGTCACGACGCTCGCGCCGGCGTTGTGCAGCATCCGTCGCACCATGCGGTGCTTGCCCTCGTGCACCGTCAGTCGCACCCGCCGCCCGTCGATGGCGTCGACGTGGGCCACGACGACCCCCTCCCCCGTCGACACGCCCTCGGACAGCCGGGTCGCCAGGTCTGCCGGAGGATCCACCGCCACCGTGGCCTCGTACGTGCGCGGCACGGCGCGCCGCGGGTGGAGCAGGCGCTGGGTGAGCGCGCCGTCGCCGCTGAACAGCAGCAGGCCGCTCGTGTCCTGGTCCAGGCGACCCACAGGGTGCAGCGCCGCGCGCCACGCCGCGGGGAGCGCCTGCTCGAGGCCCTCGCGACCCCACGGATCCCGCACTGTCGACAGCACCCCCACCGGCTTGTGCCACGCGACGAGCACGGGGGCCGGGGCGTGGGCCACGTCGTCGAGCCACACCGTGACGTCCTCGGGGACATCGGTCTTGGCGTCGCGGACCACGACGCCATCCACCCGCACCCGCCCCTGCGCGAGCAGACGCGCAGCCTGCGTCCGGCTCCCCAGGCCGCGGGCCACCATCACCCGGTCCAGTCGCACGCCCGACCTCCGCGCATCGCTAGTTCCACACGATCGGGCGCAGCACCGCGGTGACGCCCGCGCCAGCGTGGAGGCGGGCACCCAGCGTCGTCGCCGCGATCTCGCCCGCCGTCGTCGCACCCCACAGCGGCGCGCCGGGCAGCACGGTGGCGGCGACCGCAGCGTCCAGGTCCTGGCCCGCGAACAGCGCGCCCGTCCGCGTCGTCGACGTGAACTGCACCACCGCACCCCCGTCGAGGCCCGTGCCGGCCGGCACGAGCCCACGCAGCCCCGCGGCCAGACGCTGCCCGGCGTCGAGGCCGTCGAGGACGAGCACCCGCACCCGGTCGCCGACCGCGAGGCTCGGATCGACCATCGCCGACATCGCCCGGGGATCGACGTCGCGCACCGGGCGCGCGAACCAGGCGCCGTCGTCGTCGCGCGGACCGCTCACGCCCACCAGGGGCACCCGCCGCGCGCGCGCCGACAGCTCCGGATCGAGGGCCTCCCAGTCGCGGTGGAGCACGCTGAGCGCCGGCTCGTCGTCCAACGCCACGGCGCGGTGCCCGGCCACCGAGGTGACGGTGTGGGCCGGCCCCACCGGGCGGCAGCTCTGCGACACGAACGCGTCGAGCGTGACGTCGCCGTGCAGGCTCACGCCGACCGCACCGTGGGCGCGCACGTCGCCGTCGTGCACCAGCAGCGCCGGTCCGCCGCGGGCCGACGTCATCACGAGCCCGCCCGCGACCGACCGCGCCCCGGCCCGCAGCACGCGCGCCGGCAGCTCCGGCGCCAGCGGCCACGCCGGATCCGCCAGCGTGAGCACGGCGTCGTCGGGACGCACGGGCAGCGAGGCGCGGGCACCGTCCGCACACCACCACGTGCGGACGCGTGCGCCCGGGACGGCCACCGCCAGCAACGACAACGCGGGCCGCTCCGAGACCATCGCACCGTCGACGACCACGCCGAGCGCCGCACCGCCGATCAGCCGCTCGGTGCCCAGCCGCTCCCGCAGCTGCGCGTGGAGCGCCCCGACGTGTGCACCATGCGAGGCGGTGAACAGCGCGAACACCACGTCCGGCGCCGTCCCCCGGAGGCCCGCGCGCACCGCGTCGCACGCCTCGTCGACGGCGGCGTCGAAGCGCGGGTGCAGCGACGTGCCCACCGCGGACCTCACGCCCCCGCCTCCCCGCCGTCGCGGAACGGGCCCTGCGCCAGCTCCGCCGCGACGAGCGCACGGACGTGGGCGGCCTCCTCGTCGAGGAAGGAACGCACGGCACGGTCCAGCCCGGGGTGACGCACCCAGTGCGCCGACCACGTCAGCTCGGGCAGGAAGCCTCGCGCGAGCTTGTGCTGCCCCTGGGCACCCGCCTCGAAACGGACGATTCCGTGGGCGAGCGCCCAGTCGATCAGCTGGTAGTACGACAGCTCGAAGTGCAGCGCGCGCACCGGCTCCAGGGCCCCCCAGTAGCGGCCGTAGAGGTGGCGCCCCTTGGTGAAGGCGAGCGACGCGGCGACGAGGCGGCCGTCCCGTCGTGCCGTCGCCACCACCCCGCGGTGGCCGACCCGGGCCGCGAGCCCCTCGAACCAGGCGGGTGTCAGGTAGGGCTGGGACCACCGGTCCTGCAGCGTGGACAGGTAGCAGCCGTGCAGGGCGGCGAGGTCGTCACCGTCGAGGTCCGCGAGCCCCTCGACGGCCAGCGTCAGCCCCGCCTCCGCCGCCTGCTTGCGCTCGCGACGGACCTCCTTGCGACGCCGAGCGGTCATGGCGGCCAGGTAGCCGTCGAAGTCGCCGAAGCCGCGATCGTGCCAGTGGTACTGGTAGGACAGGCGGGGCGCGAGCCCGCACGGCACGAGCGCATCGACCTCCTCGGCCTCGGCGAACAGCACGTGCACCGAGCTCGCCCCCACCGCGTCGGCCACCTCGCGGGCCGCGCGCGCCAGCACCGGACGCAGCGCGTCGGCGTCGGCGTCGGGGTGCACCAGCAGGCGCGGGCCCGTGGCCGGCGTGAACGGCACGGCGCCCACCACCTTGGGGTAGTACCGGATCCCGGCGCGCTGGGCGGCGTTGGCCCACCCCCAGTCGAAGATGTACTCCCCGTAGGAGTTGTCCTTGACGTACAGCGGCATCGCCGCGACCAGGGTGCGCGCGCCAGCCGACGTCTGCCACACCACCACGTGGGCCGGCTGCCACCCGGCCTCGGCGCCCACGCACCCGGCGTCTTCGAGCCATCGCAGGAAGGCGTGCTCGACGAAGGGGTTGTCCGGCCCCGCCAGCGCGTCCCACGCGGCCGCGGGCACCTCGGAGAGCGTGGCGACGGTGCCGACCTCCAGCGTCACCGTCACCCGACCTCCACCGGACCACCGGCCCGACGCCACGCCGCGAACCCGCCGGTCACGCTCCAGGCATCGGGGTGGCCGGCCGCGCGCAGGGCGAGCGCCGCCGTCAGGGCGCGGCGCCCCGTGGTGCTGATCACCAGCGTCGTCTCATCCGACGGCGCGCGATCCGGACGGGCGCTCAGCTCGGCCAGCGTCAGGTGGACGGCGTCGGGGATCACGCCGTCACGAGCGCGCTCGTCGGCCTCCCGCACGTCGATCACGCACACCTCCCACCCCACGCCGATCCGGTCGAGGAAGTAGGCCGCGTCGAGGGTCACGTCCTCGGGCTCCAGGGCCGCCGCATCGTCGGGCGCAGCATCCGACGCGCCGCCCCCGGGCTGCGGCTCGGCCGCCACCGCGGCGCCGTCCGGGTCGACCACCTCGCCCACCCGTCGCAGCAGGTCGGCCACCTTGCGTCGGATCGCGTCCCGTCGTCGGTCTGCCGCCATGCTGCCTCCGGCCCCGCGGTACCACGGTCCGCCGCAGGGCGCGCCCTGGTCAGTCCTCGTCGCCGTCTGCGGCGACGTCGCCGACGCCGCGCTCGAAGCGCTTGTCGCGCGGTGGCCACACCTTGTCACCGGTGGCCTTGTCGAACAGGAAGATGGCGTCGACCGGGCACGACCGCGCGGCCTCCAGGACGTCCTCGTCGCGGTTGCCGTCCGGGTCGACCACCACGGCGATGGCCTCGTCGTCCATGTCGAAGGTGCGCGAGGCGTGCTCCATGCACGTGCCGACCGCGGTGCACCGCTTGCGCACGATCTCGATCCGGTAGCTGGACGGCGTCTTCTCGCGGCGCGGCCGACGACGCTTGCGCTCGGGGGACTCCTGCTCGTCCACGGGCACCTCCTCGGGGTCACGCCGCGTCGTATCCCACGTGCGACCGGTCGGGCTCGCCGCAGCCCGGGGTATACTGGCGCTCCACGACGAGGTCCCCGATGAACCGCGACCTGCTCGAAGAGCTGCTCCACCGCGTGCGCGACCTGGAGCGCCGCCTCGACCACCTGTCGCACGACGGCGACCGGCGCACGTCCCGCGACGGCGACCGGCGCACATCCCGTGACGGGGACCGCCGCGGCGCGCGCGACAGCGGCCGTGAGGGGCACGGTGCCCGTGGCGACGCTCGCGGTCACCGCGGCGGCGGGCACGACGGGCAGCACCACGACCACCGCGGCCCGTCGCACGGCGGCTCGCGGTCCGGCGACCGCCACGGCGACGACCGGTCCTGCGGCCCGCAGCGCGACGGGCGTCACGACCGCGGCTGCAGCGACGGTCACGGTCACGGCCCCCACCGGGGACGCGACGATCGACGGCGCGGGCACGGCGGCCACCACGGGGAGGCGCGACACGACGACCGCCGCTCCTCCGACCGCCGTCACCGCGACGACCGCCGTCACGGTGACGACCGCCGCCACGGCGACGACCACCGCTCCAGCGGGCGCGACGACGATCGACGCCGCGACGATCGACGCCAGGCCGACGATCGGCGACGCGACGACCGCGGCTGGCGCGACGGCCCCGGCCCCGTCCACGGTCGCGACGATCACGGCGGTCCCGGTCCCCTCGACACGCCTCCCGGCGCGAACGGACCCGGCGGGAGCGGCGACGCCGCGCGCGGCGTGCCCGGCCCCGACGGCTTCCCGGTCGACGCCCGCACCGACGACGAGCGCGGTGTGGCGGGCCCGGACGGCATGCCCGGGGTCCCGGACGACGACCGGTCGTGAGCCCCGCCGCGGCCACGGGCGGGTCCCCTCGCGCCCCCGCGGCCGGGCGACCCCAGGCCCCGCGTCACCTCGTCGAGCTGCTCCAGCGACGTGTCGACAGCACCCCTGACGCGCTCGCCTACCTCGTGCGCACCGGCGCCACCTGGCAGCGCGTCAGCTGGCGGTCCGTGGCGGACGCGGCACGGCGCGTGGCCGCGCACTTCGTGGCGTGGGGCATCCAGCCCGGAGACCGGGTGGCGATCGCCGCGAGTACCCGCCTGGAGTGGATCGTCGCCCAGGTGGCGATCTGGCAGGCGGGCGGCGTCGTGGTCACCGTCTACCCCTCGTCCACGGCCGACGAGATCGGCTTCCTCCTCGCGGACGCCGGGTGCAAGGCCATCCTCGTCGAACACGCCGCGCTGCTCGCCCGGGTCGCGTCGGTGCGCCCCCAGCTCCCCGACCTCGCCTGCGTCGTGCTGCTGGACGGCCAGGAGCCGGGCACGTTGTCCTGGGCGTCGCTGGTGGGCTGTGAGCCGGACGGCGCGCACGCGCTCACGGTCGCCGGACGCGGTCGCGCCTGCTCCCCCCACGACCTCGCCGCGCTGATCTACACCTCGGGCACCACCGGGCGGCCCAAGGGCGTGATGCTGTCCCACGACAACTTCGTCGCCATGTGCCTGGGCACCGAGAGCCACACGCCGATCGAGCCCGACGACCTGCAGTACCTGTTCCTGCCGCTGTCCCACGTCTACGGCATGGCGGTCGCCCTCGTGGCCTGGCACGTCGGCGTGCCGTCCGCCCTCGACGGGGACGTCGACCGCATCGCGCTTGGACTGGCCGAGACCCGCCCCACGTTCCTGCCGGCGGTCCCGCGGGTGTTCGAGAAGATCCACGCCCGCGTGTTCGAGCAGGCCCGTCAGGCGGGCACGCGGCGGTTCGCGGTGTTCACCTGGGCATGCGACGTCGGTCGCCGCTGGTCGACCGTGGAGCGCTCCGGCCAGCGCATCCCCCTGTCGCTCGCCCTGGCCCACCGTGTGGCCGACCGGCTGGTGTTCCGCCGCGTGCGCGACCGGCTCGGCGGGCGCCTGCGCGGCTTCACGTCCGGCGGCGCGCCGCTCTCGCCCGAGCTGGCGACGTTCTTCCACGCGGCCGGCCTGCCGGTGCTGGAGGGCTACGGGATGACCGAGTCCACGGCGATCACGTGCGCCAACCGCCTGGAGGACTGGCGCCTGGGCACAGTCGGCCCGCCCGGAGACGGCCTGCAGGTCCGCATCGCCGACGACGGCGAGGTGCTGATCCGCGGGCGCACGGTGATGCAGGGCTACTGGAACCGCCCCGACGCCACGGCGGAGACCCTGCGCGACGGCTGGCTCCACACCGGCGACATCGGCGCCCTCGACCCCGACGGCTTCCTGCGCATCACCGACCGCAAGAAGAACCTCATCATCACCGCGGGCGGCAAGAACATCGCCCCGGCACCCATCGAGAACGCGCTGAAGGCGGCGTCGCCGCTGATCGGCGAAGCGGTGCTGCACGGCGACCGTCGCAAGTACTGCGTCGCCCTCCTCGCGCTCGACGACGAGGCGCTCGACGCGTTCAGCGCGCGGGAGGGACTCACCGGCAGCCACGCGACGCGGTGCACCGATCCGCGGGTGCGCGCCGCCCTGCAGGACGCCGTCGACCGGGTCAACGCCACGCTGCCGTCGTTCCAGACGGTCAAGGCCTTCCACGTGCTCGACCACGTCCCCGGCGTCGACACCGGCGAGCTCACGCCGTCGCTCAAGGTGCGCCGCGCCGTCCTGGAGCGCCGCTTCGCCGCGGAGCTCGACGCGCTGTACACGCCGTGATCGCCGGGCGATCCGCCCCGATCGACCGTTGGTGACAGCGGCGGACCCGGCGTGACGGTTGCAGACCCCTCCTGTTCTGGCGTGGCCTTGTCGGGACGCGACGAGGGGGTAGGCTTGTCACGGAATCCTTCGACTTGTCAGCCGAACGGGCCGCACACCCGCCCGATTCGCCCCCACACGCTGACATTCGTCAACATCCGGCGTCGCCCACCATCCGCACCCACCACGGAGGCCCCCATGGAACCGCACCCCAAAGTCCTCGTCGTCGAGGACGACCCCACCATCGCGCTGGGCCTCGTCAACGCCATGGAGCACGAGCGCTACGACGTCACCCACGTCGACAACGGCGAGGCGGCCCTCGAGCACGTCAAGCGCGACCCGCCCGACCTCATCCTGTGCGACATCATGCTGCCCGGCATCGACGGCCTGCAGGTGATGCGCCGCGTCAAGGACGCCCACCAGGACATGCCGGTCATCATGCTCACGGCCCGCTCCGAGGAGATCGACCGGGTGATGGGGCTGGAGATGGGCGCGGACGACTACGTCACCAAGCCCTTCTCGGTGCGCGAGGTGATGGCGCGGGTCAAGGCCCGCCTGCGCGACAAGAGCGGCGAGCGCCGCATTCCCGACCACTACGAGTTCAGCAACGTCAAGGTCGACCTGCGGCGCCGCATCTTGTGGAAGAACGGCACCGAGGAGCGCCTGACCACGCACGAGGCCGGCACGCTCGCCTACCTGATCGCCCACCGCGGGCGCGACGTGAGCCGCGACGAGCTGCTCGAGAAGGTGTGGGGCTACACCGCGGCGCTCACCACCCGCACGGTCGACAACCAGATCCTCAAGCTCCGCAAGAAGATCGAGGACGAGCCGGCGCAGCCGCGCCACATCCTCACGGTGCACGGCACCGGCTACCGCTTCGAGCCGTAGCCCGCGCGATCACGCTGCCTCACGGTACCTCGGAGCTCTCCAGCGTTCCCGAGGCAGCGTGAGGCGGTGCGCGCCGCCCCACCGGCGTCGGCTCACGCCCCTGAGGCGAGCTGGCGCAGGAACGGCGCGACGAGCGCCCGCACGAGCCGCACGCCGAGCGCTGGTGCGATCCGCCCCACCGCCGCGAGGCCCGACACCGGCACGCTGTTGACCGTGACCTGGACGCGGTGGTCGCGGAGCGCGCGCACGATGGCCTCACACACCTGATCCGACGTCGTGCCGCCCAGCCAGGCTGGGGGCGTCAGGCCGCGGGCGCGCGCCGTGTCGTCGAACATGCCGGTGTCGGTCACGAAGCCGGGCTCGATGACGGTGGCGTGCACGCCCCGCGGCCCGAGCTCGACCTCCAGCGACCGCGCCAGGCAGCCGACCGCTGCCTTCGTGGCGCCATAGGTGGCCGCGAACGGCGCGGCGAACAGCCCGCTCGTGGAGCCCAGGAACACGACGTGGCCTTCCGCCGCCGCGAGCATGTCGGGCACGAAGGCGCGCGTGAGCACCACCGGTGCCGTGAGGTTGACCGCGAGGACGTCGGGAAGCACACCCAGATCCGCCTCCTCGAACGCCACGAACGGCTCGATGCCCGCGTTGTGCACCACCACGGTGGGGGCGCCGGCGACCGCGCGGATCCGGTCGGGAAGCGCCGCCACGTCGTCGGCGCGGGTCAGGTCGGCCGCCACCACGTGAGCCGTCGCGCCGAGGGCGTGCACCGCCTGGGCGACCGCAGCCAGCGCCGCCGCGTCGCGCGCCACGAGCACCAGCGTGGCCCCTTCCTGCGCGAGGCGCAGCGCGAGCGCCCGCCCCACCCCGCGACTCGCGCCCGTGACCACCACCGTCCGGTCCCGTACCTGCGTCATCCGACCTCCGATGGCGCCACGCTAACCCCGTGCTTCCCTTGACACGCGGGGCGCACCGAGGGCTCGGCCGGCAGGTTAGTCCGCGGCACATGTTGCCCCTGCAGACCAGCCGCCTCCGCCTCGGCGAGGGCGAGGTCACCCGCGAACCCTCCGGCCCCCTGCTCGACGCCGTCCGCCAGCACCTCGCAGGCCGCGGCGTGGGCGGTCTCGTCGTGCTGGGTGCGTTCGGCTCCGGCAAGACCTCGTTCTGTCGTGCCATCGCGGCAGACGAGGGCGCCGGCCACCCGCCGTGCTCCGTGGTGCCGCTGGCCGTGGTCGGCCGGAGCCCGGATCCGGGCGAGGGTCTGGTCCGGGTGCTCGGCGCCCAGCGACTCGCCGAGGCCCGGGAGGGCCGGCGCGTGTTGCTGCTCGACGGCCTCGACGAGGTCCCCACGCCGTCCGGTGGGTACGACGCCTGGTTCCGCGACCTCACCGCCTCCGTCGGGCCGCGCTGGGTGCTCACCTCGCGCCCCGGTCACTTCCGCACCGAGCCCGACGCCGACCCGGAGCAGGCCGACAGCCTCACCTGCGATCACGTCACCACGCTGCACATCGAGCCGCTCGATCTGGCCACGGTCCACACGCTGCTCGGCGACCTGCCGCGGGGTCAGGCCCTGCTGTCGTCGGTGGAGGGGCTGCAGGATCTGGCTGCCTCCCCCCTGCTGCTGCACATCATCCAGGCGGCGCTGCCCCACATCGAGTCCGGGCGACCGATCGATGCGTGGGGCATCTTCGACGCGTGGCTGCGGTTCAGCCTGCGCTCCGGGCCCGACCACGACGACACGCTGGCGCGGCTGGAGGCGCTCGCGTGGCAGGCGTTCCGCGACAGCGGCTACGCCACGGTCACGATGACGTTCCGCGCCGACCAGCTCTCGGGGGCGCGGATCCCGGCCGACCTGCGGCGCACGCTGATGGTCACCGAACTCGACGGCAACGTGCGCTTCGGCCACCGCAGCGTGTTCGAGTACCTGCTCGCCGCCCACATGACGCCGCGGCTCGCGGCCAACCAGGGGTGCGGTCCCGACGAGCTGTCGGGGCTGCAGCTGACCGACGCCACCCGCGCGTTCCTGGTGGGACGGGTGGGCCGCATGCCGGTGGTCCGCGATCGGGAGCGGGTGCGCATCCCGCGCGGCAACTTCGTCGCCGGAGGCACCGTGTCGGCCGACGAGCGCATGCTGCGCATCGTGCACGTGGCCGAGCCGTTCTGGATCGCGCGCACCCCGGTGACCGGGCGCCAGTGGGCGTCGTGGCTCGCCGACCACCCCGACACCCGCCAGGACGCCGGCTACCTGCCCCACTGGGGGCCGGAGCGACGCCTCCCCGCCGGAGACGACGACAAGCCGGTGTACGCCCTGTGGCCCGAAGACGCCGACCGCCACGCGGCGTCGGTCGGGGCGCGGCTGCCGTCCGCCGACGAGTGGGAGAAGGCGGCCCGCGGGATCGACGGCCGCACCTGGCCCTGGGGCGATCACTGGCGCCCGGGCATGGCCGTCACTGCCGAGCTGGGCCTGCGCGCCCCGCTGGGGGTGCGCGCGTTCGGCGCCCACGGCGACGCCGCCCTGTTCGGCGCAGCCGGCGGCGTGTTCGAGTACACGGCCAGCGCGTGGCGCGATCGACCGGAGCGCGGACGCGTGGTGATGGGCGGCTGCTACACCCACCCGTCGGGCACGGCCCGCCCGAGCCTGAGGCTGTCCCACAAGCTGTCGGGTCGCCTCAAGGCGGGCCTTCGGCTGTGCTGGAACGCCCCGTGAGCGCCCCCGTCGCCGACGGCTGGCGCGAGCACGACGTCGTCACCGGTCCGCGGGGCCTGCGGCTGCGGGTGGCGTCGTGGGGCGCGCCCACGACGTCGCCGCCGGTGGTCGTGCTGCACGGCTACCTCGAGCAGGGCCCGGCGTGGGACGCCGTGGCGCAGGCCCTGGTGGCGCGAGGCCGTCACGTGGTGGCGCCGGACCACCGCGGGCACGGCCTGTCCGAGCACGTCGGAGCCGGCGGCTTCTACCACTTCTGGGACTACGTCGCCGACGTCGACGGCCTCCTCCGGTCGCTGGGGCCGTCGCCCGTCGATCTCGTCGGGCACTCGATGGGCGGCACAATCGCAGGCCTGGTGGCGGCCTGTCGCCCCGACCGGGTGCGACGCCTGGCGCTGCTGGAGGGGCTCGGTCCCCCCGACGGCACGGAACGCGCGACGACGAACGCGGTCGCCTACCTCGATCAGCTCGCCGAGCCACGGCGCCATCCGAGCCTGCCCGACCTGGACGCCGCGACGGCACGCCTCCTGCGCGCCGCGCCACGGCTCGACCCCGCGCGGGCGCGGCGCCTGGCCGCCCGGGTCACGCGGCCGGTCGTCGACGGCGACCCGGCGGTCGAAGCGCCCGAGCCGGGCACCCTGACGTGGACCTGGGATCCCCTCCACCGCGGGCGGTCGCCGGTGCCGTTCCAGGAAGCGCTGCACCTGCGCCACCTGGCCCGCATCGAGGCGCCCACGTTGCTCGTCGACGGCGAGGACAGCCCCTACCGCCAGCTCGACGTGGCGGCGCGGGTGCAGGCCTTGCGCCACGCCACCGCGGTCGTCGTGCCCGGTGCCGGCCACCTGCTGCACCACGACGCCCCCGACGCGCTGGCCGACGTGCTCGCGCGCTTCCTGGAGACCTGACCGATGGACGAGGCCACCCTGTCCGACACCCTGGAGGCGCTCGCCGACCGGCGCACCGCCGCCGCCCGCCGTCAGCACGCCCACCCGCTCAAGGGCGTCCGCGGCGTCTCCGACGGCGAGCTGGCACGCCTGCTGGCGGCCGCGTGGCACGAGGAGGAGGTGGTCCTCGACCGCGACGAGGGCGCGCTCGACCGGCTGTTCGCCGCCGCGTTCGAGGACGGACTGATGGCCATCGGGCTCGTCGCCGCCGCGCTCCCTGATGCACCGGACACGGCGCTCGACCTCGGCCTGGGCTGGCTGGAGCGGGTCGACGATCCGCAGTCCGCCGACGCGCTCGGGTGGTTCGTGCTCGGTCCCGCAGCGCTCGCCTCGGGCCGCGGGCTGGCGCCGTTGATCGAGGCCGCGCGTGCCGCCGGCCACGAAGCCGCCCGACGCGCGGTCGTGTCCGCCGGCCTCGCGCTCACGCCCGAGCCCCTGCAGGGCCCGTGCGCCGCGGCCCTGCGCGAGCGGCTCGGCGAGCGCCACATCCGCTTCGTCGACGCTGCGCGTGCGGCCGACCTCACCACGCTGGCCGACGCCTTCCTGCGGGACGAGAGCCCGATGGTCCGCAAGGCGCTCCGTCGCGTGCTCCGCGCGTGGACCGCAGACGACCCGGCGGGTGTCGCGAGCTGGGCCGACGCCGTGCGTGGGGGCCTGCCCAAGCTGCTCAAGGAGGAGGTCGAGCGCGCTCGCCGTCGCGCCGCACGGGCTGCCCGCGACGCTGAGGCAGCGGGCGACGACGACGACGGGGACGAGGGATGACGCCGTTCGTCCCGGTGCTCGCCGCGCCGCTCGCCGCGCCGTTCCTGGAGGTCGGGGCGTGCGTGCTGCTGTCGACCCACACCGCGGTGCGCTTCGACGACGTCGGCTGGCAGGAGGAGGTCCACGTCGCGCTGGTCGCGAAGCCGGGCTGCGACCATGTCGATCTGGCGTTGCCCGACGGGGTCGACCTCACGGCGTGGTCGGGACGGGTGCGCCCCGACGCGTCGCGCCGCTACCCGTTGGGGCCCGAACGCGTGACCGTGACCGTCCACGACCCGAACGGGCTGCGACGGGTCCGGTGGACGCTGCCGGAGCTCGTCGAAGGCGACCGCGTCGACCTCGACCTGACGCGCGCGTGGACGCGTCCGGTCGACTACCGGTGGACGCCCGGTCGCGACCACGCCGCGTTCGCCGAGCTGGTGGTGCCTCGCGCGTTCACGCCGGCCTTGGAGGGCGTGGCGCTGGACAAGCGCACGGCGTGGGTCGCCGACGCCCGGCCCGGTGCCGCAGCGGTGCTGACCCACCCGTGGGCCGACCGGTCGCCCGCGCCGTCCGCACCTGCCAGCGCCTCCGGGCTGACGGCGGTCCAGGCCCGTGAGCAGGTCCACGCCCTGCGCGCTGTGCCCGTGGCGTGGTTCGGCCGCGCGCCGGTGTCGGGGGACGCGGCGCTCGCGCTGGGGGTGGCCGACGGGCGCGGCGTCGCACGCACGCTGGTCGCGCTGACCCGGGGCGGCCCGGACCGCGTGGAGGTGGCGCGGTGGTCCCCCGATGCCGACACCGCCCCCGCGCTCGACGCGCCCGAGGTGGCGGTGTGGTGGGCCGACGACGGCCCGCACCTGCTGCCCCACCCCGACCTCGGCGCGCCCGCCGGCGCCTGGCACACCCCGTCGGGTGTCGCGCTCGCGCGGGCCATCCCGCCCCGGCTCCCGGCAGCGTCGTCCCCGCCCGTCCACAGCGAGCACGTGGTGGTCGCGGTGTCCGGTCGGCGTCCCCTCGCCCGCCTGCGCGTGGGCGGCGGGCTGACCTACCGCGAGGAGCACACGCTGACGTGGCCGGACGCCGACACGACAGCCCACAGCTCCTCCACAGCCCACACGGCCTTCGTCGCCCTGCCGGTCGATGCCCTCGACGCGCAGGTGACCGGGTGCGACCACGGCCGCGTCGCCGGGGGTGCGGTGTGGCTGGCCGCCGCGCCGGGCACCCCCGCGTGCACCTGGACGGTCACGCGCCCGCTCGAAGACGTGTGGGGCACCCTGGAGGTGCCCGCGGCGCACGCCACGATCGCCGCCTCGTGGACGCGGCCCGATGGCACGGTGACGCCGGGAGAGGCCGTGGTCGAGCCGGGGGCGTGGCGGCTCGCCCACCTCGCGGGCGACACGCTGCTCGCCGACCGGGAGCGCCTCGTGGAGGAGCTCTGGGACCGGTTCGTCGCCTCCAGCCTGCCCGAGCCGGGGCTGGCCGTGGCGAGCAAGTCGGGCCGGCGGGACTGGGAGCTGGCCGCCCTGCTGCGCGACCTCACGCTGGAGCGGGTCACGATCGCCCCCCTCCAGGTCGATCCCACCCGCCCCCGCCCGCTGCTCGCGGCGCGGAGGGGCCGCGCGGTCACCGAGCCCGAGGCGGCGATGCTGGCCACGCTGTATGCCCGCCAGGCACGCCTCACGGCCGACACCTACCTCGTGCGGTCCCGCGCCGACGGCCCGGCGCCGGGGCTGGCACCGCTCGGCTTCGACCACGCGCTCGTGCGCCTGGAGCACGACGGACGCGGCGGCTGGCTCGACATCGCGTGCGCGGTGTGCGGACCGTTCGAGGTCCGACCGGAGCTCCTCGGCGGCGCCGCGCTCGGTCGCGCCTACGCCACCATCCCCGTCCCCGCCGTCACCGACGGTCTGCCCAGTGGCGTCGTCGACGACGGCACCCGCTGGCGGCTGGACGGCCCCGTGCCCAACGGCGTGGGCGCGCTCGAGATCCGCGAGCGCATCGACGACGACGGCCAGCCCGGGGTGACGTGGACGCTGTCGGGCACCGAGGCGCTCGGGCTGCGCCGGGAGCTCGCCGCGGTGCCGGGCCCCCACCGCGCCGGGTGGCTGGCGCGCCTCCTCGACGCCCCGTCCACCGCCGGCCTGGCGTTCGACGGCATCGCCGACGCCGGCGCGCCGATCCGCCTGTCGGCGCCGGTGCACCACCCCTTCGATCGCGACCCCCTCGATGTCCGCGGCGGAGACGACGCCACCGGCGGCCTGGGCCTGCGCACCTGGGTGCGGCCCGCCCCCCCGGGCGCCGACCCCGCCGTGTGGACCTGTCCCGACACCTCGCCGGCCGTGGCCTGGCGCGCGTGGATCGAAGGACACGACCTCGTCGAGCAGGCATTGGTGCGCAGCACCACGCTCACGCGGGCCGATCTGGCCACGCTCCGTGCCTGTCGCGGTCGCCTCGCAGGCCCCGCCGACGGCGATCGGCCGGGCCTCCCGGAGGGTCCGCGCTAGGCGCGGCCGGCGCCGCCCTGTCGTGCCGGCGGGCTCAGAGGCCCGAGAAGAGCCAGTTCGACAGGATCGCGTCGATCACGAGGCCGAGCGCGGCGCCGATCAACAGGCCGATGGCGATCGCCCGCGCCCGGTCCGGTGGCCCGTCGACGTCGTCCTCCGGCGGCAGCGGCTCCACCTCGGCGGACAGGATCTGGACGTCCTCCATGAGGTGTTCCAGGCTGCGCGGCACGAGGTTGTCGTCGTCGTGGACCGCGTGACGCAGCGAGGCTTCGAGCTCTTCGCCAGGTTGGGTGGGCACCGGCGCGCCGAACGGCCGCACACGTCCGGACGGCAGCGGCGCGGGCGCCACCTCGCCGCCCAGCGCGGGCGTGGGGGGATCGGCCTCGGCCGCGGTGGACGGATCGAGCGACGTGCCCGGCGCGCGAACGCCCTCGGGCCCCGTGGGCGCCAGGAGGCGCCTTCGAGGCGGCGGTTCGCTGCGGATCTTCTTCGCCACCCGGCCCCCTGCCAGTGCGCGCGTCAGCCTACCTCATTCCTGGCACGCCGACCGCAGGGAACCACCCGACCGCAGGCGTTCGCGCGCCCCACGTTCCGACCCCGACACGACCGGGGCCGACGTGGACTCACGCGTCGGGATCGGTCAGCTCGACGCGCCCGCGGCCGTCGAGGCCACACACGATCACCCGGCCATCGGCCGTGCCCAGGACCAACCGCAAGCTGTCGTCGTCGGCGTGACGCACCAGGCGCACGTCGTCGAACGGGCCGTCGGACGTGGGGATCGTGGTCGGCTCACCGTCGGGCAGGGTGACCACGTGGCAGGTGCCGCCGCCCGCGCCGTCGTCCTGCGTCCACGCGACGCGGACGACGTCGCCGTCGGGGACGGCGTCGAGCCCGGAGACCCGCGGGTCGGTCGACAGGATCCGCGGCTCCCGGGCGTGGCGGTCGCCCAGGACCACCGAGCGCAGCCCGCCCGGATCCTTGCCCTGGGGCAGCGTGTTCCAGACCGCCACCACGCGGTCGCCCGCGGGCGCTGCGGCGCTGGTGGTGGCCGGGAAGCCGTCGGGCATGCGGTGGGGGGCCATCGGTCCCTGAGGCTGGATGGCCATGGCCACGCCCCCCTTCGACACCAGCACCGGGTGGGTGCGCCCGAGGAAGCCACGGGCCTGCGGCATGTGGGTGGACCCGACCGCCGTGAACCCCTCGCCGTCGCCGCGATCGCGGTGCACGACGATCGTGGGACCCTGACGGGCGATGCCGAACAGCCAGACGGCGTCGCCCTCGCGCCGCATCGCGGGCTGTACGGCGGGCTCGTAGCCGAGGGACGAGACCACCGGCCGGCCCGCGCGCCCGTCGGCCGGCAGCGGCCACACCGAGGCGACCACGCCGTCGGCGCGTTCGAGCAGGGCGACGAGCGAGAAACCGTCGTCGCGGGCGACGATGCCGTGGAACAGCACGCTCGTGCCGCTCACCGGCAGGACCCCCGTGCGCAGGACCGCGCCCGGCCGCTGCACCGCCCACCGGAGCGTGAGCGTCTCGGGGCCGTCGGCGTTGAGCCACAGGCAGCCGACGGCGTCGCCCACGCAGGCCACGGCCGGATCGTCGAAGACCAGCGGCGCGTCGGGATCGAAGCGGGCGCCGTGGGCGGCCAGCTCCTCGACGACGGCGTCGGCCAGCCCGAGCGTGACCGGGTCGAGACCGGACAGATCGGCCTCGGTGAGCGTGACCTCGGCCAGATCCACCTGATCGAGGCAGGCATCGACCAGGCTCGCGCCCGACAGGTTCGCGCCCGTCATCACCGCGCCGGTGAGGTTGGCGCGGGACAGATCGGCGTGGCGCAGGTCGGCGCCGGACAGGTCTGCACCCGCGAGGTGGGCACCGGCCAGGCGCGCGCCCGATAGCGTGGCTCCCGCCAGGTTGGCCCCGCCGAGCCGCACGCCCGCGGCGTCGATGCCGTCGAGGCGTGCCCCGGCGAGCGTGCACCCGCCCGCCTTGGCGTCGACGAGGCGGGCCCGGGACAGGTCGGCCCCCGTGAAGTCGGCCCCCTTGAGCGTGGCCTCGGACAGGTCGGCCAGCGGCCAGCTCGCCTCGTGGGCCCCCACGTCCTTCAGGCGCGCCTGGAGCAGCCGCACCGCCTCGCCCTTGCTGCGGTGCAGGACCGCGCCGGCCAGATCGGCCCCGGACAGATCCGCGCCGGTCAGGTCCGCGTCTTCGAGCCAGGCGTCGCGCAGGCGCACCTTCATCGCCAGCGCACCGTCGAGGATGAGCCCGGCCCCGTCGACGTCGGACATCGACGCGCGCACCAGGTTGGCCTCGGTGAGGTCCGTACCCGTCAGGTCGGCCTTGTCGAGGTTGACCCCCGACAGATCGACACCGTGCAGCACGAGCTCGGCCAGCTCGGCGGCGAAGAGCTCCTCGCGGCCGAGGTCGTCCCGGCCGTCGTTGAAGCCGGCTACATCCCCTGCTTGGAGCTTGTCCAGCAGGCCCATGGTCATCCTCCGCGCATCACGCTTGCGCTCGGTCGAGAGCGGTGGCACCTTGTCGCGCCCGGGGGTCTATCATGCAGCGCGCTACCATCACCCTCTGCCTCGCCCTGCTCGGATCGGCGGCGTGCACGTCCGCCACCGACGCCACCGACAAGGACGTGGTCGACACCGACACCGATGCCGACTCGGACACGGTCGACAGCGACACGACCGACACGACCGACACCGACACGGTGGCCGACACGGACACGGACACCGACACCGACACCGACGCCGGGTTCACGGTGTCGTTCACGAACGCCCGGTACAAGGTCGACTCCCTCGAGATCCTGCCCGCCACCCGCGGCATCGACCTCGACAACGACGGCACCGAGGACAACGCCATCGCCGGCCTGATCGCCGCGATCAGCGCCTTGGGGTTGCCGGGCGACTTCACCCTCGCCGGCATCAACAGCAACATCGACGAGCTCATCCTGGAGGAGCGCGCGATCGTGCTGCTGGAGGCGCGCTACGACAGCACCACCGAGGCGTTGGTCGTCGACGTGGTCCAGGGCGAGCGCCACGAGGACCTGTCGCTGTGGACGCTCCCCGAGTTCTACGACGCCAGCGGTGACGCCATCGAGCAGCTCCACGGCGGGTTCACCGCCGCCGACTACTACGAGACCGGCCCCGACAGCCTCACGATCCCCCTCCAGTTCTACCCCGACGAGCCGCTGATCCAGATCTCGTCGCCGCACGCCCTGTCCGAGGGCACGATCTCGACGTCGTCGATCGACCCCGGGTTCATCGGGGCAGCCATCCCCACGGCCGTGATCATGGACGACATCGTGACGCCCCTCGTCCTCAGCTTCTACGGCCCGGGCACCACCGCCGACGGGTTCATCAACCTGGCGCGACTCGCCGTCAACGGCGCCGCCGACCTCCAGGTGGGTGGCCAGCCCGCCGTCAGTGGCGCGTTCCGGTTCACGGCCCACCAGTCCGACTGGAGCGTCACGCCCCAGCCGATCCCGTGAGGACCGGCCGCGGCACCCGGTGAGGTCCGCCCGCGCCCTCCTGCACCACGGACCGGGCGCGCCGTGCCTCGTGAGGCCCTCCTGACCAGGCCGTGAGGCGCGCGTGAGCCGGCGTGAGCCTGCGTGAGCCGCCGGCGCGTCGAGGGTCGCGCCGCGGGGCGACGCCCGCTCCCCCACCGGGCACCGCGGCGGGCGCCGAGGCTGTCGCGGACGGCCACGGCGGGTTGCGCCCGCCGCCGCAGGGGTGGTACGCGATGGACCTGCATGGAGCCCGCGTGAACGACCCGGTCCCGGACGCACCCGTCTCCAAGGCGATGCTCCTCGAGCTCTACCGGCAGATGCTGCTCATCCGCCGCGTCGAGGAGCAGGCCGCGAAGGCCTACACGATGAAGAAGATCAAGGGCTTCTGCCACCTGTACATCGGACAGGAGGCGGTGGCCGTCGGCGCGTGTGCCGCGTTGGAGGCGGACGACTACGTCGTCGCGGCCTACCGCGACCACGGCCAGATCATGGCCCGCGGCGCCGACCCCAAGGCGGTCATGGCCGAGCTGTTCGGCAAGGCGAGCGGCACCACGCGCGGCATCGGCGGGTCGATGCACCTGGTGAGCCGCGAGCACAACTTCTGGGGTGGCTACGGCATCGTCGGCGGCCAGGTGCCGCTCGGCGCCGGTGCGGCGTTCGCTGCCCGCTACCTGGCCAACGGCCGCGTCTCGCTCACGTTCTTCGGGGAAGGGGCGGCCCAGCAGGGCGCGTTCTACGAGGCCCTCGAGCTGTCGCAGCTCTGGTCGCTGCCCGCCGTGTTCCTCTGCGAGAACAACTACTACGCCATGGGCACCAGCCTCGACCGCCAGTCCTACGAGAAGGACATGTCGCGCCGTGGCGAGGGCCTGGGGATGAAGCACTGGCAGTTCGAGGCCTTCGACGTCGTCGACGTCTACCGCAACGTCAAGGCGGCGGTCGACCACGCGCGCGCCGGGAACGGGCCGGTGCTGCTCGAGGCCATCACCTACCGCTACCAGGGCCACTCGATGTCCGACCCGGCCAAGTACCGGAGCAAGGACGAGGTCGACGAGCACCGCAAGACCACCGACGGCCTCAAGCTGGTCGAGCAGCGCCTCGCGTCCGAGCACGGCGTCGACGACGACGCGCTCCAGCCGCTGCAGGAGGAGGCCAAGGCCATCGCCAAGGAGGCCTACGCCTTCGCCGAGGCCGCGCCCGACCCCGACCCCGCCGATCTGTACGCCTACACCTACGCCACCGGGGCGAAGTAGCCATGGCCGAGCTTGCACTGCGCGAGGCCCTGCGCCGCGCGATGGTCGAGGAGATGCGCCGCGACGACAACGTCTTCCTGCTGGGGGAGGAGGTCGCCTACTACGACGGCGCCTACAAGGTCTCCCAGGGGATGCTCGCCGAGTTCGGCGACCGCCGCGTCATCGACACCCCGATCGCCGAGAACGGCTTCACCGGCATCGCGATCGGCGCCGCCATGGCGGGGCTGCGCCCGATCGTGGAGGTGATGACCTGGAACTTCAGCCTCGTGGCCTTCGACCAGATCATCAACAACGCGGCCAAGGTCTACAACATGACCGCCGGCCAGTACCGCGTGCCCATGGTGATCCGCGGCCCCACGGGCGCAGCCGAGAACCTCGCCAGCCAGCACTCGATGTCGCTCGAGGCCATCTACGCCCACTTCCCCGGCCTCAAGGTCGTCTCGATCGCCACGCCGGCCGACGCGTACGGCCTGCTGAAGTCCGCCATCCGTGACGACGACCCTGTGATCTTCATGGAGTCGGAGATGCTGTACGGGTTCAAGGGCGAGGTCCCCGACGCGGAGACGCTGATCCCGCTCGGCAAGGCCGACTGGAAGCGCCAGGGCGACGACGTGACCCTCGTGACGTGGAACAAGCAGGTCCACACCTGCCTGGCGGCCGCACAGCAGCTCCAGGACGACCACGGCATCTCCGCGGGCGTGCTCGACCTGCGCACGCTGCGTCCCCTCGACGAGGAGGCGCTGTTCGGCGCCGTCGCGCGCACCGGTCGCATGGTGGTGGTCCAGGAGGGCTACCCGTTCGCAGGCGTCGGCGCCGAGATCGCCGCGCGCGTCCAGGAAGCCTGTTTCGACGCGTTGGATGCCCCGGTGCTGCGCGTGACGAGCCGCGACGTCAACCAGCCCTACGCCACCAACCTGGAGCAGCTGGTCATGCCCTCGGTGCAGCGCGTCGTCGACGCCGCGCGCGCCGTGTGCCACCGCTAGGAGCCCCGATGGCCGAGATCTACCGACTGCCCGCGGTGTCGCCCACGATGGAGCTGGGCACGCTGGTCGCGTGGCGCCTGGAGGAGGGCGACGCGTTCTCGTCCGGTGCGGTCATCGCCGAGATCGGCACCGACAAGGCCACCGTCGAGGCCGAGCTGTACGAGGACGGCGTGCTCCTCGCGCGCCTCGTGGCAGAAGACGACGAGGTGCCGGTCAACGCACCGATCGCCGTGCTGGGCGCCGCCGGGGAAGACGCCGGGGAGCTCATCGCCACGGCCCGCGCCGAGCTCGACGCCATGCGGAAGAAGGCCGCCGGTGACGGTGCGCCGGCCGCGGCCGAGGCGGCGACGGACGACGGCGGGGCCGAGCCCGAGCCGTCCCCTGCGGCCGCGGCGAGCGCTCCCGGCGCCGACGAGGCCAAGACTTCTGAAGCCCCGACGACGTCGTCCGCGTCCCGTCCGTCCGATCCGCCGCCGCCCCAGGCGAGCGTCACGCGCACCTGGCACGATCAGGCGCTGCCGCCGCTGTTTCTCGATCCGCCGGGCGACGTGCGCGCCGCGTCGGGCCGGCCCGGACGCGTGCTGGCCTCGCCGCTGGCGCGGGCGATCGCGCGCGACAAGGGCATCGACCTGCGGGGCATCGACGGCACGGGCCCGGGCGGCCGCATCGTGCGCGCCGACGTCGAGCGTCAGGGACGTCCCGGTGGCGCCGCCGTCACGGTGCCCGACGACACCGTCGTCAAGCTCACGCCGATGCGCAAGACCATCGCGCGGCGCCTGCTCGCCTCCCACACCGACATCCCGACGTTCTTCCTCACCGTCACGTTCGACATGGACGGCATGGTCGCGTTCCGCGACGGCCTCAAGGTCCACCAGCCCGACCTCAAGGTCAGCTACAACGACCTGATGGTCAAGGCCGTCGCCAAGGCCCTGCGCGCCTACCCCGCGGCCAACGCCTCGTGGACCGACAAGGGCATCGTGCGTCACGGACGGGTCGACGTGGGCGTCGCCGTCGCCGTCGACGAGGGCCTGCTCACGCCGGTGATCCGCAACGCCGACCAGCTCGACCTGGCCACGATCGGCAGCACCACCCGCGCGCTGGCGGCCAAGGCCCGCGACGGCAAGCTGATGCCGGAGGACTACCAGGGCGGCACGTTCACGATCTCCAACCTGGGGATGATGGACATCGAGCACTTCACCGCCATCCTCAACCCGCCCGAGGCCGGCATCCTCGCCGTCGGCGCGCTGGCCCAGGTCCCGGTGGTCTCCCACGGCCAGCTCGGCATCGGCTGGCGCATGAAGGCCACGATGACCTGCGATCACCGCGTCATCGACGGCGCCGTCGGTGCCGGCTTCCTCGCCGTGCTCCGGCGCTACGTCGAGGTCCCGGCGCTGCTGTTCGTGTGAGCGCCGGTCCGCACCTGCCGCGTCCCCTGCCCTCGCGCCGCGACCGCTCCGGAGGCCCCGTGTCCGACAGCTTCGATCTCCTCGTCATCGGGGGCGGCCCCGGCGGCTACCCGGCCGCGATCCGCGGCGCCCAGCTCGGCCTGAAGGTCGCCTGCGTCGAGCGCGACAAGCTCGGCGGCGTCTGTCTGAACTGGGGCTGCATCCCCAGCAAGGCGCTGCTCAAGACCGCCGAGCTCGCCCACGCCATCCGCGACGCCGACCGCTTCGGCCTGTCCACCGGCGAGCTGAGCATCGACTACGCCAAGGTGGTCGAGCGCTCGCGCAAGGTGAGCCGGCGCTTCGAGAAGGGCGTGGGCAGCCTGTTCAAGAAGTACGGCGTCACGCAGATCCCCGGCACCGCCACGCTCACCGGTCCCGGCGCCGTCACCGTGTCGGGCGCTGACGGCGAGCGGCAGCTGACCGCCAGGCACGTCGTGCTCGCCACCGGCGCGCGCGCCCGGTCGTTCCCCGGCATCACGCCCGATGGCGAGCGCATCCTCACCTACCGTGAGGCCATCGTGCTCACGGAGCGCCCGCCGTCGGTCGTCGTGCTCGGCGCGGGCGCCATCGGGATGGAGTTCGCCTACTTCCTGCACGCGATGGGGTCGGAGGTCACCGTCGTCGAAGCCCAGCCGGAGGTGCTCCCCCTCGAGGACGCCGAGGTCGCCGCCGAGGTGCGCAAGGCGTTCACGAAGTCGGGCATCACCGTCAAGGTGGGCACCCGCGTCCAAGAGGTCACCCGTGAGGGGGATGCCTGCGCGGTCACCCTGGGCGACGGCACCCGGCTCGACGCGCACACCGTGCTCGTCGCCCTCGGGGTCACCCCCAACAGCGACGCGCTCGGCCTCGACGCGGTGGGCGTGCGCACCGACGCGCGCGGGTTCATCGAGGTCGACGCCAGCCACCGCACCTCGGTGACCGGCGTGTACGCCGTGGGTGACGTGTGCAACGCCGGCCCCGCGCTCGCCCACGTCGCCACCCGACAGGCCCACGTCTGCGTCGAGCGCATCGCGGGCCACACCGTCCCCGACGTCGACCCCACCGCGATCCCGTCGTGCACCTACTGCCAGCCCCAGGTGGCGAGCGTGGGGATGACGGAGGCAGCGGCGAAGGCAGCCGGCAAGGACGTCCGCATCGGGCGCTTCCCGTTCGTGGCCAACGGCCGCTCGCAGGGATCGGGCCACCCCGAGGGCTTCGTCAAGGTCGTCATCGACAACCGCTACGGCGAGATCCTCGGCGCGCACATCGTCGGCGCCGACGCCACCGAGATGGTGGCCGAGTTCGTGCTCGCCCGCAGCGCCGAGGCCACCGCCGAGACGTTGATGACCACGATGCACGCCCACCCCACGGCGGCCGAGGCGATGCTCGAGGCCGTCGCCAAGGCCAGCGGCGAGAGCGTGCACATCTAGGAGGAACGCCCGATGAACCGTGACGCGTTCGTCACGGTTTGCCGTTGCCGCGTACCGTCGGAGCGGGGCATGGTGCGCGGCGTTGGAGGTCCCATGGCTCGTCGTCCCACCGCCCCCGCTCCCCAAGGCACGTCCCGCCGCAGCGCCCTCAAGGGCCTCGGCGCCACGGCGGGTCTGGCCGCCATCGCGTCCGGCTGCACCACCGGCGGCGACGACGTCGGCGACGACACCGACACCGACACCACCCCGCTCGACCCCAAGACGGCGATCGACACGTTCGTCATCCTGATGATGGAGAACCGGACCTTCGACCACTACCTGGGCGCGCTCACGCTCGACGAGGGCCGCGACGACGTCGACGGGTTGACCGCGGGCATGGAGAACCCCGACGCCGACGGCGTGATGGTGCCGGTCCACCCGCTGGAGCTGGCGTGCATCGAGGACCCGCCGCACGGCTGGGACCGGTCCCACGACCAGTTCGACGGCGGCACGAACGCCGGCTTCGTCCGCGCCCACGACGACGGGCGCAGCACGTTCGCGCGCACGGTGATGGGCTACATGCGCCGCGCCGACCTGCCGATCTCCTATGCGCTCGCCGACGACAACGCCGTGTGCGACCGCTGGTTCGCGTCGGTCATGGGGCCCACGTGGCCCAACCGCATCTACAGCCTGTGCGCCACGTCCGACGGGATGAAGTCCAACGACTTCTCGCGCGCCCCGTTCAAGCTCCGCTCGATCTTCGAGCAGCTCGACGAGGCCGGCGTGAGCTGGGCCGTCTACTACCACGACCTGCCGTTCGCGACGCTCGTCGACTACACCGGTGGCCTGTTCGGACCGAACATGCGGCCCATCGAGCAGTACTTCGACGACGCCGCCAACGGCACCCTGCCCAAGGTCTGTTTCGTCGAGCCGTCCTACGGCGCCAACGACGACCACCCGCCCCATGCGCCGATCCTGGGTCAGGTGCTGATCGGTGCGGTCTACAAGGCGCTTGCCGAGAGCCCGCAGTGGGAGCGGTCGATGATGATCGTCGACTACGACGAGCACGGCGGCTTCTACGACCACGTGGCGCCCCCCACCACGGCCGACGACCACGCCGCGGACGGCTTCGACCAGCTCGGCTTCCGCGTGCCGTCCCTGGTGCTCGGGCCCTACGCGCGCACCGAGGCGATCCACACCCAGTTCGACCACACCAGCGTCCTCAAGCACCTCCAGGAGGTGTTCGGCATGGACGCGCTCACCGCGCGCAACGCCGCCGCGAACCCGCTGTGGGACTGCCTCGACCTGGACGCGATGGCCGCGCGGCAGCCGCGCGCTCCGACGACGCTGCCGGTGGTCGACATCGACCCCGCCGACTTCACCGGCGGCTGCTACGCCTACATCGACCCGGGGCAGCCCGAGCTCGAGCGGCTGTTCGACATGGGCATCCTCGACGCCCGGCTCGATCGCCGCGCGCTCACGATGGAGGTCGTCGACCGGGTGCTGCTCCGGGCCGAGAAGCTCGGTCTCGTGCGGTTGGCCGGCCTGTAGGCGCTCCCGCGTCGGCGCCGGGGCGTGAGCCGCCTCGTGCCGGTCGGATCCCTCACGGCTCGACGCGGGAAGCGACCTGGTCGAGCACGTCGTCGGGCGCGCCCTCGGCGACCACCCGCCCACCCGCCCGTCCGACGCCCGGTCCGAGCACCACGACGTGGTCGCACGCTGCGGCGAGCTGGGCGTGGTGGGTGGCGACCACCACCGTGGCCCCCTCGTCGACCAGCCGGTGGAGCAGCGCGGCCAGCACCGCGACGTCCTGGGGGTGCAGCCCCGCGGTGGGCTCGTCGAGCAGGAACACCGTGTCGGCGGCCCCGCGCCGGGCTGCCCGGGCGAGCTCGCGCGCCAACCGGAGCCGGCGCGCCTCGCCACCCGACAGCGTGTGGGCCGGCTGACCCAGCGCCACGTAGCCCAGGCCCACGTCCCGCAGGGCCCGCAGCCCCTCCTCCAGCCGCGGGTGGCCCGCGAGCAGCGGAAGCGCCTCGTCGGCCGTCAGGTCGAGCAGCTCGGCGGCGTTGCGTCCCTTCCACCGCACCTCGAGCACGTCGCCGGCGAAGCGTCTTCCGTCGCAGACCTCACACGGCACGTCGACGCTGGGCAGGAACTGCAGATCCACCCGCCGGACGCCGAGCCCGCCGCAGGCCTCGCACCGCCCGGCCACCACGTTGAGGCTGAAGGCGTTGGCCTCCAGACCGCGCACCCGCGCCTCGTGCGTGGCGGCGAGCAGCTCCCGCAGCGTGTCCCACAGCCCGGTGTAGGTGGCCGGCATCGACCGACGGGAGCGCCGGGCGGAGGCGTCGTCGACCACGAGCGCCCGCGTCAGGTCCGGGCCGCCGTCGAGGGTGCCGGACAGCGTCGGCGGGTCGGCGACCCACCGCGCGGCGAGGTGGGCCCCGAGCGCGTCGAGCACGGCCGTCTTCCCGGCCCCGCTCGGACCGACCAGGGCGGTGAGCCGCCCCAGGCCCACGCGGACCGCGTCGCCGACCAGGTTGCGTTCGGACGCCCCGCGGAGCGTGAGCCAGCCGTCGACCCGACGGGGCGGACGCTCCGACGACAGCGGACGCCCGAGCCACACGCCCGTCGGTGTGTCGGCGCCCGCCAGGGCCGCCGGTGGCCCGTCGAAGACCACCCGACCGCCCTCCCGCCCCGGGCCGGGCCCGAACTCCACCACGCGATCGGCGGCGGCGATGACGTCCGGGTGGTGCTCGACCACCAGCACGCCGTTGCCCTGGTCGCGCAGGCGCCGCAGCAGCCCGACGAGCCGGGCCACCTGGTCGCGTTGCAGCCCGGCGGACGGCTCGTCGAGCACGAACAGCACCCCCGACAGGTCCGAGCCCACCTGGCGTGCGAGGCGGAGGCGCTGTTGCTCGCCGGCGGACAGGCGGGCCACCGGCACGTCGACCGCGAGGTGGTCGAGCCCCACGTCCACCAGGGCGCGCAGCCGCGACGCCAGCTCCGCCAGCAGCGGTGTGGACACCGCGTCGCGCGGCCACGTCGCCACCTCGTCGGCCAGCGCACCGACGGTGCAGGCCTGCACCCACGGCAGCGTGCGGTCGGCGAACGTGACCGCGCGCGCGACGGGGCCGAGTCCGGTGCCACCGCAGTCCGGGCACGGCGCATCGCCGCGGGCGCCGGTGCCCTCGCACGTCGGGCAGGCGTGGGGTCCCGGCGCCCGGAAGAGCGCGGGCGACAGGTCGGGGAGTGCCGTGTGGGTGGCGAAGCTGTAGGGACGATCGGTCCAGGTCGTCTCCTCGTCTCCGACCACGGCCACGACCACGCCGCCCCCCGCGCGGCTCGCTGTGCGCACGGCATCGTGGACACGATCACGCCGGTCGTCGCCCAGACGGATGCGGTCGACGACGATGCGCACCACGTCGCCGGGGCCGAGGCTCGCCGGGACGACCTCCTCCACGCGCGTGATGGCGTCGCCGACGCGCACGCGGGAGAACCCGGCGCGGACGATCTCGCGGAGCACGCCCGCCCCGTCCTCGATCACGCGGACGGGCGCCTCGAGCGTGAGCCGACTGCCCGCGGGCAGGGACAGCAACGCGGCGACGATGGCGTCGTGCGGCGTGGCGGTGACCACGTCGCCCGTCGCGGGGTCGTGCTGGGTGCCCGCGCGTCCGAACAGCACCCGCAGGATCACGTCGAGCTCGGCGTAGGCACCCAGCGTCACCGGGCCGGGCGGGACGTCGCCGTGCTGGGTGAGCGCCACCGTGGGCGGCAGCCCCGCGACGATGTCGACCGGTGGGCGGGGCAGGACGCCGATGGTCTGCCGCAGGCGTGTGGAGAGCGCCTCCAGGTAGCGGCGCTGGCCCTCGGCATGGATCGTGTCGAACGCCAGGCTCGACTTGCCGGAACCGCTCCGACCGACGAACACGGTGAGCGCGTCGGTGTCGAGGTCGAGGTCGACGGCCGCCAGGTTGTGGGTGCGTGCCCCGCGGATCTCGACCCGGCTCACGACGACCTCCTGACCGGCGCGGTATCACCGGATGACGCGCGGCGGAGGACCCGGTAGGAGGCGCGCCCGCGTGTGGGAGGACCGATGCGCTTCGCCCTGCTCCAGGCCCGACAGGCCGGTGACCCCGTGCGCGACGACGAGCGCGCCGCGTTCGCCGCGCGCCTGGAGGTGCCGGTCGAGGCCGTCCGTCCCCACGATCTGCTCACCACGCCCGCGCGCTTCGACGAGGTCACGCGGGGTGTCGACGCGGTGCTGGTGGGCGGCAGCGGCGCCTACTCGATCTTCGACGACGAGCCGTGGATCGCGCCGTTCGTCGACACGCTCGGCGAGCTCGCGGCGCGCGACGTCCCGACGTTCGCGTCGTGCTTCGGATTCCAGGGCCTCGTCGTCGCCCTCGGTGGCGTGGTGGCCCGCGACGAGGCGCGGTCCGAGGTGGGCACCTTCCCGGTCACGTGCACCGACGCCGCGGCGACCGATCCGCTGTTCGGCGCCCTGCCGACCACGTTCCTCGCCCAGCTCGGCCACAAGGACCGGGCGACCGTGTTCCCCGACGGCGCCGTGTCGCTCGCCCGGTCGGAGCGCTGCCCGTACCAGGCGCTGCGGGTCGGCGAGGTGGTCTACGCCACCCAGTTCCACCCCGAGCTGACCTGCAAGGACAACCTCACGCGGCTGGTCGCGTACGCCGACCACTACCGCAAGGCGATGGGCGAGGCGGCGTACCACGCCGTCCTCGACACCTCCCGGCCGAGCCCCGAGGCGGCGAGCCTGCTGCTGCGATTCCGCCAGCTCCTCGAGGGGCGGCCTACGGCGTGAGGCCGGCGCCCGAGGCGTCGGCCGTGCGCACGTCCTCGCTGCGGGTGACCACCCGGGACGCCGTCGACACGAAGCCCCGCGCGTCGCGCGCCAGCACCGTGAGCGTGTGCTCGCCGGGGGTGAGCCGGACGTCGGCCGTGAACGGGATGGTGGGCAGGCCCTGCCCGGGGTCGGAGCCCTCGTAGAACACCTTGTCGTCGTCGGCGTAGACCACGACGTGATCGAGGCCGTCGTCGTCGGCCACCCGCCCCGACAGCGTGACGAGGTCCTGCTGGACGCGCGTGCCGGGGGCCGCGGAGATGTCGATGCGCGGCGGCACGCGCTCGGACGACGCCTGGGCGCTGCCGCCGAGCGCGAAGCGCAGCGACTCCTCCTGCTGGTAGTAGCGGTAGAAGCCCTCGCGCACGATGGCGGCGTGGTCGTAGGAGACGCTGTCCTCCAGGGTCAGGTCGACCCGGTAGGACCCGTCGAGCGGCTCGCGCACGGCGACGTCGAAGCTGCCCTCCCAGGCCTCGCCAGGCAGGAGCTCACGGTGACAGCCCGGAGCCCAGCGCGCCGGCAGCCGGCTGGCGACCCGTGCGCTGCTCGGGTCGGCGTTGCCGACGATGCGGCCGCCGTCCCACCCGGCGTCGACGACCGCGCACGCCGCACCGTCGTCGGAGACCATGCGCCCCGCGTGGAGCGTGCCGTGCAGGATGTCGAGCGTGCGCCCCGAGCGGTTCCGGATGCGCGCGGTGGCACCGTGCGACGGACCGTCGCCGACGTTGCGCACCGACAGCACGATGCGCACGGTGTCGCCGAGGTCGATCGTGCCGCCTCCCTCGGGCTCCACCCGCCACGACCAGGCGAGGCGCGGCAGTGGCTGTCCGGCGACCACGACGTCCACGTCGACGTCGGCGAGCTCGCTCCCGTCGCCCGATCGCACGCGGACGGGCACGCGGGAGACCTCCGACGGCCACCCGTCGCTGACGTGCAGCGTGCGGCTCCACGACCGCGACGCCCCGGGATCGAGGCGGCCGAAGAAGAACTCCAGGCCGCCGAGGAGCTCGTGGTCGCCGAGTTCGGCGACGGTGCGCCACGCCGTCTCGTCGCCGACGTTGGTGACGGTGACGGTGACGTCCTGCGTGGCGCCCGCGTGCAGCTGGCCGTCGCCGTCGACCGTGAGCTCGGCCTGGAGCTGCGGCCGGGCCGGCGTGGGGCCCGCGGACCAGTCCAGCCCGAGGTCGTCGAATGCCGACGCGATCGCGGCGTCGGAGGCGGCGGCGTAGCGACGCACCAGCGGCCCGGCAGCGGCCAGCATGTCGCCCCGGCGAGCCTCGTGGCTCGGTCCGCGCGCGGAGACCGCCAGCAGGTCGAGGGCGAACGCGAGCTCCGGGTCGTGGGCGACGTCGGGCGGCCCGTAGGCGTCGCGCACCGCCGTCCAGTCCTGGTGGTAGGCGACCGTGTACATCGCCTGCTCGTCGCGCGGGTCCTGGCGGTCGAGGTGCTCGTCGAGGTCGGCCTCGCGGCGGACGTGGTCGCGGGCGAACAGCTCGGCGTCGGGCACGGCCGGGGTGGCCGTGCCGTCCTCGGCGACCTCGGGGCGCAGGCCCACCGTGGCCGGCACCAGCTCGATGTCGGCGGGGATGCCCACCGACTGGATGCTGCGCTCGCCGGGCGTGAGGTAGTGCGCGATCGTGATCTTGAGCTTGCTGTCGTAGGGGAGCGCGTGGAGGTTCTGCACCGAGCCCTTGCCGAACGTGCGCTCGCCCACGATGACCGCGCGCTGGTTGTTGCGCAGCGCGCCCGCGACGATCTCGGACGCCGACGCCGAGTTGGCGTTGACCAGCACCACGATCGGGTACGGGTCCTCGGTGTTCGCGGCGCGGGCGAGCTCGATCTGGGGTCGGCGGTCGTGGGGGCCGCGCGTGGCCACGATCTCGCCCTCGGACAGGAAGGTGTCGGCGACGGCGATCGCCTGGTTGAGGTAGCCGCCGGGGTTGTCGCGCAGGTCGAGCACGAGCCCGCGCAGCCCGCCGTCGTCGCGGCCGAGCCGTCGCAGCTGGTCGACGAGGTCGTGGTAGACCGTGGCGTGGAACGACGGGATGCGCACGTAGGCCGTGCCGCCCGGCATCGCGAAGCCCTCGACCTCGTTGATCTTGATGTTGGCCCGGGCGACCACCACGGTGCGTGGCGTGGGCGCGTCGGCGCTGACCACCTCGAGGGTGACCGACGCCCCCTCGGGCCCCCGCAGCAGCTCGACCGCCTCGTCCTCGGTGAGGTTGACGGTGGACTGGCCGTCGATGCGTCGCAGCTCGTCGCCCTCGCGCAGCCCCGCCATCGCCGCGGGCTTGCCGGGCAGCGCGTGCTGGATCACGAGGCGGTCGTCGTCGACGCGGATGGTGATGCCGAGGCCGCCGAAGGCGCCGCGGTTCTCGACGTCCATCTCGCGGGACTGGTCGGGCGGCAGCAGGGCCGAGTGCGGATCGAGCGTGGCCAGGATGCCGTTGCCCATCGCGAACTCGATGGCGGCGAACGGGTCCATCTCGGTGCCGTCGACGGGGACGTCGGACGGGTCGAGGTGCTGCTGGAGCAGGTCGCCCACGCGCCGCAGCTCGGCCTCCAGCGAGGCCTGGTCGTCGATCGTCCCCACGTCGAGGACCGTGCGCCACGTGCCGATGTGGGCCCGCAGGCGGCTGCCCTCCCGGCGGAACATCACCTCGGGCACCAGCCGCTCCACCGCTTCGAGCGCCGCCGTGAACATGCGGTCGGGATCGACGCGGTCGGGTTCGACGTAGGACTCGAATACGGGCGCCAGCGCCTCGTGCACCACCCGCAGGCGCGACAGGTCGTGCGCGCGCTGACTCGACGCCGAGGCCTGCATCGGCACCACGCCCACCGCGGGCTCGTCGCCGGCGAGGTAGAGCACGGCGCCACTGACCACGGACGAGAAGCCGAACACGGCCAGCGGCCTGAAGAGGGAGTGCATCGACGCCCCGGCCGGACCGCCCGACAGCAGGGCGCGCCCGTCCGCACATCGTAGGGTGGTCGTCGAAGCACCGTCAACCGAACGGGGCGTTCCGTGACGTCGGGGACCACCGGTCCCCGCGTTGGCCGCGTCGATCCGTGGGCGATACGACGCCCGCTGTCGCCACGCCCCCGGGCCCGATGCCGCTGACCCTTCCCTGTCCGCACTGCCACGCCACGCTCCGGCTGGCCGAGCCGTTCCCCACCCCGGGCACCCGCCTGTCGTGTCCAGCCTGCGGCACTGAGGTGCGCGTCGCCTATCCGGAGGGGGTGGCCACTGAGCTCGCCGGACGCGGTCGTCGCTTCGCCGATCCGGGCGAGCCGCCCGGGCCGGTCCAGGTGGACAGGGCGCGCAGCGTGCCGGCAGCACCGCCGCCACCGCCCCCTGCTGGCCTCGACTTCGGTGCGCCGCGGGCCGCGCCCCGTCGCCCTACGCCGGCCGACGAGGCCCCCACCGAGGTGCTGCGCAGCCCGACCGCCGGCGCGCCGGACGCGCGCGCGTCCCAGCCCCCACCTCCCCCCGCAGCCGCCACGCAGGGGGCCAAGACGGTCGCACCGGCCACGGCGCCGTCGCGCGCAGCACCACCGCCGTCGGCTGCGTCGGAGGCGCGGGCCACCCCAACCCCGCCCGCACCGCGCGCGCCCACGGCCCGCCCCACTGCGGTGACGGCCGAGGCGGCGCCGCCCCGTCGGCCGTCGCGCTGGGTCCGCGCTGCGCGATGGGCCGCCGTCCTCGCGGTGGTCGGCGTGGTCGGCGCCGCGGTCGGCTTCAAGGTGCTCGAGGCCACCTATGCCTCCGACCTGCCGTCGATCGAGGCCCTGCGCGCCTACCGCCCGGCCACCGTCACCACCGTGCACGCCACGGACGGCACGCTGCTGGGCGAGCTGTACGAGGAGCGTCGCTACGTCCTGCCCCTCGACGACATCCCGAAGCAGGTGCAGGACGCCTTCGTCGCCGCCGAGGACGCCAGCTTCTGGGAGCACGGCGGCATCGACTACATGGGCATCGTGCGCGCCATGGGGCGCAACCTGCGCGCGGGCCGCGTGTCGCAGGGCGGCTCGACGATCACCCAGCAGGTCGCGAAGAACTTCCTGCTCACCAGCGATCGCAAGTTCGCGCGCAAGGTCAAGGAGGCGTTCCTCGCGTGGCGGATCGAGGCCGCCTACGACAAGGAGCACATCCTCTACCTGTACCTGAACGAGATCTTCCTCGGCAGCCAGGCCTACGGTGTCGAGGCCGCGTCGCGCACGTTCTTCGGCAAGCACGTCGACGAGCTCACGCTGGGCGAGGCCGCGATGATCGCCGGGCTCCCGCCGCGGCCGTCGTCGTGGAACCCCCACGCCGACTTCGCCGCCGCCAAGGTCCGTCAGGGCTACGTCCTCGACCAGCTCGTGGCCAAGGGCCGGGTCACCGCCGCCGAGGCCGACGCCGCGCGCGCCGAGACCATCGTCATCGTGCCGCGCGGCAACACGTTCCGCGAGGCCGCGCCCCACTTCACCGAGTACGCCCGCCGCTACCTCATCGACCACTACGGTGAGGAGATGGTGCTCAAGCAGGGCCTGTCGGTGCGCACCACGTGCGATCTGGGCCTGCAGACCGTGGCCCAGCGCGCGGTCACCGACGGCGTCCGCGACATCGACGAGCGCATGGGCTGGCGACGCGCCGACATCGAGCACGTCGAAGGCGACGCCGCGATCCAGGCCCGCATCGACGCCATCGAGGCCGAGCTCCAGCAGGCGTGGCTGCGCCGCACCGACGTCACCGGACGCACCCCGCTGCCGCCCGTGTCGGTGGTGCAGGCGGGTGACGTCGTGTCCGGCGTCGTCACCCAGGTCACCCCCCACGCCATCGAGATCGCGGTCGGCAAGCACACCGGTGTCGTGCCGCTGGCGTGGGCCGACTGGCTCTACCCACCCGATCCGGAGCGATCCTGGCGCTACCGCACCCAGGACGACCTCACCCGGCTGTACGACCTCGACGGCGACGGCGACAAGGACGACCCGCTGGTGGCCCGGGGCGACGTGGTCCACGTCCGCATCGTGGCGCTGTCCCCGGGCGACGAGGCCGTCGGCAAGGCCTTCGACAAGCTGGGCGACGTCGTCACCGACGACACCCTCGCGCTGCGGCTGACCCAGGTGCCCGAGGTCGAGGCCGCGCTGCTGTCGTTCGACCTGTCCGACGACCCGGCGCGGGCCGGCGCCGTGCGGGCGATGGTCGGCGGCGCCGACTTCGACCGCAGCCAGCTCAACCGGGTGGTCCAGTCCCGTCGCCAGGTCGGGTCGACGTTCAAGCCGATCGTCTATACGGCCGCGCTGGAGACGCGAAAGCTCACCACCGCCAGCATCGTGCCCGACGCCCCGCTCGCCTTCGGCTCCGGCGAGGAGATCTGGAAGCCGGGCAACTACGGCGACGACTACAAGGGCAACATCACGCTCCGCCAGGCGCTCGCGCTGTCGCGCAACACCTCCACGGTGCGCGTGCTCGACGCTGTGGACCCGGGCATGTCCCGTGGGGTGGTCTACGACTTCGCCCGGCGCCTCGGCCTGGGCGGTGTGCCCAAGCACCTGCAGCCCGAGGGCTGGGTGTCCACCCCCGAGGCCGATCACCTCTGCCCGTGGGTGCCCAACGTGGCCGGCAACGGCTGCGTCGACCCCTACACCCCGCCCGACGGCGGCACCCAGGTCTGCCGCGCCTGCGACCTGTCGATGGGGCTCGGTTCGGCGTCGCTGACGATGGAGGAGCTCGCCCGCGCCTACGGCATCCTCGCCAACGGCGGCCGCTACGTCGAGCCCTGGTACATCGAGCAGGTCACCGACCGCGACGGCAACGTGCTCCAGACCCACACCCCCGCCGAGCCCGTCGAGGTCGTCGATCCCTCGCTCGCCACCCTCGCCACGTGGCTGATGGAGGCGGTCGCGACGTCGGGTACCGCCGCCCAGGCCCACCGCGACCTCAAGGTTCACGTCGCCGGCAAGACCGGCACCACCAACGACGAGAAGGACGCCTGGTTCGTCGGGTTCACGAATGACGTCGTGACGGCGGTGTGGGTGGGCTACGACCAGCCCCGCACCCTCGGTGTGTCGTCGACCGGCGGGCGCACCGCGCTGCCGATCTGGATCGACTACATGTCCCATGCCATCGAAGGCCACGAGGATCGTGCGTTCCCCACGTGGGGCCAGGTCGACTGGGCCTCGATCGACGAGGACACCGGCCGTCGCGTCACGAGCGGCGGTCGCGACTACCCCTTCCTCAAGGGCACGGTCCCCGAGGCCACCGGCTATGCGGCCGGGCAGGCCAGCCTCCAGGACCTGGCCACGGAGCTCTGATGACGCGCCACGCCCTGTCGGCGGCCCTGCTGTTGCTGCTGGGACCCCTCGCTGCTTGCGAGACCGACATCCTCGAGTCGCTCGACGTCTGCGTGGTCGACCTGACGGTCACCCCCGACATCGCGCGCCCCGGCGACACGATCGTGCTGTCGGGCGGTCCGTTCAGCACCACGTGGGACACCACCGCGCGAATCGGAGGCGAGGTCGCCGACGTCGTCGACGTCGATCGCACCAGCTGCGTGCCGTGCGACGCGTGCCGGTCCGACAACGACTGCACGAGCTGCGACGCCTGCACCGACTGCGAGGCCCTGTGCGCCTCCTGCGAGGAGACGACCTCGATCGTGGTGCCCGCGCTGCCGAGCGGGCGCTGGCCGATCGTGATCTTCAACCGCCACGGCGGATCGGACACGGCGTGGCTGGCGGTGATCGGGGACGACACCGACGCGCCGGACACCGACACGGACACCGACGGGCTCGACACGGACACCGACGTCGATACCGACACCGACGGGCTCGACACCGACACCGACGGGCCCGACACCGACACCGACGCCGGCCTCTGAGCGCCGGTACAGCCTCGTACGGAACGTGTCGTTTCCTTGTCGGTTGGGTTGATCGGCCCTGCCACCTGGAGTACACAACGGCGACTTTCGGGAGACCTCCATGCGGCTCGTGGCAAGCCTCATCGCCCTCTTCGCGGCCTCTCCGGCCTTCGCCGGGGGCATCGGTCCGCTCGTGATGGGCGGCTTCCACACCGAGCGGGTGGCCTACTACTCGAGCACCACCGACAACCAGGCGTCCGGGGTCACGTTCAGCGACCCCAGCCAGTACACCCAGTTCAACCAGACCCAGATCATCGGCAACGCCGGTGCGGGCCTGGAGCTGGTGCTCGGCGACCGCGACGACCTCGTGCAGGGTGTGTTCCGCGGCTACTGGATGATGGACACGCCCCAGTCCGACCCGGCCATCGGCGACAACCTCGTCGACGACGAGGTGCTGGTCGCCAACTGGCGCGAGAACATCAACCACATCGGCGTCGGCACCGTGGGCATGAGCTTCGGCGTGCTCCGCGCGGCCAACAACAACCTCAAGCTCTCCGTCGCGGTCAACGTGGGCAGCGGCTTCGCCACCACGAACCACACCGAGTTCTTCCTCGGTCAGGCGGGCCTCAACGTCGACTACCTGATCAACCGGTCGCTCGAGTTCTACGTCGACGTCTGCTACGGCCTGCGCATCCGCAAGACGCTGTCCCACGGCGTCTACGGCACCGCCGGCCTGCGCGTCATGTTCGACTGACAGGCGGTCGACGTGACGTCCCGAGCCACGTCGTCCCCTCCGCGCGCCCGGCTGGCCCACCACTACGGCAGCCACGTCCACATCCTGGACGACGCCTGGGCCCGCACGTTGGTCACCACGCTGTCCCACCCGGACACGGTGGCGCCCCACCTGCACCAGCTGCTCGAGGCCTGCTACCGCCACCTGCTGGCGGCGGCGGCCGAACAGCTCCCGCGCATCGCGGTCGACGCGCCCACGCGGATGACGGCCCAGCACCCGAGCGCCGCCGTCCACACAGAGCTGCTCGACCCGCAGGCGCCGGTCGTCGTCGTCGACATCGCGCGCGGTGGCATGGTGCCGTCCTACGTGCTCCAGCAGGCGCTGCTCGGCGTGCTGCGTCCCGAGGCCGTTCGGGTCGACCACCTCTACATGCAGCGCGTCACCGACGCGTCGGGCCACGTCACGGGGGTGGCCACGTCCGGCAGCAAGATCGGCGGGCCGGTGGCGGGCGCGACGGTGCTCGTCCCCGATCCGATGGGTGCCACGGGCGGCTCGCTGGCCCAGGCCCTCGACGTGTTCCGCGACCTGGAAGGCGGCCCGCCCGCCCGCATGGTGGCGCTGCACCTCATCGTCACCCCCGAGTACCTGCGCCACCTGTCGCGCACCCACCCCACCACCCACATCTACGCCCTGCGCGTGGATCGCGGGCTGTCGGCGCCCGACGTGCTCGCCGCGGTGCCCGGCGCGCGCTGGGACGAGGAGCGCGGGCTCGACGCGCACGACTACATCGTCCCCGGTGCCGGTGGCCTCGGCGAGCTGATCAACAACGCCTTCGTGTAGGAGGGCGCGTGCCCGCCTCCGTCCCCTCGCCCACCCCGGTGTCCACCGACGCGGCACCCGCCGCCATCGGTCCCTACAGCCAGGCGGTCGTCGCCGGGGGGATGGTGTACTGCTCCGGCCAGATCGCGATCGATCCGCGCACCGGCGCCCTCGACGACGGCGACGTGGCCGCCCAGACCCGGCGTGTGCTGTCGAACCTCCAGGCGGTCCTCCAGGCCGCCGGCACCGACCTCGGACACGTCGTCAAGACCACCGTGTTCCTCAAGGACATGGGTGACTTCGCCGCGATGACCGCCGTCTACGCCGAGGCGTTCGGCGCCTGGCGGCCTGCGCGCGCCGCCGTCGAGGTCGCCCGCCTGCCCCGCGACGTCCGCGTGGAGATCGACGCCGTCGCGGCGCTGCCGTAGGGCGCTCGTTCAG
>JACKEP010000002.1 GCA_020632915.1 Alphaproteobacteria bacterium | reverse complement strand
CGCCCCGTCACGCCGTGCTCGACGCACCCTTGCGGAAGTAGGTGGCCCAGATCACCACCGCGAGCAGGCCGAGCAGCACCGCCGACGACCCCGCGGTGCCGAGATCGAGCCCGCCCTGGCTCGTGGGCTTGGTGAGCAGGTCGCCAAACGTGGCGCCGAACGGGCGGGTGAGCACGAAGGCCACCCAGAACAGCGCGACGCGGTCGAGCCGCGTGAACTGCGCCAGCGCGGCGGTGATCGCGATGCCGCTGCCGATCAGCGCGGCACCGCCGAGGAAGCCGAGCCCGCTGTCGTCGGCCAGGTAGTCACCCAGCGCCGTGCCCAGCGTGTTCGAGATCAGGATCGCGATCCAGTAGAACAGCTCCACCCGCCGCGTGCGGATGTCGTGCACCGCCAGCGTGCCCACCGAGGCCCGCCACACCGCCAGCCACGTCACCAGCAGGGTGACCAGGATCGCGGCGCCCGTGGCGTACCCGAGCCCCGCCGACCGATCGAGGAAGTCCGACATCGTCGTGCCGGCGGTGGACGTGGTGAGGATCACCGCCCAGTACAGCAGCGGGTGGAAGCGCTCGGCCCGCAGCTGGGCGACGAGGCTCACCACGAACAGCGACAGCAACAGCACGGTGCTCGCCGCGTAGCCGAGCGCCAGCGTCATCGACAGCAGGTCGCCCGCCGTCTCGCCGACGGTGGTCGCGCAGATCTTCATCACCCAGAACGCGAGGGTGACCTCGGCGACCTTGACGGGGTGGGGATCGGACGCGGCGGACGACGGGGTCATGGCTTCCTCGGCGGCAGGGGGTCGGGTCAGGCGGCGGTGCGGGCGGCCACGGCGACGACACGCGCCGTGTCGACCACCAAGTCGGTGCCGTCGACCGACACCTCGTACGCTGGCAGGTCGACGGTAGCAGGTCCGGTCTGCGGCGCCCCGGTCGCCAGATCGAACTCCGAGCCGTGGCACGGGCACAGCGCCCGCCCCGACGTCGACGGTCCGACCGGGCCGCACGCGGCGAGCGCAGACAGCAACCCCGTGCACGTGTCGTCGTCGCACAGCGTGACCAGGCAACACGCGTGGGTGCACACCGCCGACCGCGCGAAGTAGCCCTGGGCGTCCCGGGCGACGATCACGCCGGTCTGGTCGTCGACGCGCACCAGCACCGCCTCACCCTCCGCGAGCAGGGCGCCCGCGTCCACCCGCACCAGGACGGGCTCGACGAGGCAGTAGCCGGGTGCGGTGCCCGTCGACGCCGTGGCGCACGTGCCCGGGACCTGCGCCGCGCCGTCGCACGCGACGCACGCCGCGGCGAGGCCCTGGAGCGTCTCGCGGCGGGTCAGGGCACGCACTTGCCGCTCGCGACGTCGCAGGTCAGCGGGGAGGTGCAGTCCGCGTCCTTGGCGCAGGCGAAGGCACAGGCGTGATCCGACGGTCCGAAGCCGATCGGTGGCGTGGTGGGGAACAGCTGGCAGACGTAGCCCTCGTCCACCCGGCAGTCGCTGTCCTGAGCGCACGACGCCATGCACGCCGGGGTCTCGTAGGGCATCGCCACGCAGGTCGCACCCGGCGAGCACACGTTGACGTCGTCGCACGGCTCCATCACGCAGTAGCCGCCGGGGTAGTCGTCGCCGATCTCGTTGTTGCAGGCATCCCGGGGGTAGGTGCCGCAGTCCACGGTGGTGGTGCAGGCCTCGCCGACGCGGGTGGTGGCCGGGTCGGGCGCGCAGGTTCCACCCCCGTTGTCGAGGTCGCACACCAGCGACGCGTCGCCGCAGTCCCCGTCCGCCGTGCAGGTCGACCCGATGCCACTGTCGGGAGACTGCCCGTCGGGCACGCAGTCGAAGAGGAGCTCGAGGATGTCCACCTCGAGCAGGCCCGCTTCGGACTGGCGCTGGGCGAGGTCGACGTCGGCCGCCTGAGGAGAGGCGGCGAGCTGGGCGAGGGTGTCGTCGAGGTCTCCGACCACGCTCTGCGTGCCGGCGACCCGGTGACAGGTGGGCACGCGGTCGACTGCGGCAGCGCGCACCTTGGCCCAGTCCGCCTGCAGCGTGGCGACGTCGGCATCGTAGTCGTCCAGTCGGCCGAACCACGCGTCCAGGCCCACCCGCAGGAACACGGCGTCCATCTCGACGATCTCCACAGGGGTGTCGGGCTGGAACGTGGTGAACAGCGGCGCCATCTGCAGGTGGATGTCGTTGGCGGCGTAGGCGCTGGCCTCCTGGTCCGAGGCCGCGATCGACGTGTCGAGCGAGGCGATGGCACCGTCGATGGCCGAGCGCACCGGCTCCGGCACGTCCGCGCAGGCGTCGACGCCCGCGGTCCACACGCCCTTCAGCAGGCCCAGCACGCCGGCGGCACGGGCGAAGTCGGCCGCGCGATCGGGGTAGGCCCCGAAGCTGCTGTAGGACACCCCCTCGGCGTCCCGCTCCGTGTCGCGGAAGTTCGCCGGCACGACCCCCGCGGGGCCGCAGCCCGTGGTGGTTGGATCTCCGGTCGTGCCTCCCGATCCGCACGCGCTGCACCCGAGCAGGGCCAGCGCGACCAGGCGTCCCTTCGTGGTCATGGCTCGCTTCCTCCGTCACATGGGGCGGCGTCGAACGTCCCGCTCAACGCGTCCCCGGTTGGAAACACCAGCTCGAAGCTCCCCGCGGCAGCGCCGGCGTCCGTGGCCGTCAGCGTCACGGATCCCGTGTCGGCCGAGGTCTCGGCGGGCGTGCCCGTGGTGGAGGTGAGCGTGTAGTTGACGTCCGACTCGCCCGGGCCCGCGGTGCGGGTGGTGGCGAGGGGGTAGGTGCCGGGTGCGTGCCCGATCACCTTGATCTCGAGGGCCTGCGACCCGTCGGGCACGCGAGCGTCCCAGCCCGGGTCGGCCAGCTCCGCGCACGCCACGTCGTGGTCGAGCAGCACCACGACGAGCGTGTTCGTCGGGTCGTCGGGCGACCCGAGACGCCACGCCGCGCCGAGGTGGTCGAAGGGCAGGCCGTCGAAGCTCCCGGTGATCGTGCCCGGGCTGCCATCGGTGGTGGTGGGCGCGGTGCCGTCGGCACAGCCGAGGACGAGGCACAGGGTCAGCGCGGCAGGGGTCCGAGGCATGGTCCGCTCGAGGCGTGGGGGTCGACGGCCCCTTCGCACCCGCAGTGCCACGACCACGGTCGACCCGGCGGCCACGGACGAAGCGTCACTTCCCGCGCATCACGGGCCTCCGACCGTCGGTCTCGCGCAAGAGGTCCACCACCGCCGCGAAAGATCTCTTTCGCCACCCCGGACGCCTCGAACGGTCCAACGCCGAATACCGGTGCTCCACACGTCGCACGGTGCCCGCGAACCGTCTCGGCACGCCCAATGCCCACGTCCCTGGAGCCGGCACGTGGCTGGCATTCCCCCCACACGGAGAATCCGATGAAGCGAAACGAAGCCACCCGCTCGGCACTGGTCGTCCTGCTGGCCGCCGGTTGCGCGGGCCCGTCGGTCGAGCTCGGCCTCGTGGCCACGCCCGGCTCGCCGGTCACCGCGGAGGTGAGCGCAGGCCCCCACGGCACCCTGCATGTCGACACGCTGTACCTGATCGGCGGCACGGCCGCGGCCTCCTCCGACGACGACGACGTCGAGTGCGAGGACGGCCTGACTCCT
>JACKEP010000019.1 GCA_020632915.1 Alphaproteobacteria bacterium | reverse complement strand
GTCAGCACCCCGACGCGGGTGTCCCCGCACAGGCCGACACGTCCGACTCGGATGAGCACGCGGCATGATCGGCGCGTTCCACGAGGGAGAGGATCCGCCCACCGAGGTGGCCCTCACCGACCACGGGACGGCGTCCGGCGGGCCACCGGCCGCCGAGGTGCCCGCCCGTGGCTCGTGGCGCCTCCGCAGCTTCGCGCTGATCCCGCTCGCCGTCCTCACCCTCGTGCTCGGCGTGATGTTCGGAATGCGCATCGGCACGGCGACCGACGCCACCCATGACGTCAACGCCTGGGCGATCGAGGCCCTCGCGCTGCAGGAACGACTGCACGTCGGCGACGTCGACGGCGCCACCGACGGCGTCCAGCAGCTCGAGCTCCGCGTCCGCGCGGAACGACCGTCGCTGGCTCCCGCCTTCAACGGGGTGGCCGACCGGGTGGCGTCCGGTCACGCCGAAGCGATCACGCCGCTCGTGGTCAACCTGCTCGCCGAGGCCAACCGCGACATCGACGAGGTCGCCACCGCGTCCACCGGCAGCATCGTCGTGGGCATGGTGGCCTGCGGCATCGTGATGGCGGGACAGTTCCTGCTGGTGATGCTCCTGCGCCACGGCGACTCGATCGAGGCGCTCCTCGTCGCGCGCGACCGCGCCGTCGGCGAGGCCGCCCAGGCCGTGGAGACCGCCCGCGAGGCCGATCGCTCCAAGTCCGCGCTGCTCGCCCGCGTCAGCCACGAGCTGCGGACCCCGCTCAACGGCGTGCTGGGCATGCTGTCCGTGCTGCGCGAGCGACCGCTGCCAGTGCGCGTGCGTGCGGACCTCGACGTCGTCCACGACGCCGCGTCCGCCCTGCGGGGCCTCGTCGACGAGCTGCTGGACCAGTGCCGCGCCGACGCGGGGTCGCTGACGATGTCGGTGGGCCCGGTCCCCGTCGCGCGCGTGGTGCGCGACGTGACCTCGCTGTTCGAGAACTCCGCGCGCACCAAGGGCCTGCGCTTGACCGCCCACCTCGGGCCGGGGGTGCCCGACGGTGTGCTGGGGGACGAGAAGCGCTTCCGCCAGGTGGTCACCAACCTGGTCGACAACGCCGTGAAGTACACGGTGCACGGCCGCGTGGAGGTCTCGGTGGCCGTCGCCGGCGCCGTGCTCCAGCTGCGCGTGCGCGACACCGGACCCGGCATCCCCGAGGAACAGCGCGACGCGATCTTCCAGCCCTTCGGACGCCTCGCCCGCGACGTGGCCGTCAACGGCAGCGGCCTGGGCCTGTCGCTCTGCCGCACGCTCGCCACGCTCATGGGCGGCACGCTCACCGTCGAGGACACGTCGTCGGGCACGACGATGCTGCTGGAGGTGCCGTGCGTGCCGGTGCCGCTGCCGTCGGGCGGAGGTCGCGGCTCGGCCGTGCGTCCCGAGGACAGCGTCACCGAAGACATGGCGCCGCACGCCCTCGTCGTGGACGACCAGCTCCTCAACCGCAAGGTCGCCACCGCGATGCTGCACTCCTGCGGCGCCAGCTTCGACGAGGCCGCGGACGGCCGCGAGGCCTTCGACAAGGCGATCGTCGGCGACTTCGACCTGGTGATCATGGACGTCGAGATGCCCATCGAGGACGGCCTGTCGGCCACCGCCCGGCTGCGGGACGCCGGCTACGGCGGTGCCATCGTGGGGCTCACCGGCGACGCCACACCCGAGCGCCGCCAGCGCTGCTTCGACGTGGGCATGGACGACGTGATGGTCAAGCCCGTCACCGTCGACGAGGTGCGCGCCATGCTCGCCGAGCACGTGCGCGGCAGCCGCGCGGGGCGTCGCAGACCCTACGCGCACGTGGGCTGACGGTCGTTCGCGGGCAGGCTGCACCGCGAAGGGGACGTCGGACGCGCCGGCTGCTAGACTCCGGCGGCCCGCGTCCAGCCTTCCCGGATTCGTCCCATGCGTCCGATGCTTCTTCCTGTCCTCGTGGTCGGCGGTCTCGCTGCCGCCGCGCCCGCGTCCGCCGCCACCACCATCGCGGGCGGCAACCTCGGCAACCAGACGTGGACCCTCGCCGGCTCACCCTACACGGTCAACGGCGACGCCACCGTGCAGGCGGGCGCCACGCTCACCATCGAGGCCGGTGTCGTGGTGCGCTTCGCGAGCTCGGACGCCTCGGCTGCCGGTGTCGACACGAACCGCGTCGAGCTCACGATCGCCGGTGCGCTCCAGGTGGACGGCACCGAGGCGGAGCCCGTCACCTTCGAGGGGGTCAGCGCGACCGCCTCCTCCTGGTACGGCCTCGTCGTCGCGACGGGCGCCAGCTCGGTCGAACTCCACCACGTGGAGATGGCGCACGGCACCTACGGCGTGCGTGGGGGCGAGGACTGGACCGGCACGGACGTGACGGTGCGGACGACGGGGACCGCCGGCGTGATCCAGACCCACGGGCGCGCCACGTTGACCGGGTACGTGGCCACGGCGGGCCGCTACGGCGCCCAGACGACGTCGGACGGCACGCTCGCCCTGACCGACTGCCTGATCCACCACAACAGCAGCTACGGCCTGAACCTCACCAACAGCAGCGCCACGTCCCACACGCTCGACCACTGCACCATCGCCGACAACGCCAACCTCGGGATCTACGCAAACAACGGGAGCACCGGCAACATCAACGTCGCGATCACCGCCTCGATCATCACCCACAACACCAACGGCGGCGTCTACGACTACCGCTACGGCGTGTTCACGCTGTCGCGCAGCCTGGTGTGGGAGAACGGCGTCACGCTCAACACCAACGACGAGACCCAGGGCACGGTCACGTTCTCCACGCCCAACCTCGTCGCCGATCCGCTGTTCGTGAACCGCGCCGCGGGCGACTACCGCCTCACCTCCCGCAGCCCCGCCCGCTTCGGCGACGCCAGCAACGGCGACCTCGGCGCCCGACCCTACGACGGCGTGGCCACCACCACCTGGCAGGGCACGCTGTGGACCGACACCACGATGCCCACCGGCGTGTCGAACATCGTGGGCGACCTCACGGTGCCGCCCGGCGTGCGGCTCACCGTCCCGGCCGACGCCGAGCTGGTGTTCGCCACGACCGACGCGTCCAAGGCCTACGACGACCTCAACCGGGTGGAGCTGCGCGTCGCCGGCGGCCTGACCGTGCAGGGCACCGAGGGCCACGAGGCCACGTTCCGGAGCTCGTCGACGGCCAGCAGCAGCTGGTACGGCATCCGCCTGCTGCCCAGCGCGGCGGCGGGCGTGATCTCCCACGCCGTCATCCTCGATGCGATCTACGGCGTGCACTACGAGGCCACGCTGGCCACGCCGATGGACCACCTGTACGTCGCCGACTGCGGCACGGCCGGCCTGCGGGTCAGCGCGGGCGAGATCGACCTGTCCGACAGCGAGCTCACCGGCAACCGCTACGCGCTGTACGCCACCAACAGCGGCACGTTCGACGCGCGTCGCAGCATCCTGCACCGCAACACCAGCTACGCCGTCTACCTGGTCAACGACCGCGCGGTGAGCCACACCGTCGACCGGCTCACGATCGCCGACAACGCCAACTACGGCATCTACGGCAACAACGGAAGCACGGGCAACATCGCGCTCGCGGTGCGCAACAGCATCGTCACCGGCAACACCAACGGCGGCATCTACGACTACCGCTACCTGGTGGTCACGGCGTCGAACACGAACGTGTGGGAGAACGGCGTCTCCCTCAACACCAACGACGAGGTGCAGGGCACCGTCACGTTCAGCACGCCCAACCTCGCGGTCAACCCCGAGTACGTCAACGCCGCCCAGGCCGACTACGCGCTGCTCGACCGCAGCCCGGCCCGGTTCGCGGCCAGCGACGGCGGGGACATCGGCGCCGTGCCCTACGACGGCGTCCTGTCGACCCAGTGGCACGGCACGCTGTGGACCGACACCACGCTGCCCGCCGGCATCACGAACATCACGGGCGACCTGACCGTCGCCCCCGGCGTCACGCTCACCGCGATGCCCGGCGCCGACCTGGTGTTCGCGTCCACCGACGCCACCAAGGCCCACGAGGACCTGAACAAGATCGAGCTGCGCGTGGAGGGCACGCTCTGGCTGCTCGGCCTGTCGCACGCCAACCCCGTCACCCTGCGCCACACCGCCGGTACGGCCAGCGGCTGGTACGGCATCCACCTGCTGCCCAGCGCCAGCGGGGGCCTGCTCGACTTCGCCCACATCGAGGACGCCATCTACGGCGTCCGGTACGACGCCAACGCCGCCAACACCCTCGACGACCTGCGCATCACCAACGCCGGCACCGCCGGGGTGCGCGTGTCGGCGGGCGAGGCGCCGATCTCCGATCTGGAGGTCACCGACTCGCGCTACGGCATCTACACCGTGCAGGGCGGCACCGTGGACGTCGACCGCTGCCTGCTCCACCACAACAGCAGCTACGCCGTCTACCTGGCCAACGACCGCGCGGTGAGCCAGTCCTTCGACCACTGCACGATCGCGAACAACGCCAACTACGGGCTCTACGCGAACAACGGTAGCACGGGCAACATCAACGTGGCCGTGGTCGACAGCCTCGTCACCCAGAACACCAACGGCGGCGTCTACGACTACCGCTACGGCGTGTTCACGCTCACGCGCACGTCGGTGTGGGAGAACGGCGTCTCGCTCAACACCAACGACGAGGCGCAGGGCACGGTCACGTTCGCCACGCCCAACCTCGTGGCCAACCCGCTGTACGTCGACGCCGCCCACGGCGACTACGCGCTCACCTCCCGCAGCCCCCAGCGCTTCGGCGGCGCCGGGCGGTCCGACATGGGTGCCGTGCCCTACGCCGGCGTCGTCTCGCCCGGCATGAGCGGCACGCTGTGGGGCGACACCACCTTCGCGGCGGGCGTCACCACGATCGACGGCGACCTCACCGTGCCCGGCGGCATCACGCTCACCGTGAGCCCGGGCGCCACGCTGCGCTTCGCCAGCTCCGACAGCGCCAAGGGCTTCGACGACCTGAACAAGGTCGAGCTGCGCGTGTTCGGGTCGCTCGCCGCCGACGCCACCCCGGCCCTGCCGGCCACGTTCGCGGGCGTGTCCACCGCCGACGGCTCCTGGGACGGCATCCACTTCATGTCGGGTGCCGGCGGCACGCTGCGCAACCTCCAGGTCTTCGACGCGGTGGTCGGCCTCGAGTACGACGACAGCACGCCTGCCCTCGACGGGGCGCTGATCTCGGGCTCGTCCACCTCGGCCGTCCGCATCAACGCCGGCACCGTGGCGCTGGACCGGCTGCGGGCCGTCGACAACCGCCGCGCGGTCTACACCACCGGCGCCGGCGTCGTGCACCTGTCGAACGCGCTGATCACGTCCAACACGACCGACGGCGTGTACTTCGCCAACGACCGGGCCACGTCGCACACCGTCGTCAACTGCACGATCGACGGCAACGGCGCCTACGGCCTCTACGGCAACAACGGCAGCACCGGCAACATCAGCGTCAGCGTGGTCAACACCGCGATCTCCAACCACACCTCCTACGGCGTCTACGACTACCGCTACGCGGTCTACACCCTCGACCACTGCAACCTGTGGGGCAACGCCACGGCCACCGGCGGCACGGTCACCAACACCAGCGGCCTGGCCACCAACCCGCAGTACCTGTCGGCGAGCGACTTCCACCTGGCCGCGAGCTCTCCGCTGGTCGACGCCGGCCGGTCGTCGGGTGCTCCGTCGGTCGACGTCGACGGCAGGCCCCGTCCGGTGGACGGCGACGGCGTCGGCGGCGCCGCCTACGACATCGGCGCCTACGAGTTCCAGAACGTCTTCCCCGGCATCTCGCTCACGCCCAACGCCGCCGACCTCGACGAGTCCGGCGAGCAGCAGGTGGTCGACGTCGTCCTCGACACGGCGCCGCTCGCGGGCGTCACGCTCGCCATCACCAGCAACGACACCAGCGAGGCCACGGTCACCCCGTCCTCGCTGTCGTTCGACAGCGGCAACTGGGACCACCCCCAGTCGATCACGATCACCTCGGTCGACGACCCCGACGACGACGGCGATCGCGCCGTGCAGATCCGGCTCGACCCCAGCGGCTCGGCCGACCTCGACTACCGCAACGTGGCCACCGCCGTCGTCGCCACCACCGTGCGCGACGACGACGCCACGCGCATCGTGGTCACCCCGAGCACCGGCCTCGTCACCACGGAGGCCGGCGCCACCCAGGTGGTGTCGGTGTCGCTCGACGCCCGGCCCACCGCCAGCGTGCGCCTCGACCTGTCGAGCTCCGACACGAGCGAGGGCACGGTGTTCCCGCCGGTGATGACGTTCAGCACCACCGACTGGAACCAGCCGAAGACGGTCACGCTCACCGGCGTCGACGACGGCGTCACCGACGGCGACGTCGTGTGGCAGCTGCGCCTGGACCCCGGCCTGTCGTCGGCACCGGCCTACGCCGCCCTGCCCATCAAGCTCGTCGACGTCACCAACCGCGACGACGACACCGTCGTGCCCGAGGTGATCGTCACCGGCGGCTCGCTCGTCACCACCGAGGCGGGCGGCACGGCCACGTTCAGCGTGGTGCTCGGGGGCCTGCCCACCGACGACGTCCACATCGCCCTCGCCTCGTCCGACCCCGACGAGGCCACGGTGTCCACGCCCTCGCTCGACTTCACGCCGCAGACCTACCACCAGCCGATCACCGTCACGGTCACCGGTGTGAACGACGACGTCGACGACGGCGACCAGGCGTTCGAGATCACGCTCGGTCCGATCACGTCGAACGACACCGGCTACGCCGCCCTCGTCCTCGGCGACACCGTCGCGGGCGTCAACACCGACGACGACACCGCCGGCTTCCTCGTGAGCAAGGCCGCCGTCGGCACCGACGAGACCGGTCTGGTCGACACGTTCACCGTGCGGCTCACCAGCGCGCCCACCGCCACCGTCAGCCTCGCCGTCGCGTCCACCGACACCGACGAGGCCACCACGAGCGTGGCGTCGCTGTCGTGGGACGCCACCAGCTGGACCACCGCCCGCCCGGTCACGGTCACGGGTGTCGACGACGACCTCGTGGACGGCACGGTGAGCTACCAGATCACCCTCGGCCCCGTGACGTCGGGCGATGCCCTGTACGCCGCCCTCGACCCGGCCGACCTCGTGGGCGAGAACGTCGACGACGACGTGGCCGACCTCGACCTGTCCACCGACGCGCTCACCACGTCCGAGACCGGCACCACCGCCACGCTCTCGGTCGCCCTCACCGCGGAGCCTGCCGGCGAGGTCACCGTCGACGTCGACCTCGACGACCCCAGCGAGGGCACGGCCGCCCCGCTGCAGCTGACCTTCCTGCCCGGCGACTGGGACGAGCCGCAGGACGTCGTGGTCACCGGCCTCGACGACAGCCTCGTCGACGGCGACGTCACCTACGGCCTGACGCTGACCGTCTCCAGCACCGCCGACGCCGCGTTCGACGCGCTCGCCGACACGGTCGTGCCGGTCACCAACACCGACGACGACGGCGCGGGCCTGGTGCTGTCGCGCCGCGCGCTCACCACGTCCGAGACCGGCACCACGGCCTCCTTCACGGTGGCGCTGTCGGCGCGACCGACGGGCGACGTGGTCGTCGACCTCACGGGCGTCGACCCGACCGAGGGCAGCGTGGCCCCGCTGCAGCTGACCTTCGGCACCGGCACCTGGGACCAGGGCCAGGACGTCGTGGTCACCGGCGTGGACGACAGCCTGCTCGACGGCGACGTCACCTACACGCTCACGCTCGCCACCTCCAGCGCCGCCGACGCGACGTTCGACGCCGTGGCCGACACCACGGTCTCGGTCACCAACGTCGACGACGACCGCGCCGCCTTCGTCGTCGACCCGACGGCGGGCGTGGTGGTCTCGGAGACCGGCACCACCGCCACGATCTCGGTCACGCTCACCAGCGCGCCGTCCGCCGACGTCACCGTCGACGTGCGCTCGTCCGACCCGAGCGAGGGCAGCGTCAGCCCCGCCCAGCTCGTGTTCGCCGTGGCCACGTGGAGCCAGCCCCGCACAATCACGGTCACCGGCGTCGACGACAGCCTCGCCGACGGCCCAGTCGACTACACCGTGATCCTCGACCCGGCGCAGTCCGCCGACGCCACGTGGAACGGCGTCGACCCCGCGGACGTCGCGGTGCGCACCACCGACGACGAGGGCGGCCCCGCGCTCGTCCTGTCGGTCACCACCGCCACCGTCACCGAGGCGGGCGGCACCGCCACCGTCTCGCTCTCCCTCGCCACCCAGCCCACCGCCGACGTCGTGGTCACGCTCGCCGGCTCCGACCCGTCCGAGGGCACCATCAGCCCCACCACGGTCACGATCACGCCCGCCCAGTGGAGCCAGCCCCACACGGTCACGATCACGGGCGTCGACGACAGCCTCGTCGACGGCGACGTGGCGTGGACGGTCGACGTGACCGCCATCGCCAGCGCCGACGCCGCCTACGACGGCCTGCACCTGACGCAGCCGGCGCGCGTGACCGTCACCACCACCGACGACGACGCGCCGGGCCTGCTGCTGTCGCGCACGTCGGGGCTCGTGGTCACCGAGGCCGGCAGCACCGACACGTTCACGGTGGCGCTGCGGTCCCGGCCGTCCGCCGACGTCCAGCTCACCTTCGGCGCCTCCGACCCGAGCGAGGGCAGCGTCAGCCCCATCACCGTGTCGATCGCCCCCGCCACCTGGGACCAGCCGCGCACGGTCACCGTCACCGGCGTCGACGACGCGGTCGACGACGGCGACGTCGCCTGGCAGGTCACCCTCGACGGCGTGGCCAGCGCCGACACCGCCTACGACGGCCTGCACCTGATCCAGCCCGCGAGCGTCGGCGTCACCACCACCGACGACGACACCGCCGGGGTGCTGCTGTCGCGCACGTCGGGCCTGGTGGTCACCGAGGCCGGCAGCGCCGACACGTTCACGGTCGTGCTCACCTCGCAGCCCACGGCCACGGTCAACCTCGGCCTGGAGTCGAGCGACCTGTCGGAGGGCCTCGTCTCCCCGACCGCCCTCGACTTCGACAGCACCACGTGGTCCACGCCGCGCACGGTCACCGTCACCGGCCGCGACGACGCCATCGTCGACGGCGACGTCGCCTGGGTCGTCCGCACGCTGGCGATCACGAGCCTCGACGGGCGCTACGCAGGCCTCGACGCCGACGACGTGGCCGTCACCACGCTCGACGACGACAGCGTGATCCCGGTCGACACCGACACCGACGGCGACACCGACGACACGGACGACAGCGACGCAGTGGTCGACACCGACGACACCGACGACAGCGACACCGTGGTCGACACCGACGACACCGACGGGCCCGCTGAGACCGACACGGACACCGACACCGGGGACCCCGACGAGGGGAAGGACACCGGCTGCGCCTGCGACCCGCGCGGCGGGGCGCCGACGGCGTGGTGGGTGGTGGTGATGGCGGGGGTGATGGGGGTGCGGCGTCGCCGTTGCCGCTAGAGCAGCCGCACGATCACCAGCAGCACCGCCATCACCGCGGCCACCGCCGCGGCCACCTTCGCCCACGAGATCGGCAGCTTCGCCACCACCACCCGCTCCTGCCCGTGCACGAGCACGCGGTAGGGCACGTCCTTCCAGGTGGCGACGCCGATCCAGATCGGCACCAGCAGCAGCTCGGCCTCCGCGTGCACCGGCACCGCCGAGACGTGGACGTCCTGGTAGCCCTGCTCGCCCAGGCGCACGGCCTCCCGCCGCTCGACCTGACGCAGGGCGCGGCGCGCGGCCTCGCTGCGGGAGACCTCGCCGACCTCGTGCGGCAGATCGGTGGCACCGTCGTGCCACGCGGACGGGGCGCTGACGTCGAAGGCGCCCAGGCCGTTGAGCTCGTCCTGCTGCAGGGCGGCCGACGCGGGCACCAGCACCTGCCCCTCGTCGACGACGCGCTCGCCGGTGGTGGGGCGCTTGCCCGACGCCTCGAACATCGCGCGCTCGAGGCCCGTCCAGTACAGCTCGAACCGGCCCGACGATGCCCACACCGGCACGAGCAGGCGGTGCAGCGTGAGGTCGGCGTGCACGAGATCGTTCGGGCGGAACCAGCTGCGACGGACGTGGTCGCGCCACGCGCCCTGGGCGGCGTCCTCGCCGGTGCGGAACTCGAACCAGCCGCCGGGTGCCTCGCCCGCGATGTCGCTGGCCACGAGCGCATCCGACCCGCAGAACAGGCAGCGCGGCCCCGCGAGGCCGGGCTTGACGGCGATGGCGCCGCCACAGTGGGTGCAGCGCAGCGCGTTCATCCGTGCACCACCAGCGCGACGACCACCACGACGCCGAGGAGGGCCACGATCGCGAGCACCACCATCGCCACCTTCGCCCAGTCCCTCGGCAGCGTGCCGACCACCTCGCCGGTCTGCCCGTTCACCAGCAGTCGCAGCACCTCGTCGCCGACGCGATGCCGCGCGATCCACACGGGCAGCATCACGAGCTCGACGCCCGCTAGGTCGACCTGGGTCTGCACCGACACCTCGCGCGCGTGGTTGCCGGGCAGGAAGCGATCGCGGATGGCGGCCAGCGCCTCGTCGCGGAGCTCGGCGTGGGCGACCGACCGGGCCGTCGCCGGATCGACCGTCGGGTGCTCGGCCGCGAGGCCGGCGAGGTGCTCGGGGGTGTAGACCAGCGCACCGCCGAGGTCGTAGGGCTCCAGCGCGTTCGCGTCGGCCTCCGGCAGGCCGCGCGACGCCGACACGAGGTGGCCGTCCCAGTGGCCCGCGTGGCGCCCGGACAGCGTGAACCACTGCGTGCGCGTCTCGGTGCGCTTGTTCTTGCCCGTGCCCGTGGTGACCTGGTAGTCGACGCCGACCTTGCCGGTCCACGTGCTGCGCGCGGTGGCGTCGTAGGCGTAGAACGGCACCATCACCGCCTGGAGGTGCTCCGGATCCGCCGCGCGCCGCAGGGCCTCGGGCGCGAACCACGCCGCGCGCAGGTGGGCGACGAGCAGCTCGAGGGCGCGCTCCCGTGGCACGACGAACGGCACCACCCGCGCAGGGGTCGCGCCCCCGCCCGCGTCGTCGACGAGCGGGGCGTCGCAGAACTGGCAGGTCGTCGACAGCACCTCGGGCGGCAGGTCCACCGAGGCACCACAGCTGGTACAGCGCTTGCTCATGGCACCGGTGTGTACCCCGACCTGCCGTTCCCGTGCGACCATGGGATGCACCCCGCCGTCGAGCGTTGCAGGCGCTCGTCCGGCCGATAGGTACGCGCGGGCTCGGGGGAACACTGCATGCCACGTCCATCGCAGATCGCGCGCGCGCTCACGCGCGTCCTGTCGGCGGGCACCAGTCGCACGATCGGCGAGCGCCTCAGCTTCGCCGACGAGGGCCACGGCTACGACGCGTTCGGCATGCACCCCGACTTCGTGGCGCTCGGCGAGTCCATCGGCGCGCTCATGCACGACCACTGGTTCCGGGTGGTGTCCTACGACCACCACCACATCCCCACCACGGGCCCGGCGATCCTGGCGGCCAACCACTCGGGCACGCTGCCGTTCGACGGGATGATGGTGTGGACCGACGTGGTGCAGCACACCGATCCGCCCCGCGCCCCGCGGCCCATCGCCGACTACTTCGTGTCGTCGCTGCCGTTCATCGGCACGCTGTTCCAGCGCTCGGGGATGGTCGGCGGCAGCCGCGGCAACGTCCGTCGCCTGCTGGAGCAGGGCGAGCTGCTGCTGCTGTTCCCCGAGGGTACGCCCGGCATCGGCAAGCCGTGGAGCGAGCGCTACCAGCTGCAGGACTGGCGCAAGGGCCACGTCGAGTTCGCGATCCGCTACCAGGCGCCCGTGGTGCCCGTGGGCGTCGTCGGTGCCGAGGAGCAGATGCCCCAGCTGGCGCGCATCCCGATCCGCCAGCTCGGCCTGTCGGTGCCCTACCTGCCCATCCCGGCCACGCCGATCCCGCTGCCCACGCGCTACCACATCCTCTACGGCGAGCCGATCCGCTTCGATCGCGAATACCGCCCCACCGACGCCGACAACCCCGAGATCGTCCGCGAGGCCGCGCTGCGGGTCAAGACGGCCGTGCAGGAGCTGCTCCACCGCGGCCTGCGTCAGCGCAAGGGCGTGTTCCGGTGAGGGCCGTCCTCGTCACGGGTGCCGCGGCGCCGCTCGGCCAGCGCCTCGTGCGTTCGCTGCTCGCCGACACGCGCGTGTCCCACGTGCTCGCGGTCGACGACGTCCCCGCCGAGCAGGCCCTGCCGTTCAGCCACGCAGGTCGGCTGACCTACCTGACGATCGACCTGCGCAAGACGCGCAAGGTGCGTGAGCTGCTGTTCGGGCCGGCGCGCGACCTCGACGTGGAGGTCGTCGTCCACCTGTCCGAGCACATGGACGGCTTTGGTCGCGGTCGCGCGGTCCACGCCCAGAACGTCGAGTCGCTGCGGTCGATCCTGGAGCTGTCCGACCGTCACCCGTCGGTGCGGCGGCTGGTGGTCAAGTCCCACGCCGTCGTCTACCGCGTGGGCCTCGACCTGCCGGTCCAGGTCACAGAGGACCACCCGCTGAACATGTCCCCCCACGCCCCGCAGTATGTGCGCGACCGCGTGGAGGCCGACCTGACGGCGTGTGCGCGCATGGGGCTCGTCGACAGCGAGATCGTCGTGCTGCGGTGCGCCGAGGCCCTGGCGCCCGGCATCGGCAGCCAGCTGTACGACTACCTCGACGGCCCCGCGGTGTTCCGGCCGATGGGCTTCGACCCGATGGTCAACGTCGCCAGCCCCGAGGACATCGTGCACGCGCTGGAGCTGGCCACCCACGGCTCGGGCGAGGGCGTGTTCAACATCCCCGGCTTCGACACGCTGCCGCTGTCGGAGGCCGCGCGGAAGTGGGGACGCCCGCAGGTGCCGCTGCCCGCGCCGCTGATCCGCGCCGTCTACCGCGCCCGCCACGCGCTGATGGGCTCGGAGTACTCGTTCGGCATCCACGCCAACCAGCTGCACTTCGGCCTCGTGCTCGACGGCACCCGCGCGCGTCACGTGCTCGGCTACCGTCCCCGTCACCCCATCGACTGGCCCGTCGGCGGACCCATCTCCGACCCGATCGTGGCGGCCGCCGGGTGAGATCGTCGCGGCGACGGGTTGACGACCGCACGCCGCGACGGCACTAGAGCGCGCCCCCGGGAGACACCATGGCGCCAGACGCCCTGCCCAAGATCCGCGTCGTCAGCGCCGAGATCACGCGCGACGGCCGCTACCTGATCACCCAGCGCAAGGCCAAGGCCGTGCTGCCGCTGCTCTGGGAGTTCCCCGGCGGCCGCGTGCGCGACGGCGAGACCGACGCCGCCGCCCTGCAGCGCTGCCTGTCCGACCGCATCGGCGTCGCCGTCGTCGTCCACGATCTCACCATGGAGACCGTGCACGCCTACGAGTCCTACGCGCTGACGATGGCCGTCTACCGCTGCAGCATCCCCGGCACGCAGGACCCCAAGCCCGCCAACGTCGAGGCCGTCGCCTGGGTCCGCCCGGAAGACTTCGGCGACTACCCCTTCCCCGGCGCCGACCAGGCCACGGTGGACAAGCTGGTGAAGTCGCTGGACTGAGCGGTCGGCCGGCCCCGCCGCAACGCGGAGCCGCGATCCGGCCCGTCCCCTCACCGGGCGCGGCGTAAGTCCGGCGCACAGCACCCGGCCGCCCGCACCGCCCCAAGCCGGACCCGCGCCGCGCCGTATCCGCCCCAGCGCCCACCGTGTGGTGCGCGGCCACGAGCGGACGGCCGGCCCCGCCGCGAAGCGAAGCCCGCGGGTCGGGGGCCGCGCAGGGGGGCGTTTGCAGCACGCGCCCCACCCCCACCTCGACGCGCCCGATCCGCCCCGCAGCGTGCGAAACAGCCCCCCGGAGCGGACCCCGACCATCAGCGGGCGAAGCGAAGCCGCGATCCGTCCCGCCCCTTCGACTGACCGCGATCTACCAGTACTTCTCGATGTGGACCTGGCCCTCTTCCCGCGGCTTGTGCAGCTGCATCCCCCGCGCCTTGAGCATCGCCAGCATCCCCATCACCATCTCGGGGTTGCCGCAGAGCATCACGTGGTGTCCGTCCGGATGCAGGGTGTGGCCCACCTGCCCTTCGAGCACGCCGCCCTCCAGCAGGTCGGTCACGCGCCCCGTCAGCAGCCCGCCGCACTTCTCGCGCGTGCATGTGGGCACGTACGTCACGGGCCGCGTCGCCGTCATCGCCATCAGCTCCTCGCGGTAGGCGAGCTGACGCGCGTACCGCGCACCCTGCACCACCACGACGTGCTCGAAGCGGTCGAACACGTCGCCCTGACGGAGCATCGAGATGTAGGGCGCCAGACCGGTGCCGGTGGCCACGAGCCAGAGCACCTCGCCGTCGGGCACGCGGTCGAGGGTGAACAGGCCGGCGATCTTGTTGCGGACCCACACCTCCTGGCCGGGCTCCAGCCCCCACAGCCGCGGGGACAGCGCGCCGCCGTCGACGTGCACGATGAAGAACTCAAGCGGCTGGTTCGGCGCCGAGGCGATCGAGTAGGCCCGCTTGACCAGCGCGTCGTCGTCGCCGTCCGCGTCGTCGTCGGCCAAGGCCAGCGTGGCGAACTGGCCGGGCTTGAAGTCGGGGCTGAGGTCGAGGCGGGACGTGAACAAGCCCTCGTCCCAGACGATCCGATCGACCACCGTCGCCTTCGTCCACTTGTCGGTGTCCGGCATCGGAGGACCTCCCCTGGCAAGGAGCATAGTCCTGCCACCGGGTCCGACAAAGCCCTATCCGCGGAGCGCAGCCACCGTGTAGGCGTCGCCACCCTGGTCGGGGCTCGCAGGCTGCCAGGCGCCCACGTAGCGCGACCTCGCCAGGTGCTGGCGCACCGCCTGCTTCATCGCACCCGTGCCGTGACCGTGGAGCACGAACACCACGCCGCGCTCGTCGAGGCTGGCCCGATCGAGGAAGCGGTCGACCTCTTCGAGGCCCTCGTCGACACGCAGCCCGCGCAGGTCGAGCGTGTTGCCGTCGAGGCGGACGGCGTGGTCGAGCGACGGGGCGTCGGTGGCCTTGCCGCGACCTCGCCGCGGCGGCGGGGCCGGCGCGGGGGCCGGCTCGGGCGTGTGGACCCGCAGGACCTCGGCCGGGTCGACCCGGAGCACGAGCCCGCGGCTGGTGCGCACCGAGATCCGTCGACCGAGGCCCACCACCTCACCCGTGTCGCCGATCTTGAGCAGCTTGACCGCGTCGCCCACGGCGAGCTCGGGCGCCTCAGCGGCCACCTCGACCGCGGGCCGCGACGGCGCCAGGCCCTTGAGCGCGTCCAGCGAGGCGCGCGCTGCCGCCACCTTGTCGTGGCTCGGGGCGCGCTGCAGGTCGGCGACCACGGCGGCGACGGCCTTCTCGGCGCCGGCGAGCCGCGCGAGGTAGCCCGCGGCGCGCTCCTGCTCGATGGCGCGCGCCCGCGCGTCGAGCTCGGCCTGGCGCTTGGCGAACGCAGCGCTGCGTGCCTCGAGCTCGGCGGCCAGCCGCGTGGCCCGGGCCTGGGCCTCCTCGGCGCGGGAGCGCTCACGATCGAGCGCGGCCAGCGTCTCGGCGAGGTTGCGTTCGCCCTCGTCCATCAGCGCGCGGGCGCGGTCGACCAGATCAGCCGGCACGCCCACCCGCACCGCGATGTCGAGCGCGTGGCTCTCGCCGCTGGCGCCGAGCAGCAGCCGGTAGGTGGGGTGACCGTCGGCGAACTGCATGCCCGCCATCGCCACCCGCGGCTCCACGGTGGCCAGCGTCTTGAGGCGGTGGAAGTGGGTGGTGATGAGGCCGCGCACCCCGCGGTCGAGCAGGCGCTCGATGAACGCGTGGGCGAGCGCCGCCCCTTGCTGGGGATCGGTGCCCGACGCGATCTCGTCGACCAGGTAGAGGCACCCGGGCCGCGCGCGCTCGATCATCGCCCGCAGCGCCACGAGATGCGACGAGAACGACGAGTGGTCGCCGTGCACGGTCTGGTGGTCGCCGACCACGGCCACGACGTCGTCGAACAGGTCGACGCGGCTGCCCTCGGCGGCCGGCACGAAGCAGCCGATCCGCACGAGCAGCGCAGCGAGCCCCACGGTCTTGAGCGCCACCGTCTTGCCGCCCGTGTTGGGACCCGACACCACCAGGATCGCCGACCGGGCATCGAGCGTGACGTCGTTGGCGACCACGTCGACCCCGCGCAGCGCGAGCAGCGGGTGACGCGCCGAGGTGAGCCTCAGCACGCCCTCGCGCCCCACCACCGGCCGCACCGCGTCGAGCCGACGCGCCAGATCGGCGCGCGCCACGGCGAGATCGATCCGCGTGGCCACGCGCAGCGCCTCACGGCCCGCGACGCCCACGCGCCCGAGCATCGCCGACAGCGCCATCAGGATGCGGCGCTCCTCGGCCTGCAGGCGACCCTCGGCCAGCCGCAGCTCGTTGTTGAGCGCCACCACCTGCGTGGGCTCGACGAACGCCGTGTTGCCCGAGCCGGACATCCCGTGGACGATGCCCAGCTCCTTGCGCTTGAAGTTGGCCTTGACCGGCACCACGTAGCGATCGCCGCGCTGGGTGACGTACCGATCCTGCAGCTCGTCGGCGAGCGTGTCGCCCTTGACCATCTCCTCGAGCGTGCGCCGGATGGTGGCGTGCAGCTCGGTGACGCGCGTGCGCAGCGCGCCGAGCTCGGGGAAGCGCCGGCCCGACAGCTCGCCCGTCTCGTCGAACGCGCGCTGCAGCTCGTCGAGCACCTGGGGATCGACCCGCAGCGACGGCGCCAGCCCCTGCAGCAGCGGCGCGTGCTGCGGCGCGTCGAGCAGCCACCCGCCCAGCTGATCGAGGGCCACGAGCGCGCGACCGGACAGGCGCAGCTCGTCCTTGTCGAGCACCGCGCCCTTCGACGCGCGCGCCAGCGGGCTGTCGATGTCGTCGATGCCACCGACGGGGACGGTGCCGCCGTCGCCCTCGAGCGCCAGCACCTCGTCGACCTCGTCGAGCCACGCGCCGACGACGTCGCGATCTGCGGACAGCGCCAAGCCCAGCGCAGCGGCCTTGCCCATGGGCGTGCGAGCCCGTCCGGACAGCGCTTCCAGCACGCTGTTCCAGTCCAGAGCGTTCAAGGTCTGCGCGTCGATGTCGATGTGCACCGTGCACCGTCGTGAGGAAACCGGGAAGAGCTATCGGATCGACCAGGAACGGCCCACCCCCACCGGGGAGGTCGCGTTCCCCGCAACGAGGGAGCGCAGACTTTCCTTGACCGTTCCGTCGCGGTACCCTTCCCGGGTCGGCGCTCGCCAGGAGACGCATGGGCAACGACGACGATCGCAAGGTGCCCCACCCCCTGTTCCCCCGCAAGCCCGCCCTGCGCGAGGTCGGGGCGGAGCCGCGCCCGCCGTTCGCCGACGACGGCGACGAGGAAGAGGACGTCAAGGACGAGGCCACCTGGGTCGCATCCGGCAGCCCCTACCTGTCCCGCGACCGCACGTCCGAGGTGCCGTTCTTCGAGGACGAGGTCGAAAAGCCCACCAACATCGACTGGAACCAGCCGTCGTCCCCGCTGGGCGCCGACGAGGGGCTCACCTTCGACGCACGCCCGCCGACGAGCCCGCTGGGTGAGGCCGTCCCCAACGAGTACCCCACCGAGCCCGGCTTCGGCGCCGACGGGTCGCTGTCGGCCCTGCGCGACGCGATGCGCTCCGGCTCGCGTCCGCGCCCGCGCGCGGCCACCCAGGGCCCCGCGCCGATGCCGGTGCCGCGCCAGGGTCCGATGGCCGCCCCGGCCTACAACCCCACGCCCGCGCCATCCCCGTCGGCGTCGCCCGGGCCGCTGCCCATCCCCGCACCCCGCGCACGCACCACGGATCCGGTCCGCGCCATCGCGCCGTCGCGCCGCGCGCCGCAGCCGATGCCCGCGCGGGTGCGTCCCGGTCCGGTCACCACGCCCGCCCCGGCCGCGCCGCCACGACGCGGCACGAACATGGCGGCGATGGTGGGGCCGATCGTCATCGGCGGCATCGCCGTGCTGTTCCTGGCCACGCTCGCGCTGCGGGTGATGATCCCCGACACGCCCGAGCCCGTCGAGGCGCCGATGCTGCCGGTCGTCGGCGGCCCCGCGCCCAAGACGATGCCGGCGCCGCCGTTCGACGTCGACGCCCCGCCGGCCTACCGCCCCGCGCTCACCGCCGAGGGCGCGTCCGAAGACCTGCCCGTGCGCGTCCTCGAGGCCCGCGCGGCCGACAACCTCGAGCTCGCGGCGGCCTGGTCCGACCAGCTCGTCCGCGCCGAGAACCGCCCGGAGCGCTTCTTCGGCCACGCCGCGCTGATGGCGTCGGTCGGCGAGGTCGACGCCGCCTACTACTGGCTCGTGCGCGCCGTGCAGGAGCAGGGCGTGCCGCCCGAGTGGCTGGTCACCCACGACGCGTTCGGCCGCCTGTGGGCCGACAGCCGGTGGGACTCGTTCGTCCGCTGGGTGATCCTGGCCAAGCGCCACCACGCGGCCCGCGGCGCGAGCCCCGCCACGCTGGTGCTGCCCCAGTCCATCGACGACGCCGTCGCCAAGGACGAGGCCCGCAAGGCCGCCGCCGACCCCGAGGCCGCCAAGGCCGCCGCCAAGACCCGGAAGCGCAAGGCCGACGAGCTGCCCGCCCTGCCCGTCGTCGTCTGGCTCGACGACGTCGGCGGCAACGGCAGCAGCGTGCTCACCTGGGGTCAGTCGCTCGCCGACGACCTGGGCGTGCTGGTCGTGGGCCTGGGCGGTCCCGAGCGCATCGGCCCCGCCGGGTCGTGGTGGACGTCCGACCCCGACACCGACCGCAAGCACATCGAGGCGGCGCTGTCGGCGATCCCCGGCGCCCTGCCCGACCCCGCGCGGCGCTACCTCATCGGCGAGGGGCAAGGCGCACAGTTCGCCGTCGAGCTGGTGCTGCGCGACCCCGCGTTCGCCGCCGGCGCCCTCGCGCTCGCCCCCACCGACGACTGGAAGGGCCCGCGCGACAAGGCCGGCGAGGGCAACCGCGACCGCAAGCAGGTCGTCGACCTCGTCGCCGGCGCGCTCACGCCCGAGTCCCACACGCTGCTGCGCCTCGACCGCGGCCGCCTCATGCGGGCCGGCGCCGAGGTCACGATGACCATCGAGGACCGGCCGTGGCCCGACGGCACGCCCGCCGACCTCGACAAGCGCGTGCGCGCCTGGGTCACCGCCCGGATCGATCCCGCGGCCGCCGCAGCCGCCAGCGCCGCACCCGCCGACGAAGCGCCGGTCGACATGGCCGCGGTCGGCACGCCCGACGCCGACGCCCAGCCCGCGAACTGACCCGTCGCGAGGGCCAGCGCCCTCGGCGCGTCAGGCCCCCGGCGTGCGCCGACGCCCGAGCCGCGCGCCCATCCGCACCGGCGCGCCCGGCGTGGCCGACCAGGCCCACGTGCCCGCGGGCCACACGCCGATGACCGTGGACCCGAGGTGGAACACCCCCACCTCGTCGCCACGGGCCACCGCCACGTCGCACGCACCCTCGGCGGGCGGCCGTCCCGTGTTGGACAGGAGGTCGACCACGCCGACCTCGATGCGGCCGACGCCGAAGGCACCGACGAGCACGAGATCCCAGGACAGGTCGCCGGTGTGACCCCGCAGAGCCATCCGCTCGTTGCGGGCGAACAGCCCGCGCACGCTGCGCACGGCGGCGGGGAACACCGGCCACAGCGTGCCGGGCAGGTAGCGCCACGACGTGATCGTGCCGTCCTGGGGTGCGTGCACGCGGTGGTAGTCCTTGGGCGACAGGTACAGCACCGCCACGTCGCGCTCGCCGTCGACGGGCTCGCCGAGCAGGTCCGCCACCGACAACGGCATCCCGGGGGCCACCTCGAAGCCGCCGCCCACGGTGGTGCCGAGCCACGCGGCCGTGCCGTCGACGGGGCTGACGAGCGCGTCCGGGGCGTCGTCGACAGGGCGGGCACCCGGGCGCAGGCGCCGCGTGAAGAACGCCTCGAGCGTGGGGTAGGCGGCCAGATCGTGCTCCGCCTCGGTGACGTCGACGCCGTAGGCGCGCACGAACAGGCGCACGCCCAGCCGCGACACGCCGGTGCGGGCGAGCACCCCCATGCACCGGGCGGTGAGGGTGCGGGGCAGCAGGGACAGGGCCGAGACGATCAGGGCATCGCGCATCGGCGGCGCCTATCGCCACACGGTGGACGGCGCCGCTGGTTCCGGTGTAGACATGAACACATGTTCAGTCGATGGAACCCACCCAACCCCTACCACGCGGTCAGCTACGAACGGGAGGTCCCGCCCCTGCCGGCCAGGCTCGTGGTGCGCGACGACCACGCCGCCAGCCTCGTGCGACGCAACCAGAGCCCCGACATCGGCTTCCACTGGTCGGTCAACCCCTACCGCGGCTGCACCCACGCCTGCGCCTACTGCTACGCCCGCCGCACCCACGAGTACCTCGACCTCGGCGCGGGCACCGACTTCGAGCGCGTCATCCTGGTCAAGCGCGACGCTGCCGCGCTCCTGCGCGCCCACCTCGACAAGCCGTCGTGGCAGGGCGAGGAGCTCAACCTGTCCGGCGTCACCGACTGCTACCAGCCGCTGGAGCGCCGCTACCGCCTCACCCGCGCGGTCCTCGAGGTCTGCGTCGCCTACCGCAACCCGGTGTCGATCATCACCCGCTCGCCGCTCGTGGTGCGCGACCTCGACCTGCTCACCGAGCTCGCTGCCCACCACGCCGTGCGCGTGCAGGTCAGCATCCCGCTGCTCGACGCTGCCGTCGCTCGCGCCCTGGAGCCGGGCACCGCGCCGCCCGCCGCGCGCCTGCGCACGCTGGCCACGCTGTCGGCGGCCGGCATCCCGGTGGGCGTCAGCCTCGCGCCGATCATCCCCGGGCTCAACGATCACGACATCGCCCCCACGCTCGACGCCGCCCACGCCGCCGGCGCGCGCTGGGCGTGGATGAGCCTGCTGAGGCTGCCGGGCAGCGTCGAGGACGTCTTCGTCGCCCGCCTGCGCCAGGCGCTCCCCGGTCGCGCGGAGGCCGTGCTCGACCGCCTGCGGCGCGCGCGTGGCGGGGCGCTGACCGACAACCGCTTCGGCGAGCGCATGAAGGGCCACGACGCCGTCTGGGCGCTCACCGAGCAGGTGTTCGCGCGCGAGACGGCACGACGCGGGATGGACCTGCCGCGTCACCACGTCGGTCCGAGCCCGTTCCGGCGTCCAGGCGCGGGCGTGCAGCTCGGCCTGTGGTGACGGGCGCGCCTACGCGCCGGTCATCCACCACATGGCGGCGCGGAAGGCCACCGCGCCGAGCATCGCGTAGACGAACACCGACGCCACCTGCACGGCCAGCTCGGCGGCAGGCGTGCGCTGCGGCGCGGGCGCGGCGGTGGTGCGCACGAGGCGGCCCAGGCGGTGGGCGCGCTCCTGCCAGGCCGACGACCGCTGCTCCTGCGCGGCCACGAGCGGACCGTCGTCCGGGCGGTTGTTGCCGGGCTGGGCCATGGGACGCGTGTCGATCGTGCGCAGCGCGTCGTCGTCGTGAGGATCATGGACCGTCGACACCTTCCCCTCCGGTTCCGGCGGCCGTCCCAATCGGCACGATCGCCCGCGGCTTGCGCCGATCCGAAGCCGCCATCCGGCGCACGCGGATACAGGGACGACGCCCCTGCCCGCGAGGTCTCCGTGATCCGGCCCCTCCTGTCGCTGACGCTGACCCTCGCCGCGTGCGGCGCGTCCGCCCCCACCCCGCCGCAGGTGGCGACGCCCGCCCCCGCGCCGGGGGCCGTTCCGGCCCGCGACGCCGCACCTGCCGCTGCCCCCACGCCCGACGGCCGGTTCACCGTCCCGGCCGGCGCACCGGTCGGCGAGCCCGTCCCCATCGTGTTCTCCCTGCCCGGTCGCAACGGCTGCTACGGCCAGACGCAGGTGGTCACCGAGCTCGGCGACCACGTCGTGCAGCACGCCTACGACACGCACTACCGGGACGAGATGTGCACCCAGCAGCTCGTGCCGGGCGGCTTCGAGGTGCCGGTCACCTTCCCGACGCCCGGTACGTGGACCGGCACGGTGCGCGTCGACGGCGCCGTGCGCGGCACCTACACGGTCGAGGTCTCCCCCTGACCGGGCGGCGCCGTGACGAGGGCGCGCCCCAGGCGGTGCTGGTGGGCACCACCGTCGGGATGCTGCTGGTGGTCGCGGCGTTCACCAGCGCGATGCGCATCCCCGACCAGGGGCTCGCCGTGCTCGCGGTGTGGGTGGTGGCGATGATCGGGCCGGTCGTCGTGGTGCCTGCGCTCGCCGCCCGCGCCGTGGCCCTGCTCACCGCCGTGCGCGACGGCCGCGCGCAGATCGCCGACCTCGAGGCCCGCACCGGCGCGCTCGTCGGTCGCACCGGCACCGTCCGCCACCAGCGCGTCACCGGCGACGGCTTCCCCATCCCCGACGGGGGCCGTCGCAGCTGGTTCCACGACGCCGACGACCCCACGCTGCGTCTGCCGGTGCTCGACGGTGACGACCTCGCCCACGGCGCCGCGGTCCGCGTCACCGGCGCCGAGGCGCTGCGCGCGGGGCAGGTGGCCTACCTCGACCGCGGCGTGGCGGTGCGCGTGGCCCCCGTGCAGGGATAGGGCGGCGCCATGGGCAGCACCTTCGGCACCTTGTTCCGCGTGAGCACCTTCGGCGAGAGCCACGGCGGCGCGCTCGGCGGCGTGGTCGAGGGCTGCCCGCCGGGGCTCACGCTCGACCTCGACGCCGTGCAGGCCGAGCTCGACCGCCGCCGTCCGGGCCAGTCGGCGCTCACCACGATGCGCGGCGAGACCGACACCGTCGAGGTGCTGTCGGGCCTGTTCGAGGGGCGCACGCTGGGTACGTCGATCGGCTTCGTCGTGCGCAACCACGACGCCGACCCGCGGGCCTACGCCCCGTTCGCCGATCGCTACCGCCCCTCCCACGCCGACTTCACCTACGACGCCCGGTACGGGGAGCGCGCCTGGGCCGGCGGCGGTCGGGCCAGCGCCCGCGAGACGGTCGCCCGCGTGGCGGCCGGCGCCATCGCCCGTCAGGTGCTCGCCAGCCTCGGCCCGGTCGAGGTCGTCGCCTGGGTCGACACCGTCCAGGACCTCACCAGCACCGTCGACAGCGCCACCGTCACCGCCGCCGCAGTCGACGCCACGCCGGTGCGCTGCCCCGACGCGAGCGCCGCCGCCGCGATGGAGGCGCGGATCAAGCAGGTCCGATCGCAGGGCGACAGCGTCGGCGGCATCGTCCGCTGCGTCGCCCGCGGCGTGCCGGCGGGCCTCGGCGACCCGGTGTTCGACAAGCTCGAGGCCGACCTGGCCAAGGCGATGCTGTCGCTGCCGGCGGCCAAGGGCTTCGAGGTGGGCAGCGGCTTTGCGGGCACGCGCATGACGGGGCTGCAGCACAACGACGTCTTCGTCCCCGACGCCACGCGCGGCATCGCCACCGCCACCAACCGGTCCGGCGGCATCCAGGGCGGCATCAGCAACGGCATGCCCATCGAGCTCGCCGTGGCGTTCAAGCCCGTCGCCACCGTGTTCCACGCGCAGGACACCGTCGACACCGCCGGTCGCGCGACCACGCTGACCCCCCGCGGCCGCCACGACCCGTGCGTTCTGCCGCGGGCCGTGCCGATGGTCGAGGCGATGATGTGCCTCGTGCTCGTCGACCACTGGCTGCGCTGGCGCGGTCAGGTGGGCGCGCCGCCCCCCGTGCCGCTGCGGGGTTGAGTCGCACGATCGATCCATCGTGGCTTTGACCACGGGCACACGACGACGCCACGGCGAACGTCGTATGGTTCCGGCGCTCCCCTTCCCGCGCGCGTCGCGGCAGCCCTCCGGAAGGTCCCGTGGTCGAAACCCTGGCTCGTCTGCTCGTGCGCCGCAGCGTCGCCTGGGCGGTCGTGATCGCCAGCCTCGTCATCGGCGCGGTGTGCGGCGTCCTCGCCGTCAACGTGCCCCAAGACGACGACGTGCTCGCGTTCCTCCCCCCCGACAACCCCGACATCCAGGCCTTCCGCCGCATCAACGAGCGCTTCGGCTCCACCGACATCGCGCTCGTGGGCATCGCCACCGACGACCCGTTCGCCCCCGACTTCGTCGCGCGCATGCAGGCCCTGTCCACCGACCTGCGCGACACCCCCGGCCTCGACTCGGCGCTCACGCTCACCAACGTCACCGACTTCGTCGAGGACCCCGACGGCGGCGGCATCGTCACCAGCGAGCTCATCCAGGCCCCGCCCGCCGACGCGGCCGAGGAGGCGGCGCTGCGCGACAAGGTGATGAGCCGCGATCACATCGTGGGCACGTTCGTGTCCGACGACGCCAAGGCCGTGCTGGTCTACGCCTTCGGCGCCCCGGGCCAGCAGCCCCGCGCCATCGCCGATCGGGTGCGGGCCAAGGTCGACGAGCACTTCCCCGACGCGAAGAAGTACTGGGGCGGCGGCCCGTTCATCTCCACCTGGATCTACGAGACCACCCAGGCCGACATGGCCGCGCTCACGCCGTGGGCGATCGTGGCCATCATCGTGATCATGATGGCAGCGTTCCGCGACGTGCTGGGCACCGTCCTCGGCCTGCTCGCCACCGCCATCGGCATCGCCGTGTCGCGCGCGGCGATGGCCGTGCTCGGCGTGTCGTTCAACATCGTGCTGTCGTCGATGCCGATCATCCTGTTCGCCATCGGCAGCGCCTACGCGATCCACATCCTGTCGCACTACGACCACCACGCGCGCAAGGTGGGCGAGAACCCCGAGGCCGTCGTGCGCACGCTGGTGGGCACGGGCCCCACGGTGGTCACCGCCGGCCTCACCACCGCGGCGGGCCTGCTGTCGTTCGTGATGATGGACATCGAGCCCATGCGCACGTTCGGCGTGTTCACGGCGGTGGGCATCTTCGTGGCGCTGGTGACGTCGCTGACGTTCGTGCCGGCCGTGATCGCCCTGTACCCGCGCCCGGTCCGCGGCTCGGGCTCGAGCTTCCTGGAGGCGCCGATGGTGGCGCTGGCCGGGCTGGCCCGCAACCGCCGCCTGCCGATGCTCGTCGCCGTGATGCTGATCGCGGTGGTGGGCCTGGGCCTCGCCGGCCGCGTGCAGACGCGCATGGACCTGCGGGCCTTCTTCGACCAGGGCACCGAGCCCGACATCGCCCAGACCTTCCTCGACGAGCACTTCGGCGGGTCCCAGTTCATCCAGATCGACGTGCGCGGCGACCTGACCGACCCCGAGGTGCTCCGCGAGATCGGCCGCATCGGCGACCGCATCGCGCTGCTGCCCCACGTCACCGACGTGCGCGGCATCGACGACGTGATGGCGATCATCAACGAGGCGATGGCCGGCACGCGCCGCGTGCCCGACAGCCCCGGCCAGACCGGCGTGCTCTACCGCTTCCTCGCCAGCGACCCGGCGGTCAAGCAGCTGGTGACCGACGACCGCACCGAGGCGCTGGTGCAGGTCAAGCTCGGCACGTCCGACGCCGACCTCCTCGACGACATCCTCGACCAGGTCGAGCAGATCGTCCGCGAGGAGGCCATCACGAGCTACACGATCGTGCAGGCCTCCGACGACGCGGCCGCCGTCGCCGCGCGGGCCCACGACGAGATCCGCACCCGCGTGATCGCGCTGGCCCACACCTACGAGGTGCCGCTGCCGGACGACGCGGGCGCACGCATCGACGCCTTCCTCGCCGGCACGCTGCCCACCGCACCCGCCGACGCCGTCGCCGGCGACGTGGTCGCGTTCCTCACGTCCGACGAGTGCTTCGTGGAGCTGTCGCCCGACCAGGCCGACGCCGTCGCCCACGCCGCCACCGCGCTCGGCCCCGCTCCCGACGCCGACACGCTCGCCGCCGCGCTCGCCACGGCGCTGGCGGTCCCGCCCGACGACGGCACCGTGCAGGACCTGCTCGTCGTCCTCGACCAGCCGCTGGTCGACGCCTGGCGCGCCGGGGACGCCACCGTGGTCGGCCGCGCGCTGCTCGACGCCGCCGGCGCGCAGGTGCCGGCCACGCCCAAGGGCGAGCGCTTCGTGGCCCACGTGGCCGCCACCGCCCAGGACCTCGACAACCCCACCGCGATGATTGCGTCCGACGCGCCCGACGCCACGCCGCTCGCGTGGACCGTCAGCGGAATGCCGGTGCTCTACCGGGGGTTGGCGCGCAGCGTGACGACGAACCAGTTCAAGAGCCTCGGCTTCGCCCTCGCGCTGGTGCTGCTGATCATGACCGTCTACTACCGGTCCCCGTTCACCGGGATCCTCGCCACCGCCCCCACCTTCGTCACCCTGGCGCTGGTCTACGGCGGCATGGGCCTGATGGGCGTGCAGCTCGACATCGGCACCTCGATGCTGGCCAGCATCATCATCGGCGCGGGCGTCGACTACGCCGTCCACCTGCTGGCCGGCTGGGACGCGGGCGAGACGAACGACATGCTGGTCGCCGCGCGCACCGCCGTCGGCGAGAACGCCCACGCCATCTGGACCAACGCCATCATGGTCGCGGCGGGCTTCTTCGTGCTCACGCTGGGCGACGCCCGGCCCCTGCAGAACGTCGGCGGCCTCACGGCGTCGGCGATGGTGATCGCGGCGCTGTCGACGTTCGTCGTGGTGCCGCTGCTCGCCAACCGCAATCGCTACCGGGAACCCACCGCGCTACGCGGACCCTGATCCCACGCCTCCACGCCACCACGGAGGTCCCATGCGGACCCTGATCGCCCTGTCGCTCTCGCTCCTCCTGCCCGCCGCCGCCCTCGCGGCCGACGGCCCCGAGATCCTCGCCAAGGTCGACAAGGCCATCGGCAACTTCGCGGACTCCACGATCCAGTTCCAGGTCGCCAACCTGCGCCCCGGCACGAAGGAGCCGCAACCGATGACGTTCAAGGCGGTCGTCAAGGGCGCCAAGAACTACACCGAGTTCCTGTCGCCCGGCGATCTGGCCGGCACGCGCGTGCTCGCCACGTCGGCCACCCAGATGTGGATCTTCCTGCCGGAGTTCAACAAGGTCCGCAAGGTGGCGTCCCACACGCTGTCGCAGGGCTTCATGGGCACCACGCTCACCCAGCAGGACGTCGGCACCACGTCCTACGGCAACGAGTACACCGCCACGAAGCTGTCGGAGGACGACAGCACCTGGACGATCTCCCTCGACGCCAAGGACCCGTCGTCGGTCGGCTACGCCCACCTGCGCATGGTGGTCGACAAGAAGATGAGCGTGCCGCTCAAGGTCGAGTACCTGGGCGACGACGGCGCGGTGGTCCGCACCCAGACCCGCACCGACTATGTCTGTCCCAAGCCCGACTACTGCATGTTCGGGCAGATGAAGATGGTCGACCACACCCGCGGCGACGCGTGGACCACGCTCACGCCCACCGAGATCAAGATCGACACCGGCGTGTCCGACGAGATCTTCACCCAGCGGACGCTGCAGCTCGGCATGTGACGACGGCCCGGCGCGCCGCGTACACGCCTGCGCGGCGCAGCCGGCTTCACACCGTTCCCGCCTGCGTTCTCGCCTGTCATCTTCCTTGCGAGCGGAGGGCCCCAGGGCCGTGACGTTGTGCTAGCGTCCACGCGCCCACGCCGAGGTCCTCCCCATGCTGACGTCCCTCCTCGTCGCCCTGCTCCTGCCGGCCGCCGCTGTCGCCCAGGACGCGCCCGCCGACGACGCCCCCGCCACCGAGGACGACGACGTCCCGCAACCCTCGCCGCCGCCCGCAGGCGGTCCGGTCATCGTGGTGGGCGACGCCGGGAACGATGCGTCGGAGTCCGCCGACGACGCCGGCAGCGACGACGTCCCCGAGGCCCCGCCCCCGCCCGCAGGCGGTCCGGTCATCGTGGTGGGCGACAGCGCGCCGGCCGCAGCACCCACGCCGGTCAAGCGCAAGATCGCGATCAGCACGGGGCCCGGTGGCGTGGTCACCGTGGGCGACCGGCTCAAGCTCGACTTCGGCGGTGCCATCCAGTACGACCTGCGGTTCCGCCCGATCAAGTACACCTACGGCACGTGGTACGACCCCCAGCTGTCGCCGCGCACGATCAGCCGCAACGAGGTGATCGGCAAGTTCAAGCTCAACGCCCGCTACGGCAAGTTCGGCGGCGTGGCCGACCTCGACTTCGCGTTCCAGGGCTACCCCAAGGTCGACACGCTCTCCGACACCCAGGTCTACAACCAGATCCACCCGTTCCGGTTCGAGGCCCACGAGCTGTACGCCTACGCGGTGGACCTGTTCGGCCTCAAGGGCTTCGACGCCCGGTTCGGCGTGCAGAAGGCGCTGTTCGGCGTGGGCGACCAGTTCAACCCCACCAACAACGTCAACCCGAACGACCTCGAGGACGTGCTGCTGTTCGGCCAGCAGAGCGGCAACCTCATGGTGCGCCTGGACTACACGCCCAAGTGGAACTGGACGCTGACCGGCATCCTGGTGCCTGTGTTCGCGCCGTCGAACCTGCCGGACACGGCTCCCCTGGCCCAGCAGACCGACCGCTACCCCTACACAGACCCCCAGACCCGCTACAACCTCAACGTCGAGCAGAACCTCGCCGCGGGCGCGTTCACCGACGGCATCAGCCTCGAGACCTACCCGACGGTGATCCGCAGCGTGGCCATCGCGCAGCCCGAGTTCGCCCCGAAGAACATGCAGGGCTTCTTCCGCGTGGGCGCCACGCTGGGCGGCCAGGACATCGCGCTGTCGTACTACCGCGGCTTCAGCGACGTCCCCGTCCCGGTCGCCAACACCACCAGCCAGCAGCGCGGGCTGATGTGCGAGAACCCCGACGACGTCGACCGCCCCGCCGACGAGCGCACCAGCGAGTGCATCGACGGCCTGCTGGTGTCGGACGCCACGCTCACCTACCCGAAGATGAGCGTGCTCGGCTTCAACATGACGGGCGACATCGGCATCGGCTACCGGCTGGAGGTCGGCGTCTACTTCCCCGAGCAGCGCTACACCGTCCCCATCACGCAGGACGACGTCCAGTTCAGCGCCGGCCCGCTCGGCACGATCACCGAGGACGGCCCCTACGAGTTCCCCAACGGCACCGACGGCGAGGTGGTCGACACGCGCCCGTTCGCCAAGTGGGTGCTCGGCATCGACTACACCTTCGGCAAGCACGTCTACCTCAACGCCCAGTGGGTCCACGGCTTCCCCGACGAGTTCGGCGCCGGCGACTGGATCCAGGAGGGCTACACCGTGCGCGGCTCGGGCCTGCGCGAGGGCGCGAGCTTCAACGACTGCGTCGCCATCAACTTCTCGGCCGAGGGCATCGGCCGCACCATCGACGGCACCAAGTGTGCGCGCGAGTACCTGCGGCCGCGGCTCGGCGACTACCTGGTGCTCGGCCTCGACTTCAACTTCGCCGCCCAGCGCGGGCTCTTCCGCCTGTTCACGATCTGGGATCTCATCGGCGTCTACGAGGAGACGTGGGACCCCACGGTGGGCGAGCGCACCCGCATCTGGCACCACATGTTCACGCCCGAGGGCTTCTCGGCCGTCATCTACCCGGACTTCCGCTGGAAGTTCGGCAACGGCTTCGAGCTGCACCTGGGCGCGCTCCTGCAGTTCGGCAAGCCGTGGAGCAAGTTCGGCTCCGCGGAGACGGGCGGCCACCAGATCTGGACGCGCGCGAAGTACAGCTTCTAGGAGGTTCTGTCCCGCGCCCGCGGGCGGTACGCTGTCGGCGTACCCTTCCCCGGAGTCCCCCATGCTCGCCGACGCCCACCTCGGCGCGTTCGTGGCTACGTCCCAGCCGGACGTGGCCCGTGCGTTCTACCGCGACACCCTCGGCCTGACCCTGGTGGAGGACGGGCCGTTCGCGCTCGTCTTCGACGGTGGCGGCACCGTCCTGCGCGTGCAGAAGGTCCAGCAGGTGGTCGCGCCGCCCTACACGTCGATCGGCTGGCGCGTCGCCGACATCGAGGCCACCGTCCAGGCGCTGACCGACAAGGGCGTGGTGTTCGCGCGCTACCCGGGCATGCCCCAGGACGCGCTCGGCATCTGGGACGCCCCGGGCGGCGCGAAGGTGGCGTGGTTCAAGGACCCGGACGGCCACACGCTGTCGTTGGCGTGGCAGGGGTGACGCGGAGGCTCCCCGTGGCCGACGTCGACGTCGTCTCCGAGATCGTCATCCAGCGGCCCCGCGCCGTCGTCGCCGCCTGGGCCGGCGACCCCGCGAACGCGCCCACCTGGTACGTCAACATCCAGCAGGCGGTGTGGGAGACCGAGCCGAGGGTCGCCGTGGGGGCGCGCATCGCGTTCGTCGCGCGCTTCCTCGGGCGCGAGCTGCGCTACACCTACGAGATCGTCGACCTGGACCCCGGCGCACGCCTCGTGATGCGCACCGCGCAGGGTCCGTTCCCGATGCAGACGACCTACACCTGGGAGGACGCAGGCCCCGACGCCACGCGGATGACGCTGCGCAACCAGGGACGGCCGACCGGATTCTCGGCGATCCTCGCACCCCTGATGGCGACCATGATGCAGCGCGCCACCGACGCCGACCTCGTCCGACTTCGCGCGCTCCTGGAGGCCGATCGCCCCCCGTCAGCGCCAGGTGCGCACACGCCCTGAGTGCCCGGTTTCGCACAGCGCCGCGAGGCAGTCCCCGGCATGGGACGAGAATCCAGGTTCGTCCGTTCGCCAAAATCGCGCCGAGTTCGCACCTCGCTCAGCAACATCTGTGCGAACGCGCGCGAAATCACGTCAAGGGACCGACCCGGGCTCCGAACTTGACCGACAGCGCCCGCCCGCGATCTCCCGACAGGCGGCCGCTGGAGTTGTCATGACCCCCATGCGCCACCTCTCGGTGCTCATGCTGGCCGCGGCCGCATGTACCACCGGGGTCCCAGCCCTCGAGCTGGACACGGCCCCCACGGCGGCCGAGGTCGCGGATCAGGCGCCCCCGCCGATCCTGTTCGACCTGGAGGCCCCGGCCTCCGCTCCCCCCGGCAGCGCCGTCACGCTGACGGTCACCCTCCCGCAGCCGCGCAACGGCATCCCCGTCCACTTCATCCTGTCGCGTACCGGACAGGGCGCGGGTCAGTGCCCGCCGCTGCTCGGGGGCTCCTGCCTCGACATCCTGCCCGGCTACACCTACCTGGGCAGCGGCCGGTCCCAGGGCGGCGTCGTCACCAAGACGATCACGGTCCCGGCGTCCGGCCTGAACGAGGCCTGGTTCCAGGCCGTCATCTACGACATCAGCCCCGCCGTCCTCTCCGACGTCGCCCACGTGGTCATCGACGTCGACGAGTGCGCCGCGGGCACCGACACCTGCAGCGACGACGCCTCCTGCACCAACACCGTCGGCAGCTACACCTGCGACTGCGACGACGGCTTCACCGGCGACGGCATCACCTGCACCGACGTCGACGAGTGCGCCGAGAGCACCCACACCTGCAGCGCCGACGCGGCGTGCACCAACACGCCCGGCGCCTACACCTGCGACTGCGACCCCGGCTTCGTCGGCGACGGCTTGACCTGCGTCGACGTCGACGAGTGCGCCGCGGGCACCGACGCGTGCAGCGACGACGCCTCCTGCACCAACACCGTCGGAAGCTACACCTGCGACTGCGACGCCGGCTTCGACGGCGACGGCATCACCTGCACCGACGTCGACGAGTGCGCCGACGGCACCGACACCTGCGACCCGTCGGCCACCTGCACGAACGTGGCCGGCGGCTTCACGTGCGCCTGCCCGAGCGGCTACGCCGACGACGGCACGGGCGCGTGCGTGGACGTCGACGAGTGCGCCACCGGCAACGTCTGCGGCAGCCACGGCACCTGCGGCAACACCGACGGCAGCTACACCTGCGCCTGCGACGACGGCTACGCGTCGGACGGCGCCGCCTGCGTCGACATCGACGAGTGCGCCGACGGCACGCTCACGTGCGGCACCGACGCGCACTGCGTGAACACCGACGGCGCCGCGCTGTGCGACTGCGACGCCGGGTACTTCGGCGACGGCGAGACCTGCATCGTCGAGGACGCCTGCGGCGACATGGACTGCGGCGCCGGCAGCTGCCTGCAGGTGGGCACGGTCGCCACCTGTGACTGCGGCAGCGACTTCACCGGCGACCACTGCGACACGCCCACGCGCGCGCCGTCGCCGGTCACCAGCCTCGTGCTGTCGATGCCCGGTCGCATCGGCATCCACTGGACGCCGCCCGCCGATCCCGTGTGGGACCACGCGATCGTCGTCCGCTCCACCACCGGTGCGGTCACCGACCCGAGCCAGGGCACCACGGTGTTCACGGGTCGCGCCCGCGAGGCCTTCGACGACGACGTCACCGTGGGGGTGTCCACCACCTACACCGTGTTCCTCGCGAACGTGGACGGCGGCCTGTCGACCCCGGTGTCGGCGACCGTCGTGCCGGACTGGTCCATCCTCGACTTCTCCGCCAGCGGCGACCTGACCTACGACAGCGTCCATCCCCACGCCGTCGTCGACGCGTGGGGTGCCGGCGGCGGCGGCGGCACGTACAGCGTCGGCGGTGGCGGCGGCTTCGCCACCAGCACCGGCTCGCTCGCCCCCGGCGAGACGTGGCGCGTGCAGGTCGGCCAGCCCGGCGTCGCCGGCAGCACCGGCGGCTGTGACGCCACCGACAGCTACGGCTGCGGCGGCACCTCCGAGTGCAACGCCAACGGCTGCAACGGCAGCGGCGGCCAGATGTCCGGCGTGCGCGTGGTCGGTGCCGATCCGCTCGACCCCACCAGCTGGATCGTGATGGCGGGCGGCGGCGGCGGCGGCGCCGGCGGGCGCACCAACGGCTGGGCCTTCGGCGGCGGCGCCGGCGGAGGCGCCACCGGTCAGCGCAGTGGCGGCCAGTGGGGCGGCTTCGGCGGCCACGACGGCGTCGGCGGTGCCGCGCCGAGCGGCTGCTACACGTCCGGCCGCGCGGGCGGCGCCTTCGCGTCCGGCGGGCGCGGTGCCGACATCGGCACGGCCTCGGGCCTCAGCGGCGGCGCGGGCGGCGGCGGCTACGGCGGCGGCGCGTCCGGCGGCTCCTGCTACAGCGGCGACGGCGGCTACGCCGGCGGTGGCGGCGGCGGCGGCTGGGCCGAGGGCAACGACCTCGTCACCCGCTTCACGCTCGTCGGAAACGGACGGACCCCGGGCGGCACCGACCGCGGGAGCTACCCGACCACCAGCCCCGGCTGGGGTGCGGGCACCATGGGCACGGGCGGCACCGGCCACGTGGTCGTCACCCGCACCGTGTGCCCCGCGGGCCAGACCGGCGCGGGCTGCAGCGTCGACGTCGGGCGTCCGGCCCCGGTCCGCGACGTCGTGCTGACGTCGGGCGACGTCACCCTGACGTGGACCCCGTCGGTGAGCCCCGACGTGGTCGGCTACGAGATCCGGCGGGCCAAGGCCGGCGTGCCGCTGCTGCCGGACGACGGCGAGTGGGTCGGTGACGTGGACGCTTCGACGTCGACGTTCACCTACGACGACGTCGACGGCACCTGGTACTACGCGGTCCTGCCCTACGACGGCGCCGGCAACTACGGCGACGGCGCGGGCGGCAAGGGCCAGCACTGCACGACGGTGTGCACGTTCGAGGACTCGCGCCTGTTCACCGCACCCGCTGGCGCGACGGGCATCCGTGTGTACGCCTGGGGTGCGGGCGGCGGCGGTGGCCGCAACGCCAGCAGCTACTCGTTCCGCTACGTGGGCCGCGGCGCGGCCGGCGGCTTCGCGGCGGGCAGCGCGCCGGCGTCGGGCGGTGAGGTCTTCCGCGCGGTCGTCGGCGGTCGCGGCACGACGGCGTCGGCCGGCGGCAACAACGGCGTCGACGCCATCGGTCTTGGCGGCTGGGGCAACTGCAACGGCCAGACCGAGCAGACCTGGAACGGGTCCGGCGGCCAGATGTCGGGCGTCGTGCGCGGCACGTCGCTCAGCACCGACGTCAACGACTGGATCGTGATCGCGGGCGGTGGCGGCGGCGGCGCGTCCTACGCGTTCACCGGCACCTCCGACGCCGGCCCCGGCGGCGGCACCAGCGGCGTGCGCGGGTCGTGCGCCACCAGCAACCCCTCGGGGTCGTACGGTGGCGGCTGGCCGGGTCACGACGGGCTCGGGGGCGCCTACATCTACGGCGGCTACGCCGACGGCAACCCGGGTGCGGACTGGTCGGCGGGCGGCCACGGCGGCGGCTCCACGGAGAACGGCAGCAACCGCGCGTTCTGCGGCGGCGGCGGCGGCGGCGGCTACGGCGGCGGCGGTGCGGGCGCGAACAGCGCGGCCGCGTCGTGCGGCGGCGGTGGCGGCGGCGGCTGGGCCCAGGGCGTGGACGCCTGGTTCGCCGTCGGCGCGGGTCGCACCCCGCCGATGATGGCGCACCCGGCCTACCCCGACAGCGCGACGCCCGGCTGGGGCGGCGACGTCAACAGCAACGGCACCGACGGCTACATGATGGTCGTCTTCGAGTGACGCCCGACGGAGGTCGCGCGACGCGCGATCTCCCGACCCTCCGACCCCGGCACGCCCTGGCGCGTGTCGGGGTCGGCCTGCTCAGGGTAGGCGTCGACCGGAGGCGCCATGCACCCTCGCCCTGCCACCCCCGCAGACCTCGCCGCCGTGGTCGCCATCGAGCGCGCCTGCTTCGGTGACGAGGCCTACACCCACCTCCAGCTGCGCCAGTGGCTCGACCTGTCCGGGCCCCTGTTCGTGGTGGCCACCGTCGACGACGTGCCGGTCGGGCACGCGATCGGCGCCGTCGATCACGCAGGCGACGGCTGGGTCCTCGCCCTCGCCGTGCATCCCGACGCCCGCCGACACCGGCTCGGCCACGCGCTCACGACGGCGGTGCTCGACGCGCTCGACGCCCGCGGGGTGGACGTCACCCGGCTGACGGTCACGCCCGACAATGCGCCGGCCCGCGCCCTGTACGGCGCCCTGGGCTTCGTCACCGAGGCGGAGGTCGACGCCTACTACGGGCCCGGTGCGGCGCGGCTCGTGCTGCGGCGCACACGGCCGCGCTGACCGCGGGCGTCAGTACGCGCACACCGTGGTGCCGGTCATCTGGAAGCCCGAAGCGCCCTTCTTCTGCTCCAGGCGCATCCACCACTGGGCGGACTCGGCAAACACGGCGTCCTGGGGCACCGTGATGCAGGTGGCCTCGTAGGCCGGCGCGGTGACGTCGGCGGCCACCGCAGGGGCGACGGCGTGCAGGGCGATGGCGGCCGCGAGGGCGAGCAGCGAGGCGGGCAGGGCGAGCGACTTCATCGGGGCTCCAGCGTCGGCAGGCAGGCCAAGGCGTATGCCGCCGCGTCACGAATGGCCGGAAGTCACGCTCACCCTTGACGTACCGCGGTCTCCTCGCGCTACACCTCGTGCACGCTCCGGGGGTCCCATGCCACAGGCCAGCTACTGCGACGAACGCCCGTTCGTCGTCGGCATGCGCGTGCGCGCCATGACACGCATCGTGGAAGACGATCTGCCGCCCGCCGACGGCGTGGCACCGGGGGAGCCCGGCTGGCTGCACTGCGAGGCGGGCGACGCCGGCACGGTCGAGGCCGTCGACGACGGCGACCCCACCGTGCGCTTCGACGTGTCGGGCACGGCCACGATGTGCGCGCCCTGGGAGGTCGAGGTGGCGCCCTGGGCGCTGATCACGCCCGTCGCGTGAGCCCACACGCCCCGACGCGGTGACACCGCCGCCCGCCTGCGGTGTTGGAGGCGCCGAGGGAGGTGTCCCGTGGCGTCGTACGCACGAGGGGGGCTGATCGCGCTCGGCCTGATGACCGTCGGACCTGCCGCGTCGGCCGCCGAGCCCGTGAACGTCGGCGGCACCGTGGCGATCGAGCTCGCGGGGATCGCCGGTCCCGGCGCAGGCGGTGGCGTCGCGAGCGCTCGCCTGCTGCTCGACCTGCCGTGGCTGTCGGCCGAGGTGTGGGCCGGCGAGGGCTACCTGGCGGGCGTGGACCGGCAGGCGGGGCGCCTCGGCGTGGGCCTGCGACGCTACCTCTGGCAAGGCAGCTACGTCCGCGCCGGCTTCGCGCACGCCCACGAGGTGCCGGTGGACACGTTCGCCCGCCACGTCGCCGGCTCGCTCGCCGGCACCCACGACGGGATCCTGCACCGCTCGGGCGTCGAGCTCGGCGCCGGCTGGGCGATCGAGGTCGCGCGCACCGGACCGCGGGTGGGCTGGGCGGTGACCGTCGACGTCAGCGGGCAGCTCTACCCGGGACCGGTGCGGCCGCTGGGGACGGCCCAGATCGGCGTCGGTGTGGCCGGCGTGTTCGGCCTGCCCCAGCCCGGCACGTGGACGCGGCCCGTCGCCACGCTACGGGACACGGCGTCCCGGAGGCCCGATGCGTCCCTTCCCGCCGACCCGCCTCGAGGGTGACGGCTTCGTCGTGCGCCCGTGGCGCCTGGACGAGGCGCTGGGCGTCAACGCCGCCGTCAACGCCAGCCTCGACCACCTCCGTCCGTGGATGGCGTGGGCCCAGTCGCCGAACACGCTCGACCACACCGAGGAGCACCTGCGCAAGGCGATCGGGGCGTGGCACCTCGACGAGGACTTCCTGCTCGGCATCTTCGCGAGCGACGACCGCACGTGCATCGGCGGCACCGGCTTCCACCCCCGCGGCGGCTTCCGGGGTCCCGGAACCACCGAGATCGGCATGTGGATCCATGTCGACCACGCCGGACAGGGGCTCGCCACCCGCGTGCTGGAGGCCCTGCTCGTGTGGGGCTTCACCGACTGGTGGTGGGCACGGATCGAGTGGCGCTGCGACGCCGACAACCACGCCAGCGCCGCGGTCGCCCGCAAGGCCGGCATGGTCTACGAGGGCACGCTGCGCAGCAACCTCGTGGGCGTCGACGGGGCACGCCGCGACACGATGGTGTTCGCGCTGCTCCGCGACGAGGTCGGCGCCGTCGGGCGTCGGTGAGGCCGCCGTGGCGGCCCGCGGTCAGCCGGCGCTGTTGAGCACTTCGTTCGTGACGTCCTTGCCGCCGTTGGCCACGTTGAGCAGCGAGCCGATCGAGTAGATCGGGCCCCACGGGATGCCCCACCAGCCGAAGAACAGCGTGATCAGCCCGTACTTGACGCCGTGCTTGTGGCGGCTCTCGCCCGCGCGCACGAAGTAGATCGACGACGGACGCTTGAACGTCATGATCAGGATGCTGATCGTGTACTCGAACAGGATGAACCGGGCGCCCTTGTCGATCTCCTCGTCGAGCTGAGCCTGGGTCATCCCCTCGATCCCCTTGATGGCCATCGGGTCCTCTCCGCAGCCCGTACGATCGGGCGGCGGAACCCTAGATCACGCGCTGCCTCCCGCAAAAGCGGTGACCTCTCGGGGGTGCGGGAACAGCCTGTTCGGGGGACCGACACCTCCGGCGCGCCACGGTGACGCGGAACCCGCGTGACGGTCGCGGGTCAAGAGTGACGCTGCGATGCCGATGCTGTCCATGACCCCTGACGTCGTCGTCCCTCGTGGCGCTAGCTTGCCGGACCCGAGGTGCACATGCGCATCCTGCTCGCCGCCGTCGTGGCCGTCGTGGCCGTCGTCGCCCTGCTCTCCGCCGCGATGAGCGCGCCCGGAGAGCCCCTGCGCCTGGGACCGGCCGACGACGGGGTCACCGCCGTCGGCGACGCCGACGCCCGCTAGCGTCAACCTCACGCACGGGTCCGCACGGCGCTGTGGGGCGCGCGACCGATCGCGTCCACGGCCGCATGCAGTGCACCGTGTCTGCATAGTGTTTGTCCACGGTGACCCGTCGGCGGCGTGCAGACCCGTGCACGCCCGATCTGCTCATCTGTGACGGCCTCGACGCGGCCACCGTGCCCTCGGCCTGCGACAGTCCGCGACAGGATCGCCCACCGAACACGGCGGCGTGCACGGCGATCTGCACAGGTCATGCACCGCTGCACGGCCTGGACGTCACGGAACGTCATGCACCGCGTGGACCCAGCGCCGCCGCACGCCACCGGGACACCGCCGTGACCGCGCGATAGGCGGCGCCCCATGCCGACGACCGCCCCTACCGCCGCGTCCACGACCCCGGGCTGGGAGCGCCCGGTGCTGTCGCGCTACCTCGATCCGCTCGAGCTGGTGTGGCTGGCCACCGCCCGTCGCCTGGGGATCACGCTGCGCCGCGACCCGTCGATCTTCAGCCGCACGGACGGCTCGGGCACGCTCTGGCTCGGCCCCCGCGACGACCTCGACGCCGACGACACGCTCTGCCAGATGCTTCTCCACGAGCTGTGCCACTGGATCACCAACGGCGTCGACGCGTTCACCGCCCAGGACTGGGGCTTTCCGCTGGACGACGCCGACGACCCGCGGGAGTTCGCCTGCCTGCGCCTGCAGGCGTGGCTCGCCGACACCCACGGGCTGCGCGGCATGCTCGGCCCCACCGGCAAGTACCGGGAGTACTACGACCGCCTCGGCCCCGACGCCCTGGCCCCGCTCGACGACAGCGCCACCGAGGCCACCGTGGTGCAGCTCGCCCACGCGGCCGTCGCCCGTGTCCAGCAGCCGCCGTTCCACCCCCACGTCGCCCAGGCGATGACCGCCACGGCCGCGCTGCGCGACGTCGTCGCCCCCTTCCTCGACAGCTACGCCACCGAGCTCGACGACGACGAGCTGCCGAGCCTGTGGGCCGCACAGGGTCCGTGACGTCCCGCGCGCGACGTGGGAGGCTGACACCGTCCCCCACCCCGCAGGCCCGATGACCGCCGATCCCACCAGCCACTGGGGCTGGGGACGCGCCGACCGCTTCCCCGACCTCGACACCCGCACCGCCCTCGCCGGCCAGCTCCAGGCCGTGCTCGGCATCCCGGGCCTGCCCCCCGAGGCCCCGGTCGCGCTGGCCGACGTCACCCTGCCGGCGTCGCGGCTGGCCGTACCCGCAGGACTGGCGGCGTTCACCACCGACGACCGCGAGGCGCGGGTCCGTCACACCTACGGCCGCAGCTACCCCGACCTCGTGCGTGGCTTTCGCGGGGACTTCGCCTCGGCACCCGACCTCGTCGCGCGCCCGCGCACCGAGGACGAGGTGGTGGCCGCGGTGCGCTGGGCGTCCGACCACGACGTCGCCGTGATCCCCTACGGCGGCGGCACCAGCGTGGTCGGCGGCGTCGAGCCGGTCGTCGGGCCGCGCTACGCCGGCACCCTCACCGTCGACCTGCGCGCCCTCGATCGCGTGCTCGAGGTCGACCCCGTCAGCCGCCTGGCACGCATCCAGGCCGGCGCCACCGGGCCGGTGCTCGAACAGCAGCTCGCCGCCCACGGGCTGACGCTGCGCCACTTCCCCCAGAGCTTCGAGTACGCCACGCTCGGCGGGTGGATCGCCACGCGGGCGGGCGGTCACTTCGCCACGCTCACCACCCACATCGACGATCTCGTGGCGAGCCTGCGCGTGGTCGCGCCCACGGGGGTCGCACAGACGCGCCGCCTTCCGGCGTCGGGCGCCGGCCCCGCACCGGACCGGCTGTGGATCGGCTCCGAGGGCACGCTCGGCCTGATCACCGAGGCGTGGATGCGCGTGCGCCCCCGGCCCCGGTGGCGGTCGTCGGCGTCGGCGCGGTTCACCGCCTGGTCGGCTGCCGTGGCGGCCGTCCGCGCGCTGGCCCAGTCCGGCCTGCACCCGGCCAACTGCCGCCTGCTCGACCGGCGCGAGGCGCTGCTGCACGGCGTGTCGTTCGACGGCACCGACGTGTTGCTGCTGGGCTTCGAGTCGGCCGACCACCCCACCGAGGCGGCGATGGCGCGGGCGCTGGCGATCGTCGCCGACCACGGCGGCGCCTGCCCCGACGGCACCACCCACCGCGACGACGGCGCCGCGGCCGGCCACGACGGGCAGGCGGGCACGTGGCGCCAGGCGTTCTTCGACGGCCCCTACCTGCAGACGGCGATGGTCAGCATGGGCGTCATCGTCGACACGTTCGAGACCGCCGTCACGTGGGATCGGTTCGACGCGCTGCACGCCGGCGTGGTGCGTGCCGTTCGCGACGCCATCGTCGCGGTCACCGGCCAGAAGGGCTTCGTCTCGTGTCGGTTCACCCACGTCTACCCGGACGGACCCGCGCCCTACTACACGTTCGTGGCCGCGGGTGCGCGCGGCGAGGAGATCGCCCGGTGGCAGGCGATCAAGGCCGCAGCGAGCGATGCGCTGATCGCCCTGGGCGCCACGATCACCCACCACCACGCCGTCGGGCGGCGCCACCAGCCGTGGTACCGCCAGGAGCGCCCGGAGCTGTTCGCGCGCGCGCTCGCGGGCGCGCGACGCAGCCTCGACCCCAAGGGGGTCCTCAACCCCGGCGTGCTGCTGGCGGACGACGAGGCCTGACGCGCCGTCCCGCCCCCCGCGGCGCCCTGTAGGTGCTGGACCACCCGGTCCGTGCGGCGTGGCGAGGATCGCGGCACCACTGGGATCGAGGTGGTCGGAAACTCACGTGCAACCACGGATCCGTCGCGTACCGCCGCGACGTTGGCGTATCGTCTCCCCAGTCCCGGAGGTCGTCATGTCCCTGAAGCACCTCGCCGCCGCTGCGGCCCTCGTCCTGTCCACCGCCGCCGCGCCCGCCATGGCCGCCGACCTGACCGGTCAGGCCTGCATCGCGAACAACCCGGCCACCCCCACGGCGACCTGCTTCGGCGCGCGCCTGGAGCTGCTCCGCAACGGCACCGGCCACCTGTTCCTGCGGCTGCCGACCACCACCGCCACCTACCGCCTGCGGTGGCACCGCCGCAGCGGCCACCTCGTCCTCGACGTGGCCGGCACCACGTCGGTCCTCACGATCAACGGCTCCTGCGCCCGCGGCCAGGTCCAGATCGCCGGTCGCACCTTGAACCTCGGCGTCTGCCGCTAGCCCCGACGCGGCACGCCCGTCAGCCAGACACGGGGAGGGCGGCCTTCGGGCCGGACGGCCGGTACGCACGCGCGTGCCGGCCGTCGTTACGTGGGGTGGGAGCCCCACCCGTGGAGCAGGCATTCGACGCCTCGCCGACGTCTTGGTCATCGCGCTCCTCACGCTCCTCGCCCTCGAGGCCGCGGCGCGCATCGCGCTCAGGCTGCCGGGCGTCGCCGCGGGCCTCGACCGCAAGGGCTCCATGCCGACCTACTGGGCCCGGATGTCCCAGCTGTCCGGCGACCCGGATCCGCTCCGCCGCCCGGCGACCGTGCCCCTCGTGGCGGACGCCACGTTGGGGTGGCGCGCCCGGCCCGGCCGGTGGGGCACGGACGCAGCACCGGTGACCGTGGACGACGACGGGTTCCGCCACGTCCCCGACGTTCCCCACGACGGTCCGCGCGAGCGCGTCGTCGTGTTCGGCGACTCCTACGGCTGGGGCGACGAGGTCGGCGACGACGACGTCTGGGCCAACGTCCTCGCCCGACGTCGACCCGACCTCGACGTCGACAACCGCAGCATGCTGGCGTGGGGCCACGATCAGATGGTGCTCGCCCTCGAGGCAGACGCGCCGCGCGCGCTCGATGCTGCGGTGCTGTTGTACGTGTCGTGCGACACCTCGCGGAACACGCAGTGGTTCGACGCGTGGTTCCGGCCCCACTTCGTCCTCACCGACGGCGTCCTGCGGTACGAGCCGCCCCGCGAGGTCGACGCCGATGCCGCGGTGCGCCACTTCCGCTTCCGCCCACGCCTGTTCGACCTCCCTGCGGTCGTGACGGACTACGCCGGGGCCGGTTCCGACGCCCGAGACGCCGAGGAGACCGCGTTGACCGAAGCGCTGTTGCGCCGCTTCGTGACGTCGGCGGCCACCGTCGGTGCGACGCCGGTCGTGCTGCGCGCGCCGATCGGTCGGGAGCTCGTGACCGGTGCCGACGGTCGCGCGGCGTTCCGGTATAGCAAGGTCGCCGATACCGCCTACGCAGCGGTGTGCGCGGACCCCGCCGTCCACTGCGTCGACGCCGCAGGAAGCGTCGCCGCGGCGCTCGACGGCGGGGCCCGCTTCGAAGGCGTCGGTCACTGGACGCCCGCCATCCAGGCGGTCATCGCGGACGTGGCCGACGGTGCCCTGCCGGTCCGGGGGCCCTGACCGGTTCTCCCCCGAACAGGTTGATGTTCGCCCCAGCGCCCCGAGGCCGGTCGCCGCGACGGCCGCCTGAGTACACTTGCGGGCGAATTGTCACGTCCTGGTCAAGGCCCGACACCGTCAGGCAGATCGGCGGCGGGCCCACCACGGGCCGGTCACGCGGTCGTGACCCGACCGACCCGCAACGTGTAGGCTCCGTCGCCCCCCTTCGAGGTGTTCGGACTTGTTCGTCGACGTGCTCGTGATTGGCGGAGGCCCGGCGGGGTCCACCGCGGCCGCCATCCTCGCGAAGGAAGGCCGCAGCGTGGTTCTCGCCGAGCGCGCCGCCTTCCCGCGCCACCACGTCGGCGAGAGCCTGCAACCCGCCGCCTTCGAGCTCCTGGACCTGCACCTGGGGATCCGTCCGAAGCTGGAAGCGGCCGGGTTCCAGCGCAAGTACGGCGCGATCTACCAGTGGGGGGCGTCCAACGAGCGCTGGAGCGTGCTGTTCGACGACCGGCTGGACGCCGAGCTGCCGACGCTGACGCCGGAAGCGCTGCACGCCTCCGACATGGCCCACGCCTGGCACGTCGACCGGGCCGTGTTCGACGCGATCCTGCTCGACGAGGCTCGCGCGCGCGGCGTCGACGTCCGACGGGCCACGGTGCGGCGTCTCGTCCACGATGGCGGGCGCGTTGGCGGCGCCGTGCTCTTCGACCCCGACGGGCGCCAGACGACCGTGCGCGCCCGGCTCGTGATCGACGCGAGCGGCCAGCGGTGCGTGGCCGGCCGGGCCCTTGGCCTCGTCAAGAACCACGCCGACCTCCAGTCGGTGGCGGCCTACGGCTACTTCGATGGCTGCGGCGGCCTCGACGGCGCCCTCGACCGGTCGGCGACGCTCATCGTGTCGGTGCCCGACGGCTGGGTGTGGTTCATCCCGATCAGCCCCACGCGCACGTCGATCGGCTGGGTCACGGAGACCGCCCGCAAGGTCGACGAGGCCACCTTCCTGCGCGCGATCCGCCGCGCCGACATCCCGCTGGGCGAGGGCCGCCTCGTCACCGACGACCACGGCGGTCGCGTCCGTCAGGTGCGGGACTGGTCGTACGTGCTCGAGCGCGTGGCCGGTCCGGGCTGGATGGCCGTCGGCGACGCAGCGGGGTTCGTCGACCCCATCCTGTCCGGCGGCACCGAGTTCGCCGTGCGCGGCGCGTGCTCGGCCGCACTCCACGTCGCGCGCGGCCTCGAGCGCGACACGCTGGACGTCGAGCTGGCCACGTGGGACGCCACCTACCGCAAGGAGCACGCCGCCTACCTGCGGCTCGCCCGCTACTGGTACGGCAACAACCGCAGCGTGGATGGCTTCTTCTGGGAGGCGCGCCGGCAGATCGCCGATGACGCGGGCTCCCTGGACACGCCCCTGCGCGCGTTCGTCTACCTCACCACCGGCCGCTACCACGCCGACAAGCACTTCAAGGTGTTCATCGAGTGGCAGGAGCAGCGCATCTTCGAGCGCCTCGGCGTCGACAAGGAGGCGCTGAAGCTCGCCATCGCCGACGCCCGCAGCCGGATGCGTCGCCCCGAGATGGCGCGGCCCCGCCGCCACGCGAGCGGGTAGGCCGCCCCGGGGGCCCCATCGCCGCCCGGCTCAGTCCCGGTAGACGTCGAGCAGATCGGGGAGCGGCACCACCTTGGGATGGGCGAGGCGCCGCTTGACGAAGGCGCCGAGCCGCATCGGTGCCGCCACGACCACCACGTCCTTGAACACCCACAGCCCGAGGACGGCGAGCGCCCCCAGCGCGACCCACGCCATCGGCACCCCGGTGCGTGCCTGGACGGCGTACATCACGGGCACGGCCACGAGCAGCCACCACCCGGACAGGTCGCCGGTGAGCCAGCGCGCCGCCACCCAGCCCCCGATGACCGACACGGCCGTCACCAGCCCGGTCGAGACGCCGTCGAGCCCGAGCAGCAGCAGGGCGGCGACCATCGCGACCACGCCCGCCACCATCACCACCGCGCCGAGCGGGCCGGTGATGCGGTGCATCACCTCGCTGTGCGCGTCCTCGACGTGACCGCTGCGCCGCAGGGTGGCGAAGAACAGGCGCATCGAGCGGTGGTCGACGACGTCCTCTCCGGGGCGCAGCACCTGGGTGACCCAGTCGACGTGGGCCTTCCACACTGTGTCGAACCTCGCCATCGGCACCAGCTGGTGGCGGATGCCGCAGCCGGGCCGATCGGGCCAGTGGCGCTCGGGGGTCTCGCCGAACAGGCGCTCGAGCAGCGACTCGACGCCCCGATCGACCGCCATCCGCGTGGCCCGGTCCCCGTCGTCGCCACCCGCGAGCACGGGCACGCGGATGCCGGCGAGCATGCGACGGGCGGGCAGGGCGTGCTCGGGGAGCACCCGGGTCTCGACGATGACGCCGCTGTCGAGGACGGTGCGCAGGCGCAGCCACACGGTGCCGTCGACGTGCGCCGCCTCGACGAACGCGTCGCCGTCGGGTGCGACGTGGACGACGTCGGTGTGCGTCACCGGACCGTCGGCCCCCAGGTCGGGGTCACCATCGGCCGGCACGAGCGGATCGGTCAGCGGCCCGGTGGCGACGGTGCGCACCACCCCAAGGCGACGGAACCCCCGACGCTCGAGCGCGCGCTCCAGGTCCTTGTCGCGGCGCGCCCCCTTGAAGGCGCGGGGCTCGCGCGACGCATCCTGGAAGCGGACGGTCTCCTGTTCCCGCTGGACCACGGTCACCTCGGGCGTGTGCTTCCCGTGGTGCTGTGTTTCGTCCCGAGCGCGGACCACTTGAGCCCGACGACGTCGTCGCTGGCGGGATCGTCACCCCCGCCTCGTCCTCGGACGAAAAGGGGGGCGTGCGTCCTGGGGCCCCTCTCCGAACCCTGTTCGACGCACGCCCCCGCCAACCGTCAACGAGAACTCAGGCACTCACTTGGAGCAGGGCTCGACCCCAGGCTGGCCGTGCCAGCCGGTCACCAGCCCGAAGCCGGACGTCCGACGCACCGCGTCGATGAGGCGCATCGGCGCCCCGTCGGCCTGGACCACGCACGCTGCCCCGCCGTAGGAGAGGTCACCGCCGCCCGCACCCCCGCGGACGCCACCTCCCCCGCCTCCGCCGCTGCCGCCCGCGTAGGGGTCGGCGTCGACGTAGACCTCGTGATGCTCGGCGCGCACATCACGCAACTGCTCGGAGTCGCCGTAGGCGTGCCGCTGGTCGGCCTCGTCGCCGCCCGAGGGGGCGAGGACCACCAGCAGCAGCATCACGACCACGGCCACCACGCCCGAGGCGATCGCCACGGAGATGCTGCCCTGCATCAGACGGTCGCGGTCGACGTCGTCGTCGCCCAGGACCTCCTGGATGCGGATCTGGATGCTGTGGAAGAACCCGGCCGGAGCCTCGTCTTCGTACCCGCGGTCCAGCTCGGTGTCGTCGTGTGCCATCGGCCACCCCCTACACGCACATCCTTACGTCGAACTTTCGACAGCGCACACCATGGGAAACCGGGCTGTAACCGCAGCGGTACGGTTTCGTACTCGGCCTCAACCACGTTCCATCGTCGATACTCGCCCGTTTTCACGGTCGAAAAAACTTGGGCAGTATTCGAGAAATCCTTTTTCGCCCTCGATCGTTGCCCGGTGGGCCCCCGTCAGGGAATCGCCAGGAACGTCCGGTTCCGACCCAAGTCCCGCCGCCGCGAACCGACTTGTCTGGGGTTGCACCCTCGTGTCGGAGGCCCCCATGCGATCCACGGTATCCACGCTCGCGACCCTGGCGGTCCTCGCCGCCGGGGTGGGGGTGTCCGCGTGCGACGGCGCGGCGCCCGATGCCGACGCCAGCGCGCTGCGCGCCTGCGAGGCGATCCTGCCGGCCGCCGCCGTGGTCGACGCCTGCGGCGTGACGCCGGTGTGGATCGATCCCGACGTGGCCGAGTGGCACGAGGCAGGCGTGGCCTGCGCCCGGTGGATGCCGGTGGGCGAGCCCGCCGCGGATGCCGACGGGGTGCGCGTGGAGCTGACCGTCCACGGCGACGCGGCGACGGCGCGCGGCCACCTTCAGACCCGCCTCGCCGAGCTCGGCGGCGGCTCGCCCCGCGCCGGTCGCGCCCCCGGCCTGACGGCGGTGGACGACGCACCGGACCTCGGCGACGGCGGCGTCCGCATCGCCCTGCAGGGCCTGGAGACCGACGTGGACGACCGGGCGGGACGCCGCCACACGACCTGGACCGCCACCGGGGCCTTGTTCACCGTGGGCCGGGTCACGGGGATGGTGCTCGCCAAGGACCACGACAACGGCCGCGTCGACGGCGCGTGCGACGCCCAGGGCGTCGAGGCGCTCACGGCCCACCTGCTCGACGCCATCGTCGATCCTCCCGACGGCGCCAGCGCCGTGCCCGACGACCAGCCGCCGCCGCTGGACGCCACCGCGGTGCTCGGCCCCGACGCGGTCGCCACCGCCTGTCACGCCGATCTGCCGAAGGCCGACGAGGCCCTGCCCGCCGGCACGAGCTGGAGCCAGGCGATCGGCGACGCCACCGTGACCGTGCGCGTCACGCGGCTCGGCAGCGCCGAGGCGGCGGCGGCCACCCTGTACGACCTGAACGTCGGCCTCCTCGGTGACGCCGCACCCCTCGCCGTCGACGGCATCGGCGACGCCGCCTTCGCCACCACCCGTCAGGTCGACGGCCACGCCGTCACCACGACGTGCGGCCGCGCAGGCCCCGTGGTGATCGAGGTAGAGCAGGCCGCCGACACCGCCGCCGCCGTGCCCTGCGGGGCCGCAGACGCCGAGGCGCTGCTGGCCGCCGGTCTCGACGCCGCGATGCACCAGCTGGCCGACGGCTACGCGCCGCAGGGTCCCGAGGACGTGCAGGTGCCGGTGAACTGAGGCCGGCGCCTACTTGGCGACGGCGAGGTCGGGCACGCCGCTGGCCACGGCGCCGCCAGCGCCACCCGCCGTGAGGCAGCGACCGAGGCGATCGCGACCGAGGGCAGCAGTGGCCCCCTGCTCGTCCCACGCCATCCGGCCCCCGACGACCACCCACCGGACGACGCCGTCGGAGCGGTTGACGAGCTGCGCGTGGTCGAAGACCTCGCGGTGGACGCGCTGGACGTGGGCCTCGCTCTCGTAGGCGCGCAGGGCGGTGGGGTCGACGACGACAACGTCGGCGGTCGCCCCTTCGGCGAGCGAGCCGGCGTCGACGCCGAACAGGTCGCACGGCTGGGCGGTGAGCCGGTGGACCATGCGCCCGACCGCGGCGTCGCCGTCGGCCTGGGCGTGGCGCAGGGCGCGCAGGTTGGCGTCGTAGAACGCCATGTTGGTGATGTGGGCGCCGGCGTCGGAGAAGCCCGGCAGGAAGCGCTCGTCCATCAGGATGCGCTTGACCGTGGCCTCGTCCTCGTTGGCGGAGACGCACCACCACGTGAGGTCGGTGTCGAAGGTCTGCAGCAGGTGGATGAGGAAGCCCGCCTCGTCGGCGCCGGCGGGGAAGGCGGCGAGCACGTCGCGCTCGACGTCGGACCGGGCCACACCCGCGTCGCCGCCCTGGAAGGCGAGCAGGCGGCTGTAGACCTCCTCGAACGTCTCGTCGGTCCACTGGGGCACGGGCGCCTGGTCGAAGACCATGTCGGCGAGCTGGCGCGTGAACTGGGTGTCTTCGTAGCGGATCAGGCGACGCAGCCAGGCGATCGTGAAGGGGGTGCGGCCCTCCGTCCACCAGGCGCGGAACCGCCGCTGCCAGCCCGCGTCGGCCACCAGCGCGGTGCGCTCGGCGCGCTGCTCGAGGTCGAACTCGTTGAGCTCGCGCAGGACCGGGACCTCCTCGGCGAGCGGCGTGATCGGGCCGTCGCTCCACACCTTGAACCGGGCGGCGAGCGCCTGGAGGTGGAACCGCCCGCGGAAGAACGACGAGTTGATGATCGTGGCGACCAGCCGGCCCAGGCGGAAGAGCATCCGGTTGGGGACGACGTCGAGCGCGGCGACGGCGGTGACCTTGAGGGGGCGGCCGTGCAGGCGGCCGCTCGACAGCAGGAAGTTGCGGAAGCTGGCGAGCGGGTTGTCCTTGGGCGGCGTGGTCTGCCAGACGCGATCGTGGCGGCGGACGACGGCGGTGAGCGCCTTGAGCTCGGCGTAGCCGGCGTGCTGCGTGGGGATCTTGATCTTCCGGTTGGGATCGTTGGCCAGGTAGTGGAACGGCAGCGCGTCGGTGGAGAAGCCGGCGTAGCCCTCGCGCATGCCCTGCTCGAGCAGGTCGCACATGCGCTCCAGCTCGCTCGGCGTGGGGTCGCGCGTGATCGCGGCCTCCAGCCCCATCACCTCGATGCGCAGCATGGAGTGGGGGATCATGGTGACGACGTTGGGGCCCAGCGCGAGGCCGCCGAGGTGCTCCAGGTACTCCGACGACCGCGTCCACGTGGCGACGTCGCCGGCGGCCGCGAGCACGGGCTTGGGGATGTTCTCGACGCGCGCGAAGCAGTCGACGATCGGGTCGGAGCCGGTGTGGCGCTGGTTGCCGAACGCGAGCCCGAGCGAGCAGTTCGACATCACCACCGTGGTGGTGCCGTGGCGCAGCGACTCCGACAGCGCCGGCGCGAGCTCGACCTCGAGGTCGTAGTGGGTGTGGACGTCGACCAGGCCCGGCATCAGCCACAGGCCCCGCGCGTCGAGCACCCGGGCCGCCCGATCCTCGGGCAGGTCGGCCCCCCGCGCGGCGACCCGACCGCCGGCGATCGCGACGTCTTCCACGACCGACGCACCGCCCGCGCCGTCGTAGACGCGGGCCCCCTTGAACAGCAGGTCCCAGGTGGTGGACATGGTCTCTCCGTCGAATGCAGCCGCCCTGGTATCCGCTCGGCCGGGGCATGTCCGGGTACGCGGGCCAGGAGCGCGTCAGGCCTTCCGGTCTCCTTCAGCCCGAAGGACGGAAGGAGACCGGAACCCGCTCCCGTTCCCGTTCCCGAAGGCCGGCACGCGCTGGCGGGCGAGAGGAGGGCTGGCGACGCGGAGCGGTGCAGATCCGGGTCCCTCGAACCGATGGCGGCACGTTGATCGGGATCGGGATCGGGAGCGGGAGCGGGAGCGGGAGCGGGGGGCCCAGCGACGGGTCCAGGCCGCGGCGAGAACGTCGGTTGACGCTACCCGGCCGCGCCCGCGATCCTGCGGGCGCTGGGGGATCCCGTGCGCGCAGTCCGAACCCTGTCGATCGCGGCGCTGGTGGCGTGCAGCGGCACGTCCACCGACGACACGGCCGTCGACACCGACACCGTCGACACCGACACCGCCGTCGACCGCCCGTTCCCCGAGCTCGACCCGTCGGCGTGCGCCGTGGACGGCGCGGAGGACGCGCTCGGCTTCGACGCGAGCGCGACGTTCCCGTCGTCGGGCGACCTGCTCGCCGACCGGCTGTTCCCGCTCCTGTCGATGCTCGACGGCCTGCCCGAGGTGACCGCCGCAGTCGCCGGTGACACGCCGCTCGGCGATCAGTCTGCGGCGATGCAAGCGGCGCTGGCGGTGGCGGCGGACTGCGACGGGGACTTCGCGTGCGTGCGCGCCCAGCTGGTGCTCGGCGAGCAGGACGGCTTCGACGTGGGCACGCACCTGGCGTCGCTGCTCGGCAGCTCGCGCGGCGTGCTCGTGCCGCTGATGAAGGAGACGGGCCTGTTCTTCCGGTGGTCGGAGGACGCACCGGGCACGCTGGTCAACGAGTCGTGGCAGCTGACGTGGGCGGGCCTGGTGGGCGCGTTCGACCGCTTCGCCGGTGCCGTGGACGCGCCCACGCTCGACGGTCTCGTCGACGACGCGGCGGCCGCTGCCGGCGCCGACACGGCGGTGTGGGCGCCCCTCGCCGCGGTGACGATCGGCGCGATGCACGCCCTCGGCCGCGACGAGGCCGCCCGCTACGAGCCCCTCGCCGCTGGCGAGAACGCAGCCGCCGTCGCGCGGATCGCCGAGATGGACTGGTCGGCCTACCGCTTCGCCGTCATCCTCGTCCCCGGCCAGGGCCCGACCGACGACCAGACCGCCCTCAACCCGGCCGGCGCTGCCCGCTGCGACCTCGCCGTCGCCCGCTGGGAGGCCGGCCTCGCGCCCTTCCTGCTGACGTCCGGAGGTCACGTCCACCCCGACGCGACGCCGTACTCAGAGGCGATCGAGATGAAGCGCTACCTGATGGAGACGCACGGCGTGCCCGAGGACGCCATCCTCGTCGACCCCTACGCCCGCCACACCACCACCAACCTGCGCAACCTCGCCCGCACGATGCTGCACCTGGGCATGCCCGCCGGGATGGCCGCGCTGGTGACGAGCGACGAGATCCAGAGCGCGTACATCGCCGAGCTGCTGGAGCCGCGGTGCCGGCGGGAGCTCGGGTACGTGCCGTGGCGGAGCGTGGTGTCGCTGACGCCGAACGACGGGTGCGTGCGGGTGAGCCACCAGAGCCTGTTCGTGGACCCGGGGGACGCGCTGGATCCGTGAGGGCGGCGCGTCACGCCGAAGCGTCGACGTCCACGTCGCCCCACGCCAGGTACAGCGACGGCAGCAGCACGAGGTTGAGCACGGTCGACGACAGCAGACCGCCCAGGATCACGACCGCCATCGGGTGCTCCACCTCGTAGCCGGCGACGGGTCCGGCCCACGCGATGGGCAGCAGCGCGAGCCCTGCGCACGCGGCCGTCATCAGGATCGGGGCCAGCCGCTCGACGGCGCCGGTGACCACGAGGTCGACGCCATGCGGTACGCCCTCCAGCCGCAGGTGCCGGTAGTGGCTCACCAGCAGGATCGCGTTGCGCGCCGCGATGCCGAACACCGTGACGAACCCCACGACACCCCCGAGCGACAGCACACCGCCGCTGGCGAGCACCGCCACCACGCCGCCCACCAGCGCGAACGGCAGGCTGGCGTAGACGAGCGCAGCGAGGCGCACGCTGCGCAGGTCGGCGTGGAGCAACAGGAAGATCGCCACCAGCGACACGCCGCTGTACACGGCGAGCTCGCGGGCGGCGGACCGCTGGGCGACGTGTTCCCCCGCGACCTCGACGTGGACGCCCCGCGGCAGCTCCATGCCGGCGACGTGCGCCTCGACGTCGCGGCCCACGGCCACCACATCCCCGTTGCCGACGTCCGCGAGGACGTCGACGTGACGGAAGCCCCCCTCGTGCTTGACCACGTTCGGGGCCGCCTCGATCCAGACCTCCGCCACCGTGGACACCGGGACGACCCCACCCGACGGCGTGTCGATCAGCAGATCGCGCAGGGCGGCAGGGCTGGTGACGAGCGCGTCCCGCCCGCGCACCACGACCGGCACGTCGCGCTGCCCCCGCTGGATGGCCCCCGCGACCGTGCCGCGCAGCAGGGTCGTGGTCGCCTCCCGCACGTCGGCGGCCGTCACACCGTAGATCCGCTGCGCCTCTGGGCGGACCCGCACGTGCAGCTGCGGGACCATCGCCTGCACGTCGACGCGCGGGTGCACCACGCCGTCGAGCTGGCCCAGCTCGGCCTCCACGACCCGCGCGCCCTCCTGCAGCGCCTCCAGGTCGGAGCCCATCACGCGCACCACGAGCGTGGCGCCGCCCCCGCTGACCACCTCCTTGATGCGCTCCCTCAAGTAGGTCAGCACGTCGCGCGTCAGGCCCGGGTAGCCGTCGACGACCTCCTGGATCCGCGCGACCGTGGCGTCGTGGTCGACGTCTTCGTCGATGCTGATCCACAGCTCTGTGAAGTTGGGGCCGACGACCTCGTCAGCGGCCTCCGCGCGACCGATGTGGGCGCCGAAGTTGCGCACGCCGGGCACCGTCAACAGCTCCTCGGCCGCGCGGACGGTGATGCGCTTCATCGCGTCGAGCGAGGTCCCCGGCTTCTCGACCCAGTGCATCAGGAAGTCGGTCTCCTTGAACGAAGGGAGGAACGACTGCCCCAGCCGGGTGGCGAGCCCCGCGCCGGCCAGCGACGTGACCACGAGCACCGCCACCGCCACGCCGGGCCGCATCATCCAGCGCGGGAGGACCGCGCGGTAGCCGCGTCGCAGCACGCGGGGCAGCAGCGGCTCGCGATCCACCCCGGTGCGACCCGGCAGCAGCCACGAGCACATCGCGGGCGTCAACGTGAGCGCCACGAGCAACGACGCCGAGATCGCGGCGACGTAGGCGATGGCGAGGGGCCGGAAGAAGGCTCCGGACACCCCACCCAGGCCGAGCACGGGCAGGAACACCAGCACCACGATCAGGCTGGCGTACACCACCGCACTGCGCACCTCCAGCGAGGCCCCGAGGATGACCTGCATCACCGGCCGCCCGTCGCGCGGGCCCCGCAGCCGCCGGGAGACGTTCTCCACGTCGATGATCGCGTCGTCGACCACCTCGCCCACCGCGATGATCAGGCCCGCCAGCACCATGGTGTTGAAGGTCTGGCCCATCCACGTGAGCACGAGCACCGCGGCGAGCAACGACACGGGGATCGCCGTCGCGCTGATCACCGCCGCCCGCCAGTCGGACTCGAACACGAACAGCACCAGGAGGACCAGGACGATGCCCACCGTCATGGCGTGGACGAGGTTGTCGATCGCGCGCTCGATGAACGTCGCCGGTCGGAAGATGGTCGGGTCGACGTCGACGTCCCGCAGGGCGGGCGCGAGCTCGTCGAGCGCGGCGTCGACCGCCCGGGTGACCTGCAGCGTGTTGCCCCACGGCTGCTTCTCGACGATCAACAGCAACCCGTCGCCGGTTCCGATGACCGCGTCGCCGATCAGCGGAGGCGCTCCCTCCACCACCGTCCCGGCGTCGCCGAGCGTCAGCGCCGGACCCGCTCCGGTCACCACCGGCTGACGCGCGAGGTCGGCCACCGACGCCACCGCCGGATCGTGCTGCACCGCGAGCCGCTGGTTGGGGGTGTCCACGAAGCCCCCCGTGACCAGCGACGTGGACCGTCGCGTCGCGTCCACCACGGTGGCGAGGGGCACCCCGAGCGCGGCCAGACGACCGGGATCGACCTGGACCTGCAGCTCGCGGGTGCGCGCGCCCCACACCGCCACGTTGGCCACGCCCGGGATCGCCATCAGCCGGGGGCGCACGGTGTCGAGGGCGAGGTCGGTCAGATCGAAGCCGCTCAACGTGTCGGACGTCATCCCGATCTTCATCAGCCGGCTGGTCGACGACAGCGGCGGCAGCATCACCGGGGGCAGCGCCACGGCCGGAAGCCGCCGGGCGGCGAGCTGCATGCGCTCGGCGACGAGCTGTCGCGCCAGGAGCGCGTCGGTGCCGTGCGCGAAGTGCAGCACGACCGACGACAGCCCGAGCACGGACTTCGACCGCACGTCCGTGACCCACGGCAGCCCGCGCAGCTCCTGCTCGAGCGGCGTGGTCACGAGCGACTCGACCTCGAGGGTCGACAGGCCCGGCGCCTCGGTCTGGATCTCCACCAGCGGCGGCGCGAACTCCGGGAACACGTCCTGCGGGGCATGGATCGTCGCCTGGAGCCCCACGCCGACGAGCACCAGCGCCAGCGCCATCACGAGCACCCGGAAGTGCAGGGCGGACTCGACCAGCCAGCGCATCTACTTCCCCGCGCCGAACTCGATGCCCAGCAGCTCCGCCGCGGCCACCTCGACCACGGGGGTGCCCTCCGGCGGTCCGACGTCGAGCACCGCCGTGCCGTCCACCACGCCGCGGGGCACGACGCGCACGCGGCGGTAGGTCTGGGGTGCGAGGCGGACGTACACCCACGCGCCTCCCCACGGGTCGTAGACCACCGCACCGGCCGGTACCGCCAACCCCGCGTCCGTGGCGCGCCGTCGCAGCGCGACCTCGACCACCTCGCCGATCCGCACGTCGGCGGCCGGTACCGCCACGAACACGTCCACCATGCCCGTGCTCGGGTCCGCGCTCTGCGGCCCCTCCACCACCGCGCCGCGCGCGGGCGGACGCTCCGGCCGCGCGCCCAGGCGACGCACCTCCACGGGCGCCTCGGCGTCGAGATCGTCGACCTCCCCTGCCAGCAGCGGCACGCGCACCCGGTTGGCGGGCGAGGAGCCCGTGCCCAGCGACACGAGCAGCGCCAGCCGATCCCGGCTGGCCGCAGCGTCTGCACGCGCGCGCGCATGCCGCGCCCGCGCCTCGTCGAGCCGCCGCGCACTGCTCGCGTCGAGCGCGACGAGTGCCCGGGCCCGGTCGAGCTCGGCGCGTGCCGCCTCCTCCTCGGCCTGCGCCATCTCGCGCGACGCCTCGGCCGCGACCACCGCCTCGGCGAGGGCCTGCCGTGCACCGTCCGAGCCGGGCGCCCCGAGCGCCAGCCCGCCGGCCAGGGCGACCACCACGCCGCGCGCGACGCGCACGGCGGGCAGGGACCCGGCGACGACCGTGGCGACCTGCACGTCGAGCCGACGTTCGGCGTCCTCGGTCAGGTGCACGGTGGCGAGGTCGGACTCGGCCACACGGTGGTCCACCGTCGCCGCCGGTGCCGACGTCGCCGGCGCTTCGCCTGCGTCGCACCCGGCCATCACGATCGCGAACGTCCACCACCGCATCAGCTTCCCTCTCCTTCGATCGCGCCGCCCACGGCCCGCGCGAGCTCGGCCGCGGCCTCGGCCATCGCGAGCTCCGCGTCGACGGCGGCGAGCCGTGCGCGGTGCCAGTCCTCTCGCGCGAGCGCCACCTCGATGCCGGAGACATCCCCCATGCGATGGGCCTCCTGCACCCGGTCGAGCGCGGCCTCGAGCGCCGGGAGCCGGTCGGCGGTGAGCGCCCGCAGGGTTCGCTGCGCGCCCTGCCAGCGCGCCAGCGCCAAGCGGATCTCGTCCTCGATGCGGGCCTCGGTGGCCCGCACCCGCGCGTGTGCGGCGTCCAGATCCGTGCGCGCCCGCACCATGCCGGCCTGGTTCCAGTCGAACACGGGAAGGGTCACCGACGCCGTGACCCCGCCGTTCGCAGGCGAGGCATTGCCGCCGCGCGCCTCCAGGCCGACGGCGGCGGCGATCGCCGACCGCCGCGCCACCTCGACGGCCGCCTCCGCGGCGGCCACGTCCAGCTCTGCGGCGCGCAGGTCCGGACGCCAGGCGCGAGCCCGCGTCCACAGGTCGGACGCATCGGGCACCGCGGCAGGCAGGACGGGCGGGGCGAGCGTCGACGGGAGCTCGACACGCACCCACCGGCGCAGGGTCGCCCGCGCTTCGGCGAGCGCCATCTGCGCGAGGTCCCGCTCGGTCTGTCGCTGCAGCGTCTGCGACCTCAGGGGATCGACGTCACGTTCCGCCGCATCCCCCCAACGGACCCGCGCGATCTCCAGGTCGAGCCGCTCCTGCTGGGTCGCCGCGAGCGCGTCGAGGTGGACGACACGCGCCTCCGCAGCCACGGCGCGTGCGAACGCGACCCGCGTGTCCCGGACGAGGTCGAGGCCACCCTGGACGAGTCGCTCGCCGGTGGACTCGCTCCGACGCCGGGCCGCCTCCACCCGCTTGGGCAGGATCCACAAGGCGTCGACCGGCAGCGACAGCGCCGCCTGCCACTGGCGAGGCCCCAGCGGGAACAACAGCGACAGCGTCGGGTTCTTCAACAGGCCCGCCTCGACGAGGTCGGCGCGCGCGTAGCCGAGCTGCGCCAGCGTCACCTCGAACGCGGGGTCGTTCCACAGCGCCAGCGCCACGGCCTCGTCGGCGTCGAGCCCGTCGCCCAGGTCGACCCCGTCGGGCAGTTCCGCCGCGCCGGGTGCGTCCCTGAGCGGGTGACCCGTCCGCGATGCCAGGGCGAGCGCGACGTCCTCGCGCTGCACGGCGTGGCGCCCGACGCAGCCCTGGAGCGCGAGGGCGGCGGCGAGGAGGACGCGGACGATGGGGGGCGACGGACTCACCCCTCCGGCGTATCGAGCCCGACCTGAGCGCTTGCTGAGCGACGTGGCAGGACGATCCGGACCTCGGTGCCGCCGCCGGGTGCACCGGCAGCGGCCGCCGTGCCCCCGTGCACGGTCGCGATGGCCTGCACCACCGCGAGGCCCAGTCCGGCACCCCCCGACTCGCGGCTGCGCGCGTCGTCGACGCGGTAGAAGCGATCGAACACCCGGTCGAGCGCGTGCGTGGGGATCCCTGGTCCCCCGTCGCGCACGGCGAGCACCACCGCGTCGTCGATGCAGGTGGTCCGAACGGTCACCGTGCTGCCGACCGGCGCGTGCCGCAGCGCGTTGGACAGCAGGTTGTCGACCACCACCCGAAGGAGCGCCGGATGGCCGTCGACCGGCGCGGGGCCGTCGTCGTCCACCTGCAGCGCGACGCCCCGTGCCTCGGCACGAGCGGCCCATCCTGTGCACGCGTCGGCGGCCACGACGTCGAGGTCCAGCGGCGACCACCCGTCCCCCAGCGCACCGGCCTCCGCGCGTGCCAGGAGCAGGAGGCCCTCCACCGTGTCCTGCATGCGGGCCGCGCTCTCCGCGACGATGCCGAGGGCGTCCCGGTAGTGATCGACGGTGCGTTCCCGACGCAAAGCCACCTCCACCGCGGCCCGGATCACCGACAGCGGCGTCCGGAGCTCGTGGGAGGCATCGCCGGTGAACCGCGCCTGCCGCTCCCAGGCCTGGTGGGCCCGTGCGAACGCGGCGTCGAGCGTGTCGGCCAGACGATCGACCTCGTCTCCGGTGCCGTTGCGGGGCATCGGCGGCGGCGGGCTCCCCGGACGCACCGCCTCGGCCCGGCCCGCGATGTCGTCGAGCGCCGCCACGATCCGCCCCGACAGCACGACGCCGACGGCGGCGCCCACCAGGGCGAGCGCGACCCCGACCACGCCCAGGGTGGCGAGCAGCAGGTGCAGCTCGGTCGTCAGGGTCGCCAGATCCTTCGCCACGCCCACCGTCACCACCACCGGGGTGTCGTCCGGCTCGTTCTCCACCGGCACGGTCAGCGGTCCGGTCCAGACGCGCAGCCGGTGCCCGTAGGCTTCGACGGTGCGCACGCCGGGCGACAGGTTCGGCGCTGCGTCCTCCGGGCGCCAGGGTGTGGCGACGCCTTCCCCGACCAGCGTGCGCCCGTCCGGGAGCACGACCGTCCAGCCCGCGAGGCCCTCCATGAGCCGCCGCGACGCGAGGGGCGCGGCGTCGTCCTCGAACAGCCAGCGACCGCCGTCGCGCTCGACGAGGCCGGCGAAGCCGACGGCGCGTACCCGGAGCTCCCGGTCGAGGTCGGCCAGCCGATGGTCGGACACACGGAGGTACACCAGCACCGAGAACGCAGCGAGCAGCGCGATCGCGGGCACCACGATGGCGAGCAGGATGCGCCGGCGGATCGTCACCGGGGTCACGGACCACCCCCCGGATCGTCGTCGGCGTCGGGATCGTCCCACCGCAGCACGTACCCGAGCCCGCGCTGGGTGTGGAGCAGCGGCGTCGACCGCCCCCGGTCCAGCTTCCGACGCAGCCCGGCCATGCACACCTCGATCGCGTTCGAGGACGGCTCCATGTCGAGCTCCCACAGCATCTGGCGCAGCCGGGCCTTCGACAGCACCGACCCGGGATGCCGCGCGAGCGCTTCGAGCAGCTGGGTCTCCTTGGCGGTGAGCTGGACCTCCTCGCCGTCCCGCCACACCCGGTGGGCCGCCCGATCGACGACGAGCGGCCCCACGGTCACCCGCTCGGTCGCCGCCCCGCCGCCCCGCCGTAGCAGCGACCGCACGCGCGCGACCAGCTCCTCGAACGCGAACGGCTTGGTCAGGTAGTCGTCGGCGCCGGCATCGAGGCCCGCCACCACGTCCCCCGTCGCGTCACGGGCAGTGAGCAGGAGCACGGGCACGGCGCTGCCCGACGCCCGGAGCCTGCGGCACAGCTCGAGGCCGTCCATGCTCGGGAGCATCACGTCCAGGACGAGGAGCTCGTAGGGCCCGCCAACGGCCCGCGCCCAGCCCTCCCGGCCGTCGCGCACCACGTCCACGGCGTGATGTTCGTCGGCCAGCCCCAGCTGGAGCGTCAACGCCAGCCGGGGTTCGTCCTCCACGACCAGGATGCGCGCCACGGTTTCCCTCGTCCTCGCGCGCGGGCGGGGAGGCGCCGCGCGGAGGAGGTGTAGCCTCCGGAGGGGAGGGTGCCATCGCGGTCGGGGGCGCCGGGGGGCGACGTGCGTTGTGGTCGGGCGCGACAACAAGGGGTCGCTGGCGCGGTCCTTATTGTCGAAAGTCCCCGTTTTCTGAAACAACGGTCGCTCGATGGCGCCACCCACTGGCCGCTTCGAACGGCTCCCCATGCGATGCTGTGCGTCTCCCGCCTTCCCGGAGGGTGACGTTGCGACCCCTGGCCCTCCTCGTCCTCACCGCCTGCGCGGCGACACCGTCCGCGCCGTCCGCAGACCCCGGCAGCGCAGCCCTCCTCGGCTTCTTCGCCGGCGCGTGGGACACCGTCATGGACACGGTGTTCCCGAACCGCACGCGCGCCGAGCTCGAACCCCTCGACGACGACGACCTCGCGCTGCTCAAGGACTGGCTCGATCTGGGCGACGTGGACGACGCGCGGTTGAACCGGGCGCTGCTGCAGTCCTTCGACGAAGGCAAGCGGCTGGTCGACATCCTCGCGCCCCAGGTGCAGGCGCTGCGCACACGTCAGGAGGTCGCTGGCCTGCTCGAACGAGACGGTCGACGCGTGTTGGGTCAGATGGCGGAGACCGTCCACGAGGGCGCATCGCTCGTCATCCCGTACACGTCGCTGTTGGCGTGGGCGGAGGAGACGCCCGACACGTCGACGCTCACGAACCTCGGCGCGACGCTCGACGCGTTCGAGATCCGCGCGACGCTCCGCGGCATGGAGGACTTCGCGCACCACGTCGACGTCGCGGGCAGCGTGCTCGACGTGGCCGTCTTCACCGCCTCCTACTGGGAGACGCTGCGTTTCGCCGACGACTGCTTCCTCGGACAGCAGGTCCACACGTACCTGTTCGCCTCCGGTGCCTACGACCGCGGCGCGGGCGAGGTCACTGCGCCGTGGTCGACGGCCCTCGACGACCGCATCTACAACGACTGGCCGGTCACCGACGAGGGGTACCTCCTGTCGACCGACCCGGTGTGTCGCGCGCCGGTCGATCCTGCCGTCACGGCGGACGCCGTACGCGACTTCCAGCAGCTCGCGTGGGACGCGATGTGGGTCACCCGGGAGGCGAGCCCCGAGCGCGAGACCCTGCGCGTCCTCGTCCGCAACGTGCTCGACAGCGCCGTCCCCTTCGAGCCCGCGCGCGTCGCCCCCGACGACGCCGTCCCCGTGCCCGCCATCGCCTTCGACCTCGCCTGGACCGGCGGCGATCCGGACGGCGATCCGGTCCGCTACGACGTGGACGTCGACGGTGTGCGGGTGGCGCAGAACCAGCGGGCCACCCGGTGGTCGGTCACGGTCGACTGGGGTCAGACCCACACGTGGCAGGTCACGGCGCGGGACGCGTGGGGCAAGGAGCGGCGCGGGCCGCTGTGGACGTTCCAGACCCTCGACGCGACCGCCGCGTTCGCCGACGCCGACCACGACCTGTGGACCATCGCCGACGGGGACTGCGACGACCACGACCCCACCGTCTTCCCCGACAACACCGAGACCTGGTACGACGGCCGCGACGACAACTGCGACCCGTCCGACGACGACGACGCCGACGGCGACCACGTCGACGCTGCGATCGTCGGCGGCGCGGACTGCGACGATCACGACGCGGACATCTCCCCGTTCGCCGACGAGCAGTGCACCGGCGGCGTGGATGAGGACTGCGACGGCCGGGTCGACTGCGCCGACGACGCCTGCATCGCCGAGCTCGTGTGCATCCCCGCCACGCTGCACGACGACGACGGCGACGGCTGGCGCCCGGTGGACGGCGACTGCGATGACGCCGATGGCGACGTGTACCCGGGTCAGACGGAGGACGTGACCAACGGGCGTGACGACGACTGCGACGGCTGGGTCGACGAGCCGCCGGTGACGGTGACCCGGGGGGCCTACCTGGACGACGGGGAGCCGTACGGCGTGCCGGTGGTGCGCGACGACGGCACCATCGCCGCCCTGCTGTACGACCGCGACCACCTGGGCGAGGTGGCGCTGTGGCTCGATCTCGAAGGCAGCCCCCGCCGGGTCGCGCTGCCCAACGCCCCGCAGCGGGCGTGCAGTCTGACCACCGACGGTCAGGCCTGGTTCGTCGCGTGCGTGCGCGACGGCTCCCCGAGCGACGTGTTCGTCGGGAGGTACGACGCGGCCGGGTGGGCGTGGTGGGACCTCGTGCCCACCCAGGTCGACGGCCTGTCGCTCGTGGACGCGCTGTGGCTCGAGGGCACGGGCCTGACGGTGATCGCGGGCCGCCGGTCCACGCAGTCCGCCCTCGAGATCGTGCTGCAGCGGGTGGGCACCACCTGGACCACCACGGTGCGCAACGGCGGCGGCACCGGCGGTCCGTTCGCGCCCACGACCAGCCCCGACAGCTTCTGGCAGCTCAGGCCCGGCACCCCGGCGCGCCTCGACCGCGTGGCCTGGAACGGCACCACCTGGGTGCCCACCACGGAGACGCTCCCGTGGGACCTGGACAGCGGCACGGTGCGCGAGCTGCCGGAGGGCGTGATGGTGGTCGGACGCAGCAACGGCGCGATCCTCGCCGGCCTGCGCGTCGCGCCCGGGTCGTGGACGACGACGAGCCCTACGTTCTCCGACGGCCGACTGGTGGTGGCCGAGGACGCCGCGCTCCTCGATCCGTCGACGTGGTGTTTCTGGGCCTCCGCCAGCGGGGTCGGGGCGGTGAAGCACGTGACGTGCGTGAACCAGGGGGTGCCAACCGACCTGTGGACCGCGCCGGTGGACGGCCTGTGGAGCCGGTTCACGCCGTTGGCCGACGGCACGTTCCTGCACCTCGGCATCGACCTGGGCCAGGCGCGCCTGGACCGCATGGACCCGACCGTCGGCGCGACGGCGTCGACGGACGTGGCCACGAACCGTCCGGTGACGGGCGTGGCGATCGGCGCCAGCGCCACACCGCCGGTGTGGATGGAGACCCAGCGCAACGGCCTGCGCACGCTCACCGCCGACCGCGGCGCCGCGCTGGAGGACATCGACGCCGACCTGCGCGTGCTCCCCGGGTCGATCGCCGTGGACGACACCGGCGCGGTCGCCTTCGCCGCCGTGCACGTCGATGGCACGGCCGCCGCGTTCGTCTACGGACACGTCGCTCCCGGGGCGTCACTGCCGGCACTGGCCGACCTCGACGAGCTCGGGCGGGTGTCGTGGTTCAGCAGCCGCAACACGCTGGACGTGGACCTGGAGGTGCACGGGGACGACACGTGGGCCGCGGTCTGGCAGAAGGGCAACCACACGGGCGCCACGGTGTCGGGCACCAGTGTCGCCGCCTACCACCACGACGGCGCCGGCTGGTCCGCGTTCGCCGTCGCCGCCGGGCCCAGCGGCGGATCGCGCGAGACCACCGGCGTCGAAGTGGCGATCACCCCCGCCGGGCAGGCCTACCTCGCCTACTCGGAGGGCGACTGGGTGCGCCTCGCGACCCTGACCACGGCGGGACCTACCGTCGTCCAGACGCTGTTCGACGCCGAGGTCGCTCTGCTGGAAGCCGACGACGACGACCTGATCCTGCTCCACCACGACCTCGCGGGCCCAAACGACCTGCTGCTGCGGTGGTCTCCCGGGATCGGCGTGACCGCGACGGCCGATCTCGGCGTGACCTTCGACGCGGCCGCGATGGAGGTGGTGGGCGGCGTCACCCACGTATTCGGCCAGACCGACGCGGGGGCGTGGGTCCACCTGCGGGGGACGCCCGAGCTGGGGTTCGAGACCTCTGCGCTCCCCCTCGACGTGGACACCGCGGATGCGGTGGACCTGGCGTGGGACGGGGCACGGTTGCAGGCGGTGGTGGCGGACCGGGACGGGGTGTGGCGGATCGGGTTGTAGGCGCGAACCGGCCACCGTCCTGAAAACAACACCCTCTCGCCACGCGCGCCGCGTCTGGTACGACGCGCCCACACCGGGTCCCGGTGGGTGCATCCATACGAGAGGAGGTTGCATGGATTCCAGGTTCCAGCTGCTCGCCTGGTGCGTGGCAGGGATCGTGCTGTCGCTGGCCCGGCCCGCGAGGGCGGCCCCGGTCGACGCGCCCGGCCAGGCCACGTTCAAGCTCCCGTTCAACGCCATCGTCCACGACCAGGCGATCGCGCTGACCGTCAACGACAGCAGCGTCACCAAGCTGGTGTTCGTGCCCCCTGCGGCGCCCGCGGGCCTCAAGCCGTGCGAGCTCGCGGTGACCGCCCACGCGGCGTCGCTGACGGTGGCGGCCTGCGCTTGGGTGTACGACCTCGGCCCCGGTCAGAAGGCCACGATCCGGTTGTGGCGTAGCGCGATCGACGCCGACGACCTGGGCCTGGAGGTCGACACCCCCAAGGCCGACACCTCCGGGGCCCTCGTCCACGTGGACGCTGGCGGCGACAAGGACCTGTGGTTCACGCCCGCGTCGAAGCCCGATCTCACCGTGTGCTGGTTGTGGCTCGGCACCTGGTACGACTGCGCGCTCACTGCGTCGGCCACGCAGGCCGACAAGCTCACGAGCCCGGTGGACCGCGCCACGCTCGCCAAGCTGGCGCCGCTCAAGCTGATGGACGGCGGGCACGCCCACCCGAGCGGGCTGTCGTTGGTGGACGCCACGTACGGCTTGCTCGGTCAGGGCAGCGCGGCCTCGATCGTCGCCCATGATGTGCTGACGCAGACCAACCACACCTTCGCGCTGAAGCGGCCGCCCGAGGCGAAGCCGGGGTCGTCGGCGGGCTCCGGGAGTGGCGTACCAACCCCAGCGGGACCCTGGTGTGAATCGGAGGCGAACCCCCAGCAGTTCTCTCCGTCCTACTACCGCGGCCATGCCTCCTCGATCATCGACTCCGAGCGAGACCGCCTCTCGGATGAGCTGAAGGCGCAGCTCACGGCCGACAGGTCCATCTTCGCGGGGAACGATCACGTCGCGCACATCGCGGCTGCCGTGTCGAGCTTCGCCGACGCATTCAGGTCCGCCACCGCGGCGTACGAATCCAACCATCGCAGCTCGGAGAACGCCCTCTCGAGGTTTCCCCGCAACGACGACGACCTCTCGAAACAGCTGGACGAGTTCAGGTCGTTTGTCGCGGAGACTGCGCCCACCAAGCTCCGCAATGCCCCGTTCGCAAGCACCGACTTCGCCAAGCTCACGGAAGAGACCAAAGCGCTCCTGAACGCCTGGTCCACCTCCGGCGCGCGCATCGATCAGCGCATGACCGGGCTCGGCCACTTCTACGTCTGCATCGACATGTCGAACCCCGAGCGACCTGTCCAGCGCAGGATCCTCGTGGTGAAGAACGGCGAACGCCACGGTGCGGAGATGCTGGCGGTAGATGCACCCACCACGGTGCTCGTCCTCGTGCCGGCCGGTCCGGCGTCGAAGCTGTCGGTCTCGGGCAAGGAGGGATTCACCACCGGCATCCAGCCCTACGAGGGCATCAACAAGGATGCACTGACCGTTGCGAGCGCAGTGGGCACCTACGAACTCCTGCGCTCGGAGCATCGCTCGTTCAACGGCTCCGAGCCGGTCAGCGTCACCGTCAACATCAGCCTGAGCGACACCAAGTCCGTGGAGCAGAACTTCTCCTACCCGGTGGAGAAGGTCTACTGGGCGTCCGTCCGTGCCGGCCTCGGCGCCTCGATGGTGTTCCAGAACACGTGGTCGGCGGTGCAGGCGCCGGGCACCGCGCAGGCCGTCGTCCGCACCGACCCGCGCTCGCCGTCGGTGTCGGGCGAGGTGGTGCTGGGGATGAGCTTCTACCTCAAGCTGCGGCGGGAGTCGGAGCTGCGCCGGTTCCACCCGGCCCTGTACACCGGGGTGAGCCTCGTGAGCATCGGCGACAAGAAGCCGCGGGTGCTGCAGGCCATCCACCTCGGCCCCGAGTTCGCGTTCTCGCGCCACGTGGGCATCGCGCTGGTCGCGTCCCTGCGGTTCGGGGAGGCGCCGAACCACGGCTACGAGCCCGGACGGCCGCTGCCGGCCACCACCGCCGAGATCCCCACCCACACCGTGGTCGTCCCGACCGTGGGCATCGTGTTCAACCTGTCCCCGAGCATCTTCAACCTCGTCGCAGGAGGCCTGTGATGACGCGCACCTCTCGGATCGTGGCGACGTTCGTCGCCGTCTCCGGCTGCCAGGCCATCGGGCCCGGCGAGATCGACTGCACCCTGCTCGCGGCGCGGGGCTTCACCACCACCGTCACCGGCAGCATCCAGGCGGGGGTGCCCTCCGACTGGGTCACCGGCGACCTGACGGTGAAGGGCACCATGTCGTCGGACGTGGGCATCGCGTCGGCCACCCTGGGTGGCGTGGCCGTCACGAACGGCGGCTTCAACTTCGACACGTGGTCGGCGACGGTGCCGATCGACCTGCTGCGCACCCTGCCCGTCGACCCCGCGACCGGCACGACCCGCCTGGAGCTGCAGGCCACCACCGTGTGCCCCGCGGCGACGGTGACGGCGGTGGACCACCGCGACGTGCTCGTCACGCCGGTGACCGGCCGTCCGGTCGGCGGCCTGGAGGTCGAGGCGGCGCTGCCGACGTGGTGCTACCTGCCGGTGTCGGGTGCGGCGGAAGCCATCCTCGACGTGTGCGCTGATGCCGACGCCGACGGCGCGAGCGTGTCCGTCACCGTAGTGAACGGCACGCTGGACGGCCCCGCGGACAACGCCGTGGTGCTCGACGTGGGCGGCAGCGACGTGTGTGCCGAGGCCGGCGCGACGGTCTACGTGCGCGCGACCGCGGCGCGGCCGGTGGTGACCGTGCGCGCGACAGCCGCAGCACCCACGCTGCTCCGCTTCGACGCCGCGGGGTCGCCGACGATCACGGCGCCAGCCGGCGTCCCCGCCGGCGCGACGCGGTCGGGGTGGGTGGCGACCGACGGGACGCTGGCGTCCTGCCGCTGGTTCGAGGACACGGACGGCGCGTTCACGATCACCCTCGACGGCGAGCCACCCGTCGACGGTGTGTGGTCGCTCGAGCCGCCCACACCCACCGACTGCGCGTCGTTCGCGCCGGACGCGCCGCGGCAGCTGCAGGTGCACGCCACCAGCGAAGCACCCGTCGGCGCGACCGCTACGCTCACGTGCACCGACGTGTACGGTCAGCGCGCGAGTCTGCCGGTGGCGGTGGCGATGGCCGAGGCCACCGCGGCAGAGGAGGGCTGACATGCTGATCGAAGCCCTCCGACGCAGCGTGGCCGACACCGTCGGCTTCCTCCGCACGGGCCGCCTCCCCGCCGCACGGATGCGTGCGGCCAGCGCCATCGGCTTCGCCATCGAAGCCTACGATCTCGCGGGCCTGACCGCGGCGCAGCTCGGGTGGGTGGCGGCGCGGTTTCCGGAGCTGGAGCCTGGGCCGCTCGGGGGGATCGGCGGCGGCGCGGTGGCGTGACGGGGAGGAGCGGCCGGCGGCCCACGCCTCACCGCCGCTGCACGTCCTTGCCCCACCAGTACGACGTGCCGCACACCCGGCACGTCGTCTTCTTCGCGCCCCCGCGCGGCGCCACCAGGCTGGCACCGCAGCACAGCCCCGCACCGTCCAGGCCGGTGTAGTTGCGCCGGCCGTCCGCCTCCTTGCGCGCCAGCAACGGGACGGTCTGGCGCTGCCGCGCGCCCCGCTCGACCCGCCAGGCGCCGTCCTCGTCGACCATCCGGGCCCACCACCAGGCGACGGCGAACGCCTCGATGCCCGGCAGCGCCACGGCGTCCTCCCCGCCGTGCAGCATCGCTGCGAGCGGACCGGGCAGGCAGGGGCGCCACACGTCGGCGCGCAGCGTCGCGAGGACTACGGCGTCGTCGATCTCCGGGGCACCCGGTGGCAGCGTGGCGCGCACCATGGCGGCCAGCATCGGCAGGGCGCGCTCCCGCGTCTCCCCCACCAGCCACGCCAGCTCCTCGGTGCCGAAGCGGTCCAGACTGTCGGGCACGGAGAGCGCGACGGCGATCCCGGCCTCGTCGTCGGGACCATCGGGATCGAGGGACGGGTGCGCGGCGAGCGCTTCGGCGCCGTCGGCAGGGAAGGTCACCACAGACCACCACGCGCGCGCCAGCCGCAGCCCACGCACGGGCGCGCCGGCCACGGCGGGTTCGGCCCACGCCGCGGACGCCGGCGCCAGGCCCCCAGCCCCGGCGAACAGCGTCCAGGTGGTGAGGTCGGGGGAGAGGAACAGCGCCACGCTCCCGTCATGCCCCGCCACCTCCACCGGCGGGGCCCAGGACACATACGGCCACGACCGGTCGTCCCACGGCGCCGCGTCCTCCACCTCAGCGACCTCGACGCTCCCGAGACCCGCCGCAGCCAGCTCCTCGTCGAGGCAGGCCAGGAAGCGGTCCAGCGCCACGGCGGCTGGTCGAGCCCGGGCCGCCTGCGCCAGCGCCGCCACGGCGTCGCCGGGGGCAGCCTCGAGCGCTGCGGCGCCGAGCCGGTTCTTGATCATGCCCATGAGCTCCCTCCCCAACACCGCATCGACGGCGCTCGTCGTCGACGTCCACACCGGGCCGAGACGCTGCGCCCAGCCCGCCCACGACGCCGACCGCACGTCTACCCGCGCGCCGACGTCTGCCGGCACCGACGGCGGCACCACCTTGCCGGGCGTGAGTACGATGACGACAGCATGGCCCTCGATCTCGTCCCGGGTGCGCTCGGCGAGCCAGCCAGCGTAGTCGCGCACCTGCTGTTCGCCGTAGGCGCTCCAGCACGCGAGCCGCGTCTTGGCCTCCACCACCACCACGCCCCAGCCGGGCACCTCGCACCACAGGTCGAGGTAGCGGTAGGCGTCGCCGATGACGATCTGGCGCTCACGCATGACGGCCACGTCGACGTCGGCGGGCAGGTTCGGACGCAGACCGGCCGCAACGAGCAGCGCCGCCACGCTCTCCCGCCGCCCGTCGATCGTCAGCCGCCCCAGGACGGACGCCACCTGGTCCATCACGCCGTTCTCGTCGCCCTGGCGAGCAGGGTCGAACAGGGGGAGATCGGCGCCGTGGGCGTTGACCTTGCGGCCGCTGCGGAGGGTGGTCATCGGGCGACGACGGCGGTCAGCGCTCGCATGAACAACGCGTCAGGCGACCCCACGATCGACGCCTCCGAACCGATCGCCCGACCCGACGAGCGATCCCGGAAGAACCACGCCATCGCGCAGCGCCCGTGGCCGTCGTCCGGGCCCACATCGACCTCGGCGTACCAGGTGGGATCGCTCCACGACAGCCGCACCACGTCATCGTCGAGCGGCTCCACCCGTGGCAACGGCAGCGCCGGACCGACCTCGTCGCGCAAGGCGGCCCAGAGCGTTCGGATCGCCGAGGCGCGCCGGGGCGTCAGTGCCGCAGGCGGTCGGGTGAGCGCGTCCAGGAACACCACCCAGGCTTCGGGTTCCGCGAACGACGGACTGGATGGGTCGGCATCGCGCATGATCCACCCCCTGGGTTCCCGGCGGTTCTCGGCCTCCTCGACGTATCCCAACCGCCAGCGTCCGGCGGCGTGACCTCACCCCCACACGACCCCGACCCACACCACGCGCACGTCGCCGTACTCCGCGCGCACCGACCCGCTCGGCCCCTCCGCCACCGCCTCGGCCTGCACGGCGACGCGGACCTGACGTACCCACGCCCGGTGGTCGGCCTCGGTCTCCAGCCAGCGGGGCAATGGACCGTAGGTGGCCGTCGCGGGTGCGGAGCGGTCGTGCCACGAGGGGTCGAACACCACCCGAGCGCTGCCCCGCACCGCGGCGAGGGGGTCGGCCGACCCGGACGCGATGTCGGGTGGCACCCACACGTCGACGGTCGTGGCCTCGTGCCAGCCGCCCTCGTCGAACACGACCTCCAGCCGCGTGAGCACGGCCGCACGTCGTGCCGACGTGGCGTCCGAGAAGCCGAGCCGCGACCGCACGTCGTCGGCGACGTCGCCCCGCAGCCAGCGCACATGCACGCCCTCGGGGACGGGCGGTGCCGTGTGCGGGACGTCGTCGGACGGCGGGGACCACACCGGCCCGCGACCGGCGGTGAGGCGCGCGAGGCCCTCCCGCGTGAGCGGACCGCGCAGCAGCGACAGGGTCTGCCGGCTGCGCAAGACGCCGCCCGCGCCGCGCACCCCACGCCACACGAAGGCCCGCGCGGGCAGCGTGGCGACGACGTCCTCCAGATCGTCGGTGACCACCCCGGCCTGGTCGAGGCCATCGAGCACGCGCGCCCGGTCCTGCGCGGTCTGCAGCCGACCGACGAACCACGTGCCCGCGTTCGACAGCGCTTTGTAGTCGAGGTCGACCGGGTTCTGCGTGGCCAGCGCGACGCCCACCCCCACCGCGCGTGCCTGCTTGAGCAGCCGCAGCAACGGGTCCTTGCTGGGCGGTCGGCGGGGGTGGGGCGGCAGGAAGCCGTAGACCTCGTCGAAGAACAGCAGCGCCCGCAGGCGCCCGGTGCCCTCCAGCCCGCGGGTCCACGCCACGAGGCGATGGAGCAGCACGGCCACGAAGAACATCCGCTCCCGGTCGTCCAGGTGGGACAGCGTCAGCACCCGCAGCGGCGTGCGGCCGTCTTCGCCCACCGCCAGCAGCGCGCCCACGTCCAGCGGCACCCCCGTGCGCCACGCGGCGAACGCCGGCGACGCCAGCACCGCGTTGAGGCGTAGCGCCAGCGCGCGCCGGTCCTGCCGAGCGATCACCTGGTCGACGCCGAACACCCCGAGCTGGTCGAACGGCGGATCGACGACCCGACCCAGCAGCGCGTCGAACGACAGCGCCTCTCCGACTGCGAACGCGTCCGACAGCACGCGCGCCAGAAGGATCGCCGGCGGATCCGTCATCGGGTCGGCGGGCAGCCCCACCAGCCCCAGCAGCGCGGTCACCGCACCCGACACGAACAGCCTCAGGGTGTCGGGGTCGTCACCGACGCCCGGCGGCGGCGTGGTGAGCGCCGACAGCACGTCCACCGGCACCCCCGTCAGCGACCCCGGCGTGAGCACCTGGACGTCCACGCGGTCGACGAACGCCTGATGCACCGCCGGCGACAGCCCCGACGCCGCCTGGGCCGCGCGCCACCTGGCCGACGTCCGGGCCGCGAGGTCGCCCGGGGACACGCCAGCCTGCGCCGCCTCCACCGGGTCCACCCACGGCAGCAGGTCTTCGGGAGGGTAGCCCGGGAACTGGAGTGCCAGGTTGGTCAGGTCGCCCTTGGGGTCGAGGCACAGCAGCGGCACCCCGTGCCCGGCCAGCGCCTCGAGCAGGGCGACGCACAACCCGGTCTTGCCCGACCCCGTCATGCCCAGGCACACCGCGTGGCGCGTCAGGTCCGACGGGTCGAGCCGCAGCGGCGCGGAGGTGGGAAGGTCGGTCGCGAAGGGGAGCATCGGGGCCTCCACAGGTGGGCAACGGGGTCAGTCAGGTTCGGAACATGCGGAATTGTCGGCGTTGGAAGTACGCGCGCCCTCCGGCGGCGTTCGCGCGCCCTCCCGCGGCGTTCGCGCGCCCTCCGGCGGCGTCGGCGCGCCCGCCAGCGGCGTCGGCGCGCCCCCCAGCGGAATCGACGCGCAGGCCAGCGGCATCGGCGCGCCCTCCGGCGGCGTTTCCGGGGCGTCGGAGGCCTCGGAGGCGTCCGAGGGATCGTCAGACGCGCAGGGCGCCGCGACGGGCACGCGAACCGCGCGGGTCTGCAGGAAGCCGAGCACGGCCTCGGGGAAGCCGGGCACGGTGGCGGCGAGGTCGCCCATCTGGCGCAGGCGACGCAGGCTGTGCCGCAGGTCGGCCCGCGCGTCGTCGGCGTGCAGGGAGGTGACGCGCCCGAGGCGCTCGGCGGCCGCCCGCGCGTCCACCGCAGTCTCCAGGCGTGCGACGAGCGCGGCGACCTCGGCGGGGATGTCGACGGTGGCCGGGTGGGCGTGGACGGGGTGGTCCGGGCGGCGGACGTGGTCGCCGAACCGCCGGAAGGTGTCGAGGGCCGAGGTCAGTCGCGGTCGGGACAGGCTGAGGCGACGTCGGGCAGCGTCCAGGTCGTCGGCGACGTCGCGATCGTCGGCGAGCAGCGAGACGGCGGTCAGGCGCTTGCGCAGGTCGGCCTGGAGGTCGTAGGCGGCCTGGGCGGCGGCGCGCGCCTCCTCGTCGGCGACGAGGTCCGCGCGGCGGGCGTCGAGGCGGTCGGAGTGGGCCTGGCGTCCGGCCTGCGCGAGGGCGTCGAGCTGGGCGGCGAGGGCGTCGGGGTCGAAGCGGAAGTGGCGCAGGCCGTCGCGGGCGCGCTCCACCTGGCGGAGCAGCACGAGCGCTTGCTCCGCCAGGCTGCACAGCCGCGTCAGCGAGGCGTCGAGCGGATCGCGGCGGGCCATGGCGAAGGCCTCCCCCGCCGGTCAGAGCAGCGACGCGGCAGCGTCCTCGCCGGCGTCGACGTCCGCGTCGTCCGCGCCGAGGTCGGCGCTCGACGGCCGCCCGGACAGGTTCGCCCGCACCGCGGCGAGCCCGAGCGGCGGGATCTCGATGCCGGACATGGCGTTGGCGAACTCGCGGAACCGCTCGTACCGCTCCATGAGCGTGACGATGGCGTCGAGGTCGGCGTGCAGGTCGCCGGTGAACACCTGACGCCCGAAGCCGCTGTCGGCCACCTCGCTGCGCTCGGGCGGCATGCGCGCCAGGAGCTTGCGGCCCTCCTCGACGAACGCCGCGGGGATGCCGAGCTCGGACAGATCCCCCAGCTTGTCGAGGTTGCGGATGAGGTTGGGGCCATTGCCGTGGATGTTCTCGGCGCTGCCACCGTCGAACGAGTCGAGCTTGAGCGCCTTGTCGATCTTGGTCGCCATCGGGTGGTCGAGCATCTGGATCGCCCGCGCGGCCGCGTGCAGCTTGCGCAGCCACTCCTCGAAGGCCGCCACGATGGCGCGAACGTCGGACGCCTCGCCCTCGTAGGTGTCCTGCGCGCTGGCGCGCTCGGTGTAGGCGACCCGCCCCTCGGCAGCCTTGGCCGCCAGCTCGTCGGCGAACGCGTCGACGTCGAATCGCACGGCCTCCATCGCCGGCCGGAACCGGGCGAACGCGGGGGAGCGGAGGATGGCCGCCGTCTCGTCGGCGGCGTCGAGGATCTTGAGCTGCTGCGCGCGGCGCAGGAACTGCATGGCCATGGGGGCCTCCCTGGTGGTGGTGAGCCACGCCGGGTGCGGCGTGGTGCAGGGAGGGTGGCCCGTTGGGGGATGGGGGTGGGAGGAAGTGCGGGACGGTTGCTCGGTTGTTCCCTGTCTACCATGTGTTTCGAGCGCTGTTTGTCTCGCTCGTAGACAACAGAAGTACACACGACGACGCGATCCAAGCGACACCCTCAGCACCGCTGCAGACGGTTCGTGCCGACGCGCAGATCGATTGCAATCAATCGCCTGACGCCGCCGTACCTCCTCCGGACTTCGACCACCCGGGGAGGGGACGTACGCGCGCGGTCCTAAAGCCGACGCCAAGGGCGTCGTCCGCTGGAAGCCACCCGAATCAGCTGATGATCGCGATACCGATCGCGATCATCTTGCCGCTCGGGCGTCGGATCCTAGGGTACCTCATCCCACCGAGTCGCGTCCCAGCGAACGCTCCAAACCGAATCCCTGACACACATTCTCCATCCATGGGCCTCCACCTCGCCCCGGAGCACATCATGACCTGGTCGATCGAGACCTCTCGTTCTCGCATGACGAAGGCGGCCGAAGCGCTGTCGTCCTTCCACGTGGTGCCCCTGCCCGGCAAGCTCGATCTCCAGTCGATCCCGCTGGACAAGGGGTACCTGCTCGAGGCGGTTCACCTGTATGTCGACATCACAAACGCCACGAAGCTGTTGTCCTCGGACGCCGAGGAGGGCGAGCGCGCGCACCGGAGGTTCCTTCGGTTCCTCCACCTGTACCAGCGGTCCGTGGCGCGCGTGTTCGACAAGGTGGACGTCGTCAAGGTTGACTTCCAGAACCAGCGCTTGCACGTCGTGGTGTTGGAACCCATGGACGACCCGAAGGCCCGGGTACTGCGCGCGCTGGCGATCGCTGCCGCGCTCGACGAACTCGTGCGCCGCATGAACGACGACCACGCCGAGCTTGCCGACGCATCCCTGCGCGCTGGCCTGGAGATCGGCGAGTCCGTCGCCGTTCGAAACGGGACGCGCGGTGACCGCGAACCCCTGTTCCTCGGCCGCCCGGCGAATCGGGCAGCTCACCTGCTGAAGGGCGGGTCGAAGGGGGTCGTCATGGGCGAGCGCGCGTGGAAGCTCCTCACCGACCAGGAGGTCTCAGAGCCCGAAATGCAGCCAATCGCCGCCGCCGATCTGCACAGCGTGTTGAAGGACGTGTGCCCCACGATCGACATCGACGCCCTCGTCGCCGCCTGGCGCGCTGAGGTGCACACCACTCCTCAGTCCACGTTCAAGTTCCACGCCCCGACCCTTCCGCTCTCGAAGCTCGACTTCGCGACACTGACGCCGAGCCACTCCGCCAGGGTGCAGTCCTGCGTGAGCGTGTTGGTCGACCTGGACGGATTCTCGGAGTTCGTCCAGGCCTGCCGGGACACGGCGCAAGACGAGGTTGCCGCCAGGATCCTCCACGTCCTCCGAAAGGAGATGCGAGACCTCGCGACTTCACCACCGTTCAACGCCAAGAAGGTCCGCTACGTGGGAGACAGCATGGAAGCCGTGCTGTCCGACGTGACTCCGCAGAAGGCCGCCACGAACGCCTTGCAACTGGCGGGCGCACTCCGCGACATGATGGCCGAAGCCAAGACCATCCTGCCCGAGGCCGAACCGCTGGGCCTGCAGATTGGTGTGGCGCTCGGTCCGATCGCGCTCACGCGACTCGGGCGCAAAGGCAACCTCGACCCGTGCCAGATGGGCCTCGCGGTCGAGCGAGCACGGTCGGAGCAGGAAGGCTGCTCCGGCCGCAGCACCCGGGTGGACCAGGCGGTCTGGGACGTGCTCCCCTCCGAGCTTCGCCGCCTGGTCCCCGGCCGGGAAGGCAAGGACCTCGGCTACAACGAGGTGCACGCGGCCCTCGTGGAGGCCGGGCTCCTCACCGTAGGTTCCCTCGCTTCCTCGCCGGCGACCACGGTGCTCCCCAGAGCGTTCGGCCGGTGAAGGCGCTGGACGTCATCGCGGCCACCGCACCCCCATGGGCGGTCGGCGACTTGCGGGCGGGCGGTGGCCACTGGCGAGGCACGGTCGACGCACCGCGGCCGAACGGATCCCCCGCATCGTTCGAGGTGGTGATCGACCAGCACTACGGGGTGATCGGTGTCCAGGAGGCCGGGCCATCACCCCAACTGCCACCGCACTGTCTCGAGAGGCACATTCTGCGAGATGGTCGCTTCTGTCTGGGCTACCGCGACGACTCAGTGTCGCGACCGGAAACCCGTGCGCAAGCGCACCTTTTCTGGAAGAAGCTACGTGGCTTCCTCGAGTTGCAGCACCTAGCGACGGCCTTGAAGCGGTGGCCGGAAGCGTTCGCGTGGCCCCACTCCGCGGCCGCGGCCGAGACGCTCGCGTACGTGGAGGGACTGGTTCAGAGCCCGGAGCAGATCACCGAAGGCAGACGGGCATCACAACCGCTGCGTCGAGGTCGAAACTTGATCCTCGATCGGCCACACAACACTACCTCGTTTCACGACGTGCTCACCTGCCGACTCCTCGCAGGCCAGCCCCCGCTCCTCGGCGCGCTGGATCTCATCGACGCAGTAGCCCGAGCGCACACGCACCACGCGGTGTGCTGCGGCGATCTACCTGAGTGCAGCCTCCGGGTGTCGAGATGACGTCCAGGTTCGACGGCGAGAGTGGACGGGCCCGTGCCCTCACCATCCTACAGAACTTCCCCCTGGTGCCCAGCCCAAAGGTCGCCACCCGGCTCTTGGAGAGCGGCACGCTGGTGCACTTCCAGCCCCGCGACCACGTGATCCACCAAGGCGACTCGACCACGGAGATGTACTTCCTCCTGTATGGCAGCGTCGACATCCTCCAGGACGGCCGCCACATCGGCCGTCGCTCCGCAGGCGAGGTCGTCGGCGAGTTCGCCGCCATCGAGTCGTCTGGACCAAGATCCGCGACCGTCGTTGCCGCTCCTGGAGGCATGGTCACCGCACTCCGGGTCGACGACGACAGGTTCCGCGCCATTGCGAACATCCATCGAAAGCTGTGGGAGCACCTTGCCAGGTCCTTGGTCGAGAAGCTGCGCCAACGCAAGGCGCCTGCGCCTCGCCCACGCGAGGTTCCCCGCGTGTTCATTGCAAGCTCCTCCGAATCGAAGGCCATCGCGCGAGCACTCGCCGCACACTTGCGCAGCGCCGGCCTCGCCGTAGATGTCTGGGACGATGGTGTGTTCCAGCCCGGCGGCCACATCCTCGGCACCCTGGTGGCGAGAGCACAGGAAGTGGACTTCTGCATTGCCGTCGCTGCTCCCGACGACACCACGTTCAGCAGGGACCGGGTCTATCGGTCGCCGCGCGACAACGTGCTCTTCGAGTTCGGCCTGTTCATGGGCGCCATGGGACACGAGGGGCCGGCACGCGCCTTCCTGGTGCTGCCCTCTGGCGAAGCAACCAAGTTGCCGTCGGACTACGATGGCAGCGTCTGGCTCACCTACGACAGCGCCAGCCTCGACCCCCAAACCGCGACCGAGGCAACGGCCGGCACACTCCTGGACGCCATACGTCGGATAGGTCCACGGTAGACGCCGTCACCACCAGCGCCCTACCTCGTTGGCGTCACTCCCAGACGTTGCTCTTGAAGCCGAGCTGCCCGGCGTTCTCGTTCACCGCCCGCTTGATGTGGTCCGGCACGCCGTCGGGGAACTCGCCAGCGATCTCGACGGTGACCCGGACGCTGCCGTTCGGGTCCGAGGTCAGCACGTTGATGATCTCCTCGGCGAGGGTGACGAGCTTCATCTTCGCCGTGGCAGCGTTCACGTCGATGGAGCCGAAGAAGGCGGTCGATTTCGGCTCCACCGGACCCGGTCCGGGGCCGACGGGTGGGGTCGGTCCGATCGGCGGGGTCGGACCCACGGGCGGGTTGATCGGTGGGGTCGGACCCACGGGCGGGGTCGGACCCACCGGCGGCGTTGGACCGACGGGAGGCTCGACGGGCTTCGCCTGGGCGTCCTGGTACGCCTTCGCGGCCTCGGGCTCGATGAGCAGCAGCGTGTCGTCGAGCTGCACGCTCGCTGCGCCGAGTCGGAACCCCTCGAACTTCTCGCCGACCTGCCCGTAGGCGATGCCGAAGAAGTCGGTACCGGCCGCGCCCGTGGTGATGGCCTGCTCGAAGACGCCACGGCTCTTCAGGCGCGGGAGGTACAGGTACTTCTGCATGTCCTCCCAGACCGTCACGGCCTTCGCGACGGTGCGGTCGTCCTTCCAGTACAGCTCGCGGAGGCGGTTCCGCAGGTGGATGGGCGACCACGCGCTGATGATCAGCTCGTTCTCCTCGCACACCCGGTCGATCTCGGCCGTCAGCGACGAGGCTCCGGTGTTCAACGGGAACGCCTCGACCTGGAGCTCTCGGTCCGTGGCGGCCTGCATCACCGGACAGAGCACCCACTTGTAGGTGTCGCGGGCGGCGCGTTCGGCCACGGCCTCCGCGGTCTCGACCTCCTTCTTGGCCTGTGCCTCCTGGAGGCGGTCGATGTTCAAGCGCCCCGTGTTGATGTCGTTGACAATGGAGCCCCAAGCGAGCGCCGTTCGCACCGCGTCGCGAAGGCGCCCGACCGAGCCGCCGTCCGGGGCGAGGAAGACGAGCCGGTTACTCTTGAACCTGGGCTTGGTCCCGTTGTTGCGAACGTGGTCCTTCACCGCGTCGGAGGCGGCGTGCGCCATCTGCTTCGCGTAGTGCCGCTCGGGATCGAGGAGCACCAGCCGGAGCTGGCTGTCGTCCGGCACGTCGGAGTGGGGCGTGAAGACGTGCACGCCGTCGAACAGCCCGCGCGCCGAGGTCAGCTTGGCGAGGACGTCGGCGATCTTGCCGCGCACCTCGTTCCGCTCGTCGAAGCGGCCCTTCCGGTCCTCCATCTCGCGGCGCAGGTTCGCCCGGGTGTCGAACCAGAAGCGCGTCCCATCCGCGGTCTTGTCCCCCGAGGCGTTGAGGTAGTGGAGCCGATCGGCCAGACGGTTCAGCGCGTCGGAGTAGAGCGACGAGGTCTGCCCGGGCTGGATGCACCCCAGGAGGATGCGTGCCCCGTCGACGCCACGCGTCAGGTTCTTCGAGCCCGCGGACGACGGAGCGCCGCCGAAGAAGGTGGTGCGAGCCACCCGGCGGGCCGCCTGCACTGCGCCGAACCGGGTCTCGCGGTTGTCGAGGTCAGCCGACTCGGCGCGGTCGTCGTCGATGTCACGGTCGAGCACCGGATCCCAGCCGGGGGAGAGGTGAGACAGGAGCTCGTCGCGTGACTTGCCTCGGTACAGCGGCAGGCTGCTCGGGAGGATGAGGAGGTCCTTGTTCCCCTTGGCCCACAGCTCGTGGATCACGTGCGCCATGAGCTTCAGCACGCCGCGGGTGCGCTGGAAGCTCTCCAGGGTCGACCAGTCCTCGTAGAGGCGGTCGAAGACGTCGGGGTGGATCGGGTACGCCTTCACGAGCCGGTCGAAGTAGCGAGCCTCCTGGGTCTCGGAGGGGAGCTTCGCCCCCTCGTCGATGTAGAGGTTGGCGAAGGCCCGGCACACGGCGTCGCGGGCAGCCAGGTCGCCGATCGGCTCGAACAGCCGGCGCCGAACGATCTCGAAGGACTCCTCGGTGGCGACGGGCTTCCAGAGTGCCTGGACCCGTCCGAAGGTCTTCTCCAGCGCGCGGAGGGCAATCACGCCACGCGAGCTGCCGGCCTCGATCTCGGACTCGGGAAGCGAGGCGAGCAGCATCGCGTTGGGAACGAGCTTTACCGCCTCGGTGAGCGCCTGCACGAACGAGAGGTTGCTGTCGTAGGTGCCGCCCGGGAGAACCTGGCTGTCGGGGAACTGACGGACGTAGGCGACGAGCTCGTCGACGAGCACCACGCAGGGTGCGTAGCGGCCAAGCAGCTCCCGCAGCGCGTCCTTGCCGGGGGAGGTCCCCGAGGTGTCCGCGGCCCGCACGAGGTCGTAGCCTTCAACCCCGCCGAGCTGCCACGCGAGCTCGCCCCACAGGGTGTGGACCACTAGCTTGCCGTGCTTCCAGGGCTGCCCCGGCGCGTGCGCGGTGCCGTCGAGGATGGCGACCTTGGCGCGGGGCACGTCCATCACGCCGGCGTGGTCGAGCAGCGCCGGGACGCCCGAGAGGTCGTTGAGCGACCCATCCCGGGTGGCGAGGTGGTAGACGGCCAGCATCGTGTGGGTCTTGCCGCCGCCGAACGCGGTCTGGAGCTGGACCACCGGCTCACCGCCCGACCCGTTCAGCCGCTGGGCCACCTGGGTGAGCAGCAGCCGCATCCCCTCGGTGATGTAGGTGCGCTCGAAGAACGGGCCGGCCTGCTGGTACTCGCGCGACGCCTCGCCGTTCCGCACGGCGGTGATGTCGGCGGCGAACTCGGACTGCTGGAAGGTGCCTTCCAGGACGTCCGGGTGGGGGACAGCGATCTCGCGCCAGGGTTTGAGTGTCAAGGCGGCTCCTACTTAGCAGACCAAGGCACGGGTGCGTTCGCCGTGCGGGCGATGTCAATGACGAGCGGGTTCGGATCGATGTCTGCGACGAGAGATCGCAGCTTGAGCAGAACGTTGGCGGCATAGCCGACGGGGAACAGCGCAGCGTGGGTGCCGGACGCCGGATGTGGTTCCAGATGCAGGACCACGCGTTGACTCCTTGCCAATATCGCATGGGTGGCATGTGCTACCGCGACTGGATCCGGAGAGTTGGACGCAACCACTGGGAGTGACGCCAGCGTCTGTCGTACTTTTGCTTCCACCGTCTCGGCGAGGCCAGAGAGATTGGACGGGCGTGGCGGGTTCGTGATGATTCGAAAGTCCTTCACCTCGATCAGCCAGGCAACTGCAGGCGGCGATGGAACCTCGTTCGCTACGACATCCACCACCTTCTTGCCTGCTGGCCAGCCGGCGACGCACACTCCGCCCTTCTCGTATTGGAAGGCGTCCACGGATGGCTCGAATTGGAGGAAGACCTGTTCCACGGGGAGTGTCGTCATGTGGTGATCCCCATGGCTTGATCGAGGATGCGTTCGGCCTGCTGAAGGTCCTCGTCCAGAGCGGCGATGCTGCCCGCCCCGGTCAGCAGCTTGCCTTGGGTCGCCTCGACACCCTGGGGACCCTGCTGCAAGCCGATGAACCGAGCGCCCACCTGCTTCTTCCTACGGCTGCGTTCGACTTCGATTTCGCGCATGAGGAACAGGCTGTGTGTTGCGATGAAGACCTGCACGCCTCCCTGCGCGAGATCCAGGAGAAGTGGAGCCAGCCGCTTGATGAGCCGCGGGTTGAGGTTTGCCTCAGGCTCGTCCCAGAAGAGGTAGCCCTTATCGTCCAGGCTGCCATTGGCGATGAGTCTGGCTACCATCGTGAGCTTACGGTAGCCCTCAGCCACGAGGTCCGCCTCGACCTTGGCGTTCGGGTTGGTCATCTGGACGAAGAAGCGGTCGCCTTCCAGGACAGCTTTGCAGCCAATCGCGGTTTCCAGGGGCTCCAAGAGGGCGGCGATCTCCTTCTTCTTGGGTCCTCGCGCGACGGGCGCCCCGAGCAACACGCAAGTATCGCGCCAGACCTCATCGAACGGGATCGCCTGGGTCTCGTAGAGACTTACGAAGCCCGGGTACACCGAGAGCAACTCACGCGTCGTCAGAAAGGCCGGAGCCTGCTTGAGCCACGCTGACGGGAGGGACTCCGACTTGACGGTTCGGTCGCTCTGGGTCGAGAAAGAGAACGCGAATCGGCCTTCAGAACCGAAATCCGCGTCGACTACGGACCGCTTGGTGCCCTGAACCCTACGAGCCAACCGACCGAGCTTGTCTCGGTCCGGCCTGAACACGCCTACAAGCTTCGCACCGACCCGTTGGTCCATTGCCGCCTTAGTGGGCCGATCGCTGGCCGGCTCGTTCGGCGATGGAACCAGGCTCGAAACGATGCTGTAGGCCAGCTTGAGGACGTGGGTCTTCCCGCTGCTGTTCTCGCCGTGGATGACGTTGAGCGCGCCGAACGTGAACGTCGCGTCGGAAAATACGGTGAAGTCCTTCACATGCAGCTTCTTGAGCATCACGACTCTCCGAACAGGCCAAGCTGGGAAACGGTCTCGGGGACGGCGTTGGCGACGGTCTCGATGGCCGTCCACGACGTCACGAGCTCGTTGTACGCGCGCGCGTCCTCGGCCCAGCCGCGACGCTCGCACAGGGTGTAGAGCCGGTAGGCGAGCTGCCGGATGGCCTCGGTCTTGCTCTTCACCGCGCCGAGGACTTGGCCCGCGCCAGTCTCGCCGTCCTTGCGGAAGGCCCGAATGAGCTGGTGGAGGGCCTCCCAGACCGGGAGCCTCTTGTCGGTACGGGGGTCCCAATCTTCGGGGTATTCGCCCCACTTCCGAAGCCGCACCTTGCCGCCGCCACTGACAAGAACACCGGCCTGATCGGCGCCGCCGACGCTGGTGGCCTTAGCACGAGCGAGAACGTCGGCCTCACCATACGCTCCCTCCGACCATCCGTACTGCTCGAACCAGTGGAGGCAGAACTGGGTGTCGGCGTCGAAGTCGTCCTCGGCGAGGAAGCGGTTGATGAGCTGCAGCGCGGCCTTCACGGTCATTGGGGTGCCGTCGGCTTCGAGGACTGCGGCGTACTTGGAGAACACGGCCATGCCGGGGCCAATGATGGCCTGGGAGAGGTCGACCGGAGCGACTGGCGAGCGATCCTCTCCGGCACCCTTGGTCATCTCATCGAGCGCGACAGGGAGGACGGCGTTCAGCTCGCGAAGGAACTCGCGGCGGGAGACCGTAGCGGCGGCAGCCGGTCGCTTGCGGCACACGAGCACGATGCTGGACGCCAGCGCGTTGGAGTCTGTGCCACGCATCCGGTTCCCGAGTTCCGTCCGCATGGGCCACGTGCCGGTGAGGGCGAAACCAGCACGGAGCACAGCATCCAGGAACGTTTCCCACCCCGTGGATGAAGTACCCTTGTCACCCCTGGTTTCGGACTGCTTGAATGCGTAGTAGATGGTAACCGGCGCTGCTTGGTGGGCTTGCAGGGCCAGCTGCCGCATCGCCTCGGTCATGCCGTCGAGGAAGAACTGCTCTGCGGATTCCTTGGCTCCGTGCCGAGACGGCGTCGCGACAAGCTCTTCGGCCTTGGGAACGGCCATCGTGGCTAGCAGAGCGGGGAAGGCGGACCGCAGCGAGCGCCGCAGCCACACGTAGAAAAAGTCTGACAGGTCGGCATAGCCGATGTTGTCGTAGTAGGGCGGATCGGTGGATATGAAGCGTCCAGCAGACGTGTCCTGCGTCTGCGCGTCCTGCTGCGTGACCTGGCCATCGCCCCTTGCCGGCAGAACATCAAGGACGCGCATCATGTTGTTCAGCGACACGAGTGGGTCCCCCGCCATGCCGCCGAGGGCATTGGCCTCGGAGTAGTCCCACACCATCGGCAACGCCTGTCGGCCGAAAGTCGCGATCGACTGATCCATCGACGGCTTCCAGCGACAAAGCGACGACTGGGCGTCGGCCATCTTGCTGATCGAAAGAGCCAGGTACACCCCCACGGCCTCGCCGTATGCCGTCGCACCTCGCCCGCCTTGCTCCAGGCCGACTCCGTCATCCACCAAGTCGACGGCCACGGCGTCTCGCGTTGCGCGCTCCCGGGCCTCGGCCACGAGGTCTGAGAACGTCGTGAGGGCAACGGTCTGGCGTGGCGTGAAGAGATCACTCCATTTCGTCATTCCGTAGTTACCGACTCGAAACCCAAGAGCTTGCTGGAAGAACTCGACATCCGGCTTCCATTTAGGCTGGGCTCGTGCCGCGACCGCTTCCTGCTCGTCTGTCGGGTTCAGGTACACCCGCGTCCGCTGACCTTCCGCGACCACCGCGAGCATGCGAGCGCCAATGCGCCCTGCCTGGCCTTCCGCCTTTATGTATGCGCCATCGATCGGTGCGCCGGAAAGAACGCATCGAAAGTCGGCTCCTCGTCCGGCAGCCTTCGTGCCTTCGCTCGCCGCCTCAGGCGGGCTCCCGGTCCGCACGACGAACCGGTACCGCGGCCCATCAACCAGCGGCTCGATCCACGCCTCCTTGCCCTCCTTCCTGGCGAGCACGAAGGACGAAACCAGCGGTACATCCACGTGCGAGAACGCCGGGTTGGGGCTCTTGACCGTCCGCGCCCAGAGCCAAGCGATGACGTTCAGCTCCTTGCCCACCAATCCCCCGAGATCCGGCCGGCCAGATGCCATCTCGGCTGTCACCCTGATCTTCGGGTATAGGTGCCCGATGCGCCTCTCAGCCTCCTCCCGCATCCAGGCGCCGTAGCGGCGAATGTCTTCGGCAAGCCCCTGCGCGCCGTTCCAGCGCTGGAGCTTCGCGACCCGCCGTGCTTCGGGGTGAACCGGAGGTCGGCCCGAGAACATGGGAGGGATCTGGATCATCGCTTTGTTGATCAACACCGCGACGGGGTTCAGATCCGATGCGAACGCGTCGAGCCCGAGGCGCTGGGCTTCGAGCGGGATCGTGCCGCCCCCGGCGAACGGATCGTGCAGCCCCGGAAGCTTGTCGGGATTGAATAGCGTCGCTGCCTCGGGGTGATCCTTGTTCAGCTCGCAGACTTCGCGCCAGCTTTGTCGGAGCTCGGCGTACGCCTTCTTCAGCAGCGTTTCGTTCGTCGTATTCTCCCACTTCACCAGCTCGGAGATCAGCCCGAACAGGTGGTTCCGCCGTTGTGTAAAACCTCCGCGCTGCTGAAGCGATGGGTGCTGCCCGGGGTTCTGGAACTCCCACAGTGAGGCCGGGTCGTTCACAAGCTGCCCGAAGATGACCGCCCGGGCCGCCGCCAGCGGGCGCCGCGCCCACCACAGGTGCAGCGTACTCGGGTGCCCATGGCGGATCGACTTCTCGCGCGCGGCGGCGGCGTTGATGTCGTCGAGGGGCAGCGCCACCTCGATGAGCTTCTTCGGGGACTTCACGGGGTACGACGACATCAGCCCACTCGCTCGGCGCGCTCGAGCAGCGCCTTGATCTCGATGTTCCAGGACGACACGCCCCAGCCCGGCTCGGCGTCGAACGGGTTGCGCAGGTAGTACGGCCCGTCCACCGCGTCCTCGTGCTCATCGACGAGCACGATCGCCAGGACGAACTTCTCGGCCTGGTTGAGCGCATAGAGGATCTCGTTCCGCGTGACGGTGAGCGTGTCAGCGCCCTTCTGGCGGCCCTTCACCTCGATGTGCCGGGCCTCGGGCAGCTTCCCGTCGACCGCGGGCGGGTACGAGGTGAGGTCCCAGCCGCACTTCTCGGCCGACACGTCGACCACCTTGCAGCCCTGGGCCTCCTCGACCCGCCGAACCGCGTCCATCGCGAGCATCTCAGTCCGCTTCCGCACGGCCGGGTCCACCTGGGGCGGAGGCGGGCTCGTGGCGAACCCGTGGGCCGACCGCAGCCGGGCCAACAAGCCCGCCGGCACCACCAGGGCGCCGCCGAGGGCGACGGGCGTCGCCGACGAGAGGTGCCGCATGGCCTGGAGCTCCTTCTTCCGCCCCTCCAGCCGCCCTTCGAGGTCGAGGATGGTCCGCCGGACGTTCTCCAGGTTGAGGCGCACGTCCTTGCCCGCCTCCTGGTCCTCGCGGAGCTTCATCCAGCGGTCGGACCAGTAGTCGATCTCCTTGGTCAGCCGCTCGTTGACCGCGGCGAGGGTCTTGTCGACGTGCGCGATCCGCCGGTGAGCGACCTCCTCGTAGTGCTGGGGCACGAGGGAGGACGCGGCGAGCGCCAGCGCCTTCTGCTCCTGGTCGGCGCAGATCCACGGCTCCTTCAGCAGCCCGGCCAGCGCGGGTCGGTCCGCAGGGTCGAGCGGCTCCAAGTCGAGGTGTGGCGCCCAACCCGCGAAGGTCGCCACGCCAGTTGGTGAGACCCGCACGAACTGGAGGCGCTTGCTCAGCACCACGCCGTCGCCCGACTTGATCTCGTGGGTGAGCAGGAACAGCAGGCTGGCCTGGTCTCCCTCGTCGGCGGGATCGACCAGGATGGTGCCCTGGCGCAGCAGGTTGCCGTGCTGCTCCAGCACGAGGTCGGTGACCGACAGCATCAGCGGGTGGCCGGGGTGCAGCAGCACGGCCGGCGCAAGCCCGGGCCGATCGGCGGGACGCATCGCGTCCTTGGTGAAGCAGACCCGCTCGTAGCGCCGCAGCACCGGCGCGTTCTCGCGTCGGTTGCGGCCCGTCAGCAGCCGATCCCGCTCGCGCACCGACGCCGGCACGTGGGTCACCTCGAAGCGACCGGCCTCGCGCGGGTGCATCGATCCACCTACGGCCTCGAAGGCCCGCAGGAAGAACGACCGCACGAAGAAGGGCTGGAGGCGACGCGCCTCGGCCTTCTCCATCTCCTCCTTCACGGCGAACAGCCGGTCAGTGCTCATCGTCTCCTGGGCCAGCGCGTTGCGCTCCAGGATGGACTTGAGGTGCGAGTGGTCGAGGACCTCGTCGACGCGCTGGTACAGGCGCGCCCGAACCTCGGGCTGATCGCCGTACCGGATGGCGCGCAGCAGGAGGTCTCGCAGGCTCTCACCCTCGAAGACCTCGCCCAGGATGTCGAAGACCCGACCCTTCAGGGCCTCGCTTTCGACCCGCAGCTTCTCCAGCAGCCGGTGGTAGACGTCGCCCTCGCGGGTCTCCTTGGCGACCAGGTTCCACAGGTGGCAGACCTCGGTCTGCCCGATGCGGTGGATGCGGCCGAACCGCTGCTCCAGCCGGTTCGGGTTCCAGGGCAGGTCGTAGTTCACCATCAGGTTGGCGACCTGGAGGTTCACGCCCTCGCCGGCCGCGTCCGTCGCGATGAGCACGCGCGTGTCAGGGTCTGAGCGGAAGAGCTCCTGGACTCGCCGGCGCTCGTCGCGGCGCGTGCCGCCGTGGATCGTGATGATGGCCTCGGGCTTGCCGAGCACGCCGGCGATCTTGGCGTGCAGGTAGTTCAGCGTGTCGCGGTGCTCGGAGAAGATGATGATCTTGCGCTGACGCCCCTCGGCGTCGCGCATGTGCGGGTCGTCCTGGAGGATGCGCGACAGCTCGTCCCACTTGCGGTCCTGACCGGAGTGGACGAGCGCCTGGGCCTTCTGCTGGAGCGCCTGGAGGATGAGCACCTCGGCTTCGAGCTCGGCGATCGTCTGCGAGGCGGACGCCTCGTCGACCAGGTGCTCTTCAAGGTGCTCCTGCTCCTCGGCGTTCAGGTCGTCGTCGTCCTCGGGAAGGGGTTCGTACAGGACCTCGGCGAGGGCCTGCCGGCCGCGCACGCCAAGCCGCGCCTCGCGCAGCCGCTTCTCCAACCGCTCGCGACGGCGCTTGAGCGACTGGAAGATGGCCTCGGGGCTCGACGCGAGGCGACGCTGGAGGGCGGTGAGCGCGAACCCGACGGCGCTGCGCTTGCGCCCTTCGAGCTCGTCAGCCTTCCCCATCTGCTCCTTCACGTAGGTGGTGACCTGCTCGTAGAGCGCGGCCTCGGCCTCGGAGAGCTCGTAGTTGACGGTGTACGCCTTGCGCTCGGGGAACAGCGGCGTACCGTCGAACTTGACGAGCTCCTCCTTCACCATCCGGCGCATCAGGTCCGAGGCGTCGATCTTGTGAACGCCGTCCCGGAACTTGCCGTAGAAGCGGTCCGAGTCGAGCAGCGACAGGAAGAGCTGGAAGTCCTCCTCCTTGCCGTTGTGCGGCGTCGCCGTCATCAGCAGCAGGTGCCGCGTGCGGGCGCCGAGCGCCTCGGCGAGGACGAACCGCTTGGTGCGCTTGAGTTCCTGACCATAGAAGTGGGCCGAGAGCTTGTGGGCCTCGTCGAAGATCACGAGGTCCCAGCCGGCGAGGCACACCTTCTCCTGGTGCTCCTCGCTACGAGACATCTGGTCGAGGCGCACGATGAGGTGGTCGTGGTCCTCGAAGGGGTTGCCGCTCGGGGAGGCGGCTTCGAGCTCTCGCGAGTAGACCCGGAACTCCAGGCCGAACTTCTCGAACAGCTCGTCCCGCCACTGCTCGACCAGGCTGCCGGGCGCGACGATGAGGATACGGCGCGCGTCCGCGCGCATGATGAGCTCGCGGATGTAGAGCCCGGCCATGATCGTCTTGCCGGCGCCCGGATCGTCGGCGAGCACGTACCGCAGCGGCTGCCGCGGGAGCATCGACTCGTAGACCGCGGTGATCTGATGCGGCAGCGGCTCCACGTTCGAGGTGTGGACCGCCATCATCGGGTCGAAGAGGAAGGCCAGGTCGATGCGCTTGGCCTCCGCAGTCAGCTTGAACGCCTCGCCGTCCCCGTCGAAGGACCAGGGGCGCGCGGCGGTGGCGACGGTGATCTCCGGCTCGTCTGCGCGGCCGAGAAGGCGCTCCCGCAGCGTGCCGTCGGGGAGCTTGTAGTAGACCGTGAGCGCGCCGTCGCTGACGAGCACCACGGCCGCAACCGTGACGACGAGGCCGGGCTCGACACCCTCCAGGCTCATGCCAGCTTTGATGTGTTCAAGGGACGTCATGCGCGCTCCCGCCGCCTCCACAGGTCCCGTGACTCGGCAGTCGGGTGATGCTGCGCCCGATCCGCCACTGCGTCGGGGCGCACCGCGGCGCAGGTCCGCCGAACCGGGCCCAAGTCACGGCCGGCGCGCCTGTTCCCACGCCCTCTCACATCCGGCTCGAAGCGCGGCACCAGCGTCCCTCCAACTGACGGAGGGTTCTAGCACGTCGTCGCCGGCCCACCCTTCGATCGTGCGGCCGCGCGTTGCCCCCCCGCGCACGATGGCGCCGCGCCCTCAGACACGCCATCCTGCCCGCACCTCTTCCGCCAGCCGGAGACACAGACGCTGGCCTGTGCGGCTGCGACCACACCACCCGCCCTCGTCCAACAAACCGCGATTGCGCCAGTGGAGTGTCCCGCCCGACGCGACACAACGCGATACCCGAAGCCGACGACAACTCGGGTCGTTGACGGGAGCTGCACATGCCGATCGCGCTCGACTCGGTCCTGACGCTACGTTGGCCCGACTATCTGCACGCGCTGCACGTGCAGATGTGCTCGTGGCAGGTTCACTGGTACCCCGATTGGCCGACCGCCAGGGTTTCGCTCGACCCACGGTACGACAACGCATGGGTGAACGCGTTGGTGACGTTTCGCGCGCTCCACGGCCGGCCCCTGGCCGGCCTTACGGACGACGAACGCCAGATGCTCGTGGGACAGGTGAGCACTGGCCGAAACCTGTTGTTCTTTGGCAGCCTGAGGCGCGCAACCCACGTGACGTCCACGCTCCTCCATCCTGCTGCGGATCCCCGGACCGCAACCGTCATCGACGATGCACGACGTCGGGCGCGCGCCCTGCCCACCCATCCACCGGACATGAATGCAGTGCTCTCGCCGTGGTCCGACATCGTCGCGCTTCCAGGATTCGGACCCGCGACCGCGTCGCGCGTGCTACTCGCCGAGCGTCCCGACTACTACGTGATGCTGAACAACTTTTCGACAAGGCGCCTGTCGACCATCACTGGCCTCGACCTTCCCACAACGCTGATGCCGGCCAGCGCAGGACAGCACTACCGTGCCATCCTTGAGGCCGTCTATCGTGCGCCATGGTTCCAGAGTGCCCCTCCTTCCGACCCTTGGGAGCTCGACCTGTGGCAAGGGCGAGCGGCGCTCCTGGACGTGCTCGCGTATGAGGAGTCCCCGGAGACGTGACCCGAGGCAGCGCTCCACTGAATAGACATGGAGGAACGCATCATGGCCTATCTCCCTCCCACGTAGCACATGCCCCGCCCCAACCTCTTCACCCACGCCACCTCCGAGCTCTCCCAGGACGCCGTCCTCGCCTGGCTCCTGCACTGGGCCCACCCCGCACATGCCGGCAGCGCATCCGCCGACGACCGCGCCCTCCACGCCGCCGGCCGCCGCTTCGTCGACCTGCTCCTCGACCGCCTCGGCTGGACACTCCTGGACCCCAACGAACGCGTCGACGTCCGGACCCAGTGGCAGAACATCGACGTGCTCGTCCACCTGCCCGACCGCGGCCGCGCCCTCGTCATCGAGGACAAGGTCCACGCCGACGACACGCACAACCCCCTGCCGTCCTACCGCGCCGCCGCCGCACGCTACGCCGGCTGCACGCCCGAGGAGGTCGGCGGCGTCTACCTGAAGACCGGCATCCAGTCCTGCTTCGACCGGGTGAACACCCACGGCTTCGTGCACGTCAGCCGCGGCGCCGTGCTCCAGGCACTCGACGTCGGCACCGATGGCTCGGCCGCGGTCCGGAGCGACATCTACGGCGACTTCGTGGCGCACCTCCGCGCCCTCGACGACGCGTTCGGCGCCTGGCAGCGTCGCCTTCCCCGCTCGGATCCGCCCGCCCCCGCCACAGGGCACGACCTCGCCTGGCGCGGCCTCATGGACGCCCTCCAGGCCAAGCTCGGGGGCGGCGGCTGGCACGACGTGAGCAACGCGCGCGGCGGCTACGTCATCTTCCACCTGCACGTCACGACCGTCGACGGCCGGGACGTCTACGTCCAGGCCCAGTCCGACCTGCGGCTCGGCATCCGCATCAACCTGACGACAGCCACCGACCGCGGAGGCACGCGCCGCCACTGGCAGCAGGTCCTCCGCGCCGCCGCGACGCCCGACCTGCCCTACGTGGCCCCGCCCCACCCGCGCACCGGCAGGACGTCGGAGATCTCGACCTCCACGGCGCCCACGTGGGTCGTGCCCGCACCCGCAGGCGGCGTCGATCTGGACGCCACGGCCGCCGTCCTGGTCCGCTACCGGGACTTCGCGCAGGACGCGATCGCCCATCACGTCGCCGCTCGGAGCGCCCCGTGAACCTCGTCGCCGTCACCCTCCTCGCCGTGATGCTCGCTGGCGCCCTCGTCGTGCTCGCGCTCTTCGCGCTCGTCCACAGCGTCGGGCGATGGCTGTCGGCCACCCCGCCCCTCCTGGACGCGCGAGACCCCGTGCCCGCCGTGCCTGCGGCCCCCACCCCCGCAGACCTTCCCGCGCTCGCGCCGGGCGAGCTGGTCCGCTTCCTGCCGGCACCCCCCACCGCCGCGGCCGCCCTCGCCCGTCGCGAAGCCCCGGCGGCCCTGGTGCCGCACCTGCAGGCGCTCACCGATCTGGCCACGCGGTCCGGCGCGACGACGGCGCAGGTCGGCGAGACCACCACGCGCCTCGTGTTCAGCCCCGACGTCCAGGCTGGGCTCCAGTCCGGCGCCTACAAGCTGATCACTGACGCCAAGGGCACGCTCGCGATCGCCAGGGACGCCGCCACCGGCAAGATCGTCCAGCAGGGACGCCTGGTCACCGGGCTGTCGTGGGCCACCGCCACGGTGGCGGCGTGGCAGGTGGCGGCGATGGTCACCGCCCAGCACCACCTCGTCGCCCTGGAGGCGCGCCTCGCCGCGCTGGAGTCCGGCCTGACCGCGGTGCGGGACTGGCTGGAGGACAAGGAGCGGTCCCGGGTGCTCGCCGCGGGCGAGACCGCAATGGAGTGGCTGCACACCCTGCAGGGCGGCCGCGCCACGCCGCAGGACGTCACCCTCGCGGCTCAGCGTCTCGACCGCGCCGACACCGACGTCCGCGAGGTCATGCTCCTGGTGGAGAGCCAGCTGGCACGCGTCGCCGCCGCGATCGACGCCGTCCCCGCAGGCACCACGCTCCGGGTGGCGGGCATGCGCGCTACCGGCACGGCGCTGGCCGCTGAGACGGAGCGCGCCGCCCGGTTGGCGACGATGTGGACCGAGGCCGCCGCCGTGCGAGGCACCCTCGCCGCCCTCCGCCCCACCGTCGGCCTCGACCCGGTCGACGCCCGCGGCCGCATCGCGCGCCTGTCGCAGCAGGTCGAGCGGGTGGACCGCGACCTGCTCGAGCCCATCCGGATCACCGCCCACGCCCGGCGCGACGCCCTCGGCGCCCGCCTCGCCCGCGCCCGCACCCTCGACAGGGTCCGCGCCGAGATCGGCACCCAGCTCGACACCGGCCGCCTCGACGCCACCATGCGTCGCGGCGCCGCCGTGCTCGACCAGATCGGCGCCACCGCCGAACGCAGCGCCACCGTGCCGCTCGTCGTCGACGTGGAGCGCGGCGCCGACGGCGCGATCACCGCCGCGTGGCTCGTCGCGGCCTGACGGCCCCTACCACCCCCCCGCCGCCACCCTTCCCACGTTCCGCACCATCGTCGCCATCTCCGGCTCCTGCATCGGCGTGAAGCTCTCACTCGCCAGGTACGCCAGATCCGTGTTCATCCACACGATCACGCCGTGGTGCGGCGTCGTCCCCGTCGACACCGCCGGCCACACCACCAGGCCCGGCTGCGGGGCCTCGTCCGGCGGCTGGACCGTCAGCGCCATCAGCGGGGCGACGTCGCCGGTCTCCTCGGCGGTGAGCACCGACAGCAGCTCCACGCTGTGCCGCATCGAGAACGTGCGGGGCAGGCCCACCTGGAGCGCGCGGACGGCGGGGGTGTCGTCGTCGACGAGCTGCCAGAGCTTGAGGTCGTCGTCCTCCACGTAGTCCTCGTAGGAGGTGACCGGGGACCACTGGGGGTACAGCTCCTCGTAGGCGGTGCCCCACTCGGCGCGCACGAGGCCGCCGCCCGCGGTGACGAACGCCTCCACGGCGTCGAAGCCCGGCGTGGTCAGCTCCGAGCTGTAGTCCACGCCCTCCAGCAGGAAGACCACGTCGGTGTTGTCGACCGACAGCAGGTCGCCGACGGGGTTGTCGGTGTCGACGTCGGCGTCGGTGTCGCTGTCCTCCGTCGGGTCGCCGATGCCGCCCTGCCAGCCGTCGCGGTAGCCGGCGTTGGACACGGTGAACATCGGCACGCCCGTGGCCCACGTGGCGGCCTCGAGGATCGGCGCGAGGAAGAAGCCCGAGCTCGGCTCGTCGAGCGCTTCGTCGTCGAGGAGCACGACGCGGATCGGGCGGCACGTGGCCGGGTCGTCGGCGAGGTCCACGCGGCAGTCGCAGGTGAACGCGTCGGACGTGCCCACGGGCTCGCAGCCGGTGCAGGCGTCGTCGGCCTCGCAGCCGGTGGGCTCGACGTCGGTGTCGACGGTGTCGGTGTCGACGTCCGTGTCGGTGTCGGTGTCGGTGTCGTCGGGGGTGCCCGTGGCACAGCCCCCGGCGAGGGTGAGGGCGGCGAGCGCCGCGACGAACCGGCTCGAGGTGCGCATGGAGGTCTCCAGATCCCGGTCGGGTGCGGGGTGAACCCACGGCGAACGCTGCACGCCGCGGGCCACCCGCGCCAAGGCTCAGTACGTGGGTACGTCGACGGGGACGGTGGGCTGATCGGTGTCACCGGAGCCCAGCGCGCCGTCCTGGGCCAGACCCCACGCCACCATCGAGCCGTCCCGCTTGAGCGCGACGGTGTGGTAGTTGCCGGTGGCCACCGCGGCCACGTCGCCCAGCGTCTCGCAGGGCTGGTCGGTGTCGCCGACGTCGCACACCATCTGCGGCACCATCCCCGGGTCGATGTGGCCGAGCCCCAGCTGGTGCAGCTCGTTCTCGCCCCACACCTCCACGGCCCCCGACCGCCGCACCGCCACGCCGAACGCGCGCCCGAGCGCCACGTTGACGATGTTGGTCATCGGCGTGGTGCACGGGTCGTCGCCGCTGCGGCACACCGGGGCGGGGCTGGGCGCGCAGGGCTCACCGTTGAGGCACGTGTCGACCGTGGTGGACCCGGCCTCGAACTGGTCGTTGCCGCCCCACGCGAGCACGCTGCCATCCTCCATGAGCGCCATCGACGACCCGCTCCACGCATCGAGCGTGCGCACGCCGGTCAGGAAGGTGGCGCAGGGGGTCACGCCCCCGACCGCGCACACCTTCTGGGGCACGGCGTACTGCCGCGTGGCCACGTCGCCGACGCCGAGCTGACCGGCCTTGTTGTGGCCCCACGACAGGATGTCGCCGTCGAGCGTCATCGCCAGCGCATGGCCGCCGCCGCCCGCCACGATCTGGCGGACGCCGCCGAGGAACAGGGTGCACGGCGGGGTGTCGCCGAACGCGCACACCGGCGCCGCCGTCCCCACCGGCCCGCTGGTGCCGCCGTTGCCGAGCTGGCCGTCGCTGTTGTAGCCCCACGTCACCACGGTGCCGTCGCGCTTGAGCGCCGCGCTGAACAGGTAGCCGGCCGCGATCGCGAGCACGTCGTCGAGCGGGTCGGCCGCGCAGTCGGTGGCGCCCACGTCGCACACCGGCACCGGCAGCGACGACGCGCCACCCACCGTGCCGATGCCGAGCTGGCCCGCGTTGTTGTCGCCCCACGCCACCACCGTGCCGTCGTCCCTGAGCGCCAGCACGTGCTGCGCGCCGACCGAGATCGCCACGGCACCCTCCAGGGGCTCGGTGTCGCAGTCCATCGTCGCCCCCACCGCACACACCCGCGCCGGGGCGAGCACGGGGTCGGAGCCGCCCGCGCCGTTGCCGAGCTGACCGGCCCAGTCCGTGCCCCACGACCACAGCGTGCCGTCGGGCTTGAGCGCCACGGTGAACCGCTCACCGCCGTCGATGTCGTGCACGTCGAAGCTGACCGTCTGCGCATCGAGCGTGTGGGTGCCGTCGCTGACCACCACCGACAGCGTGTACGTGCCCACCTTGCGCGGCAGGATCCACGGCCCCGACGTGTCGTCGCCGGACAGGCCCGCGCTCGGGCCGGCGGTCTGGGTCCACGCGTAGGTGAGCGCGTCGTCCTCGGGGTCGTCGGCGGTGGCCACCACCTGCACGCTGCGCCCCACCAGCGCGATCGACGGGCCCGACAGCGTCACCGTGGGCGGTTGGTTGGTCTCGACGTCGGTGTCGAGGGTGTCGGTGTCGACCGTGTCGGTGTCGGGGTCGGCCTTGTCGGCGTCGCCGGCGCACCCGACGAGGGCGAGGGCGACCGGGAGCCAGGGGACCAGGGACAGGGTGCGGCGGGACACGAGACCTCCAAGACGCTGGGCAGCTCCAGCCTGTCACAGGAGGGGATCGCCTGCCCACCGGGATCGTCGCGGCACGTCCGCGCCCCACCGGCTACCCACCTGCCATGTCCGAACGCCACCACGTCTTCCTGGTCCCCGGCTTCTTCGGCTTCGCCAACCTGGGCGACCTCTCGTACTGGGGCCACGTGGTCCGGCTGCTCCAGGCCGTGCTCGGCCAAGCCGGTGTGGAGGCCGTGCTCCACCCGGTGGTCACCGAGCCCACCGCGTCGCTGTCCACGCGCGCCGCACGGCTGCACGACGCGATCGCCGCGGCCGACGATCGCGGCCCCATCCACCTCGTCGGCCACTCCACCGGCGGCCTCGACGCGCGCTTGTGCGTCACCCCCGGCGCCGAGCTGCCCGGCGGGCGCAACCCCGGCATCTACGCGCACCGCGTGCGCTCGGTCGTCGGCATCTCGGTGCCCCACCACGGCACACCGCTGGCCGCGATGTTCAACACGCTCCAGGGCAAGCAGCTCCTGCGCCTGCTGTCGATCGCCACGTTGCTCGTCGTGCGGCGCGGCGCGCTGCCCGTGAGCCTGCTCGCGCGCCTCGCCGCCGCCGCCCAGCGCCTGGTGCGCGGTGAGGGCAGCGGCGCCATGGTCGACGAGCTCACCGACAGCCTCCTCGCCTCGTTCACCCCCGAGCGCCGCGCCGAGGTCACCCGGTTCTTCGACGACGTCGGTCGCGATCAGCGCCTGCTCACCCAGCTCACCACCGACGCGATGGACGCGTTCAACGCGGCCACGCCCGATCGCCCCGACGTCCGCTACGGCAACGTGGTCACCCGCGCCCGCGCCCCCGAGCTGCTCGACAGCGTCCGCGCCGGCCTCGACCCCACCGCCCACGCCGAGGCGATCCTGTGGCGCGTGCTCCACGCCGCCGCCGGGCGCACCGACCCCGCCCTGCTCCCGCCGCCGTCGAACGGCCAGGCCGACGTGTTCCGGCGCGACCTCGGCGCCGTGCCCACCGCCGCCGACAGCGACGGCATGGTGCCCACGCTCTCGCAGGTGCGCGGCGCGCTGATCGCCGCCGTCCGGGCCGACCACCTCGACATCCTGGGCCACTTCGGCGACGCCACGCTCCACCCGCCCCACTACGACTGGATCCGGACGGGTACGGGCTTCGGGTGGACGGCGTTCGAGAACACGTGGCGGCGGGTCGCGCGGTTCATGGTCCCCGAGGTTGCGCCGGTGACGTGAGCGGACGAAGATGCGCCGTCGCCCCCGGAGGTCCCCCATGCGCGCCCTGCTCGTCCCCGCCCTGCTCATCGCCGCCCTCGCCGCCTGCGGTGGCAGCGACACCGCCGAGACACCCCACGAGACCAAGACCGAGGAGGCCAAGCCGGCCGAGAAGGCGCCGGAGGCCAAGCCCGCCGAGGCCGCGCCGGCCGCGAAGTCCGCGCTGATGGACCCGTCGGCCGCCACGGAGCAGGCCCCCGAGGAGTACACGGTCAAGTTCACCACGACGGCCGGTGAGTACCTGGTCGACGTCCACCGCGCGTGGGCCCCGAAGGGCGCCGACCGGTTCTACAACCTCGTCAAGATCGGCTTCTTCGACGACACGGCCTACTTCCGCGCCATCGACGGCTTCATGGTGCAGTTCGGCCTGAACGGCGACCCGGCCGTCAACGGCGCCTGGCGCAACGCCCGCATCCAGGACGACCCGGTCGAGCAGTCCAACACCCGCGGCCACATCACGTTCGCCACGTCGGGCCCCAACTCCCGCACGTCGCAGGTGTTCATCAACTTCAACGACAACGCCAACCTCGACGCGATGGGCTTCGCGCCGTTCGGCGAGGTGCGCGACATGGCCACGGTCGACAAGCTCTACAAGGGCTACGGCGAGGGCGCCCCGATGGGCCGCGGCCCGTCGCAGGGCCTCATCCAGACCAAGGGCAACGCCTACCTCAAGGAGCAGTTCCCCGAGCTGTCCTACACGATCAAGGCCGAGATCGTGCAGTAGCGCGGCGCACCGACGGGTCCCGCGGCGACGCATCGCGCGGGACCGTCGGCGCGCGGCGTGGCTACGCCTCGTCGTCCTGCAGCCACGGCACCGGCTGGGGACCGACGGTGAGCCCGATCAGATCGGGATCGACGCCATCGGGGACGTCTGCGCGCTCCGCGCGGGCCGCGTCGCGCTCGGCCTTGCGGGCCGCCTTCGCGAGCGCCTTGTCGTGCGCACGGGCTTCCTTGAGTCGCTTCTGAACGCTCGGTCGCGCCTTGGCCATGCATGCTCCGGGGCAGTGACGTCCGCGACAGGCCGACCGCCCGTCACGTCCACCAGGGGGGGAACCCGCGAACCACCCAGGCAACCCGTCATCCGGTCGGGACGGTCCCTTTGGGGACGCCATCGGCGTCGTCGCGGCTCGGGTCACCGGACCCGAGTCGACCGCCGGAGTAGCACGCCCTCCCCGACAGGACCACTGGACGCCCCGGCGGACCCGCCTACAGCCGCGGGTCCACCGCCTCGGCCTCCGCCGCCAGCACGGCCACCACGCCCGCGTGCACGCGCGGCAGCGGCTCGCCCGCGACGAAGCGCTCCAGCGCCTCGAGGCCCGCCGCCAGCTCCTGCAGCGCCAGCGTCGACTTGCGCCGGACGCTGCGCGACCGCAGCCGGTCGAGGTGGTCGCCGAGCAGGTACTCGGGTCCGTAGATGATGCGCAGGTAGTCCTGGCCGCGCACCTTGAGCGCGGGCTGGATCAACCGGCCCTCGTGGCGCGCGAGGAAGTCGCGCGGCTTGACCACCATGCCCTCGCCACCCGCGGCGGTGTGCGCGACCCACCAGTCCGTCGCCGCCTGGACCGCGGCGGCGTCGTCGAGGTCGACGAGCCGCCACGTCGTCGGCCGCAGGATCGGGTCGCCCGCGCAGAGGCCGGTGAGCGTCTCCATGTGCCAGACGTGGTCCTTGTCGGTGTGGACGTGGCCCTCGGTGGCCAGCAGGTGGAACGGCGCCAGGCGCAGATCGTCGACGCCGTCGACGTCCCAGCAGTAGCGACGCCACGCCGCCGTGTAGGCGTCGAGCGCGTCGGCGCGTGTGGCCGTGCGCGCCCCCAGCGCGGCGAGGTCGTCCCCGTCCGACGCCACCGTGCGCGCTGCCGCCTGGGCGATCACCGCGGACGCCGCCGCCAGCGCCGCGCGACCGGCCGTGCCCACCGGGCCGTACTGGGTGCGCAACAGCTCTCGGGCCTTGGCCGACCACGGCAGCAGCTCGGCGTCGAGCAGCACCCAGTCGGTGGCGAACGTCTCCCAGAAGCCCGCCGCATCGAGCGCCGAACGCACGCGCGCCAGCAGCGCCGCCTCGACCGCGTCGTCGCTGAAGAAGCGCCGGCCCCGCCGCGACAGCACCCGGCCCGCCTGCGCCTGGTCCGGCAGGCCGAAGCGACGCGCGATGGCGTCGGCGTCGCGGCCGACGATCACCAGCGCCCGCGAGCCCATGTGCTTGTCCTCGCACACCACCTGCCGCACGCCGCGCTTGCGGAAGTAGGCGAACGCCTCGTCGGGGTGTTCGAGCAGGTCGGGGCGCTTGCTCGTGACGCACGGCGCCATCGTGGGCGGCAGGTGCACCAGCCACCGCGGGTGCTCGGCGAACCGCGACAGCACCTCGATCGCCGTGTCGCAGCCGGCCTCCGTCACCGGCACGGACACCCCCAGCCGCGTGGCGAGGCGACGCCCGCGCACCTCGGTGACGTCGAGCGCGTCGGGCACGTCGCGGGCCGGCACGGCGGGCTCGGCCTGCAGCGGACGCACCGGCTCGCAGTAGACCTGCGCCGCCGGCACCGACACGAGCTCGCGCTCGGGCCAGCGCAGGGCGGTGAGCTCCCCGCCGAACACGCAGCCCGTGTCGATGCACAGCGTGTTGTTCTCCCACGTGGCGACCGGGATCGGCGTGTGGCCGTAGACCACCGCGGCCTGACCCCGGTAGTCGCGTGCCCACGGGTAGCGGATCGGCAGGCCGTACTCGTCCGACTCGCCGGTGGTCTCGCCGTAGAGCGCGAACGCCCGCACCCGCCCCGACGCGCGGCCGGCGAATGCCTCCTTCATCCCGGCGTGGGCGACCACCAGCTTGCCGTCGTCGAGCACGTAGTGGCTGACGAGGCCGTCGATGAACCGGGCGACGCGCTCGCGGAAGGCCTCGCCGCGCGGGGCGAGCTGGTCGATCGTGGCCTGCAGGCCGTGGCGGGGGTTGCCCTTGCCCGACGTGAGCCAGCGGTGGAGCTTGGCCTCGTGGTTGCCCGGGATGCACACGGCGGTGCCGGCGTCGACGAGGTCCATCACCAGGTGGAGCACGCGATCGCTGCCCGGTCCGCGGTCGACGAGGTCGCCCAGGAACAGCGGCCGCCGGCCCTCGGGGTGGGTGATCGCGTGGACCGCGTCGTCGCCGTCTCCGGTGACCGTGACGGTGTAGCCGAGCTCGTCGAGCAGCAGCAGGAGCTCGTCGATGCAGCCGTGGACGTCGCCGATCAGGTCGAACGGGCCGTGGTCGTCGCGGCGGTCGGTCCACGGACGGGGCCGCTCGACGACGGCGGCGTCGATGGCGTCGACGCCCTGGAGGTGGTGGACGTAGCGGAAGCCCTCGCGCCGCAGGTTGCGGACCTCGCGCCGCAGGTCGCCGGCCTGGCGGCGGACGACGTGGGCGCCGAACGCGCGCTCTTCGCGTGCCTCCACCCGCGCCGCGCACACGGCGGGCGGCACGTCGAAGACGATGGCGACGGGCAGCACGTCGTGGCGCTTGGCGAGGCGCACCCACTGCGCGCGGTGGTCGCCGCGCACGTTGGTGGCGTCGATGACGGTGAGCAGGCCGCGCCGCAGCCGCAGGTCGGCGAGGTACTCCAGCGTGGCGAAGGCGTCGCCGGACGCGGACTGGTCGCCCACGTCGTTGCTGACGACCCCACGGTAGTGATCGGACGACAGCACCTCGAAGCGGCCGAAGTGACGCGCTGCGAAGGTGGACTTGCCCGAGCCCGACGCACCGACGAGCACGACGAGCGACAGCTCGGGGACGGTGAGCGTGGTCATGCCGACCCCTCCCGCGTGAACACCGCCATCTGGGTGGGCGCGCCGAGCGTGGGGTCGACGGCGCCGATCGGCGCGAAGCGCACGGCGTAGCCACACCGCGCCGCCACGCCGCCAGCCCACGCCTCGAACGTGGGGCGGTCCCACTCGAAGCGGTGGTCGGCGTGCCGGAACGCGCCGGGCTTCATCGCTTCGAACAGGGCGTTGTAGGCCACGTTCGGCGTGGTGACGACGACGACCCGCGGCTGGGCGCCGGCGAAGATCGCCGCCTCCAGCAACGGCAGCCGGTCGGCCTCCATGTGCTCGATCACCTCGACGAGCACGACCGCGTCGAGGTCGTCGAGGCGCGCGTCGCGGTAGACGGCGCTGCCCACGCCGAGCTCCAGCCGCTCCGTCCAGTGGGACGGCCGCCGGTCGAGCTTGAGGCGACGCCGCGCCCGCTCGACAGCGGCCGGGGACGCGTCGAGGCCCACCACCCGCGTGAACGCCGGACGGGCCAGGAGCGCATGCAGCAGCTTGCCCTCGCCGCAGCCCACGTCGGCCACGGTGGTGCAGCCCGACGCCTCCAGCGTGGCGAGCACCGTGTCGCGCCGCACCGTGTCCAGCCGCGCCGGACGCTCGATCGCCGCCTCCGCGGCCTCGACCTCGTCGGCGTCCTCGTCGTCCTCGTCCGGCGCGTCGGGCACGAGCTGGCGCAGCGCCCCGCGGACCAGGCCGTGCTGGCGCCGCAGGTAGCGCTCCGTGATCGTCTCCTTCTCGGGGTGACCGGCGAGCCAGTCGCCGGCACGCTCCACCAGCTTGTCGACCTCGGCCTGGCCGACCCAGTGGTGGCGGGCGTCGTCGAGCACCGGCAGCAGGACGTACAGGTGGGACAGCAGGTCGGCAAGCGGCAGCGTGGCCGACAGGGTGAGCGCGTGCAGCGACGAGCCGCCCCAGTCGGGGTGGGCGTCGTCGACCGGCAGGCGCGCGACGTCCACGGCGTAGCCGAGCGGCTCGAACAGCCGCCGCACGAGCCCCTCGCCGCCCTTGCAGCGCACCACCGGCAGGTGGACCGACAGGGGCATGGGCAGCCCGCCCAGCTCAGGGCGCTCGGTGCACGTGCGCGCCGAAGACACCCGGAACACCTTGTTCATCGCCGTGGCGAAGATCGACGACGCCACGTAGGGCCGGTCGTTGACGTACTGGGCCAGCGGGCCCGTCTCGCTGCTGGTGGCCTGCCCGCGCACGAGGGTGATCGGGTCGACCTCGAGCACCAGCGCCACGGTGGCCCGCTCCTTCCCGGCCTCGGGCCACATCACGTGGGCCGTGCCCCACGGGAGCGGGAAGGCCTGGGCCCGATCGGGGTGCTTGCGCAGCAGGAACCCGAGATCGGTGGCGGGCTGGTGGGTGGTGGTGAGCGTGAGCAGCATGGGACACCCGAGGGCGCTTCCGGGGGACGTCCGGGCGCGGGCAACCCCCACCGCTAGCGACCTGCCCCGGCGGTGTCCAGGCGGTCGCCCGGGGGCGCTGCGGGAGGCGCTATTCCTCGGGCGGCCACGGGTCGGGTGGGGTGGTCCAGCCGTCCCACGGCCCGGCGGGGTCGTCGGTGGCCGGCACGGACCGGTCGACCGCGACCTCGCCGTCGACGTAGGTCGACGGGAAGCCGTAGCGGCTGCCCCATTCGGCCTTGTCGAAGTCGAGGTGACGCCAGCTGCGTCCGCCCTCCTCGAACTCGTGGACCCAGAAGTTGTCGGCGTCGTAGCGGATGGAGCCGAGCACGTACACGGGCAGATCGTAGGTGCCGGAGTTGTCGATCCACACGTGGGTGTGGCCGACGTACACGCCCTCGATGGTGTCGCGGTACTGCTCGATGAGCGCGAACACATCGGGGATCGGGCCGTCCGGATCCTCGTCGTGGGCCACCACGTACAGCGGGTGGTGGAACATCAGGAACGTGGGCTTGCCCTCTTCGAGCTGGGCCTTGATCCAGGCGAGCTGCTCGCGACCGAACGAGCCCATGCCGGTGTCGAAGAAGCTGTCGAGCGGATCGGTGCTGTCCCAGGTGGGGCCGAGCTGGCTGTTGGTGACCAGGAACTTGAAGCCCCCGCGATCGACCGCGTGGTAGGGCTCGGTGTCGAACAGCTCGCGGAACAGCTCGTGGGCGAACTCCCGGCTGTACTCGGGCACGTCGTAGTCGTGGTTGCCCCAGCCGATGTGGAACTCGGGCTCCAGCTGGTCGACGATCTCCTTGGCGCGCCACGCCGCGGAACCGTGCTCGCGGTACTCGGCGACGGTGTCCCATTTGTAGTTCTGGTGGAACAGGTCGCCGGCGAGGAACACCATCTCGGGCTGCGGATCCATCGCGTTGATCTGCTGGACCGTCTCGGTGAACCGGCGACGCGTGCGGTAGATCGACTCGGTGTCCAGATCGCTGCCCTCGCAGCACACGTAGTCGTCGCCGATCACGTGGCTGTCGGCGATGAACGCCACGCGGAACGTCTTGGGGTCGGTGTCGTCGGGGTTCGGTGGATCCGTCGGGTCGGGCTTGCAGCCCACCAGCAGCGCCACCATCGGCCACATCGCACGCACGCGTTCACCTCCGTCCCGGCGGCGCATCCTACGCCCGTCGCAGCGTGCTGGCGTGTCGAAGCTGCAACGCGCGGCAGGCGTCCCGAAACCCGGACCCTTGTGGCAGCCCCCCCCGCTTCTGCTAGGCTCCCTGAGCAACGTACCGCTCTCGACGTTGCATCGTGATCGGGAGACCGGTTGCGAGGGGGGTTCGCGAGGGCGCTGATGCTCTGCGTCGGCAGTTGCGGCCGCTCGCCCCACGTACGCGGGTGAGCGGCCGCCTTGCTGTGGGCGTACCGAACGCGCTCAGGCGCCGGTGCGCCGCACGGAGCGCAGGTTGCCCTGGAGCACCTTCTTGCGCAGGCGGATGTGGTTGGGCGTGACCTCGACCAGCTCGTCCTCGTCGATGAACTCCATCGCGAGCTCGAGCGTCATCTTGCGCGGCGGCGGCAGGATCATCTTCTCGTCGGCGCCGGCCGAGCGGAAGTTGGTGAGCTGCTTGGCCTTGGTGACGTCGACGTTGAGATCGTTGCCGCGGGCGTTCTCGCCCACAATCATGCCCTCGTAGACCTCCTCGCCAGGCACCACGAACTGCACGCCGCGCGGCAGGAGCTTGAACAGGGCGTAGGCGGTGGCCTTGCCGGTGCGGTCGGCGACCAGCGTGCCGTTCTGGCGGACGAGCAGCGGGCCGACGTCGTCGTCCCAGCCGTCGAACAGCGCGTTCATCACGCCCTCGCCGCGGGTGTCGGTGAGGAACTCGTTGCGGAAGCCGATGAGGCCGCGCGACGGGATGCGGTAGGTCAGGCGCGTGCGGCCGCCGGTGGCCCGCATGTCCTGCATCAGGCCCTTGCGGTTGGCGAGCTTCTGCGTGATCGTGCCGACGTGATCGTCGGGGACGTCGCAGATCACGACCTCGTAGGGCTCGGTCTTGCGGCCGTCGTCGTCGGTCTTGCGGACGACCTCGGGGCGCGACAGCGTGAGCTCGAAGCCCTCGCGGCGCATCTGCTCGACGAGGATGCCCAGCTGCAGCTCGCCGCGGCCGTAGACCTTGAACGACTCCTTGTCCTCGGTCTCCTCGATGCGGAGGCTGACGTTGGACAGCAGCTCGCGGTTGAGGCGGTCGAGCACCTGGCGGGCGGTGAGGTACTTGCCGTCGCGGCCCGAGAACGGGCTGGTGTTGATCGAGAACGTCATCCCGATGGTGGGCTCGTCGACCCGCACGCGGGGCAGCGGCGCGGCGTCCTCGCCGGTGGCGATGGTGTCGCCGACGGTGATGTCCTCGATGCCGGCGACGGCGACGATGTCGCCCGGCTCGGCGCGCTCGACCTCGTGACGGCGCAGGCCGCGCCACGTGTAGAGCAGCTGCGGGCGCACGTTGCGGGCGCCCTCCTCGCTGAAGTGGACGGCGGGCTTGCGCAGCTCGATCGGCGCGCCGTAGAGGCGACCGATCGCCAGGCGGCCGACGTAGCTGTCGTAGGCGAGGTTGGTGACGAGGATCTGGGCGCCGTCGATCGGCATCGGCGAGCGCTTGGGCGGCGGGCAGTGCTCGACGATCGTGTCGAGCAGGGGCCGCAGGTCGCTGCCCTCCTCGTCCAGCGAGCGCTTGGCGATGCCGTCGCGGGCGATCGCGTAGAGCACCGGGAAGTCGAGCTGCTCCTCGCTGGCGTCGAGGTCGATGAACAGGTCGTAGACCTCGTCCAGCACCTCCTGGGCGCGGGCGTCCTGGCGGTCGATCTTGTTGATCACCAGGATGATCGTGAGCCCCTGCTCCATCGCCTTGCGGAGCACGAAGCGCGTCTGCGGCAGCGGGCCCTCGCTGGCGTCGACCAGCAGGATGGCGGCCTCGACCATCGACAGCACGCGCTCGACCTCACCGCCGAAGTCGGCGTGGCCGGGGGTGTCGAGGATGTTGATCTTGGTGTCGCCGTAGAACACCGCGGTGTTCTTGGAGGCGATGGTGATGCCGCGCTCCCGCTCCAGATCCATCGAGTCCATGACGCGGTCGGTGACGGCCTCATGGGCCGCGAACGCCTGGCACTGCTGGAGGATGGCGTCGACCAGCGTGGTCTTGCCGTGGTCGACGTGGGCGATGATCGCGATGTTGCGGAACGACATGGGGGGTCCTCGGAGGCCGCGCCGGGTAACCCGAATCCCACGCGCGCGTCGCCGAACCGGGGTGTCCATGGTGTGACACCCGCGATCCCCACGGTTCCCCGGTGCGATCCGACCGGCCGACAAAGCGGCCGGACCGCTCCGATCAGAGCTTGAACGGGTAGTTCACCGGGCCGCCCTTGGCCGACGGCGGGAAGCTCATGCCCGCGAACGCCGAGTCGAGGCAGCGCTCGAGCCGGCTGCCCTTGAGGTCGGCGTTGTTCACCCGCAGGTTGGACGCCTTGCCCGACGCGGACAGGTTGAACGTGGTGGACACCGTGATCGGGCGGCTGAACTCGCCGTCGCGCATGCCCTCGAAGAAGCAGCGCTTCACGTTGACGTTGGTCGAGATGATCGTGTGGAGGATCTCGGCGGGCACCGACGACATCAGGCCGTCGGACGGACCGGCGGACGGCGCCGCCTCCTGCACCCTGGGCTCGGGCTTGGGCTCGGGCGGCAGCGGCGCGGGCTTCGCGACGGGCTCGGGCTCGATCACGTCCTCCTCGGCGGCCATGCGGCGCGTGGCGGCCGGCTCCGCGGCGCGGGCGGGCTCCACCTTCGGCGCGGGCGCAGGGGCCTGGCGCGCGGCGCGGGGCCGGCGCGGGCTCGACGGACGGCGGGGCCGCGGCAGGCGCGGGCGCCGGGGCAGGCGCCGGACGGGGCTCGGCCGGGCGGGCGGCGGTGCTGCGCGCGTGGCGTCGGGCGGCTCGGCCGCGGCGACGGCAGCGGGCTCGGTCGGCGGAGGCGGCGGCGTCGCGGCCGTGGTGGCCGTGCTCGACGCGCCGAGGTCCGGCAGGCCCGTGCGGGCCAGCGTGATCAGGCCGGTGACCGCGAAGGCGGCGAACGCGGCGAGGGCGGCCGCGATCATCGGGCGGCCGCTGCGACGGCCCAGGCTGCCCAGCACCAGCACGAACAGGGCGGCGAGCGCGCCGAAGCTGGCGATGAGCAGGCCCGCGAAGCGCAGGCTGCCGATGTCGCTCGCCTCGGCGATCACCACGCCGAACAGGGCCGCCACGGCGCCGAACGCCGCCAGCCCGAGGCCATCGCCGGGCGTGCCGGCAGCGGCCGCGACGGGGGCCGGGGCGACCGCAGGCGCGAGCGGGCGCGGCCACGGGCGGCGGCGCCGGCGCCATCACGGGCGGGGCGGGCGCAGGGGCCGGGCGGCGCAGGGGCCTGATAGACCGGAGGCGGCGGCACGGGGGCCGGCGCGGGCTCCTGGCGGTAGACGACGGGCTCGGGCGCCGGCGGGGGCGCACCCCGACCCGCGCGGGCCAGCAGGTCGCGGTCGGCACCCGACATCGGCGCGCCGGTGACGAGGGCGACGTCGTCCCCCTCGTCCTCGACCTTCTTCTTCTGGCGACGGACGACGGGGACGGTCTTGTCGGCGTCGTCTTCCTCGCCGGGCACCACGAGGCCGGCGTCACCGACCCCGGCCGTCACCGGGATCGCGGGCACGACGACGCGCTCGTCGGGGTCGGCGCCGGGCTGCGGCTTGGGGATGAGCAGCCGGCTGCCGCACTGCCTGCAGGTGGCCTTGTTGATCGGCTTGGACAGCTTGTCGTTGGGGACCTTGTAGGTCGCGGCGCACTGATCGCAGACCACCCGCATGCGAGCCCTTCCCTCGTTCACGGTACGCGCAGGGTCCCCGGCCGGGCCCCGTCACGGCCGTGAGACGTACGCGATGCGAGCCGCCAACGTCAAGCGCTGGTCCCTGCCCGCACCTGCTGTTGACGACCGCGACGGCCCCCGCCGCCCCTGCGGGCCCTGCGCCGGACGCGCCGGGCCCCCGACGCCCTACGACAGGAACGGGGCGAGCGCCTTGCGGAAGGCCACCTGGTCGACGAGGTCCTCCAGGTAGTCCATGTTCTCGCTGTCCCACACGAGCAGCGGGCTGGCCGTCCAGCCGCCGATCCACTCCTCGTAGAGCTCGTTGAGCTTGCGCAGGTAGGCCGGCGGGATGTTCTGCTCGCTGGGACGGCCGCGGCGCTTGATGCGCTTGCGGATCGCGCGCACGCTGCACCGCAGGTAGATCATCAGGTCGGGCGGCTGCAGCGACCGGCCCATCGCCAGGTAGAGCTCGCGGTAGGTGGCGAAGTCGCGGTCGGACATCCGCTTGCTGCGGTGCAGGTAGGTCGCGAAGATCTCCGCGTCCTCGTAGATCGTGCGGTCCTGCACGAGCGTGCCCGGCGTGTGCTCCAGCTCGCGGTGGAGCCGGTACTTGTGGGCCAGGAACCACATCTGGCTGTGGAACGACCACGTCTTCATGTCGCCGTAGAAGTCGTCGAGGTAGGGGTTGGCGGCGAACGGCTCGTAGACCGGCTCGAAGCCGTAGGTGGTGGCCAGGAACTCGACGATCGACGTCTTGCCGACGCCGATGTTGCCCGCCACCGCGATGAACTTGTCCGCCACGCCGCCTCCGCGGCGCCGACCCTAGCAGGGTCGGGCCGGGCGGGCGGACACGTCGACGATCGGGCGGACAGAAACCGGCGCGCGGCGCGCCGTCAGCGCACCGTGGGCACCGACCAGCTCCCGGCGTTGCCGTAGGCGTCGGTCACCGACACCGACAGCAGCGTCTCGCCCGCGGGCGCGGTGAGCAGCGTGCGGCGGCTCTCGGGCGCCGGCGCCGCGACGGTCTCGGTCGTCTCGCCACCCTCGGACGTGACCCACGTGACGGACAGGTCGCCGCGCACCGGGTTGTCGCCCTCGGAGTCGCCGTCCAGATCGATCATGCGGTAGCCCTCGGCCGGGCCCCGCATCGACAGCCACACGCCGCCACGGTCGGTGTCGCGGGTGACGGTGATGTGGGCGGGCACCACCTCGAACGGGTCGCTGGTGACCTCGTAGGTGTGGGTGTCCCAGGGGAACTCGGTGTCGTTGCCGGAGAAGGCCTTGCCGGTGACGTGCAGGCGGTAGGTGCCCTCGGGCAGGTCGACGCGGGCGCCGGTGTGCCCGACCGCCTGCCAGACGGCCCACCAGTAGTGGGTCTGCGCGACGGTGGCGGGGAAGTAGGGGCACGGCGTCCACGCGAGCGCGATGTCCTGCATGTCCTCGGAGATGATGCGGCCGGCGTGCGACGTCACCGCCTCCCACGTGCCCTCGCCCACCTCGCGCTCGAGCACGATCGACGGGTTGTCGACGCCGGGGTCACCGCCGATCCAGCCGAGCTGGATCATGCCGTCGACGCGCTGGAGCGTGGTGGGCTGCTCGAGGTGGGGCGTGAGGAACTTGGGCACCCAGTAGGCCCACTCGACGCTGCTTTCCTCGCAGGTGGGCACCTCGGTCAGCCGCGTGCCGGCGGACGGCGACAGGTCGGGGACCTCGTTGTCCATCGGCCAGTCGTTGTAGGCCCACGGGCCGCGCTCGGGGTCGAACGGCTCGGCGAGGTCGGTCTGCAGGGTGTCCTTGGCCAGGGCCAGGACGTTCTCCATGATCCACTCACCCGCCAGCGGCCCCCACATCGTGATGTCGGGCTCGTAGCCGCCCATGAACCAGTCTTCGGGGATCAGCAGGTAGCCCTCGTGGTCCATCGAGTACCCGAACAGGGCCGTGTGGGTCATGCCCAGCTCGTCCTTGACCCGGTGGCGCCACTGCTCGGTGTAGAAGTGGAGCGGCTCGCCCGGGAAGAACGACAGGAGCACGTCGTCGGTGCTCTTCGTGCCGTCGGCGTCGCGCACCGGCAGCGGGCCGAGCTGGCTCGCGGCGGTGTAGGTCTGCGACATGCCGTCCATCGGCAGCGGCAGGTCGGTGCCCTGCTCGAAGAAGAACGTCTCGATCAGGATCTTCATGAACGAGATCTGCATGCACGTGGCGTAGCTGCAGTCCTCACCCTCGGGACAGCACACGTGGTCTTCGGTGGTGCAGGAGGGGTCGAAGCGCTCCTTGGCGATGTTGGGCAGGCCGCCGACGGGCAGCGCGAAGTCGCCCGAGCCGCAGAAGACCGCGCCGTAGCCGGTGTACCACTCGTCGAAGTCGGGGAGCGGCTCGCCGTCGCCCGCGAAGACCTTGTTGTCGGGGTAGTGCGTGGCCTCCTTGGCCGCGTCCCACTGCGGGTACTTCCAGTCGACCGCGCCGTTGCGGGTGACGTGGATGTCCTGGCCGTTCATCGGCACGCTGCGCGACATCGTCTCCAGCAGGATCGGGTCGGCCGAGGTGTCGATGTCGTTCCACAGGTCGAGGACCTTGTCGCGGGCGAGGACGCCGACCGTCTCCATGCGGGCCCAGCCGTCCTGACGGCCGCGCACGCTCGCGTCGCCCGCGCCCGTCTGCAGGTACATGGCGACCACGGGGGTGTCGAAGGACTCGGCGACCTCGGTCTCCACGAGCCACGAGGCGTCGGCGGTGACCATCGAGTTGCCCTCGCCGCTGACGATCGGGTGCATGCCCCACGCGAAGAGGATGGCGATCGGATCGTGGGTGGCGGCGTCGTCGACCCGCAGCATGTGCATGTACGGGTCCTTCTTCCACTGCTCGTCGCCGAGGTCGTCGAAGAACATCAGGCCGTTGTTGTCGCCGCGACGGTCGCTGTAGATCGCGTCCTCGGGGTCGAAGTCCTTGGCCACGCCGAAGCCCAGCTCGGCGGGCTTGCGGTCGAGGTAGGCCTGGTAGGCCACCTGGCTGACCTGCTCGACGAAGCGCGCGAAGTTCTCCGGCTCGAACTTGTCGTGGCCGAGGAACAGGCCCTCGTGCTTGGAGAACGTGCCGTAGGAGGAGTGGGTGTGGTTGCCGGAGTGGGTGACCTGACCCTTGAGGTCCTCGCCGGTCAGCTCCTCCAGGCGCGCGGTGACCGCCTCGACCACGCCGTCGAAGGCGTAGATGGTGTCGGTCTTGGTCATCACCAGGTGGCGGTCGCCGTTGTCGATCCAGATCGCCTTGATGCCGGGCCGGATCTGCACGCCGGTGCTCGGCACGAACGCGGTGTTGTAGTTGGAGTCGCGCTGATCCTGGCGCGACGTGCCGCCCAGGCAGCCGCACCGCGACGTGAAGCCGGCGAGCGGCGTGCCGACGGGCAGCTCCAGCGTGCCCTCGGCCGCGCCGGCCATCGGCACGCCCTCGACCAGCGGCGGCGGCGGCGTGTCGTCGGTGTCGTCGCTCGGGTCATCACCGGCGTTGCAGGCGGCGAGCACGACGAGGGGGAGGAGGAGGGACAGGCGCAGGGACGACATGCAGGCTCCGGCGGGCGCACCCAACGATCGTTTGGGGCCGGGCACCATAGCACGACGTTTCGGCACCACGTGTCGGAAGTCTGCGTGGGAACAGGCAGACGCTCGAACGCGGTGTGCAAGGGATTGCGCGGTGCCATCCTGGGCCCTCCCCAGATCCGCCAACACGCGACATCGCTTGACGTCGCCCCCTCGAAGGCTCTACACCGGGGCGCCGATGGAGGAGGATCCATGCACCGCGTCCTGCGCCTGACCCCCCTGCTGCTCGCGCTCGCCTGCGACGGCGGCACGGATGGCACCGACAAGTCCACCGACACCGACACCGACACGACCGACACCACCGACACCGAGACGCCGCTCACGGTCGACGCGGTCGGCGACTTCTCGTGCTTCAGCCCCGCCACCGACTGGTCGGCGGTCGTCTGGGCGGCGGAGCAGTCGGTCAAGCCCGCGGGCACCGTCACGGTCGAAGGCGTCGTCAACGACTTCGAGCACGACGAGCCCGTCGGCGCCCGCACCGTCAACCTCTGGTACAACGACACGCCCACGGGCGCGTCGTCCACCGATGGCCAGGTCGACGCCAACGGCAACATCACGTTCGGCGACGTGCCGAGCTGCCAGCCCGTGTCCTACCTGGTGGAAGAGGTCGAGGGCGCCAACCAGGCGAAGGAGACCTACAAGGCCCACCAGATCTACGGCAACGGCACCGGCACCACGATCGGCGAGGACGGCTCGGGCTCGGGCGGCTCGCTCGACGCCGAGTTCCAGTCGGTCGCGATCTCCACCTACCGCCTGATCCCGTCGATCCTGGGCATCGACCAGTCCACGTCCAACGGCGTCGTCGCCGGCACGATGTACGACTGCGCCCGCGACCCCGACACCCTGCCGTCCGACGACACGGGCAAGGTCGAGGGCATCCGCGTGCGCATCTTCGGCTGCCCCACGGCCATCTCGGCGCCCGAGGACTGCACGTCGCCCGTCAGCGGCGTCTACATCGCCTACTTCACCGACAACTTCCCCAACCGCGACCAGCCCTGGTCGAGCGAGGACGGCCTGTGGGGCGTGTACAACGTGCCCCCCGGCACGTTCCGCATCGACGCCTACGGGCGCGTCGGCGGCGAGGAGAAGGTCCTCGGCTCCACGGTGGTCACCACCTACGCCGACAGCATCAACATCGCGAACATCTGGGCCGGCGTGAACAACGGGGTCAAGTACCCCGCCGCCTGCCTGACCGAGTAGCTCGGAGCGCGCGTCGCCCGGTGCGCACGTCGCGCCGGGCGCCCGTCCCCTCGGAGCCGACCCCGCCCCACGCCCCGACGAGGTCCGCATGACGGTCCCCATGCGCCCCTGGATGCTCGCCAGCCTGGTCTGGTCCGCCGCTGCCCTCGCCGAGGAGCCGGCACCGGCCGACGACGACGCGGAGGCCACCGAGGCCGCGCCGGAGCCGTCCGGTCCGCCCGCCATCTCGTCCGACGAGATCCGCCAGATCCGCGAGGAGATGGAGCGGATGCGCGCCGACCTGGCCGAGCAGAAGAAGCAGCTCGACAAGCAGGCGTCGGAGCTCGCCACGCAGCGCAAGTCCCTCGCCGAGCAGCGCCTCAAGCTCGCCAGCGACGACTTCAAGTTCGAGCTGACCGGCTACTACCGCGTGCGCGGCCACGTCTTCGGCGCAGGCCGCGTGGCCGACGGCGCCGAGGGTCCGGTCGCCGGCGCCCTGTTCCAGTCCCAGACCACGTCCGGCCAGTACCTCAACCAGCGGCTGCGCCTGGGCCTGAAGTTCGCCTACAAGGACGTCGCCAGCCTCAATGTCCACATGCAGGCGCTCGACGACGTCATCTGGGGCGACAACGCCGACGTCAGCAGCACGCCGCTGTTCGCCGGCAACCCGTCCTACACCCAGATCGACGGCACCGAGACGCCGAGCTTCCAGGTGTTCCGCGCCTGGACCCAGTTCCGCATCCCGGTCGGCGAGATCCGCGTGGGCCGCATGGCGAGCCACTGGGGCCTGGGCATCCTCGCCAACGACGGCGACGGCTTCCGCAACGACTTCGGCGAGGCCCACTACGGCGCCACGTTCGACCGCTTCCTGTTCGCCACCCGCCCGGTGAACATCGCCCAGGCGATCACGAAGAAGGAGGAGACCAAGGAGATCCCGCTGGTGCTGGCGATCGCCTTCGACCGCCTCGTGACCGATCCGCTCACCCAGTACTACGGCTTCGAGTGCCGCGACGGCGTCACCGAGGGCGAGCGCGGCTTCGACACCCGCTGCGACCTCGACGGCGACGGCATCACCGACGTCGAGCGCGACTTCGACCAGGACCGCACCGCCGACCAGCGCCAGGTGGACTGGTGGGCCAGCCAGGACGACGACGTCTGGGAGATGGTCTACGCCCTGTTCTACAAGGGCGAGAACGTCCACTACCTCGGCGGCGTCGGCGACCTGTTCGCCGGCATGTACGTCATCAACCGCATCCAGCGCGAGACCGACTCGAACGTCTGGATCCTCGACGGCAGCCTCGACGCGCAGGTCCACGGCCTCATCCTGCAGTTCGAGGGCCTGGGCATCATCGGCAAGACGCGCGCGCTGTCGCTCAAGGGCAGCGACACCGAGGACCCCTACGCCAAGAAGGCGCGGCTGGCCTCGTACGCCCTGCGCGTGGGCTACCAGCGCCCGCTGGTCAAGTTCGTGGCCGAGACCGGCTACGCGTCGGGCGACGACCAGGTCAACGACGCCAACTTCACCGGTCGCCCGATGGACCCCGACTACAACGTCGGCCTGCTGCTCTACGAGGAGATCCTGTCGCGGATCACCCGCCTGAAGTGGGACGAATCCGCCAGCGGCCTGTGGAGCAAGGGCGGCGTCTACAACAGCTACTACCTCAACCCGCGGCTGTACCTGTACCCCTACAACAACACCGAGATCATCCTCGGCTTCCTCACCGCGTTCCCCGACCGCCCCGACGGCGCCGTGGTGCGCTGCGACCAGTCCGACGCCGACAAGTGGGGCTGCATCCCGGTGGCCGACAAGCTCTCGCCGGTCATCGGCTACGAGGTCGACCTGGCGATCAAGCACACGTTCGACAAGTACATCACCGCGTCGATCGAGACGGCCTACGCCCACGCCACCGACCGCCTGCCGCTCGAGAGCACCGGGCTGAACACCAGCGGCCACTTCTGGACGTTCCAGGCCCGCGCCGCCTGGCAGTTCTAGGGCGGCGGTCGCGGGGTGGTCGAAGCACCACCCCTCACCGGATTCCGATCACCACCTTCCCCCGCGCGCGCCGCGTCTCCACGTAGCGGTGGGCCTCGGCGATGTCGTCGAGCGGCACCACGCGGTCGATGACCGGGCGCAGCGCACCCTGGTCGAGCAGCGCCGCGGCGTGCGCCAGTGTGTCGCCGCTGGGGGACAGCGTCAGGAAGCGCGTCCGCACCCCGGCGAGCGCCGAGCCGACCACCGTCGTGCCGAGCGAGCCCGCCAGCGCCACGAAGCCGAGCACCGGTCCCCAGCGGGTGACGTGCTCGGGGATGTTCGGCGTGATGCCCACGATGCGACCGCCACGCCGCATCACGGCGCGGGCGCGGCGCACGCTGTCGACCCCGATCGTGTCCAGGCACACGTCGACGTCGCTGAGCACGGCGTCGAAGGCCTCGGTGCGGTAGTCGACCACCCGGTCGGCACCCAGCGAGGTGACGAGGTCGGCGTTGGCCGCGCTGCACGTGGTCGACACCGTGGCGCCGCGGTGCTTCGCGATCTGGATCGCGATCGAGCCCACCCCACCCGAGCCGGCCTGGACGAAGCAGTGCTCGCCCGCCTGCAGGCCGCCCGCGTCGACCAGCGCCTGCCACGCCGTCTCGAACACCAGCGGCAGCGACGCCGCCTCGGCGTGGCTCAGGGCGGCAGGCTTGGCCGCCAGATCCGCGGCACGCACCCGTGTGCGCTCGGCGTAGGTGCCCGGCAGGTCGTGCTGGGGGGAGCCGTACACCGCGTCGCCCACCTGCCAGCGGGTGACCCCGGGACCGACGGCCGAGACCACGCCGGACAGGTCGAGCCCGAGGACGCGCGGCAGCGCGTAGCGCACCACGCGGCGGTAGTGACCCTGGCGGAACTTGTAGTCGACCGGGTTGACCGACGTGGCGTGCACGTCGACCGTCACCTCGCCCGGACCGGGCGGCGGCGGTTCGGGCACGTCGCGCACCACCAACACGTCCGGGGGCCCGTAGGCGTCGAGGATCGCGGCTCGCATCGGCGCCTCCTGGGGATCGCTACTCGTAGGAGACGGGCTTGCGCGTGTCCCAACAGCCCAGCCGGTAGATCAGATCGCCCGGGGGTTGGACGTAGACCAGCTCGAAGGTGGCGCCGTCGTAGGCCGGCGGACAGATCGCGGTCTTGCGGGGCTCCTCCCGCCCCCCTTCCGCCACGCCCCACTCCATGACCGTGCCGGGGTCCACCTGGAACGGGCGCCACTCCGACGTCAGCGGCTGTACCTCCTCGGACTCCAGGAACGGCTCGTCGAGGTCGAGCCGCACGAACGCCAGCGGGATGCCGCCGGGGGGTTCCATGGGCTCGCGGTGCTGCACGTGCACGCGGACGCCGGCGTATTCGTCGTAAGCGTTGGGACACAGGCGCTCCCACAGCGCCGTGTCGGGCGCGGTGAGGATGTCGAGGAGCGGGCCGACGTCCTCGTCGGCGAACGTGCAGGTCATCTCGCGCCGTCCACCGGGGGACACGTCGTCGTCGAGGGTGGCGACGTAGGACCCGGACAGCGTCTCTGTGACGTCGTCGAACACCAGCGCCAGCCGGTACTGCTGCTCGAGCTGCTCGCCGTCGAAGCCCGGACCGACGATGGTGAACGACGCCTCGACGCGGGTCTGGTCCCCCAGATCGATGGTGTTGTAGCCACCCGTCGACACGGTCGGTGGCTGATCCGGCCGGTCGAGGTCCTGCACGGAGAACGCGTCGAACGCGAAGGTGTTCTCGGTGGTGCGCACGGCCCCGTCGTAGCGCTGTCGACCCATCACGCAGCCGTCGAACACGAGGCCGCCGTCGTCGAGCTCCTCGAGCGTGCCGCCCCCCGCGCAGGGGCGCGTGGTCGACGCGATCGGGCGCAGCTCCCCGGCCTCGGCGAACGTCGCGTGGACGTGCAGGTAGAACAGGCGCAGGTGGACCTGGATGCCGACGACGTCGTGCCGCCACGCCCGGTCCTCGTCGCTGGCCGCACAGCCCGCCAGCCACACGACGCTCGCCACGCCCGCCCATCGCACCATGACCCCCTCCCTGCCGCATCCTACCGCAGGTCTGCCGTCGGGTCGGTCTCCCAGGTCGAACGCCCGACGGGGCCGTCAGATCCCGCAGTCGACCGACAGCAGGTGGGTGATCCGGCCGAACAGGTGCACCCCGGCGCCCAGGAGTCCGTCGCCGACGGCATCGACCAGGACTGCGACGGCTACGAGGTCTGCCCGCTGGACCCCGACGGCGACGGGTACGCCGGCATCACCACTGGCCTCTCCGCCGACCAGACCCGCCAGACCGCACCGTTCACGACGGTGGTCGGCGACTGCGACGACAGCGAGGCCCTGGCGTCACCGGACGGCCTCGAGATCCCCGGCGACGGCATCGACAACGACTGCGTCGACGGCGACGCGCCGCTGATGACGCTGCAGGGTCCGCTCCCCGGCGCCGCCGGCACCGTCAACGGCCTCATCGCCGACAACGCCTCGCCCGGCGGACGCATCGCCTTCGTGGTGGGAGGCGCCAACGGCATGGTCCACGTCCCGGGTTGCCCCGGGCTCACCGTCCCCCTGCGCGGCCCCTACCTGCTCGGCACCCGCGTCGCCGACGCCACGGGCCACGCCGAGCTGTCGTTCTTCGTGCCGTCGAGCGTGGCCGGGGTGCGCAAGAGCTTCGTGGCCGTGGACCTGGACGCGTGCATGGTGTCGAACGTGAACGCACGGCGGCTGTGAGCGGCGCGCGGCCGAGGACCCACCCGACGCGGCGTGCGCGCCAGGCCGAGCTCCTCCAGGCGTCGCTTCGGCAAGCTTGCTAACGTAGACCACCTGTGCGGAGGTTCCGTGACCCGTGCCGTCCACGCCGTCGCCGTCTCGGCCGCCAGCGCGTATGCCGGCGTCATGCTCGTCATCGGCGTGAGCCTGGGGGCGCGGTGGTGGTCGATGGCCCCCGAGGCCTACGCCGCCGAGTTCGAGGCGCTGTTCCCGCTGCTGGTGCCCTCGATCGCCCTGACGTTGCTCCCCGCGCTGGGGGCCGGGGTCGCGTCGTTCCGTTCCAGCCCCGCCGGCTCGGTGGCCCGCGCTGCCTGGCTGCGCTTCCTCGTCGCCCTGGGCGTGTCGATCGCCATCACGGTCGTCTACCACGTGCCCGCCAACCTCAGGGTGTGGTCGGGTGCGCTCGGCGCCGCCGCCCTGCACACCGAGCTGGCGTGGTGGCTGGTGTTCCACCTCGCGCGCTGGCTCGCGGCCGCAGCCGCCGTCGCCTTCGCGTTCCGCGGCGGCCTCGAGCCGTCGTGAGGCCCGCGCCGTCCCACCCCGCGGTGCGGGCGAACCCGACCGCCTGACGCCGTCGGCGCGCGCGCGCACCGTGTCCTCGGGTACGCTCCCGGCGTCCCCACGGCTCCGCCCCGGACCTGCCCATGCGCCCCGTCCCCCTCCTGCTGCTCGCCGCCGGCTGCACCCTCGCCGAGCCGCCCACCTGCGAGGACACCGAGATCGCCGCCTGCTTCACGGGCACGTTCCGCACGCTGCTCGGCGAGCGCGCGTCCGGCGTGGAGGTGTGCACCCCCGATCTGCCCGACATCGCCTGCGTGACCGCCGACGCCGACGGCGCGTGGAAGCTGCCGGGCCTGCCGCTCGACACCGACGTGCTGGTCACCGCCACCTACGGCGACGCCGTCGACACCGTGTTCCCCCAGTCCACGTCGATGGCCTGGTACGCCTGGTACAAGGTGATGGTGCCGCGCTCGATCATGAACACCAACGCGTCCAACCTCGGCGTCGAGCTCGACCCGGCCAAGGGCAACGTCCTGTTCATCGTGTGGGAGGGTCTGAACCTCGACGGCGTCGACACCGACCGCGTGCCCGACGTCACCGCGCGCATCGTCGAGGACGACGCAGCCGGCGCCGTGTTCTACGGCAACGCGCTGGGCCTCGCGTCCCGGTCGGCGACGGCGACCACGTCCAACGGCTCCGGCGGGGTGCTCAACCTCGACCCCGGGGTGTGGACGCTGTCCTTCGACGCCCCCGGCGGACCGTGCGAGGACCCGATGTTCCACTGGGCCTACACGGCGCCGAACGAGATCCCCGTGCCCGTGCGCGCCGGGATGACCACGGCGATCGACGTGATGTGCCCGCCCTGACCGGCGCCGGCGCGCTCACACCCGCGGGAAGCGGAACGACCCGCCCCAGCGGGGGAACAGGAAGCGATCGCCCCCCTCCCGGCCCCGCAGCTCGGCGCGCACGGCCGGCAGGTCCACCTTGACCCCCTCCCGCGGCTCGGCGTCCTTCGGGCGGAAGAAGTCGCCCCAGTGGCAGAACACCACCTGGCGTGCGTCGAGGTGGTCGAGGATCGACGGCTCCCCGCGCGCGTGGAACGTGGCGCAGTCCATCGCGAGCAGCGCCACGTCCGCGGGACGCTCGGCGAACACCTCGGGCGGCGCCAGCCCCGCCGGCGGACCGGTGCTCGACGTCTCGACGTAGACCCGGAACGTGATCGCCCCGGCGTCGTCGAGCCAGTCCACCAGGTAGGCCAGCGTCAGCCCCTCCTGGAAGTGGGACGCCTTCACCGGCGGCGTGACGCGGTCGGCGTCGAGCTGGCGTCGGTACAGGTGGATGCCGGGGATGTTGTCGGGGTGGCCGGACAGGATCGGCAGCACCCGCAGGCGTCCCTGGGCGAGGTCGAGCCACCGCCCCGGCCGGTCGACCGTGGCCAGGGCGTCGCCGATCGGCAGCCACGGCCGCGCCAGGTGCAGCGGCGCGAAGGTGTGGGCCGCCGTCGGGCTGCCGACCAGGACGGCGTCGGGATGCAGGCCGTCGACCACCGACGGCAGGTCGAGGCAGTGGTCGTAGTGGGCGTGACCCACCAGCACGGCGCGGACGTCGGGCAGCGCGGGGCGGACCGGGTCGGCGGCCCGCGGGTCGGGGATCACCTTGCCGAACCCGGCCTGCGCCAGCGGCACGTGGGTGAAGAACGGGTCGGTGAGCACGGCGACGTCGCGCCACCGCACCAGGAAGCAGCCCACGCTGAAGAAGACCACCTCGAGGTCGTCCCCGGCCCCGCCGAGCGCGGCGAGTGCGCCGTCGAACGGGAACTGCCCCAGCCGCGCGCTGCAGCCTGCCGACGCCAGCGCACCGAGCACAGCGCGGCGGGACCAGGTCGGTGCGGAGGGTCGGGGCACGCGGCGCTCGGGGTGCGGGGCGGGGCGGGGCGGGGGAGGATCCCACCGCAGGACGGGCGACGCAAGGCGCAGGGGGCTCGTTCGCGTCGTCACCCGGCCGGGGCGGACGCGCCCCGCACGCCTCGTGGCGCCGGGCCCGCGGCTGGCTAGGGGAACGGCTCCCCCCGGTGCGCGCATGGCCACCCTCAAGCTCGATCACGACGCCCTCACCCGCGAGTGGCTGCTCGCCCTGCGCGGCCGCCAGTCCCAGCGGGCGTTCTCGCTGCGCGCGGGCCACACGTCCAACGTCGCCCACCGCTGGGAGACCGGCGAGCGCGTGCCGCGCATCCACCAGGTGCTGCACCTGTGCCGCATCACCGGTCGCGACGTGCGCGCGGCGGCCCACCGGGTGCACGCACCCGCGACGAAGCTCGCGGCGGCCCACGAGGTCGACGACCCGGCCTGGGCCCGCGCGTTCCTCGTGGGCGTGTGCGGTCAGCTCGCCGTCCGCGAGGTCGCCGAGGGGGTCGGCGTGCCCTACGCCACGCTGGGCCGCGTGCTCCGCGGCGAGGCGGCCTGCCCCGCGCCGCTGTTCCTCGCCGTGGTCGACCACGTCACCGGCGTGGTGCTCGACTTCCTGGCGGCGCTGGTGCCGATCGCGTCCCTGCCGTCGGCGACCGCGGTCTGGACGCGCCAGCAGGCCGAGCGCGAGCTGTCGGCCCGCTACCCGTGGTGCCACCCGATGCAGCGGATGCTGTCGTGTGCGAGCTACCTCAGCCGGCCGCAGCACGACGACGCCTGGATGGCCGACGCCCTGTCCGCCGAGCCCGGCGAGGTCCGCGAGGCCCTCGACGCGCTGGAGGCCGCCGGGCTCGTCCGCTTCGACGGGTCGCACTACCACACCGTCGGCCGGTTCCGGATCCTGGAGTACGAGGCGGCCAGCGCGGTGACGCGGCGGGTGCACGCCTGGATGGCCGCCCACGCCGCACGGGAGACCCGCCTGGGTCGCGGTCGCCAGGCCTTCCACCTGGCCGGCTTCGACGCTCAGGACCTCCTCCTCGTCGCCGACGACCTCTACGCCGGCCTCAAGGCGGCGAGCAGCCGGGCCAAGGCGTCCGGCGGTGACCGGATGCTCGGCCTGATGCTGCAGATCGTGCCGTTCGACGGCGAGGCCGTGAACTTCAACCGCGACTACGATCCCGTCGACGACGGGGAGCCGAAGGCCTGACGGACGGGCAGTTCTCGGGCGCTGTTCCCGGATCCGTACACGCCCCGCCGGATGGGGCGACAGATACCGAGGGCCCCCCCTACAGGCGCGCGGACCTGCGCCGTACATCGCCGACGAGCCCCCGCGTCCCCACCGCGGGCGCTTCCGAACCGCGCCCCGGGTGGGCGTCCGGAGGACCCATGGCCCGTCTCGCCCCGATCGTCGGCATCGCCCTGCTCGGCGCCTGTGACCCCGCACCGCAGGCGGACGGCCCGTCGCGGGCGGCGCTGCTCCAGGTGGGCACCGCCCCCACCCTGACGCTGTCGGTCCGCGTGGCGGCGCCGGGCGACCGGATCACCTTCGACGCGGCCGGCCTGCAGCCCGGCGCGCGCGTCGCGCTGGTCTACACCGACGGGTACGAGGTGCCCGACGCCGGCCCCTGCCCACCGATGCTCGGCGGCGGCTGCCTCGACATCACCACGCTGTCCCAGCTGGGCAGCTTCCGGCTCCCCGATGCCGACGCCACGGGGCGGTCCTCGATCAGCGCCCGCGTTCCGGCCGCCGTGCCGGTGGGCGCCCATGCCTTCCAGCTGGTGACGCATCCGGCCGCGGGTCCGTGGCAGGAGGGGGGCACCGCCAGCCTCGAGGTGCTTCCCGCGTCGTGCTTCACGGTGGAGCCCACCGACACCGGCCTGTCCCCGTCAGGCTACCCCGACGGCGACGGCGACGGCGTGCCCGACCGCTGCGACACGTGCCCCGACGGCGACGACTTCGCCGACGCCGACGTGGACGGCGTGGCCGACGCCTGCGACGCGTGCCCCGGCGCCCTCGACAGCCTCGACGCCGACGGCGACGGCGCACCGGACGCCTGCGACCGCTGCCCGTCCGGCGACGATCGGCTCGACGACGACACCGACGGCGTGCCCGACGCCTGCGACGTCTGTCCGGGCTTCGACGACGCGGCGGACGCCGACCTCGACACCGTGGCCGACGGCTGCGATCCCTGCCCGCTCGACGCCCCCGACGACGCCGACGGCGACGGCGTCTGCTCCACCGACGAGGTCACCCTGTACGGCACGGACCCGTTCCTCGTCGACTCGGACTTCGACGGCCTGGACGACGGCACCGAGGTCGCGCTCGGCACCGACCCGAACAACCCCGACAGCGACGCCGACGGCATCGACGACGGCGTCGAGGTCCGCATCTTCGAGAGCGACCCGACCGACCCGACGATCCGCTCCCGGCAGCCCGACTTCGTCATCCGCGGCGACGTGGACGGCGCCCTCACCGGCGCCTCCGCCTCGCTCATCCCCGACCTCAACGGCGACGGGCTCGACGAGTTCCTGATCGGCGCGCCGTCGCTCGACAGCCAGGACGGCACCGACGTCGGTCGGCTCTACGTCGTCTACGGCACGCTCGACGACACCGAGGTCGACCTGGCGCAGGTGCTCGCAGGGCAGGGCGGCTTCGCCGTCACCGGCACCGACGGCGGCTTCGACATGGTGAACACGCTGTGCGCCGACCCCCAGGTCAACCTCAACAACACCGTGTGCACCATCGTCCCGCCCACCGTCGACGCGATGCCCAGCACGCACGACTGGGTGGACGGGGCGGGGCTCGGCGCCTGGGTCACCTCGCTCGGTGACTTCGACGGCGACGGCGTCGGCGACTTCGCGGCGAGCAGCCCGTGGGCGCGCGTCGACGGCCGACCGGGCGGCGGCAAGGTCCACCTGTTCTCGGGCGCGACGGCAGCGACCACCACGCTGGCCGACCTCGAAGCGGGCGTCCCGGCCTCCGGCGGCTTCGTCGAGGGCAACCAGGGCCTGCAGTTCTTCACGGGCGCGAACCGCGCGGTCAGCGACCCCGACTTCACCGGCTTCGGCATCACCGGCGGCTTCGACCTCAACGGCGACGGCCTCGCCGACCTGGCGGTGCAGTCGCCGCTGGGGCGCCTGAGCGACCCCGAGCAGCTGATCACCATCGTGCTCGGGAAGGAGGGCCGGGTCGCCGGCAAGGTGACCGACGTCGCCGCGCCGGACGGCTTCC
>JACKEP010000018.1 GCA_020632915.1 Alphaproteobacteria bacterium | reverse complement strand
CCGTGGATGACCGCCAACGCCGACACGTTCGTGCACGCGATGCTCGCCGAGGCTGGCGTGCGCAACGTGTTCGCCGACGCCGAGGACCGCTTCCCGACGATCTCGGTGGACGCGCTCGCGGCGGCGTCGCCGGACGTCGTCGTCCTCCCGTCGGAGCCCTTCCCGTTCCAGGCACGCCACGCCGACGCGCTCGCCGCCGCGACGGGCCTGCCGCGCCAGCGCTTCGTGCTGCTCGACGGGGAGGCGTGCACCTGGCACGGCACCGGCATGGCGGGCGGCCTGCAGCGCCTGGCGGCCGCCGTGGCGTCCTGGCCGGGTCCCGACGACAGGGCGGCCTCCGCATGATCGACCGTCGCACGCTCGGGCAGATCGTCCGCTTCGTCGTCGCGGGTGGCATCGCCACGCTCGCCGACCTGTCGGTCTACACCGCCCTGCTCGCCACGATCCTGCCCGACGCCACCGGCCTGTCCAAGACCCTGTCGTTCGTCGTCGGCACCACCGTGGCGTTCGTCCTCAACAAGTACTGGACCTTCGGCGACCACCGCCGCGATCACGCCCAGACCGCCCGCTTCGTGGCGCTCTACGGCGTGGCCTGGGCCGTGAACGTGGGTGCGAACGAGGTGAGCCTGGCCGTGTTGGCGACGAGTCCCCTGCCCGCGGCCGCCTGGCTCCCGGTGGCGTTCGTCGTCGCCACGGGCTGCTCGATGGTGCTCAACTTCCTCGGACAGCGCCTCTGGGTGTTCCGCGGCGCCTGACGACCCGACCTGGGGCCCGCGCTCAGCCGGTGAGCCGCTGCCAGCGCGCGACCTGCCGGGTGCACACGGCGGCGAACGGCACGCCCGTGGCCCGCGCGGCCGCGGCGTAGGCGTCCACCTCGTCCGGGTCGCGACCGTACAGCTCGGGACTCACGAGGCAGACCGCCAGCCCCGCGTCGTGCAGCGCCCGTGCGGTGGCGGCGTCGACCGGGAAGCCGGCGAAGCCGTCGAGCCACACCCAGTCCACCCGGTCGGCCAGGGCCAACGCCGTGCCAGGGTGGTGCACCTCGCTGACCCGCACGCTGAACCGGCGCTCCCCGTGTGCGGCGAACGGCAGCAGCTCGGGCACAGGCGGCCCGAGGAAGAAGAAGCGCTCGACGCCGTGGGCCCGCAGCACGGGCAGCACGTGCTCGACCAGCCCCTCCTCCTTGGTGTTGACCACCAGCAGCGCGTGCCGGTAGCCCCGAAGCCACGTCTCGAACGGCACGCCGTCGACGAACGGATCGTGGACGACCACCAGCCGGTCCCCGAAGCTGCGCACGTCGACCTCGACGCCGAGCTCGGGTGGGGTGGCGGCCAGCTCCGCCACCGTGTTGCGCCGGTGGGCGACGACGATCACCGGCCGCGCCGCGCCCGCGCCATCGTCAGGCTGTAGTCGACGGTGCGGCGGATGAACTTCGCCCGGCTCGTCCAGTCGACGTTCCAGCGGCTGACACCATGGGCGCGCTGGCCGAAGTAGACCGGGAAGCGCGTGACCTCCAGGCCCTGCCGCGTGGCCTCGTAGTAGGCGAACAGGTCGAGGGAGAAGTCGGTGGGCGGGTCGGACCAGCGCTCGAAGAAGCCCCGCCCGAACAGCGTGGGCTGGGCGTTGATGTCCCAGAGCGGGGCGCGCAGCAGCGCCGTCTCGAACACGGCCATGCCCACGGTGAACACCACGTCGGTGACGGGGCGCCCGAAGCGACGTCCCTTGGCGAACAGCAGGTCCGGATCGTCGGCGCGCTCGAAGCGCTCGAGGCCGATGAGCGCGTCCTGCGGATCGGTCTGCAGGTCGGCGTGGGTCCAGCCGAGCACCCGGCCGCGCGCCGCGCGCAGGCCCGCGAGGATGCCGCCGCCGTAGCCCTGGTTGGGCTCGACCCGCACCGACCGGAGGAACGGATGGGGGGCCAGCAGCCCGGGGAGCACGTCGGGCGTGGCGTCGGTGGAGCCGTTGTCGACGAGGACGACCTCGACGTCGTCACGGTCGGCGAAGACCACGGCGCAGCGGTCGACGAGCAGCGGCAGGTTGGCCGCCTCGTTGTAGCAGGGGATCACCAGCGACAGCGTCGGCGTGGACGGCGGGCTGGTGGGGTCGGACGCGGGCATCGGCTCCCTCGGGGCGGGGCCGGCCGGCAGCCCCCCACCGCCGTCGTCCTATTCGCTTCCCGGCGTGGGGCCAGCGCCGCGGGGCCACGCAGGCGGCGGCACGAGCGGCGCGGCGTCGGCCGCCAGCGCAGGCAGCGCGTCCGGGTCGACGTCGCCGTCGGCTTCGAGCCGGTACGGGTGGTCGGGCCACGTGTGCAGGCAGGCCTGCCAGTAGGCGTAGGTGCGCACGTCGTCGGGCGTGCCCCAGCCGTAGTAGTGGTCGACCTCGAAGACCGCGACGTCGAGGCCGAGCGCGAGACAGTCGTCGATCAGCGTGTCGACGTAGAGCTCGCCACGCACGCGCCCGTCGCGGGCCGCCAGACGCTGGAACGCGGCGAGGTAGTCCGCGGCGCGCCGGAACGAGAACACACCCACCACGGCGGGATCGTGGGCCGGGTCGTCGAGCGGGACCTTGACCGACATGCGCCGCACCCGGCCCGCCGCGTCGGCGTCGATCCAGCCGTACATCCGCGGGTGCTGCACCGCGCCCGGGTGGCCCCGCATCGCCCACACGAGGACGTCGGCCTGCGACAGGGCCGCGGTGTGGGCCGCGTCGTCGTAGCGCAGGCCGTTGTCGCAGGTGCCGATCACCAAGGGCGCGTCGAGGTCGACGTCGCCGTCGGCGATGCCGAGCGCCACCGTGCGGGCCTGGCCGTCGGTGGGACCGGCGAGGTGCACCACGCCGCACCCGGGGAACGCGGCGTCGAGCGCGTCGACCACGGCGTCGACGCCGTCCATGTCGTCGCGCACCACGAACACCTGGCGCGCGCAGCGCGGCAGGTCGCGGGCTGCGGCCACCGCCATCGGGCCGCCGTTGACCGGCACCAGCGGCTTGGGCGTGGTGTACCCGGCGTCGGCGAAGCGCTGGCCGAGCCCCGCCATCGGCACGAGCAGCGTGCCCGGCAGCGCGGCCGCGCGTGGCCAGGGCCGCACCCGCGCCGCGAAGGCCGCGGCGTGGTGGCGGTACTCCTCCAGATCGCGCGGGTTGCCCCACTGCAGGTAGTGCTTGACCGGGTAGACCACGACGTCGAGGCCGGCCTCCACCATCGGCTGGAACAGCTGGCTCGGGTAGTGCTCGCCGGCGATGGCCAGGGCGACGTCGCCGTGCACGACGGTGAGCGCCTCGACGAGCATCCGCCCGGTCCGCCACCAGTACACACCGTTCGAGCAGTACTCGAGGTTTCCGATGGGATCATCGGTGAATGCGTACTTCTCGCGGATCTCGGCGACCCGGTCACCGACGGTGCGGCAGAAGGCGTAGTGCACCGAGTGGAGCAGGTGTGGGTGGAAGCCGCGGTAGGCCACCACGCACCCGTCGGCGCCGGACTGGGTGATCCACCCTCGAAAGTGGTTGAAGTCCCACGGGAAGTTGAGGTCGCAGACGCTGACGATCACGGGCGCGTCGAGGTCGAGGACGTCGAGGCCGTGCAGCAGCGTGTGGACGGGGCCCAGGCGGTGGGACGGCACCGGGACGATGCGCCCGCGGGGCCGCAGCGCCCGCAGCGTGGCCTCCATCCTCCACGCGGGCTCGGCGAGGTGGTCGGCGTTGACCAGGAACACCGGGTCGTCGACGCCGGGGAACAGGTCGACCACGTGGGCGATCATCGGGCGGCCGTCGACCTCGATCAACGGCTTGGGGCGGTCGTGGCCGGCGCGGCGGAAGCGCTCGCCGAAGCCCGCCATCGGGATCACCACCTGCACTGCGCCAGCGCCTCCGGGGGCGTGCAACCTCGCCGCACACCGTGGTGCCCACCGTGACGCGCTAGGATGCGCGCTGCAAGACGGAGCCTCCATGTCCACCTCGCCGGGCATCACCCCCGCCGACCAGCCGCCGGTGCCGCCGCTGCAGCGCAGCGTCGAGCGGGTGCTCGAGTGGTTCCTGTCGGAGCCGATCCGCCGCGACCTGGAGGCCACGCGCCAGGCCCGCCTCGTCGTCGCCAGCGCGCTGGCGCTGATGGCCGTGGAGGTGCTGCTCGCGCTGATGCTCGACTGGACGCCCGCGCTGCAGGTCGGCTCGGTCTACCTGCCCCGTCCGGTCGTCACCGCCGTGCTGTTCGCGGCGCTGATCAACCTGTCGATCGCCCTCGCCGCGCGGGTGGTGTCCAAGCCCGACACCCTCGCCTACATCCTCACCGTCTCGCTCGCCGTGATGTTCGGCTTCCTCGGCATGGTGCACGGCGGCTTCCGCGCCCCGGTGACGTGGTGGCTCGCCGCCGTGCCGATGTTCGCGGCGTTCCTGTCGGGGCCGCGCTCCATCCTGTTCGCGTTCACGCTCGTGCTGCTCGAGCTGTTCGGCATGTACGTGCTCGACACCCACGGCGTGGCCTTCCCGCTCACGCTCGCCCCGCCCACCAACGCGCCCGACAACGTGCTGCGCGCCCAGATCATCCTGCTGGGCTTCGTGTCGTTCATCGGCTGGTACTACGAGCAGAGCCGGCTCTCGACGTCGCGGGATCTCGTCGAGGCCTACTCCGACCTCGAGCGCACCAACGCGGCGCTGCGCATGTCGCAGCTCAACGTGCGCCAGATCGCCGAGAACATTGGCCAGGGCATGTGGATGCACGACCTGCGCGCCCACCGCGTGGTCTACGCCAACCCGGCCTTCGACGACATCTTCCACCTGTCGCGGACGCGGCTCGCCGCCGACCCCGACATCTGGCGCGCCCGCGTGCACCCCGAAGACACCGCGCGCATGCCCACCGACCCCGACGGCAAGGACCACGTCTACCGCCTGCAGGTCAACGACGACGTCCGCTGGGTGCGCCACTCGGTCTACCCGGTGGGCGACGAGACCACGCCCTACCACCGCGCCATCCACATCGTGGCCGACATCACCCTGGCCCGCACCGCCGAGGCGCTGCGCGAGCGCTACCTGGAGACGGTGCTGGAGGTGCAGGAGAACGAGCGCCGCCACCTGGCCCGAGAGCTGCACGACGAGACCGGCCAGAGCCTCACCGCCCTGCTCGTCGGCCTCCGCGCGCTCGCCAACACGCTCACCGACGAGGCCCAGCAGCAGCTCGCCGCGATGCTCGCCGACCAGCTGCGCGGCGTGGTCGGCGACATGAGCCGCCTGGCGCGCGGCCTGCACCCGTCCGTCCTCGACGAGCTCGGCCTGGTGGCAGGGCTCCAGCGCCTGGCCGACGACGCCCGCGAGACCCACGCGCTCGACTGCCACGTGCAGGTCACCGGCCGCGAGCTCGAGCACAGCCTGTCGCCCACGGCCCGCCTGGCGATCTACCGCATCGTGCAGGAGTCGCTGACCAACGTGTCGCGCCACGCCCGCGCCACGGCCGTCGACATCGGGCTGACGATCGACGCCGAACGCGTCCAGGTGCGCATCGAGGACGACGGCCAGGGCTTCGATCCGGCCGCCCCGAGCCCGCGCCACGAGCTGTCGAGCGGCCTGGGGCTGATGAGCATGCAGGAGCGGGCGACCCTGCTCGGCGGTGGCGTGCGCATCGAGTCCGCGCCCGGCGCGGGCACCACCGTGATCGGCGAGCTGCCCACGCGGCGTCGGTCGGCGATGGCGTGACCCGTCCCGGTGCACGCACGCGCCTCGGGTCAGTGGACACGCCCCCGGTCGCGTGCATACCGGGCCTCGTCCTCTGGAGGTGACGTGTTCTGGCTCCCGCTGCTCTGGCTCGGCTGCACGACGTCCGGTCCCACGGCCGAGGTCCCCGACGCCCTCCCCGAGGTGGCCCCCGCACCGCCCGCAGCGGTCTACGCGTTGGCGCGCATGCCGCAGGCCGTGTCGCTCTCCCTGCCCGCCAGCACGCGCCCGGACGGAGAGACGCCGCCCTCCACCTTCGCGCCGCCCCAGCCGTTCGAGCGCCTGCGCACCGCGGGCGACGTCGCCGTGTGGGCCACGCCCCTGCCCGTCCACGCCAACCTGTTCCCGAGCCGGCAGGTCGGCGCGCGCACGTTCGGCAACTACGACCCTCCCGGGCTCGAGGTGCGCCTCGACGGCAAGCCGCTGCGGTTCCAGCGGGGCGGCAAGGCCGCGCGCTCCTGGGGCTACGACCCCGACCACCTGCTGATCGGCCTGCCCGCCGACGCGCCCGCGCCCACCGACGTCACCGTCACCTGGCCCAAGGCCACCGACGCCGAGACGATGCTCCAGCCCGAAGCGTCGGGCCTCGACGCCACGGCGTTCGCGCTGCGCACGCTCACCGTGGGCACCGAGGCCTACACCGGGCTGCTGCTGCCCGCGCCGGCCACCGCCACGTGGACGCTGACGCTGCCGGAAGGTGCGGTGCTGTCGCTGCGGGGCACCGTCCTGCCGCCTGCGATCGCGTCCACGACGGCATCCGACGGCGCCACGGTGTCGGTCTACGTCGCCCCGGCCGGGAAGCCTCCCACCCGGGTGGCCGACGCGGCGCTAGCGCTGGACGGCTGGTCCGACCTGCGCGCCGACCTGTCGCCGTGGGGGGGGCAGCAGGTCACCGTCCAGCTCGCGACCGATCCCGGCGCCACCGCCGACCTCGACCTGGCGTTCCTCGAAGAGCCCACGATCTACGTGCCGAGCGCCCACCCGCGGCGCGTGGTGGTGGCGTTCGTCGACACCGTCCGCCGCGATCACCTCGGCATGTACGGCTACACGCTGCACCCCACCACGCCCAAGCTCGACCGCTGGGCGTCGCAGGGCACGCGCCTCGACGACCACCGCACCGTGGCGCCGTGGACGCTGCCGTCCACGCGGGCGGCCCTGTCCGGGGAGCAGCCCGAGGACTGGTTCACGTCCCCCACCCTCGCCGACCACCTCGCCCAGGCCGGGTTCTACACCCGCGGCATCGTCGCCAACGCCTACCTGTCGCAGACGTTCGCGATGCACCGGGGCTTTGGCCACTACAGCTACCTGATCCTGCAGCACGCCGACGCCACGGTCGACCAGGCCCTGGAGACGCTGGAGCGCTGGCCCGACCGCGACCTGCTCCTGTACGTGCAGTTCATGGAGGCGCACCTTCCGTACATGGAGCCCAAGGCGTACCGGTCGCTGTTCGCCGGCGACCCGCCCAAGGCCCTGTCGCAGGTGGCGCGCACCGAACTGGTCAAGTTCCACGGCGACGAGCCCGAGTTCCCCGCCGTCCGTGACTACGTCGTCGCCCGCTACGACCAGAACCTGCGCGTGCTCGACGACGAGGTCAGCCGCCTGTTCGACGCCGTCGGCGACGACGCCGTCACCGTGCTGTTCGCCGACCACGGCGAGGAGCTGTGGGACCACCGCGGGTTCGAACACGGCCACGCGTTCTACGACGAGCTGCTCCAGGTGCCGATGGCGCTGCGCGGTCCGGGCGTGCCCGCCGGCGTGCTCGAGGTGCCGACGAGCCTGCTGGACCTGACGCCCACGGTGGTCGAGCTCGCCGGGCTGCCGCCGCTGGCCGACACCGCCGGCACCAGCCTCGTGCCCGCCCTGCGCGGCGACGCGACGGCACGGGAGGCGCTGGTCCGACGCCCCCAGGCCTTCGGCCGGCCCCTGTACGGCCCCGACGGCTGGGGTGTGGTGACGGGCGACCACAAGTGGTGGTCCCGCGACGCCGAGGAGGTGGTGTTCGACCTGGACGCTGACCCCGGCGAGCGCACGAACCTCGCCGCGCGCACCGATCGCAGCCTGTACCCGGCCGCCGTCACCGCCGCGCTGGGGCGCCCAATGGTGCGCGTGTGGCGGGTCGGTCTGTCCGCCCGCGGGGAGGCCGAGCCGGTCACCGTGTCGGTGTCGACACCCGGAGGGGTCACGGCCGCCTGGAATGCCTACGATCCGCGCGGCTACCACGACGCGCTGACGCCGACCGTCGACGACGGCGTGGCCCACCTGGTGCAGCCGCCCCGCAAGCACATGACCGACAGCTTCTACGTCCAGCCCAGCGACGCCGACGCCGCTCCCGGCGCCGTCACCGTCACCATCGACGGCGGAAGTGGCGCCGGCACGTGGACCGGCCACGCCCCGACCGGCAAGGACGACGGGCGCCCGCAGGTGGTGCTCGACCCGTCCGGTGCCTGGCGCGTGCACGTCGAGCGCGCCTGGGTGCCCGTGCCCGGCGGCACCGAGGTGTCGGGCTTCGCGCCTGAGATGGCCGCCGCGCTCAAGGCGCTCGGCTACCTCGACGACAAGGACGGCGACGACGACGCCGGATCGGGCGACGGCGACGAGTAGCGCCGCGGACCCGACGCGCGTGGATCGACTTGTTCGTGGTCGGCGGTAGGAATCGGTGCGTCACGGGCGTAGCGTCATCGCCCGTGTCGATCGGACGCCCCCGGCACCCCTGCCGGTGGCGACGAAGCCGACGCGGGCGTCCCGCAGTCCACACCCCGATTCCCGTGGAGTCGCCCATGCGCGCTTCGTTGCTGATGGTCTTCGCCCTCGTCGGTTGTGCCGGCGATCTCGCCACCTCCTCCGCCGACACGCTGCCTGCGCCGGTCGCCGGGCAGCTGCCGCTGCCGCAATCGATGACCCTGTTCGTCAACCCTGCCCCGGTTGCTGCCGGCCGCTGGATCGACCTGACCGTCGCGGGCGCCACGCCGGGTGCCACGGTCGGCCTCGCGGTGAGCAACGGCGTGTCCGGCGCGGGGTCCTGCCCGGGCTGGATCGGTGACTGCCTCGACATCACGCCCGGCACGTCGGGCTACCGCTTCATCGTGCTCGGCACCGCCGACGCCTTCGGCAACGTGGTGGCCAGCACCACCCTGCCCCGCACGCTCGCCGGCGGCACGTGGGCGTTCCAGGCCCTGTCCGACGGCGGCGCCGGTGGTTCGTTCGTCGGGTCGGCGCCCCTCGCCGTCGACGTCCTGCCGTTCCGCCCCAGCTGCCCGAACGACGACCTGTACGAGAACGACGACACGTCGATCACCGGCCACGTGATCACGGTCGGCCACACCAGCACCGGCCGCGTCGTGTGCGAGCAGGACGACATCGACTGGCACCGCATCCAGCTGGCCGCCGGCGAGTCCGTCGTGTTCCAGGCCGACTTCGTCCACGCCGAAGGCGACATCGACCTGTACGTGATGGACGCCCCGTCGCTGAACAACCTCAGCTACCTGAACACCAACTACCTGGCGCGCGGCTACTCCTCGAGCGACCAGGAGCTCGTGCCGTTCACGGCGCCCGCCGACGGCACCTACTACGTCGGCGTGCGGCTCTACGAGGAGTACGGCACCTCCCCGGGCAACACCTACAGCTTCCGCGTGGACCACGCCGTGCAGACCTGCACGATCGGCTTCGACGACGCCTACGCCATCTACGGCGACGCAGCAGACCCCAACCTGTACTACAGCCCGTACGGCGTGCAGTTCACGATGACCTCGGGCTACGGCCTGATCGGCGGCCAGGCCAACGGCGACAGCAGCCACTGGACCGACGACCCCGCCGCCATCCCCGACGCCGCGTGGGGCTGCTGGGACGACACGAACAGCGAGGTGAACACCATCGCGTTCGCGAGCCCCGCGTCCAACGTCACGGCCACGGTCTACGCCGGCAACTCCGGGTCGCCCCAGACCTTGATCGTCGAAGGGTTCTACCAGGGCACGTCGATCGGCTGGACGCCCTACCTCCTCGACTACGCCGGCCCGATCTCCCAGGTGATCTCGGTCCCCGGACCCGTCGACAGCATCCAGTTCAACATCCAGAGCGGCAGCTTCGCGTACTCGATCGACAACGTCCAGTACGACGCTGCGTTGGCCTGCCCGTAGCACCCCTCCGTCCACCCCTGTCGGCGACGGGCGCGTCGTCGACAAGGGTGCTCGCGGGCCGGACACCGCCGGACCCGACACGCGTCGTCCCCGAGCGGGAGCCGCGTGCGGTAGCGTGCGGTCCGATGCTGTCGGCTCGACCGAACCTCCCCACCAGGCCCGGAGGCCCCATGCGCGCGTCGCTGTTCACGGTCCTCGCCCTCGCCGGTTGTGCCGGTGACCTCCCGACGTCTCCCGGCGACGCCGTGCCCCGTGCCATGGCCGGCCAGCTCCCGCTGCCGCAGACGATGGACCTCAGCATGGGGCCGAGTCCGCTGGTGGCGGGCCGCTGGATCGACGTCGAGGTCTTCGACGCGACCCCGGGCGCCACCGTCGGCATCGCCGTGAGCGACGGCGTGCCAGGCGCCGGATCGTGCCCGGGCTGGCTCGGCGACTGCCTCGACATCACTTCAGGGACCTCGGGCTACCAGTTCATCATTCTCGGGACGGCCGACGCCCTGGGCCGCGTCCAGACCAGCACCACGCTGCCCCGCAGCCAGGCTCCGGGCGCGTGGTCGTTCCAGGCCCTGTCCGACAGCGGCCCGGGCGGCTCGTTCGTTGCCTCCGCGCCCCTGGCCCTCGACGTGCTCCCGTTCCGCGCCAACTGCCCGGGCGACGACGCCTTCGAGAACGACGACGCCGCGGCGGCGGGCACCGTGATCCAGGTGGGCCACGCGAGCACCGGCCGGGTGCTCTGCCGCCAGGACGACATCGACTGGCACCGCATCGCCCTGCACGCGGGCGACGCCGTCACGTTCCAGGCGGACTTCACCCACGCCGAGGGTGACATCGATCTGTACGTGATGGGCGCGCCCTCGCCGAACAACCTGGCGACGCTCAACACGACCTACCTGGAGCGCGGCTACGGGTCGTCCGACCAGGAGCTCGTGCCGTTCGTCGCGCCGGCGGATGGCGTCTACTACGTTGGCGTCCGCCTCTACGCCGACCGCGGCACCACCCCGGGCAACACCTACGACTTCCAGGTGAACCCGACGCCCCACACCTGCACGCTCGGCTTCGACGACGCGTTCGCTTCCTTCGGGGACGGCGGCGACCCCACCGACGCGTACGGCGCCTACGGCGTGCAGTTCACGATGGAGCGCGGCTGGGGCCTCATCGGCGGCGTCGCCAACGGAGACCCGGGCAACTGGTCCAGCGACCCTGCCGCCATCCCCGATGCGGCGTGGGGCTGCTGGGACCTGTTCGGTGGCGACGAGAACACCGTCAGCTTCGACAGCCCCGTCACCGGGTTCTCCGCCACCGCCTACGCCGGCAACCAGGGGTCGCCCCAGACGCTGCGCGTCGAGGGCTTCCTCCAGGGCAGCTCGCTCGGCGTCGCGTCCTACGTCCTCGACTACGCGGGCCCGATCTCCCAGGAGGTCACCGTGCCCGGTCCGGTCGACCGCGTCGTGTTCTCGTTGTCCAGCGGGAGCATCGCGTACGCGATCGACGACATCCGGTACGATACGGCGGCGACCTGCCCGTAGGCCGTCGCGACCTGCAGCCCCCACCTGTCCTCGGAGTGTTCCATGCGTGCCGTGCCCTTCGTCCTCGTGGCTGCCGTCGCCTGCGGGCCTCACCCCTACGACGAGCCGGCCGTCGACCCGCCGACGTCGGCCATCGACACGCAGCTCCCCCTGCCCCAGGGCATGTCGTTCTTCATGGATCCGTCGCCGTTGGTGGCCGGCCGGTGGATCGATCTCGAGGTCCTGGGCACGGCCCCCGGCGCGGTCGTGGGCATCGCGGTGAGCAACGGCGTGGCGGGCACGGGGTCGTGCCCGACGTGGCTCGGCGGCTGCCTCGACATCACCCCGGGCACCTCGGGCTACCGGTTCATCGTGCTGGGAACCGCCGATGCGCTCGGCAGGCTCGAGGCACACGCCACCTTGCCGCGCACCCTGGCCGCAGGGCCGTGGTCGTTCCAGGCGCTGTCGCAGATCCCCGTCTTCGGGACGTTCGTGGCGTCGGCCCCCCAGACGGTCGACGTGCTGCCGTTCCGCGCCAACTGCCTCGGCGACGATCCGTACGAGAACGACGACGCCCCGTCGACCGCCACATCGATCCTCGTGGGCCACACGAGCACCGACCGCGTCCTGTGCGATCAGGACGACATCGACTGGCACGCGATCGACCTGCGCGCGGCCGAGTCGATCACCGTGCACGTCGACGCGGATCCCACCGAGGGCGACGTGGTCGCGTACGTCCTCGACACACCCACGTCGAACCACGCCTCGGTGCTGCAGTCGAGCTTCCTGGCGGGCGGAAGGCGCGGACTGGCCCACGCGGCCGTGCCCTTCACCGCACCCGCGACGGGTCGGTACTACGTCGCCGTGCGCCTGTTCGACGACGCCGGCACCACGCCCGGCAACGTCTACGACCTGTCCGTGACCCGCAACGTCTCCACGTGCTCGCTCGGCTTCGACGACGCCTACGCGGTCTACGGCCACGGCGCCGACCCCACGGCGTACTACGGCGCCTACGGCGTGCAGTTCTCGATGACGAGCGGTTTTGGTCTCGTCGGCGGCGTGGCCAACGGCGACCCGGGTCACTGGTCCAGCGACCCCGCCGCCGTGCCCGATGCGGCATGGGGCTGCTTCGACACCACGAACACCGAGATCAACACGATCGCGTTCGCGAGCCCGGCGTCCGGGTTCACGGCCACGGCGTACGCCGGCAACACCGGCTCGCCCCAGACGCTGATCGTCGAAGGGTTCTACCAGGGCACGTCCGTGGGCTGGACGCCCTACGTGCTCGACTACGCCGGTCCGATCTCCCAGACGATCTCGGTGCCCGGCCCCGTCGACAGCATCCAGTTCAACATCCAGAGCGGAAGCCTCGCCTACGCGATCGACGACATCGTGTACGACGCCGCGCTGCCCTGCCCGTAGACCGCACCGCTGCCAGGACGCGATCCGTGCACGCGGCGGTCTTCGTGTGCGCTCCGTGCAACGCCGACGATCCGAGTACGCCTTCTGTGGCGAACCTCACACCCCGGGGTTTGACCCGAGCGCCTGCCTGCGAGAGGGTGGCGCGGGGGTGGGTGCACGGCGTGCTCGCTCCCTCGCGCACCCCCACGGGGCCTCCCGCAGGCTCCAGGAGAAGGCCATGTCCCGCCTCCCCATCGGACTGTTGTTCACCCTCGTCGGACTCGTCGGCTGCGACACCGCCGCCGATCTCGACGCCCAGCACCCCGAGGCGCTCCCGACGCCCGTCGCCGGCCAGCTCCCGCTGCCGCAGACCATGACCGCCTTCGGCAGCGCGGGCGTCAATCAGTACGTCGCCGGCAAGTGGATCGACCTGTCCGTCCTCGGTGCCGCCCCCGGCGCCACGGTCGGCATCGCGGTCTCGAACGGTGCCTCCGGCCCTGGCGACTGCCCGGCCTGGCTCGGCGACTGTCTCGACATCACGCCCGGGACGTCCGGCTACCGCTTCGCCGTGCTCGGAACGGCCGACAGCTCCGGTGACCTGTACTTCCACGCCAACCTGCCGCGGAGCTTCGCCGCCGGCAGCTACGTGTTCCAGGCGCTGTCGCCCGATCCGGTGACCGGCGTGTTCACCGCCAGCACGGTCTTTCAGAAGGATGTCCTGGCCTTCTCGGCCGACTGCCCCAACGGCGACGACGCCAACGAGCCTGACGACCGCCCCGCCTTCGCCACGCCCGTGTCGATCGGCACGAGCGCCACGGGCAGCATCGTGTGCACCGAGGACGACATCGACTGGTACGCCATCGACCTGACCGCCGGCCAGACGCTCAACGTCGACATCTTCTTCTCGAACGCCGAGGGAGACGTCGACCTGTACGTGATGGACGCGCCGTACGCGAACAACTCCGACATCCTCAACCAGAACTACGAGGCCCGGAGCTGGACCACGAGCGACGACGAGACCATCACCTACGTCGCGCCGGCCGACGGCACCTACTACATCGCCGTCCGCCTCTACCGCGACGCCGGCGCGCTGCCGGGCAACACCTACGACATCGACGTCTTCTGATCGCCCCGCGGGGTGGGCCGACGCGGTCCCACCCTGCGCCCGCGGTCGACCGAGACGCCAGGCAGGACGTGGCCGGGCCCGTACTCCGTCAGAACCTCCACCACGCCGGCACGTACGTTCCACCGTTCCTTGAACAGTACGGGTCCTGTAGCGAAACGCACAGGCGCACGATTGACCTTCGGACGGGACTGCGGGACGCTTGGGCGGGGCCGGGTGCACGGCGTGCTCGCCCCCGCGCGCAACCCCAGGGAGCCTCTCGCAGGCTCCAGGAGAAGGCCATGTCCCGCATCCACACCGGACTCCTGTTCACCCTCGTCGGTCTTGCCGGCTGCGACACCGCCGCCGACCTCGACGCCCAGCACCCCGAGGCGCTCCCCACACCGGTCGCCGGTCAGCTTCCGCTGCCGCAGACGCTGGGACTGGGCAGCAGCCTCGGAGCCGACGAGTTCGTCGCCGGCAAGTGGATCGACCTGCGCGTGACCGGTGCCTCGCCCGGCGCCACCGTCGGTCTCGCCGTGTCCAACGGCACCATTGCCGCGGGTAGCTGCCCCGCCTGGATCGGCGACTGCCTCGACATCACCCCGGGCACGTCGGGCTACCGGTTCGTCGTCCTCGGCACGGCCGACGGCGCAGGCGCCCTGGCGTTCAACGGCACCCTGCCGCGGACCCTCGCGGCCGACGACTACGTGTTCCAGGCGCTGTCGCCCGACCCGACCACCGGGGTGTTCGCCGGCAGCTCGCCGTTCGCGAAGACCGTCCTGCCCTTCTCGGCGAACTGCCCCACCGGCGACGACGGCTTCGAGCCCGACGACAGCCCCGCGGCGTCCACGGCCGTGGCCATCGGGTCGAGCTCCACCGGTCGCGTGCTCTGCACCGAGGACGACATCGACTGGCACAGCATCGACCTGCTCGCCGGCCAGACGGTCAACGTCGACATCTTCTTCACCGACACCGAGGGCGACCTCGACCTCTACCTGGTGGATGCGCCGTACCCGAACAACATCGACGTGCTCAACGCGAACTACGCGGTGCGTGGCTACACGGCGAGCGACGACGAGACCATCACCTTCGTCGCGCCCGCGGACGGCACCTACTACATCGCGGTGCGGATGTACTCGGACGACGGCACGTCGCCCGGCAACACCTACGACATGAACGTCTACTGATCGCCGTGCGGGGTGGGCCGACGCGGTCCCACCCTGCGCCCGCGCGGGCTAGGTCAAGGGGCACCCACGCCCTGGAGGCTCCTTGACCACGCTCGCCGGCAAGACCCTGTTCATCACCGGAGGCAGCCGAGGGATCGGCCTGTCGATCGCCGTGGCCGCCGCGCGCGACGGCGCCAACGTGGTCATCGCGGCCAAGACCGCCGAGCCCCACCCCAAGCTGCCCGGCACCATCTTCACCGCCGCCGCCGAGATCGAGGCCGCCGGCGGGCAAGCCCTGCCCGTGCAGGCCGACATCCGCTTCGAGGACCAGGTGCAGGCCGCCGTCGACGCCGCCGTGGCGCGGTTCGGCGGCATCGACATCCTGATCAACAACGCGAGCGCCATCAGCCTGACGCCCACGCTGGCCACGGACATGAAGCGCTACGACCTGATGCACCACATCAACACGCGCGGGACGTTCCTCACCACCAAGGTCTGCCTGCCCCACCTGCTCAAGGGGTCCAACCCCCACGTGCTCAACCTGTCGCCGCCGCTGAACATGGAGGCGCGCTGGTTCTCGCCCCATGTGGCCTACACCATGGCGAAGTTCGGCATGAGCATGTGCGTGCTCGGCATGGCCGACGAGTTCGCCGGCAAGGTCGCGTTCAACGGCCTGTGGCCGCGCACCACCATCGCCACGGCGGCGGTGCAGAACCTGCTCGGCGGCGACATGGTCGTGTCCCACAGCCGCACGCCCGACATCATGGGTGACGCCGCGCGGTTCATCCTGCTGCGTGACCACACCACGTGCACCGGCAACTTCTTCATCGACGAAGAGGTGCTGGCCGCCGAGGGCGTCACCGACCTGTCCGGCTACAAGGTCAGCCCCGACCTGCCCGACGAACAGCTGCAGCCCGACTTCTTCGTCTGACCGCGGCTCGCTCGCTCCGCCCGACGGCCCCTACCAGGCCGGCCACGGGCGGGGGGCGGTGGGCACGAGCGGGACGGCGTCCGGCAGGCGACCGTGGACCAGCTCGTGGGCCCACGTCGCCGGCAGCGCCTGCGTGCCCAGCTGGCGCGCCCCCACCGCCAGCCGCTGCAGCCGCAGGGGCTCGGCGACCACGGCGGTCAGCGCCGCCGCGAGCTCGGACGCACCGGAGTTCGCCGCGAGCCAGCCGGTGACGTCGTGGCGCACCCCGTCGGCCACGCCGGGGGCACGGACGGCGATGACCGGGCGCCCGGCCGCCTGGGCCACCGCGAGCCAGCGCAGGTCGCGCGCGAGCGCCCGACGCTGATCCGGCGTGTCGTCCACCGCCGTCGCGGGGAACACCACGCAGCGCGCGCCGAGCACGTCGTGCAGGATCGCCTCGTCCGACGCGTCCCGGACCGACGTCGCCAGCCGCGTCGACGCCAGCGGCCGCGCCGACGTGTCGAGCACCCGCACCGGCGGCAGCCGCCCGGTGCACGTCACCAGCGCCGACTCCAGCACGGCCAGGTCGACGCAGGACCCGAGCACCACGACCGGCCCGTCCGACAGCGCCCCCGCCTCGCCCGCCACCGCAGGGACGGGTGCCGCCCGCCAGCGGACCGTGCGCAGGTCGATGCCCGCCGCCACGAGGTGACCGACGAGCCCCGGCGCCCAGCTCTCCACGAGCGTCGGCGGCGCCGGCAGATCGTGCAGGTCGGCGCCGAGCGTGGTGTCGAGCACCACCACCACCTGCTCTGGGGACCGGTCCGGGTGGCCGAGCACCGCGCGCGCGTTCGGCGCGTCGCAGATCACCGTGTCGGCCGAGGCCACGGCGGCGTCCACGCCCAGGTGCACCGCGGCGTCCACGCCCAGCGCCACCAGCGCCGTCGCCAGATCGGGCAGCACGTGCCGGGTGGTGAGCACGTCGCCCGGGTCGCCGACGAGCGCCACGCGCCCGCGCACCACGCCCGCCCAGTGCGGCAGCGGCGCGATGTCGCCGTGGTCGAGCTTGGCGAGCTTGCCCGGCAGACGCGGGCAGCGGTCGGCCATGGGACAGGTGGCGCAGCCCGGCGGCTCGTGCAGCCGCTCGCCGTGGCTGGCGTCGGGCAGCGGTCGACCGCCCACGCACCACGGCCCGTCGAGCAGCGGTGCCCCGCGCGCGGCGAGCTCGAGGCCCGCCTGGGGCAGCCCGCCGCAGGACTCAGCCAACGCCACCACGTCCTTGGTGAGCCCCTCGTCGCCCGCGATCGTCGTGCCCAGGCCCGCCTGCGGCACGAACACGCGCTGCCGCAGCATCGTCATCAGCGCCGTGTCGGCCTGGCGCCGATCGCCAAACGGGTCGAGGCCCAGGTCCTCGGTGCCGTCGAAGCCCACCGACCGCAGGAAGATCACCTCCTCCTTGGCCTCGTACCAGAGCGTGCCCAGCATCTTGAGCGACGTGCGCATCGGGTGGGTGTGCTCGGCGTGGACCGCGGCGGGCGCGAACATCCCCTGACGCGCCGGGTAGCGGACCTCCATCTCCTGGATGCCGGCCATCGTGCCCAGGTGCATCAGGTGGGACAGCTCGTCGATGTTGTGAGCCGTCATCACGCTCACGAGCGTGGTGCGCATGCCCGTCTTGCCCGCCGACCGCAGCGCCGACAGGCTCTCGATCCACGAGTCGGGCTTACGGGTGAGCGCGTCGTGGGTGGTGCGCCGGCCGGCGTGGACGCTGATCCGGATCTCGTCGAGCCCGGCCCCTTCGAGCACCTGGGCGACCTTGTCGGACTTGATCACCCGCCCGTTCGTCGTGAGCGCCACGCGCAGGCCCAGACCCTTGGCGTGCTTGATCGCCTTGATCAGGTCCTTGGACAGCGTGGGCTCACCCCCCGACAGCACCACCCGCGTCAGCCCGGCGGCCGCCACGGCGTCCAAGGCGGTGACGACGTCGTCCCAGGCCACGGTCGTGCCGTCGAGCACGCCGTGCTCGGAGCAGAAGATGCAGGCGTTCTGGCACGTGCGCGACAGCCGCACCCAGCCGGTCGCCGTCCCGTCTCCACCGTCCACGCCATCCTCCCCAGCGCTTGCGTCGGTCATTGTGGTGGGCCCCACCGGGCCCGTCAAGGCGACGCAGCGTCCCAGCGATCGACCAGCCGGTTCCACGTCTGCAGGTACAGCGTGCCGAAGTCCCACGCCGGCGTGACGGTGTCCTCGTAGTGGTCGCCGTCGTCGGTGAGCAGCGACACGGCGTGGTTCACGCTGGGCTCGGGCAGGATGTAGGACAGGTAGGTCGACGTCATGCTGATCGCGGCCTTGTAGGGCGTGTCGAGGTCGTCGAGCACCGGGTGCAGCGCGGGGTCGTCGTCGGACAGCACGTACGGCCACGCGTGCAGGCTCAGGCAGTCGCAGTCCCCCACCGTGAACGCCTCGCGGCAGTCGTCGAAGGGCACGTCGTCGCAGTCCGGATCGTGCTGGGGGAAGTAGCGGGAGCCGGGCCCGCGCGCGGTCGGGTCGGCCGCCTCGGTGACCCACTGGGGATCGTCGGTCGGCAGGCCCCACGACAGCTCGGGGAGGAGCTCACCGGGGGCGGAGGCGAAGCCGACCGGGCCGAGCTGCACGCGGAACACGCGGAACGGCAGGCAGCCCAGCGTCACCTCGCCCGCCTGGGGGCACACGTCGGTGTCCTTGGTGCCCTCGTCCAGCCCCAGGTCGAAGATGCCGCGGGGGCCGAGCAACGTGTAGGCGACGTTGCGGACGGGCACCCAGCCGTCCTCGGCCATCACGCGCAGTGGCGTGGCGTGGGTGGTCTCGCCGGCGTCGAGCGCGGCGATCGCGGCCTCGGCGATGTGCCAGCCGTGGGAGCGCACGAAGTCCCAGCTGTCCTGCTCGGCCCAGACGGGCACCTGCACGCCGTCGTCGTAGGTGGCCACTTCGCCGACCGTCTTGCCGGTGCAGCCCTCGGTGGGCCCGTCGACGTCGTCCTGGGTGCAGGTCTTGAGCACGTGGGCGCCGGACTCGTCCACCAGCGGCAGCGAGCCGCCCAGCGCGGACTGCATGCCCCCGAGCGACTCGGGCATGTGCACCGCCACGCCGCCGTAGTGGTCTTCGAGGACGCTGCGGGCCACGCCCACCCAGTCCGCCGACAGGGCGTTGTTGTCGCCCCCGCGCACCTCGGGGTGCCCCGACCAGCTCGTCCAGGTGAACAGCACGTCGCCGGCGGCGTCGTCGTCGCGGTGGGTGGCCTGGATCGCGAGGAGCTGGTCGGACACGATGACCGGGTCGCGGATGTCGTGGACCATGCCGTGCATCTTGGCGGTCGGGTTGTGGCCGCCCCACACGCTGCCGTTGAACAGCGGCGAGCGGTCGCGCATCGCCACGCGCCCGACGCGCAGGTCGACCGCGACCATCGAGGCCGCCGCCTGCCGCACGGCGTCGGCGATGCCGGCGGACACGCGCTCCTGGTAGACGGCGTCGAAGCCCTTGACGCAGTCGGGGTCGCCCGGGAGCAGGCAGGCCTCGGGGTTGCCCCACAGACCCATGGTGTCGGGGCCCTGGTGGTTGTGGGTGGACAGGACGACGAGGTGGTCGCGGTCGAAGCCGTCGGCGGCGAGCAGGTCGGCGGCGTCCTCGATGCGCGGGCTCGCGAGGCCGACCAGATCGAGCACCACGAAGGCGACGTAGTCCCCGCCGTCCTCGAGCACGATGGCGCGGGCGGTGATCGGGTCGTGGACGGCCTCGGCCGGGCGCAGGGGCGAGAAGCCGCCGATGAACACGGCGTCGAACACCCCGTCGGCGTCGACGTCGTCCCAGCCCTCGGGGCAGTCGGGGGTGCCGCCGGCGGGCTGGTCGAAGCAGCCGTCGAAGAGGTGGTTGCCGTTGACGTCGTCGAAGGTCTCGGTGACCACCGGGGTCAGGTCGACGACGGCCACCCCGGCGCGCGTGTCGCCGTCCCCCGACGTGGGGATGCCCAGCGGCAGGGCCGCGTCGGTGTCGGTGTCGTCGGACGGGGCGTCGCCGCCGGGTCCGCAGGCCGTGAGCACGAGGATCAGCAGCGTGGCGCGCATGGTCGACCTCCGGGGGAGCGCGACGATAGCACCGGGTGCAGCGGGTCCGCGGCCCGCGTGGGGAGGTCCCGTGGCGCAGCGCAAGTCCGGCCCGTCGTCCTCCCGCGCCGCGTCCCGCAGCGCCAAGGGTCGCACCGGGCGGATGGTGCTCACCACCGAGCCGCCCCCGGTGCCCGGCACCGAGCGCGTGCGTCGGCTCTACCTGGCCGGCCTGGGGCTGACGCTGGCCATCGCCTTCGCGTCGCTGTGGCTGCAGCTGCCCGGGCTCATCGGTCCCCAGGGCATCCTGCCGCTCGACGGCTTCCTGGCGGTGATCGACCGGGCGCTGGTGGGGCGCGGGGCGATCCCGGGCCCGGACGTGCCGGGGCTGACGGCCTGGCTGCAGCGGGCGTGGGGGCACCTGGTGTGGATGCCCACGGCGTGCTGGTTCCTGCCGGTGACCTGGGGCCCGCGGCTGGTGGCGGCGGTGGGCGTGATGGCGAGCCTGTTCGTGGCGGCCGGGCGGTACCCTGCCCCCGCGCTGCTGGTGGCGTGGGCGAGCTACCTGTCGCTGTCGGTGGTCGGGCAGGACTTCCTGCAGTTCCAGTGGGACGCGCTGGCGGTGGAGACGGCGCTGGCGTCGGTGCTGGTGGCGTGGTGGGGGGCGCGGCCGCGCTACGCCGCCTGGGCGCCAGGGTGGTGGGTGCTGCGCCTGCTGCTGTTCCGGCTGGTGTTCTTCGGGGGGCTGGTCAAGCTCACCAGCCACGACCCCACCTGGCGCGACCTGACGGCGCTAACCTACCACTACGCCACGCAGCCCCAGCCCAACCCGGTGTCGTGGTACGCCCACGCCCTGCCGGCCTGGGTCCAGAAGCTGTCGGCGGTGGGCATGTTCGTCGTCGAGCTCGGGGTGGTGTGGGGCGTGCTGGGCCCGCGCCGGCTGCGTCCGTGGGCGGCGCTGCCGGTGGTGGGGCTGATGGGCCTGCTGGCGCTGACCGGCAACTACGGCTTCTTCCAGCTGCTCACGGTCGTGTTGTGCGTCGCGGTGCTCGACGACCGTCACCTGCACCGGCTCAACGCCCGCCTGGGTCCCCCGCCCTACCGACCGCCGCCGCCGGTGCCCGGGCGGGTGGCTGTGGGCGCGGCGGCCGCAGCGCTGGTGGCGCTCGCGGTGGCCGTGAGCGTGCCCCGCTACGCGCAGGTGCCGCTGCCCGAGGCGGTGGAACCGGTGGTGGACACGGTGGCGCCGCTGCGGTCGGTGAACACCTACGGCCTGTTCGCGGTGATGACGACCACGCGCCCGATCCCGGTGCTCGAGGCCCGCTGGGGCGACGGCCCGTGGACGGAGCTGACGTGGCGCTGGCAGACGAGCGACCCGATGGCGCGCCCGGCCCAGGTGGCGCCGCTGATGCCGCGCTTGGACTGGCAGCTGTGGTTCGCCGGCCTGTCGACGTGCGACCGCACCCCGTGGACGCGCGGCCTGATGGCAGGCCTGCTCCGCGGCAGCGAGCCCATCGCGCGGCTGGTGGGCGACCTGCGCCTGCTGACGTCGGCCCCGCCCGACGCGGTGCGGCTGGTGCGCTACGACTACCAGTTCACGGCGCCGGGCGAGGGTCCGGCGTGGTGGACGCGGGAGCGCGTGGGGCTGTACTGCCCGGAGATGATGCGCTGAGCGCGGGCGCGACGTCCAGGCGGTCGAGGAGGCCGGGGTGCTGCTGGTGTTCGGGTACGGGTCGCTGATGTACGCGCCGGCGTGCCCGGAGCGGGTCCGCGGCGTGGTCGACGGGTGGCTGCCCGGGTGGCGGCGGGCGTTCGACAAGCGGAGCGTGACGCGCGGGTGCGCGCACGAGGACGCGTGGTTGTCGGAGGGCCTGGCCGGGTGGACGACGGGGACCCACCGGGTGTCGCTGGCGTTGGGGATGCGGGCGGTCGAGGACGGCAGCGGCGTCGCCGGGAAGGTCATCGTGTACGACGCGGCGGACGCGGCGGTGGTGCTCGCCGAGCTGGACCGGCGCGAGGGCGCGCGGCCGGGGCCCCCGCAGCGGCGGGACGGGTACCGGCGGGCGACGGTGGTCGTGGAGGTCGGTGCCGAGGTCGCGGGGCGGCTCGGGGGTGCGGGGCGCACGGTCGAGGCGCTGGCGTGGGTGACGCACGTCGAGGGCGCGTTCCACGAGGGCGGCCTGGACGTGACGCAGACGGCGGCGGTGCTGGCGCACGCGACGCCGCGGATGCCGGGCCCGCGGGCGCTGGGGGCCGACTACCTGACGGAGGCGGCGCGGGTGGTGCGCGAGGCCGCCGGCGCCGACCCGGTGCTGGAGGCGCTGGTGGCGGCGGTGCGGCCGTGGCTGCGGGATCGGCCGGGCGTTGACGCTGCGGGCGGGGTTGGGTAGATGGCCCGGGCGCGCGGGTGCTGAGGTGCCCGGGCGCAGCCTGCCTGCATAGCTCAGTTGGTTAGAGCAACGGACTGTTAATCCGTGTGTCCCTGGTTCGAGTCCAGGTGCGGGCGCTTCCTTCCCATCGGGCTTTCCGGCCCGATACGATGACCCCGAATGGTTCGCCTGGCACGTCGCTGGCGCCTTCGGGGTTGCGTCGTCATGGCCAAGGTCGCCGAGCGGCGCAAGCACGGGAACCGGTGGCAGGTGAACTACGTCGGCGCGCTGGGCAAGCGTCGCTACCGCACCTACGCCACCTACAAGGCAGCGGTCATCGCCCGCCGGCAGCTCGCCGCCGAGGCTGACCAGGCGCGCGCCGCGGGCACGCCCGCCGTCGAGCGGCACCGCACGTACCTGGAGCTCGAGCAGCTCTGGAAGGACGTGAAGCACCGGAAGCGATCGCACGCCGACGACGAGAGGCACATGAAGGTCCACCTGCGGCCCGCGTTCGAGCGGACGCGCCTCGACGAGATCACGCCGCAGGTCATCGCCCGGTTCGAACGGGACCTCTCGGAGCGGATCTCCACGGGCACCGTGCGCCTGGTACTGGCGCTGCTCCGGTCCATGCTGAACCTGGCCGAAGAGCACCACTGCATCGGCAAGGCGCCGAAGATCCGCCTGCCGAGCGCCGACGCCCAGGACTACGACTGGCTCGCGTCCGACGACGACATCGAGGCCGTGCTCGAAGCCGCCCGAGGCACCGGGTTCGCCGGCCTCGACGTGCTCTACGCTACCGCCATCTGGACGGGCATGCGCCAGGGCGAGCTGTGCGGCCTGCGGTGGACCGACGTGTCGTTCGAGCGCCGCCTGATCACCGTGCAGCGCAGCTTCGAGCAGCCCACGGCGTCGAACCGGGTGCGGCACATGCCCATCGTCGACCGCCTGCTGCCCATGCTGCAGGCCTGGCACGTCGAACGTGCCAACGACGGCATCGTGTTCCCGAACGAGGCGGGCCAGATGCAGTGGAAGCGGTCGCGGGCGACGAGCCGGACCTTCTACCGTTGTCTGCAGTTCGCCACGCTGCAGCGGATCCGCTTCCACGACCTTCGACACACGTCCGCGCCGGGTGCCGAGCGGCGGGGAAAGCTTCCGGCTGCAGAAGATCCTCGGGCACCAGAGCATGCGGATGACGCAGCGGTGCGCGCACCCGGCCCCAGATGGTCTGGAGGGAAACTGGGCGGTGTTCGGCGTGAGATTGCGAGCGGACCAAGGACGCTCCGTTGCCAACGTCGCCGATGATGACGAACCTGGGTCCACTCTGGTAGGAGCGACAGCGATGTCGTCTTAGGTTGGGGATTCACAGTGCCCGACGGCGAGGAGGGGTGATGGCCTGGTTCTTGTTCATCGATGAAAGCGGACAGGACCGTGGTGCGTCGCCGTACGAAGTGCTCGCGGGGGTCGCGGTTGAAGACCGGACCGTCTGGAACCTGATCATCGACGTGCACGATACCGAGATCGAGTTCTTCGGCCAGCGCATCAGCGAGAACGAACTCGAGTTGAAGGCGAAGAAGCTTCTAAAGAGCAAGACGTTCCGGCTGGCGGCAGGCGTGCCTCCTCTCGATGCCGCCCGACGCACCGAGCTGGTCCAGTCGCTGCTGCAGAAGGGGCGAACGGGTGTACCAGCGACCCGAGAGGAGCTCTCGGCTCTCGGACAGGCCAAGATCGCATTCGTCGAGAAACTGCTCGAGACCTGCGCGCGTCACGATGTGCGGGCGTTCGCCAGCATTGTCGACAAGGATGCCCCAGGAACGACGGGCGACTTCCTGAGGAAGGACTACGCCTACTTGTTCGAGCGGTTCTTCTACTTTCTCGATGAGCGACCGTACGCGCCAAGAGGCATCGTCGTCTTCGACGAGTTGGAACGCTCCCAATGCCACCTGCTCGTGAACCAGATGCGCTTGTACTTCCTGGAGACTGCAACGGGGCGGCGTCGAGCGGGCCGCGTGATCCCTGAGCCCTTCTTCGTCCATTCTGACCTGACGACGCTGATCCAGCTCGCCGACCTGCTGGCGTACGTCGTCTCCTGGGGCGTTCGCGTGGGACCGATGACCCGCCCGGCGCGGCCGGAACTTGCGACGCTCGCGCAAGCCGCCTGCGACCTTCGGTACCGCGCTACGCGCGAGCGGGACGGGCAGCCCTTCTACGTCTGGTCGTTCGCGGTCATCGACGACCTCAGGCCGAGAGATGAGCGCGAGGACAACGACTAGAAAGAGGAAAAGGCAATGCCGGTTTCCCGCGCAAAGCCTCCGAACCTAGGGTAGCTCACGTCCCAACCATCGTCAAAGGAGCCAGTCCGACCAGGGCTCGGCACCTCCGCAAAGCGCTCTGCATCGCTCAACCTCCCGCCCTGCCGAAGGGAACGCGCTTCCACCCGAGACCAGCGAACATGCTCCAAGCCCCCCTCCCCCAACCCGGCCAGGTCGTCCACGTCCGCCAGCGCCGCTGGCTCGTCTCCGACGTCGTCCCCGGCGAGGGTCTCTACCAGTCCGCCCTGGTCCGCCTCTCCTGCCTCGACGACGACAACGCCGGCGAGTCCGCCGAGGTGCTGTGGGCGCACGAGATCGACGCCGCGCTCGTCCCCGACACCCCGGAGCTCGTGAAGCCCGGCGTCACCCTCGACGACCCGAAGATGTTCGGCGCCTACCTGCACGCGCTCCGCTGGCACTCCGTCACCAGCACGGACCACCGTCTGCTGCAGGCCCCGTTCCGTGCAGGCATCGACACCAAGCCCTACCAGTTGGAGCCCCTGCGCAAGGCGCTCGCCCTGCCGCGCGTCAACCTGTTCATCGCGGACGACGTGGGCCTCGGCAAGACCATCGAGGCGGGCCTGGTCATGCAGGAGCTGCTCCTGCGCCAGCGCATCGACCGCATCCTCGTCGTCTGCCCGCCCGCGATCACCCGGCAGTGGCAGGAGGAGCTGGAGCAGCGGTTCGGCCTGTCCTTCGCCGTCTACGACCGGGAGTACGTGTCCGCCCGCCGCCGCGAGCGCGGCTTCGGCGTGAACCCGTGGACCACCCACCGGCGGTTCATCGTCAGCTACACGCTGCTGCGCGGCACCAAGAGCCGGTCCGGTCGCGGCGCGCAGCACCTCGAACTGCTCTTGTCGGCCCTGGGCGACCGCGCCGAGCGCAGCCTGCTCATCCTCGACGAGTGCCACCAGGTCGCGCCGAGCTCCGGCTCGCTGTACCCGGCCGACTCCCGCACCACACAGGCCATCCGGGAGATCGCGCACCGCTTCGAGCACCGCCTGTTCCTGTCGGCCACCCCGCACAACGGCCACAGCTCGTCCTTCTCGTCGCTGCTGCACCTGCTCGACCCGCAGCGGTTCACCCGCGGCGTGCGCATCGAGTCCGCCAAGGAGCTCGCGCCGGTGATGGTGCGCCGGCTCAAGCGCCACCTGCGGGGCGAGGTGCCCGGCCTGCCCAAGCGCGTCCTGGTCGACCACGTGACCGACGTCCCGGCGGACGCCCCCGAGGTCGAACTGGGCACCCTGCTCGCCGCGTACGACGCGGCCTACCGCGCCACACTGAAGAACCTCTCGAAGCGGGAGGCAGCGGCCCGTGGCCTGGTCGTCGTCAACCTCCACAAGCGCCTGCTGTCGAGCCTGACGGCCTTCCACCACACGCTGCAGCTCCACGCCCGCGGCGCCAAGCGCGCCCTCGCCGAGGTGCGTCAGCTCACGCTCGCCCCGCCGCCCCCCCGCGACGGGGAGCTCGACGAGGACGCCCAGGACGAGGCCGAGGACACCTTCGTCGAGACGCAGGCCTTCGACGCCGGCGCAGAAGCCCGCGCCCTGCTCGATCGGATGCTCGACCTGTCGGCGAAGCACAAGGCCCAGCCGGACGCCCGCGTGCGCGCTCTCGCCGCCTGGGTCAACGAGCAACTGATCGCCGGCGGGCAGTGGGGCGACCGCCGCGTCGTCGTCTTCACGGAGTACCAGCACACCTTGTCGTGGCTTCGCCGCGTGCTGCCGTCGCTGCTCGACGCGGACGCCACCGACCGCATCGGGTCGTACACGGGCCAGCTCTCCGAGGACAAGCGGGAGGCCCTGAAGCGCGCCTTCAACACGGCGCCAGGCGCCCACCCCCTCCGGGTGCTGCTCGCCACCGACGCAGCCCGCGAGGGCATCAACCTGCAGGCCCACTGCGCCGACCTGTTCCACTTCGACCTGCCGTGGAACCCGAGCCGCATCGAGCAGCGAAACGGCCGCATCGACCGCGTCCTGCAGCCGTCGGACGAGGTGCGTTGCCACTACTTCGTGGTGCCCCAGCGCCCCGAGGACCGGGTGCTCGCCTACCTGGTGAAGAAGAACGAGACGATCCGCGAGGAGCTCGGCAGTCTGTCCGAGGTGATCAGCGCCCGCCTCGCCGCCCAGATCGAGTCCGACCTCCGCAGCACCACCCCCGACGACCTCGACCGCCTGGCCACCCCCGAGGACGCCGCGCGGCGCGCCCGGGCCGAGCTGGAGGGCGACGGTGCCGATCAGCTCCGGGGCGACCTGGAGGTCCTGCGTCGCCAGCTCGAGCGCAGCCAGAAGGCCGTGGACTACCACGCCGACCACCTGAAGGCGGTCGTCGACCTCGGCCTCCGCCTGCTGGTCCCCGGCGGAACAGGCCCCGGCTTGCAGCCGGTCCAGCCCGAGACCAACCCGCCGCAGTACGAGCTCCCCCCCCTCGACAGCTCCTGGGCCGGCGTGCTCGACCCGATGCGCGAGAAGGTCGCCGAGCCCGACCCGCGCCACCCCCCGCCGGTCCGCCCGGTGGCGTTCCGCGCCGCCCACAAGCTCGACGCAGACACGGTGCAGCTCCACCTCGGCCACCCCCTGGTGAAGCGCCTCGTGGCCCGGTTCCGCGCCCAGGGGTTCGCTGCGCACGACCTGTCCCGCGTGACGGCCGTGTCCAACCCGCGCGACGCGAGCCGACGGGTCGTCCTGTTCGGGCGCCTGGCGCTGTTCGGTCATGGCGCCACGCGCCTGCACGAGGAGATCCTCGCCGTCGCCGCGCGGGTGACGGAAGCCGGCCTGGAGCCCTTCGCAGGCACGGGCGAGGAGACGACCATCGCCTGGCTCGACGAGGCACTCGCCCAGGGGCCCCAGCCGGTGGAGGACCGGCTCCAGCGTTCGAGGCTCTGCCAGCGTGCCCCCACCGACGCCCAGTCCCTCTGGACCCGCCTCGAAGCGAAGGCCCTGGAGGCCGAGGGCAAGGCGCGCACCGCCTTGGACGAGCGCGGACGCAAGGAAGCCGACGCGATGACCGAGCTCCTGCAGCGCCAGCGGGCCAGCATCCAGCAGGCCTTCGACACCCAGCGCGAGGTGGAGGGACTGCTGCTGCTCGACAAGGGGACGAAGGAGGAGAAGGCTCAGTTCGAGCGCGACAAGCGTGCCATGGAGGGGCGCCTCGCCGACATCGCCACCGAGCTCGACCGTGAGCCGAAGGCGATCCGCCGCAGCTACAGCGTCGTGCTGCGCCGCTTCGAGCCCATCGGCCTCGCCTACCTCTGGCCGGAGAGCTGACCATGGCCCCACGCTCTCGCGAAGCCCAGCTCCACGCCGACTGGATCGGCATGCTCCAGCCCGACGGCCTGGTCGTCAGCGTCCCCGTGCTCGAAGAGATGGGCCTGTACGCCAAGCGGCCCCAGTCCGACGTCGAGGCCCTGCGCGAGGCCACGCCGGACGACCGCCTGCCCGACCTGGCCACCCTCGCCGGCCTGCTCGGGTGGCCCGACCGCCTGCTCGCCGAGCCCGCGGACGCCGACCGCCTCGACCTGGCCGACCTGCGCGTCACGCTGCGCCCGACCCGCGTCGTGCGCAGCCGGTCCGACGAGGTAGTGGCCTACGTCCTCTGGCTCGACGACGACCCCGACCGTTCCCCGTCCACGGACACCTGGCCGGCCAGCCACACCGAACGCTTCGAGCGCCTGCTCACGGCCACCGGACATCCGGTCGGCGTCCTCGCCCACCCCGGCGGGGTCCGGCTGGTCTACGCGCCGTCGGGCGAGGCGCCGGGCCGCCTCACCTTCCCCATCGACGCCCTGCGTGCGGCGGACGGTCGCCTGCTGGTCGACGCGCTCCACATGCTGCTCGGCGCTCGCCGCCTGTTCACCGCGCCCGCGGGCAAGGGCCTCCTCGACGTCCTCAAGGCCTCCCGCGAGCGCCAGGAGCAGGTCACCAACCAGCTCGCCAGCCAGGTCCAGGAGGCGCTCGCCATCCTGCTCGACGGCTTCGACACCGCCGACAACCGCATCGACGGGGCGCTGCTGCGCGACGTCTCCCACGATGGGCTCTACGACGGCCTCACCACCGTGCTGCTGCGCCTGGTGTTCCTGCTGTACGCCGAGGACCGGGGCCTGCTCCCCAGCGACCACCCGGTGTACGCCGAGCACTACAGCGTGGCGGGCCTGGGGGAGCAGCTCGCCGCCGAGGCGGTGGCCCACGGCGAGGCGCAGAGCCGTCGCTACGGTGCCTGGGCCCGCCTGCTGTCGCTGTTTCGCATGGTGTGGAGCGGTGCGCACCATCGCGGGCTGCGGCTGCCCCCGCGCCAGGGCGACCTGTTCCACCCCGACTCCCACCCGTTCCTGGAGGGACGGCCGCCGTCGAGCCAGCACACCACCGACCCGGTCCGCGTCCCCCCACTGGACGACGCGGTGGTCCACGGCGTGCTTCAGCGCCTGCTACACCTCGACGGCCAGCGGGTGTCCTACCGGAACCTGGAGGTCGAGCAGCTCGGCAGCGTCTACGAGAACCTGATGGGCTTCGAGGTCCGTCGCGCCGCGACCGACGCCGTGCAGCTCAAGGACGGCTGCTGGGTCGAGCTGGGCGAGCTCGCCGAGGCCGAGCACCCCTACCTCACGCTCCAGGACATCACGGGGGAGCGGAACGCGAAGCTCCGCAAGCAGCTCCCCGAGCTGGGCACGCTGAACCCCACGGGCGACATCGCCATGGACCGGGCAGCCGTCGCCGAGGCGCTGGGTCCCCTGCTGCCGAAGGTCGTCCGGCGTACGCGCACCGGCCGGCACTACCTCCAGCCCGGCGCCGAGCGCCGCAACAGCGGCAGCCACTACACGCCGCGCTCGCTCACCGAACCCATCGTCCGACACACGTTGGAGCCGTTGCTCGGCGATGCGCCGACGCCCGAGCAGATCCTCGACCTGCGGGTGTGCGACCCGGCCATGGGCTCGGGCGCCTTCCTCGCCGAGGTGGTGCGTCAGCTCGGGGATGCGCTGGTGGCCGCCTGGACGCGCGCCGGCGCGCTGCCCAAGGATGACCACGACCCGGTGCTCGTCGCGCGCCGCAAGGTGGCCGAGCGGTGCGTGTACGGCGTCGACAAGAACTCGCGGGCCGTGCAGCTTGCGCGGCTATCGCTGTGGCTCATCACCTCGGCCGCCGACCTGCCGTTCACCTTCGTCGACCACAACCTGAAAGCCGGCGACGCGCTCATCGGGATGAGCCTCGACCAGGTAGCCCAGTTCAGCTTCGACCCGAAGCCCAAGCAGCAGGCGCTGCAGGCCGAGCGGTTCAAGGCGGCGATGGCGGCGGCTACGCGGATGCGCGCCGAGATCACCGCCGAGCAGCGGGCGATGCAGTTCGCGCGCGACGAGCATGGGCGGAAGAAGTCGTTCCTGCGGATGGCCGAGGAGGAGGTCTGGGACGAGCGGCGGGTGGCCGACCTGCTGGTGGCCTGTGCGTGGGATGCCGGGTCGAAGAAGGCGTTCAGCGACCGGCTGCTGCGCATGGGGGACCTGGCGTGGAGCTGGTATCCGAACGAGGACAAGGAGCCGCTGCCGGCGGAGGCGCAGGCGTTGGTGGATGCGCTGCCGATGCGGCCGTTCCACTGGTGGTTGGAGTTCCCGGAGGTGTTCGGGCGGAAGCGACCGGGGTTCGATGCGGTGGTGGGGAACCCGCCGTTCGGGGGCAAGAACCTGATTACGGAGCAGAACGGCGAACCCTACATCAAACTGCTCCAGGCGCTCTGGCCCCATGCCCACGGGGGTTCGGATTTTTGTGCCTACTTCTTCTTGCGCACGGCACCGACCATCCGAGCTGGCGGACAGTTCGGGCTCGTCGCGACCAACACGATCAAGCAGGGCAACACGCGGGACACGGGCCTCAAGCACCTGATCGACGGGGGGACCTGCGTCATCCGGGTCGCCGACCGGGACACGCCCTGGCCGACGCGAGGTGCAGCCGTCGTCGTCGACCAGGTGATCGGCGTGCGGGGAACGTGGAACGGTGAGTTCCTGCTGGACGGGGCGGAGGTAGTCGCCATCGGGTCCGACCTCACGGCTGGTGAAGATGGTGTCGAACCGGTCGCGTTGCAGGCGAACGCAGGCCTGTGCTTCCAGGGCAGCAATGTGCTCGGCAAGGGCTTCGTGCTCGAGCCGGAAGAGGCACTCGAGCTGCTGGCAGAGGCCCCCCGTCGGGGGGAGGTGCTGCGGCCCTACCAGGGGGGTCGCGAGCTGAACAGCAACGTGCCGCCGGCGGTCGACGAGGACGTGCCTTGTTCGCGGTACGTGATCGCGTTCGGGGACCGGTCAGTGGAGGAGTCGGCGGCTTGGCCTGTCTTGTTTGAGCGCGTGCGACGGCTGGTGAAGCCGGAGCGGGATGGGAACAACCGACCGCAGTACCGACAGAACTGGTGGTGGCATGCGGAGAGGCGCCCCGGACTGTACGCGAAACTCACGACCGTGGAGAGGTGCCTTGTGGGTTCGCAGGTGAGCAAGCACCTGCTATGGGCGTTTCAACCGACCAACGTTACCTTCTCGCATGTTACCAACGTTGCATGTATGCCGACTTGGGCGGACTTCGCCGTCTTGCAGAGCCGAGTGCATGAGAAATGGGCACGAGACCGCGGCTCGTCCATGAAGACCGACCTTCGCTATACGCCGTCTACCTGCTTCGAGACGTTCCCCTTCCCCGACCCGTCCGCGGCGGAACGCGACGCCATGACCACGACTGGCCGCGCGCTTTATGAAGCCCGCCACGCCCTCATGGTCGCCGAACAAACCGGCCTCACCGGCGTGTGGAACCGAGTGACCGACCCCTACGAGAATCGACCTGCCGTCCAGGAACTGCGCGCCCTCCGCGACGCCATGGACCGCGCCGTCCTCGCCGCCTACGGCTGGGACGACCTCGATCCCGACGACAGCGAGGAGATCGTCCGCCGCCTGCGCAAGCTGAACGCCGAGCGTGCCGCCGAAGAGGCCGCGCAGGCCGCCGAGGCCGCGAAGAAGCCGCCACGAAGGAAGGGCACGTGACGACGACCGACTCACACACCGCCGCCCTCACCGATGCGTTCCTCACCGCCGTCCATGAGGCGTCCCGCACGCTCAGCGCATCGCTGTGGGACTACTGGTCCTCTCGGGGTGCCGACGTCGCCGAGGCGACGGTGCTGCTGCACCTGGGCGCGGCGTTGCTCCGGGAAGATGGCTGGCGTGTCTACGCCGAGGTTCCCGATAGCAACAGCGGCCGGAATGACCGGATCGACCTGGTGGCGATGCGCTTCACCGCGCCCACGGGCACCGTGCTCGTCGAGGCGAAGCGCCTCGCCAGTGGACAGAAGGCGAATGCGCTCGTGGAGGACATGCGTCGCCTCAGGCCGTGCGGACTCCCAGAGCACGACAGGTTCAGCAAGCACCCCCATGGCCCCGTGATTGGCGCGGTCGTGTGCACGACGGTGGGCGACACCCTCGCGCCGTGGTGGACCGCGGGCGCCCCCATCGACCAGCCGTCCCCGTCCCACGACCACGTCGGCTGGCCTGCGCTGGCTGCGCAGATTCGTGCCTGTGCATCGGTGGGCTCCCGCGCGCTGTACGAGAAGGAACACGCCGCGGCGCCTGCCGGCACCCGCCGATACCCCCACCAGCTCAACTGGGCCTGCTGGGTACTCCCCGACACGCCGACCTGACGCCAGTGCCGACCACGGGGTGCCGACGCGGCGCCTCCTCGCTTCCCGGTGACTCCATGACGCGCTCCCGCCTGGACAACGCTCGTATCCAGCAGCTCTACGAACACTTCGACCTGCCCGAGACAGCATGGAAGGCGTGGTTCGAGGCCTACGTCCGTGCCCTCACATGGGGCCGAGACGTGACCGATGCGGAGCTTCGGTCACCCGATGGACAACGTCGTCTATGGGAGGACGAGGGTATCACGGGCGCCGGAGCGACGGACCGGACCATTGACGCGACTCCGCTCCTGACAGATGCGGAGCTGGTTCAAGGCTTCGTCGACCTCCGCAAACGCGGTCGCGACCCAGCGGTGTCCAGACGCGTCAAAGACCTTGAGACCGCTCATGCGAAGCTGCTCGCGCGCGTGGATGCGCTCACGGACCACGGCAAGACTCCACGCGCCCGCCTCATGCGCGCGATCCACATGCTTATTCCCGCCGACTTCCACTGCGTACTGAAGAGCGGCCACCAGATGGCTGTGAGGGACCTCGTGTTTGGCCAGCGAGGCAAGACGCCCGTGGAGAACCATGTACAGGTCCGCGAACGCCTGCGCCATGTGCTCGGGGCGGAGGAAGATCTCGCAGAGCATGCTCGCCGCGCGATGTTCTGCTGGTACCTGGCGGAACACGCTGGGGAGATTGAAGACGACCAGCTCCCTGTGCCCCCCCCCGATCAGGAGCCACAACCACCGTCCCCCGTGGAAGAGATCGAGCGCCTGGAGCTGTGGCCGCTCTCCCGCCAGTACGTCTGGCTCGACGTCTACAAGACTGGCGCCACCTCCCTCCAGCTCGCCCTGCGGGAGTGCCTGGAGCCCCAGACCGTCGAGACCCTGACCACCGCGCTGGGAGACGAGCTGGAGCTCGCGGTGATGAACCGCCGCTACCTCCCCACCCTCCTGCGCGACCTACAGCACCTCGGCCTCGTGAGCCGCAAAGGCGACGAGTACACCACCACCGACGCTGGCGAGGCCCTGCTCGACCCCGGCGGCGAGGAGCTGCTGGCCGAGGCGCTCTGTGTCCGCATCAAGGGCTTCGCGCTGCTCCTGCGCAAGCTCGCCGAGGGTTCGCGCACCGGGCCCGAAGTGGCGATGCTGCTGTCGCCGTTCACGACCTCCAAGAGCATGGGCCAGCTCGCGCAGCGCCATCTCTGGTGGGCGCGCGTCGCGGGCGTCGTGACCCGGGAAGGCCAGACCCGGGAGATCACCGCCGCCGGCCGCGAGCTGGTGAAGCGCCTCCCGGACGACCTGCCGCTGCCCGCCCCCGCCGAGGACCTCATCACGGAGGGGTTCGACGAGGTGGAGGTGGTCGAGGGCACCGCGGCCGCCCATCCCGACCTCCCGACCCTGTGGAACGCCTTCGAGGACCTCGCCGCGAAGGAGGGCATCCTGTTCGGCCGCGACCAGGTGCGGGCCCTGCACACGGCCTGGACCTTCGGAGAGCGGCACGACGGCACGTCGAAGGGCGTGAAGCGGTTCGCCATCCTCTCGGGTCTCTCGGGCACCGGCAAGACGCAGCTCTTGCTGCAGTACGCCCGAGCAGTCTGCCGCACGATGGGGCTCGACGAGGACGCCCACATCGCCCTGGTCCCCGTGCGCCCCGACTGGCGCGATCCGTCTGGCATGCTCGGCTACTTCAACGCCCTGCACGCCGAGCCCACCTTCCAGGCCGAGCCTGCACTGCGGCTGGTCATCCGCGCCAGCCGGCACCCGCACCTGCCCTTCTTCCTGCTGCTCGACGAGATGAACCTGGCCCGGGTCGAGCGGTACTTCGCCCCCTTCCTCAGCGCGATGGAGACCGCGGGCGACCTCGACCTGCACGCCTTCGACGAGCCCGTGAACGGGGTGCCGCCCACCGTGCGCTGGCCGAGCAACCTCCGCATCGGCGGCACCGTCAACATGGACGAGACCACCCACGCCTTCTCCGACAAGGTGCTCGACCGGGCCTTCACGCTCGAGTTTTGGGACGTGAAGCTGGAGGAGTTCTTCCAGCGCCGCCCCCGTCGCGTGGACGCCGACGCCGCCGTCGAGGACGCCCTGCGCGCCTTCCAGGCGGTGCTGGTCCCCATCCGACGCCACGTCGGCTACCGCACCGCCGGCGAGGTCCTGGACTGGGTCGCCGCCGCCCGCGAAGCCGACACCGCCTGCCCTGCCCACGAACTCATCGACCAGGCCTTGTTCAGCAAGGTGCTGCCGCGCCTGCGGGGCCACGAGTCCAAGGAGCTGGAGGCCGCCCTGGGTGCGCTGGAGAGGCTCGCCAAGGAGCGCCAGCTCGTCCTGTGCGCCGCCAAGCTGGGCGCCATGCGCGACCGCCTCCGCGACACCGGCGTCACCGGGTTCTGGTCGTGAACCACCTCCCCCCGCCCACCGTCCGCCTCGTGGACGAGCACGGCGCCGAGGCGCGGTGCGTGGGCGGAGTGTGGCAGGTCACCGAGGCCCGCACCTGGTGGGTCGAGGTGGAGGAGGACGGTCCGTGGTCCACCCAGGTCGAGGGCCGCACGCTCGGGTGGGATCCGCAGCGTTCCGCCGTCGCCGTCGCGCTGCCATTCGCCGTCGGCCGCGTGAGGCTCACGCTCACGCGAGGCGCCAGGCAGCACGACGTGGAGCTGGACGTCCAGCCCAACGAGGCCAAGCTCGGCCCCGACCTCTGGCTCGCCCTGCTCGACGAGCTGGAGACCTGGATGGCGGGGGTGACGGCCGGCGTCGAGGGGCCACGCCAGGCCGGGCTCGACCTGGACGGCCTCGACCTCCCCACCGCAGTGGAGGCCACCCTGCCCATCGTGCCCGCCTTCGAACGCGCCCTGCGGGACATCCTCCGCGACCCGAAGACCCGGGCGCGCACGCGCCTGGAGACCCAACCCGTCCACCTCGCCCGCCGGGCCGACCGGGAGTCGATCCGCTGGCTCTCCACCCACCCCGAGGCGGCGGCCTGGTTCCTCCCCGGTGCCGATCCCGACACGTCCGGCGCGCCACCCGAGCTCCCCGTGCGCACCGTCCACGAGGTGATCGACCACCCCGCCAACCGCCACCTGGCCTGGCTCACACGGGCCGTCAGCCGTCGCCTCGAAGGCGCCGCCGACGCGCTCGACCACGCACTGAAGAGCGAGCTGAACGACACCGTGAGCTGGTGTGAGGCCCGGGTGCGGGCCCTGCGCGCCACGGCCTCACGGCTGCGTCGACTCCTGCGCACGAGCGCCCTCGCCACCGTGCCGCCCGAGCCAGCGACGGAGGCTGCCCTCCTCGTCCTGCTCGACGCACCCACCTACGCCCGCGCGCACCGCTACGGGCGCCAGCTCCTCAAGCTCGGCTTCGCGCCCGAGGTGGACCACGCCGTCGCCACGCGGCCCAGCTACCACCTCTACGAGCTCTGGTGCCTACTGGCCGTCCAGCGCGCCGTGGACGCCCGCGTGCCGTCCTCCTGGCCGCGCAAGTGGTCGCGCCTGAACCTGCTGAAGGACCTGGGCAGCACCGGCAGCGGGGCCTCGTGGGTCGCCACTTCGCCGGACCAGGCGCACCAGGTGGGCGTGTGGTTCAACCCGCGCTTCCCGAGCCGGCTCGATTTCGCCGGAGAGGACGTGCCCACCAAGCGCCACGCGTTGACCGGCGAGCGCCGCCCCGACGTCGCCATCGGCGTGCAAACCGGCGCCGTGAAGCGGTGGCTGTCGCTCGACGCCAAGTACCGCGTCGGTCGGTACTCCCTGGGCGACGCGTTCACGAGCGCCCACCTCTACCGCGACGCGCTCCGCTGGCCGCGCTTCGACGGACCACCCGCCGCCAGCGTGCTGCTCTGCCCGGATGCCACGGCCGACACGGCCCCGTGGTACGCCTCGTGGTTCCACGAGCGGCACGCCCTGGGCGCCCTCGTCCTGCGTCCCGGTCAGGCACGCAACCCAGGCTTCGAGGCCTGGCTCGACACCCACCTTCCGCCACTGCCCGGGGGGACCACGGCATGAGCGACGACATCGCAACCCAGCAGGTCGAGATCCGGGAGCACCTCATCGAGGCCCTGGAGGCGGACCTGGTCGGCCCCATGGGCGAGCACGAGGTCCTGGAGACCTCCCCGTCCCGCTGGTACCTCACGGGCTTCCTGGTGCCGGCCGGCGCCCCGGAGGAGCAGCGCACCGACGACACCGGCGACGAGGCGCTGGGCAACGAGGTGGAGGCCGAGGCCGACGAGGCCGCGGACGACGTGCGCGTGGCGCGCCCCTTCCTGCCCGCCTCGATGGGCCTGTCCTTCCTCGTGCCCTCCGACGCGACCGTGCTCGAGGTGGACGTGAGCTGGGGCGAGTACGAAGAGCTCGACGAGGAGACCACCCTCTCCTACCGTGACGCCGAGCGGGCCCGTTGGACCGAGCGGGCGATCCCGCACCGCGACGACGACGACGAGACCAAGAGCGTGCGGTTCCGCTACTGGCGGCGCGTGTTGACCTTCGAAGGCACCGTCCCGGTGCACCTCGGGCGCCACGACGCGCACCCGGACCCGATCCCGGGCACCGGTGGCGTATTCCTCCGGGTGGTCGATCAACCGGTCGAGGCCGACGGGGTGCCATCGGGCACCCGCGCCGTCAGCCTGTTCCTGCTCAACGGCCGGGACCCCGTCGAGGGCTCGGCCGCCGATGAGCGGTTCCTGTTCCAGGCGCGGCTGACCGTGCGCAGCAGCCAAGGCTTCGTCCCCCGGCGCCGGATGGCCGTCACCGACCACCCCGACGACCGGCGCAACGACGTGCAGTTCCGCGACCACCTCGAGTGGGCCGTCGGGCACGGCGTCGCCTCCACCGCGGAGGCCCACGAGGGCACCTGCAGCCAGGTCGGAACCGCCTGGGTGCCCCGCGCCGCCGTCCACCGGATGAAGGCCAAGAGCATCGACGGCGTGCTGCTGGAGATGGACAAGCTGGCCGCACTCACCGAGGTCGACACCCTGCGCCGCGGTGTGGCGCCCCTGGTGGCCGCCTACCGGGCCTGGATCGACACGCAGCGGTCCAAGCTCCCCGGCCTGTCCGCGAGCCGCCAGGAGACCGCCCAGGGTCTCCTGGACGAGGCGATGCGGGCGCTCGGCCGCATCGAGGAGGGCGTCGAGGTGCTCGACCGCGACCCGCTCGCGCTCGAGGCCTTCCAGATCGCGAACGCAGCCATGGACACCGCCGCCCGAAAGGCGCGCCCAGACGACAAGAAGCCGAAGTGGCGCCTGTTCCAGTTCGCCTTCGTGATGCTCAACATCGCAGGCGCCACCGACCCGCACCACGCCGACCGAGACCGCGTCGACCTGCTGTTCTTCCCCACCGGCGGTGGCAAGACCGAGGCCTACCTGGGCGTGGCCGCCTACGTCATCGCGCTGCGCCGCCTGCGCGGTCGTGACCGACCCGATGGGGGCGCCGGCGTGGCGGTGCTGCTTCGCTACACCCTACGCCTGCTCACGCTCGACCAACTCCGGCGCGCCTCGCAGCTCATCTGCGCCATGGAGCTCCAGCGCCGCGACCAGCCGGACCGCCTCGGCCACCACCGGTTCAGCATCGGCCTGTGGGTCGGCCGCAAGGCCACGGCGAACCGCTTGGAGGACGCCGCCGAGGCCGTTCGGAAGCTCAAGCGGACCGGTCGCTCCTACGGTGGACCTCCCCCGGTCCCGCTGGCCGCCTGCCCCTGGTGCGACACCAAGCTCGACGGCGAGAGCTTCGAGCTCGTCCCCGATGGCAAGCACGCGAAGGCGCTCACGGTCGGGTGCAGCAACGTCGACTGCGACTTCAGCTTCGGTGCTGACCCGTCCGCCCCCCAGCACCGCGACGGCCTGCCGCTCGTGGTCGTGGACGAGCACATCTACCGGGAACTGCCCACCATCGTGGTCGGCACGGTCGACAAGTTCGCCTCGCTGCCCTGGCGCGGCTCGGTGGGTATGCTGTTCGGCCGGGCGCGCGCCGAAGGCGAGTACGGCTTCCTCGGCGAGCACGAGAAGGTGCCCCAGGAGGCGCGCCCGCTGCCCGACGGGCTCCTGCCCCCCGAGCTCATCATCCAGGACGAGCTCCACCTGATCAGCGGCCCCCTGGGCACGATGGTCGGCCTGTATGAGACCGCGATCGACGCCTTGTGCCGAGACCACACCGGCTACGGCCCGAAGGTGCTGGCCTCCACGGCCACGGCCCGGCGCGCCACCGAGCAGATCCGCGCCGTGTTCGGCCGCCCGAACGTGCACCTGTTCCCGCCCCAGGGCCTCGACGACGGCGACACCTTCTTCGCCGAGACGGACAAGTCCGCGGCGAAGACCCGCGTGTACCTGGGCGTCGCCGCACCAGGCCGGAGCATGAAGGTGCTCGCCGCCCGCACCTACACGGCCCTGCTCGCGGCAGCGCAGAAGCACTGGCACGAGGCGGGCGCCCCTGGGCGCGACAACCCCGGCGACACCTACATGACCCTGGTCGCCTACTTCAACGCCCTGAAGGAGCTCGGAGGCGCCCAGCGGCTCGTGCTGGAGGACGTCGCCCAGCGCACCGACCGGATGGCCCGCCGCCGCCCCCTCGACGAGGAGCGGAGCAGCCACTTCGACGACCGCCGGCTCGGCTTCGACGTGCTCGAGCTCACCAGCCGCCAGAGCACCGACGACATCGCCCAGGCCATCGACAGGCTCAACAGCCCGTTCGGCAGGGGCCGAGACGCGAAGCACGACGTGCTGCTCGCGAGCTCCATGATCTCCGTGGGCGTCGACATCTCCCGCCTCGGCCTCATGGTGGTCAACGGCCAGCCCCGCACCACCGCCGAGTACATCCAGGCGTCCTCCCGCGTCGGCCGCGAGACACCGGGCCTCGTGGTCACCGCCTACAACGTGTTCAAGCCGCGTGACCGCAGCCACTACGAGCGGTTCACCGCCTACCACGAGAGCTTCTACCGGGAGGTCGAGGCGTCCAGCGTCACGCCGTTCAGCACCCGCGCCGTGGACCGCGGCCTCGCCGGCGTGGTGGTCGGCCTGGTGCGCCACTTGGGCCCCCGCATGGCGCCCAGCGAGGCCGTGCGACGCATGAAGCAGGACGAGCTGGCGCCGATGGAGGCGCGGGTGATCGAGCTGCTCACGAAGCGGGCTCTGGACCACCGCGAGGACGTCTCCCCCACCGTCGAGAGCAACCTGCGCAGCCGCATCGAGTTCCTCATCAAGCAGTGGAAGCTGCTCATCGACCACGTCGACGAGGCCGGCGGCACGCTGAAGTACTCCCCGTGGGAGACGCCAAAGAACTTCCAGGCTCTGCTGTCGACCGCCGTGGACGACCTCGTGGGCGACAACAGCGACCTCCTCGACGACTTCCGTGCCCCCACGTCGATGCGTGACGTGGAGCCGGGCGTGCACGTCTGGGTCGACATCAAGAAGCGGGAGGCCACGGCATGAGCGCGCGTGGGGACGGGCGGCGCAAGCCGCCGGACGGAAGCATCCGCCGGAGCCAGATGCTCACGGCAGCAGGCCCTGGCGCCATCGTCGACCTGGTCGACTACGCCGTGGTCATCAAGGGCCTCGACACCTGGCAGTACGCCGACCGGGACGAGGGCTTCCTGGAGGAGCCCCGGCTGGAGAAGCAGGCGCTGTCCATGCTGAAGGGTGCAGGGCACTGGGAGCACAACCACGTGCGCCTGCGCCTGCCCCCGCGGTGTGAGGACGACGACCCGGCGCCGTGGCGCGGCGTGCACGCCCGAGAGTTCCCGAGCTGGTACCTGTGCCGCACCTGCCGGTCGCTGGTGCGACGCGACGGCCTCGACGAGAAGCGCGAGCACGCCTGCTACGCCGACACCCGCAGGAACCAGCCCACGGTCCCCATCCGCTTCGTGAGCGCGTGCCCCAAGGGCCACCTGCAGGACATCAACTGGCGCGGCTTCGTCCACGCCGGGCAGGTCGAGGAGGGCATGGAGAAGGCCGAGGGGCAGACCCAGGTCTACTACTGCCACCCCGACCCCGAGCACGGCTCGATGGTCGGCGACGACGGCCAGGAGCACACCGCCGACCTCGCGCTGATCACCACCGGCACCAGCGGTGGTCTCACCGACCTGGTCGTGGTCTGCCGGCGCTGTGGGCGCACCCGCGGCCTGCAGGACCTCCGCCTCCCCCACGCGCTCGGCACCTGTGCGGGGTGGCGCCCTTGGCTGCAGTCCAACGACGACCACTGCGACGAGCAGGCGAAGCTGCTCATCCGCACGGGCTCCAACGTGTGGTTCCCCCAGCGCCTGAGCGTGCTGTCGATCCCCGACGTGGGCGAGGACCTCCGCCGCAAGGTGTCGAAGTTCTGGGGCTCCCTGAAGCGCGTCGAGACCCTGCGCGACCTGCAGATGGCGATGAGCCTCATCGAGGAGGTCGAGGAGGCCTTCGCCGACGAGGACGAGACCGAGGTGCTCGACGCGATCCGCGCCAAGCGGGACGGCGCCGACAAGAAGGCCGTCCCCATCCGCGAGGCCGAGTGGGCTGCCCTCATGGCCGCACCGCCCGGCTACGCCGACGACCTGCCACCGAAGGGCGAGCGGTGGTTCGCCCGCCAGCTCGACCAGAAGCTGCCGGACTACCTCGACCGCGTCGTGCTGGTGCACGCGCTCCGCGAGGTCCGCGCGATGGTGGGCTTCACCCGGATCGAGGGCGTGAACGTCGGCCCCGAGGGTGACCTGGAGCTGGCCGGACAGCAGACGGCACCGCTGTCCGAACACAAGGACTGGATCCCAGCGGTCGAGATCCTTGGTGAGGGCGTGTTCCTCGCGTTCGACGAGGCCGCCCTGCGCGCCTGGGAGGACCGTGACGCCGTGAAGGTCCGGGAGTCCCAGTTCCGAGCCGGGCTTCGCCGGGAGAACGAGCTGGCGCCGTCGGACACCTCAATGGACCGGTTCACCAGCGCGCGCATGCTCATGCTGCACAGCCTCGCCCACATGCTGATCACCCAGATCAGCCTGGAGTGCGGGTACTCGGCGAGCGCCATCCGCGAGCGCATCTACTGCTACCGCCACCCCGAGGACCCCACGAAGTCCCGGGCGGGCATCCTGCTGTACACGGGCACGCCGGGCAGCGAGGGCACGCTCGGCGGCCTCGTGGAGGTCGGGCGCGAGATCGTCCGCCACATCGACGAGGCCGTGGAGCGGAACCTCATCTGCTCGAACGACCCGGTGTGCGCCCAGCACGAGCCGGACGGGCCGGAGGACGGACGGGGTCGGGAGGGCGCGGCGTGCCACGGGTGCCTGCTGATCGCCGAGCCGAGCTGCGAGCGGATGAACCGGGACCTGGACCGGGCGCTGGTGGTGCCGACGCTGGAGGACGCGGGCGCGGCGTTCCTGGGGGGTGAGTAGGTGAATCGTTGCGGTCGCGATCGGTCTGACGTCGTCGTCATGGGCCCACGCCGAGGCTTCCGGGACCGGTCGGTAGCAGCGAGACCGAAACGTCGATCGAGCTCCTCCGACGTCCGCAACAGCCGCTAGACCGGCACACGGGGGATCGATGCCAACGACATTCCCAGCCGCCGACGATCAGTCCATCACGCTGGAGGTGCTCGACGCAGACGCGACCTCTGGCGGAGATCGCATCGTGATCGTCTCCGTGAACCTCGGCGCGTCGACCGGGAGCGTCGACTGTTGGGTGCTGGCCGCAGCGTGGCACGCGTTCATCACGTCGTTGACGGCCCTGGAGCGCACCCGTTCGGGGAGCGCCCGTCTGGAGAGCCTCTCTCCTGGGGAGCTCGCGCTGGAGTTCTTCGACGTCAACGCCCGAGGCCACATCGGTGTCCGCGGCGCGATCGGGCATCTGTGTGGAACGTCCCCGTGGACCCTGTCGTTCGACGCGCTCACGCTCGACGCCGAGCACTTCGGTGGCGCCGTGGCCAGCCTCGCGAGGCGGACAGTGTGAGCGACGACGCCCCCTCTCGACGCGCCCTGCACACGCCCCCGCTCCATGCCAAGCTCCCCCATCCCCCACACCCCCGGCCCGCCCATGCCCCGCGTCCGCGCCTACCTCGGCTGCTCCCTCGACGGCTGCATCGCCGGCCCGAACCACGACCTGTCCTTCCTCATGGAGCGCACGCCCGACCCCGACGAACGCTCCGAGGGCCTCGACTTCGCCACCTTCCTCGCTGACGTCGGCGCCCTGCTGATGGGCCGACGCACCTACCAGGTGCTCCTCGACTTCGACGCCTGGCATTACGGAGACCGCCCCGTGCTCGTCGCGACCCACCATCCCCTGCCCCCCGCACCGGGCGGCGGCGACGCGCGCGCGGTCTGCGGCCCCATCGATCAACTCGTGGCGTCTGCGCTCGACGCCGCCAACGGCCGCGACGTCTACCTCGATGGCGGCGAAATCGTCCGGCAGGGGCTCGACGCCGGCGTGGTCGACGAGCTCACGCTCACGTTCCTGCCCGTCATCCTCGGCCACGGCATCCGCCTGTGGGACGGGCTGCAGCAGCGCCGCGACCTCGTCTTCGGCCCGCCGCGACAGCACGTCGCGGGCATGGTCCAGCTCACGGCCCAGGTGATCCGGCCGTAGGCCTGACGCGCCCCGGGGGCTCACGCCCTCACGCCTTGCCTCGGCCCTCGACGTCGACCGGCGCCTCCTTCGACCGCGCCACCAGCTGCGTGAGCACGTCGCGGAACACCGCCCACGCCTCCGCGTCGATCCCGTCCGTGACCGCGCCGATCCAGGCTTCGTTCCAACGCGCGATGCGCGCCACGAGGGCCTGGCCGTCGGGCGTGAGCCGGAGCTCGTGGGCGCGCCGGTCCGTGGGCGACCGTCGCACCTGCACCAGCTCCTTCGCCTTGAGGCCCTTGACCGACCGGGCCACCGCCGCCTTGTCGATCACCAGCTCACGCGCCAGCGCGTCCTGCATCGCGCCAGGCCGCGCGGCGACGTTCATCAGCACCGTGCCCTCCGAGTACGACAGCCCCTCACCCGCCAGCCCCCGCGAGAAGTACGCGAGGAACGTCCGGTTCAACACCCCGAACGAGCGCAGCAGGGCCACGTCGCGCAGCGCCGCCTCACGGCGTCCGGCATCCGGTCCGTCGCCGCTCACGGCAGGTCGCCGTCGAAGAAGCCTGTGAGCACATCGACGAAGGCGTCGGGCTGGTCGAGGTGCACCACGTGTTCGGCGTCGATGGACTGGTACGTGCCGTCGGGCAGCAGCGACAGGGCCCGCGCCGCGTCGGTGTCGTCGAGCGCACCGTTGAGCGTGCCGTCCTCCAGGATCTCGAAGCGGGCGTGCAGCAGCAGCGTGGGTGCCTGCACCCGGGTCAGCGCCTCGGCCTGATCGAAGCCCGCGCTCCAGCGGCCGTCGTAGAAGGCGTCGCCGAAGTGCGGGTCGTAGACGTCGAGGCCGCGCACCAGCATGCGCATCGTGTCGGGCAGGTACGTCAGCTCCACGCGCTCCCCGGGGTGGTCCGCACGGAACTGCGCGATGCTGGCCAGCGCCAGCGAGAACCCCACCTCCCCCGCCTGCTGCACCACGAAGTCGCGGTTGGCCGTGAGCCAGTAGACGAGGAAGTCTTCGGACGCGACCGCCTCGGCGTCGGCCAGGAAGTCGTGGCACGTCGTGAACGTGTGGTAGGCCACCGTCGATCGCGAACGCGACAGCTCCGACGTGAACAGCGGCGGGTCCTCCAACAGCACCGCGCGCACCAGGTCCGGTCGGTTCGCCGCCAGCCACACCGACAGCAGCGCACCCGACGAGTTGCCCGTGAGGAACACCGGCTCACCCACGACGTGCTCGAGGAACGCCGACAGGTCGACGCCGATGGGCTCGGCGGCGAGGCGCTCGACGGGGCTCCGGGTCTCGCCGTGGCCGTGGTAGGTCACCGCGAAGACGTGGAACGCCTGCGACAGCGCCGGCAGCACGCGGCTGTAGCTGAAGTGGTCCAGGTGCTGCGCGTGCAGCAACACCAGCGGCGGACCGTGGTCGGGCCCCTCGGCGTAGCGCAGCGTGACGTCGCCGACGGTGACCTCCTTGTCGACGATCTGCGCGTCGGCGAGCACGGCATGCCACGGGTCCCGGTAGGCCGCGTCCGGATCGGGCACGCCGGGCCCGACCACCACGGGCGTGCCGACCTCGGGGCCCGGGTCTGCTGGAGGGGCGCAGGCAGCGAGCACAGCCGCGGCGACGGCGGCCAGGGAGGGGCGAACTGGAGTCACGGAGGCTCACCACATCGTTGACTCGATCAACTTACTCGGCCGCAGCCGAGAGGCAAGACCTGCGGGTAGGCATCGTCGGTCGTACCGGACGGGAGGAACCGCTCCAAGGCGGCCGTCGCGCGATCATGCCAGGTGACGATGGGCGCCCACGCTTCCGGCGGCTGGCTCCACCACGAAAGCTGGCTGAAGGTCCCTTGGGCGTCCGGCACGAGCACACCGCACGTCGTGCCGTCGATCCCCCAGGACGCCGCCTGTGGGTCGAGCCGCAGCCAGGACGCGTCGAAGCTCTCGACCAGCGCGGCGGCGACGCTGGCTTCGACGCGGCCCATGGCCACGAAACACCGTGCAGGACGCAACGGGCCTTGCGGTTGCACCCAGGTGCGGCGACGGACCTCGAACGCACCGCGACGGCGCAGGAGGGTCCAGGACTGCCACGGCGAAAAGCTCGGCCACCGCCAGGTCGCGCCGAGGCGGGCCGCGTCCGCGAGCGGAGGGAGGCCGTCGACGTCGTCGAAGGCCAGCAGCCACGTGCGGGCGTCCTCGAAGCCCTGCGGCGTCGTCATGTCCACCACGTCACTCCACGCCTCACAGCGGCTGCAGCCCGTGCGGCGGCGCCGCGTTCACCAGCACGCCCGCCCGACACCGGATCGCCACCGGCGTGAACGTCATGCCCGCCTTGGTGGCCGTGAGCGTGTACGCACCCTCGGGCACGTTGCCGAACAGCACGCCGCCGTCGATCGTCGACGCCGTGAGCCGGGTGTCGGGCACGATCAGCGCGTCGGACAGGTAGGCGAAGTAGACCGGGCCGACGCCGTCTGCGGGCAGCGGCGGGTCGATGGACACCACCACGTCCCGCTCGCCCACCCCCGCACCGCCGTAGGGCGGCGTGCCGGGTGCGGACACGGTGGTGGCGATCTGACAGCGCGTGGGATCGAGCGCCACGCCCGCGGCCTGCGCCAGCACGTCCACCATCGCCTCCGTCGGCACCTGGAAGCCGAGGTCGTCGACGCCCGCCGCGCCCAGCTCGATGGCAGCGCTCTGGTTGAGCGTGAAGCCCGCTTGCACCACCTGGAACGACAGCGGCGCACCGGACGGGACCTCCAGCGCGAACGTGCCGTCGTCCGCCACCACGACGGACAGCTCCGGCGCCTCCGCCACGCGCACCGTGGCGCCGTCGAGCGACGCGCCGAGCGTCGGACCAAAGGCATGGACGCGCCCGGACACGGTGACCGCCGGGCCTGCGCCGACGCGCCACTCTGCCGTCGCGTCGGCGAGCGCGTCGCTGTCGACCTCGGTGTCGGCGTCGCTGTCGACGTCCGTCCCCGGGTCGTCGCCGGCACACGCCAGCGCTAGCGCCGCGACGCCCAGGCGCACCCACCTCCCACCCTCACCCGGCCACACCCTGATCACCCGCCGTCTCCATCCAGCAGCCGCCCGAACAGCGCCGACCACGCCCACCGCAGCCACCGCCACCCAAGGAGGCGCGAGGCGTCCATCGCCTTACCCGCCGACCACAGCAGGCCCACGCGCCCGTCGGGCACGAGCTCGGTGCGGCCCCGGGCGAGCTGGCGCCAGCAGTCGTCGACGATCGCCTCCGCCGACATCGACCCGCCCACCAGGCGCACCCAGCGCTGCGTCCGCGGCGACATCTTCGACGCGAAGCTGTCGGAGCCCTGGATGCCGGCCACCAGCGCCGTCGCCACGTGCACGCCCGCGCGCGCGTACTCGAGGCCCACGCTCTCGGCGAACACCCGCAGCCCCGCCTTCGCCCCCTGGAACACGGCGTCGTTCTCCAGCGCCGTCAGCGCGTTCAGCGCGTTCACGAACACGATGCGGCCCCGGCCGCGCGCCACCATGCCCGGCCCGAACGCGTGCGTGAGCCGCACGGGCATCTCCAGGTCCATGCGCAGCATGCGCACCTTCAGGTCGAGCGGCTGGTCGGCGAAGCTGCCGATGCGGTGGAGGTTGGCGTTGACCACCATCAGGTCGATCGCGCGGTCGCCGACGGCCTCCTGCAGCGCCTCGACCGCGCCGTCGGCGAGCAGGTCGAGCGCGACCGGCACCACCTCGACGCCGTGACGCGCGCGCAGGCCGTCCGCCACGGCCCTGAGCCGCTCCACCCCGCGGGCGACGACGACGACGTGCAGACCTGACGCCGCCGCACGCTCGGCGAACGCCGCACCCACCGTGGTGGTGCCGCCCGCGACCAGCGCCCAGCGCGGTGTGTCGGTGGTCGTCGACGTCGCGGTCACCGCCTCCCCCCGGCCCCGGCCTATCCCACCCTACAGCCAGAGCAGGCCCGATCGCGCGGCACGCACCACGGCGTCGGTGCGGGTGGTCGCCCCCAGCTTGAGCATCAGCTGGTTGACGTGGAACTTCACCGTGCGCTCGGACACGCCCAGATCCGTGGCGATGCGGGCGTTCGACCAGCCCTCCGCGAGCCGCAGCAGCACCTCCTCCTCCCGCGGCGTGAGCGGGTCGTCAGGCGGCTCCAGGTCGGGCAGGCGCAGCAGGTCCGGGTAGCGGTCGTCGACGACGCGCAGTCCGAGCGCCACCGCGCGCGCCGCGGCCATCACCCGCGACGCCTCGACGCCGCGGTGCACCACGCCCCACGCCCCGTCCCGCACCGCCATCGCGGCGGCCTCGGCGCCGTCGACCAGCGCCACCACGGGCACGTCCAGCGCGAGCGCGGCCAGCAGCTCGGCGCCGTCGACCACCACGGCGTCGACGGCCTCGGCCTCCACCAGCGCGTGGGCGTCGCCCGCGGTCGCGAGCGCGTGCACCAGCGCGCCCGCCGTCGTGAGCAGGCCCGCCAGGCCCTGCCGCGCGAGTGGGTCGGCAGCGAGGAGCACCAGGGTCAACGGCGGGACGGCGTCGGTCATGTCGTCCCTCCTTGCGCACGCGCGGGCGGATGGGAAGGGCGACCGGGGACAGGCGCGACCTGACCGATCGGACAGGTCGGTCGGCCCCGCCGGACGGTACGCAGACGGCGTCGGCGGGAGCATGGTGGAAGACACAACCCCACGGTGTCACTCCAGACACGTACGAAGGATCCCATGAAGCTCCAAGCCCTGTCCGACGCCCTCGCCGCCACGCTCGACGCGGTGGCCCCGTCGCTGCTCTCCCTCCAGGACGCCGACGCCACGCTCGGCTCCGCCGTGGCGTGGTCCGCTGACCGCGCCGTCACCGCCGCCCACCTCGTCGAGGAGGGCCACGCCGGGCTCGTGCTCGTCGACCACGCCGGCACGCGCCACGCGGCCACCGTGGTCGGTCGCGACCCCACGACCGACCTCGCCCTGCTCGCCGTCGAGGGCGGCGCGTTCGCGCCCCTGCCTTGGCGCGCGCCCGACACCTTCAAGGTCGGCGAGCTCGCGCTGCCCGCCGGTCGGGGCACCTCCGGCCCGCGCGTCCGCCTCGGCGTGCTCGCCGCCGTCGACGGCCCCTGGCGCACCCGCGCCGGCGCCGAGGTCGACGCCTGGCTCGAGGTCGACGCCCAGCTGCCCCCCGCGCTCGTCGGCGGCGTCACGCTCGACGCCGAAGGCCAGGTGTTCGGCCTGAACACGCCGCGCCTGACGCGCGTGGGTGCGGTGCTCCCCCACCCCACCGTCGCCCGCGTGGTCGAGCGCCTCGAGGCCCGCGGCTCGGTGACCCCGGGCTGGCTCGGCGTGCGGTTCTCGCGCGGCCGCCTGCCCGACGCCGTCGCCGCCCAGGTCGGCCAGGATCAGGTGCTGCTCGTCGGCGGCATGATGCCCGGCGGCCCCGCGTCCCGCGCCGGCTGGAAGTCCGACGACGCCATCCTGGCGATCGACGGCACGGCGGTCACCGACCTGCGTCAGCTCCTCGGCCTGCTCGCCGAGGCCGGCGCCGGCACCACGGTGACCGCCACGCTGCTGCGCGGCGGCGAGGTGGTCGACGTCGCCACCGAGCTCGGCGAGCGCCGCGGCCCCCCGTGGGGCGGGCGTGGACGCGGCGGCCACGGCGGTCGCGGTGGTCCCTGGTGGCGTCACCACGCCGAGGCGTGGAAGGCGCGACGGGCCGGCTGCGGCACGCACGGCCACGGCGGCCGGCACGGTCACGGCGGCCCGCACACCGACCGCTGACGCCCGCCCGTCACCGCGCCAGGGTGCGATCCGCCTGGCGCGGCATCATCCCGCGGACGTTGTCGCCGAAGCCGCGGTCCTGGGCCACGATCATCCCGTCGCGGCCGATGAACACGAAGCGCGGCACCGAGCGGTTGGCGCCGGTCCACTGCACGACGGTGGCGTTGTCGGCCGCGAGCACCGGGCCCGTGAGGCCCGCGGCGCGCACCTTGTGCAGCTCGGCCTGCTGACCGCGGGCGTCCTCGTCGACCACGACGGGCACGATCTGCAGGTCGGGCTTCGACGCCTGGAGCGCAGCCAGCGTGGGCAGGCTCGCGGCGCACGGGCCGCACCAGCTGGCCATGAACGCCAGCATCACCGCCCCGCGATCGGCGGGCGGACCCTCCGGGGGCACCGGGTCGAGCCGGAAGCGGCCCTCGCCTTCCAACAGCGGCAGGTCGAGCGCCGGAGCGGCCGTGCCGGAGACGACGCCGGTGGGCGTGGTCGCAGCCTTGGGGGTCGGGGCCGAGGGGGCGGACGCGGGAACGGGCGCGGGCGTGGGCGTGGGCGCGACCTCAGCCACGGCGTCGTCGCCGTCGACGTCCGGCGACGCCAACAGCGCGTCGCAGGCGGTCAGGCCGAGCAGCATCCATGCGACCCCGACGCGTCCCATCCCGTTCTCCCGGTGGCGGCCGAACCGCTCGGCCGCCTCGAAGGCGTCAGGTAACCGCCCGCCCGGGCCTGGCACGGTGACGGGACGTCACGGCCACATCCACCACGTCCCGGTGTCGGGGCCGGCGCCCTCCCCACCGTAGGCGCCGAGGTCGAGCGCGGTGCCGTCCACGTCCCGTACGCTCCAGTCGACGTCGGCGTACGGCGAGCCCATCGACAACGTCAGATCCCAGCTCACCGGATCGTCGAAGACGAGGTCGTCGCCCACCGCGGTGACCCGCACGTCGGAGAACAGCGGGTCGGTCTGCGGCGGCAGGCCCACCGTCGGCGTCTCGTAGGCCCCGAGGCGACCGGGGATCGCGTTGTGCCAGGCCAGAGCGTCCAGCGGCCGCATCCACGCCAGGACCGTGTCGTCGACGTACAGGGAGGAGTGGTCGTCGGCGCCGAGGACGCTTCCGACGAGCCCCGTGATCGCCGGCGCGTCGACGTGCAGCCCCACGATCGACGCGTGGGAGAGCGTGACGTCGAGCCACTGGGACCCCGTGCCGAGCCCATAGGCCACGTCCACCACACCGCCACTGACCTCCCCCGCCGTGATCCGCAGCCCGGCGACGTCGAGGTGGTTCGCGTCGAGGGGGGCGGTGACACCGCCGGCGATGGCGAGGCGCAGCACGCCGCCAGACACCTCCCCGTCTCCGGCATCGAGCGTGACGTCGCGCACGCGCACGCGCGTCAGCTCGGTGGCCCGCGCATTGGTCGTCGACACGACACCGCCCACGATGCTGGGCGCCTCGACCGTGACGCGGACGATGTCCACGTCTTCGAGCACCGCGTGGGTGGTGCCCCGCACCACGCCGCCGACCACGCTTCCCGCCGCCGCGATGCGGACGTCCTCGATCCGCACGCGGCGGAGCACGGGCTGGGTGGTCACGGCGCTGCTGCCGATGAGACCGCACGTGGACTCGTCGTGGGTGTCGACCAGCTCGAAGTCGCGCAACGTGGTGTCCTGCAGATCGACGTGGTTGCCCCACAAGCGGATGGTTCCGGCCCGCGTGTAGTGCAGGCCCTCGATGAGCGTGCCGTTGCGGGTCGTGAGGATGCCGCGGGTCACGATGCGGAGCGCGTCCACCGGCGTGCCCGGGTCGGTGGGGCTGTACACCATGTGGACGTCGTCGAGCGTGGTGTCGCCGGTGAATGGCGGCCGGTCGAGCTTGCCGTCGACCCGGAGGTGGCGCAGCGTCAGCCCGTCCCGCGAGAAGAACGTGAGGCCACGGGGTGGGCGCAGCACCACGTCCTCGCGGGTTGCACCCATCCCGACCACCTCGACGATGCGGTTGATCGTGTCGGGATCCGTGGGGCCGCCGTAGATGCCCGGCCCCAGGCAGATGCGGTAGTCGGAGAACCCGTTGGTCTGCGCGTGGTTGTGGGCCGCGCCGAAGCTGGCGAAGTCCCCGGGGATGGTGAACTCGCGGAGCTGACCGTTGCAGTCCTGGTCGATGCCGTCGCACGCCGGATCCTCGGCGCGCGGATGGATGGCGGGATCGGCGTCGTCGCAGTCGCCTCCGGTGAACACGGACACCGCGTCCGGGGGGCGCGAACACGCGGTGATCACCTGGCTGTCGTCCCCCCAGCCATCACCGTCCCGATCGACCAGGTACGACAGCTGGGTCCCCCCTTCGTCGAGCGTGCCGTCGCAGTCGTCGTCCAGACCATTGCACCGCTCGCCCGCACCGGGATGCCGCAGGTCGTCGGCGTCGTCGCAGTCGGTGTCGTCCAGCACAAAGCCGGGGGGCTGGACGCACGCCGCGGTGGGCAAGCCCGGATCGCCGTAGCCATCCTCGTCGGCATCGGGCCACCACGTGCCCGTGGTGAGGCCGTTGTCGCGCACCCCATCGCAGTCGTCGTCGACGCCGTTGCACGCCTCGGCGACGCCGGGATGCACCGCGGCGTCGGTGTCGTCGCAGTCGTCGTGGCTCGCCGACAAGCCGGTGCCCGGGCCGGCCGCCCCACACGTGTACACCGACCGGGTCGGGTCACCGTGGCCGTCCCCGTCCCCGTCGACGTACCAGGTCCGTCCCGCGAGTCCGTCGTCGACACCGTAGCGGCAGTCGTCGTCGACCCCGTTGCACACCTCCACCGCACCCGGGTTCACCTGGTCGTCCCCGTCGTCGCAGTCGCCGGCGAGGTTCGCGTAGGTCGACGCGGTCGGCGCGTTGCAATCGCGGACGAGGGTGCCGTCGCGGCCGTAGCCATCGCCGTCCGCGTCCCGGTACCAGTCCAGCAGCGGCTGGCCCTCGTCGGTCTGACCGTCGCAGTCGTCGTCGACGTCGTTGCACACCTCCGGTGCCCCGTCGAACACCCCGGCATTGCCGTCGTCGCAGTCCGGACCGCCGCACCGCTCTGCGTCCTGGAGGTCGCCGTCGACGTCACAGAAGTCGGCACCGCTGCAGTCCTGGTCGATGCCGTCGTAGGCGACGTCCACCACCCCGGGGTGGATGCCGTCGTCGTCGTCGTCGCAGTCGTCGCCGACGGGCACCTTGTCGTGGCCGTCCGCGTCGCGGTCGTGGTCCGAGCCGCCCGAGCAGTCCTGATCGACGCCGTCGTACCAGACCTCCGTGGCGCCCGGATGCACGTCCGCCGCGGCGTCGTCGCAGTCCTCCCCTGCCTGCACGCCCGCGGGCGGGGCGCTGTCGCCGAAGCCGTCGTCGTCCGCGTCGGCGCGGCAGGCGGTGGTCGACTCCAGCTCGGCTGCCCCCGGGAACGTCGTCGCCAGGCTGTCGTCGCAGTCCGAGCCCGGCACCACCGGGCCCGTGGCGGTCGCGTCACCCCAGCCGTCCCCGTCGCCGTCGCGCGAGCAGGCCGTGCCCGAGTCCAACGGGGCGCCCCCCGGCCGCGTCGCGCTGTCGCTGTCGTCGCAGTCGGCGCTGTCGCGCACGCCCTGGGCCGGCGGATCGCACTGCAGGCTCGCCGACGCCGGGTCGCCGAAGCCGTCGCCGTCCAGGTCGACGTACCAGGGCTGCGTGGGGGCCACGTCCGCGTCGTCGTCGTCGACGGCCAGGTCGCAGTCGTCGTCGACGTCGTTGCACAGCTCCGCGGCCCCGGGGTGGATATCGACCGCGGGCACACCGTGGTCGCTCCCCCGGTCACGGCAGTCGTCGGCGTTGGCGACCCAGCCCACGGGCGGCGTGCAGTACGCGCGCTGCTGGTCGGGGTCGCCGAAGCCGTCGCCGTCGTCGTCGCGCCACGCCATCGTGAGCAGCGACGGCGAGATCCCGGGGTCGTCCTCGTCGACGAGCCGGTCGCAGTCGTTGTCGTAGCCGTCGCAGAGCTCGGGGCGCCCGGGGTAGACGATGCCGTTGGCGTCGTCGCAGTCGTCGGTGCTGTCGACCCACGGCGGCGCGGGCGGCGCGCAGAACCCGCGCGGCTCCCCCGCGCCGTGGCCGTCCCCGTCGCCGTCGAGCCACCGCCACACGGCACCCGGCGACGTGGCCGGGTCGATGTCGTCGTCAGCGTCGTCGACCAGGCTGTCGCAGTCGTTGTCGATCGTGTCGCACACCTCCACCGCGTCCGGGTGGACCAGCGGGGCGTCGTCGTCGCAGTCGGTGAGGAGCGTGGCGTAGCCCGACGTCGTGGGCGCCTCGCACCGCCACCGCACCTCGTCCTCGTCGCCGAAGCCGTCGGCGTCACGGTCCGGCGCCCACGCGCCGAGGGCACCGTCGAACGGGTGGACTGCGATGTCGACGCCCGCGCTGCAGTCGTCGTCGACGCCGTTGCAGGTCTCGGTGGCGTCGGGGTGGACGTCGGGGTTGGTGTCGTCGCAGTCGACGTCGTCACCGTAGCCGTCGTCGTCGGCGTCGACGGACGGCGTGTCGGTGGTGTCCGTCGTGTCGGTGGTGTCCGTCGTGTCGGTGGTGTCCGTCGTGTCGGTGTCGGGCACGCCGTCGCTGTCGGTGTCGACGACGTCGGTGTCGTCCTTGGTGACCGACGCCGACGTGCAGGCCACCGCGCCGGTCAGCAGCCACCCCACCAGCGCGCGGCGCGCGCCCCAGGCCATCCTCGTCATCCTTCCTCCACGATCTGCGGACACGCGACCGCCGCCCAGGCCGTCCGACCGTGACCCTTCCCCGCGCCGAGGGTACCACGGACCCACCGCTCCCCGTCTCCGGGCGGTCGACGCACGCCGGCACGCGACGGCCGGGTCGGCCGTGCCCCCGAGGTGCCCGCTGCTCCCCCTCGACCCCGACGATCCCGGTGCCCGCGCGCTCAAGCGGTCGCCCGACCGGTGGCGTGCCGCTGCCCTCGACGTCGCCCGGCGCGCCGGCCTGACGCCCGACCGCTTCACGCCCTATGCCGACGGCGGAGCGCTGGTGGCCCGCGTCCACGCCGACGCCGTCGTCAAGCTCGTGCCCCCGGCCTACGCCGGGGAGGGCGCCGCCGAGCGGTGGGCGTTGGCGGCGCTCACGGACGCCGATCTGCCCGTCGCGCTCCCCGCGCTCCTCGGTCACGGCGTCGACGACGGCTGGACGTGGCTCGTGATGCGTCACGTGCCGGGGGTCACGCTGTCGTCGGTGTGGGACGGCCTCGACGAGGCCGCGCGCATGGACCTGATGCAGGCGATCGGAGCGCTCGTCGCCACCGTGCGCGCGCTCCCCCGCCCTGCGCCCGCCCCGCACGCCCCGACCTGGCCCGCCTTCCTCACGCGCCAACGGGCCGGTCTGGTCGCGCGTCAGCGACAGTTCGGCCTGCCCGAGCCCTTGCGCGACGGGATCGAGGCGTGGGTCGACGCCGCCATCGCCGCGATGCCGCCCGCTCCCGACGACGCCCTGCTCACCGGCGAGTACACCCCGTTCAACCTGCACGTCGCCGAGCGGGACGGTCGCTGGCAGCTCGTCGGCATGCTCGACTTCGGGGACGCCTTCGCCGGCGACGCACGCTACGACCTCATCGGCCCCGGCGTGTTCCTCGGCGCCGGTGTGCCCGCTCGGGTGACCGCGCTGCTGGACGCCGCGGGCCTCGGCGACGCCGACACGCTGCGCCGGCCGCTGATGGCCCTGCACCTGCTGCACCGGTTCAGCAACCTGCCCGTGCAGGTGGCCTTGCCCACGTGGCGGCAGGCCACGAGCCTCGACGCGCTCGCCGAGGCCCTGTGGCCCTCCCCGTCCCGCTGACGCGCCTCAGGCGACGTCGAAGCGGTCGGCGTCCATCACCTTGGTCCACGCGGCGACGAAGTCGCGCACGAACTTGTCCTGGCTGTCGTCCTGGGCGTAGAGCTCGGCGTAGGCCCGCAGGATCGCGTTCGACCCGAACACCAGGTCCACGCGCGACGCGGTCCACTTCACCGCGTCGGTGGCGCGGTCACGCACCTCGTAGACCCCGTCGGCTGCGGGCACCCAGCGGTTGGCCATGTCGGTGAGGTTGCGGAAGAAGTCGTTGGTGAGCGCGCCGACGCGGTCGGTGAACACGCCGTGCTTCGTGCCGCCGTGGTTGGTGCCGATCACGCGCATGCCGCCCACGAGCACCGTCATCTCCGGCGCCGTGAGCCCCATGAGCTGGGTGCGGTCGACGAGCAGCTCCTCGGCGCGCACGCCGTAGTCCTGCTTGAGCCAGTTGCGGTAGCCGTCGTGGACGGGCTCGAGCACGTCGAACGAGTCGGCGTCGGTCTGCGCGTCGGTGGCGTCGCCGCGACCCGGGGTGAACGGGACGCTGACCTCGTGACCGGCCGCCTTCGCCGCCCGCTCGATGCCGAGGTTGCCGCCGAGCACGATGACGTCGGCCACGCTGGCGCCGTGCTGCTTCGCGATGCCCTCGTAGACGCCGAGCACGCGCGCGAGGCGCTGGGGCTCGTTGCCCGCCCAGTCCTTCTGGGGCGCGAGCCGGATCCGGGCGCCGTTGGCGCCGCCGCGGAAGTCCGAGCCGCGGAACGTGCGCGCCGCGTCCCACGCGGTGGTGACCAGATCCGACGTCGACAGCCCGCTGCCGTCGATCGCGCGCTTGACCGCCGCGACGTCGTAGCCGGTGGGGCCTGCGGGGATCGGGTCCTGCCAGATCAGGTCCTCGTCGGGGACCTCGGGCCCGACGTACCGGGCCTTCGGGCCCATGTCGCGGTGGGTGAGCTTGAACCACGCGCGGGCGAACGTGTCGGAGAAGTAGTCGAAGTCGTCGCGGAACTTCTCCAGGTAGCTCCGGTAGATCGGGTCGACCTTCATCGCCATGTCCGCGTCGGTCATCATCGGCATCCGCCGCACCGACGGGTCGTGGGCGTCGACGGGCATGTCGGCCTCGGCGATCGACACGGGCTTGTACTGGTGGGCCCCCGCGGGGCTCTTGGTCAGCTCCCAGTCGTGGTCGAGCAGCATGCGCAGGTAGCCGTCGTCGAAGCGCGTGGGGTTCGTCGTCCAGGCGCCCTCCAGGCCGCTGCCCACGGCGTCGGCGCCCACGCCCGTGCGGTTGCTGTTGCGCCAGCCCATGCCCTGGGCCTCGACGTCGTCGGCCTCGGGGTCGGGGCCGACCTTGGCCGCGTCGCCGTTGCCGTGGCACTTGCCGACCGTGTGACCGCCGACCGTGAGCGCTGCGGTCTCCTCGTCGTTCATCGCCATGCGCTCGAAGGTCACCCGCACGTCTGCGGCGCTGCGCATCGGGTCGGGTTTTCCGCCCACGCCCTCCGGGTTGACGTAGATCAGCCCCATCTGCACGGCGGCCAGCGGGTTCTCCAGGGAGTCGCGGTCCTCGGCGCCGTCCTCGTAGCGGGACGCCGCCAGCCACTCCTTCTCCGACCCCCAGTACACGTCCTTCTCGGGGTGCCAGATGTCCTGCCGCCCGAACGCGAAGCCGAAGGTCTTCAGGCCCATGGACTCGTAGGCGACGTTGCCGGCGAGGATGATGAGGTCCGCCCAGCTGACGCGGTTGCCGTGCTTGCGCTTGATCGGCCACAGCAGGCGGCGCGCCTTGTCGAGGTTGACGTTGTCGGGCCAGGAGTTCAGCGGCGCGAAGCGCTGGTTGCCGGTGCCGCCACCCCCGCGACCGTCGGCCATGCGGTAGGTGCCCGCGGCGTGCCAGGCCATGCGGATGAACAAGCCGCCGTAGTGGCCCCAGTCGGCCGGCCACCACGGCTGGCTGTCGGTCATCAGCGCGCGCAGGTCGGCCTTGAGCGCGTCGACGTCGAGCTTGGCGAGCTCCTCGCGGTAGTCGAAGTCCGGCCCCATCGGGTCGGTCTTGCGGTCGTGCTGCGCGAGCACGTCGAGGTTGAGCGCCTTGGGCCACCAGTCGGTGACGGTGGTGGCGGTGTTGGTGATGCCGCCGTGCATGACGGGACACTTCCCGGCGGGCTTCGCGGGTTCGTTCATCGGGGCCTCCGGCGCGGACACGTGGGTGGACGGGAGTGGGCAGCGTGCCGCCGTCACCCCAGCCGTGGACGCGTGGCTCGGATGCGACGTCGTTTCGAGCGTACACCTGCGCGACGCGCGACACGAAGGCCCCGTGCCGGACCGTGACCCACGATGACGCTCACGGCGTCGTGGGGTCCCGGGAGCCCCTTCGGACGGGACGCCCGGTCGATCCCCTACGGGCAGGACACCACGAGGTGCGCCTCGCCGATCTCGCCGTCGAACAACACCGCGTCGCCCGCGTCGTGGTTGATGACCTGGGTGACGTTGCCGCCCACGTAGTCGCGCAGGATCAGGTTCTCGCCGTTCGGCACGAAGACCGTGAAGCCGGCCGACGGCTCCTCCCAGGCGAGGAGCCCCTCGACGTAGGGGTTGACGACGTCGAGGTCGGTGTAGGCGATGTAGGCGCCCACCCCGTTCGTCGACACCACCTCCACCTCACAGACCTCGGAGCGGTCGTAGACGCCGCGCTGCACGCGGCGGCCGCGGAGGAAGCCGGGGGCGCCGTCGAGCACCGGCTGCACGTCCACCTGATCGACGGGCGCCCCGGCCGGCACCACCGCGGAGGACACCGCCCACTCGAAGCTGGACGGACCGGAGCCCACGGTGCTGCTCGTCCACGCCCACGCGGGCGCCGCCAGGTCCAGGCAGCCGCTCAGGGCGCCGGGGCAGATGCCAGGGCTGCCGCCGGCGTTCGCCGACAGGCCCATCACGACGGTCTCGCCGATCACCGTGTTCGGAAGGTACACGGCCACCTTCACGTCGACCGTGGTGCCCCGCACCAGGTGCGGCACCATCGACGTCAGCGGGTCCGAGCCCACGAACATCGCGCCCTCGGGCTGCAGGTCGACGACAGGGTCGTGCGCGTCGGGGACGGGGGCGCAGGCAGCGAGCAGGACGAGGGCGAGGTGGCGCATGGGGGCTCCGGAGGCAGGGTCGATGGGCGTCTCGGGAGCGGATCCCCCCGGGTACCGCTTCCGGATCGGACCGCGCGGCCGGGGATGGAGCCGAAGTCCCCCGCCGCGTCGGCGCACGTCGTTGCCGACCGCACCGGATCAGTCGGCGTCCACCGACACCGAGACGATGTCGAACTGATCCGGATCGAGGTCCTCGACGTTGACCGTGGCGGTGAACGACGCGGTGAACGACGCTCCGGCCACCGAGCCGAAGCTGACCGTGGTCTCGCTGGTGCACGGCTCCCCGATGACGCAGCCGCCGAACATGTCGATGGCGATCACCCGTCCGCGGACCGTGGAGCCGTCGGCGAAGACCGTCGTGGTGCCCATCGGGTTGACCGTGACCCCGCCCTCGTCGCGCTCGAAGTCCACGGGCTCCACCACGTAGTCGATGACCAGCGTCTCCCCGACCTCGGATCCGTCGACCTGGGAGACGACCTCGGCGGTGACGGTGGCGGACGCCGAGCCGCCGCCTGCGATGGTCAGGGTCGGGCTCTCGGCCCAGTCGGAGATCGTCGCGCTGCAGCCGAGCAGGGCGGTCAGTCCGGTCGCAACGAGGAGGAGTCGGGTCATGGCGGTGTCTCCGTGGGTGTGCGAGGTCGTAGCGACACGACCAAGGCTCGCCCCTTACAGGCCGTGACAGGCCCGACGGCCCTTCAGACGGGCCGCGCCGCCCGCATCGGTGACGCCCCTGCAACGCCTCGCCGCCGCCGTCGTCGAACGGACGCACGCAGCGATACCCGGCGGGCTCGGAGGACCCGATGTCCGACGCCCCTGCCCTCACCCGCCGCGACGTCCTCGTGCTCCTCGGCGCGACCGCCGCGGCCTGCGCCAGCCCGCTGGCGGACCTGCCGCTGCCTCCCGCCGCGCTCACCGCCGACCCGTTCACCCTGGGCGTGGCGTCCGGCGATCCGGTGCCCGAGGGGGTGATCCTGTGGACGCGGCTCGCGGTCGATCCCACCGTCGCCGACGGGGCGATGCCCGCCGAGCCGGTGGCCGTGGGCTGGGAGATCGCGCGCGACGCCGCGTTCCGGCGGGTCGTGGCCGCAGGCTGGGACTGGGCGCAGCCCCAGGACGGTCACGCCTTCGAGGTCGACGCCACCGACCTGCCCACCGACACGCGCCTGTACTACCGCTTCGTCGTCGGCGACTGGACGAGCCCGGTGGGCCGCACGCGCACGGCACCGGCTCCCGGCGCGCCGGTGACCTCGCTGCGCATCGTGCTCGCGAGCTGCCAGGACTGGCGCGACGGCTACTGGACGGCGTGGGAGGACGCCGTCGCGCAGGAGCCGGACCTCGTGCTGTTCGTCGGCGACTACATCTACGAGAACGCGGGCACCGACGTCCGGGAGCACGCCGGCGGCGAGGCCGTCGATCTGGCCGGCTACCGCACCCGCTACGCCCAGTACCGCTCCGACCCGGCGCTGCAGGCGGCCCACGCGGCCTGCCCGTGGGTGGTCACGTGGGACGACCACGAGGTCGACAACGACTACGCGCCCGACACGCCCGAGGACGGCGCCTCGGTCACCGGAGCGGCCTTCGACGCACGCCGCGCGGACGCCTGGCGGGCGTTCCGCGAGGCGATGCCCCTGCGAGCCCCGAAGGCCGACGCCGACGGCGCGTTCCAGCTGTACCGCAGGCTCGGCTGGGGCGATCTGCTCGACCTGTTCGTGCTCGACACCCGGCAGTACCGCGACGGGCCCGGCGACCGGGACGACACCGACCGCACCATGCTCGGCGCCACCCAGCGCGCGTGGCTCGTCGACCAGCTCGGCGCCGGCGGCACGCGGTGGCGCGCGCTCGTGCAGTCGCTGGTGATGGCGGACCTGACCTTCGGCGGCATCGCGGTGAACCGGCAGCAGTGGGACGCGTTCACCGCCGAGCGGCGCGCCGTGCTCGACGCCGCGGCGTCCGCCCCCACGCTGGTGGTCAGCGGCGACCGCCACGCGGGCCTGCTCGCCCACCTGGGCCCGGAGGGTGCGGGTGGCGACGTCGTCGCCGTCGAGGTCAGCAGCAACAGCATCAGCAGCGACGGCGACGTCGACGCCGGCGAGGCCGCGTTCAAGGCGGCGTGGGCGAACCAGGAGCACGTCGACTACGCCCAGGCGGCGCGCCGTGGCTATGCCCTGCTCGACGTCACCCCCGACGCGATCACCGTCACCTTCCGGGTGGTCGAACGGGTGGGCGAGCCGGGCGCCCCGGCGTCCACGGACGCCTCGTTCACGATCGCCCGCGACCTGACCGTCACCTAGGACCGAGGCCGACGTGGCGGACCATCCCGAGTCCCGATGGGAGCGACGTCACCCGCCGCTGGGGGTCGACGCCGCCGACGTCGCCGCGGCCGTCGGGCTCGCGTTGCACACCCACGCCAGCGGCGCGCGACCCCTGCGCGGCGGGCTCGTCCACACCCTGTTCCGGGTCGACACCGACGCCGGGCCGGTGGTGGCGCGGGCGCTGCCGGACGGTGCTGCCACCCGCGCGGTGGAGACCGCCGTGCTCCGCGACGTGGCCCGCCTCGTGCCGGTGCCCGAGGCCCTCGCCGAGATCGCGTCTGGGCCCGCCGGCGTGCCGTGGCGGGTGGAGCGCTTCGTCGACGGCGACCTGCTGGCCGACGTGCTGACGACCTCCGCGCCGGCCTTCCGTCAGGGCGAGGCGTGTGGTGCGGTCCTCGGGCGGCTGCACACCCGGCGCCATGCCGCGTGCGGCCTGCTCGGCCTCGTGGACGGCGCGGTGGACGTCGTCGAGGACTGGAGCCCGCTCCCCGCCACGTGGCGCCAGCACGTGGTCGAGGCGCTGGACGCGGTGGGCGGGATCCTCGACGGCGCCGTCCTCAAGGCGTTGCGGACCCGGGTGGACGACGCGGCCACCCGGCTGACGGCGCTCGAGGACGAACCCGTCCTCTGCCACGGGGACTTCAAGCCCACGAACCTGCTCGTCCGCGACGCCACCGTCACCGCCGTGCTCGACTGGGAGTTCGCGTGGGCGGGGCTGCGATGGTTCGACCTCGGCCAGCTGCTCAGGTGGGACGACCGGTACCCTCCCGACTTCGCCGACGGCGTCGAGGTCGGCTACCGCGCCCACCACCCCTTGCCGGCCGACTGGCGCTCGCTCGCCGCGACGGTCGACGTCGTCAACCTGCTCGGCTTCCTCGCCCGACGCGCCGGACGCCCCCGGATGACGCAGGACGTGGTGGGCCGTTTGAGCCGCCTGGCGCACGCCACCTCGTGAGCCGCCGGCGGGGGTGCCTGCGATCGCGGCGTGTCCACCCTCGCACCACGAGGCTACGGCAGATCCACCGGGACGTCCCCCGGACCGTTTCGACCCGGAGCGCCCATGGCGACGTTCGAGATCGTCACCTGGATCGACGCCCCGCAGGCGGCGTGCTTCGATCTGGCCCGGGACATCGGCTTCCACGTCGAGACGCTCGCCGGCACCGGGGAGCGCGCGGTCGCAGGCCGGACCGACGGCCTCATCGGTCTGGGCGAGACGGTGACGTTCGAGGGTGTCCACTTCGGCGTGAGGCAGCGGCTCACGTCGAAGATCACGGCGTTCGACCGTCCCCACCACTTCCGCGACGAGCAGGTGCAGGGTGCGTTCGCGCGGTTCCGACACGACCACGTCTTCGAGACGGTCGACGGTCGCACGCGCATGCGCGACACGCTGGACTTCGCGTCGCCGCTCGGACCGCTCGGGTGGGTGGTGGACCGCGTGGTGATGACGGGCCACCTGCGACGGCTGCTGGCGGCGCGGTGTGAGGACCTTCGGGTCGAGGCGGAGCGGCGACACCGCGCACCTCGCTGACATCTCCGCCGACCCTCGACCTCATCCGCCGCCCGGCCCGAGCGCGCTGACCTGCCACAGCACCATCGCCACCACGTCCACCGGCTCCGACTCCGCCACGATCCCCTGCACCTCGCGGAACGCGCGCCGTTGGACCTCGCGGATGCGCTCCAGGTCGCGCGCGCCCACGGAGAACACGTTGAGGTTCACCGTGCTGTCGGGCGCCTCCCGACGCGATGCGGCGACGTCGGCCCACGCGCGCACCCAGGCGGCGTGGGTGGCGGCATCCGGCGTCTGGACCGTCGGTGTGGCGAGCACGGCCCACCGGGTGCCCGAGGGTGCCGCGAGCCGTGCGGCCTGGAGCTCCCGCAGACACGTGGCGGCCAGCGCCTCGGGGATGCCCAGGGCCGCCGCGACGTGGGCCGCGGCACCCACCACCGGCACGCCGACCTGGAGCTGCATCAGCACCGCCATCGCCCACGGGGTGTCCCACGCCAGACGCGCTGCGCGCTGCATCGCGTGGTGACGCGGGGCCAGCGCCGGGACGGCGTCGATGTCGACGAGCCCTGCCACCAGGTCCGGCGCCCGCCCCGTGAGCGCGTCGAGGATCTCCAGGAACGCGGGCAGGCGTGGGTGGGTGGTGCCCGCCAGGGCACGCCCGACCTGGTGGCGTGTGAGCGCCGTGCGCGCCGCGATCTCGGTGACCGAGGTGTCGCCCTGGAGTCGGCGCAACCACGCGGCGAGGCCGTCCGGCCCCGGCGCCCAGGCGTCCGCCGCGGCAGGATGGAACGCCGCGATCGCCGCCGGCACGTCGACACCGACCCGACTGGCGGCGTGCAGCACCTGATCTGCGGTGGGACTGCGTCGACCCGCCTCCCAGTCGGCCGCGACCGCGGATCGAAAGCCCAGGCGTCGGGAGAACGCGAGCTGACTTCGGTCGCCGCGCAGGGCGCGGAGGAGCTGGCGGGCGGCGAGGTCCATGCCGCACCCTACCAGTTCTGCCCACATGGATGCATCCCTGGCAGCCGATTTGGTCAGTTCTGCGATGGACGTCGGGGTGCCATCCGCTAGACGACAGGTGGGGACACGAAGGAGGTCGAATGAACCCGAACCATCCCGGCATCGCGCTGGCCGCACTCCTCGCGCTCGGCGGCTGCGGCATCCAGGTCGGCGGCTCCGGCTGCACCGACGAGCGCGGCCGCGCGCCCGTCGACGACGCGAGCGCGGTGCCCGACGGCTGGGCGATCACGATCCAGGAGGCCTTCGATCGCCTCGACGCTTCGACGCCAGCCACCGGCACGCTGTCGCGCGACGGCAGCGACGCCGAGGTGACCCAGACGGTGTCGGTCTCGGGCGACGCGATCCTCGTCGACCGGATCCCAGACGTCGGTGACACCACGAACGGCTGTGCCGACGTGGTGGTTCGCACCGGCTCGCTCACCGTCACGAGCGACCTGCTCACGCTCACCGTCGACGTCGACATCACCTGGGACGCCTACGGCGCGGCCCCCCCCGACACGACGCAGCTCGTGACGGCGTCGACGACGCTGTCCCGCGCCGAGGGCCAGCGGCTGCTCCCTGACGTCACCCCGCCGCAGGGCGCGGACGGGCTCACCGTGTCGGCGCGCAGCGACGACGGCAGCTGGACGGGGCGCGTGGTCTGGTCCGGCGGGAGCGGCGAGGACGACGCCACGGTCGCCACGTGGACGGCGGCCCCCTGAAGGCCGGGAACTGGGGTTCCCGGACCGGGCGGCCTGCTCTATCCTCCCCCCAACCCGGGGGGAACCGTTGAACACCCGTCGTCTCGTCGCCCAGCTCGCCGCCACGCCGATCCTCGGCGTCGTCAGTGGCCTCGTCATCGTCGTCCTCTTCGCCTGGCTCGGCTGGACCAGCTGGCTCGGCACCCGCGCCTACGCCGACGGTCCCACGCCCATGGACGTCGAGACCGCGCTGACCGCCGGTCGGTCCGGGGAGGCCTACGTCGCGCTGCCCGCCGTCACGGCCGAGGCGTGCGCGGGGCTGTTCTCCCAGGGCGGCACCACCTTCCTGCCGCTGCACGCCGACGACGGCACCGTGGACGCCGTCGCCTACTTCTCCGGCGCCACGTCGTGCGAGCGCATCGTCGGTCAGCCGCTGGCCGGCACGCTCAACCCGATGCGCCCGGCGATGCGCACCGGTCTGGTCGACGCCGGTGTCGCCATCACGGCGGACCCGCTGGCCCTGTGCACCTACTGCGGCGCCACGAACGCGTGGATGGGCGTGGGGCTTTCGGCGGTGTTCTGCCTGCTCGGTCTGGGCCTGATGCCGCTGGGCTACCTGCTGGCCGCCCAGAAGGCGCGCGGCGACGGCCCGGCCTGGCTCCAGGGCTGACCGCGCGCACGTCGGGGATCGGCCGCCCTGCCCCTCGTGCGGTACGATGTCGGGACGCCTTGGAGACCTCCGTGCGCCTCGCCCCGCTGCTCCTCACCGCCGTCGCCGCCGCGTGCGCGTCCGGCCCCGCCGCCCTCGACCTGCCGGTCGGCGTCGACACCGACGTGGTGGTCGCCGACCAGGTCCTCCAGGCGTTCAACGGCGACGACAACACCCGCACCGTCGAGCTCGACGCCACCCTGCCCGACGCCGCCCAGTGGTCGAAGATCGTGCTCGAGTACACGCTCGACTGCCCGTCCGGCGGCTGCGACCCGTGGGACCGCTGGGGCAACGTCGAGGTGCTGGTCGGCGAAGGCGACGACGCCGTCGCGGTGGAGATCGCGCGGGTGATGACGCCGTACGGCGTCGGCGGCACCTGGAAGAACGACGTCACCGAGCTCGCGCCGCTGCTGGCCGGGCCCACGACGTTCCGGTCGTCGATCGACACGTGGGTGGGCGGCGGCCAGGGCTGGAACGTGAGCCTGACGCTGCACTACACCGGCGGCACCCCCGATCGCGTCCCGCTCGCCGTGGTCCCGGTGCTCAACCAGTGGGTCGACTACGGCGATCCGGCCCACCCACCCGAGGAACAGGCGCCGCCGGTCGCGGTCACGCCGCCCGAGGGGGCCACCACGATGGCGCTGCGCGCGATGGTGTCCGGCCACGGCCAGGGCAGCCTCGACAACTGCGCGGAGTTCTGCATCACCAAGCACACGCTCACCGTGGGTGACGCCGAGGACCGCTGGCGGGTGTGGCGCGACGACTGCGGCGACAACCGGGTGAGCAACCAGGCGGGCAACTGGCGCCCGAGCCGGGCCGGCTGGTGCCCGGGCGACAAGGTCACGCCCCACACCTTCGAGGTCCCGGTCACCGAGGGCACCGCCGTCGACGTCGGCTGGTCGCCCGAGGCCTACGTCAACACCTGCCGCGGCGACGGCGAGTGCACGGGCTGCCTGGGCGTGTGCGACTACGACGGCGGTGGCCACACCCCGCCCCGCTGGTCGGTGGGCACGGTGGCGGTGTTCTACCCCTGACCGTCAGTACCCGTCGGGGTACGGCGGCCCGCAGATCGGCACGATGTCGGGGTTCATCGCCTCGAAGCGCGCGAGGTAGCCGTTCGGGTCGTCGGGCGGCTCCTGACCGGTGAACGTGACCCGCACGTCAGGCGATTCGGGCACCAGCGCCCGCACCGCCGCCGGGAACGGCGGGTAGTACTCGGCGTCGATGTCGGACAGCTCGAACGTGTTGCGCAGCGAGTTGGCGCCCGTGCGCTCCGGCCACGCGTACAGCGGCACCGTCGTGGCGCTCTCGTAGGTGGGCCCGCGGATCGTGTCCTCGTGGAACACGTACTGGTAGTCCTCGTAGCCGGGCACCGCGAGCCACCAGTAGCCGGTCGACACCCACGCCGTGCCCGTGCCGTCGGTGAACGGCACCGACAGGTGGTGCCAGGTGACCGGCGGCAGCCCCTCGTCGTGGCAGGTCTCCTCGACGGTGACCACGGCCGTGGCGTCCCCCAGCGGCGTGCGGTCCTGACCGTCGATGCTGAACACCTCGACCGACACCACCGCCGTGCCCGCCTCGGTCACCTCGCCCGCGTCGTAGGTGACCCAGGAGCGGCTCGACACGACGTCGGCGCCGGTCATCGTGTCGGTGGCCAGCGTGCCGGTCGTGCCTTCGAGGTGGAAGCGGTACTCGTAGGCGTCGTCGCCGGCGTCCTGCAGCACGGCCCGCAGGGTGACCCGTCGCCCGACGGCGATGGTGGCCTCGGGCGGCAGCAGCCGCACGGGCGAGGCGATCACGTCGACCGTCCAGGTGTCGGCCTGGTGGGCGTTGGCCAGCGACGCGCCGATGGCGCTGCTGTCGAAGGCCGTGAGCAGGCCGTCGACCGCCGTGGTGACCCGCAGGAAGCCCCCGGCGACGGCGGACGCCTTGCCGTAGCCCTCGATGCCCTCGGCAGTGCGGAAGTCGTAGAGCGACTCCACGATCGCCTCCAGCACCAGGGTGCGGAACGTGCCCGTGCCGGTGAGCTCCTGGGCGATGCCACGCAGGGCGCCGCCGTAGTCCTCGGCCTGCACCTGGGCGACGATGGCCGGCGTGGTGTCCTTGAGGATGCGGACGATGTCGGCCACGGCGTTGGCGAAGCCGGGCGACTGGGTCCACCGGTCGAGCCCCTCCTGCGGCAGCAGCAGGTCGAGCACGATCGGCAGCACCATCTCGACGGTGACGAACTCCAGCGACACGTCGAGCTGCTTGTCGCGCTCCTCGGTCGACAGCTCGTCGTAGGCGCCGGCCGAGGTGCCCGGTCCGACCACGGCGATGCGGTAGCGGGTCTTCTTCGCGCCCTCGACGTTGACCAGCGTGACCGGCGCCGACGAGCGCGGCACGTACGCGATGTTCTGGCTGTTCTCGAAGCCGCCCGGCTCCTGCGTGCCCGCCAGGATCTGCGAGATCGTGCCGAGCGTGCCCTCGGTGCCCTGCACCGGCTCCACGGTGAACCGGGCGATCGCGGCGGGGCTCGGGGTCTGCGCGCCGTTGGCGTCGAACACCGACACGCGATCGATGTAGGCGAAGGCGCGTCGGCGGAAGCTGTTGACCAGCGCCACCTCGTTCACGCCGGCCGTCGTGTCGACGGACACACCGCTCTGCGCCCCCGACGGGGTGGCGAGCGTGGCGTACGCGGGCCCCGCCGTCAGCGTGCGCTTGTCGAACGTGGCGAGCGCGGTGGCCGCGGTCTGCACCGCGGTGGCGACCGCCGCCGCACCGGACGTCGTGCCGCCGAAGGCCTCCACGTCGTCGGTGAGCGCCGCGTCGAGGGCCGCGGCGACGTCGTCGACCGTGGCGTCGGCGGCGAGCAGCGTGCGGAACGTGGCGCGGGGTGCGTCGGGCAACAGCACGCCGCCGGTGGCGAAGGTCAGCAGGACCATGGCCGTGGTGCGCGAGGACAGCTCGGTGTGGTCCGCGTCGACCCAGCCCATCGCCAGCGGCGTGCCCGACGCCGTGGTCGCCACCGTCAGGATCGGTCCGTCGGCGGTGACCGTGACGTCGGCGCACCCGGCGTCGATCGGCGCCGCGCCGAACGGGTCGATCACCTCCGCGGCGGCGACGCCCGCAGGAAGCGCTGGACAGACCTGCACAGTCGACACACTCGGTTCATCGTCGCTGCTGCCGTCCGGCGCACACGCCGCCAGGAGGACGAGGACGGGCCACGGACGTCGCATCTTCCGCTCCGCGATGCACCCGTCGAACGTAGCGCACCCCTGCCGAGAACGCAGTGCGCGGCAGGGCCTGGGGGGCGACCCTGCCGCGCTCGGCGACCGCGGGTTCGGCTCACGGGGTGGGGGTACACCCCGACAGGGTGCAGCCGAAGTCGGTGACCGCGCCGGCCACGTAGCCGAAGCCGCCGAACAGGCTGCCGACGTCGAACGCGGCGTTGCCCGTCCACGCCGTACCGACCGAGGTCACGGTCGACGGCGCGCCGTTGAGGACCACCGCACCGTACAGCCCGGTGGTGTGGCCGGAGACCACGCTGTCGTCGAGCACCAGGGCGCCGGCGTTGAGGTAGGCCAGGCCGCCCCACTGGGTCGCGACGTTGCCGACGAAGCTGCAGCGGGTGCAGGTGACGGTGGCCAGCGGCGCGCCGGTGATCAGCAGCGCGCCGCCCCGGGCGGCGGTGTTGCCGACGAAGCTGCTGTCGGTGATCGCCACGGGCGTGGAGACGCGCTCGACCACCATGCCGCTGGCCGGCGCCACACCCGGCACGGCGCCGGCGCCGCTGATGTCGACGTCGGTGAGCACCACGCCGCCGGCGAGCGCCCCGACCTGGTACAGCCGCACGCCCGCGCCGGCGGCGTCGGCGATCGCGACGTCGTGGAGCTCGAGCACGCCGTTGGCGGGGAGGTTCTCGGCCCACAGCCCATAGCCGCCGCCCATCAGGCTCACGCCGCTGACCACCCCGCCCGTGGCGGCGCGGTAGGCGATGACCGGCACGGTGGTGCCGTCGGCGACGAACGACGTGGCGTCCGGGCCAGTACCGAGGACGTCGAGCGCGCGGCCGGCGGGGACGTTGACGGTGATCGCGTAGGTGCCGGGGCACGCCACCAGGGCGCCGTCCGTGGCGGGCGACCACGCCGTCGCCGGGAGGGCCTCACCGATGGTGGCCGTCAGATCCTCGACGGACCCGTCGTCCGCCTCGAAGCGCAGGCAGCGCAGGCCCTCGTCGGCGACGCCGTCGCAGTCGTCGTCGACGCCGTTGTAGACCTCCTCGGCGCCCGGCGAGACCGACGCCGAGGCGTCGTCGCAGTCGCCGGCGCAGGTGCTGTAGCCGTCGCCGTCCGCGTCGGCGGGGCTGAGCGCCGGGTCGGTGTCGTCACAATCGCCGGCGCAGGTGCTGAAGCCGTCGCCGTCCGCGTCGGCGGGCGTGAGCGAAGGATCGGTGTCGTCGCAGTCCCCGGCGCAGCTGCTGAAGCCGTCGCCGTCCGCGTCGTCGACGGTGAGCGCGGCGTCGGCGTCGTCGCAGTCCCCGGCGCACGAGGACGTGCCGTCGCCGTCCGCGTCGGCGGGCGTGCGCGTCGGATCGGTGTCGTCGCAGTCGTCGTCGCAGGTGCTGAACCCGTCGCCGTCCGCGTCGGCGGGGCCCAGGGCGGCGTCGGTGTCGTCGCAGTCCCCGTCGCACACGCTGAAGCCGTCGCCGTCGCCATCGGCCAGCGAGGCGGCGGGGTCGGCGTCGTCGCAGTCCCCGTCGCAGGTGCTGAACCCGTCGGCGTCGAAGTCGGCAGGGTTGCGCGCGGCGTCGCCGTCGTCGCAGTCGCCCGCGCACGTGCTGAACCCGTCGCCGTCGGCGTCCACCGGTGAGGCGGACGGGTCGCCGTCGTCGCAGTCGCCCGCGCACGTGCTGAACCCGTCGCCGTCGCCGTCGACCGGGGACAGGGCGGCGGACGCGTCGTCACAGTCACCCGCGCAGGTGCTGAACCCGTCGCCGTCGCCGTCCGCCGGGGTGCGCGCGGCGTCGGCGTCGTCGCAGTCCCCGTCGCAGGTGCTGAACCCGTCGCCGTCCAGGTCGGCGGGCGTGGCGGACGGATCGGCGTCGTCGCAGTCGCCGCCGCAGGTGCTGAACCCGTCGCCGTCCAGGTCGGCGGGCGTGGCGGACGGATCGGCGTCGTCGCAGTCCCCGCCGCAGGTGCTGAACCCGTCGCCGTCCGCGTCGGCGGGGGTCACGAGCGCCGAGGCGTCGTCGCAGTCGCCGTCGCACGTGCTGAACCCGTCGCCGTCCGCGTCGGCGGGGGTCAGGGACGCCGCCGTGTCGTCGCAGTCCCCGTCGCAGGTGCTGAAGCCGTCCCCGTCGGCGTCGGCGGGGCTGACGGAGGCGTCCGCGTCGTCGCAGTCCCCGTCGCAGGTCGACCACCCGTCCCCGTCGACGTCCGCAGGCATCGCGTCGGGGTCGGCGTCGTCGCAGTCTCCGTCGCACGTCGACCACCCGTCCCCGTCCGCGTCGAGGCCGTCCACCGTGGCGTCCGTGTCGTCGCAGTCCGTGGCCACGTCGACGTCGGTGACGTCGGGCACGCACGCCTCGTGGCCGGTGGTCGGATCCCCGTCCCCGTCGCCGTCCGCGTCGATGAACCACGTCGCGGGCAGGGTGTCGCCGGCCGCGAGGCGGGCGTCGACCTCGGAGGCCACCACGTCGACGGGCGTGACGACGCCGTCGACCACCGCGCAGAGCACGACGGTGGGCTCGGGCGGCGGTGACGACCCACCGCAGTCGCCATCCCCGTCGTCGTCCCATCCCCATCCCCAACCCCAACCCCAGCCCCACCAGCCCCAGCCCCACCCCCAGCCGGAGCCGGCATCGTCGCTGTCGTGGTCGTCGTGGCTGCGATCGTCGTCGCGGCTGTCGTCGTCGCGGCTGTCGTCGTCACTGCGGCCGTCGCGGTGGTGGTGCCGCCCGCCGCTGTGCCCGTCGTCTCCCGACCCCCACCCTCCCGAGTCGGCCAGGGCAAGGCGCGGACTCCAGACGAGGGCGAGCAGGACAACACCTCGAAGCGTTCGGGACATGACGGCTCCACGGGTTGGGGTCTCCTCGATCCATCGCCGCGTGGAACGCGGTTTCGAGCGCGATTCGTGCGGTACTCACGGGCACGGATCCGCAGGTGGACCCGGAGCGGGCCGGGGCCGGCGTTCGACCGGCACAAGCGCCGTTTCGTCGCGCGGACGGTCGCCACTTCCGCAGGATGTCAATTCAACTTGCGTACCGCATTTCCATTGTTTCTACGCCGATGTACAAGACCATGCATCCTTCCCGGTCCTGCGGTTTGCTACGGACAGGAACCCGGGAGCTTTCGGAAACACCGCAGGCCGGCTCGGCGACGCGCCTTCCCCTGCCCGCGCGCGCTGGGGCCGCCGAACGGCTCCCGCCCGCAACGTGCGCTACGCTGAAGGCGTGACGTGCGGTCGCGCACGCCGCCGGGGCGTCCATGCAGGGCGAACGACGCGCACCCGAGCCCTCGATCCTGATCGAGCCGAGCCCGTTCGAGCTCGACGTCGTGCGGGACGTGCTGGGGCTGGGTGACCTGGATCCGGCGCAGTGGGACGTGGTCGCCGCACGGCTCCAGCGCGTGTGGCTCGCGGCGGGCGAGACGCTGGTGCGCCAGGGCGACGTCGGCGACGCGCTCTACGTGGTGCTCGCCGGGCAGCTGCTCGTGCTCGTCGACGACGCCCCGATCGGCCGGCTCGGCGCGCGCCAGGTGGTCGGCGAGCTCGCGCTCCTGGCGCGACGTCCCCGGTCCGCGACCGTGCGCGCGCGCCGCGACACGGTGCTGTACCGCCTCTCGATCGACGCCTACGAGGCCCTCGCCCCCCACGCCCCGGGGCTGGTGCGTGCGCTCGTGACGGTGGCCGCGGAGCGCGCGTCGCCCCGCCGGGAACGAGGCCCGCTGGCCCCGGTGTGTCAGGTGTTCGCGGTGGCCGCGCTCGACGACAGCGCCTGCACCCGCGGGGCCGTCGACGCGCTGGTGGCCGCATTCGGTGTGCTGGGCGACACCGCCGTCCTCGATGCCGGCTGGCACGACGAGGCGGCGGGGCGAGAGGGTGGCCTCACGCCGCAGCTCGCCTCGGTGGAGCAGGCCCACGAGCTCGTGGTGCGTCGGTGTGCGCCGGACGCCCCCCGCTGGAACCCGCGGGCGGTGCGTGACGCGGACGCGCTGGTCCTGGTCGTGGCCGCCACCGAGGACCCGACCCCCGGCGCGTGGGAGCGCACGCTTCGGGCGTACGCGACCCGCCCCGAGGCGACCGTCGACCTCGTCCTCGTGCACCCTGCAGGCGCGCGGCACGCGCGGGGCACGTCGGCGTGGCTCGACGCCCGACCGAACGTCCGTCACCACCACCTGCGCACCGGCAGTGCATCCGACGCCCTGCGCGCCGCGCGTCGGATGTCGGGGCGCGCGACCGGCCTCGCGCTCGGCGGTGGCGGCACCCGCGGCATCGCCCACCTGGGCGTGGCCCAGGCCTGCGACGACGTGGGCCTGACCGTCGACGCCCTCGCCGGCACCAGCGCGGGCGCGGCCATGGCGATGGCCGTGGCCCTGCACCCCACGCTGGAGGCGCGCCTGGAGGTCTGCGCGCGCACGTTCTTCGCGGTCCGACCCTCGTGGCGCACCGCGGGCCCACCGCTGGTGTCGCTCATGAGCGGAGCCGCGCTCGACGACGTGCTCCGGGCCGCCTGCGCCGGCCTCGACCTCGAGGACCTGTTCCTGCCCGTCGTGTGTGCGGCGGCCGACCTCGCCCGCGGGGAGCGCGTCTGGATCGACCGTGGCCCGGCCTGGCGCGCCCTGCGGGCCAGCGCGTCGCTGCCGGGCATCTGGCCACCGGTGTGCGACGGCGACCGGGTGCTCGTCGACGGCGGCGTCCTCGACAACCTGCCGGTCGACGCGCTGCAGCCGTGGTGCGCGCACGGGCTCGTGGTCGGCGTCGACATCGAGGGCCGTCCGGACGGCGGGCGCTACGCGGCGTTCACCGACCTGTCCCCCTACGGCACCGCCGTGTCGGGCTGGCAGGCCCTGTGGCAGGCCTGGACGCCGCGCAAGGGGGCCAAGCGCCTCCCTGCCCTCCTCGACATCCTCACCCAGACGATGACGCTGGCCAACGTCCAGCGCAGGCGGGATCGCCCGTCCGCCGCGAACGTGCACGTGCTGGAGCTGGCGTTGCCCAACCCCGGCGTCTTCGGCGTGGATGTGGCCGCCGGCCGTGCGCTCGTGCAACAGGCACGGGAGCGCGCGCTCCCGACCCTGCGGACCCTGGCGACGGCTCAGGCCTGATCGCGGTCGACCACCCGTGCCGCGAGGCCCGCGTTCGTCGCCTCGTAGCGGGGCAGGAGGCGCGCCCTCAGCCACGGCCACAACAGCCACGGCAGCACGCCCGAGAAGGCCTCGGTGTGGACGAAGCGGCAGCGCGGCGCCGCCGCGGCGTCGGCGGGCCCCGGGGCCACCGGCTCCAGCGCGAACGTGTGCTCTGCCGTGGTCAGGCCCGGGACGCCCCCCACCCAGGCGAGCACGCGTCCAGGCTCCAGGCGGGTGATCCGCACGCCGACGGTGACGGTGCGGTCCCCTTGGCGCAACCCCAGCCGCAGGCGTGCGCCCAGCGCCAGCTCCCCGTCGAGGGAGGCCACCGCGGGGTTCCAGGTGGGCCACGCCGGCAGGTCGGCGAGCACGGCCCAGGCGACCGCTTCGGTGCACGGCAGCTCAGCGGTGGTCTGCACGACGCGCCCGCTCACGCGCCACCGCCCGACAGGGTCCACAGGCCCCACAGCGCGCTGCCCGCCAGCCAGAGGCCGAAGGCCAGGAACAGCAGCCCGGCGACGACGTCGAGCACGCGCCGTGGCATGCGCTCGAGGAGGGTGCTGCCGAGCAGGGCCGCCAGCGTGGACGTGGCGGTCAGGGCCACCGTGGCGCCCACCCAGGTCGACCACGGGTCGCTGGCGGCGGCCAGCGCGGCCACCGTGAGCTGGGTCTTGTCGCCGAGCTCGGCCAGCAGCAGCGCGCTCACCGTGAGCAGCACCGGGTGGCCCTCGGCGAGCGTGTCGGGCGCCTCGTCGTCCCCTTCGTCGCGCAGGGTGAGCACGCCGAACACCAGGAAGAGCACCGCCGCGAGCGCCATCGTCACCGGCACGGGCACCAGCGCCGACAGCGCGGCGCCGACCGTGACGGCGAGCGCGTCGAGCACGGCGAACGCGATCACCGCGCCGAGCAGCACGGGGCGCGCCCCCAGGCGCACGGCGAGCGTGAGCACCACGAGCTGGCTCTTGTCGCCGAGCTCGGCGATGCCCACGAGCGTGAACGCCTGCGCGAGCGCTGACAGGTCCATCGCGGCCTCCGACGGCGCGCTCCTACCACGTCGACGGCCCGGCACGCTGTCCGCTGACGCTCCCCCGACATGCCGATGTGGGCCGGGCAGGGTAAGAGCCGACCGTTCCCCACGAGGTTTCCCGATGGAAGGCCCCGGTAGTCGCACCCCACGTCGCTGACCCGCGTCCGCCCGGAGCCCGCCCTCCTGCGTGACGCAGGAGGTCCCCTTGTTCCCTCACGTCACCCCCCGCGTCCGCGCCGCGGACGATGTGTCCGTGCTGCGCGCGCGTCGCCTCCGCGTCCTGGAGGCCCGATGAGCCCCACGGCCCTCGAGACCGTCTCCGTCCTGTTGGAGCAGTGGTCGTCGCTGCCGATGGACGAGCGCGTCGGTGCGTTCCGTGCGCTGCCCGTCGGCGCCGACGACGACCTGTTCTTCGCGCTGTCCATCGGCGACCAGGCCGAGCTGATCCTCGCGTTGCCGCCCGAGCAGCGCAAGGTGTGGGTGCGCGCCCTGCCCCCCGACGACATCGCCGACCTGGTCCAGTACGCCGACGAGGAGGACCGCCCGGGGTTGCTGGCCCAGCTCGACGAGCCCACGCGCCGCGAGGTCCGCGCCCTGCTCGCCTACGAGGAGGACGCCGCCGGCGGCCTGATGAGCCCGCGGTTCGCCCGCTTGCGGTCGGACATGACCGTCGGCGAGGCGATCCGCTACCTGCGCCGCCAGGCCCAGGCCCAGCTCGAGATGATCTACTACGCCTACGTCCTCGACCCCTCGCAGCGCCTGGTCGGGGTCGTGTCGTTCCGCGACCTGTTCGCCACCACCGACGACCGGCCGGTCGCCGAGATCATGCGGCGCGACCCGCTGACCGTGCCCCCCAACCTCGACCAGGAGCAGGTGGCGCGCGTGTTCGCCCGCCACGACCTCGCCGCGGTGCCCGTCGTCGACGACGCCGGCATGATGCAGGGCATCATCACCATCGACGACATCGTCGACGTCGTCCAGGAGGAGGCGTCCGAGGACATGCAGAAGCTGGGCGGCATGGAGGCGCTCGACCTGCCCTACCTCGACACCGATCTCGTCACGATGATCCGCAAGCGCGCGGGCTGGCTGGCGCTGCTGTTCGTGGGCGAGCTGCTCACCGCCACCGCGATGGCGTCCTACGAGGACGAGATCGCCAAGGCGGTGGTGCTCGCGGTGTTCGTGCCGCTCATCATCTCGTCGGGTGGCAACTCGGGCTCCCAGGCCGCCACGCTGCTCATCCGCGCGCTGGCGCTGGGCGAGGTCCGTCCCCGGGACTGGCTCGTCGTGCTGCGTCGCGAGATCGCCAGCGGCCTCGCCCTGGGCGGCCTGCTCGGCGTGATGGGCATGCTGCGCGTGCTCGCGTGGCAGCAGGCCTTCGGCACCTACGGTGACCACGCCTTCCTCGTCGGCCTGACCGTGGCGATCAGCCTCGTCGGCGTCGTCATCTGGGGCACGGTGTCAGGCGCCATCCTCCCACTCGTGATCCAGCGGGTGGGGCTCGACCCCGCGTCGGCGTCCACGCCGTTCGTCGCCACGCTCGTCGACGTCACCGGGCTGGTGATCTACTTCAGCGTCGCCCACGCCCTGTTGACCGGAACGCTGCTGTAGACGTCCGCGGTCGACGGTTCACCAACGGACGGCGTCGATCGCCGCGTCGGCCGGGCCGAGGCGCGTCCACCGCAGGCTGCCGCCGCCCTGCCAGCCCACGGCGGCGCTGATGCCGGCTGGCTCCCCGGTGCCCGCACCCGCGACGACCTGCTTGAGGCGACCGAGCACGCCCACGCGGACGCCGTCGCCGTCGTCGAAGGTGGTGGCGGCATGGGCACCGGCCTCCATGCCCACCCAGCGGCGACCGAGCTTGTGGGCCACCGCCAGGGTGGTGCCACTGCCGGCGAACGGGTCGAGCACGACGTCGCCCGGCGCGCTGCCGATGGCGACCACCCGCTGGAGCAGGCGCTCGGGCTTCTGGGTGACGAAGCCGGTGTGCTCCGGGTCGGCGGTGCGGACGATCGGGACGTCCTGCCCGAGCCACACGGTGCGCACCAGGGCGCCCTGACCGGCGTAGTCGACCGCGACGTCGTCGGCCTCGGGTGCGCGACCGTGCCGACGCTCGAAGCGCGCGGCGAGCACCCGGTGCTCGCGGGCTTCGCGAGCGCGGGTGAGCGCGCCGAACGTCACCTTCCCCGCGTCGTCGAGCACATGGCCGAAGCGCGCCCGCACGGACGCGGTGATCCGCCCCCGCTCGCGGTTGTCCAGCGTCACCTGCGACGGGTCCCGCGCCACCAGGTGCAGGGTGTTGTGCAGCGGCACCAGCCGGCGCCGCACGTTGGCCAGGCCCTTGCCCCCGAACTGCCAGACCACCTCGTTGAGGAAGGCGCCCTCGCCGAAGACGCGGTCGAGGAGGGCGCGCCCGAGGTGGGCAGCGTGGGTGTCGAGGTGGAGCCAGAGCACACCGGTGGGCCGGAGCAGGTCGCGGCAGGCCGCCAGGCGCTCGCCGAGCATCGCCTCCCAGGCGTGGTGGTCGTAGCGGTCGCGGTAGTCGAAGGTGCGGCCGGTGTTGAACGGCGGGTCGACGTAGGCGCACTGGGCGTGCAGGCCCGAGGCGGCGACGTGGCGCATCCCGGCGGCGTTGTCACCCCACACCAGCCAGCCCTGGGGCGTCGCGATCGCGGCCTGGACCGCGGCAGCCGTCGACGGCACGTGGGCCGTGTCGACCGGCACACGCGCCACGTCGGTCTGCGGATCGATGCCGAGGATCTCGGCCTCGGCACACACGGCCGGCCACCCCGGATCGGCGCGGACGGCCTCCGACACGTCGGCGGGGAGATCGCCCAGGCGCACCACGCAGCCCTCGGCGACCACCGGTCGCGGCGCACGCCACGCGTCCAGGAGCGCGCGCTCCCGCCGCGCGAGCGCGATGGCGAAGGCGTCGGCTGCAGGGCCCATGCGCCCCAGACACGCCAGGGCCTGTGCGTCCCAGCCGGCAGCGCCGACGCGTGCCACGACCGTCGCGACGACGTGGTCCCGCAGCGAGGCGGCGTCGTCGTCCCACAGGAAGCCGTCGGTCGTGGTGGGGCACGCCAGCGCGCGCGCCGCCATCCGCAGGCCCCCCGTGGTCGCCGCGACGCCCCCCTCACGAAGCCGTCGCGCCGCCGCCGACAGGTCGGCCTGTCCGGGGCCGAGGTCCAACACGATGGTGCCGTCGGCGTCGATGCCCACCACGTCCGCGGCGGTACGGTCGGCGCGGCCACGAAAGGTCAGCCCGCCCCGCGTGACACGGGGCGTCCACGGCAGCGTCACCGCGCCCGCCCACACGGCGACCGCCCCAGCACCCGGCGGCTGCGTCGACGGTGGTCGCAGCGAACCGTCCGCACCACACAGATCCGCCAGGACGGCGAGCCAGGTCGCGGCGTCTGGGGACCACGTGCCGAGGGCGGGAGCCAGGACCGCGTCGAACCAGCGGGTGCGGGCGCGGCCGATGGGGTGATCCAGCGGCGGCGCGAGCCACGCGCGCACCGCGTCCTGCAGGCTCACCCCGTCCACGCGCCCTCCTGGAGGGCCCGCTATCCCCTCGGAGGCGTCGTCACCGCACGCGACGCGTCAGCGCTCGACGGTGCCGAGCTTGAGACGCCGCTGCCGGACCTCCCGCTCCGCGTCCTCCCGCCGCTTGGAGGCGTGGACGTCGGCCAGCTGCCCCACCGCGGCCAGGAGCGGCCACCGGGACGCGCTGCGCCGACCGTCGTCGCGCTCCGGCGAACCGGTGCGTGCTGGAAGCGAAGGTTGGCGTCCGTCCGTGTCGTGGTGTGGCATGTCCGGTACCCTCCGATGGCTCGAGGCCCCACTGCAGGGATTGTGTGGCAACACACGGACGCTGTCGAGCGAAAACCACGGACATCGTTCGAAACAGCACTCTTGCCACCCGCCGTGGTGCGGGTCGCGACGCGCCGAGCCCGAACCGCGGCGCACGGACACGCCACGCGCCGCGTTCGGTACCGGTTCGCCCATGACCGCGGACCCCAGCACCACCCGGTTCAGCGCACGGCGCAGCGCTCCGACCACCGGCGGGCGGCCTCGTCGGCGTCGACGCCCTGCCGCGTGGTGATCGCCTGGGCTCCGCAGGTGACGAGGTCGAGCGCCTCCAGATCGCCCACGAGGGTGTGGACCATGCGCGGATGCAGTCCGGACCGCTCCGACAGCGCCCACAAGGACAGCGTGTGGCCGTCGAGCGTGCGCCACACGCGGCGCACCCCGTCCGCGGACGGATGACGCACGACGCCCTCGTCGAGCTCGTCGTTGTAGGTGGACCAGTGCACGCCGGGCGCCGACAGGTAGCGCGCCACGACGGCCGCCAGCAGCACCGAGAACCACGTCAGCTGCGTCCAGAACATCAGGATCGGGACGAAGCCGAGCGCGGCGTAGAAGTCGGCGAGCGACGAGGTGCCGAAGTCCGACCGGGTGTAGATCCAGAACCACGACTTGATGATCTCCCACCACACCGCGCCCCACGCCGCCCCGACGAACGCGGGGCGCCAGCCGACGGCGGCCTGCGTGAACCACCGGATGCCGAGCGCGATCACCACCGTCGACCACGCGATGGGCCCGATCGCGGCGACGATGCCCCACCCCGAGTCGTGGGCCGACGCCGAGGCCACGAGCCCGCCGCCCATGAGCGCCACGAACCACACCCCGAACACCACGAACAGGCCCAGGTGGCGGCCGACCCCCAGGTGCCGCAGCGGCATGGTCAGGCGGCGCAGGTCGTAGAGCACGGCGGCGTACAGCTGCCAGGTGATGAACAGCGCCGAGATGACGCCCGCCACGCCGAGTGCGGGCAGGCTCGCGTCGTCGACGAAGCCCTGCAGCAGGCCCGCCGCCTCCTTCGACGTGTAGCCGAAGATGGTCTCGGGCAGGGCGTGCTCGAAGCCACCGACCAGGGCATCGTCGAGGTGCCACCAGCGCGCGACCGCCACGACCAGCACCGCGAACGGTGCCACCGCCTCCAGGCACCACAGGGCGTCGAAGCCGCTGGCGATGTGGATGCGGTCGCGGATGCCCTCACGGAGCACGAGGCGGACGTGGTGCAGCGGTCGCAGCACGCGCGCCCACCCCGTCGGGTCGGGCTGGCGGGCGCGGCGCCACACGTCGGCCAGGGCCTGCTTCACTCCCACCACACCCGCGGGCGCACGCCCATCGCGACGCCGTCGACCTCGACCTCGACCACCTGGGAGCCCACCGTCCAGGGCGCGGTGAGCGTGACGGTCCACGCGCCGTCGGCGTCGGGCCCCACCACGGGACCGACGGTGCCCTGCCCCGTGCCCAGGGTGCGCACCACGACCGTCGACGCCACCCGCGCGCTGCCATCCGGTGCGCGCGGCGTGATCGTGAGGGTGGCCACCGAGGCGCCGTCGGCGGGCAGGTGGCGGGACGGGGGATCGACGGCGAGGCTCACCGGCTCGGTGATCGTGTGGCGCGTGCCGGCGGCGAGATCGTGGACGACCTGGACGGTGCCCGACGGCCACGTGATCCGCACCGTGCGCGCCACGTCGGCCGTGCCCAGCCCGACGAACAGGATCGGATCGACCACCGGCGACGCGCTGCCCGGCTGCAGCATGACGTGGTGCTGGGTGCGCTGGCCCGTGACCGTCACGTCGACCGTGGCGCCCAGCCCGAGCGGGTTGCTCGTGGTGCCGCGCAGCGACAGCGAGAACCCGTGGTGACCGGCGTCGAGGTCGTTGCGCAGGAGCCGGCCGGTCTGTCCCCAGCCGCCGAGGAACAGGTCGGCGTCACCGTCACCGTCCGGATCGGCCGCGACGAGGCTCTCCCAGTTGCCGAGGATGCCCAGCCCGATGTCGTTGGTGATCTCGACGAACGTGCCGTCGCCGACGTTGCGCCACGCGGCCGGCCGGTACGAGGGCCCGCCCTGGCGAACCCGGAACGAGGTGACGTCGTCGCCCGTCGCCGTGATCACGTCGGTGAGCCCGTCCTGGTCGAGGTCGACGGTGACCAGCGACCACGGGAAGTCGGTGATCGTCGGTGAGCCGGCGCGGTTCCACAGCCGCATGTCGGACGCGACGGTGACGTCGGAGAACGTGCCGTCGCGGCGCCCGTGGCTGACGTTGAGGTAGGACGACCCGAGCGACAGGAGCAGGTCGAGGCGCCCGTCCTCGTCGAGGTCGGCGAGCGCGCTGCCCATCGGCGAGGCGAGCGTGTAGGGACCCCCTCCGGTGATCGGCGACGTGCGCCAGAACGCGTCCGGACCCGTCAGGTCACGGGCGACGAGCACCGGCCACGCCTCGGCGTCGCGCCCGTCGGCGACGAGGAAGCCGGCGTGCTGGGGGCCGGTGACGTCACACGAGGGACCCTGGGCGAGGATCACGTCACGGCCATCCTCCCCGGTGTACGCCTGCAGGCAGCACATCTGCTGCTGCACGGCCGACGCGGGCACCAGGTCCCGCACGACGAAGTGGCCGCCGCCCGTGTGGTGCCACGCCAGCGCCGAGCCCGCGCAGTCCTGCTCGGGCACCAGCAGGTCGAGCAGGCCGTCGTGGTCGAGGTCGGCCTCGGCGATGCCCGCCGTGAACGCGCTCGGACGTGTCCAGGGCACGGGGATCTGCAGCATCGGATCGAAGCCCGCGCCGTTCCACAGCCGGGCGAATCCGGCCCGTCGACCGAAGATCAGGTCGCCGTGGCCGTCGGCGTCGACGTCGACGAAGCCCACCGGCATCACGCCGGCGACCTCGGTGACCAGGGCCGTGAGCGCCGCATCGTAGGTCAGCGTGGCCAGGCCCGCGTCGACGTGGAACACGCGCGCCGTCTGCGGGAACGCGGAGTCTTCGCCGCGGCTGGCGACGATCAGCTCCTGCACGTCGTCGCCGTCGAGCTCGGCGAGGAACAGGTGGACCGCCTGCGGCGTGCGCAGCGTGGACGGGTTGGTGCCGGGCTGGCCCGGGTCGACCGGGAACGCCTGGGGTCCGCCGGAGCGCCAGGGCGCCGACAGGTCGACGAACGCGCCCGTGAACACGGCGGGCGGACGCGCCACGCGGACCGGCGGCGCCGTGTCCACGACGAGATCGGTGTCGGCGACCCGATCGGTGTCGGTGTCGTCGACCGCGTCGGAGTCGACGGGGGTGTCGCTGTCGGTGTCCGCGCGCCCGTCGGTGTCGCGCGTGGTGTCCGTCTCGTCCGTGGGATCGGTGTCGCCGGGGCTGTCGACGTCGCTGTCGTCCACGACGTCGCTGTCGACGTGACTGTCGTCCGCAGAGGGCGTGCACGCCATCGAGGCCGCGACGGCCAGCACCAGCGCCCGTCTCCGCGTTCCGAACCCTGGCCATGCACGACGGCGCACCGCCACCTCGGACCTCCGACCCTGCAGCGTAGCACGCACCGTCAGGCCTCGTGCAGCGCCAGCACCACGTCGCGCGCCCACCACCGGCGGCCGCGGGGGTGTTGGATGCCCCGGCGCGCCAGGGTGTCGGCGATCTGCCCCTCGGACAGGCCCTTCGCCTTGAGCTTGCGGAGCACCAGCGCCAGCTGGGGGGCCAGCGCCGGCTCGGGATCGCGTCCCCACGGGCGTGGCCCGGGGCCCAGCTGGTCGTCGCCGTGCAGGTCGAGGGCGTGGGACCAGTAGCCCGAGCAGCGGCTGCGCCAGCCACAGCCGTCGCACGCGGCGACGTAGCGGCGCGTGGGCAACGCCGGGACGTCGCCCCCTCGGTACTCGTCGAGGAAGGTCTCCCAGCCGGGCATCGTGCACAACGGCAGGCCGCACAGGCCCGGGACGTGGACGTCACTGCCCAGCGCCTCGGCCACGGCCAGCGCGCGCGCCAGGGCCGGCGCCGCGTCGGCGATCGGTGGCACGATCTCGTCGTGGGACAGCGTCTCGCCGATCGGGCTGACGAACGACAGCGTGAGCCCGAGGTGCGACTGGCTGCCGTGGACGACGAGCTCGCGCTGGAGCGCGTGGACGTAGCGGATGAAGGCGTCGAGGTGGGGCAGGTTGACCGTGTGCAGCACGTGGTTGAGCTGCACGCGCACGCCGGCCTCGACGAGGTGACGCAGCGCGACCTGGATGCGGTCGAACGCACCCGGGAGCTTGAGCACCGCGTCGTGCAGCGCCGCCGTGTGGCCGTGCAGGGACACGAGGACGGTGTCGAGGCCGGCATCGGCGAGGCCCTGCACGTAGGCGGCGTCGTCGAGGTTGACGGCGTTGGTCTGCACCGTGACCGACGTGAACCCGATCGCCTTCGCCGCGGCGACGTGCCGGGCGAGATCGGGCAGCAGCGTGGGCTCACCACCGGTGAACGCCACGTCGCGGTAGCCGACGTCGAAGCCCCGCCGCAGGGTGGCCTCGACCTCGGATCGGTCGCGGGTCAGGTCGTCCATGACCCCCACGCAGGCGCAGAAGTCGCAGCGTGCGTTGCACGGCTCGAGCAGCCGCACGAGGAGCTGGGACCCGGACGTGCGCTGGACGTCGGTGCGGACGCCGTCGACGCTGATCCCGCGGGCTTCGGCGCCAGCCTGCAGCAGCTCGACCCAGCCGGGACGGGTCTCGAAGGCGCGCACGGCGGCGACCGTGGTCTCGACCCAGGCGCGTCGGGCGGGGCCGAGATCGTCGTCGCCGACGTAGCGCACGCTGGTGTGGTCGGTGCGGGTGTAGCAGGCCTGCGGATCGTCGCCAGGCGCCAGCACCACGGTGAGCGGTCCGGGCTCGCCCTCGAACAGCAGGTGGACGCCCCGCCCCATGCGCAGGCGGACCGTGGCAGGCGTGGCCTGCCCGTCGTCGAGCGCGTGGCGGAGGTGGGCGAGCAGATCGGCGCGTACAGACGGCATGTCGCCAGCATACCCCGCCGCGGTCGGCGCATCGCTCCCGACGGCAGCGCGCACGGTGCGCGCGTCCGCACGGGGCCGCCGACGGTTCGTGACATGTCGCGGTGGATCCTTCGTGGCCACGCACCCCCGCGTCTGTGGGAACCGACACCGAACCGGCACTTCCTCCTCAGGTACACTGTGTCGGCCTTCACGCAGCCCCACACCCGGAGCGTCCCATGAGCCTGTACCGCACCCCCCTCGCGATCCTCGCCGTCGCGGCCCTGTCCGCCTGCGACGGCCTGCCGGCCGACGGCGTCGCGTTCGACGCGGTCGACCAGCAGCTTCCCACGCCGAACACGATGACGCTGTCGATCAGCCCCGACACGGCCGGTCCCGGCGACACGCTGTCCATCCTGATCTCGAACGCCACGCCGGGCCAGCGGGTCTACCTGGGCGTCACGTCGCGCGGCACCGGCTCGGGCCCGTGCCCGTCCAACCTCGGCGGCGCCTGCCTCGACATCCGCACGCCGGCCCAGATCGTGTTCAGCGCCAACCCGAACGCCGCGGGCGTGATCACCCGGCAGGTCCCCCTGCCCTCGATCCCCGACGCCACGTACACCTTCCAGGCGGCCACGTTCGGCGGCACGTCCAACACCGAGGAGCTCGTCGTCAGCTCGTGTCCGCTGCTGCCCTGGTACGCCGACGCCGACGCCGACGGCTTCGGCACCGGCGCGGCCACGATGGCGTGCACCCAGCCCACGGGCTTCGCCGACAACGACGAGGACTGCGACGACACCAACAGCGCCATCAACCCCACCGCGCCCGAGTCGATCGGCAACGGCATCGACGACGACTGCGACGTCGGCGTCGACGAGTTCACGTTCACCCAGATCTACAACAACGTGATCCAGCCCAACTGCAGCTGCCACTCCGGTTCGTCGCACCCGACGAACTTCTTCTTCAACAACAGCCAGGCCACGGCGTACGCCAACCTGGTGAACCGGGCGGCTTCGCAGGCCAGCATCGACATCGTCGAGCCCTTCTTCCCCGACGACTCCTACCTGCACCACAAGCTGGCCGGCACCCAGGCGAGCGTGGGCGGGTCGGGCCTGCAGATGCCGCGTGGCGGCACGCCGCTGTCGCTGTCGACGCGGAACTCCATCGACGCCTGGATCCTGTCGGGCGCGCCGAACGACTGATCGACCGCTGCGCGCCGGGCGTGGGGCGCACGCCTCACCCCGGCAGCACGACCTCGTGGAAGGCCACCCCCGTCGCGTCGGTGCGGCGGGGGAGGTCGACCGTCGACAGCAGCTGCACGCCACGATCGACGAGGCGGCTGTTGGTCGGCGGGTGCGGGATGTCGTTGTAGGTGGCACCGCACGTCGAGATCACGGCCGTGCGCGGTCGCGCGTCGGGCGGCGGCACCGGCAGCACCGCCTGGAGGATGCCGTCGTCGGGCGTGCCGTTGTGGCTGCCGTGGTGCGACACCTTGAGGAAGTGGACCGGACGGAGCACGCCCTCGCGTTGCATCGTCTTCCAGCTGCGCACCTCGGCGTCGCCCGCGAACAGCAGGGTCCAGCCCCGCCACGCGAGCGTGAACACCACGCTGGTGTTGTTGCGCGCCTTGTCGATGGCCAGCAGGTTGTCGGCAAACCCGGTCGAGCGGGCCTCCACGAGATCCTGCCAGTCGCACGCCGCGACACCGCGCGGCGGGGCCTGGGGCGAGGCGCCCGCTGCTGCGGCAGCCTCGCCGGTGAGCCCGAGCGCCAGGGGGCGGAACCGTCCGTAGTAGTCAGACGTGTCCGCCTCGGGGGCCCAGAGCTCGAACGTCGCCTCGGCGAAGCCATGGGTGGATGCATCGGCGACGAAGCCGCGGTGGACGTAGTGGGTGTGGGCGGCGAGCTGCTGCAGGAACGCCACGCAGTCGCCCGTGTCGCGCGGGTTGTTGTTGAGCAGCATCCGCGTCCACCGCGCCGTCTGGTCGGCCGGGAGCAGGTGGAGCTGGCGCGCGAGCGCGGCGTGCATGCGATCGTGGGCGTCCATCGCACGCTTCGCGTCGGGGAAGCGCGCACCGTAGTCGGGCGCGGAGGACGCCGTGAGCCACGCGTGCCGCACATCGAGCCGCGCCTTGACGGCCTCGGTGAGGTCGGCCCCGCCCTTCTTGTCGACCCACGGCAGGCCCTGCACGTGGTCCATGTGCTCGTGGGTCATCACGTACAGATCGAGCGGCGCGCCGTCGAGGACCTCCAGGACGTCGCGCACGATGGGCTCGAACACCACGTCGTCGCCGCCGTCACCCGACAGCACGTTGCCCACGTCGATGAGGACGTGGCGCAGCGTCTCCACGCCGGCCGCGTCGCGATCGGGCACCTGGACCAGGACGGCGTCGCCGAAGCGGCACTCGTAGACCCGGATCTTCAGATCGGCCACGTCTGCCCTCCCCCGGCCCCGGCGTGGGGCGCGTGCACGTGCAGCAGCGCAGCCGTGCCCGACACTACGAGCGCGCCGTCGTCGATCCGCGTGGTGACGCCCTCCGCGCGGGTGGCACCGTGGCCCGCGGGCGGCGCGAGGAGGCCGTCGTGGTCGAGCCTCCGGAGCAGCGCGGTGCGGGCCTGGGCGTGGCCGGCCTGCTCGGCGGGCAGGTTGTTGCGGAGCACGGCGCGCACCCGACACGTGTCGGGGTCGATCGCGACCGTGCACCCCGCCCGGTAGATGCGGTCGCGGGGGTAGGCCGTGCCCAGCCCCGCGGGCTCCACCTCGCGCCAGCGCACCTTGAGCAGGATCTCGCGCACCTGCTTGGACGCGCGCTCGTAGACGTAGGTCTTGGTGACGTCGAGCCGTGGGAGCACGGTGAAGGTGCGCCGGTCGGGAATGCCGAACCAGGCGCGGTGGGCAGCGACCAGCTCGTAGGCCACGAAGTCGCTGGCCACGAGCTCGTCGGGGTCGAGGTCGTCTCCCCACGGCCCGTCGACGTCGGTGGTGACCTCCAAGGCCGCGTCATCCGGCACCACGCCCCGGTCGACGAGCTCGCGGACGAGGCACGCGCGGATGAACGGCGTGTCGGGGTGGCTGGCCTCGTCGGCCGCGAGCATCGCGCGGCCCAGGTCGGCGTAGCCGCTGTCGCCCGGCGGCAGGTAGTCGAGCCCCCGGACGAGGAGCCGCTTGATGCGGTCGGCACCGACCACCAGCGCCTTGTGGGCGTTCTGCAGCTTCGAGCCGCGGTGCGTGGCGAGGGCCTGGGCCCACAGCTCGCCGTACATCGCCATCAGCACCTGGAACAGCGCCCCCGACAGCACCACGGACAGCGCGTGGGGCTCGGTGCGGTCGACGTCGGCCATCCCCAGGCGGTTGTCGAGCTCGCGCAGCGGCCCGGTGCGGCCGAGGCCGGTCGCGAACTGGAGCGCGACCTGGCTGAACACGTCGGCGGTGTCCATCGCGCCGCCGGTCGCCTTGATCAGCGTGTCGCGCAGGTCGCGCACGTCGATCGCGAGCAGCACGGTGGCGACGTCGGCCACGGCCTCGTGGATCGCGAGGCACTCGGGCGTGGTGGCGTCGTACAGGTCGGGCGCGATGCCGTCGAGGATCGCGTGGGTGGCCTCGTGGGCGACGATGTCCTGCGACGCTGACGTGTACACGCGGCGCGAGGGGTCGTTCACGTCGTCGAACCAGAAGAACTGCAGGCTGCGGGAGGCGCGCTCGTAGTAGGCGTTGGCGTCGCGACCGGCGCGCGGCACCACGAGCAGCTGCTTGCCGTCGAAGGCCCAGTCGACCTTGCGGCCGAGGGCGTCGGGGCTCTCGAAGCGCGCGAGCGCCTTGTGGACGGTGCCGAACGCGCTCACCGCCAGCCGGTCGGGATGGAGCAGGTCGTCGTGGTCGACCGGCCAGCCCGCCTTGCGCCGCCCCTTGGCCGCGACGAACGGCACGCCGTCGCGCAAGCGCCCGGTGTCGGGGTCGACGTCGAGGATCGCCACGCGCTCCGACACCGGACCGTCGAGCAGCACCCGCTCGTCGCGCACCCAGACGTCCTCGGTCTGCGCGACCGACAGCGAGGCCGCGGACAGGGGGTCCTTCACCAGGATGGTGACCTTCGCGTCCATGCACCCTCCCCGCGCACGCACCCTTGTATGTCACACGCGGTGATCCTGTCGATCGGTCCTGCGTTCCGGACCGTACCGACCCCCAGCGCAGCCGACCACCGCGACACGAATGTCATGAACCTGTGAACGCCTCGCATCGATACTCGCCACGAGCAAGGTCAAACGTCCACAATGCTCGTGGCACGCGAGGTGCAAACCGCTCGGACGGAGGTTCCTGCATGCGCTCCCTGCTCGTCGCCGCGTCCGTCGCGGCCCTTCCTGCCTGCGTCCCCGCCGTCCAACCGATCGAGGACGGCCACTACACGCTCACCGCGCTCCACGGCGACGACACGCTCACCGCGGCGGACGAGGGCACCACCCTCGACGTCGATCGCGACGCGTCCACCGTGGTGCTCTCCACCGCCGACGACGGCGACGTGACGATCGCGCTGTCGTTCCGTCCCCGGTCGGCCTGGCTCGTCGGCTGCCCCACCAACACCAGCCACACCGCGCTGGAGATCGCCGACCTCGACGTCGACAGCCTCGCGTTCGGCGACGTGACCGTGGACGATCCGGTGCTCGTCGCCGACTGCTTCAGCGGCGCGGTCGTGGTGCGGAGGTCACCCACCGACACCGCAGGCCCGTGCGGTGACGGCGAGTGCGCGGTGTTCGAGTCCGAGGTCGCCGAGTAGTCACGCCCGACGACCGTCGGCGTTGTAACGGTCACGTTGACCGGGGCGGCCGGTGCGATAGGCTGCGGGTTCCCGTCCCGGAGGCCCCATGCGCACCGTCGTCCCCGTCCTCGTCGCCAGCCTGCTCACCGCCTGCACCGCCGACCCTGCTGCCGTCGACGACGCCACGCTGGTCCTCGTCGACGCCGCCGACGCGTCGCTCCCGGTCGATCAGGCCGCGCCGCCGCTGTTCCCCGATCTGGCCGTCGAGCCGATCGTCGCCGGGCAGCCGTTCAACCTCACCGTCACCAACGTGCCGTCGGCCGCCACCGTGTGGTTCGTCATCGGCACCAACGGCTACGGCCTGGGTCCGTGCGTGCCCGGTCGCTCCATCTGCACCGACCTGCGCCCGCCCCTCGGTCGCCTCGGCCCCGTGGTGGCCGACGCCACGGGCACGGCCCGCCTCACCGTCGTCGCCCCCAGCCGCGTCCCCTGGCCCACCGTGCTCGTCCAGGCGCTCGTCTGGAAGGGCCAGAACGAGGGCGTGTCCACCGTCGTCGAGGTGATCACCAACGACTTCGACGGTGACGGCTCGCCCACCTCCCGCGACTGCGACGACAACGATCCCAACCGCTTCCCCGGCAACCCCGTCGAGATCGCCGACGGCATCGACAGCGACTGCGACGGCGACGACGTCCCGGCCGACTACTTCGACGGCACCTACAGCAGCCTCGACTGGATCCTGCCGTCCACCATCGTGAGCCTGTGCGTGCCGATCTCCGGCTCGGTCACCATCGACCACACCGCCGCGCGCGAGCTCACCGGCTCGCTCACCTGCCTCGACTTCCTCAACGGCTCCACCCGCAGCTACAGCGTGCGCGCCGACATCGTCGGCAACCAGGTCGACGGCACGCTGCGCCAGGGCGGCATCGACGTCTACGATCTGCACGGCACGCTGTCCGACGTGCTCGGCGGACCGGCCTTCCTCGAGACCGACGTCGTCGATCCCACCGGCGCCGAGCCGTTCGCGGGCTACCTCGACGTCAGCCGCTGATCCGCGGCGTCGCTGCGCAGGAGCCGCCGTGGCCATCCGCACCGTACCCGACTCGGTCGACGCCGTGTCGGGCCCCCACCCCGACGCCGCGGCGCTCGACGCGCGGCTCGACGTGCTGCGCGCGGCGTTCCCCGGCGTCATCTTCCGGCGCTACCTCGACCGCGTGCCCACGGTCGGCGCGCGGGTGTTCCTGGCCGAAGGGGCCGCGATCGTGGGCGACGTGCGCCTGGCCGACGACGTGTCGGTGTGGTTCGGCTGCGTGCTGCGGGCCGATCTCACCCACATCACCATCGGCCCGCGCACGAACCTGCAGGACGGCACGGTGGTGCACCTGGGCGACGACGACCCCACCGTGGTGGGCGCCGACGTGATCGTCGGGCATCGTGCCGTGCTCCACGGCTGCACGATCGAGGACGCCTGCCTGATCGGCATGCAGGCCACCGTGCTCGACGGCGCCGTCATCGGACGGGGCAGCATCGTGGGCGCGGGCAGCGTGGTCACCGCGGGCACCATCGTCCCCCCCCACAGCCTGGTGCTCGGCACGCCCGGACGGGTCGTCCGCACCCTCGACCCCGGCATGGCCGACTTCCACACCGAGGTCGCGGCCAAGTACCTCCGGCTGCACCACAACCACCGCGTGGGCTGAGCGCCCGGGGCGCCGCGACGACGCCTCGGGCGCGCGATCCCCTCAACGCACGCGACCCCCTCAGGGCGCGGGGCAGCGCGCCTCCACCGTCGCGAGGCGCGCCTCGAGCTCGACCGTCCGCGCGCGGAGCGCGTCGAGCTCGGCCTGCTGGGCCTGCACCGCGGCCACCGCCATGCTCGCCAGCCCGTAGACGTCGACGTGCTGACCGTCGGCGGCCACCGCGGGGCTCGTCGGATCGTCGTCGATGACGAAGCCCAGGCGCGGCGGCGCGTCCCCCGCGTCCCACAGGTAGCGCCAGGTCGCGAGCCTCAGGCTCCGCGTGGCCTGCCCCACCCGGCCGAGCTCGTCGGGGGTGAGGTAGTGCACGTCCCGCTTGTAGCGGCGCAGCGAGATCGGACAGCCGCCGGTCTGGTCCTTGGGGTCCTCGCCAGCGCAGACCAGCTGCTGGTTGCAGTCGTTCTCGAGATCGCAGGTGGCGCCCGCGACGTCGCAGCTGGCCCCCTCGCTCTCCGACGCACACACAGGGACGCCGTCGAACGGTCCGCTGTAGGTGTTGCAGACCGGATCGCCGCAGGTGCTGTACCAGGCGAGCGTGGTGGTGGGGCCCGTCCCGTCGGCGCAGCCCGCGAGGACCGCCACCACGGCCACCGCCCACGCCGTCCGTGCCGTCCTCATGGGACCCCCACGCTGCGCGTGCACGCCCGGAGCGTCAGGTACGGCAGGCCGGAGGACTCGTCGCTGGAGAACCCGGAGACGGTGAAGCCGCCGTGGTCGCCGGCATCGGAGAAGCAGCAGCCCGAGATCGCGGCGATGCTGCGGGCCGGCACCGACAGCACGCTGGACAGGCTGTGCCCGTGCACGCGGTCCTCGCTGGCGAGCAGCGCGCTGCCGTGCGCGGCGCCGGGCGGGTTGCCGTCGACGAGCCCGACCATGAACCGACCCGCGGCGCCCTGGGCGGGCACCCAGTCGCCGGGGCAGGTCGCCTGGTTCCAGAACATCGTGGAGTCCTCGGGCACGGGCTCCTTCCACGGGCCATCCTCGGCGACGGCCGCGTCGACCTTCTCGCACAGGCGCGCCAGCACGTAGGGCATGCCCGACGACGCCGGCCCGGACAGGCCGGTGAACTGGACCGTGCCCTGACGCACGAAGTCGCGGTTGCCGCCCCCCGCGACCGCCAGCGATCGCGTGGGGACGGTGACCTGACCGAAGAGCACGTGGTCGTGGGTGCGGTTCTCCCCGAGCGCCAGCGGGGTGCCCACCGTCTGGCCGGGCAGTCCGCCGACCGCAGGCAGGTCGGTCACGAAGCGCCCGTTACCGTCCGGCACGTCGGCCCAGCCGCCTGGACACGCGGCGCGGTCGAAGAACAACACCGAGCCCGTCGGGTAGGTGTCGCCTGCGCTCGGCAGGTCGGCGCCGTCGCGTCGGCACACGCGCAGCGCCACCGTCGGCAGCTCGCTGTCGGACGCGGCCGTGGCACCGGTCACCGCGTAGTTGCCCGGTGCGCCCGGATCCCCGTTGCAGCACCCCGTGACCGCCGCGACGCCCGTGGACGGCAACGCAGCGGTCATCGTGTAGCCGTGGGTGTGGGGCGCGGGGACCTCGGACGTCAGCGCACCGCCGACGACGCGCCCGACCTCCGTCCCCTCGCCCACACCGACCAGCGCGCGCCCCTTCGCGGGCTCCCACGCCGTCCAGCCGTCCGGGCAGTCCTCGCCGTTGAACATCGTGAGCGCGCCCGCCGGGATCGGCACGACCTGGTCGGGCACCCGCGGATCGGTCTCGTCCCCGCTGAACGGGATGCCGTCGGCGCCGAGCAGCTCCAGCAGGTCGTCGAGCCCGTCTCCGTCGGTGTCGACCGACAGCGGGTCGGTGCCGTCGTCGGTGTCGGGATCGTCGTCGGGCCCGTACGCCTCGGTCCGGTCGCCGAGGCCGTCCCCGTCGCTGTCCGGGTTGGCGGGGTCGGTGTGCCAGCGCAGCAGCTCCTCCCCGTCGGACAGGCCGTCGGCGTCGCTGTCGTCGAGGGTGGGGTCGGTGCCCGCGAGGGTGACCTCCAGGCCGTCGGTGAGCCCGTCCCCGTCGGTGTCGACGTCGAGCGGGTCGGTGCCGATCTCGATCACCTCCTCGCCGTCGGACAGGCCGTCGCCGTCGGAGTCCGCGACGTCCCAGGCGGTGTGGTGCACCTCGACCTCGACCCGGTTCGACAGGCCGTCCCCGTCGTCGTCCGCGGCCGGATCCAGAAGCACGGCGGCCCGCACGGTGGACAGGACGGCGCCCTGCGGGCTGACCGCCTGGAACCAGACCGGGGTGGGCGCCGGCCGGACCGGCGGCGTCGGGTGCAGGGTGACATCGGTCCCCGCGGACAGCGGGCGGAACGCGAGCAGGAACGCGGGACGGGACAGCCCGGTGCACGCGCCGCCGAGCTGCGGCGGACAGAACGTGCCGCCGTCGCCGGTGGTGCTCGCGATCACGGCCACCTGCGTCACCGACGGCAGCAGCGTGCCCACGGTGATCGAGGTGGCCTCCCCCATCCAGAGCACCGCCGGCGCGTCGAGCGACAGCGCCGGTGGCGGCGCACCCTGCGCGGTGGCGAACCGCGCCGCATCGTCCGGCGCCGTGCATGCTCCCAGCGCCAGCGCCAGCGCGACGATCCGTTGGCAGACCTCCGACCCCATGGCTCCCTCCCCCGAGGACCGTGGACCGTCGTCCTCGTCACGGGAGCATAGCGCAGGCGGATCGAGCGACGGGCGCGGCGCGGCGCCCGCGCGCCCCGTCTCAGGGCGTCAGGCCGGGGGTCTCGTACGCGACGCTGCACAGCACGAGCTTGCCCATGACGCCGTGCTGGTGCTTGACCACCACGTCGCGGGCCTCCCAGCGGGCGACCTCGGCGGGCGCGCTGCCCAGCCCCTCGAGCGTGGCCGTGGACGTGGGCGGACCGTAGCGCTCGGTGAGGTCGTGCATCGTGGACGCGCAGGCTTCCTCGCCCGGCACCAGGGCGATGACCGTGCGGACGGTGGTGTCGGCGCAGCCGTCGGGCTCGGCGATGCACGGCCCCGCGTGGGCCATCAGCTGGGTGAGCCCGCCGTCGATCTTGGGCAGCTGGAACACGCCCTTGGTCGCCGAGACGCCGTGCAGGTCGCTGAACGCTTCATAGGACAGCCCCAGGCGCACGGCGACCGGGTAGCCGCCCCACGCCTTGGTGAACGCCAGCGGCATGCCGCCGTCGGCCTCCAGCCGGCCGACGCCCGCGGGCGCCTCCTCGGGCGGCGGTGACGACGACGTCGAGCTCCCGCCGAACCAGCCGCACGCCGCGAGCGACAGCACGAGCCACCAGCCTTGCATCATCCACCTCGTCGCAGGACGGCGCCCGGTAACCGATCCCGGACGCCGCACGACCCCCGGCCTGCCCGCCCGCCTCACTCGGTGGCGTCGGCAGGCTCCTCGTCGAGACCGGGCTGGAAGTCCTTGAGCAGGTCGTACTCGATCGAGATCGACGCGAGCGGGCTCGGCAGGAAGTCGGGGAACACCACCGAGTTGCGGCGGGCGTCGTAGGCGTAGCCGAAGCAGTTCTCCAGCTCGCGCTGGCGACACACCTGGTTGATCGTGGGCCCCTCGGGCACCGTGTCGAGGTCGATGCCGTCGTAGTGGACATCGCCGTCGTCGATCCAGACCTGCACCGTGCCGAGCACGGGCACCTCGGTGAGGAAGTACTCGCGCTTGAGGCCCGCCGCCTGCAGGCCCAGGGCCTCGAGGACGGGCAGCCAGTCATCGACGCAGATCGACTCGGTGATGCCGCCGACGGCCGCAGTGACGTTGAGGTACTTCGTGCCGGCCTCGACGGCGGACAGCCCCGAGCCACAGCCGCGCGGCGCCGGCCCGACGATCGACGAGAAGGTGACGGGGATGTCGGCGCTCGGCTTGAGCGTCTGCAGGAAGTTGATCAGCTCGTACTGGTTCACGCGCGTCGAGTAGTCGTTCTCGTCGGAGACGACGACGACGTGGAGCGAGGCGTCGTCGCGGTAGAACCCGGCGTTGGTCTGCTGCAGATCGGCGTTGGGCTGCGCCAGGGCGAGCCACGTGGCGTCGAGGCCGGCCTCGTCGGCCGACCCGCCGGTGCCCAGCCGCACCATCTGACGGAACAGGTTGGTGGCGTCGGGCACCTCGGGCGTGAGGTAGCGCAGGCCGCCGGCCGGACGGAGCTTGCCCGAGTGGGCGTTCGCGTCGACGTCGGTGGACACGACGCCGATGTGCCAGTCGAGACCAGAGTCGAGGAAGTAGGCCATGAACGCGTCGAAGTTCGTCGCGATGGCGTCCTGCTCCTCCTCCATCGAGCACGAGTTGTCGACCACCCAGAGGATGTCGACGCGCGGGATCGTGGTCTGGCTGATGACGTCGAGGTTGGTGGGCGTCTCGAGCGGCGGGGCCTCGCCCTTGCCGCGGTACGCGTAGTCGCCGGAGATGATGTACTCCTGGCAGCCCATCAGTCCGAGCGCGAGGAGTGCGACGACGCGATGCATGACGGCCTCCGACCTGCGCGGACCACCCCCGCGCGCGACCGATATACACGACGTCGTGACCGATCCGAAACCGAGGATGCGGTCACCACGCACCCTTGACGGGGGACACGGCCCAGGTGGCGCCTTCGAGGCCGGCTCGACGCGACCGGCCGATGTCACCGTTCCGTGACGATCGACCCGGTCTCGGCCGCGCACCACGTGCGCAACGCACTGCGCGTCGCCACGGTCACCGCGCTGCGCGTCGCACCATCGCCGACGCGCGCAGGCACCGTGGTCACCGGTGCGGGACCGCGACGGCGGTCGAGGAGCGCAGCGCGACACGCCGCCAGCGTGGCGGCACGGCTGCCCGGCACGGCCGCCGCGTGCACCCGGTCCACGGGCGTGTTGCCGGCGGGCACGGGGGTCTGGGTCCAGCTGACGTCGGCCATGGGCTCCTCCCACGGCCAGGAATCGGCCGCGAACGGTCGGAGTTGACCGACCGCCCGCGCGTCCGCCGTCTCGACGGGAACGGTTGGGCAGGGTCGGCGGTGCAGGCCGGTTCCCCGCGTACCGAACGCCGAGCGGCGGCAGCTCGCACCGGCGCCGATCGGCCGATCAGCGTGCCGGCGCCGCCCCTTCGCCGCGCCGCAGGATGACGAACTGCACCCGTCGGTTCGTGGCGAAGTCACGCTCGGTGGCCGCGTTCGGAACGACCGGACGGGACTCGCCGTAGCCCTTCGGGATCAGGCGGGCGGGATCGACGCCCAGCTCGACGAGGGCCTCGACCACCGCCGCGGCGCGACGCTGGGACAGGTCGAGGTTGTAGGCGTCGGACCCGCGGCTGTCGGTGTGGCCCTGCACCTCGACGAGTCCGATGTCCTTGTAGGCGCGCATGACGTTGGCGACGGCCTCGATCACCGGCCACGACTCGGGGCGCAGGATGGCCTTGTCGAGCTCGAAGTAGATCTTCTCGAAGATCAGGATCTCGTTGCGCTCGATGTCGACGCGGGCGAGCGCCTCGTCGGGGCAGCCGTCCGTGTCGTCGACGCCGTTGATCGTCTCCGGATCGTTCGGGCAGGCGTCGACGGGGTCGAGGAAGGTGTCGAGGTCGTTGTCGGGCTCGGGACAGCCGTCCTCGTCGCGCCAGCCGTCGTAGTCCTCGGGCTCCATCATGCACTGGTCGCGCAGGTCGGGGATGAGGTCGGCGTCGTTGTCGGGATCGGGGCAGCCGTCGGCGTCCTGCCAGGTGTCGTAGTCCTCGGGGTCCAGCGGGCAGAGGTCGTCGACGTCGAGCACGCGGTCGAGATCGTTGTCGGGCTCGGGGCAGCCGTCCTCGTCGCGGTAGCCGTCGAAGTCCTCGGGCTCGGACGGGCAGAGGTCGTCGGGGTCGAGGTAGCCGTCGCCGTCGGCGTCGCGGGGCGTCTCGTCCTTGCTGCGCAGGATGCCGCCGACCTGGGCGAACGCGCGCACGTCGGGCGAGCCGAAGCCGTGGGTGAGCCCGGGACCCGCACCCACCTTGAGCCAGAACGGCGCGTCGGGGCGCCACGCGAAGCCGAACAGCAGCTCGGTGGGCGTCTGGCGGTTGGCGAAGGGCCTGGCGCCGACCTCGGCGAGCGTGGCCGGCGTGACCACCGCACCGCCCACCCACTCGGCCTCGACCTCGAACCGATCGCGCTCCCCGAACGGCACGGCGAGGCCGACGCCCCAGCGGAACTCGTCGTCCTGGACGACCGTGCCGACGGGCTCGGTGGGACTCAGCCACACGTAGCCGGCCGACGTCGTGAACCGGAAGTGCTTCCACCGCCCGCCCAGCGCCAGATCGAGGCCGAGGTGGAACGCGCCGGAGCCGACGAGCTTGAGGCGACTGCCCGTCGGGAACGACAGGTACGGCACGATCGCGAACGACAGGGCCCCGTTGTCGCGTTGTCGCACCGGGTAGAAGCCCACCGACAGCCGCAGGTCGCCGATGCCGGCGCCGGACGCGTTGGCGCCGAGCTCCGCCGCCACCGCCTTGCTCTCGTCGGAGTTGGCGATGATCTCGAGCACGGGCAGGTCGACGGCCAGGTGCAGCCACGACGTCGGCGCGAACCCGGCGCCCACGTCGAAGCCGATGAGGTGGTCGACCGCACCGATCGTGCGCTCGCCGGTGTCGGCGTCGCCGAGCTCGAAGGGGTTGAGGGCGTAGTTGACCGCCAGCGAGCCCGTGAACGTGAACCGCGGCACCGCCTCGGCGTCGCGCACGATGCTGAACCCGGGCCGCTGCGACCACGGCATGAACCGCTGCACGTCCAGCGTGGGCGGAGCGTCCTGCGCCACGCCCAGGGCAGGCCACCACGCGGCGAGCAGCGCCGCGCACCATGGACCCACCACCCACCGCTTGGCCATGCCGGACCTCGACCCCTGGGTGCCCCACCCCCGAGCGGGGGTCACCCTCCAAAGTGGGTCATCTTCCCCGAGATCCACATGGCACGCAACGCCAATTCCGCGCAGCGCACGCGTGGCGGTCCGCGCTACTGCATGTAGCCGAGCGCCTCGAGTCCCTTCCTGAGCTCGGGGTCGACCGAGGCGTCGTCGTCGTCGGCCCGCTCCCCGTGCTCGGGGACGGCCTCGCGCCACGCCGCCAGCGCCGCCTTCAGCGCCTCGGCCTGGGCGGCCTCGTCCGCGGTGAGGTCGTGGGTCTCGTGGGGGTCACGCACGACGTCGTAGAGCTCGGCCTTGCCCTTGCGCGACTCGAGGAACTTGTAGTCGCCGAGTTCGATCGCCTGCCAGGTGTCGAAGAAGCGCTCCCGTTCGGCCCCGGGGTGGCGACGGAAGAACTGCTTGAGCAGCGACTTGGCGACCGCGTTGTACTCGGAGACCACGCCGGGCTGTTGCGGCGCCGGGCGCGCGGCGAGCTCGGTGAGCACGGGCTCGGCGAACGGGATGTGGCCGAGCTCGATGACCTTGGGGAGCACGTCGGCCACGCTGACGGCGTCGGTCACGTGACCGGGCGTGAGGTGGCCCGGCCAGCTCACCACCAACGGCACGCGCGTGAGCGCGTTGTAGATCGCGTACTTGTGCAGCAGCAGCTTGTGCTCGCCCAGCGACTCGCCGTGGTCGGACGTGAGCACCACGATGGTGTCGTCGTCGAGGCCGCGGGCGCGCAGGCCGTCGAGCAGCTCCTTCGTGGCGGCGTCGAGATCGATGAGCGCCGCGTCGTAGACGCCGCGCAGGGCCGCCAGGTCGGCGTCGTCGAAGTCCTCGACGCCGGTCATGTAGCGGTGGAAGCGCTCGGTGGTCTGCTCGACGTGGTAGCTGCGCGCGATCTCGTCGGGGGTCATCACCGCCTGCCGCGACGCGAGCGTCGGGATGCGCGGCAGGTGGGCCTCCATGTAGTTGACGAAGACGAACCACGGCCGACCGTCGTCCTGCCGCTCCTCGAGGCGCTGGAACACGGCCTCGGCGAGGACCGGGCCGGACTCCTTGAAGAGGTACTTGTTGTTGCCCCCGCCGCGCGGCCACTGGGGCGACAGCGGCGTGGAGGCGTCGTCGGGGATGAGCTTGCTGGCGATGTGGTCGTGGACCTTGGTGCGCCACGGGTTCTGCCACGGCCGGTCGACGAGATCGAAGCCCTCCAGCAGGTGGCTGCCGTCCATGATGTAGGGGTTCGAGACGAAGGCGTAGGTGTCGTAGCCGAGGTCGGAGAACCGCATCGCGAACGTGGTGAAGCTGTCGTCGAGGCGGGTGTGGGCGGCGTCGACCCCGTGGGTGCGTCCCGGGAGCGCGGTGAACAGGCTGGCGTGGCTGGGCAGCGTCCACACGCCAGGGCTGACGGCCCGGTCGTAGACGACGCCGTTGGCCGCCGCCCACGCGGCCAGGTGGGGCGTGGTGGGCTTGTCGTAGCCGTACAGCGAGGTGTGGTCGGCGCGCACCGTGTCCCACACGATGACCAGCACGTTGGGGCCCTGCGGCGCCGGCGGGCGATCGGCGTGGACCTTGCGCTGGGGCTCGGCGTCGTCGTCGTCGCCGGCGGCGGGCTCGTCGGTGTCGTGGGCCTTGCCGGACTTGTCGGCCTTGGTGCCCTTGCCGGGCTTGTCGGCCTTCGCGGCGGCGTCGGGCGGGGCCGCAGCGTCGTCGGAGGGTGCCGACCAGCACCCCGTCAGGGCGAGCGCGAGCAGGAGCGTGGTCACGGGTGCTGCTCCTCGTGCGCGCCGGAGGGCGGGGCCTCGCCGTCGTCGCCGTCGCCCTCGCGCTCGTCGAGGTAGCCGAGCGCCATCAGCCGGGCCTTGGTGGCCGCGTCCATCTTCGCGTCGGGGTCGTCGTCGGCGGACTTGAGCTTGGGGTCGTAGGCCGGGAAGGTGCCCAGGTAGTCGTCGATGCGGGCGCACAGCGTCTCGGCGCGCTCGGGCTGGGCGGGCGCCAGATCGTGGGCCTCCAGCGGGTCGCCGGGCTCGGCGTACAGCTGCATCGTGCCGTCGCTCACGCGGATGCACTTGGCGTCGGCGGTCTCGATGCTCTTGTAGGTGCGCTGGAACGGCGTGTGGTCGAAGTCGTCGTGGACCTTGTCCATGCGCATCAGCGCCTGCGGCGTGGCCTTGACCATCTCGGCCACGGCGTAGTCGGGGTGGGCGTCGAGGTGGAGGAGGCTCTTGGACTGGCTCTCGGCGGGCAGCGGCACGCCGGCGAGCTCGGCGACGGTGGCGAACACCGACAGGTTGCTGACCACCTGGGCCACGTGGGCGGGCGTCATCTTCTTCGGGTAGCGGATCACGAGCGGCACGTGGACCAGCGGCTGGTAGACGCTGAACTTGTGGCCGATGCGGTGGTGCTCGCCGAGGTGCTCGCCGTGATCGGCGGTGATGACCACGATGGTGTCGTCGAGCTCGCCGCGCTCGGCCAGCTGGTCGAGCAGGCCACCCGTGGCGGCGTCGAGGTCGCGTACGGCGGCGTCGTAGGTGGACGTGATGATGGCGATCTGCTCGGGCGTGTACTCGTGCAGGTTCATCGTGTAGGCCAACAGGAAGCCGAACGACTGGTCGAGGGCCAGCTGCTGGTCGATGGTGGCGTCATCGAACAGCGCCTTGCGGCTCTCCATGCTCGGCACGCGCGGGACGTGCGTCTCCATGTAGTTGAGGAAGCCGAACCACGGCCGCTCGGGCTCGGGGCGGCTGTCGATCCAGGAGAACAGCGCCTCGGCCGTGACGAGGCCGGCGTCCTTCGTCTTGTCGTTGCTGCGACCGGCCTTGTAGGTGGTCTCCTTCCACTGCGGCGCCAGCGAGTTCGACGCGTCGCGGTCGACGATCTTGGCGAACGTGGCGTCGTGGGCCTTCTTCTTCCACTTCGCGTCCCACGGGAACTCGCGGGTCTCGAAGCCCTGGCCCATGTTCGTGTGGTCGCCCAGGTAGGGGTTGGCCGAGAACAGGTAGGTGTCGTAGCCGGTGTCGCGGAACGCCTCGGCCATCGTGGTGAACCGGCCGTCGAGCCACTTGTGGCCGGAGTTGGCGCCGTGGGCCGACACGGGCAGCCCGGTGAACAGGGCCGAGTGGGACGGCAGCGTCCACATGCCGGGGCTGACCACGCGGTCGTAGACGACGGCGTCCTTGGCGAACGCCTCAAGCCGCGGCGTGGTGGGACGGTCGTAGCCGTACAGGCTCAGGTGGTCGGCGCGGGTGGTGTCCCACACGATGAGCAGCACGTTGGGACCGTCGGGCGCGGGCGGCTTGGGGGGCGGCGGCGGCTCGGGCGCCTTGGCCTTGCCCGCCTTGCCGCCCTTGCGCCCCTTCGCCGGACCGGCCGCCTTGGCCCCGTCGTCCTTCGCGGCGCTGTCGGCGTCGTCGCCCCCGAACCAGCTGCACCCGGGCAGGGCGAGCGCGGCGAGGCCGGCGACGAGCAGCGGAGCGAGGGGGAGCGAGCGGGGCATGGACGTCCTCGTGGCAGGCTGCCTGTATGACCCGTCGGTGGGGCGACAGCCAGCGGGTGGACGGGCCCACCACCTCGTTGGGAGCGTGCCGCGACACGCCCCCGGTCGCTTGGTTATCCCAACGCCCGAGTGTCCACGGAGCCCCATGAGCGCCTCGCCCTCCCGCATCGTCGTGGCCCTGGTCCTGCTCGCCGTCGCCGGCGTCGTCACCGGCGCGATGGTCGCGCTGCCGCTCACCGCCGACCCGCCCGACGACGGCGACGCCCCCGCGGGCGGCCTGGCGCCCGACATCGTCGTGATCACGCTCGACACCACCCGCGCCGACCACCTCGGCAGCTACGGCTACTTCCGGTCCACGTCGCCCACGTTCGACGCGCTGGCCCGCAGCAGCGTGCTGTTCGAGCACCTCGTGGTGCCGATGGCCACCACCCTGCCCACCCACACCTCGCTGTTCACCGGCACGTGGCCGGCCGAGCACGGCATCCTCGCCAACGTGCAGCACGGCGGGCAGAAGTTCCTCCCCAGCGACGGCCTCACCACGCTGGCCACCTGGGCGCGCGGCCAGGGCTACCAGACGGCCGCGTTCGTGTCGGCCGCGCCGCTCAACCACACCAGCGGCATCGAGGCCGGCTTCGACGTCTTCGACGAGCCCGACCGCATCGAGCGCTCTGGCGACAAGACCGCCGACGCTGCCCTCGCCTGGCTCGGGTCGGCCCCGGTCGACCAGCCGATGGTGTTCTGGGTCCACTTCTACGACCCCCACAACCCCTACACGGCGCCGCCCCGCTACGGCGACTTCGGCGAGGACGGCGAGGTGCTCGACGCGTGGATGGACGCCCACCACGTCGACAAGGTCACCCACCGCCCCACCGGCGGCGCCGTGCGCGCCAAGCCCACCATCAACGCCTACGACGCCGAGATCCGGTTCATGGACGACCAGCTCGCGCGCGTGCTGGACGGCCTGCGGGCCCGCGGTCGGTTCGACGACGCCACGCTGCTGGTGGTGATGGGCGACCACGGCGAGGGCCTGAACCAGCACGGTGAGCCCGGCCACGGCCTCGTGTGGGGTGAACAGCTCCACGCCCCGTTGCTGATGCGTTGGCCCGGCGCGGAGCCCGCGCGCAACCCCACCCTGCTCTCCGCGGCCGACGTGCTGCCCACCGCCCTGCGGCGCGCTCCCCTGCCCCACGTCGACGGCTTCCTCGGTCAGGCGAGCGGTCGCGACGTGCTCGCGCGCGACTTCCAGGAGCGACCGGTGCTGTCGCAGACCTCCGAGCGCCAGCTCCAGTTCGGCGTGTCGATGACGTACGCCCTCACGGGGCCCGCGCTCAAGTGCGTGTGGTCCCAGGGCGAGTCCGTGCAGCTGTGGGACCTGACCGCCGACCCCTACGAGCTGGCGCCGCTGCAGGACGACCCGCGCGCGGCCGACTGCGAGGTGGCGCTCACCGAGACGCTCGCCGTGCAGCAGGCGCGCGGCACCCAGCTGGGTAGCGGCCACACCGTGCCGATGTCCGACGCCGAGATCGAGGCGCTGAGGGCGCTCGGGTACGTGGGCGACGACGGCGGACCGGGCGATGGCCTCGTCCCCGAGCCCGAACCGAAGGCAGAGGACGCCCCCGCGGCGCCGAGCGCCCCGGAGGCCCCGTGATCGCCACCCTGCGCGGCCACACCTGCCGCTACGTCGTCGAGGGCCAGGCGGGTCCGCCGGTGCTGCTCATCATGGGCTTCGGCATGTCCGGCATCGCGTGGCGCCCGGTGTTCGAGGCGCAGCGCGACGCCCACCGCCTGTGCTGGTACGACGTCCGCGGCCTCGGCCAGAGCTCGTCCGGCGACGCGGCGGATGGCGCCACGATGGCCTCCCTGGCCGACGACGCGGCCGCGCTGCTCGACACGCTGGGCTGGGAGCGCGCCCACGTCGCCGGGGTGTCGATGGGCGGCATGATCGCCCAGCACCTGGCGCTGCGTCACCGGGACCGCGTCCGCAGCCTGGCGCTGATCGCGACGCACGCGGGCGGCGGCCCGCACAGGCTGTTGCCCAGCCCACGCGGGCTGCGTCTGTTCGTGCAGGCCAACCTCGCCCGCACGCCGGCGGAGCGGCTGGAGGCGCTCAAGCGGGTGCTCTACACCGACGAGGCCCTCGCCCGCCCCGACGCCATGCCGTTCTCGCCCGACGACCTGCAGGCCATCAGCACGCCTTCCGACCCCGGCGTGCGTCTGCGCCACCTGCGCGCGATCCTGCGCCACGACACCTACGGCCGCCTCGGCGAGCTGGCCGATCTGCCCACACTCGTGCTCCGCGGCGACGAGGACGTGCTCGTGCGGCCCGCGCAGACCGACCGGATGGCGCGCGCCATCCCCGGCGCTCGGCTCGTCGCGGTGCCGCGCGCGGGCCACGGCGTGCTGTCGGAGAAGGCCGCCGAGGTCAACGCCGCCCTGCGCGCCCACTGGACGGCCGCGGCGTAGGCGTCTGCCGGTCGGCGCGCGCCGTCCGGCGGTCGAGAAAGCAGCGAGGGCGACACCCGACGGTGCCGCCCTCGTTTCGCGACGCCCCGACCCACCGGCCGGGGGTGCGCGCTCCGGTCAGTCCTCGCGGCGACGACGCAGCAGCGCCAGCGACAGGAAGCTCACGAAGAACGGCAGGCCACCCTTCGGACCGAGGCTGCTGCAGCCACCGCAGCAGGGGCCCACCTCGTTGGTGGTGTCGTCGCAGTCGAACACCGTGCCGGCGGCCACCCACGGACCGCCGTTGTCGGGCTGCTCGCAGGACTCCTCGTAGATGGCGCGGTTGCCGTAGCCGTCGCGATCGGAATCCTCGTACCAGCGACGGATGTCGGTGGCGGAGTTCTCGTCGATGCCCGCCTCGCAGTTGTTGTCGATGCCGTCGCAGACCTCGTCGTTGCCCGGGAACGCGCGGGGCTCGTCGTCGTCGCAGTCGCCGGCGACGAGGCTGTACCCGATGGGGTTGCCGCAGGCGCGGATCTTCTTGGACACGTCGCCGTAGCCGTCGCCGTCGGCGTCGACGAAGAACTCCTGCGCGCCCTGGCCCAGGACCTCGTCGATCACGCCGTCGCAGTTGTTGTCGAAGCCGTCGCAGACCTCGACCGCGCCCGGGTTGAGCTCGAAGCCGGTGGCGGGGTTGTCGTCGCAGTCGAGCGGACGGGACGACGTGGCGGACGAGTCGTTGTTGCAGTCGATGTCGTCGTCGGCGACCACGATGAGCGAGCCGTAGCCGTCGCCGTCGAGATCCTCGTAGCAGTCGTCGTGACCGTCGCAGTTCTGGTCGAGGCTGTCGCCCGGCACCTCGGTGCCGCCCGGGAACGAGTTCGGGTCGCCGTCGTCGCAGTCGCCGTCGTTGGCGGCGGTGAACGAGGACAGGTTGCGGCAGTTGCGGTCGTTGTCTTCCACGTAGGTGGGCTCCGCACCCGCCGGCGTGGAGGCACCGAAGCCGTCGCGGTCGAGGTCGGCGTAGCAGAGGTCCACCAGGTCGCAGTCCTGGTCGATGCCGTCGGCCACGTAGTCGGGGTTGCGGTCGGCCTCGTTGCGCTCGAGCGGGGCGATGGCCAGCGGCAGGTGGGTGCGGCGCTCGACCGTGATCAGCGGGTGGATGTTGGGGTCGGCGTCGTTGCAGTCGTCGGAGAAGGGCGAGAAGCCCTCGGGCGGACAGGCGACGTTGATGACGAACCGCGGGTCGGGGTTGCCGAAGCCGTCGAGGTCGGCGTCGACGTAGTGGGCGCGGACGATGATGTTCTCGTCGACCTGGCCGTTGCAGTTGTTGTCGATGTCGTCGCAGTACTCGGTGCGGCCCGGGTTCACGAGGGCGTTGCTGTCGTCGCAGTCGCCGCTGAGCGTGACGTAGATGCCGTTGGGCAGCGGCGGCAGCGCCTGCTCGGGGCAGACCTCGACCGCGGGGATGCTGCTGTCGCCGTAGCCGTCGAAGTCCAGGTCGGTGTACCAGGTGCGCTTGCGGTCATCGACGATGCCGTTGCAGTCGTTGTCGAAGCCATCGCAGAGCTCGAGGGCGCCCGGGTAGATCTGGTTGGCGGGCGGCGAGCCCGGGGGCCGGATCTCGCTGGGATCGTCGGCGCAGTCGTACAGGTTGATCCAGCCGTCGGCGTCGGCGTCGACCGCGCCCGTCTGGGCACCGCCGAAGGCGCCGATGTCGTTCCGGCTGCCGCCCACGTCGTTGTAGACGGGGTCGGGGTCGCCCGAGTCGATGCACGGCGAGAGCTGATCGAGGCGGAAGTCCCACAGACGCGAGTCGTAGTGGCTGTGGGGCGTGTAGTAGGCGAACAGCGGGTCGGCGAAGAGGTTGGTGGTCTGGTCGACCGGGACGCCCGCGAGGTCGCCGACGAAGATGTCCTCGGCGTTGACCCCGGCGAAGTCGTTGTAGCGGACCGTGGGCACGCGGCCGAGGATCCAGTCCTGGGCGCCGAGGATGCCCGTCTCCTCACCGAACGAGATGTTGTTGCGGTACTCGAACGCCGTCTCGATCATCATGACCGAGGCGCCGCCCTCCAGCACCGAGTTGTTCTCGATGAACGCGTTGTTCTCGAGGACGGGGGGCGAGGTGCCGAGGAAGTTGCGCCGCGCCACGACCGCCGCGCCCCAGTCGAGCGAGACGTTGCCGAGGAAGACGTTGTTCTTCAGCGTGATGGCGCTGTCTTCGGCGTAGATGGCGCCGCCCTCGTAGCCGACGAACAGGCGGCGGCCCGGGGTGAGGTTGCTGGCGTTCTCGACGAAGTAGTTGCGGCTGGCGTCGAGCGTGGACGACTCGATGTGCATCGCGCCGCCGTCCTCGGCCTGGCACCGGCGGAACGTGTTGTCGGTGGCCACGACGATGGCGCCGTCGGTGGCGAACACCGCGCCGCCGTAGCGGGCCTGGTTGGTGTCGAACTCGTTGCCGAACAGCTCGAGCGTGGAGCCGCGGACGTGGATGGCGCCGCGCGAACGGGACAGGTCGCCGTTGAGCGGGCTGACCTCGATCAGGCCGAGGTTGGAGATGAACCGGCTGTTCTCGATGGTGATGCGGTTGGCGTCGCGGGCGAACAGGACGTTGCCCTCCACGCCGAACGACCAGCCCTGGAGCTCGGCGTTGCGGATGATCAGCGTGCCGTTCTGCTCGACGTAGAACGCGCGCGTCTCCCCGCTGAACGCGCCGATGGCGCCGGGATCGGCCGAGTCGAAGACCAGCCCGAGGCAGGCGGGGTCGATCTCGTCGGTGAGGCCGTTGCCGTCGTTGTCGCGACGGTCGTTGCAGAGGCTCTCCTGCTCCTTGAACCGGATGTTCTCGAACGTGAGCGTGCGGTTGCCCTGGATGACGAACGCGCCCTTGAAGCCGGCGACGGCCGAGGCGGCGAGCACGTCGAGCCAGAGCACGACGTCGTCGGCGATGTCCTCGTCGTCCACCTCGCGCGGCGGGAACTCGGCGCGGATGGTGAGGTTCTTGTTGATGGTGATGGGGTTGTCCATGCGATGGACGAAGTTGCCGTCGGGGTTCAACAGCGTGATCGTGTCGCTGTTGGCGGCCAGGGCCACGGCTGCCGCCACCGTGGGGGCATCGCCGGGGACGTTCCAGTTGCGCGCTTGCGCAGCGGTGGACATCACGGCGGTCCAGGACAGAAGGGAGAGCAGCAGGAGTCGCATCGAGCTTCCTCGGTTCTTGGCCCAGCCGGGCGCCCACCGTGTATCGGTACAAGGTCGGGCCCAGTGTACCCCGGGTTCGGAGATTGTCGTAGGGCGTTGAGGCGTGCTGCGGACAAGCCGCATGATCGGCCACACCGCGATCCCTCGATCGTCTCGTCCACGGCGCGCAGATCGACCTACGGCGGATCCGAAGTCGCAAAGATCGTGCAGGGCTCTGCGCGCGGTCTGCGAAGGTCTGAAGCCGCGGCCCCGATCAGGCCGTCGGCGCGGCGGCCTCACCCGCGGCGAGGCCGTCGGGAGCGCCGTCGTGGCGGCTGTCGAGGTCGGCGAACATCGGACGCAGCGGACCACGGTCGGCCCGCAGCGTCTCCACCCGCACCACCCGCGCACGGCTGGCGTCGTCGGTGAGGAGCGGCACGATCTCCGCGGGCTTGCCAGGGCGTCCGTCGACGTCGGCGAGCTCGAGGTGGACGGTGGGCACGCCACCCGCGTCCTCGTCCATCCGGATGGCCCGGATCATCGGCCGGATGTCGATGCTGCGCACCACCCGCGGCCGGCGCTGGCCGCGCTTCTGGCCCTTGCGCGTCTTGCCCTTGCGGTCGACGGTGAGCTCGGGCGCGTCGGCGAGCGCCTGCACGCGCGCGGCGACGTCGGTGGCCTGCAGGTCGGGCAGCTGCACCTTGTAGACGCCGCCTGCGTTCAGGCCCATCAGCGACGGGCTGTCGAGCGGGACCACCCGCACGTCGAGGACCGCGAACCCCTCGGGGACCGTGGCCTGCAGCTGGGTGCGGAGCAGGTCGGGGTCGACCGGGGCCGTGAGCGAGACGTCGAGGTAGTCGCCGACGCTGGCCTCCCCCAGCGGCGCCGCCGTGCTGAAGGCCATCTTCGGGTGGGGATGGAAGCCCTGGGAGTAGGCCAGCGGCACGCGGCAGCGCCGCAGCGACCGCAGCCACGCCGCCTGGGTCTCCAGGTGGGACAGGAAGCGCGCGCTCTCGGTGCGGCCGATGCGCAGCCACAGGCGCTGCACCACCGGCGGCGCGCCCGACGGCACGGTGGGGTCGCGCTGGACCCCCTCGGGCGTCTTGCGCGTCCACGCGGCCTCGAGCTTGCGGCCCTCGATGTTGTCGCGGAGCATCGACGCGCACAGCTCGCGCTCGACGTCGATGACGCCGCACTTGTGGCACCGCTTGTGGCGGCAGTCCGGCGCGTGGCGCAGCTCGATCGCCCGCTCCCAGTCCTCGCGGAACCACTGCTTGGGGATGAACACGTCGAGGTGGTCCCACGGCAGCCGCTCGTCGGGGTCGCGCTCGCGCAGGGCGTCGACCACGTCGTAGCCGGTCTCGGCGATGGCCTCCTGCCACAGGTCGAACCGCAGGTGCTCGCCCCACGCGTCGAAGCGGCAGCCCTTGCGGAAGGCGGCCTCGAGCAGGTCGGCGGCGCGACGGTCGGCGCGGGACACGAGGCCCTCCAGGAAGGTCTCCTCGGGCTCGTGGCGGCCGAACTTGATGTCGCGGGAGCGCAGCGCGCCCGACAGGATGTCCTGGCGGCGCTCCGTCTCCTCGAGCGGGATCTGGGCAGCCCACTGGAACGGCGTGAACGGCTTGGGCACGAACGTGGACACGCCGAGGTTGACCCGGGCCCGTCCGCTACGACGCTTGCCGACCGACAGCGTGCGGTGGGCGAGATCGGCGATGGCGAGGATGTCGTCGTCGCGCTCGGTGGGCAGGCCGATCATGAAGTAGAGCTTGACGTGGCTCCACTGCAGCTCGAAGGCCCGGTCGGCCATCTCGAGCAGCTCCTCGTCGGGGATCCACTTGTTGATGACCGCGCGCAGGCGGGGGCTGGCGGCCTCGGGCGCGAACGTGAGCCCGGTGCGACGGGTCTCGGCGACCATGTCGGCCAGATCGACGCTGAAGCTGTCGAGGCGCAGCGACGGCAGGCTGACGCTGACGTGGTCGTCCTTGACCGCCTCGACGGTGTTCTCGACGAGCTGTCGCACGCGGCTGTGGTCGCACGTGGACAGCGACACGAGGCTCACCTCCTCGTAGCCGGTGGCGGCGAGCGTGCGCTTGAGGAGCTGGTCGACCCGGTCGAGCGTGCGCTCGCGGACCGGTCGGGTGACCATGCCCGCCTGACAGAACCGGCAGCCCTGCGTGCACCCGCGGAGCACCTCGAGCGACACGCGGTCGTGGACCTGCTGGGTGAACGGCACGATGTAGTCGGTGGGGAACGCGGCGCCGTCGAGGTCGCGCACGAGCCGCTTGCGGATCGGCGGCGCGTCGACCCGCGGCAGGATGGCCCCGTTCGGCAGCGTCTCGAACGGGTAGAGCTCGGGGACGTAGACGCCCTCGATCCGCGACAGGGCGAGCAGCTTCGTCTTGCGGCGCGCGCCCTTCAGATCGCGCAGGACCTCGGCGATCTCGACGATGACGTCCTCGCCGTCGCCGATGACGAAGAAGTCCATGAACGGCGCGATCGGCTCGGGGTTGAACACCGCCGGCCCGCCCGCGAACGTGAGCGGGTGGGTGTCGTCGCGATCGGCCGTGCGCAGCGGGATGCCGGCCATGTCGAGGATGTTGAGGATGTTGCTGTAGGTGAGCTCGGACTGCAGCGTGATGCCCAGGCCGTCCATCATCCCCAGGCCGTCCTTGCTCTCGAGCGCGAACAGCGGCAGCCCCCGCGCGCGGAGCTCGCGCTCCATGTCGAGGCCGGGCGCGTAGGTGCGCTCGCACCACGCCCACGGCAGCCGGTTGAGCACGGCGTACAGGATGTGGATGCCGAGGTTGCCGAGCCCGAGGTCGTACAGGTCCGGGAAGGCGAGCGCGATGCGCACCTGCACCTGGGACGGATCCTTGTGGACGGCGTTGACCTCGGTGCCGAGGTAGCGCGAGGGCTTCTCGACCAGCGGCAGGATCTCGGCGTGGAGCACGTCGGCGACGTTCATCGGTTCCCCGGGGAGCAAGCGGGCGGACCTATCCCGTACCCGACCCGGGGAGCCAACGCTGCCGGGCGTCGCGCCCTACTCGTCGACGCAGTCGTCGTCGACGACGTTGTTGCAGTCGTTGTCGAAGCCGTCGCACAGCTCGGTGGCGTCGGGGCCGACGGCGGCCAGCGTGTCGTCGCAGTCGTTGCCGCCGCACGCCGTGGCGTCGGAGCCGTCGCCGTCGATGTCGCATTCGAGCGTGATCCGGATCGGCACCGTCTGGTCGATCGTCTCGATCGCCCCGGGATCGGGCAGCGACGTCTCCGGATCGATCTTGCCGGTGCCGCTGACCCGGAAGAACAGCTCGGCGTCGTACTCGCCGGTGCTCCAGCCGTTGGTGCCCGACGTGGCCGGATCCATCACCCGCACGCCGATGTCGACGCTCTCGCGCAGGCCCAGGCGCGTGCTCGTGGGCAGGCGCAGGTCGAGGAACGTCGAGCCGGCCTCGGTGACCTCGATGTCGGAGAGCGTGAGCTCGAAGAACGTCTGGTTGAGGATCGAGACCGAGTACCACTTGGTGTCGCTGTCGCTCCAGGCGACGGGCGCGATCTCGAGACGCTTGGGGTAGAGCGCGAAGTCGGGTTCGGGATTCACGCCGTTGCAGGCTGCCATCGAGGCCGCGACGAGCGCGGCGCCCACGGTGCGGATCGTCATGCGTCCAGCTCCTCCGAGGGCAGCCTACCACCCCACGCGGGGGACGGCCGCTGCCGCGTCGCCGTGCGCAGGTGCGGCCGTCGCGGCGCGGGATACACGCCCGCACCCTGGAGGTCCCGATGCGCTGGTCCAGTCTCGCCCTGCTCACCACCCTGTCCCTGACGACCGTCGGCGGCTGCAACCTCGGCGGCGATCCGCCGGCGTCCGCCAAGGAGCTCAAGGCCCTCGACAAGCGCGTCGCGGCGCTCGAGAAGTCGGTGCAGGCGATGGAGAAGGAGCGGGCCCACGCGGCCAAGGCCGACGCCGCGCGCGAGCACAAGTCGGAGCCGGCGAAGAGCAGCAGCGCGTCCAAGGGCGGCAAGACCGCGTCCAAGAGCGGCAAGGACGCCAAGTCCGGTGGCAAGGGGGGCAAGGCCGACGCCAAGGGTGGCAAAGGTGGCAAAGGCGACGACGACCGACCATCGGCGTCGGTCGCGGTGACGGGCGACGCGTCGGCCGTGGTGCTCGTGCGCCAGCGCAAGCGCTACCCGGTTCCCGGCACCGTGCCCGCGGGCCCGTTCAGCGTGCTGGCCACGTTCGACGGCGCCGAGGTCGAGGCCGGCACCATCCGCGTGGCGACGGGCGCGACGACCACCGTCGTGTGCACCGCGTCCACCACCACCTGCACGGCCGAGTGAGGGCGCGGACGTGACGGCGCGCACCGCCTCCGATCCCGGCGGCTGCGCACCGGTGGCGGGGCCCGTGTGGTTCACGCGCGCCCCGGGCGACCACCGCCCTGCCCTGCTCCAGCTGCCCGCTGCGCTGGACTGGTTCGCGATCGGCGACGCCGTCGGGTGTTGGTGGCGCGACGTGGCGTGGGTGCCGGTAGGCGACCGCGTGGTCGCCCTGCCCTGCCCCGACCGGCCCGACGTCCTCCCCGTGCCCGACGGCGTCGTGCTGCGCGGGCAGCGGTCGTGGGCAGCGGTCCGCATCCCGCCCGACGGCGGGCTCCCCATCGTGCGGTGGTCGCCCCACGCGCGCGTCGCCGGCGTCACCCTCGAAGCAAGCCGCAGCCCCTGGTGGACGGTGGACGGCCTCGACGTCCCCGACGGCGCCCGTCGGGCACGGCGCCTCGACGTCGCTCCATCCGGCCGGATCGTCGTGTGGGCGGACGGCGGCTGGCTCCACCGGCTCGACGGCGATCGTGGCCGCGTGGCCGTCGTGGGCGCCGTGCGCGACGACGAGCGCGTGGCCGTGGGGCCCGGCGGCGCGGTGGTGGTCGGAGACGGCCACCACTGGCTCGCCGGTGCCGCCGCGCGGGGCACGCTCGTCGCGTTCCAGACGCCGCTGGCGCGGGCCGCGGGCATCCGCTGGGCGCCGGACGGCAGCGCCATCGCCGGCAGCACCCACCCCGAGCCCGGCCAGGACGACGCGGTCGGGGTCGACCTTCGCGACGGCGCCGACCTGTGGCGGCGCGGGGGCGCGCTCGTGCTGTCGGCCACCGTGACCGTCACCCCCGGCGACGGCAGCGTGGCGGGCACGGCGCTCACCGCCGACGACGTGGGCGTCGATGGCGTCGTCGTCTCCGGGCCCGGTGGCGGGCGCTTCGACGTCGCGACGGGGGCGCGCCTCGGCGACGGCGAGCCCCCTGGTGACGTCCCTGCCGACGTGCGCCCGTGCGCGCCGCGGTGGGAGGCCCTGGGCTTCGAGGACGCGTTCCCGGTGGCCGGGCGCACCGTGCTCACCAGCCTCGACGGTCACCTGGCCGTGCTGCCGCCGGCCCCGATCACTCGACGGTGACGGACTTGGCGAGGTTGCGCGGCTTGTCGATGTCGCGCCCGAGCGCCAGCCCCGTGTGGAAGGCGATGAGCTGCAGCGGGAGCACGCTGACGAGCGGGCTGACCAGGTCGAGGACCGGCGGCACGGCGATCGCCACGTCGGCGAGCGCGGCCATCTCGTCGTCGCCCGCCGTGTGGATCACGATGAGCGTGGCGCCGCGGGCCTTGACCTCCATCATGTTGGAGATCGCCTTGTCGCGCTGGTCGTCGGTGGGGGCGACGAAGATCACCGGCGTGCCGGCCTCGAGCATGGCGATCGGGCCGTGCTTCATCTCGCCCGCCGGGTAGGCCTCGCACGGGATGTAGGCCAGCTCCTTGAGCTTGAGCGCCCCCTCCAGGGCCACCGGGAAGCTGAAGCCGCGGCCGAGGAACAGCACGTAGCGGGCGTCCTTGACCGCTGCGACGGCGGCGTCGATGGGACCGGGGTGGTCGAGGTAGTGCGCCACCTTCTCGGGCACCGACGCCAGGGCGCGCGCGACCTCCTGGCCCCGCGTCAGCGACAGGTCGCGGGTGCGCGCCAGCATCAGGGTGAACAGCAGCAGCGCGGTGACCTGGCTCGTGAACGCCTTGGTGGAGGCGACCGCCACCTCGGGCCCCGAGTGCAGGTAGACGCCGCGCCCGCAGGCCCGCGCGATCGTGGAGCCGACCACGTTGACGACGCCCATCACCTCGCCGCCCTTGAGCTGGATCTCGCCGAGGGCGGCCAGCGTGTCGGCCGTCTCCCCGGACTGCGAGATCGCGAGGAACAGGGCGTCCCGCAGGATGATCGGGTGGCGGTGGCGGAACTCGCTGGCGATCTCGGCCCGCGCCGGCACCCGGGCGAGCGCCTCGATGGCGAGCGCCCCGGCCATGCCCGCGTGGTAGCTCGTGCCGCAGCCGATGGTGATCACCCGCTGCACGGCGGCCAGATCGCGGTTGGACAGCTGCAGGCCGCCCAGGCGCGCGTTGCCCTCGTCGGCGTCGACGCGACCGCGCAGGCAGCGGCGCACGCTGCGCGGCTGCTCGGCGATCTCCTTGGCCATGAAGTGGGTGAACCCCTCGCGGTTGGCCACGTCGTAGTCGGCGTCGATGAGCTCGACGTTCAGGTCGAGCATCGTGCCGTCGAAGCGCCGGACGTCGACCCCCGAGGTGGACACCACGGCGAGCTCACGGTCCTGCAGGTAGACGACCCGGCGCGTGTGCTCGACGACGGCCTGGGGGTCGGACGCGATCACGGCCTCCCCGTCGCCCATCCCGACCACCAGCGGGGAGCCGTTGCGGGCCACCACGAGCACGTCGGGGTGGTCGGCGAACAGCGCGACGAGGCCGTAGGTGCCGCGGATGTGCTCCAGCGCGCGCCGCACGGCGTCGACCGGGTCGCCCTGGAGGTGGCGGCGGATCAGGTGGGGCAGCACCTCGGTGTCGGTCTCGGACCGGAACACCACGCCCTCGGCCGTGAGCATGGCCCGCAGCGCGGTCATGTTCTCGATGATGCCGTTGTGGACCACGGCGATGCGCCCGGTGGCGTCGGTGTGGGGGTGGGCGTTGGCCACCGTGACGCCGCCGTGCGTCGCCCAGCGGGTGTGGGCGATGCCCAGCGACGCCGCGGGCGCCTGCCGCACCTCCCGCTTCAGATCGGCGACGCGGCCGACCGTGCGCTGCAGCCACACGCCGTCCGCCTGGCCCAGCGCCACGCCTGCGGAGTCGTAGCCGCGGTACTCCAGCCGCGACAGGCCCTCCAACAACACCGGCAGGGCCTGCCTGCTCCCGATGTACCCGACGATGCCACACATGGTCGCCCTACCTCCCTGTCGCCGCGCCCGCGGGCTCCGGGGACGCGGTCGTCCCCCAGGCGCGGACAGCGTCGTCGAGCCACGACAGGTCGCCGCCTCCGTAGCCGGAACGCACCTGCCTGAGCACGCCCGCACCGTCGACGACGAACGCCGTCGGGATGTCGTCCACCCGGAACGTCCTGCGCAGGCCCTCGTCGCGCAGGACCGTGATGTCGGTCCAGTCGAGCCGGGTGAGCGCCCGGGTGAAGCGCGCGGGGTCGTCGTCGACGGACACGGCGATCACGCGCACCGGCAGGTCGTCCGCAGACCACCGCCCCGCGTAGCCGTCGAGGACGGCGAGCCAGGCTGCGCTGGGCTTGCTCCAGCTGGCCCAGAACGCGAGCACCACGACCTGACCCTGCAGGTCGACGGAGCGGATGCCGCCCGACGACCAGCGGGGTGCGGCGCGTCCGACCCGCACCGTGGGCTCGGCCTTGAGGATCGCGGCGAGATCCCCGTTGAGCGAGGCGCCAGCCACCCGCGCGAGCTCGGCCTGCCGCTGGAACCACACCCGATCGAGGCGCTCGAGCCACCGCCCCGCGGCGAGCTCCGCGCCGGCGTCCTTGGGCTCGGGGATCGGGTCGGGCGGCGTGGTGCGGGCCCGGGCGTAGGCCGCGATCGCCACGGCGCGCTCCAGCATGCAGCGGGCGCGCAGGGTGGGCATGCACAGGTTGTCGGGCAGGCGCCGCGCGGCGAGGTGCTCGGGCGTGGGGGCGAGGAGTGCGGCCGTGCGCGCGACCGCGAGGCGGGCGCGGGAGGCCAGGAGCGCCTCGGGCGGGTGCAGCCAGGTGGCGTCGCGCATGGCGTCGAGCAGCGCCGGCACGGTCGGCACCCCGCTGCCGTCGACGGCCAGGTGGGCGTCGGCGGCGCGTGCGCGGGCCAGGGCCACGGCGTCCGGCGACGGCGCCAGTCGGGCGGCGATGGCGAACGCGAGCGCGGCGTCGGCCTTCCATGCGGCCAGCGCGGCCACGCGACCGAACGAGAACCACGCGGCGGCGAGGTCGTCGTAGAGGCGGTCGACCTCGTAGCCGGCCGGGTCGACGGCGGGGATGAGATCGGTCCCCCCCACGCACCGCAGCAGCGCGCCGAGGGCAGCGTCGCGGCCGCGGCGCTTGTCGCCCAGCGCCACGTACAGGCCGGGCGTGATGGTGGGCGCGCACGGGCCGAGGTTGTCCTCCAGCACCTTGTCGGCGGCAGCGGCCCGGTCGCGTGCCGCCAGCGCCTCGGCGATGGCGATGGCGAGGTGGACGCGCTCGTCGGGGCGCACCCACGGCAGCACCGGGCGGTCGTCCGCCGCGAGCCGCTTGCCCAGCGCGTCGATGGCGTCGAGGGTGTAGCGTGGACGCGGGGGCACCTCCCAGACCGTCCAGCCCGTGGGCCCGGCCAGCAGGCTGTCCATCAGCTCCTGCGCGGTGGCCGGTCCCCGATCGCCGCGCAGCGCCTCCAGGCGCGTCCGACAGCGCCCGAGCAGATCGGCGTCCCCGGCATCCAGGGCGAGCTCGGCGACCCGCAGCACCGGCAGCGCGTCGACCGCCGCGTCGACCTGACGCTCGGCGCGGGTCCTGAGCGCGCGTCCCGCCGCGGCCACGGGGCCCTTGCCGGTGGCCGCGAGCACGGGCGCCAGCGGTGCGAGCACCACGGCGTCGTCGGTGGGCCAGGCGCGGGCGATCGCGGCCAGGGCGTCGTCGTCGTGGCGGGCGATCGCCAGCTCGGTGGCCAGCGCCCGGTGGGCTTCGTCGTCGACCGCCGCCGTCAGCGCCTGCGCCGCGCCGTCGAGGTCCCCTCGCCCCAGCGCCAGGCGTCCCCGCGCCACCTCGGCGTCGGGCCCGGTCAGCCCCGGGGGCACCGACAGCAGCTGGCCCCGCTCGACCCGCCACACCGCGACGGCGACCGCCACGTCTCCACGCAGCGTGGACCGCGTGTACTCGGCCTCGATCCACGGATCCATCCCGGCGGCGTACAGCGCGTCGAGGCGCGCCCGGGTCCAGCCGGGGTCGTCGGGCAGATCCCGGCGTCCCTTCCGGGTGAGCGCCACGGCCTTGGCGATCTCGCCCATGTCGAGCCAGATGCGCGCCTGGGACAGCGCGGCCGCCGCCGTGCGGGCCTGGGCGGCCTCGGGGGTGTCGGCGTGAGCCACGGCGTGCAGCCCGAACCAGGCCAGCCAGACCCACGCCACCCACCGCAGCGCCACCCGCTGGCGCCCCCGCTGCGTCGCCCCGGGACGCGAACGGCCCGTCACCCCTTGCCCTCGGCGGCGAGCGCGGCGTAGCGGGCGTGGACCGCCCGGGCGACGTCCTCCGACACGAAGCCGCTGACGTCGCCGCCGTGCTGGGCGATCTCGCGCACCAGGCTCGACGACACGAAGATGGTGGACGGATCCGACAGCAGGAACAGCGTCTCGATGCCCGACAGCTCCCGGTTGGCGAGCCCGTTGCGGAACTCGAGGTCGAAGTCGGACAGCGCGCGCAGCCCGCGGAGGATCACGTCGGCGCCCACGCTGCGCGCGGTGTCGACGAGCAGCCCGGAGAAGGGCACCACCTGCACGTTGGCGCAGTCGGCGCACGCCGCGCGCACGAGCGACGCGCGGGTGTCGAGGTCGAACAGGTAGCGCTTGCCGGGGTTGTGACCGACGGCCACCACGAGCGTGTCGAACAGCGCGGCGCCGCGATGGATGACGTCGACGTGGCCGTGGGTGACCGGGTCGAACGAGCCCGCGTAGATCGCCGTGCGCGCCATGCTCCTACCTCCCGCGGACGCTTACGGCGGTCGGACGATCGCCGCCAATGGGACCGGACGCGCGCGCCGCACCGTGGATCATGCCGTGCAGGCCGCGCTCAGGGGGCGTCGTCGGCTTGCAGGCGCACCGCGGGGGGCCACGCCGCGTCCGGGGAGCGGGGCTCGGCGGTGGGGCCCGCGGGGGCGCCCTCGTCGGGCTCGGGGACCGTGCGGCCGAACAGTCGGGCCTGCAGGTCGGCGGTGATGTCCTGGTGGGCGTCGGCGACGCGGGCGACCGCGTCGAGCGACAGGGCCACGACGAGCGCTGCGACCGTGAGCAGCAGGATGCGCGGGTCGGGACCGAGCGGCAGCTGGTGGGCGGGGTCGTCGACCAGCCCTTCGACCTCGACCTGCACCTCGCCCAGGCGGAACACCTCTGCCCGATCGCGGCGCAGCAGCCGCCCGCCCACCGACCAGCCCTTGGGCGTGTCGATGACGTGGAGGACGGCCCCGGGGAACGTGACGCGCGCGCCCCGTGCGGCGCCCAGCACCATGCCGTCGCGCAGGCGGCACACCCGTTCGACCACGACGGCGTCGTGCTGGCGGACGGTGACGGCGAGGCGGTGCATGTCAGCCTCCCGTGGGGGCATCAGCGCCGTAGAACCGCTCCAGCGTAGCACGGAAGCGCGGGTCCTTCCGGAGTCGCGAGAAGCTGGGGTCGACGCGGATGTCCTGGCGGAACTCGATGTGGTGGAGCGTGTCGAGCTTGCGCATGCCCTCCAGCGCGAGCGTCAGGTAGTGCAGCGCCGTGTCGTCCTCGCCCATCTGGGCGTGGATCTTCGCCCGGTGCAGATCCGAGTAGGGATCGTCGGGCAGCAGCACCTCGAGCCGCTCCATGTAGGCGAGCGCCTCGTCGAAGCGACCCTGGTGGGCGAGGTTGACGGCGAGGTTGTTCATCGCCGTGGTGTCGTCGGGTTCGAGCGCCAGCGCCACGCGGTACAGCCCCTCCTCCTTGGCGTACTCCGCCCGTCGCTTGTAGATCAGCGCCTTGTTGTTGTAGGCGGCGGCGTCCTCGGGGTCGACGGCGATGAGCTTGTCGTAGGTGACCTCGGCGCCGTCGATGTCCTCCGACAGGTACTGGTAGTAGGCCAGCAGCGACAGGGCGTCGGGGTCGTTCGGATCGATGCGCAGCCGGTGCCGGGCGTAGCGGATCATGAGCGCCACCTCCTCCTCCGGCGGCGTCGTGTCCATCCAGTCCTGCATCCCGAACCCCTCCTCCTCCTCGGCGGGCGGCGGGGTGGGGTCGACGGCGACATCGGCGTCGGGGTCGGCACCGACCTCCACGTCGGCGACACCGTCGGTGGTGTCGGGGGCGGCGTCGATCGCGGGGTCGATCGGCGTGCCCTGCGGGACGGACGCGACCTGGGCGCTCTCGTCACGCTTGCGCGGCGCCGGCACCTTGGGCTCGGGCGCCTTGGTGGGCGTGCGCACGGGCTTGGGCGCCACTTCCTCGGCACCCCCCAGCTCGATCTTGGGCCCCTCCGGATCGCCGGCCGGCAACCACCCGGGCTGTACGTAGGTGCCCGGGCGCTTGGGTGGCGGCGGCGTGTCGCCACCGTCGCGGTCGCCGCTGTAGTCCTCCTTGAGCAGGCGGGCGATGTACTCGGCCGACACCCCGGGCGCTGAGACCTGCGACGGGCAGTCGATGCCGAACCAGATGCAGCGGTTGCGGGCGACGACGTCGATCTGGGACAGCAGCACCGTGAACGCCATCACCGTGAGCAGCCACGCGGTGCTGCCGTACCAGGCCACCGGGTAGGTGCGACGCAGCGCGAACTGGCGCGACAGGCGCAGATCGACGCGCACGGCCCCCAGCCGGATCTCCAGGTCGTCGCTCGGGCCGAGGTGGTGCACCCCGCCCGCGCCGTCGGTGACCTCCACGGCGTCGCCCGACAGCCACCGCGCCCGCGCAACGAACGGTGCGCCGGCCGGCACGGGCAGGTGGAGCGTGCCGTGGCTGCCGAGCTCCAGCGGCTGCCCGCCACGCACCGACACCTCGTCGACCTGCACGTCGTGCAGCGACACGGTCGCGAAGAGGGCGTAGCGGTCGGACACGGGCGACTCCTAGGCCTCCTCGACGCGCAGCACGTCGAGGGCGGACACCGTGGCGGCGCGCGCCGCAGCCAGGGCCGCCGGGTCCCGGCTCTCGAGGGTGACGATCAGGCTGTGGTCACCCTCGCCGAACCGCGGGTAGGACCCGATGTCGACCCCGGGGTGGGCCGCTTGGATGCCCGCGAGCGCCGCGGCCACGTCCGTCTCCTGGTTGCGGGCGTAGACCTTGAGACACCCGACCTTCTGCCCCGTGAGCATCGGCGCGATCACCTCGAACTTGCGGGCCGCCAGGAACGGAACGCCCGGGAGGATCCACACGTTGCGAACCCGGATGACCGGGTAGTGCATCCCCTCCCCCAGCACGAGCTCGGCCCCCTCGGGCAACGTCGCCATGCGCAGGTTGGCCGCGTCGCGGGGCATGCCGAAGCGCTCCATGAGGGCCACGAGGTCGGGGTGGACACGCAGCGGCAGGTCGAACGCGGCCGCGATCCCCTCGAACGTCAGGTCGTCGTGGGTGGGGCCGACGCCCCCGGTGGTGAACACATGGTCGGAGCGCGCCGCGCACAGCGCGACCTCGTCGGCGATGGCCTCGATCGTGTCGGCGATGGTGACGAGGCGCACGAGATCGACGCCCAGCTCGCGGAAGCGGCGGATGAAGAACGGACCGTTCTCGTCGGCGAACTTGCCGGTGAGGATCTCGTTGCCGATCACCACGACCGACGCGCGCGACATGCCACCTCCACCCCTGCGTCGTAGCACCGGGACGGGGTGCTGACCGTGCCGTCCGTCGGCCGTGACGAAAACGACCACCGACGGCGGCGATCAGCCAGCGTCCCCCCCGGCGCCATCGCGATGGGCGAGGCCGTCGAGCAGCGGCGGCTGGCGGCGCGCCCCGTCCGCGGCGTCGAGCACCTTGCGGGCCAGCTTGGACAGCGCGACGTCGGGCGCGTGCGCGTCGACGAAGGCCAGGGCATCGTAGGACCCGTCCCCGCCCACCCGGGTGCCGGGGTCCGCCCGCACCTCGAACACGTCCAGGGTCAGCCGCCGGTGCGTGAAGACGTGGACCACCCGTCCGGCGTTGCGCACGACGTCGACCGCGACGCCGGCGCGCCGTGCGTAGACCTCGACCACCGCCGCGGCCGCGTCGCCCTCGGCGTCCGCGTCGGTGACCTCGTCCATCACGGGCTCCCACAGCCCGCCCAGGAGCCCCTCGGGGCGTCGACCGAGCAGCAGGGTGTCGCCCGCGCGGAGCACGCCGGCCACGCCACGCACGGCGACCGGCGCCTTGCGTGCCGGCAGCCGGGGCAACACGTCCACGAGACCCTCGGCGCGGGCGACGCACACGTCCGTCCACGGGCAGCTGCCGCAGCGCGGCGACCGCGGCGTGCACACGGTGGCGCCGAGCTCCATCAGGCCCTGCGTCACCTCGCTCGCCACCCCCGGCGCGGTCAGCGCCGCCACCCGCGCGGTGAGCGCCCTGCGCGCCGGGCCCTTGCGCGGGTCGTCCTGCCGCCCGTCCACGCGGCACACCACGCGCTCGACGTTGCCGTCCACGGCCGGTGCCGGCACGCCAAAGGCGATCGAGGCGATCGCGCCGGCCGTGTAGGGCCCGACGCCGGGCAGGGCCTGCAGCGCCGCCGGATCGGACGGCAGTCCACCCGCAGCGACCGCCGCCTGCGCCGCCGCGTGCAGCGCCCGCGCGCGTCGGTAGTACCCCAGGCCCGCCCACGCGTGCAGCACGTCGTCCAGGTCGGCGGCGGCCAGCGCTTCGAGCGTGGGCCACCGCCGCGTGAACCGCGCGAAGTACGGCAGCACCGTCTCGACGCGGGTCTGCTGGAGCATCAGCTCCGACAGCAGCACGTGGTAGGGCGACGGTGCGTCGCGCCAGGGCAGCGACCGCGCCACCCGGCGGTACCAGGGGACGAGGCGATCGCGCAGGTCGGCAGCGTCGGCGACCGCGGTCATCGACGCCGACGTCCCACGCCGAGCCCACCCGTGACGCCGACCAGCAGCAGGAGCGCTCCCACCCCGGCGGGCGTGCCGCGGGTCTGGGTGCAGGCGCAGCCCGCGAGCAGCTCGCTGCCCGGCCCGTCCACCCCGGGCAGATCGCGGCTGTTGGGGAGCGTGGCGGGATCCACCACCCAGAACGCGTGCTGCGGTGCCCAGGCGCTCGCGGCTTCCTGGGCATCGACGCTGCGCGCGCTCCAGCGGTACTCCCCCGGCGGCAGCCCGTCGACGCGCCAGCTCGCCCGCCCGTCGGGACCCACGGGCACGCCTTCCTGGGCCACGACGGGCTCGGTGCCCAGCGCGAGCCGCACGACGACGTCGACGGTCACCCCCAGGCCCTCGGGGTCGACGACGTCGGCCACCTCGAAGGTGATGCGGCCCGCCGTGTCCTCCCCGTCGTCGGGACGCACCAGCCGCGGCACGGTGGGCGCGCGGTTGAAGGCGTTGACGAAGAACGCGATCGACGACCAGGCCGACACGGCGCCACCGTCCGAGGCCAGCGCGCGCGCGTGGTACCAGGTGTCCTCGGTCAGCTCACCTGGCGACCAGCGGGTCTGCGCGCCCGCCGTGGGCAGATCGACCCGGCGCACGTCGGGACCGTCGAACGTGGCCACGGTGTCGAGCTCGAGGTGCTGCCACGACGGGCGCCCCTCCGGATCGACACCGCTGCGCAGCACCAGCTCGGGGGTGGTGGTGTCGATGACGAGGCCGTCGGTCGGGTAGCTGAACGACGGCGCGGACGGCGGCGCGTTGTCGGGGTCGACGAGGAAGCACCACGTCGGCGTGTCGGGACCGTCGAGCCCGCTGTCGTCGGCGACCTCGACGTGCCAGCACGCGCGCGTGTCGGCTGCGAGGTCGACCTCGACGGTGACGAGCCCGGTGCCCTGGACGTCGTCGACGACCTGCAGCGGGTCACCGGCGGGGGTCTCCAGGACGACGGTGTGGTGGACCACGTCCTCGTCGGGGTCGACGGCCGCGGTGAACCGCAGCGGTACGCGCAGGCGGTCGACCGTGCTCGCGTCCGGCGGCCACGACAACACCGCCGGCCCGGGGGCCTCCTCGACGGTGTTGACCTGGAACCGGGCCAGCGGCGCCCAGGGCCCGTCGCCGTAGCCGTCGGAGGCACGCGCGGTCCACGTGTAGCGGGCGTTCTCGGTGAGCGCGGGGGTGACGGTCCACACCGCCCACGCCTCGACCCCCGGGGCGGGCTCGGCGATGTCGGTGACGGCGCCGACCTGCACCGGGACGGCCTCGTCGGTGGCCACGATCACGTCGTAGACCAGCGGATCGCCGGCCACCGGGTGCACGGGCCGCAGGCGCAGGGCCGGTCGATCGGTGGCTGTGCGCGGGAGGCCCTGCGCCACGCCGGGCGACAGCAGCTCCGGCGCCGCCGGGCGATCGTCGACGTGGGGATCGGTGTCGCCCGCGTACTCGTCGAGGTTGGTGCGCCCGTCGCCGTCGGGGTCGTCTGCCCCATCGCTGCCGTCGGTGGGATCGAGGCCGTGGTCCTGCTCCCAGTAGTCGCTCATGCCGTCGCCATCGACGTCGCGCACGGCCACCTGCACGGTCCAGTCGACCGTGTCGCTGCCGCCGTCGCCGTCGTCGACCCGCAGCGACATCGCCCAGGTGCCGGCCTGACCGCGCGCCGGCGTCCAGTCGACCCTGCCGGTGGCGGCATCGAGGCGCGCGCCCGGCGCGACCGTGCCGGTCCACGTCAGCGTGTCGGCGCCCGGATCCGAGGCCATCGGGCTGAACCGGTAGGCGTTGCCCTCCATCGCGGTGCCGGACGGTGTGCCCGAAAGCGTGGGGGCGACGTTGCGGACGTCGACGGACGCGGTGGCGAAGGTGGCCTGCCCCGCGCCGTCGGTGACCGTGCAGCGCACCACGTACGTGCCCTCGTCGACCCACGTGTGCCGTACCGACGCCCCCGCGGCGGCGCTCCCGTCGTCGAAGCGCCAGGCGTAGGTCAACGAGCCCGTGCTCCACACGTCGTCGGCCGCACACGACAGGTCGGTCGCGGCCCCCTCGTCGACGGGGCTCGGTGCGACCAGCTGGGTGACGCGGGGGCCGAAGCCCGAGATGACCACCCGCAGCGTGGCCACGCCGGTGGCGCCGTCGTCGTCGGTGACCGTGGCCGTGACGGTGTACTCGCCGTTGCTCGCGTAGTCGTGGCTCGCGCTCGTGCCCACGCCGGCCAGCGAGCCGCCGTCGCCGAAGTCCCAGTCGACGGTGTGTCCGTCGGCCCCCGGATCGACGACGTGGACCTGCCAGCGCAGCGTGGGACCGGCCCCGTCGTCGGTGTCGCCCGACAGCGTGGCGGTGGGCGCCACGTTGCGCACGACCAGCGTGCCGGTGGCCTCGGCGGTGTCGTCGCCGTCGTCGACCACCAGCCTCACGCCGTAGCTGCCGTCGTCGGCCAGGGTGACCGCCGGCGTGGGGCCGGTGTAGGTCGCGCCGTCGATCGTCCAGGTGTACGCGGGCGTGTCGAAGGGGTCGACCACCGTGGCGCCGAGCACGATCGGCGTGCCTTCCAGCCCCTCGGGCAGGTCCAGCGCCGTGATCGTCGGCGGCACGTTGCGCACGGTGACGCTGTACGACCGCTCGTCGGTGCCGCCGTCGTCGTCGCGGGCCACGACCGTGGCCTGGAAGGTGCCGTCGTCGAAGGCGCGACGCGCTGGGTTGCCGCTGACGTCGACGCCGTCGGACCAGCGCCAGGTGAAGGCGACGGTGTCGCCAGCCTCGACGTCGGTGGCGAACGCGCCGAAGTCGTAGACCGTGCCCTCGACGAGGGCATCGGCCGCCACCCCGAGCACGCCGTACGATCCCAGCACCGGCGGCACGTTGGTCACGTCGACCCGGAGGGTGCCCGAGCCGAGCTCCTCCAGGTAGGACAGGCTGAACAGGTCGAAGGCGTAGCAGTGCGCCTGCACGGGGATGTCGACGACACCGGGGCCGTCGATCCCCGCGGTGGACACGAGGAACGTGGCGGCGTCGGACCAGCCGGTGTCCCACTGGCCGTCGCGGTCGGCGTCCCATCGGTAGGACAGGCCCGGATCGGGCCCGAGCACCATGTCGCACTCGAAGACCGAGTCGGGCCGCGCCGAGAACGAGACCTCCACGCTGGACTCGGCCGGGGCCGTGTGGCTGCCCAGCCCCGACAGCGTGATCGCCCACGCGCTGTGCGGCAGCAGCGCCGGCAGGATCACCGCCGTCGCCGCGCGCAGGATCCCGGACAGCCGGACGTCGGACACCGCGACGGGAGCGAAGGGACGGCGTGCCGCCACGGCACCTCCTGGGGGATCCCGGGGCCCGTCATCCTAGCGCGGCGCGCACGCGTCGTGGGATCGGACCTCGCCGCTGCGCTATGCACCCGGGACGCCCGAGGGGATGGAGGTGGCGTGTCGCAGCGACAGGTGGTGGTGCTGGGCTCGGCGAGCCAGGTGCCCACGCGCTACCGCAACCACAACGGCTACCTGCTGCGGTGGGACGGCCTGGGGGTGATGTTCGACCCCGGCGAGGGCACGCAGCGCCAGATGACGATCGCGGGCGTCACCGCCTCGTCGATCACCCACATCTGCCTCACCCACTTCCACGGCGACCACTGCCTGGGGCTGCCCGGCGTCCTGCAGCGCATCAGCCTCGACGGCGTGAGCCACCCGGTGCACGTCCACTTCCCGGGCTCGGGCGAGGTCTACTTCGACCGCCTGCGGCGCGCGTCCATCTACCTCGACAAGGCCGACATCCGGCCGCACCCCCACGAGGCGCCCGGCGTGATCGCCACCACGGCGGCGTTCACCCTGCACACGGCCCCGCTGGTGCACTCCGCCCCGGCGTGGGGCTACCGCATCGAGGAGCCCGACGGGTGGTCGGTCGACGCCGCCCGTGCCGACGCCGCCGGGGTGCGCGGGCCCGCGATCGGCCAGCTCAAGCGCGACGGTGCCGTCACGATCGACGGCCGCACGGTGCGGATCGAGGACGTCGCCACGGTGCGGCGGGGGCAGAAGCTCGCCTTCGTCATGGACACCCGCCCGTGCGACGCCGCCGTGGCGCTGGCCGCCGACGCCGACCTGCTGATCTGCGAGTCCACGTTCCTCGACAGCGAAGCCGCCGAAGCCCACGCCTACGGCCACATGACCGCCGCCGACGCGGGGCGCCTCGCGCGCGATGCGGGCTGCCGCCGCCTGCTGCTCACCCACTTCAGCCAACGCTACGGACTCGAGGCCCCGTTCGCCGAGCAGGCAGGGCGCTACGTCGACGACGTCGTCGTCGCCAAGGACTTCCTGGTGGTCGACCTGCCCGACCGCAGGGGCGGCGGCGCGGCGTGAGTGGATCGGGCGCGCCGCTGCCGCGCGGGCTGCGGTTCACACCGCCGGCCGCCGACGCCTTGCGTGAGGCCATCGCCGACGCGGGGGGTGTCGAGGTGTTCGCCGTCGGTGACGTCGAGCACGGCATCGTGACCGGCATCGCGGTCGCGGCGCGCGGCACCGAGGACAAGGTGCTGGCGATCCTCGGCCGGCCGCGGTCGGGCCAGGTCGTCATCCACAACCACCCGTCCGGCAACACCCGACCGTCCGACCCGGACCTCGCGCTGGCCCACCAGTTCGCCAACGACGGCGTCGGCTTCGTGATCGTCGACAGCGCCGTGTCGGTGTCCACCTGGGTGGTCGAGCCCTGGGACAAGGCCCCCGTCCGCGTCGATCCCGCCGAGGTGGACCGGCTCCTGTCCGAACAGCTCGTCGCGAGCATGCCCGGCGGCGAGGTGCGCCCGGCCCAGCGACGCATGGCCGCCGCCGTCACCGAGGCGCTCAACGCCGGCACCCCGCTGCTCGTCGAGGCCGGCACCGGCACCGGCAAGTCGCTCGCCTACCTCGTGCCCGCCGCCCTCTGGGCCGTGGCCAACCAGCGCAAGGTGGTGATCTCCACCCACACCCGCGCCCTGCAGGCCCAGCTCCTCGCCTCCGACCTGCCGCTGCTCGAGCGCGCCGGCCTCGACGTGCGGGTGGCCGTGCTGGAGGGGCGCAACAACTACCTCTGCAAGCGCCGCCTGGGGCTCGCGCTGGAGGAGCAGGAGGAGCTGTCGCCCGAGGCTCGCGAGCAGCTCGACCACCTCGTCACGTGGTCGCAGACCACGGCGTCGGGCAGCCGGACCGATCTGGCCGAGTTGGTTGACCGCGACGTGTGGGAGCGGGTCGAGTCCGACACCGACCTGACGCTGCGGATGCGCTGCGAGCACTACGAGACCTGCCACTTCTACACAGCGCGCCGCACCGCCGGCGGCGCCCACCTCGTCATCGTCAACCACGCCCTGCTCATGGCCGACCTCGCCCTGCGCCACGAGGCCGGACACGGCGTGCTGCCCGCCTACGACCGCGTGATCCTCGACGAGGCCCACCACCTCGAAGACGTGGCGACCGGGCTCGGCGCCACCCGCGTCACCGCCCTGGCCATCCGTCGCGCGGTGCAGCCCCTGCTGCCGCGGCGCGACAAGCCCGGTGCCCTCGACCGGCTCCTGACCTTCCTGCCCACGCTCACCGTGGTCCCCGACGATCTGCGCAGCCACGCCGTGCACGCCGCCGAGGTCAGCAAGGACCTGGCGGCCGCGCTCCCCCGGGCGGCCGACGCGCGGCTGGCCGAGGTGGCCGGCGTGCTCGCACCCGAGGACCCGACGCGGCGCCTCGACGCCGCGTTCCGCGAGGGCGCCGAGTGGACCGACGTGGTGCGCCCCCAGCTCGGTGCGCTCGTGCGCGCCCTCGACGAGGTCACCGCCGAGCTCGACGCCATCCGCGTGGCCCTGTCCGAGCACAAGCTGCCCGAGGCCCGCTCGCAGCCGCTCCTGGAGATCGTGCGCGCGTGGCGTCGCCTGGTCGCCCACGGTGTCGCCCTGCGGGGCATCCTGGCGGACCCGCCTCCGGACGGGCCGGGTGGCCCCGACCACGTCCAGTGGATCGAGCTCGCCACCCGACGCGGCCACACCCCTTCCGCCGCGGTGTCGAGCGCTCCGGTCGACGTCGCAGCCAGCCTGCGCACGCTGCTGTGGCAGGTGGTGCCGGGCACGGTGTGCACGTCGGCCACCCTGTCGGTGGGCGGGGACTTCGCGTTCTGGCGCGGGCGGCACGGCCTGTCGGCGGCCACCGAGCTCGTGCTCGACAGTCCGTTCGATCACTTCCACCAGGCGATGCTCGGCCTGCCGCGCGACCTGCCGCTGCCCGACCAGCCCGGCTACCTGCGCGCGACGGCGCGGGCGATGGTGGACGCGATCACGCTGTCGGACGGCGGGGCCTTCGTCCTGTGCACGTCGCACCGGGCGGTGGAGGCGTACGCCCGCGCCCTGCGCGCCGCGCTGCCGCCCGGCTGGCCCGTCCACCAGCAGGGCGCGGGCAGCCGACACGCCCTGCTCGCCCGCTTCCGCCAGGACCCCCGCGCCGTGCTGGTCGGCACCGACTCCTTCTGGGAGGGCGTGAGCGTCAAGGGCGACGCCCTGCGCCTCGTCATCCTGCCCCGGCTGCCGTTCCGGGTGCCCACCGATCCGCTGGCCCAGGCCCGTCACGAGCGCCTGGTCGCCCGCAACCTCGACCCCTTCCGCGTCGACACGCTGCCGCGCGCGGTGCTCAAGCTGCGGCAGGGCTACGGCCGCTTGCTGCGATCGCGATCCGACCGGGGCGTGGTGCTGCTGCTCGACGCCCGCGTGCACGAGCGCAGCTACGGCACGCGCCTGCTGGCGGCCCTGCCCCCTGCGCGCCGCGTCAAGGGGCCGTGGACGCGGGTGCGGGACGAGATCGAACGGTTCTTCGCGCACCGGCGGGTTCAGGGCGACGCCGGGCCCCCGGGTCGATAGGACCCCGGGCGCGCACGGAGACCTACCATGGACACCCTCCGGGTCCTGTACTTCGGCCTGCTGCGCGAACGGCGCGGATGCGTCGAGCAGCAGGTGCCCCTCGACGCCCCGGTCCCGGTGGCGGCGCTGTACGCGCGCCTGTTCGCCGGCACGCCCGAGGCTGCGTTGCCCGTCGCCTTCGCGATCAACGCCACCTACGTGGCCGGCGATGCGATCGCGGCGCCGGGCGACGAGGTGGCGTTCCTGCCGCCGGTGGGGGGCGGATGATCGGCTTGACCCGCCTGCCGATCGACCCGCGCGCCCTGGAGGACGCCGTCGCCCATCCGGGCGCAGGGGCGGTGCTCACGTTCCTGGGCGTCACCCGCGATCGCTTCGAAGGCCGCGCCGTGGTGCGGCTGGAGTACGAGGCCTACGAGACGATGGCGCTCGCGCAGCTCGCCGAGATCGTCGCCGAGGTGGCCAGCCAGTGGCCGGGCGCCCGCGCCGCGATCGTGCACCGCCTCGGCGTGGTGCCGCTCGGCGAGACCAGCGTGGCGATCGTGGTCGCCACCCCCCACCGCGACGCCGCCTACGCCGCGAGCCGGCACGCCATCGAGGCGCTCAAGGCGCGCGTCCCCATCTGGAAGAAGGAGATCTACGAGGATGGCAGTGCGTGGAAGGCCAACGCCCCAACCCCGTCGGGAGGGTGAGGACGGTCGTCCTCGCTACCGCGACCGGCGGCCCGAGGAGCTGCGCCGCGGCGACGTCAACCCCTACACCACCTCCCACCGCGACTTCGGCCCCGTGCTGCTGCCGGCCGACGAGGCGTGGCGGCGGCGGGGCGCGTGGGACGCCGAGTTCGGCCGACCGGGCCCGCTCCACGTCGAGATCGGCAGCGGCAACGGCTTCTTCCTCACCGAGCTCGCCCGGCGCCACCCCGACTGGAACCTCGTCGGGCTCGAGATCCGCTACAAGCGCACAGTGTTGCTCGCGCGCAAGCTCGCCGCGGCCGGCGTCACCAACGCCCGCAGCGTGCGCTACCACGCCGCCTTCCTCGACGATCTCTTCGAGCCGGGCTCGCTCGACGGCCTGTACGTCAACCACCCCGACCCGTGGCCCAAGGAGCGGCACGAGAAGAACCGCCTGATCTCGCGCTGGTTCCTCGAGGACGTGGTGTCGCTGCTGCGTCCGGGCGGCTGGCTGCGGCTGAAGTCCGACCACCGCCCCAACGTCGACCGCGTGCTGGAGCTGCTCGACCGCGGGCCGGAGGGCGAGCCCCTGCCCCGGCTGCCGCTGGAGGTGATCGGCCGCAGCGAGGACGTCACCACCGGACCCGCCCCGTGGCCCGACGACATCGAGACCAACTACCAGCGCAAGTTCCGCCTGCGCGGGCTGCCGGTCTACGCCGTCGAGGTCCGCCGCACCTCCGTGTGAGGCCCGCCCCGTCCGGCGATCAGGACGGCGGGGGGCGGTCGAGCTCGGTGACGATGCGCCGCAGGAGCGCGTCGATGTCGGTGTCGACGAACGTGAACCCGGCGTCGAGCAGCTTGCGCGGCCGGGCGCGGGTGCTGGCGAGGAAGACCGCGTCGGCGAGCTCGCCCAGCGCGCCGCGGACGGCCCACTTCGGCGCGTGACCGTGGACCTCGCGCCCGCACGCGCGGCCCAGGCTCTGGACCCAGTCGCGGCTGCGGCTGGGCTCGGGGACCGATCCGTTGAACGGCCCGGAACACGCCGGCGTGTCGAGCAGGTGCAGCAGGGCGCGCACGCAGTCGTCGAGGGAGATCCAGGCGTTGAACTGGCGCCCGTCGCCCAGCCACCCCCCGAAGCCGTGCCGCATCGGCCCCACCAGCAGCGGCAGCGCGCCGCCCGTGGACGCCATGACCATGCCCATGCGCAGCACCGCCGCGCGGGCCCCGAGCACGTCGCGCGACGCGAGGTGGGCCTGCTCCCAGGCGAGGCCGAGCTCGGCGAGGAAGCCGGTGCCGGGACACTCGTCGTCGTCGATCCAGGCGTCGCCGCGGTCGCCGAACAGCCCCAGCGTGCCGACACCGACGAACACGACGGGCGGCTCGTCGAGGCGCGCCAGCGACGCGAGCAGGTTCTCGGTGGCCTCGACGCGGCTCGCCCGTAGCAGCTCACGGCGCGGCCGCGTCCACGGGCGCGTGGCGAGCGGCTCCCCGGTGAGGTTGACGAGCGCGTCGATCCCTTCGAGCTGGCGCACCTGGGGCACGCCGCGCTTCGGATCCCAGCGGACCTGGCCCGGGCGGGTCTCGGCCTGCCGCGTCAGCACGATCACCTCGTCGCCACGGGCACGCAGGGCCGACGCGAGCGCCGTCCCGATCGTCCCCGTGCCGCCGGTGATCGCGACCCGCACGCCACCTCCCGGACGCCCACCTCGGACGCCGCCCACCCCCGTACCCGTGGCGGGCGCCGCCGCGCAAGCCCGCGAGCGTCCCGGTCCGGACCGGTCCCCCCGTGGTGCGCGACCGCCAACCCGAATACACAGGCTGCGCGCATCGACCTCGGCGGAACCATGGCCGGGGTCCAGAGCACGCGTCGCGACCACGGAGGCGACGCACCGACCCACGACCCTGCGCCGCACGCGCGGCGCGTTCCCCGCATGAGGATTGCATGACCGAACACGACGACGCCCCGACCGAGGGCGCCGCGTCGGCGTCCGCCGACGACACCACCGCTGCGCCCAAGGGCGCCGACTACGTCTCCGACCGCGACTTCGCGGACTTCCCGATCCGCGAGGAGACCCTGCGCGGCATCCTCGAGATGGGCTTCTCCACCGCCACGCCGGTGCAGGCCCAGAGCATCGACCCGGCCATCGCCGGCAAGGACATGATCGTCCGCGCCAAGACCGGCACGGGCAAGACCGCCGCCTTCATGGTGCCGATCATCGAGCGCACCCCGGACGGCACGCGCAAGCCGTTCGCGCTGGTGCTCGAGCCCACGCGCGAGCTCGCGCAGCAGACGGCCGAGCAGGCCGAGGCCATCGCCAAGTACCGCGACGTCGGCGTCGTCACGCTGGTCGGCGGCCTCGCGATGGGTCCGCAGGAGCAGGCGCTCGCCGCCGGCGCCGAGATCCTCGTCGGCACGCCCGGTCGCGTGCTCGACCACATCCGTCGCGGCAACCTCGACGCCAGCGCCATCACCATGGTCTGCCTCGACGAGGCCGACGAGATGCTGTCGATGGGCTTCTACGAGGACGTCACGTCGATCATCGACGCCACGAACGCCGAGCGCCAGGTGCTCCTGTTCAGCGCCACGATCTCCGACGACACCCAGCGCATCGTGCAGCGCTACCTGCACGACCCGCTCGACGTGCGCCTGTCCACCGACGCCGACGGCGTCGAGCTCATCGAGCACGTGCTCTACGACTCGAGCGCCGAGATGCACCGCGTGCGCGCGCTGCTCTACGTCATCGACATCGAGGACCCCACCTCGGCGATCATCTTCTGCAACACGCGCGAAGACACCGCCACCGTGGCCACGTTCCTCGACCGCCAGGGCCTCGACGCCCAGCTGATCAGCGGCGAGCTGTCCCAGGCCCGGCGCACGCAGGTCATGGACAAGGTCAAGGCCGGCGAGGTGCGCTTCCTCGTGGCCACCGACGTCGCCGCCCGCGGCATCGACATCTCCGACCTGTCCCACGTCATCAACTACCACCTGCCCCAGGATCCCGCGGTCTACCTGCACCGCACCGGCCGCACCGGCCGCATCGGCAAGAAGGGCACGGCGATCAGCATCGTGGGCGGCACCGACCTGTCCACCCGCAAGATCCTCGAGACCCGCCACAAGATCCCGTTCGTGCAGCGCGAGCTGCCGTCGGCCGAAGACGCCGTGCGGATGCGGGTGGAGCGCCAGGCCCGCCAGATCAAGAAGGCCATGGGCAGCCTGGTCTTCGAGTCCTACCTCCCCACCGTCCGCGCCCTGATGGAGCGCCCCGACGGCACCATGCTGCTCGCCGCCGCGCTGCGCGCCTTCTTCACCTGGGATCGCGAGCGCCGCGCCGCCGCCAGCGGCCTGTCCACGGTCGAGGCCGTCATCGAGGCCCGCAACGCCAAGCTCGAGCGCCGCGAGTCGCGCGACGACGATCGTGGCGGCCGTCGCAAGGGGCGTCGCGGCGAGCGCAACGAGCGCGGCGACCGCGGCGACCGCGGCGACCGCAGCGACCGCAGCGACCGTCCCGAGCGCAGCGAGCGCCGCGACAAGCGCGAGCGCAAGCCCGAGGCCGCCGACCTCGACGCCCTGCTCGACGTCGACGACGCCGCCCCGCCCGCCGCCGAGACCGACGGCAAGCGCAAGCGCAAGCGCAGCCGCCGCAAGAAGGGCGGCAGCGACAGCGCCCCCGAGGCCACCGCCGCCAAGCCCGAGCTGGACGCCCTCCTCGAGCTCGACGACGCCCCGCCCGCCGCCGCCGACACCGCGCCCCCGGCCGACGCCCCGAAGCCCAAGGCCAAGTCCAAGGCCAAGCCGAAGGCCAAGAAGCCCGACACCAGCGACCTCGACGACCTCCTCGAGCTCGACTGATCGCGCCCGCAGCACGCCGTCGGGCCCGCCGCCATGGGCCCGCTGCGACGGGCCCCGCCGGCGACGCCCCACCCGGACGGCCCCGCTCCGGTCCGCCGCGAAGCGCAGCGTCACCGACGCCGCGCCCCGTCCGGCCCGACCTCCCCCTCCCGCTCACCGCACCGGCCCCCGGGCACGCCGCCCCACCCGGACGGCCTCGATCCGGTCCGCCGCGAAGCGCAGCCGGCGGTGAGGGGGCGGCGCAGGAGGGCGTGTCAGCCCGACGGAGCCGAGCCCCGAACATCAGCCGGCAGCGCGTAGCCCCACCGACGCCCCAAGCCGTCCGGCCACCGTCCCGAGAATCAGCCGGAGCAGGTGATCACCACTGATCGACGAGTGCCACGAGGTCGTCGTCCGACACGTACACGTCGTCGACGGCGTCGTGGTTGAACCACGCCTTCATCAGCGCCTTGACCTTGCTCTCGGCCGAGCCTCGGCCCGCCACGATCTGCTCGGTGACCTCGCTCAGATCGGCCACGTCGCCGTCGGGGAGCAGCTCGATCCAGCCGCGCGTGCGCACCTCGGCCAGCAGCGTGCGGGCCTCCGGCTCGTCGGGCTCGGCCGGCGGTGCGGCCTGCATCGCCTTGGCGAGCCGCATCAGCATCGCGGCCGTGTCGCCGTTCATGTCGTCGTCGTCGTCACCCTCGTCGCCGAAGGCGTCGTCGAAGTCGTCGTCGTCGTCCTGGTCGTCGGAGCCCATCGCGCCCTTGACCACGGCGATGGAGGTGGCCCCCGACCCTGCGGCCTCCAGCTCGTCGAGCGTGAGCTCGATCGTCCACTTCTCGCCCTTGCCCGGCGGGAAGAAGGTGAAGCGGGCCGGGCCCTCCTCGGCGACGAGGCCGCCGCGGCCGTGGTCGGTCTGGATGGCGTCGTCCCCGACGACGATCATGTCGTCGTCGAAGCCTCCGCTGATGAGGTCCCACGCGAAGACGAGCAGCTCGCGCAGCTCGGGGGGGATCTGGACGGTCTCACGCGACATGGTCACCTGCCTGGG
>JACKEP010000017.1 GCA_020632915.1 Alphaproteobacteria bacterium | reverse complement strand
GGAACGGGGGTTTCCGGCGTTGAGGAATGCCTCCCGGGGTGGCTGCCCAGTGCTCACCACACGTCGAACGGCTCGCCTCGTTCGCCAGAAAGGACGGCAGCCTCGGGGCCGACCCCGTAGTCCTCTGCTCGGAGCGACACCCGGACGGTCCAACCATCGTCGAATTCGATAGAGATCGCGACGTCGGGTTCCACCGAGGCGGCGACCACACCAGCCCCGATGCGTCCAACCAGCGCGTCCCGATACCCTGTATCGTCCACGCACAGGGTGACGCCGCCTACGTGCAGCGACGGCCAAACGTAGGCTGTCAAGCAAGGCCCGTCGAACCGAAGCTGCACGTAGTCGTGCACGAACTCCACCGATGAGAGCGACCGCCCGGCGAGGATATCCAAGATGCCTCCCATCACTTCCCCGGCGGGGTGAGAGGAATGTGCGCAGCTGGGTCCTTGTTCGACACGGTCTTGCCGGTGGCTGGGTCGACCTTCTGACCCGACGCATTCCCGTACGTCGCATACCCATCGGGGTACGCGGGCGCACCGCCCTTCGCCTCGGTCGGGTCCATGATTCTCACATCGCTGACCCTGTCGTCCATGCCCTTGCCCCCGGATCCGCCGGTGAACTGGAAACCCTTGCCGCTCTCGGCAGGAACGGGACCGGTCGCGCCATCGGGCACCGGGATCGCCGTCCCCTTCTCCGTGACAACGAAGTCCGGCCCGCTGCCCTTCGGCGTACTGTTGTGCACCAACACACCCGGCGCATCACTCCCCGGCCCCCGCACGAAGAAGTTGTGCAGCCCCTCGACCTCGATGTCGTAGACCTCGACTTCGCCGGGCTTCCACGTCAGCCCGAGCACCGTCGCCTCGGCCCCGCCGTAGGTCCGGAGCACCGTTCCGACTTCGAGGTCCTCCAACGCCACGTAGTCCTGGACCGCAGGCACCCAGAACGGGTGGTTCGGCGTCCCCGTTAGCGTGTCCACCGACCCATCCGGGTACGCGATATCCACGTCGATAGCCCCGTCCGCGGTCCGCACGAAGGTGTTCACCACGCGGCCGATCACCTCCCCCGTCTCCCGCGCCTCCTCGACACGAGAGCCTCCGGACGCTTCGTACACCCGACCCTGGAACGCGAACCGAGCGCCGGGCACCACCTCCGAGAGCCTCGCGTGACCACCGGCCGCACCCTCGTCCGCGAGCACCAGCACCCACGACGACCCGTTGGGCTCCGTGACCTGCTTCACCTCCGTGACCGCTGCGTCGGCATCCGCGAGCGCGCCGACGCCCACCGACCCAAGGTCCACCATCCCGGTGTCGTCCACTCGGAACAGGTGCCCGTCGTGGCGCAGCTCGCCACCGAGCGAGACGTCTTCAGCCTTGGCGGCGTACCAGGCGCCGGTCCGGACGTCGTAGACCTCCACCACCTCGGCCGCCGACGGAGGGACGCCGACGTCGCACGCCGCGAGCAGCGCCGTCGGCAGCAACGTCGCGCGCACCGTGCGCTTCACGCCCTCGCATGCCCGAGTGAGCCAGCTCGTACCGAGAGCTTCAGCCCAACGCCGTGAGCTCGCATCCGCCCGCCGGAGTGTGTCCGCAGAGCCGACCTCCACGCGCTCGACCCAGGCCGGCCGCGACGCCTCGTCACCCAAGGTGCAGGTCGACGGCGTCTCCACGGCGCCATCGGGCAAGCACAACGCGCCGACGCCGTCGAGTTCGACACCAATCGCGCGGCTTCCGGGTTCGATGTCTTCCAGTCTGGCGGGTGCTGCAGGTGTCATGATGTTCGTGCTCCCGACGAAGCACTGTCCGCGCCCGAGCCTCGACATCGCAGTCTGACCTCCTTCCTCAAGCGCCTTCTGCTCCATTTCCCTCGCCACGACCGCGGCTCTTTCCGCAGCCTCTTTGGCCTCGTCCAGCGTGGACGCGCCCTGGGGCGTGCGACCAGCCGCGGCCTTGCTCGCCCGCTCTTCAGCAACCGCCTCGGTGGCCGTCTGGCACGCGGCGCCCGGCGAGGAGCACGCCAGCCTCTCCGCGGTGATCTCCGCCGTTGTCGTGGCGACCCCCTGGATGGCCGGCGCAGCGCCATTCGAGTGGATCCATCCGGCGATTCGTCCAAGCACATTGAACACTGACCTCGCCACGTCGCCGATGGTGGCATACCCGGATCGATCACTCATCAGCGTCGGCGTGCCGGAGGCGTACACCCCGAGCAGCCCACGCGGCGCTGACAGGTTCCTCGGACCAAGCGCCAGCAGCGGCTCCGGCTGTAGCCACCGACCATCGCCCATCATCAGGTGCCGGACGCCCATCCGAGTCAGCTCCGACGCGCCGTCCATCTCCATCCCGTGGAAGCGGTCCTGGTCGTACACCGAACCCGTCTGCTCCAGCGTCGTACCGTACGCACCCATGAGCTCCGTCGAGATCCGCGTTCCGTCGTCGCGCATCACCGCGATCGCGTGGCCGTCGATCTCCTTGAACACCCACTCACGCTCCATCACGCCCGTCGACGGGTTCGTCACCAGCCGAACCGACGGCATCGCGGTCTCCACGATCCGTTCGCCAGCGGGTCGGCGGTCGAGCTGCCACACGCCGAAGTGGTACTCGTGGACGAGTGTGTAGGGTGACACGGTCGCGTAGCTCCGGACGAGGAGTTCATCGTCCATGCCGTGGGCGTATTGGACGTCCAGCGTCTTGACCCCACCGTCGACCTGCTGGAGGTGCACGAGCTGCCCGGTGCCGTCGTACTCGAACAGCCGCTCCATGCCGGCCTGCACCCGCTCGTACGCGATGATGCGCGAGGTGCCCGGTTCGTAGGTGTAGTCTTCCGTGAACGAGCCCGCGGATGTGGCGGTGGACTCCCGTGAAGGTTGCTCCCCGTACGGCCCTGGGGGGTCGTACGACCAGATCCGGTCGGGGCTGCCGAACGTCGCCGACGGCGTCTGTGTGAAGTCCGTGAGGCGGCCCAGGAGGTCGTACTCCAGGTGCTCGCGGGTCGTCAGATCGGTGGTCACCTCGCGGACCCGGCCGAGGGTGTCGTAGGTGTAGTCGAGGCTCGAGGTGTTGAGCTCGCTCGCGAGCACACCACCGATCGCCTTGTGGGTCAGGCGATGGTCCGCACCGTAGGCGTAAGACTCCGTCATCGTGCCCTGGTTGTTGGCCAGGGTCCAGGTTGCGCTGGTGACGTGGCCCACCTGCGTGGTCAGCGACAGTTCATGGCCGGTGTTCAACGCCACCCAGCCCGTGCCGGTTCCATTGCTGCTGGAGTAGGTGTGGGTCAGCGTCTCCGTACCGAGCCCGGCCGCAGTGACCGACTCGGACAGGAGCCAGCCGAGGTCGTGGTCGTTGGTGACCATGGCGCCTGACGGCAACGTCGTCGAGAGGATGTTCCCCGTGAGGTCGTAGGTGGCGCTCTGGGCCACCACGCCGGACACGCCGGAGAACTGGCGGGTGGTGGTGCTCACGCGACCGAGGTTGCCCACCGAGCCGGCCGTCGCGCCGGTGTAGTAGAACTCCGTGGTGGCCGTGGGGGCGTACTCCGTGGACTTGGCGCCGACCCACCGGGTGTCCCACACCCAGGAGTACGCTTCCCAGTGGTTGGTGTCCGGGTCCTTGTCGGGCGGTCGGACACGCTTGGTGACCAGCCGTCCGATGGCGTCGTAGTCCCATGTGACGGCGGCCTGGTTCGGACCGACGGCACCCTCGTACATGACCGTGGGTGCGCCATCGACGTAGTCGTAGTTGACGTAGTCTTCTTCGCTTGCATTGCCGAGACCGGATGAGCGGACCACGCGACGCATGCGACCCGCCAAGTCGTAGGCGTACGTGTACTTGTTGGTGTCGGCGTCGACGAGACTGAGCAGGCGTCCCATCCCGTCGTATTCATAGGTCGCGATGGTCACCGGGCCCCCTACCGGGAAGGGCAGGTAGGGCCGGCACGCCTCGTCGGCGACGAAGTCCGGGTTGCCTTCGCGAACTTCGATGAGCCGTCCCAGAGCGTCCGTGACCTGCTCCTTCGCTCGTCCGGACTGGTCCTGACTGCCCAGCGTGAACACGCCGGTGTAGTAGTTTCGTGAGCGGCAGCTGGCGTCGAAGAACCCGTCATCGACGCGATCGGCCACCACCACCCTCGGAGACCCGAGGGCGTCGTACCCGGTGAGCGTCATCACGTCGTCGTGGCTCGACAAGATCGGGTCGCCCGTGGTGGGGCCACTCACGGACGTGTACGGGTGCTCCATGACCCGCGCCTGGCCGCGCAGGTCGGTGAGCGTGCCGTTGACCACCCACTCGGGCGGTGAGGCAGGTGGCGTCGCCTCGCCCAGCCCGAGCAATCCCGCAGGCGCTCGTTTCCAGTTCTGGCGTACGCGTCCGAACGCATCGAGGACGGTCCACGACTCCGAGGCGTCGTTGCCAAGCTCGTCCTTGGTGACGGACCGCACCATCCGGGGGACGCCCGTGACCGCGTACACGCCGTCGTAGTACGTGGTCTCGGATACGGTCGTGATCTGACCCCCGACCCCCTTCTTCTGCACGGCGACCGCGCGGCCGAAGGCGTCGTAGATGGTGTTCGTGCCCACGCCGCCCGGATCCCGCTGGGTGGTCACCCGCCCCTGGTCGTCGACGAGCGCGAGGCTCTCGTGGCCGAGCGCGTTGTAGGACTTGCCGGGAACGACGCCACCGAACCGGAACTCGGTGACGTCGAAGTCGCTGCCCAGCGGACCGTCCAGACCGTTCACCTGGCCGCGCACCGGGTGGCGGTCCCACGACCACGTCAGCACGTCGCCGCAGCCCAACTGACCCCCAGGGCATGCGTCGACGGTCTTGCCGATGATCTCCTTCGACCAAGGCCCCACGGTGGTGTAGGCGTACTGGATGGCTTCCAGGAAGTTGCCGGAGCCTGCGCCGGTGGGACCGGACACGACCTCCATGGTGGGCACGGCGTAGCCGCCCGTGGGACTCGCGTCCCAGGTGATGGTGCGGTCGGTGGGCGCGACGGCGCAGCTCGTTCCGGTGTCCACCGGGCAGATGACCACAGCCTCCAACAGGCCGAGCGGACGGTACCCTGGGCTGCCCGTGGGATCGTCCCACGTGTAGTCCACCCGCATCGTGGCTGTCGTGCCGGGAACGGGCTGCTGCAGGTTCTGGTAGTGCTGGGTGATCTCTGGCAGGAGCAGCTCCTCCAGGTAGGTCGACACACGACGGCTCACCGCACGGCAGATGGGTGGCAGACCCTCCACGTCCTCCGTGCACGCTGGAAAATCCCCACCCGTCAGGACGCTCTTCGAGACGTCCCCGTATGTCATCTCCTCTTGGAACCGCAGCTTGAGCTCCGGCGTGCTCCCCCCGAGGTAGGGCACGGCGGCGAGCTGGTGGTCGGTGAACGTCAGCCGTGACTGCGGGTACGCGCCGTCTCGGGTGAGCAAGTAGGTGGTGTCGACCGACATCCGCGGCAGCCACACCGGGTTGTCGTACGCATCCATCGTGTAGGTGAACCGGCCCCCCGACATCGGCCCGAGCTGGAGCTCGTACTCGGTGCGGACGACACGCTCGAAACCGGGGCACGCGCCACTGCGGCAGGCGTGCCCCTCATAGTCATAGGCGACCAGTGCACCATCGCTCGTGATCTCGTCCCAGGTCTGGACCTCGGTGACGGCGTCCAATGCGGCATCGCTGCGCTGGAGCGCGTAGGGGTCGCCCACCGGCGGGAACTGCCAGGAGGGCGAATAGGCGTAGTCGGAGTGGCCACCGTACTCGTTGTCGACCTGGACGAGGAGCCCGGGCTTGGCGTAGACCGACAGCAGGACGTGCCCGGTGTCGGTGCTGTCCATGGGCGCCTCGATGAGATCGGGAAGACCGTCGTTGTTGAGGTCCTGGACGGCTCGGGCGTCGTGATACACCGACTTGGACCCCCGAACGTCCCAACCCGAACCGCCCGACGCGGAGCCGTAGCCGACGCCCGCCGTGAAGCTCCTGTGCAGTCCGCCGCTCAACCAGGTCCGCTGCGCGCAGGTGCCCTGGCAGCGCTCTGCCGAAAACGACCCGCCGAGGTTGCGCCACCAGCGGAATTGATCGGGGTCGCCGTTCGCGTCGACCGTGGACTCCACGAGATCGAGCAGACCATCGCCGTCCATGTCGAGGAAGCCGGTCTCCTGCCACGAGTGGTTGTTCGTCTCGTTGTCGTAGGGCTGGACGAAGGTGGCGGCGGGGTGCTGCGGATCGTAAGGCCCGCCGAGGAGTTCGACCTCCATGCTGCCGACGGAGACGGGCGCCAGCGCGATGCGCCCGTAGACGGAGTACTCGAACTGAAGCGCTACCTCGGCTGACATGCCGGGGTTGTTGGTGAACTCGTTTGCAGGCTCGGTGCCCTCGTGGGTGCGAGACAGACCGTCGAGTGGCGCGCTCCACGTCGTCGCGACCGGTTCCACTCCATGAGTGTTGCCGTAGAAGACCTTCCACGTCTGGCTCCCGTCCGTGCGCACGAAGTCGGCGAGGCCGTCGCCGTTGAGGTCGGTGAATCCGGCCTCCTGCTGCACCGCGTCGAACACGCAGGAAGGCCAGGTCTCCTCGAACGGCATGGTGTTCTCGGAGAGCTGGTCCAGGTAGTCTTGATACCAGGTGGCGCTTACCCGGCGCTCAAACCAGTTGCTCGTGAGCTCGACGTACAGCGACGCCGTCGTCGAGTCGTTGGCGTCGGCGAGGACGAAAGGTGTGTTCGACCAGCCGGGAAGGAGGTTGGTGACCGACGACGGCACGGCTCCCGATGGGATCTCGGGATCGTGGAGGGCTGGATAGACGAGGACCTGCTCCGGCTTGGTCGACGTCCAGTCGTTCGTAGGGAAGTACAGGATGTCCGGCAGCCCGTCGCCCGTCACGTCCTGCATGGTGAGCACGTGAGGGTGGTAGCCGTGCGCTGGGTGGAATCCGGTGAGCTCGGGTGTGCAGGCGGGGTCGCTCACACTCAGTCCGGCATACGGGAAGGGCGCGAACGCAGACGACGGAGTGGGCGAGAAGCTCCCATCCTCCTGACCGAGGAACACCGTCCAGCCGAAGTACTTGATCTGGTTCGAGATGACGGTCGAGCCGGTGTCGTAGTAGTCCTCTGTCGTGTCGAGGCTGGCGTAGATGCCCGCAGGAGCGATGTTGTCCTGGTCGACGGTGGCGTAGGGGTCCCACACGCCTGCCGGTGGACCGCTCTCCACGATGTCGAGCCGACCGTCACCGTTGACGTCCATCAGGCTGCGGCGCGTCAGCGTCGCGGTGAACGGTCGAGCACCGGGCCAGATGCGGGTGCCCCCGAGGTTGGGAGCGGGCATCGTCTCGGAGATCTCCAAGCCGCCGAGCTCGTCGGTGTCGTCGTTTCCGACGGGATAGTCGTCGCCGAGGTCGGCCACCGACGTGGCCTCGCCCTCCTCCTGGAAGCAGCCCGGATCGTCGCGCGGCCCCCACGTCGTGAGGGTCTCGCAGACCGTGTTCAGCTGCGTCGAGAGGGTCGCCGGCTGGCTGATGGGCTGTCCGTACGCCTGGACGCCACCGACGCCCTTGAGCACGTCGGGGAGCCCGTCGCCGTTGACGTCGCGTAGGCCGGCGAGCACGCGCGTGACGCCGTAGCCGTACTGTCGGTAGTCGTCGAGGGCGATGGCCGCCTGGTTCGACCGATGATTCATGAGGAAGGTGTAGGATGCACCGAAATAGCTCGGCGCGAACGGGGCGTCTTCGGACGCCTCCAACGCGGTGCCATCGGACGTGGAGTACGTGAACGTGGCGACGGGGAGCTCGCTGACGTCGTCTGAGCCGATCAGGTGCACCGCGTCGAGGGAGCGCATGCCCTCCACGTGGCCGTAGGTGAACCTGTACGTCGTGAAGGTGGCCCAGTTCGACGACGCCACCTTGCGGGACCAGACATGGATCTCTCCGAGTCGGAGGTCGTACACGTCGGCGGTGCCTTCGGTGAACGCGACGCGGACTTCATCCGTCGGAACCGCCTCCCACACGAACTCGACCATGCCGGTCGCCGGGAAGTTGCTGGGATTGGTGGCGTTGTGGCCGAACGTGATCGTGTCGATCAAGCCGTCGACGTAGGCGTAGTCGACCGTGTTGCCGTGCGCGTCGGAAACCGTGCTGACCATCCAGCGTCGCGTCTCGGTCGGTTGCTGAGCCGACGGGAGGTGGGCCCACGCGGAGATCAAGTGGGTCGTGACGCCGCCGCTATGGACGTCCCAGCTGTCGGTGTTCGCGTCGTAGTTCGCGAACGCGACCCCCCCTCCCCCGGCGTAATAGGCGTAGCCCTGCAGCGACGTGTCGTACGAAAGCAAGCCACCCAGGCCACCGCCCGTCACCATGTAGGTGTCGGGGCTGTCCTTGTAGGCGCCGACCTCTGCCGCGCGTGACGGGCGGGTGATCTGCATGCCATAGGACAGCGACCACCCGGTGGCGACCCGGTTGGGCGCGCCGAGCGCGGCGCTCGAGTACGAGACGGCGACCGACGGTGGGAGCAGCGCCGGCGGCAGGTCGATGCCGACGGTGTAGCCGAGCTCTCCGCTGTCCCCGACATCGCCCAGCTGCTGCGCGCCGACGAGCTTGGGTGCCTGCATGGACAGGTAGTCGGCGTAGTTGGGTGTGCTCGCATCTGAACCGTGCGCCAGACCCGAGAACACGGCGGACTCGGACTGGGCCCACGCCGCGTGCGGCGTGCACAGCACGACGAACGCAGCCCAACCAAGGGGGCGGCAACGCATGATCGACTCCGGGGACTTGGCCTGGCGAGGGGCGGAACGCGCAGTGTTCCACGTCACCGGGCTACGAGCAAGCAAGCAAGCTGGTCGTATCTGGATGTGCGGCGATCTTGCTCACAATGTGCGACGGCACCGTTTCGCCGTGGCCCCGCCCGTCCAACAAGCAGCAGTGTGCGACACGTCGGACGCGTCCCTCGGGATCCGAGCGACACGCGCCCCCCGCCCCCCCGGCGCTACCCTCTCCCCACCGGACCGCCCGACGGCAGATCCGCGCCGCTCGCGCGAACCCCTGTCGAACCCCTCGCCGGGACCGCCATGCCCAGCCCCGATCCGCACGACCCGCCCGCCGCCGCTGCGCCCTCTCCGCGAGGGCCGTGGACGTGGGGACGCCTCGTGCGGGTGCTGCTGGCCCACGCGCGGCGGGGTGGGGCGTCCGTGGAGGAGGCGGAGGACCTCGTGCAGCAGACGCTGGAGCTCACGCTGCGGGATCCGGCCTGGTACGACCCCGACCGGGGCGCCCTCGTGAGCCTGCTGCAGGTGGTGCTGCGACGGAGGCAGATCGACCGGCACCGGACCGGGCAGCGGCACGCCGCTGCGGCGCCGCGGCTCGCCGTCGTGCACGCTGACGACGCGCGGCCCGATGCGGTCGCGTGGCGGGCAGGCGCCCGGGCGAGGCGGCATGAGGTGCTGGCGCTGCTCGACCCCGAGACCCGCACGGTCTTCGAGGTGTGGGTGCAGCAGGCCCAGGGCACGCTGACCGGCGCCGAGGCTGCGGCGCGGCTCGGGCTGACGGTCGCGGGCTTCGAGGCGGCCAAGAAGCGCGTGCGTCGACGGGTGCACACAGCCCTCGACACCCTCGGCTACGCGTCCACCGACCTGTACGACGGGGAGGGACCGTGAGGCGCGATCCCTGGCTCGACGCCTTCGACGGCGACGACTTCGCCGACCCCGACCTCGACGCCGTCGACGGGGCCACCGAGCGCCTGCTGGGCGCCGTGGACCGGCGCGCCGAGGCCCCCGTGGACGTTCCGGACGCCGGCGCCGGCCGGCCCGTGCGCGGACGGAGTGTGGCCGTGGCGGCCCTCCTCGGCGCGGCGATCGTGCTCGCCGGGCTCGGTCTCGTCGACCGGCTGGCGCTCCCCCCATCCGTGACCCAGGCCCAGCCCTCCGCGACCTCCGCGGAGGTGGGGGTGCCGGCGGCCACGGACGCGCCCGTGGTGGTGCCGCCGCGTCCCGTCCCGCCCACCGTCGCCCCGGCGCCGGCGGGTCCGGGCCTGGCGCCGGTCGACGTCCCCGTCCGTCGCGGGTCCGCCGTCCCGGTCGTTGCGGCAGTGCCGGCGGCGCCGCCCGCGCCCAAGGGAGGCGTGCCGGCCGAGGCGACGTCGGAGGACCGGCTGCACCTGCGCGACGGTGCGGACGTCACCCGCCAGGGCGCGCTCGCCACGCTGCACGCCGGGTTGGTCGACGTCGACCACACCGACGGCGGACCGGATCCGGTGCGGGTGCGTCTCGCGGGCCTGTCGCTGGAGGCGGTGCCCCTCGGCACGTCGTTCACCGTCGGGCTCGTCGACGGGGTGGGTATGGTGGCCGTCCGCGACGGGACCGTGGCCCTGCGCGACACGACCGGCGCGACGTGGCAGACGATCCCGGCGGGTCGGGCGCTCCTCGTCGGCCGCGATGGGCACGGCGCGCTCGGCGCCACCTGGCTCGACGCCGTCGGGCTGGAGCGGGTGTGGGAGGTCGCGGACGCGGCGGGGGCCGACCCCCGCGCGGTGGTCCGGCTGGTGTCCCGGCTGCGGGACGAGGAGGCACGATGAGGCTGGCCACACCGTACGTCCTGGCCGCGGTCGCCACCGGGCTGACCACGCTCGAGGCCCGCGCCGGGTCGACCCTGGAGCTGCCGTCAGCGGAGGCCCTCATCGCCGCGTGCGAGGCGGCCCCCGCGGACTGTGTCGGCCGCCGGGACGCGCTCGCCGAGGCCTACCTGGTGCGCGCCCAACACGCGGCGGAGGACCGGGGGGAGGTGGACTGCGTCGCCGTGGCCAACGCGACGGCGCTCGATGCGGCGCGCGTGGACGCCTGGCCGGGGGCGCTTCCGTCCCACCACGGCACGCCCGCCGAGCCGTGGGTGCAGGCGCTGGCGTCGGGCGCGGTGCCTCCGGCGCGGGTGCCTCCGGCCGTGCTGGTGACCGCGCGCGGCCTGATACCGTTCGTCCCGACGACGCTGCGACCGCTGGCCCCGGTGGCCGAGGTGGCGGTGCGCGTGGGGGTGGCGCCGCGGGTCGGGATCGAGGCCGCCGCCTGGGTCGACGGCTCCGGCGGTCGCGTGTCGACGTGGCTGGCGTGGGACGGTGGCGAGGCGAGCGTGCGCGGGCGCTGGGTGCGCGGCGGCGTGTCCGTGGGCGCCGGGCTCTGGGACACCCTCCGCGGCGAGGGTGAGCACGCGTTCGTGGCGGGGCCGTCCCTGCTGTGGCGGTCCCCGTCGAACGAGCTGCACAGCGCGGCGTTCGAGACGTACAGCGTGCGCGGGCCGGCGTCCGGCGTGGGGGTGGGCGTTCAGCTGCGCGACCACGCCCGCGTGGCGATGACGCGGCGGTGGTTCTTCGCGATCGACGCGATCGTGGCCCTGGGCGCCACGTGGGACGTGCGGGTGCCGCCGGATGTCGACAGCCGCTACACCACCGATGCGTGGCCGCAGGCCCACACCGTCGACGGCGACGTCGGCGACCCGTTGCGCGTGGACCTGGCGCTGGGCTTCGAGGTGCGGCCGAGCCCGACCGCCCGCGTCGGCCTCGCGGTGCGGGCCGTGATGGAGCAACGGCTCGTGCCGGCGTCGCCCGCCGTGCGTGTGGGCCCCGAGCTCGCCGTCGCGTGGTCGACGCGCACGGTGGCCACGGCCGTCCCGGGCCGCTGACCGGCGCCGCTACCGCTTGGAGGCGGCCTCGCGGGCGCGGCGGATGGCGTCCTCGAACTCACGCTCGGTGGGCAACGCGCTCGCGGCGGGGTCGGCGGCGGGCGCGGCCGGCGGCGGCTCGGCGGGGGCAGGGGCCGCGTCGTCCGGCGGGGGTGTCGCGGCCACGGGGTGGGACTCCCCCGACTCCAGGGCGGCGAGGCGGGCCTTGAGCGCGGCGATCTCCGCCTCGGTGGCGGCGTCCTTGGCGGCGTCGATGGGATCGAGCGCGTGGGTCACGCGCAGCACGGCGTCGGCGGCCTCGTCGGCGCGGTGGGGCGCCATCTCCTGGAAGCGCCGGTACCACACCAGCGCGCGCTCCAGGTCGCCGTAGTCCTCGTAGGCGCGCGCGATGTTCAGCGCCGTGGTGGGGTGCTCGAAGGCCTCCCACGACGCGAGGAAGTTGCCGACGGCGAGCCGGTAGTCGTGCTGCTGCGCCGCGGTCAGGCCCTCGACGAAGTAGGTGCGCGCGTCGTCCTTGCCGCCTGCGAGGGCGGGGGACGACAGCATCAGGACCAGTGGCGCCAGGGTCCACGCGACCCGGAGACGCTCACAGGTCATCGGGCACCCCCTGGTAGCCCTCCGGCGCGCGCGCCTTGCGCGGGGCCGGTGCGGGCTCGGCGGTGGCGGTGGGCGCAGCGGCGTCCGCGGGGGTCGTGGCCTTCGGGGCCGCCTTCGGGGGGGCCTTGGGCGTCGCCTTGGGGGCGGTCTGGGACGACGGTGCGGCGGTCGCGCGCGACGGCGCGGCCTTCGGCGCCGCCTTCGCCGCAGGCTTCGACGGCGTCTTGGCCGGCGCCTTGGCGGGGACCGGTGCCGGGTCGGGCGGGGCCTCCACCTCGCCCTCGGGCCGGGTCAGCAACGGCGGCGGCGGCGGCAGCACGCGCGGGGCCTCGGCGGCGACGTCGGCGTCGGCAGTGTGCGCCGCGGTCGCCATCCACGCCGTCGCCACGAACCACGTCAGCCCGGCGGCGAGCACCATCGTGACGGCGGCCGCGATGGCCCACGCCGTGGGGAACGGCGCGGGCGGCGCCTCCACCCGCGGCGCGCGCTGCTCGGCGAGCTCGGCGACCGGTGCCGACAGCGTGTCGGTGTGGGTGGACGCCTCGGTGAGCTCGTTGTCGAGCGTGATCGCGGCCGACATCGGCGTGCTCGCCGCGGGGCGCGCGAACGACCCGGTCTGCCACGCCGACGTCGGCAGGCCCACGGCGCCCGCCAGGTCGGCCATCATCGCGTCCATGTTCGCGTAGCGGTCGTCCTGGCGCTTGGCGAGGCAGCGGCGCACCACGGCCTCGACGTCGGCGGGCACCTGCACGTGGGGCGCGGCGTCGGCGAACGCGGGCACCGGCGCGTCGAGGTGGGCCATCAGCACGCTCATCGTGGTGGGCCCGTGGAACGGGTAGGTGCCCGTGAGCATGCGGAACATGAGCACGCCGACGGCGTAGACGTCGGTGCGCGGGTCGACCCCGATGCCGTCGATCTGCTCGGGCGCCATGTAGTGGGGCGAGCCGAGGAGCACGCCGTGGCCGGTGTCGTGCTCCGGGTCGCGCTCGACCTTGGCGATGCCGAAGTCCACCAGCTTGACGTGCGGCTCGCCGTTGTCGGTCTTGCGCACGAGGATGTTGGACGGCTTGAGGTCGCGGTGGATGACGCCGCGCTTGTGGGCGTAGCGCAGGGCGCGGCCCACCTGGCAGATCAGCGTGCCCACGCGCAGCGGGTGCATCGGGCCGTCCCGCAGCAGGTCGGTCAGGCGCGGGCCGTCGATGTACTCCATCGCCAGGAACGCGCGGCCGTCGTCGAGCACGCCGAAGTCGTAGAGCGTGACGATGTGCGGGTGGTCGAACGAGGCCAGCGTGCGCGCCTCGCGGCGGAAGCGGTCCTCGAAGTCGAGGGATCCCGAGTGCCGCGGAGGCGCCAGGATCTTGAGCGCCACGAAGCGCTCGAGGTCGACGTGCTGGGCCAGCACCACCTCGCCCATGCCACCGCGCGCGATCGTGTACCGGACGGCGTACCGATCCGCGACCAACCGTCCGCCCCGGCCGGGGGCGGCGTCGGTGTTCTCCGTCGGAGGATCGTGGTCCTCGTCGACGGGATCGTTGTGGACGGTCGAGCTGGCCATGGACCTTGTGGGGTCGCGGACGCGCGGGGGGCACGCGTCCTGGGTCTCGTTCGGTTGGACGATGGTGCGCTTGAGGGGGAACGGAAGCCGGGGTCAGGATGAAACGGTCAGGGGGTGGGGTCGCAGACGTCGCCGATGTGGTCGCCGTCCTCGTCGCCCTGGTCGTCGACCCACGAGCCGAGCGCCGACAGGCTCACCTCGAGATCGGTGATCGCGCTGCCGCCGGGCGTCTTGAACCGGGCCTTGAAGCCCCAGCCGCCGCCGTGGTCGTGGACCTTGATCATCACGCGGTGCCAGCCGGCGGTGAGCTCGACCGGGTAGCCGAACTGGTCGGTGTTCACGCCGTGGCAGGTGGGGTCGTTGCCGATGAGCTCCCCGTCGAACCACACGCGGTGGCCGTCGTCGGCGCCGACGGCGAGCACGGCGTCGCGGGTGGTGGCGCTGTAGACCCAGCTGACCGCGTAGGCCTCGCGGTAGGTCTGGGCGTCGTAGACGTCGGTCAGGTCGATGGTCTCGCCCGGCTCGAACCACGCGATCCAGGTGGCGTCGCCGGCGCTGCCCGCGAGCTCGGGCACGGCCTCGGCGTCGGGCACGCCCGTCTGGTCGACCTCGGACGGGTCGCACGACCCCAGCGGGCCGACGGGCACGTTGGCGTAGGGCCCGGCGAGCAGCCAGTGGACGATGTAGCCGTTGCGCGCCGTGGTCATCCGGCCGATCTGGCCGCCGTTGGGCGTGGTGGGGCAGTTGTCGTCTTCGTCGAGGACGCCGTCGCCGTCGTCGTCGCTGTCGCAGGCGTTGGCCAGCCCGTCGCGGTCGGGGTCGTCCTCGGGATCGGGCGTGAACCCGGTGCCCAGGCACGAGTCGTCGCCCACCTCGAGGGTGAGCTTGTAGGCAGGGACCGCGGTCCGCAGCAGGCCCTCGACGCACACGGTGTAGTCACCGGCGTCGAGGAACCGCGCGTCCTCGACCACGCTCGGGTCGAGGTGGACGCAGCCGTCCTCCGCCTCGGGGTAGAGGATCGACAGCTCGTCACCATCCGGGGCGAACAGGGTGAGGACCAGCTCGGGGGGGCAGGTGCCATCGGGTCCGGTGGCACGAGCGTCGATCCAGGCGTTGTCGGCGACCGAGACCTTGTAGCAGTCGACGTCGTACTCGGGCAGACCGCCGGAGACGGGCAGCCCGGGCTGCACGGCCGTGGCCTGGAACGGGACGTCGTTGGGCTCGGCCTCCAGCGGGCCGGTCTCGGGCGAGCACGTGGGGTCGCAGCCGTCCCCGCCGATGCCGTTGCCGTCGTCGCAGACCTCGTCGCCGTCCACGACGCCGTCGCCGCACGAGGCGACCCGGCAGGTGCTGCGGCACGCGTCCGCGCCGGCGTCGCTGTTGGCGGCGCCGTCGTCACACTCCTCGCCCAGATCGAGCACGCCGTCGCCGCAGGTGGGCAGGGGCGTGGTGAACGGGTCGTCGGCGTCGGTGCCGACGGCACCGCCACAGGCGGCGAGGAGCAGGGTCAGGGTCAGGTGGCTGCGCACGGGCTCACCCCAGGATCGGGAGCAGGGAGCCGACGGGGTACCGGCTGGCCGGATCCTTCCCGTCGATGCCGGCGAGCTGACGCAGGCTGGCGTGGACGTCGGCCGGCGTGATGCGGATGCCGCCGGACGAGACGGTGCGGAGCGTGCCCGCGTCGAGGCCGACGGGGACCTGGCGCTCGTCGGTGGCGCCGATGACGCGGCCGCCGCGGATGCCCGGACCCATCATCATCATGCTGGTGATGGACCAGTGGTCCTTGCCGTTGGTGTCGTTGTACCAGGGCGTGCGGGCGAAGTCGGAGCCGACCACGATGATGAGCTTGTCGGCGATGCCCGCGCGCTCGGCCTCGTCCATGGCGTAGGTGACGGCCTCGACGATGCGCTGCAGGTTGGGCGTGTGGCTGTCGTCGTGGTTGCCGTGGGTGTCGAAGCCGCCCATCGACAGCGACGCCGACATCGACACGCCGGCCTTGAAGCAGGCGATGGAGACCTGGGCCTGGCGACGCAGCGGGTTGTTGGACCCGTCGAGCGTGGCCGGCAGCGACTCCGCCAGCGCGGCGAGCTCGTTGTCGCCGGTGCGGGCCTGCTGCAGCACCGACATGGCGCGCTTGACGCGCGGCAGCGTGGCGGCGTCGATCTGGCGCTGCAGGCGGGCGTCGCGGGCCGACCGGAGCCGCGCGAGCATCGACTCGGGCAGCAGCGTGGAGTCGGGCTCGTCCTCGTCGAGGCGCTCGGGGTAGGCGATCTGCAGGATCGCGCTCGTGTCGGGCAGGCGCGTGGGCGCCACGAGGCCGTCGGTGATGTCGTAGCCACCGTGGGAGACGTACGCGAGCGAGGGCCGCGCGGGCTCGGCGGCGGCCACGAGGGCCGGCAGCGCCGGGTAGCCCGGGTCCATGCTGCCGCTCCACGTGTAGCGCGTGCCCGTCTCGTGGCTGTTGGTCTGCGCGTCGATGCCGTTGATCACGAGCAGGTCGTCGCGGAAGCGCTCGAGGAACGTGCGGTGACCGGACACGGGCGCGGCGCGGAACGGGCCGACCTCGACGATGTCGTCGGTGAAGTAGTGGTTCACCGGGTCGGGCGTGTTCTCGTTGGCGCGGCCCTTCGGGTCGCACAGCAGCGTCGGATCCCAGCCGCCCGCGGCGTGGATCGTCAGCCAGTACGGGCCCTGCCAGGCCTCGGTCGCGGCGCGCGCGGTGGGCATCCAGCGGGGAGCGGTCGCCACCATGCCGGCAGCGGCGGTCCACTTGAGGAAGTCACGTCGATCCATCTTCATCGTGGACTCCGTCACTCGTAGAGGAAGCGCCAGTCGGCGGCGAGGTAGGCGAAGACGGTCACCCAGGCCCGCACGGTGAAGCGCGGGTCGCGGGTGACGCGGTGGTCCGACGGCAGGCTGTCGCCGGTCCAGGGATCGTTCTGCGCGGTGCACGCGCCCATCAGGTCGTCGTCGACCTCGCCCGCGACCATCGCGTCCTTGCCGGCGCGCCAGGTGTCGAGCCAGAGCTGGTAGGTGGCGTCGAGCTCGGGGCTGTCGAGCTCGAGGTCCTCACCGAGCATCCGCAGGTGCAGGTACTGCAGGTTGCGGCGGATGGCGGCCTCGGCCTCGGGCACCTCGAAGCCGTCGTCGGTGAACGGCTCGTACGACGTCTCGGCGTAGGGCATCAGCCGGCGCTGGGCGTTGTCGAGCACGAGGTCGTGGGGGATCGCTTCGCACGCCATCTCGGTGGCCATGCGCAGCTGGATGGCGGCCATGATGCCGTTGGGGTCGCGCAGGCGGTCGAGCACGCTGAACGAGTCGATGCCGCCGTACAGCATCAGGTAGCGGTCGAGGAGCAGGTCGCGGCTGCTGGCGCTGGAGCGCCACGGCATGCCGGTGATCGCGGTGATCTTGCGGTCGAGCTCCTCGGGCGTGAGCAGGTGGGCGGTGCCGGCCTGCAGCAGGGCGCCGTCGGCGGCCGACACGTCCTCGATCGCGCGGAAGTACCGCGAGGTGAGCACGCGCTCGATGGCGTACTTGATGTCGTGGTCACGGGCGACGAGCTCGGTGGCGACCTCCTCGACCCATTTGTCCTGCAGCGACAGGGCCGCCTTCTTCTCGGCGTCGTCGCCGGCGGTGGCCGTGGTGAGCGGCGCGAGGCCCGTGTAGGCCTCCAGCATCAGGCGGACCGCGGCGGTGGGGAAGCGCGGGTCGCTGACCGCCTGCTGGGCGAGCCACGACAGGGCGTGGGTGCGCTCGGGAGACGGCAGCATCGACTCGCCGAAGCCCGGCGGCACCATCTCGGCGTACCAGCCCTCCTCGCGGGGGCGGTTGCGGCCCTCCTCGTCCCAGTTCTGGAAGGCGCCGGCGACCGGGTCCATCGTGGCGTGGCACACGGTGCACTGCGGGTCGTTGGCCGTGGGGTTGTGGGCCGAGCTCACCGTGGGGTCGATCGGGCGGTCGGCGAACGTGAGGATGTCGGTGGCCAGGAAGGTCTTGTAGAAGAACCACGCCCGGTGCCGGTTCCGGTTGGTCGGCGTCGTCGGGTAGCGGTTGAGGAACGCCGGCGTCGTGAGCATGCCCGCGTGGGGGAAGCCCTCGATGCGCGCCGGGTAGAAGTCGAGGGAGGCCGGGTCGGCGGGCGAGGGCCAGTCGGTGCCCTGGATGCCGTAGGCCTGCGCCGAGTAGGCGTTGACCATCGTGTAGTCGGCGGTGAGCACCTCGGTCCACGGCCGGTCGTTGCGCATCACCCACGCGGCCAGCTCGAGCGGCTCGCGGGCGATGGCGTCGTTGGTGCGCTCGCGGGCCTTGCTGTAGTCGCCGTCGCCGGCGTCCTCGTACCAGTACAGGCTGGGGAAGTCGTCGTCGTCGACGATGCCGATGGCGTCGTTGTCGCGCAGGTAGCGGTCGGTGTGCAGGACGTCGTTGAGGCGCTCCATGAACACGTCGCTGAACGCCGGGTCGTCCATCAGCTCCCACACCGCGGTGACCAGCGCGGCCTCACCGCCGGTGCGCACCCGGGCGGTCTGGTCGGCGGACGGCAGGTGGCCGGTGGCGAGCAGGGCGGCCTTGCGCAGCGTGGACACCGGCGACATCAGCTTGAGGCCGGCGTCGGCGCTGGTGACCTTCCCGACGTCGTCGCAGACGACGGGCGCGTCGAGGCGGGACACGAACTCGGTGAGCAGCGCGTAGGCCTCGCTGTCCTCAGCGAGCACCGGGCCACCGCCGTGCTGGTCCATGCCCAGCGGCTTGCGCAGCACGATGGACTGGCCCTCACGCTCCAGGCCGGCCACCTCGGCGAGCACCTCGAGGTTGGCGGCCTCGTGGTCGGGACGCGCGGTGGTCACGAACACGAGGTCGGAGTCGCGCGCGAGGCCGTCGGCCGTGTGGCAGGCCATGCACGTGGGCTGGACGACCTCGGGGTAGACCTTGTCGCGGAAGAACGCCGCATTGTCGATGCAGACGGCGTCGTTGGGGCCCACGCCGCAGGCGCTGGCGAGCAGCACGAGGGCGAGGGAGGTCGGGACTGGGACGGAACTGGTGCGCACCACACACCCCCTTCACTGGGTTCCCTTCGGACCGGTCGAGCGGGAGTTGAGGAGAATCCGCGCGGTGTCCGAACCCGGGCTGCGGAACGCTAGCACACGGCTGCGGAGAGAACGCAAGACGCTGCGGTAAATCCGCAGACGATCGCCCACACGCTCGGGGGACTGCCCCGCGGAGTCGGCGGGGCGCGTCGAGCGTCCGGGCGCGCCTGCCGTGGGGCGCCGGACCGATCTAGAGGTGGAACACCAGCGACGTGGCGAGCCACAGGTCGCCGACCGTCGCGGCCACGCCGGTGGTGCCGGTCCCGAACACGGTGGCTTCCCAGGACAGCACGTCGACCGGGCGCCAGGCCACGCCCACCGCCCCGCGACCCGACAGCCCCTGGGACGCGCGACGCGTGCCCGCGCCCCGCGCGGTGGCGTCGAGGTCGTCGGGATCGGCGGCGCCGGAGGCCTCGTCGGTCTGGCTCCACGACCACGTGCCCTCGGCGGACACGCGGAACACCACCTTGGGGTGGACGGCCACCTCGACCGCCAGCGGCACGCCCACCGCCAGCCGAGCCCGGCGCAGGATGCGGCCCTCGCCCGCGTCGAAGCCCGTCGCCGCGTCCGTGGTCACCCACACCACGCGCGCGTCCCGGTAGGCGGCCGACAGGCGCCCGCCCACCCGCAGCGCGACCCGGCCGCGGCCGTCGAGCTGGACGTGGCCCAGCAACCGTGCGTCGAAGGCCGCGTCGACGTCGTGGTCGTAGTCGGGGACGAAGCGGACCGTGCGGTCGACGCCGAGGCCGACCAGCGTGGGGCTGACGACGAGGGTGGACGTGTCGATCGCGGTGTGGTCGACGTCGACGCCCACCTGGAACCAGCCGCGGAACGCGGTGCGCTCCCCCGTGGGGACCAGCGTGTCGACGGTGACGGACGGCGTGACGCCAGCGCGGTTGTTGGACAGCGCGTTGTCGGGCGGCAGCGGCGAGCCCGTCAGGGTCACCCCGTCGGTGTGGCCGCGCGCGGAGGTGGCGTCGCGGTGCAGGTCGAGGGCGAGGTGGACGTCGGTGGTGGCGCGGTCGCCGTGGGCGACGAGGCCGAGCCGACCTCCCAGCGTCCACTGGTCGGTCAGCTGGGTCCACGGCGCAGCGTGGTCGTCGAGCGTGGCCGGGAAGGAGGTGACGAGCGTGGCGGTGTCCGGGTCGAAGGCGGCGCCGGAGCGCTGGAAGGTCCCGCGGAAGAAGAGGCCGGCGCCCACGTCGAACCGGCCGGAGACCGGGCCGCCCCAGGCCAGGTCGGCGCTGCCGACGTCGACGTTGGCGCGCGCGATCGTCGCGTCGTTGGTGCGCAGGTCGACCGTGGCGTCCACGGACGCGTTGTGGGACCACCCCGCGGAGGCCGCGACGTTGCCGTTGGGCACGGGCGCGACGATGGCGAGGCCGAGGGTGGTGCCCGGGTTGCGCAGCGCGGCGAACGTGTACAGGTCGAGCGCCTGGGCCTCGGCGAGGCGCGCGGGCTGGGCGGCGAGATCGAGGGGGTCCTGGAACAGCTGACCGGACGTGTCGCCCCGGAGCGTCGACGGCGCGGCGAGCGCGGTGGACAACCACAGCAGCAGCATGGGACCCCCCGAGGGGGGCACGGTACGTCAGGCGGTCCCACCCGCCAAGCGCGGCGCGGCGGGGGCTACACGCCGGGCGCGGCCTCGGCGGCCAGCAGGCGCACGCGCTGGACCATGCTGTGCAGGCCGTTGCGGCGGCCCATCGACAGGTGCTGCTCCAGGCCCAGGCGGGCGAAGACGGCGTCGGCGTCGGTGGCGAGGATCTCGGCCGGCGTGTGGCCGTCGAACAGGGCCAGCACGATCGCGATGAGGCCGCGCACGATGAACGCGTCGCTGTCGGCGACCAGCGCCAGGCGGGCCGGCGCGCCGTGGACCGAGGCGGTCATCCACACCCGCGACAGGCAGCCGCGCACGATGTGGTCGTCGGTCTTGTCGGCGTCGGGCATGCCGGGCAGGTCCTTGCCGAGGTCGATGAGGAAGCGGTAGCGCTCCTCGCCCGGCTCCAGCAGCTCGAAGGTCTCGACGATCTCGTCGATGTCCATGGCGTCCTCGCAGACCCACGAGCCTAACCGGACGCCCGGACGGGCGGGATCGGGCCCAGGTAGAACATGTTCTACCGGCGCGCGGGCGGCGTCGGGCGGGCCGTGGTACGTCGCCAGTCCGGGGGGTGGCCGGGAGTCCACCGACCCGATATCGCGGGCGGCCCGGAGTCGGACCACCCGTGGAACCCGGATGATGGAGAGCACCGAGATGGCGGACCCTACCGAGGCCTGGGAAGACAACGTCGGCGGCGATGTCACCATCGGCGGCAAGCGCATCGGGTTCTACGTCGACAAGGAGTGCATCCTCTGCTCGGTCTGCTCCGACGCGGCCCCGAGCAACTTCCGGATGTCCGACGACGAGGATCACGACGTCTGCTTCAAGCAGCCCGACAACGAGGAAGAGCTCGCGCAGTGCTACGAAGCGCTCGAGAACTGCCCGGTCGAGGCCATCGGCGACGACGGCTACAACGGCTGACGTCGCGCGCGCCGGGCGACGGCGCGACTGCCCCCAGGACGGTGCCCGGGGGCAGCTGAAGGCGCCACGGGTGGCGCCGTCCGGCTAGTCGTCGTCCTCGCCGTCGTCCCCACCACGGCCGTGCGGGCCGTCGTCGTCACCGGTGTCGTCGTCGGCCTCGCCGCCGCCGTGGTCGTCGTCGCCGGTGTCGTCGTCCATGCCCTCGCAGCCGGCGCCCATGTCGCCGTCGTGGTGGCCGCGGCCGTGGTCGCGGGCGTCCGTGTCGTCGTCGCCCGACTCGGCGTCGGTGTCGGTGTCGGCGTTGCCCGCCGTGGCGCCGAGGCGGTCGGCGCTCGCGGCGCTGATGCTCGCATCGCTCAGGCAGGCGGTCAGGCCCAGGCCGAGGCTCGCGGTGAGGAGGAGGTGGAAGCGTCCCATGTCGGCTCCTTGTCGGGGTCTCCGGCAGTGGAGACACTGGATCCGTACCGGGAGGGCCCGGGGGACGCACCGAGAGTGGGCGTTGTTCCGTACGCGAGCGGTGTACGGTTTCGGCCTGGGCAGACTTCGGTACCCGTGAACATCTTGCGCCGCGACGGGAACGGCACGGTGTCGACGGGATCGTCGTGCACCGTGCCGTGTGGGGCGGTGTGAACCGCGGCGTTCGGTACGCTCGCGGCTAGCCGTCGTTGCGGCCGCCGCGCCCGCGCTGGCGGTGGCCACCGTCGTCGTCGCCGGCGTCGTCCTGGCCGTGGTCGTCGGCGCCGGTGTCGTCGTCACCCTGGCCGTGGTCGTCGGCGCCGGTGTCGTCGTCGCCCTGGCCGTGGTCGTCGGCGCCGGTGTCGTCGTCGCCCTGGCCGCGTCCGCGGTCGTCGAAGCCGACGTCGTCGTCGCCCTGGCCGCGTCCGCGATCGTCGAAGCCGACGTCGTCGCCGCGGCCGACCGTCGACACGCCGTGGCGATCGGCGCTCGCGGTGGCGGCGCCGGGGACGGAGGTGCAGGCCGACAGGGCGGCGCACAAGGACAGGGACAGCACGAGGGTCATGGGTCGCATGGGGTCTCCAGGGTGGGGTCTCCGTGAGAGGAGACGGACCACCCCGAAGCAGGGATCGCCAACCGTCGGGGCGGCGGCCGCGAACCGTTGCCCGCCGGAGTACACCCGGTCAGAGACGGGGAGCCTGCGCCGCGGTCCGGAGCGTGGGGAGCACGGTGTCGGCGGCCTCGGTCAGGCGCGCGAGGGCGTTGCGGAACGTGGTCTCGCCGAGGCCGTCGTCGGTCTCCAGCTCGATCGACAGGGTCACGCCCCCGGTGGCGGGGTTGAGCTGGAGCTTGCCGTCGTCGAGCTCGTAGTTCGACGTGGCCATCTGGGTGAGCAGCAGCACGATGCCGCGCTCGCCGGCCGTGTCGCGCAAGGTGATCAGGTCGCCCGTGGACAGGAACACGAGCTGGTCTTCCGCAGCGGCGTGGACACGCACCTCGACCGGACCCGCGGGACCGGTGTGGACGAAGCGCAGCACCTCGCCGTCGACCGCGACGTCGTCGGCGTCGATCCAGGCGCGCAGCGAGGCGGTGGACACCGGGCCCGGCGCCCTGGCCACCTGGGCCTCCAGGTCGGTCACGCGGGCCTGCAGGGCGGGATCCCCGCATGCGGCGAGCAGGGGGAGCAGCACAGCGGCGCGCATCCGGGGCTCCGGGTGGACAACGCGGGTAGAGTAGCGCCGGTGACGAGGGGACGCATGGCGTCGGACACGCTGCTGGTGGTGACCGCCGGCCACATCGACCACGGCAAGTCCGCCCTCGTGCAGGCGCTCACCGGCACCGTCACCGACACGCTGCCCGAGGAGGTGGCGCGCGGCATCACGATCGCCCTGGGCTTCGCCCACCTCGACCTGCCGGGGGGCCGGCGGGTCGCGTTCGTCGATGCGCCGGGCCACGAGCGCTTCGTGCGCACGATGGCGGCCGGTGCCCACGGCGTGGACGCCGCGCTGCTGGTGGTGGCCGCCGACGATGGCGTGATGCCCCAGACCCGCGAGCACCTGGCCGTGCTCGACCTGCTGGGTGTGCCGGACGGCGTGGTGGTGGTCACCAAGATCGACGCCGTCGACCCCGAGCTGGTGGCGCTGGTGGTGGAGGAGGTCACGGCGCTGACCGAGGGCACCGTGTTCGCGGCGCGGCCGGTGCTGCCGGTGTCGGCCCACACCGGCGCAGGCCTCGAGGCCCTGCGCGACGCCCTGGCCACGCTGCACCGCCGCGAGCGACCTGCAGACGGCCCGTTCCGCCTGCCGGTCGACCGCGCCTTCTCGCGTCCGGGCTTCGGCACGGTGGTCACGGGCACGTCGGTGGGGGGCACGCTGGTCGACGGCGCCACCGTCACGCTGCTGCCCGGAGGGGGGACGGCGCGCGTGCGGGGGCTGCAGCTCCAGGGCGAGCCGGCCGCGTCGGTGGGGCCGGGCCTGCGCGTGGCCCTCAACCTCGCCGGCGTCGACACCGACGCCGTGCCCCGCGGCACGGTGGTGGCGCGCGGCGAGGTGCCGTGTCCCCAGGTGCTCGACATCGCCTACGTGCACGTGCACGCCGACGTCCCCCTCGAAGACGGCGCGTCGGTGCGGGTGCTGCTGGGCACGGCCGAGTGCACGGGCCGCCTCCACCTCGCGGGCGACGGCGACCTGCTCGTCGATGGCGACGAGGCCTACGCCCAGCTGCGCCTGGAGGCACCGCTGCCGTGCCTGCCGGGCGACCGCCTGGTGGTGCGGCGGACGTCGCCCGTGGTGACGCTGGGGGGCGGGCGGGTGCTCGATCCGTGGGCGCCGCGGATGCGGGGCCGCGACCGCAAGGCGTGGGCCGAGGCGCTGGCCCGGCTCGACGCCGGTGACGCCGCGGTGTGGCTGGAGCGGGCCGGCGAGGTGGGCATCGACGCCGCGACCTGGGCGGCGCGGGGCGTCGACGGCGGCGTGGTGCTGGGCGACCGGGTGCTCGCGCGCGGGCTGGTCGGTCGGCTGGAGGGCGTGGTCCTCGAAGCGCTGCGCCTGTTCCACGAGGCCTCGCCGCTTGCGATGGGCATGCCCCGTCGGCAGCTCCACGGCGGGCGCCTGTCCCACCTGTCCGACCGGAGCGTCGAGGCGTTGCTGGAGCGCATGGCGGGGCGCAAGGTCGTGGCGCTCGACGGGCCGCTGGTGCGCCTCGCGACGTTCCAGGTCACGCTCGATCCGGCCGCTCAGGCCCGCGCCGACGCCGTGCTGGCCGTGATCGCCGAGGCGGGCCTGGTCGGGGTGACGTCGGAGACCCTCGCCGCGGGCGTCGGTGGCAAGGACGTCGAGGCGCTGCTGCGCGTGCTCGAGCGGCAGCAGCGCGTGGTCCGGGTCGCCGACCTCGGCTGGGTGGGCCCCGCCGCGCTGACCACCCTGCGCGACGCCCTGCGCGCCTGGTTCGACGCCCAGGCCCACGACCCGACGGCGCTGCTCACCCCCGCGGCGTTCCGCGATCGCTTCGACCTCACCCGCAAGTCGACGCTGCCGTGGCTGGCCTACACCGACAAGGTCGGCTGGACCCGTCGGCTGGCCGAGGGGCGCGCGCGGGGCGAGGCGCTGGGGACGACCGGCTGAACCCCGCGCCCCGGCGGACGCTCGCCGGGTGGATTCGCAGGGCCGGATCGCGATAGCCCCCCACGGCACCTCTGGAGGTCTGCATGTTGGAGCGTCGCACCCACACCGCCGGTGAGCTTCGGGCCACCCACGCCGGCGCTGACGTCATCGTCCAAGGCTGGGCGCAGAACGTCCGAGATCGTGGGGGTGTCGTCTTCATCGTGCTGCGCGATCGCTACGGCACGGTGCAGGTCACGTTGGACGAGCGCAGCCCCGAGGCCGCCCGCGAGACGGCTAAGAAGGTCGCCCAGGAGTACGTCCTGCAGGTGCGGGGCACCGTCGTCGAGCGGTTCAAGCCCAACGAGGACATGGCGACGGGCGCCATCGAGATCGTCGCGAAGGATCTGGAGATCCTGTCGTCCACCAAGCCGCTGCCGTTCTCGGTCTCGGCCGCCCAGGTCGACGCCCACGAGGAGACGCGGCTGCGCTACCGCTTCCTCGACCTGCGGCGCGCCCAGCTCCAGCACAACCTGATCGCCCGCCACAAGGCCACGCACGCCGCGCGGCAGGCCTTCGACGCGATGGGCTTCCTCGAGATCGAGACGCCCATCCTCACCAAGGCCACGCCCGAGGGCGCCCGCGACTACCTGGTGCCCAGCCGCGTGCATCCGGGTCAGTGGTACGCGCTGCCGCAGAGCCCGCAGCTGTTCAAGCAGCTGCTGATGGTGTCGGGCTTCGACCGCTACTACCAGATCGCCCGCTGCTTCCGCGACGAGGACCTCCGCGCCGACCGCCAGCCGGAGTTCACCCAGATCGACCTCGAGGTCAGCTTCCCCACGCGCGACGTGATCATGGAGATCACCGAGCGCATCGTCGCGGCGATGTGGAAGGCCGTCCTCGGTGTCGAGGTGGGCGAGGTGCAGCGGATCGGCTTCCACGAGGCCATCGCCCGCTTCGGCCTCGACGCCCCCGACCTGCGGTTCGGCATGGAGCACGTCGACCTCACCGAGGCGTTCGCGGCGTCCACGTTCCCGCCGGTGGCCCAGGCGCTCGCCGACGGCGGCATCGTCAAGGCGTTCGTCGTGCCCGGCGGGGCCGAGGCGAGCCGCAAGGTCATCGACGGCTGGACGGCCTTCGTGCGCACCTACGGGCTCGGCGGCCTGATGTGGGGCAAGCTCGGCGACGACGGCCTCTCCGGCCCGCTCGGCAAGGCGCTCCCCGAGGGCATGGGCCCCGACGCGTTCGCCGCGCTGGTGGGCGCCTCCCACGGCGACCTCGTGCTCGTCGGTGCCGGTGCGGCCAGCGCCGTCCACCCGGGCCTCGGCCGCCTCCGCGTCGCGATCGCCAAGGAGCGCGACATGATCCCGGCCGACACCTACGTGTTCTGCTGGGTGCTCGACTTCCCGATGTTCGAGCGCGACGACGACGGGAACTGGCAGGCGATGCACCACCCGTTCACGTCGCCGATCCCCGAGCACATCCCCTGGCTCGGCACCGACAAGATGGGCGAGGTGCTCACCAACGCCTACGACATCGTCTGCAACGGCCAGGAGATCGGCGGCGGCTCGATCCGTATCCACAGCGCCGAGGTGCAGCAGAAGGTGTTCGAGGCGCTGCGCATCGGGCCCGACGAGCAGCAGGACCGCTTCGGCTTCCTGCTCGAGGCGCTCGCCCACGGCGCGCCACCCCACGGTGGCCTGGCGTTCGGCCTCGACCGCTGCGTGTCGATCCTCACGGGTGCCGACAGCCTCCGCGACGTCATCGCGTTCCCGAAGACCACGTCGGCGCAGTGCCTGCTCACCGACGCGCCGAGCTCGGTGCCCCAGGCCGACCTCGACGTGCTCAAGGTGCGCAGCACCGTCCCCTGATCGGCGTGTGGTGTTCCTCACCAACGCTCCGGGGGACACCCGGAGCGACGCCCGAGCGACGCCCCGGCCCCGTTCAGGTCTGCGCAAGGAATGCGTCGCGGTGCCCGGCCCCCTCGGGCGGCCGGGTGGCCGTGCCCTGAGCACGCTGCAAGCTCCGCCATCGACCGAGCGGTAAACATTCCGACGGGTCAGTATGTTTGGAATCCAGCTTGTATGCGGAAAATCACTGGAAGGTGGGAGATCGGCGCGGTACATCGGCGTCGCTTTCCGACAACACCGGGAGGCCGCGTTGCCCCCGACCGCGACCCCCCTTCCTCCCACGGAGCCAGAGGCATGAACGAAGGCCAGGCGCTCGAGATGATCAAGGCCGCACTCGTCGAGGTGGCGGGTGACCGCAGCGACGACTTCGCCGACATCCGCCCCGCGATGACGATCGAGGAGCTCAACCTCGACTCGGTGACCACCATGGAGATGGTCGGCCTGCTCGAGGAGCAGCTCGACACGGTGTTCCCCGACGAGGAGCTGCCGCACGTCAACACGATGGCCGACATCGTGTCCCTCATCCTCCACGGCAAGGTGCGGACGTGAACAGCACGCTGGCGCAGCGCGAGAAGGTCTACCGGGCCTACATGGACTTCTTCGAGAAGGCCGAGCGGCGCCGGCGTTGGAGCGTGTTCGACGACATCCCGTGGGACAAGGTCGAGGCGGTCCCGCACGACGAGACGGCCGCCCTCTGCGCCGAGACGTTCTGCGGCGTCGAGATGTACCTCCCGGACTACGTCGCGCAGGGCATCAACTGCATGCGCGACACCTTCGGCCACGGCTGGTTCGTGGCCAACTGGGGCTACGAGGAGAGCAAGCACGCGCTGTCCCTGCGGATGTGGCTGGAGAAGTCCGGTCACCGCACGTGGGAGCAGATCCTCGAGTTCGAGCGCGCGGTGCTGTCCAAGCGCTGGGAGGCGCCGTTCACCACGCCGCGCCAGCTGTCCTGCTACGGCGCCATCCAGGAGCAGGCGACGTTCGTGATCTACCGCCGCCAGCTCGAGTGCGCGCGGGAGCGCGGCGACGTCGTGCTCGCCGCGGTCTACGAGCACATCTCCAAGGACGAGGCGGCGCACGCGGGCTTCTACCGTGACGTGCTCAAGCTCGAGCTCGAGGAGGACCGCGAGGGCGCGCTGGCCGACCTGGCCCACACCTTCGCCAACTTCCAGATGCCGGGCGTGGGCCTGGTGCCCGAGTACGACGCCCGCGTGGGCGTGATGCGCTCGGCGGGCATCGACCGCAACGTGTTCCTCACGCGCGTGTGGCTGCCCACGCTCAAGCAGCTCGGCGTGTCGCGCACCGACCTGCTCCGCGCCCGCCGCCCCGCGGTGGTGCCCGCGAGCAGCCCGTCGCCCGAGCAGCCGGCGGCATGACGGCCGCCTACACCACCCGCCTCGACGACGCGACGGCGCTGGTGGTGGAGGCCTTCCGCGACAGCTTCCGCAAGGGCACGACCGTGCCCTACGTCACCCACCTGTTCGCCGTGATGGCGCTGGTGGGGGAGGCCGGCGGTGACGAGGACCAGCTCGTGGCCGCCTTGCTCCACGACTACCTCGAGGACGTCGACCCGGACGGAGCGCCCGGGCTGCGGGCGCGCTTCGGAGACCGCGTCGCCGACCTCGTGGTGGGGCTGTCGGACGCCCTGGAGCACCCCAAGCCGCCGTGGCAGGCCCGCAAGGACCGCTACCTGGCCCACCTGCGCGTCGCCCACCCCGACCTCAAGCTGATCTCGGCCGCCGACAAGCTGCACAACTGCCGCACGATCCGCGCCGACCTCGCCGTGGCCGGGCCGGTGGTCTTCGACCGGTTCACGGCAGGCCGCGATGGCACGCTCTGGTACTACCGCGCCGTGGTCGAGGCGCTGGGGCACGGCTGGTCGCACCCGCTGCTCGACCGCCTCGCGGCCGAGGTGGACGGCCTGCACGCCGACGCGGATCAGCCGCCGCGCTGACGGACGAGCTCGGCGAGCACGCGGTGATCCGGCGCGCCCACCACGGACAGGTCGGGCTGGGGCGGCCGATCGCGCAGGAAGCGCTCCCGCAGGGCGTGCACGCGCTTGACCGCGTCTTCCGTGGCCCGGTGCAGGGCGGGTTCGTCCTCCTGCTGCTGGACGAGGGCGGTGTAGGCCGCGATCTGCAGCTCGGGGCTGGCGCAGCAGAGCAGCACGTCGACGGTGGCCTGCGTGGCCAGGCGCACGATGGTGGGGACGTCCCAGCGGTCGGCGACCGCCTTCATCTCCAGGTCGTCGCTGAACACGACGCCGCCAAACCCCAGGCGGCCGCGCAGCTCGGTGGGCAGGATGCGCGGCGACAGCGTGGCCGGCAGGTCCTCGTCCCACGCGGGGAACACGACGTGGGCGGTCATGACGGCACCCACGCCGGCGCGCACGGCGGCCTCGAAGGGCACCAGCTCGCGCGTGCGCAGGCGGGGGATCTCCTCCTCGACCACCGGCAGGTGGGTGTGGCTGTCGAGGCGGGTGTCGCCGTGACCGGGGAAGTGCTTGGCGCAGGCGATCACCCCGCGCGCCTGCATCGCCTGCACGAACGTGGTGACGTGGCGGGCCACCTCGGCGGGGTCGTGGCTGAACGCGCGGTCGCCGATGACCGGGTTGTCGGGGTTGGAGTCGACGTCGGCGACGGGGGCGTAGTCGAGGTCGATGCCCATCGCGGCGAGCTCGGTGGCCAGGGCCGTGGCGACGGCGGCGGTGTGGTCGCCGGCGCGCCCCACCGTGCGCATGGGCGGCCACTCGGTGGCGGGCGCCCGCACCCGCTGCACGCGGCCGCCTTCCTGGTCGATGCTGACGAGGGCGGGGTGGTGGGGGTCGACGAGGCTCTTGAGCTCGCGCACCAGCTCGCGGACCTGGGCGGGCTCCTCGACGTTGCGTCGGAACAGGATGAAGCCGGCGGGGCCGATCTCCTTGACCAGCGCGCGCAGGTCGTCGTCGACGTGGGGGTGGGGCAGGCCGATGACCAGCCGCTGCCCCGCACGCACCTTGCGGTCGTGCAGCGTGGTGGTCTGTCCGACGGCGGTGACCCTGTGTGCCATCAGCCGTGTGCGTCCTTGGGGTGCTCGGCGAGCTCGATCAGCACGCCGTCGGTGGACTTGGGGTGGATGAACGCCACCCGGGTGCCGTGGGCGCCGGGCTGGGGCGTGTCGGACAGGAAGCGGTAGCCCTTGGCGGACAGGCGCTGCATGTCGGCCTCGATGTCGTCGGTGCGGAAGCACAGGTGGTGCAGGCCGCCGCCGCGCTGCTCCAGGAACTTCACCACGGGCCCGGTGCCGTTCAGCGGGTGGATGAGCTCGATGCGCGTGCCGTCGATCGGGAAGAAGGCCGTGGACGTCTTGGCGCTCGGCACGTCCTCGGTGCCCTGCAAGGCGATGCCGAAGTCCTCCGCGTAGCGCTGGATGGCCTTGGCGAGGTCGGGCACGGCGACGGCGATGTGGTCGAGGGACAGGATCACGGGGACTCCGGGTCAGGTGCCGGCGAGGCTGGGCCAGGCGTCGGCGAGCCAGCGCCACACCAGGATGTGCAGGTCGCCGCTGACGGGGACGGCGACGGTGTCGCCGGGGGACACCTCAGCGTCGTGCCAGCGCGCGTCTTCCACGCTGATGCCGTCGGGCGAGCCCACCTCGCGCATCTCGACGATGCGCTCGCGCGTGGCGTCCCACCGCAGGTCGCGGCCCCCGCCGAGCGTGCCGAGCACGCTCCACATGGCCTTGAGGATGTCGTCGCGGTGGCTCTGGGCGGCGGCCTTGGCGAGCGCGGCGGCCACGCGCAGGCGATCCTGCTCGTCGGCGAAGCGCAGCCACAGGCTCGGGCGGTTGACCTGGCCGACGCCGACGAGGCGGACGTCGGCCCCGACGCGCACCGACAGGTCGAACAGCAGGCGCGTGAGCCGCGACAGCGGGACCGTGGGTGTGAGATCGACCTGGGCGCGCACGCCGTCGCCGCCGTGGACGATGCGCAGGGGCAGGGCGCGCAGCTCCAGCACGTCGGGACCCTGCCGATCGAACGCCTCGCCGTGCTCGGTGAGCCACGACGCCAGCGCGTCGAGGCCCGGCAGCGGAGCCGAGGTCGGATAGGTCACCGTGAACGCCACACACACCCTCTCTGCCGCGGGTCTATCTCGAAGCGACGGCGCGCGGCCGGCGCTCAGGCGCGCGGACGGGACAACTCGCGGTGGTCTTCCCCCTCGACGGGGACGAAGTCACACATCTCGCGCAGCCGGCTGTAGACCCGGTCGCCCAGGCGGGCGTCGAGCGACGGCAGCGTGGGCGTGGCGGCGGCGAGGTTGGCGTAGCTGTCGGCGACCACGCCCGTGTAGCGGGACGCCGGCGCCTTCTGCGCGTGGGCGGGCACGAAGTTGGTGGTGCCGATCACGGTGGACAGGGCGTTGTACCGACGGCTCACCAGCTCGTCGAGCACGGTGCCCTCGAACTCGGTGTTGCGTCCCTTGCCGAGCTCGTCGACCACCAGCACCTCGCACGACACGAGCGGGGCGAGCAGCTCCTCGGTGCCGGCGTTGCGGTCGAAGCTGTACTTGAGATCCTGCAGGAGGTGGCTGAACTCGACGAAGCGGCAGGACACGCCGCGCAGCAGGGCGAGGCGACGCACGATGGCCACGGCGAGGTGGGTCTTGCCGGTGCCCACGCGCCCATGGAAGACGAGGCCGCGGTTCATCTCGCCCGGGCGGTACTGGGTGACGAAGCGCGTGGCGGCCTGGTGGGCTGAGCCGGCGCCGGACTTCGGGTCGAAGCGACCCAGCGTGGCGTGGGCGTAGCGGCCGGGGATGCCGATCGCGTCGAACGTGCGGGCCCGGTCGGCGATCACCTGGCAGTCGCAGCGCGTGACCGGGGCGCGAAAGCCCGTGCCCGTGGACCGGTAGCCCATGCCCCGACACGCCGGGCACACCGCGGGCACGCAGGTGCACGGCACGGCGCGGGCCCAGGCGCCGTCGCGCACCACCTGCAGGCCCAGGCCGCGGCAGGTGCGGCAGGACGGATCGGCGCCGGGGTGCAGGACGTGGGTCACACGAGCCGCCAGAGCAGGGTGAGGGACAGGGCCGGCCACGCCTGGCGCCACAGGCCGCGGGCGTGCTCCTCGACGAGGGCGTCGGCGCGGGCCTCGTCGAGGTCGGCGAGGACGTCGGTCAGGTGGGTGCGCGCGTCGGCATGGAAGCGCCGGCGCTCGCCGGCGTCGATCGTGTGCCAGCCCTGGTCGAGGAACGCGACGATGCGCGTGGCGGCGGCGTCGCGCAGGGCGTCGGCGTCGTCGGTGGGCAGGGACCGCAGGGCCGCGGCGAGGCGCGCGCAGGCCTCCTCCAGGCCCGGCGGCGGCGTGGCCACCCGCAGCGCGGCCGCGATCGGGGCGAGTGGGTGGTCGGCGACGGCGGGCTCGGCGACCACCGGCGGTACGTCGATCGCGCGGGGGCGACCGAGGTGGCGTGCGGCGTGGGCCAGCGCGAGCGGTGCGCGGATGCGACGGGCGTGGCGCTGGCGCGCCGCGGCGTCGAGCCCGTGGAGGATCTTCCAGACGGGGACGCCCTCGTCGAGCCACCGCACCAGCAGCGCACCGTCGGCCGACGACAGGAACGGCGCCCCGCCCCGCAGGCGCACCAGGGCCTGTCGCACCACCTCCACCGAGGCCGTGTGGTGGGCTTCGGCGTCGGGAGGCGACGAGGGCTCCGATCCGGGCTGCGTCAGGTCCACGTCAGCGTGCACGGGGGGTTCCTTGCCTGCCATAGGGCTCCGGTCTATCATCCGCCGACCCTCGCACCAGCGGGCCACGCCGATGATCCGTCTCCTCCTCTCCCTGCTCCTCCTGTCCGGGCTGGGAACCGCCGCCACCGCCGTCGCCCAGAGCAAGGACGACGACTTCACGGAAGAGGACGACGAGCCCTTCTTCGACGACGAGATGCCCGACGACGAGCCTCCTCCCGAGAAGAAGAAGGAGGAGCCGAAGAAGGACGACGCGAAGAAGGCCGACGACAAGAAGGCCGACGAGGGGCCGCCGCCGTCCGGCGAAGACGACGAGGACCTCCTCGACGACGAGTTCTCCGACCCCGTCGACGACGGCGGCGAGCCGGTCGAGGAGGAGGATCTCTTCGAGGACGAGCGCAACACGCGCGACGACCTGCTCCAGGAGGGCGTCGACAACCCGCGCGTCTTCCGCGCCCGCGAGGCCGAGATCTCCTCGCTGCCGCCCGACGAGGAGGCCATGGCCTGGGAGGCCTACCTCCAGGAGTACCCCAACTCCATCTTCCGGGAGCGCATCGAGGCGCACATGGACGAGCTCCAGCGCGCCGAGTACGGCAACCGCATCGGGCGCGACGGGCAGGCCACGGTCGACGCCAACACCCTCGAGCTCGACATCGTGCAGCCGCTGCACCTGGTCACGCTCAACCCGCGCACCAAGGTGACCGCGGGCATCGACATGGGCTTTGGTGCCGGTCCGCTCTACACCGGCGGCATCGCCGACTTCGAGTACGCGATCCTGCGCAAGCTGTCCGTTCACGGCGGCGTCTCGGGCCGCTACACCGGCTGGGGCCTCGAGGTCGGCACGCGCTACGCCTTCGTCAAGTCGGCGCGCGACCGGCTCGTCGCCACGATCTCGGCGGACTTCCGGCTCAACTTCAACCCCCTGTTCTTCCAGGTGCGCCCGATGATCGGGTTCGCCAAGATGTTCGGCCCGGCCGACAAGCCGTTCGGCAAGTCGCAGATCCAGGTCGTGGCGGGCGCCGAGATCGGCACGCGCAAGCAGGAGACCGTGGCGATCACCGGCGGCGTCCACCTGTCGTTCCGCCTCGCCCAGCCCGTGGCGCTCTACGTCGAGTCCGACGTCTACGCCCGCAACCTCGGCCGCGCCGAGGGGCCGTTCGTGTTCGAGAACGTGGCGCTCGGCTTCAAGTTCTACCCCACGCTCAAGAGCCGCAAGGACGACGCGCTCGAGCTCGCCGTGGGCGCGGGCCTGCCTGCCGCCAGCACCTACATCCAGCCCTACCAGGGCGCCGCCCAGGTGCAGGGCGTCTACTACCTGCCGCCGCGCGAGAAGGCGGCGAAGGTCCGCAGCAAGAAGTAGGGCGTCGGCGTGGCGCGGGTCAGGCCTCGCCGCGCACCAGGCGCGCCAGCATCCGGGCCACCTCGGGTGTGTCGCCCCCGCCGCGCAGGCGGGCGAGGATCGCCTCGAAGTCTGCGTGATCGCCGTTGTGGTAGTGGTCGGCGTAGTGCAGGAACCGGGCGATGACGGCGTCGATGTCGAGCTCGGGGTGGAACTGGCTGGCGTAGAACGGCACGCCGTCGATGCGGAACGCCTGCTCCACGCCGCGGTCGCCGATTGCGAGGCGGGTGACGGCGGGCGGCAGGGCGATCACGTGGTCGTGGTGGCCCTCCTGCACCCAGAACGGCTCGGGCAGCGTGCCCAGGAGCGGGTCGGCGCGGCCGGCGTCGGTGAGCGTGAGCTGCACGGCACCCATCTCCGTGAGCGCCTCGTCGTGCACGACCACGCCGCCGAGCGCCTTGGCGACCGCCTGGAAGCCGAAACACGACGCCCAGGTGGGCCGCGCGGCGTCGATCACCCGGAGCAGCGCCTCCAGCGCGTCGGGCATCCACGGCGTGTCGTCGAGGACCGAGTACGCCCCGGAGCCGCCGAAGAAGAAGGCGTCGTAGGCGTGCACGCTCGCGGGCGGCAGCGGCGCGTCGAACACCACGTGGACGTCGACGGCGTCGACCGGCACGTCGGCGGCGCGCGCGAAGCAGGCCCGCTCGTGGCTGGCCATCGGGTCGTGGGCGTCGCGGAGGCTGATCAGCAGCACGCGCGGCGTCGTCATGGGCGCTCCCTCGTCGCCTGTGCGCGGGGACCCTCGCGCAGCACGCGCGCCCGAGCCTACCCGCGCTTGCGCGCGCGGGCGAGGTAGCTGTCGACCATCGCCAGGCTGCCGTCGAGCCGCTTGGCCTTCTCGAGGTCTTCGACCGCCGCGTTGTACTGCTTGCGGTAGTAGTGGGCCATGCCGCGGCGGGCGTAGGCGTTGGCGTGGCCGTCGTCGACCGTGAGCGCACGGTTGAAGTAGAAGACGGCCTTGCCGTAGTCCTTGCGGTTGAAGAACAGGTCGCCCAGGGCCACGAGCACGTCGGCGTCGTCGGGGGCAAAGCCCTCGGCCTTGAGGAAGTCGCTCACCGCGGCGGGGAAGTCGCCCAGGTCGAGGTTGAGCCGACCGCGGGCCAGGAGCACCTCGGCGCGCACCGGATCGGCGTCGAGCACGTCGCTGTAGACCCGGACGCCCTCGGCCATGTCGCGACGGGCGACGGCTTCGGCCTTGGCGATGAGCGCGCTGACCTCGGCTGGCGTGAGCTCGGGGGCGCCCGGCCCGAGCGGGGCCTGGACGTGGGGGTCGTCGTCCTCGTAGGCGCCGTCTTCGTCGAGGTCCTCGACGTCGTCGTCGTACTCGACCACGCCGACGCCGAGGATGCCGGTCTGGTCGTCTTCGACGCCGTCGTCCTCGCCGTAGTCGCGCGTGTCGCCGAGCTCGATGACGGAGTCGTCGTCGTCCTCGTCTTCGTCGAGGCCCAGGATGCGCGACCCGCCCTCGCCGGTGAGCTGGATGGCGGCGGCGTGGGCGCGGTCGTCTGCCGGGCGGATCGCCGTGGGCGCGTCGTCGTCGACGTCCACGCCGGAGACGGCCGCGGTGACCGCGCGCTCGGCGGCGGCGAGCATCGCCTCCTCGGCCTCGTCGACGGCGGTGAAGTCGTCGAGCCGCATCCGCTCCTTGCGCATGACCGCGTAGGGATCGTGGCTGGCGGGGCCCTCGACCTCCTCCTGGCCCGAGGCGACGAACGACCACTCGTCGTCGGCAGGCAGGTCGGTGGCGGGCAGGCTCGCGGCGTCGGCGGCAGGGCGGCTCGCGGCGGGCGCCGGGTTGCGGGGGCGCGGCGGCGCGGGGCGCGGTGGTGCGGAGCGGGTGGGCGCGGCCGGCTGGGCGTCGGGCTGGATCAGGTAGGACGGCAGCGGCTCGCTCTTGGCGGGCGCGGCGGCCTTGACCGCGGGCGGCGGCGACGCAGGCGTGGCCTGCACGGCCGCGGGCTTGGCTGCGGGCTTTGGCTTGGTCGGCGACGGCACCTTCGCCGACACCTCCGCCTCGTGCTCGTCCTCGGGGTCGACGATCGCGGGCTGCGGGCCGGACGCGTAGGCGGGGAGCGGCTCGTCGTCGTCGGTGGGCTGGTCGTACGGTGTGGGCGTCGGCTCGACGTAGGTGATGTAGTCGACGCCGTCGTCGCGGTAGGACGTCTTGCGGTCCTGCAGCTCGTCGGGGTCGACCTGCACCACGTTGACCGGCTCGTACCGGACCCACGCGTCGTCGGACGTGACCGCCTGGTGGGCACCCGACTGGATGGCGGCGCGGTCCTCGGCGGTGCCGATGATCGTGGCCTCCTCCTCGTCTTCGTCGTCCTCCTCGTCCCAGCGGCTCGCGGGCGGCGCGGCGGGGGGCGCCGCGTCGTCGTCGTCGAGCGCGTCGAGGGCGTCGATCTCGTCGATCTCCTCGTCGTCGATGTAGGTGACGTCGGGCAGGTCGGCGGCAGGATGGGCGGCCGCGGGGGGCGCGACGGGCGTGGGATCCGCGCCGATGACCACGCGCGGCGGCGGCGTGATCTCCTGGACCGTCGGCTGACGGAACGGGGGCGGTGCGGGCGTGGGCGCCGGTGTGGTGCGGACGTAGGCGGCGTCGCGAGCGGCGTCGGCCGCTGCGGCGGCGGCAGGCCGGACACCGCGCGGCAGCGTGGCATCGGACGCCGGCGTGGCGGGCACCAGGCGGGCGAGCAAGGCGTCGAGGGCCTCGTCGACCTCGACGTACTCGGACCAGCCGACCGGCAGCTCGAGCGTGCGACCGCCCTGGAGCGAGGCGACGGCCTGGCGGGCCGCGCGGGTGCTGTCGCGCTCGATGCGCATCATGACGTCGGGCGGGAACGCGCTCGCCGCCAGCGCACGCAGGCACGCCTCTGCCGCGGTGAGCGTGGCGAGCAGGTCGTCGGCGGCGCCGGACATCGAGTTCAACGAACCTCCCTGGTCGGTCTGCCGGCGCGGGCGCTGGAGGCGCTGGATTCGCGTGAGGCGGACGACGTGGCGAACATCCCCGTCAGGTGTCCATCGCGGAGAGCTCGTCGCGCAGGGCCTTGAGGCGCTCGACGGCCCCCTTGGCACCCTTGACCTTCGACGCCAGCTGCTCGGTGGCGGCGGCCAGCTCGTCGGCCTCCTTGCGCATCGGGCCGAGGTCGGCCTCGAGCGTCTCGCGGAGGCGGCGCTGACGCTCGATCTCCTCTTCGGTACGCGCGATCTGGCGGGACAGGGCCTGGGCCGTCTTGATGTGCGTCATCAGCTCGGTGACGCGATCCTCGAGGACGGCACCGAGCTGGTCGTGGATCGCCTGGAGGCTCATGTGATCGCCATTGGACATCCGGACTGCTCCACGAAGCTACGGGGCTCCCCCGGGGTTCGGGGGCGCCAGGGCGACGCTATCACTCACATGTGAGCACCGTCAACGCGCGCCGACCCCCCCGGGGGACGTCGCGGATCCGGTCACCCACGTTGTCGGATCGGGCGCCATCGACCTGAGGGGATCACCACGCCGCCGCGGGCCCGGGGGTCGTCCATGACCCACACCCAGGCGGGCAGGACGCCGGTGGTGGTGTGCACCGGCAGGGTGATGCGCCGGTACAACCCCTCCGGCACCCCCTCGTACCGGTCGAGCGCGCGCAGGACGGCATCCGGTACGGGGGGAAGCCACTCGCCGTGGACCGGGTCGTCACCGCCGGGCACCACGGCCGGGTAGCCGGCGGGCAGGTGGAAGAGCGTGCCGTGGATCCAGCCCGGCTGGCGGGGACGGTCGCCCACGAGCGCGGCCTGGCTGCCGCTCCGCATCAGCGTCCCGTACACGAACAGCGGCAGGGACGGTGGACTCACGCCCCCGCCTCGCCGCGCAGGCCGTCCACCCAGGCGCCCAGCGCGCGGGCGAGGGGGTCGAGCTTGAGGCGGACGAGGCCGTCCTCGTCGTCGTGGCGGAGCTGGGCGAAGAAGCCGTCGTCGAGCACGAGCCGGTCGCCCAGGCCCACGGCGAGGCCGAGGCGGTCGAGCAGCCCGACGAGCACCTCGTCGGTGACCGCGCCGCGGGCGCGCCGCGACACCCGCCACGACCGGGAGCGTGCGAAGCCGTCGAGGACGTCGAGCAGGGCCCCCATCCGGGCCCGCTGGCGTCGGACCTGCCAGGTGCCGTCTTCGTGACGGATCTCGAGCGTGGGCTCCGCCGCGCGGTGCAGGTACAGCAGGGCCACCGTCAGGGCGACGTACGGCGCGTGCAGCACGAGGCGCTGACGCAGCGTGCGCTGATCGGGGACGGCGCGCGGCAGCGGCTCGCCGGGATGGAGGAGGCCGCCGTGCGCCACGGACGGGCGGTAGGCGACCGTGGGCGTGCCCACGGCGTCGGCGCGGTGGCGGGCGTTGCGGAGGCGGCGGTTGACGCCGGCCACGCCCTCCCAGAGTTGGACCAGCGACGGCGGCAGCGCCACGATCAGGTCGGGGCGCTCCCAGACGTCGAGGAAGGGCTCGGGCACGGCGGGCGGGGCGATGGGCTCGGCGCCGGTGGTGCGCGGCCACGACGCGAGGCTGCGGTCGCGGAGCACGCGGGCGAGGTCGGGCTCGAGGGTGGCGGCCGACAGCTCGCGTCCCAGCAGGCGACGGTTCCAGAGGCGGTAGCGTCCGGTGGCCCGCACGGCGCCCTCGGCGTCGGTGGCCAGGGCGGCGCGCAGCGTGTCGAGGTGGGTGCGCCAGCCACCGTCCGACAGGATCACCGCGGCGGTCGACTCGGCGAGCTCCCGTCGGGCGACGGCACCGGCCGTGACCACGAGGCGCTCGTCGACCCGCACGGCGTCCCCGCGCTCCAGGGCGAGGTCGACGTAGCCGCCGATGGGCACGTCGCCCGCGCCGGCCCGGTCGAGCAGGCCGCGCACGTGGCCGAGGGTGAGCTCGCCGTGGTCGAGGAGGAAGCAGAGGACGTAGCGGTAGATGTCGGGGCTGAACGACCGCCCGGCCGCCTTGGTGAGCGGCGGGTCGGGCTCGACCTGGGGGGCCTGGGCCAGAGGCAGCAGGAGCTGGCCCTCCTCGGGCGCCGGCTCGGGCAGCGTCTTGCGGTGATCGAGGTACGGGGCGATCAGCCCGCGGACGGCGCTGACGCGGCGGGCGACGGTGGACGGCGCGAGGGACGGGTCCGCCGCGGAGATGGCGCGGGAGAGCTCGGCGTCGGTGGGCGGCCGGCCGCCGGTGCGTGCGAGCAGCGCGGCGACGAACGGCTGGTCGGCGACGGCGCGGGCGTAGTGCTCGCGGCGGGAGGCGCCGGCATAGACGTAGCCGAGGCCGTCGGGGGTGAGCAGCGGGTCGGCGCCGTCGACGAGCCAGCCGAGCCACACCCCGGCCTGCACGTAGTAGCGGACGGTGCGCTGGTCGACGCCCAGCGCCTCCTGCAGCCCGCGCGACGAGCGCACGCCGCGGGCGACCATCTCGAGCAGGTGGGTGAGGAGCTGGGGGCTGTTGGCGTTGGGCACGAGGTCGGGCCGGAGGCGGTCCGACGGATCGTCGTCCTGGCTGTCGATCAAGGCTCACCTGCGCGCGAGGCAGCCGATGATACAGTCCCGCCGCGCGTCCGTCCCGTCACCGGCGCCACCCGGGGAGCCATGAACCGCCTCGATCGTCGCATCCGCCTGCTGCGGGGTCGCAACCGCGTCGCCTTCGACCCGAACCAGCTCCGGGTGGAGGAGGCGCCGCGCGCGCGGGCCGCCCGACTGGTCCGCGGCGCGCTCCAGACCGGGCGCCCGGTGATCGTGCGTCACGCGCGGTGGTCGGCGATCCCGTGGTGGCTCCACGACATCGCCATCGACCTGCAGGTCTCCGAGCGGCCGATCGACGCCAGCGTGCTCGACCTGTCGGTGCTGGCCCGGTCGGGCGAGGCCGCCACGCGCCTGCCCGACCTGCTGGGCCGCGCGCTGGGTGTCGGTGGGGCCCCCAAGGCCATGGTGTCCACGTCGCGGGAGTCGTTCCGCGTGCAGACCGCGATGGTGCTGCACAAGGCCCGCGCGAAGCGTCGGCGCAAGGCGCTGCTGTGCCTGGGCGCCGACCTGCTCGGCTACGAGCGCCTGCAGGACCTGTGTGACGCGTTCGCCGAGGCCCGCACCGAGATGACGCCGGGCACGTCGCCGCTGCTGGTGGTGGCGTGCCGCATCGGCGGCCAGAGCCTCGACATGCCCCACGCGATGTCGTTCTTCCTGCCCGACCCCACGGTGCAGGAGTCCCGCACGATGGCCGCCGAGCTGCTCGGCGCCGGCGATCCCGAGCAGCTCGCCGAGCTCGTCGACGCGGTGGGTCCGGTGCCGGCGTTCCTGCGCCAGGTCTGCCTCGCGGGCGGGGCCACCGATCCCTACGGCGTGCGCGAGGCGCTCGGGCCGATGATGCGCGAGCTCGCCGAGGCCGTCGACATCGTCTCCGCCCGGTCCCAGCTCGCCGACCGCCTGGAGCTCCTCGCCCAGGGCACGCAGCCCTTCGACCAGGAGCCCGACTTCGCCCTGCTGCGCGCAGGCCTGGTGGCGGTGCACGGCAAGTCCGGCCCGAAGGAGACGAGCCTGCGGTCGCCGCTGATCCGCAGCCTGGTGGTGGTGGAGGACTGAGGGGGAGGCGCGGCGTCAGTCCTCGTCGGGCACGTCGAACTCGAAGCCGATCTCGTCGCCGAGCTCGCCCTCCAGGTAGGCCTTCAGCCGCTTCTTGATCCGGGCCTCGACCTGGCGGACGCGCTCCTTGCTCACGCCGAACTCCTCGCCCAGCGTGGAGAGCGACTCGGGGTCGGTGGCGACGAGGCGGCGGCGCCAGATGATGCGCTCGCGCTCGTCGGTGAGCGTGGTGGCGAACGCGTCGAGCCGCTCCTTGACCATCGAGCCGAGCTCGCTGCGGGCGGTGTTGTTCTCGGGGTTGTTGGGGGTGGCCTCGGGCACGACCTCGGCGAGGCTGCGGCCGTCCTCGTCCTCGCCGGCGGGGGCGTGGAACGACAGGGCCGGCGCACGCATGTGCTGCTCGACGGCGCGGATCTCCTTGGGGGCGACGCCCAGGCGCTCGGCGAGGCGGGCCTCGGTGGGGTCGATGCCCTCGGCGACGAGGCGGTCGCGCTCCTTCTGGAGCTGGAAGAACAGCTTGCGGCCGGCGCGGGTGGAGCCCAGGCGCACGAGGCGGAAGTTGTCGAGCAGGAACCGGAGGATCATGGCCCGGATCCAGTACTGGGCGTAGCTGGAGAAGCGGATCTCCCGGTACGGATCGTAGCGCGACAGCGCCTCGACGAGGCCGACGTTGCCTTCCTGGATGAGGTCGAGGACGTTGGCCCACTGGCGGTGGTACTGGAACGCGATCTTGATGACGAGCCGCAGGTTGGACGTGATCAGCTTCTCGGCCGCGTCCTTGTCGCCGAACTCGTGGTAGCGGATCGCCACCTCGCGCTCCTCCTCCTGCGACAGGATCGGGTAGCGACGGACCTCCGACAGGTAGGCCGCGAACAGGTCGTCGCGCTGGGACGACGGCCGCGACTCGGACCGAGGCGTCAGCTCCGTGTTCTCGTCGTTGGACATGGGATCAGGTCCTGGGCTGACTGTCGAGGGCGCGCTGCAGCGCGCTCTGGAACGCCTCGACGAGGGGTTGCACGATGGTCGGCGCCGCGGCCACGAAGGGTGCGCCGGGCTCCACCATGGGATCGAACGGGGCCCCCGACAAGTCCACCACCACGCGTCCTGCCTCACGCACCAGCAGGATCCCCGCGCCGACGTCCCACAGCTTCCATTGAGGTACGACGGTGGCCGCGCCACCGCCACCGGCCACCTGGGCGAGGTGGGCGGCGGTGCAGCCGAGCGCGCGGGTCTTGCCGCGCCAGTCGATGACCGGGAAGTGGTGGACGAACGACGGCAGGTAGAGCGTGCGATCGGGCGTGGTGGGACCCGGCTCGGGGGGCGCGAGCCGCTCGCCGTCGCGCCACGCGCCGCCGCCCGCAGCGGCGAACCAGTAGCGGTCGAGGCGGGGCTCGTAGAACGCGCCGACGTCGAGCTGGCCGTCGACGACGCGGGCGACGGTGGGACCCCAGTGGGCGAGGCCCTCGGTGTAGGCGCCGGTGCCGTCGATGGGGTCGACGTACCAGACGGGGCCGGTGGTGCCGGGCGGCAGGGCCGCGCCCTCCTCGCTGAGCACGGCCTCGCCGGGGAAGGCGCGCGTCAGGCCCTCGAGGATGATCTCGTGGGCCGCGAGATCGCCGTCGGTGACCTTGGACCCGTCGGCCTTGAGGTGCACCTCTCCCTCGCGACGATGAGCGAGGGCGGCGCGCCCCGCCTCCTTGAGGACGTGGGCGAGCAACGGCGCGCGGGCGTCGGGACAGGCCTGCTGTGCTGGTGACATCGGGGCCGACACCCGGCGGGCGTATCGTGGGCCTCGGGGGCGCGCCCGGAGGGCGGGGCCGTTCGTGACGCGGATCCTTGCCAGCGACCGCGGGACGGGTAAGAACGGGTGGCGCGCGCGGGGGACCCGTCTCCCGTGGGCGTCGCGGTGAGCATAGCTCAGTTGGTTAGAGCGCCGGATTGTGGTTCCGGAGGTCGTGGGTTCAAAACCCACTGTTCACCCTCGATCTTTTCCACGGGCCTATAGCTCAATTGGTAGAGCATCGGACTCTTAATCCGCAGGTTCCAGGTTCGAGTCCTGGTGGGCCCATACTTATTTGCTTCGCGAGGCGGAGCCTCGCTGCGCGCACCCCGCCGGGGCGGGGTGCTTGCGGGGTGGGGATTGGGGCCGGGTCGGGGTTGCGACCGGTTCGGCGTTGCGACTGGTTCGGCGTTGCGACCGGCTCGGGGTTGCGGCCGGCTCGGCGTAGCGTCGGGCTCGCGGCTACGGTGCCTCGGCGGCGCGGATCGTCGCCTCCCGAACGATGGGTGCCGGGGCGGTCCGGTAGCGACGGGACGGCGGTCGCGGTGTGCTCGGCACGCTGCGGCCGTTTCTTCGTTTCCGAGACTTCGTCTCGGAGACTCGTCTCCGGGGCGGTGACCCCACCGATCTCGCGGCGTTGCTTCGCGAGAATGGCGGAACTGGCAGACGCGCCGGATTTAGGTTCCGGTGGGGCAACCCGTGGGGGTTCGAGTCCCCCTTCTCGCACCACGCACTCCTCCACAGCCTTTCGAGAACCTCTCCACGGCGCGGATCGCCACAACCGCGCTCACACCGTCGGGAACCGGCCCTGCCGGCGAACGTCGTCATCCCGTGATCCGGGTCCCCGGATCACCCAGCGCAACGGGCCCGTCGCGGGCTCGGCGGACGCGGGTCCAAGATGCAGATCGAAGTCGTCAACGAGAACGCCTACACGCGCAAGGTCAACGTCACCATCCCTGCGGCCGACGTCCGCAGCGCGCTCGACAAGGCCTACGTCAGCATCGGCAAGCGCGCGCGCCTGCCCGGCTTCCGGGCCGGCAAGGTGCCCCGCCGCGTGCTCGAGGCCCAGTACGGCCCCAGCATCGCGCGCGACGTCGCCGGAGACCTGATCCAGGACGCGTGGACGAAGGCCATCGCCGACCACGGCATCGAGCCCGTCAGCCGTCCGAACGTCGTCGACCAGGGCCCGGTCAAGGCCAACGTCGACTTCGCGTTCGTCATCGGCGTCGAGGTCAAGCCCGCCGTCACCTGCGACACCTACGAGGGCCTCGACGTCTACTGGCCCAAGTGGGAGGTCACCGACGCCGAGATCGACGCCGCCGTCGAGCGCGAGCGCCAGGCCCAGAGCCGCCTGACGGCCGTCACGGGTCGCGCGGTGCAGCTGGGCGACACCGTGCAGGTCGAGCTCACGGTCAAGGACGGCGACGAGGTCGTCGTCTCCGAGCCCGGCACGCTCGTGCGCACCCTCGGCGAGACCTGGCTCAAGGGCCTGGGCGACTTCCTCACCGGCCTCGAGATCGACGCCGGCAAGGACGGCGAGGTCACCTTCGCCGACGACGCCCGCAACACCGACGTCGCCGGCAAGACGCTGGCGGTGTCGGCCAAGGTGCTCGGCATCCAGGCCTACGAGGCTCCCGCCCTCGACGACGCGCTCGCCAAGGAGATCGGCCACGCCGACGTCGCCACGATGCGCACCGCGGTGGCCGGCCAGCTGTCGAAGGGCCGCGAGGAGCAGGCCCGCAACCAGGCCCGCGCCAACCTGCTCGAGGCGCTGATCGCCGCCAACCCGTTCGACATCCCCGCCGGCATGGTCGAGCAGAACCTGCAGATGCTGGTCGAGGAGTTCAAGCTCCAGCAGTCCTACCAGGGCGTCGACCCGCGCAACATCCGCTTCACGCAGGCCCAGATGGCCGACCTCCGCCAGCGGGCGGTGTTCGCCGCCAAGGGCGGGCTGCTGCTCGAGGCCGTCGCCACGATGGCGAAGATCGAGGTCACCGACGACCACGTCGAGGCCAAGCTCCAGGAGCTCGCCGACGACCGCGGCCAGTCGATCGAGGCCGTGCGCGGCTGGTTCCAGCAGGACGGCGCGCTGCAGGACCTCAAGGAGCGCCTGCTCGAGGAGTTCACCCTCGACTTCGTGCTCGGCAAGGCCAAGGTCACCCACGAGGCGCCCGAGGTGCTCCAGGGTGGCGACCAGCCCACCGTCGCGCCCACCGACGTGCAGGGCGACGACCAGCCGATCGAGGCCAAGCCCGCCAAGAAGAAGGCCACCAAGGCCAAGGCCGAGGCCCCTGCGGTCGAGGCCGCACCCGCCGAGGAGCCCGCCGCCGAGGAGCCCAAGGCCAAGGCCAAGGGGGGCAGCGCCTACAAGACCATCGACGGCGTGAAGTACGCCAAGGACCTGCTCGACATGGCCGAGGGCTTCGGCCCCAAGCTCACGATGGCGCAGGTGCAGCAGCTCGTGGAGTCCGCGCAGGACGGCAAGGGCATCACCGACGTCGAGAAGCGCACGCTCGCCTGGATCCGCGACAACCACACGCTCGCCAAGACCACCCAGGCGTGGCTGGCCAAGGCGGTCGAGCTCGACTGAGCCCGATCGCGGTCCGTGTCCGTCGACGCCGTGGTCCTCCGACCGCGGCGTCGCTGTCTGGATCCCCGTCGACGAACCGCCGCATGTCCCGTTGTGCCACCGCCGATCCACCGGATCGCGGGGGTGTGTACATGCGGTCCTCCGATCCGATGAACGGGTTACCCGACCACGACCACGCCGCGCTGGCGTGACCAGGAGTGCGGCGCCATGGACATCCGCAACTACATCGTCCCCACCGTGATCGAGGAGACGCACCGGGGCCGCACGAGCCAGGACATCTGGTCCCGGCTGATGGTCGATCGCATCGTGTTCCTCGGGTGGCCGATCAACGACGAGATCGCCAACCTCACGATCGCCCAGCTCCTGTTCCTGGAGAGCCAGGATCCCGAGAAGGACATCTACCTCTACCTCAACTGCCCGGGCGGCTCGATCACGGCCGGCATGGCGATCTACGACACCATGCACTTCATCAACGCCCCCGTGTCCACGATCTGCGTGGGCCAGGCGGCGTCGATGGCGGCCGTCCTCCTCGCGGCCGGCGCGCCCGGCAAGCGTCGGATCCTGCCCCACAGCCGCGTGGTCATCCACCAGCCGCTCGGCGGCGTGCGCGGTCAGGCCAGCGACATCGAGATCCAGGCCAACGAGATCCTGCGCTGGAAGAACACCATCAACGAGGTGCTCTCCTCGCACACCGGGCAGCCGCTGGAGCGCGTCGCCCGCGACGTCGAGCGCGACAACATCATGACCGCGCAGGACGCCGTCGCCTACGGCCTCGTCGACGAGGTCATCGACGCCCGCTTCCGCCCGGGCGCCGACGCCGGCAAGAAGTAGCGCGTCCCCGGCACGGGCTCGCCCGTGCGCCCCTCCACCCCGATCCCGGGAGCCCGCGTGGCCGTCCGTCGCAAGGGAACCAACGCCAAGGACCTGTGCTGCTCGTTCTGCGGCAAGTCGCAGAAGGAGGTGCGCAAGCTCATCGCGGGGCCGTCGGTCTACATCTGCGACGAGTGCGTGGAGCTCTGCCACGACATCATCACCGAGGACTACGAGCGCGAGGACTACTTCACGTCCGACTCGCTGATCCCCAAGCCCAAGGAGATCTACGACTTCCTCGACGAGTTCGTGGTGGGCCAGGATCGCGCCAAGAAGATCCTGTCGGTGGCCGTCCACAACCACTACAAGCGCATCGACGGGCGGGTGCGCGGCGACGACGTCGAGCTTCAGAAGTCGAACGTGCTGCTCGTGGGCCCCACCGGCTCGGGCAAGACGCTGCTCGCCCAGACGCTCGCGCGGTTCCTCAAGGTGCCGTTCTGCATCGCCGACGCCACGAGCCTGACCGAGGCCGGCTACGTCGGCGAGGACGTCGAGAACATCATCCTCAACCTGTTCCAGGCTGCCGAGTACAACGTCGAGGCCACCACCCGCGGCATCATCTACATCGACGAGATCGACAAGATCGCCCGCAAGTCCGAGAACCCGTCGATCACGCGCGACGTGTCGGGCGAGGGCGTGCAGCAGGCCCTGCTCAAGATCATCGAGGGCACGGTGGCCAACGTGCCGCCCAAGGGCGGCCGCAAGCACCCCCAGCAGGACTTCCTGCAGATCGACACGTCCAACGTGCTGTTCATCTGCGGCGGCGCCTTCGTGGGGCTCGACCGCATCGTCGAGGCCCGCCTCGGCCAGCAGGCGATGGGCTTCGGCAACCAGGCCAGCAAGCGCGAGAAGTTCACGCCGAGCGAGCTCATGGCCCGCGCCGAGGCCGAAGACCTCATGCGCTTCGGGCTCATCCCCGAGTTCATCGGCCGCGTGCCCGTCACCGCCACGCTCGACGAGCTCGACGAGGTGTCGATGGTCGCCATCCTCACCCAGCCGCGCAACGCCCTGGTCAAGCAGTACCAGAAGCTCTTCGACATGGACGGCGTCAAGCTCAAGTTCACCGACGGCGCCCTGCGCGAGGTGGCGCGTCTCGCACTGGAGCGAAAGACCGGCGCGCGCGGGTTGCGGGGCATCCTCGAAGACATCATGCTGGACGTCATGTACGACCTGCCGTCCCGCGACAACGTGAAGGAGTGCCACATCTCCGAAGACGTGGTGCGGCGGAAGCAGGAGCCGATCCTCGTCTACGAGAACGACGACGCCGAGTGGGGCTGATCGCGGCGCCGCCGCACCGTCCGTCCCGTCCACGTCGCGCGAACCCACGGATCGCCCATGGCCACCTGGTCCGACGAACGACAGCTCCCGATCCTTCCTCTCCGTGAGGTGGTGGTGTTCCCGGGCACGCCTGCGCCGCTGATCGTGGCGAGGGCGCGCTCCGTGTCCGCCATCGCCGAGGCGCAGCGCAACGGGGGTGAGATCCTGCTGGTCACCCAGCGCCGCGGCGACGTCACGAGCCCCGGCGCCGAGGACCTGTTCGAGGTGGGCACGGTCGCGCGCATCGAGCAGGCGCTCAAGCTGCCCGACGGCAACACCAAGCTGCTCATCGAGGGCCTGCGTCGGGCGCAGATCGTGCGCCACGTCGACCACCCCGACCACTTCCGCGCCGTGGTCCGCGAGCTCGTCTCCGACGCCAGCGACGACCCCGAGGTCGAGGCCCTCACGCGCACGGTCAAGGGCACCGTCGAGCGCTACGTCAAGCTCAACCGCGCGGCGCCGCCCGACATGCTGATGGGCGTCAACGGCATCGAGGACCCGTCGCGGCTGGCCGACCTGCTCGTGGGCGTGGTCAAGCTCACCCTCGACGAGCGCCAGTCGCTGCTGGAGACGTTCGACGTCCGCGAGCGTCTGGAGCGCGTGTTCAAGGCGCTGCAGAACGAGATCGAGTTCCTCCAGGTCGAGCGCAAGCTGCGCAGCCGTGTCCGCCGCGAGCGCGACAACACCGAGCGCGAGGCGTGGATCGACGAGCAGATGCGCGCGATCCAGAAGGAGCTCGGCGACCGCGGTGAGGGCCGCGACGACCTCGACGACCTCACCCGTCAGCTCGCCGAGAAGGAGCTCACCGACGAGGCCCGCACGCGCGCGGAGCGGGAGTTGCGGCGCCTGTCGCAGATGAACCCGATGAGCGCGGAGGCCACGGTCGTCCGCAACTACCTCGACTGGCTGCTCGCGCTGCCGTGGGTGGAGCGGGCCGAGGTGCGCACCGACCTGCCCGAGGCCGCCGCCGTGCTCGACGAGGCCCACTACGGCCTCGTCGACGTCAAGGAGCGCATCCTCGAGTACCTGGCCGTCGCCAGCCTCGCCGACGACGTGCAGGGGCCGATCCTCTGCCTCGTGGGGCCGCCGGGCGTGGGCAAGACGTCCTTCGCGCGGTCGATCGCCAAGGCCACCGGGCGTCCGTTCGCGCGCATCGCCCTGGGCGGCGTGCGCGACGAGGCCGAGATCCGCGGCCACCGTCGCACCTACATCGGCGCCCTCCCGGGTCGCATCGTCCAGGCCATGAAGCGCGCCGGCGCGCGCAACCCGCTCCTGCTGCTGGACGAGGTCGACAAGATGTCGTCCGACATCCGGGGCGATCCGGCGTCCGCGCTGCTGGAGGTCCTCGACCCCGAGCAGAACCAGGCGTTCAACGACCACTACCTCGATCTCGACTACGACCTGTCGGACGTGATGTTCCTGTGCACGGCCAACAGCCTGCACGGGGTGCCGCTGCCGCTGCTCGACCGCCTCGAGGTCATCGAGCTGTCCGGCTACACCGAGATGGAGAAGCTCGCGATCGCCGAGCGCTACCTGGTGCCCAAGCAGCGCCGGGCCTCGGGCCTCACCGAGGGCCAGGTCAGCTTCAGCCGCCAGTCGCTGCTGGAGATGGCCCGTCGCTACACCAAGGAGAGCGGCGTCCGCGCGCTGGAGCGGGAGATCGGCAAGGCCTGCCGCAAGGTCGCCCGCCGCGTGCTGCACTTCGGCCCGCTCACCAAGGTCGACGTCGTCACCGGCAACCTCGAACAGCTCCTCGGGCCGCCCCGCCACGACTTCGGTCGCAAGGAGGAGGACGACCAGGTCGGGCTCGTCAAGGGCCTGTCGGTCTCGTCCACCGGCGGGGAGCTGCTGGCCATCGAGGTGGCCGCCGTGCCCGGCACCGGCAAGCTCATCACCACCGGTCGGCTCGGCGAGGTGCTCAAGGAGTCGGCCACGGCGGTGTTCACCTACGTGCGCAGCCGCGCGGCGGCGCTCCACCTCGACGCCGACTTCCACGACACGCAGGACTTCCACATCCACTACCCGGGCCTGCCGGGCGGCGTGGAAGGGCCCAGCGCCGGCATCGCGATGGCCACGGCGCTCGTGAGCTGCCTCACGGGCATCCCGGTGCGCAGCGACACGGCCATGACCGGCGAGATCACGCTGCGTGGGCGCGTGCTGCCGATCGGTGGCGTGAAGGAGAAGCTGCTGGCGGCCCACCGCGGCGGCATCACCCGCGTGCTGGTGCCCGAGCGCAACCGCAAGGATCTGGTCGACGTGCCCGAGCAGGTGCGCGACGCGATGGAGATCCTGTTCGTCGACCACATGGACCGCGTGCTGCAGGAGGCGCTCACCAGCCCGCCGCTGGGCAAGGTCGGTGCAGCGTGGTCGGAGCCGTCCACGACCCCTGCGGAGCCCGCCGCCACCGAGCCGGCCACGCCGGTGCAGGAGGGATCTTCTCAGGAAGCGCGCCCACGTCCTTGACGCGCCGGACGGGTGCGTTACGTGCGCGGGCGACCGGCAGGACGCACCACGGGCGGATAGCTCAATGGTAGAGCGTCGGCTTTACACGCCGGTGGTTGTGGGTTCGAGTCCCGCTCTGCCCATCGACGGTCTTTCATTTTGGGGCGGTAGTTAAGTCGGTTATAACGCCGGCCTGTCACGCCGGAGGCCGCGGGTTCAAGTCCCGTCCGTCCCGCCACGTCGCCCGTGAGGCTTCACCGCCTCACGGGCGATTCGGCTTTCTCGGTCCCGACCGATCCGCGCGCGTGCGGCGCCGCGTCGCCGCACCGCGTTCGTCCCCCGCAGGGCGCCGGGCTATGGCCGGGCGGCGTGGAGAGCCGATGCGTCCGTTCGTCTCGTTCCTGGTCCTCGTGGTCGCCACGGCGGCGGTCGCCAAGGAGTGGCCCAACAAGGTGCCCAGCGCCGTCGAGCGTGGGCGGGAGCTGTACGAGCGCCACTGCCTCGCCTGCCACGGCGACCGGGCGGCCGGCGATGGTCCGGCAGCCGCGGCGCTGGTCGTGAAGATCCCGGATCTGTCGCAGGGCCTGCCGGCCGGCGTGGATCGCGAGGAGCTCGTCCGCATCGTGATGCGTGGCAAGGGCGCGATGCCCGGCTTCGACGAGTCGTTCCACGATCTCAAGCCGTGGGAGACCGACTACCGCTCCTACGCGCGCAACGTGCTCGACTACATGGACGGGGTGGGCCGCGCGCCGGCACGCCCGCCGTCCGACGACGCCGAAGACGACGGTCCCGAGGAAGACCTCGGCGAGGGTCAGGGGCCCGGCTAGCGGCTGTCCGCGCGCGGAACGGCGCGCGTCTCCGCCCGACGGTACCGTCCGCGGCGAACAGAATCACGCGTCGGGGACATGCCCCGGTCGCCCCCTGCGGTACAAGGCGGGCGTCACGGTGGAGGCAGGGTGGCAGACGCGGGTTCGGACACGCTGGGGGCGGTGGTCCTGGGGGCGATCCAGGGCCTCACGGAGTTCCTCCCGGTGTCGAGCTCGGGCCACCTGGCGGTGTTCCAGCAGTTCATCGACGTGCGCGGAGACGACGTCCTGTTCGACCTCGCGCTCCACGTCGGCACGCTGCTGCCGGCGATCTGGTTCTACCGGGCCGACATCCTCGGCGTGCTCAAGGACGTGTTCGCCGGCCAGGGGCCGTTCCGGGAGCGCCCGGGTGTGCGCCTCGCGATGCTGGTGATCGTGGCGACGATCCCCACCGGGGTCATCGGCCTGTCGATGGAGGACCTGTTCGAGGGCCTGTTCCAGAAGCCGGCCGCGATCGCCATCGCGTTCGTCGCCACGGGGATGATGCTCTGGTCCACCCGCGGGCGGGACAGTGGGCGCCTCGACGTGATGACCACGCCGCTCGCGTCGGCGTTCTTCATCGGCATCGCGCAGGGCGTGGCGATCACCCCGGGCGTGTCCCGGTCGGGCACCACGATCGCCATTGCGCTGCTGCTGGGGCTCGAACGCGGCTTCGCGGTCAAGCTGTCGTTCCTGATGAGCATCCCGGCGATCGTGGGCGCCTTGCTGGTGCGCAGCCGCCACGCCGACCTGTCGGTCGTCGACCCGTTGCAGCTCGGGGTGGGCGCGGTCACCGCGATGGTCACCGGCTACCTGGCGCTGGTGCTGCTGGTGCGGCTCGTGTTGCGGGGCCGCTTCGCCGACTTCGCCTGGTACGTGTGGGGCGCGGCGGTGGTGACCATGGGGCTGGTGCTCACCGGAGCGGCTTGACCGCGTGGCCTGGGCACGGTTACGGCGAGCGGGCTGTAGGGGTATAGCTCAGTCGGTAGAGCAGCGGATTCCAAATCCGCAGGTCCCAGGTTCGAGTCCTTGTGCCCCTGCCACCTTCGAGGCCGCCACCCACCGGGTCGGCGGCCTCGTCGCTTCTCCCCGCAAGCGGACAGTTCCTGTCCGACGATGTCGGGGGATCGCGCAATGTGGTGGAGGCTGGACCGCGCGTGGGTACGATGGGGTATGACGCGCCGTCGACCCACCAAGGAAGCCACCGTGCAGCTCTCGCTCCTCGAGCCTGTCGCCGACGTGCGCCCCACCTGGGCGCTCGAGGGCACCGCCTGCGCGTCCTGCGGCACTGGGCGGATGTACATGGCGACGGCGTCGGATCCGTGCACGTGCGTCGAGGCCATCTGCATCTGCCTCGCCGAGGGCTACGCGCTCTGCGACTGCTGTGGCGAGCTGCGCCAGGTGTGGCCGCGCGAGATGGTCACCCACTGGGAAGGCTGATCCGCGGCACTGAACAGTTCTTCACCTTCGCGGACGAATCGAGGCCGGATCCAGGGTAGCCTGGAGCCATGCAGCGGTTCCTCTACCAGGTGCAGGTGGACGCGCAGCCTGACGGCTGGCGCGTGACGGTCGTGGGCAGCGATCGGGTGTGGGTCGACGGGCCCTACGCCACGGTCGACGGCGCCGAGGCCGCGGTGTGTGCGCTGGTGCGGCGGTGGCGGGCGCGCGCGCAGGCGGTCGGCGGGCACGTGTGGCGCCCGCGGGGCCACCAGATCGGCGTCGCGCTGCCCGAGGGCCACGCCGCGCGCCGTGCGCTGCCGTTCGCGCACGATCCCTGCTCGGCGGTCGGGGGCAGCGTGGCCGACGCGCGGGTCGCGGCCGCAGGCGATCCCCCTGCGTCGCCCGGCGGGGATGCTGGCAGCCTCGTCCCGGGTCCTGAAGCGGGCCCGTCGACGGGTCCCTCGGACGACGATCCGCTTGACCGCGCGATCCTCGGCCACTAACGTGGTGGACCACGATCCACGGTGGGGATGGATGAGCACGCTGACGGGCAGGCGCCGGTTCGATCTGCACCTGCACACCACGCGCTCCGACGGCATGCTCGAGCCCGAGGCGCTGGTCGCCGCGTGCGCCGAGGGTGGCCTCGACGTCATCGCGATCACCGACCACGATCTCGCCGCGGATCAGGTGGTGGGCGAGCAGGTCGTGGGCGACCGCAGCATCCTGGTGCTCGCGGGGGCCGAGATCAGCGGCGTCCACGAGGGCGTCGAGCACCACCTGCTGGTCTACTTCGGCGGTCCCGTACCCGACGCGTTCCGTGCCTTCTGCCGCGAGCGCTGCCGGGAGCGGGCGGCGCGCTACGCCGAGGCCACCGTCAACCTCGGCCTGACCGGCCTGCCCGACGTCGACGACGCCGCACGCCAGGGTGGGCGCGCGATCACGCGCCACCACCTCGCGCGCGCCCTGGTGGCGGCGGGCCACGCGGCCGACCTGCGCGACGCCTTCCGCCGCTATGCCGGCGACAGCCTGGGCAACGTCCCCAAGGTCACGCTGCCGTTCGTCGAGGCGATCCGCATCGCGCGCGAGGCGGGCGCGGTCACCTCCTGGGCCCACCCGCCGGTGGCCGCGCTGGAGAAGCACCTCGCCACGTTCGTGGCTGCGGGCCTGCAGGGCGTGGAGGGCCTGCGCCCGATGATGACGTCCGCCGAGCGCCGCAAGGTGCGCAAGCTCGCCGAGGCCCACGGCGTGTTCCTCACCGGCGGGTCCGACTGGCACGGGTGGTCGCCGTCCCGCCCGGGCTTGTTCCACGTCGAGCGGAGCGACCTGTCCGGCTTCCTCGACGCGCTCGCCACCGCCGCCTAGGCCGTGCACGTCGTCCTGGGCGATGCGCCGCTCGCGTGGGCGCTGGCCGATGCCCTCGCGCCCACCGTCCCCACGGTCGTCGCCGGCCGCGTGCCGGCCCACGGCGCATTCCTCTGGCGCCTCGCCGACCTGACCACCGGCGAGGGCGTCACCCACGCGCTGCGCGGCGCCACGCGCGTGTTCGTCGTGCTCGAGCACGGTCAGCCCACCGAGGGCCTGTTCCTCGTGCTCCGCAAGCTGGGCGACGTGCCCGGCGCGGTGGCCGTGCCGCTCGGCGATGCCGTCCCCGCCGGGCTCGCGCAGGTGCGCCACCTGGGGCTCGTGGCCCACGGCACGCCCTGGGGCGCCCGCGAGCCGCTGGTCGCGGCGTGGGGCAAGCAGCTGATGGCCGGACGGCGCCTGTGGATGGCCGACCCCGGGCCGCTGCGGCCCGTGGCGATGGCGCGGGTGGTCGAGGCGGTGCGCGCCGCGGCGGAGCGTCCGGGCGCGCGGTGGTCGGTGCCCGCTGCCCAGCCGGCGTCGTTGCCGGCGCTCGCGACCGCCCTCGCCGAGCGGGTGCGGGTGCCGCTGCGCACCTGGCCGGCGCCGCTGGGGTGGGCCGCCCGTCAGGCGGGTGTGGACGTCGCGCGCCTGCGTCACTGGGGCGATGTCCCCGACGCCGTCCACGACACGGGCAGCTGGTATCCGACGGCGCCGGACGGCCCGTCGGCGTGGTGTGGAGAGCCGTCGGCGTGGCGTTGACACCCGTGTCAAATCCACGGAACGACGCTTGATCGGCCCGTCGGACCCCGCTAGCCCCAAGAGACCGACCAGGATCCGTCGGAACAGGAGATCACATGGCCGACGTCAAGGCGTTCTTCGAGGACTACCTGCCCAGCAAGCTCGCCAAGAACCCGTCGATCGCGAGCGACATCAACGGCGTCTACCAGTTCAACCTCGGGGACGAGGGCAACTGGGTGGTCGACCTCACCAAGGACGGCGGCGCCATCTCCGCGGGCGACCACGAGTCCCCCAACTGCGTCGTCACCGCCCAGGGCTCCGACTTCGGCAAGCTCCTCGACAACCCCGCCTCGGCGATGATGCTGTTCACCATGGGCAAGCTCAAGGTGTCCGACATCGCCATGGGCATGAAGCTGCAGAAGCTCCTCGGCTGACGGGGCGTCGGGCACGCGCCCGGCTGCCCTCGTCGCGAACGCCCGGTCCGCCCTGTGCGGGTCGGGCGTCGCTGCGTCTGGGGGTCAGCGCCGGCGGCGATCGAGCCAGAGCAGCAGGCCGAGCAGCGCGGTGAGTCCGGGCACGAGCACCACGGCCACGAGCCCGATGAGCGCCTCCTGCCGGCCGGTCACCGGGAGCACGTCGCCCAGATCCTGCGGGCGGGCGCCCAGCTGATCGTCCTCGCGGGTGAGCCAGGCGATCGTGTCGAGGAACAGGTCGCGGTTGCTGCCCCACGCGAGGTTGCGGTTGCCGGCGAAGCTCGCGTCGCCCACCACCACGATCCGTCCGCCGGGCCGGGGCGTGGGGGCGTCGGGGCGGGTGTCGCCCAGGGCCGTGCGCGCGCGCACCGCGTGCCAGGCGCGGTCGATCAACGCGCCGACGGTCTCGTCGGGGACCACGGCGAGCTGCACGCCCAGCGTGGTGTCGAGCGCGCGGACCAGTGCGCGCACGGCGGGCTCGGACAGGCCGAGCGTGGTGTCGAGGCGCGCGTCGTCCCCGGGCGTCGGCTGATCGGGGAGCAGCACGGCGAGCACGCCGGTGACGGCCACGGCCACCTCGTCGCGGGCCACGCCGTCGGCCTCGGGCACCTCGGGCAGGACGAGCGCGGCCGGGTCGGTGACCTCGGCGACCGCCATCACCGGCACGTCGCCCTGGCGCTCGTCGTCGTCGGGCGTGAACGTCGCGGACGCATCGGTGAGGTCGCGCTCGGCCCACGACGCCGCGCCGGCGTGCAGCAGCGTGCGAACGGCCACCCCGGGCGGGTCGTCGATCATGCCCACGCTGCGGGCCACGCCCAGCAGCACGGCGCCCCGCAGCCCGGCGGTGAGCGGGTGGTTGCGCGTGCGGCGCGGCGGGATCACCAGCATCGACGGATCGTCGACGCCCAGCGGGCTCGCGTCGGGGTCGGGGTCGAGGACGAGGTCGTCGCCCACGTCGACGCCGAAGGTGCGCAGCGACGCCGCCAGTGCCGGCGTGACGCCCGGCTCCAGCAGCACCAGCGCCTGGCCGCCGCCCGCGACCCAGTCGGCGAGCGCCCGCCGCTCGAAGGCGAGGAAGTCGATCGTGGGCCGCGCCACCACCACCACCTCGCACGCTGGGTCGATCGCGCCGGTGAGCAGGTTCGTGTGCAGCACCTGGTCGTTGTAGCCCTCGAGCTGCACCACGACGCCGCCCATGCCGCCCGGGTCGGCGACGTCGTCGGGATCGGCCTCGCCGTGGCCCTCCGACCAGCAGATCACGTGCTCGCGGTCCGACGTCAGCCGCACGATGGCCTCGGTCAGCGCGTCCTCGTCGAGGGTGCCGACGAGGTGCTCGGTGCGGTCGCCCACCTGCACGACCACCTCGCCCTGCTCGCTGGTGATGCCGAGGTCGCGGGCGGCGAGGGGCTCGCGCAGCGGGTCGATCCAGGTGCGGGTGACGTGGGGGCTGCGCTCGGTGTAGCGCCGCGACAGGTCCTCGAAGCGGGCCGCGCCCGGCGCCCCCTGACGGAACGCGGCGGCGAGGTGCACGTCGCGCGACAGGCCGTCGAGCACGGCGAGGGTGTGCTCGGACAGGCTGTGGGCGTGGCTGCGGGTGAGGTCGACTGTGTCGTCGACGGTGCGCACGAGGGCCTGGGCGAGCACGGCCACGAGCGCCGCGCCACCGACGAGCGCCAGCGCAGCGGTGCCCTGGCGCACCACCGGGGATCGCGCCGTGGCCTCCACGCGGTCGCGGTCGAGCACGGTGTACAGGACGAGCACGATCGCGCCGGCGACCGCCAGCGCCGCACCCCGGTCGTCGACGCCGCCGAGCAGCCAGGTGCGCACGGCGAAGCCGACGGCGAGGGTCGCGCCCACGAGGCCGACGGCCCACGCATACCGACGGACGGCGGTCATGCGTACCGCCAGGCGAGCACGCGCTGCCACGTGGCGAACAGGCACCAGCCCACCAGCAGCGCGAAGTACGACAGGTCCGACCGCCGCAGCGCGCCGTGGATCATGTCCTGGACGTGCACTGCGAGCGACAGCTGGCCGATCGGCGAGGTGGGGTCGGGGTCGACCCAGCCGACGATCCACAGCACGAGCGTGAGCGCGAACGTCAGCACCAGCGCCACCAGCGGATGCTCGGTGGTGGCCGACACCAACGTGCCGATCGCCACCACCGTGGCCGCGAGGAGCACGGTGGCGAGGTAGCCCCCGACCACCGCACCCGGGTCGGGCACGGTCCACGCGAGCAGCGACAGCGGCATCCACAGCGTGGCGGCCACGAGCACCAGCACGTAGCCCAGGCTGCCCAGGTACTTGCCCAGCACGATCTGCCATGCGGTGATCGGGCTCGTCGCCAGCAGCGCCACCGTGCCCGCCCGCACCTCGTCGGCGAACGACCGCATCGCCACGGCGGGCGCCACGAACAGCACGAGCACGGTCAGGTTGCCGAAGTAGGGCGCGAGCAGGTGGTTCGTCAGCGACAGCTGCACCGAGCTGTACGGGTCGTACAGCTGCTCCTGGCCGTGGACGACGTAGCCGTCGAGCAGGGCCAGCCAGAACACGCCGGCCAGCAGCAGGAAGCCGGCGGCGACGGCCCAGCCGGTGGCGTGGTGGAGCAGCGCGCGCAGGTCGCGCCCGGCGATGGCGAGCACCACCCTCACGCCGCACCGCCCGTCGCGGCCAGGTAGGTGGCCTCCAGGCCGCCGGGCCGGGTCAGGTCGAGCAGGTCGTGGGCCGCCGCCACGCGGGCCACGTCGGCGGTGGGCACCGCGTCGCCGTGGACCCAGAACGTGCCGTCGGGCTCGCCGACGTCGACCCGCGCCACGCCCGGCAGCGCGCCGACGGCGGCAGCGAGGCCCGCCGGCCGTGCCACGCGCACCCGCAGCGGGGCCGCGGTGGCCAGGGCGTCGAGCGGACCCTGCGCGGTGACCTGCCCGCGGTGGAGCACCACCACGCCGTCGCAGAGCGCCTCCACCTCGCCGAGCACGTGGGTGGACAGCAGCACGGTGACGTCGCCGCGTGCGAGCTCGCGGACGAGCGCGCGCACCTGGGTGCGCTGGGCCGGATCCAGGCCCGAGGTGGGCTCGTCGAGCAGGAGCACCCGCGGGTCGTGCACCAGCGCCTGGGCCAGCCCGACGCGCTGGCGGTAGCCCTTCGACAGGTGGCCGACGAGGCGCTCGGCGACGTCGTCGAGGTCGGTGCGTGCCAGGGCGCGGGCGGTGGCGGCGTCCGGGTCGGCCACGCCCTTGAGGATGGCGGCGTAGCGCACGCAGGCCCGCACCCGCATGTCGTCGTGCACCGGGGGGCGCTCGGGCAGGTAGCCGAGCAGGCGCTTGACCCGGAGCGGGTCGGCGGCGACGTCGACCCCGCCGACGAAGGCCTGGCCCGACGTGGCGGCGAGCGCGCCCGCCAGGATGCGCAGCGTGGTGGACTTGCCGGCGCCGTTGGGGCCCAGGAAGCCCACCACCTGACCGGTGGCCACCGTGAAGCTCACCGCCCGCAGCGCTTGGAGTGGACCGTACGACCGGCACAGCTGCCGGACCTCGATCGACGGCGTCGACGTCATCACCCTTCCGGATCTGCGGCGGTGCCTATCCCGTCCGCCCGTCGTCGCGCGCAGACGGCGGCCCGCTCACTTCACCGCGTTCGCGCCGTGGCAGGGGATGGCCGGCCCGTCGTCGACGCTGACGGCGTCGTGGCCGTGGTCGACCACGTAGCGCACGGCCGTGCCGGGCAGCGCGTGGAACCGGCACGTGATGCGGCGACCGTCGTTGAACGACAGGTCGAGCTCGGTGGACCCGCTCGGCAGCTCCAGGCTCCCCGGCAGCATCAGCGACCGGGGACCGACCTGCGCCCGCGCGTCGCTCGGGAACCAGAACTGGACGCGCGCCGTCTCCGCGACGGCCGTCCCGTCGGCCTCGTCGAGCTCGATCATCAGCTTGTGGGCAGCGATGCCGCCGAGGGCGGCGACGAGGCCGAACACCCCGCCGAGGAACACGGCCGGGCGGCGGTGCAGCTCGGGGCTGCGCAGCGGCGGACGCTTCGCCGGGTGGCTGCGGATCGCGCCGGTGAGGAGCTTGTTGTCCTCCAGGCGCTTGACCGCCACGCGCAGGGGCACGGGCTTGCGCTCGGTGTACAGCGGCTCGACCACCTCGCGCGCGAACGCCTCCAGCGTGATCCGGTAGGCCGGGTCCATGCTGTCGATCAAGCGGCCGAGCTCGGCGCCGGCGTCGCGGGCGCTGGGGCGGAACGTGGCGTCGTAGGCGCACATCCGTCGGATGAGCCGACGCAGGTCGTCGAGGGCCTCCGCCGTCATCCCCGGCGCGGTGAGCGCGTCGAGGTGCTCGGTCATCGACTTGTCGTGCGACGACGGGTTGATCGACAGCGGCATCACGTGGCCGGTCATCACCTCGTACAGCGACATGCCGGCCGAGTAGATGTCGACGCCCGGCGTGTCGGGCGAGCGATCGAGGCGCTCGGGGGCCATGTACGGGCGGCTGCCCATCACGATGGAGTCGGTGCGGCTCTCGCGACCGCTGAACTGGCCGGTGGCGATGCCGAAGTCGACCACCTTGAGCTGGCCGTGCACCGACAGCAGCATGTTCGACGGCTTGATGTCGCGGTGGATGATGCGCATCGGCTTGCCGTCGTCGCCCACGGCCTCCTCGTAGGCGACGTGCAGGGCCACGCACGCCTGGCGCACGACCTCCATCGCCACGGACGCGGGCACGCCGTAGGGGCTGCGGCGCAGGATCGACTTGAGATCGAGGCCGCGCACCAGCTCCATCACGAGCACGGGGCGGCCCTCCACCTCGATGAGCTGCTCGACGCCCACGATGTTGGGGTGGTGCAGCGTCGACATCATCCGCGCCTCGTCGCGCGTTCGCTGCAACACCTTGGGGTTGGAGGCGTACTCCTGCTTGAGCACCTTGATGGCGACCTGCCGCTGCAGCGGATCGTTGGTCATCCGCGCGACGCAGACCGCCCCGAAGGCACCCTCGCCGAGGATCTCCAACACCTCGAACGGAAACGGATCCGCTGCCACCCCTGGCCCTCCGCCGCCCGATCCTACGCGGTCGGGGCGGCGCGGACCAGCACGGCATACCGGGGTCCGACAGCCTGGACACCCGACCGACCCCTCATGCGCGACCTCGGCACCATCGACGACCCCGCCCACGCCAGGACCGTCAGCCTGGTGCTCACCGCCCGTGGCATCGCCAACGAGCTGCGCGACGACGACGACGGCCTGCACCTGTGGGTGCTCGACGACGCGCGTGTCGACGACGGGCGGGCGGTGCGCGAGGAGGTGCTCGCGGCGCCCGACGCGGCGCGCTTCGCCGACGAAGCCACCCAGGGCAAGGCGGCTCACGCGCGCGAGGCGGCCAAGGACGCGGCCTACGCTGCGCGGACGCGGTTGGCGCGCACGTCGATCCATGGCGCGGACGGACGCGGCACGATCACGCTGATCGTCTTGGGCCTCACCGCGGTGGTGGCGATGCTCAGCCAGCTCGGGCACGACCCCGAGCGCATCTCCGGGCTGTTCTTCACGCTGCGGCCTGCGCGGGCGCTGTGTCCCGAGATCCGCGCGGGCCAGGTGTGGCGGCTGGTCACGCCGATCCTGGTCCACTTCGGGGTGCTGCACCTGCTGTTCAACGCGTCGATGTGGCTGCGGTTCGCCGGCCGGATCGAGGCGCGCAAGGGCGCCCGCTTCTTCGTGGTGATGCTGCTGGTGGGGGCCGTGCTGTCCAACGCCGCGCAGTTCGGCTGGCAGTACCTCACCGCGCCGCGGGGCGTGGGCCTGTTCGGCGGGCTGTCGGGCGTGCTCTACACGCTGTTCGGCTACGCCTGGTTCAAGGGACGCATCGACCCCACCGACCGCCTCGAGGTCGATCCCGCCACGGTCAACCTCCTCGTCGGCTGGCTGATCGTGTGCATGTCCGGGCTGATGGGCCCCATCGCCAACGCCGCCCACGTCGGCGGCCTCGTCGTGGGCGTCGCGTGGGCGTTCGTCGACCGGGCCTGGTTCCAGTGGCGCAAGTCCAGGAGGGGCCCGTGATCCCCGTGTACGTCTTCCTCGGCGGGGGCACCGGCGCGGTCTGCCGGTGGCTCGTGTCCACGGCGCTGCCGAGCCCGTGGGGCACGGTGGTGGCCAACGTCGTGGGCAGCATGCTGCTCGCGGCGCTGCTGCACCCGCGGCTGGGGGTGGGCGACCCCTGGCGCGTGGCACTCGGCACCGGCCTGCTCGGCGGCTTCACCACCTACAGCACGTTCAACACCGAGGTGCTGGCCGCGTTCGTCAACGGTCAGCCGGCCCGGGGCGCCCTGCTCGCCGTGGGCACGCTGCTGTCGTGCCTGGCGGCCGGCACGGTCGGCTACGTCGTCGCGGGCTGGGTCGCCGGCCCGGCCTGACCGCCTCGGCCGGGCGCCGGTCCGCTCGCTGGCCGTGCCCGGGGTCGCGCAATACGGCAGGCGACGAGGACGTAGGCTGGCTGCGGTCCGCAGCACGTCGTGCGCTCCGTGGTTCCTGGCAGCTGTTCCCCCCCCGTGGAGCGTCCCGATGGGCTTCTTCCAGCGCTTGTCCAACGTCTGGCGCGGCTTCCTGTCGCTGTGGGTCACCGACGTCGAGACCCGCAACCCCGAGGCCGTCTACGAGTCCGCGATCAACGAGCGGCTCAAGAAGCACAAGGAGCTCAAGAAGGCGGTCAGCAACATCGTCTACCTCCGCAACAAGCTCGCCACCGAGCTGGAGGAGAAGGAGAAGGAGCTGCGCGAGGTCAACCTGCAGATCCCGATCGCCGTGGAAGATGGTGAGGACGAGGTGGCGCTGGTCCTGATCCAGAAGAAGGACGAGCTGACCGGCCGCATCGGCACGCTGTCCGAGGAGCTGGGCAAGATCGAGAGCCAGGCGGAAGACGCCAAGGCCGGCCTGCTCCAGTTCCAGGCCGAGATCGACAAGCTCCGCCGCGAGAAGGAGCAGATGCTCGCCGAGAAGACGAACGCCGAGGCCCGCATCGACATCCAGGAGGCCCTGTCCGGCATGTCGCTCGACGCCGACGTCCAGGCGCTCGACAACGTGCGCGCCTCGATCCACAAGCTCAAGGCCGAGGCCGACGTCGGGGCCGAGCTCGAGGGGGGCTCGCTCGACGCCAAGCTCAAGAAGATCAAGGACAAGACCGCCAACGCCGCCGCCAAGGCGCAGCTCGACGAGATGAAGAAGCAGCTCGCCGCGCGCCAGGCCGCGGCCGAGGGCGCGGCCAACGTCAAGAAGACGATGTGAGGCGTCCGTGCTGCCCGAGCCGTCCGACCCCGCCGGAGAGGATGCGCTGGTCGCAGCGTGGACCGAACGCGAGGATCCCGACGGGCTGGTCGCGCTGATCGAGGCCGCGATCGCCGCCCGTCGCACCGCGCTCGCCGCCCGCCTGGTGGGCCTGCTCCCCGACGACCACGGCGACGACCGCCCGGCGCTCGACCGCGCCCGGGCCGCGGCGAAGCTGGTGTTGCACCGCCGGCTCGAACCGGTCGACAACAGCTGGTCGGCCCTCGAGGAGGCGTGGCACGATCTGCACCGGGCGTGGGTCCGTCGCCTCAAGCGGGGCCAGCGTCAGCGCATGGAAGGCAATCACGCGCGGGTGCCGCGCGTAGACCGTGACCGCGATCGACGACGACGCTGACCGGGCGTCGCGTTCCAGGGGAGGGGGGCGAGATGGGGACAGGGGGACGGCTCGGCGCGCTGGGCGCGATCGGGGGGGTGCTGGCGCTGCAGCTCGGCTGCCGTGCGACGTTCGACAGCGTCGACGACGCCTGCCCCGACGGGCTCGCCGGCGACGATCAGCTGGAGCCGGGCACCGAGGACGCGCTCCTGCGCATCGCCTGCTACCGGCGGTTCGTGCAGCTGGCGCCGGGCAAGGTCACCCTCGGCATCCAGAAGGCCGTGGCCGCCCACGCCGCCTACCTCGAAGACAACGGCCTGCTCTCCCCCGAACGCATCGACACCCTCAATCCGTGGGTCGAGAACGGGTCGCTGACCGGGTTCACCGGCGGCAATGTCTACGATCGGCTCTACGCCGCCGAGGCCATCGACCACACCGCCGACATCGGGGTGTGGGAGGTGTTCCTGCCGGTGATCGACGGCGCGCGCGCGGCGAGCATCGACGACCTGTTCCACGCCTTCCCGTGGGCCCGCGACCCGATGTTCCAGCCCGCCCTCATCGGCTACGGCTACGCCGAGGCGCGCGGCGGCGACGACGTCTACTCCTACATGAACATCGTCTACACGTTCCCGCCCAACCTCCGCTTCGACAAGCCGATCGTGTTCCCGCACGACGGCCAGCTCGACGTGCCGGTGGGCTACGTGCCCTTCGACTGGCCCGGCAATCCGCTGAACGTGCGCCCGGGCATCGGCTACCCGATCTCGATCACCGTCGGGTCCTACGAGGGGTCGCTGGCGTCGGCCAACCCCTACGACCTGCAGCTGATCGAGGCCACGCTGCTCGGCCCCGACGGCCAGCCCGTGCCGCTCGTGACGGGCGGTCCGGGCCGCTACGGGTGGGGCGACAACCAGGCCACGGTCATCATCGCCGCCGACCAGCCGCTGCGCCCCGACAGCACGTACGAGCTGCAGGCCACGCTGTCGTGGAACGCACGCACGAACAAGAAGGTCTCCACCGTGTTCACCACCGGATCGAGCACGGCGCTGCAGACCTGGTAGCGCGCAGGAACCAGCGGTGGTGGCGCCGTCGTCCGGCCGGGAGGGCCCGCGGTGGGCCGGGAAGCGCCGCCACCCGGTCCGCTTCCCGACTCGCGCGGCGCGTGTGCATCGGGTAGGTCCCAGGGCCGCTTCCGACAGGAGTTCGCGGACGTGACCCGACTCGCAGCCTTCCTGCTCCACCTCGTCGTCGCCGGCGCCGTGCTCGTGGTGGTGATGGGGCTGGCGCCCGGTGACGAGGTGGCCGTCTCCGGTCTGGCCGTCGCCGTGGCGACCGTGGTCGCTGGTGTCGGCTACGCCACGCTCGCCTGGCTCGAGGCCCGGGGCTGGGGCCTGCTCGCGCCGCCCGCGCCTGCGCCCGCGCGCACGCTCACCGGCGGTGGCCGCCAGGTGGCGGTGGCGGTGCTCACGATCGCGGTGATCGCGTCGATGATCCTGCAGGCCGGGCCCACGTTCAAGTTCAACGGCACCTCGCTGCAGTCGGTGTCGTGGCGCCTGTGGGACTGGTTCATCGAGGACGCCGCGATCAGCTTCGCCTACGCCCGCAACTGGGCCTTCGGCGACGGGCTGGTGGCCTTTCCCGGCGGCGAGCGCATCGAGGGCTACTCCAACCCCACGTGGGTGGCCCTGCTGGCCCTGTGGTACCTGGTCGGCGTCGACGGCTTCCTGTCCGCCAAGCTGATGTCGATGGCGTTCGGCGGCGCCACGGTGCTGCTCACGTGGCTCGCCGCACGCGAGCTGCTGGAAGACGACGAGGGCCCCGCCACGTTCGTCGCCCCCCTCGCGCTCGGCTTCATGCCCACGTTCGCGTTCTGGAACGCGGCCGGCCTCGAGAACCCCGTGTTCACGATGTGCATGGCCGGCGGCCTGTGGCGGGTGCTCGTGGAGGCCCGTCGGGGGGGCTTCCCCTGGTCGAGCGTGTGGTTCGTGCTGCTCGCGACCACCCGCCCCGAGGCCATCATGTACGGCGCGTGGGCTGGGTTCTTCGCGATGGCGGCCGCGGTGCTCGCCGGTCGCGGCCTGCGGTCCACGGTGGTGTGGCTCGTCACGTTCTTCGTGCCGTTCGGGATCTACCAGGTCGTCCGCTACGAGTACTTCGCGTGGGCGTTCCCCAACACCTACTACGCCAAGCTCGGCAGCAAGGAGTTCCGGCCGTTCGCGTGGATGGCGCGCGGCTGGAAGTACATCCGCAACTGGGCCTACGACACCAGCATGGGCTGGTTCCTGCCGGTGATCCTGGCGGGGCTGATCGGCACGCGCGGCCGCCGTGTGGCGTGGGTGGTGCTGGGCGCGCTCGTGCTCGGTGGCCTGTTCCTCTACCCCAACGCCGAGATCACCCAGACGTGGTCGTGGTGGCCCGAAGACCTCCCCAACCCGTCGTGGTGGAACGAGGCCCGGGTGTGGATGCTGCTGTCGGTGGCGCTGATGCTGCCGATCGGCGCCCTGTCCGACCGCCGCGTCACCGCGCGCGTGCTGCCGTGGGGGATGATCCTCATCAGCCTGTTCTTCTGCGTGCGCTCCGGCGGCGACTGGATGAAGGGCTACCGGTGGATGAGCTTCGTGATGGTCCCGGGCGCGCTGCTGTTCGCCGCGGGCGTCGAGGAGCTCGCGGCGCTGTCGCAGCGGTGGCTGTCCCGCCAGCGCGACGGCGTGTGGACCACGCCCGGCTGGTTCGTCGCCACCGGCATCCTCGTGGGCGTGCTGCCGGGCTGGTACGACCACGCCGAGTTCTTCTTCGGCCGCCGCGACGTGTCGCCCTACCAGGTCAAGGTGCGCACCGACTACATGGCGTGGGTGGTCGACCGCCTGCGCGTGCTCGACCGCCACCTGTACGACCTCGACGTCGACATGGGCGCCCACGTGTACTGGTCGCCGCTCGAGATGGTCGACATGGCCGGCCTCGTCGACCTCACCATCGCCCACCACGACTTCAAGCAGCGCACGGCGATGCAGGAGTACGTGTTCAAGGAGCGCAAGCCGGTCGTGGCCCACGTCCACGGCTCCTGGGCGTCCACGTCGCGGATCCCCACCTACGCGGAGTGGTCGCGCGACTACGTGGGCATCCCGTCGTTCGCCAGCAGCGCGCGCGGCGTCCACCCGGGCAACTTCGCCCGCCGCGACATGATGTTCGCGCCGGAGTGGACGGGGGCGCCCGGTCGGCTGGTCTACTTCGACCAGGGCATCGTGCTCGCCGGCTTCGACGTGCCGAGCCCCGAGGTCAGCGTCGGCAAGTCGCTGTACGTCGAGGTGGGCCTGCAGCTGCGTCGCCTGCTCGACAAGGGCGACTTCCGGGTGCTCGGCTTCCTGTCCGACGACGCCGGTCACCTCGCCAGCTTCGACGTGCCCGTGGGCTACGACTGGGTCCCGCCCGACGAGTGGCACCTCGACGAGGTCAACGTCGTGCGGGTGGCGCCCCTGCTGCCGCGCGACCTGCCGCCAGGGGTCTATGACCTCGGCTTCGTCGTGCTCGGGCCCGACGGCGTCATCGCGCCCGCCCAGGAACCGGTCGACCGCAAGGGGGCGCCGCCCCGGTTCATCGGCCTGCCCGAGCGCGCCGTCGTCGGCGGCATCGGCGACACGCCGGCGCGGTTCATGCGCGGGGAGGTCCGCTTCCCGAGCGTGGTGCGCGTGGGTGTGCCGGGCACCGGGGAAGCCGCCGCCAACGAAGACCTCGCGCGCGCGCTCACGCTCGCCGACGCGGGCGACTGTGCCGGCGCCGAGACCGCGTGGCACCTGTCGCGGTGGCACCTGCCCCGTGCCGAGGACTGGATCGCCACCCACGAGGCGCAGGTGGCGCCGGCGATCGCGGGCTGCCTGGTCGCGCGTGCCGCCGAGCAGGCCCGCCCGATGGACGCGGTGCCGCTGCTCGAGGACGCGCGCAGCTGGGATCGCCACGCGCCCGGCCTGTGGGACGTGGCAGCCACGGTGGGCGAGGCGCTGCATCGGCAGGGCGACGACGCCCGGCTCGAGGGCGACTGGACCCGCGCCTACGACGCCTACGACGGTGCCGTGCGCGCCGACACCACGCGCGCGTGGTCGCGCCGCGCCGCCGAGGACGCCCGCGACCACCGCCTCGGCCTCGACGCCGACGCCGAGGCGGAGCGCGCGGCGGCCCGCGAGGCCCAGATCCAGGCGCAGGCCGAGGCCGCCGAGCGGGCCCGTGAGGAAGCACCGGACGACGAGGGCGTGCCGGACGAAGGACCGTAGTCGCGCAGCGCGGTCGGGTCGGGTACATCCAGGGCCGCCCGTTGACGGATGGTCCCCCTGGTGAGCCGACTCCTCGCCTTCCTGCTGTACGTGGCCGTGGCCGGACTCGCGCTCGTCGTGTTCATGGCCGCCGTACCGAGCCACAACGTCGAGATCCCGCTCGCCTACGGCGGCGTGGCGCTCGTGGGCCTCGTGGCGCTGTACGCCGCGCTCACGCGGCTGGAGGGGCGCGGTCGCGGCCTCGTGCCCGACTCCCTCGCCGCGCGCTTCGGCCCGCGGGGGCGGCAGGTGTTCGTCGCCGTGCTCGCGCTGGCGGTGTTCGGGTCGATGGTCCACCAGGCCGGGCCGGTCTTCAAGTACGCCGGCGTCGAGCTGCGCGAGGTCCGATGGCGCCTGTGGGAGTGGTACATCGAGGACGCCGCGATCAGCTTCGCCTATGCGCGCAACTGGGCGCTGGGCGACGGGCTGGTGGCGTTCCCCGGCGGCGAGCGCATCGAGGGCTACTCCAACCCCACGTGGGTCGCCCTGATGGCGCTGTGGCAGCTCGTCGGCGTCGACGGCTTCGTGTCGAGCAAGCTGATGGCGATGGCGTTCGGTGGCGCCACGGTGCTGCTGGTGTGGCTCATCGCGCGCGAGGTGCTCGAAGACGCCGACGGCCCCGGCACGCTGGTGGCGCCGGTGCTGCTGGCCTGCATGCCCACGTTCGCGTTCTGGAACGCCGCCGGCCTCGAGAACCCGATCGTCGAGCTGTGCCTGGCCGGCGGGATGTGGCGGGTGATCGTCGAGGCGAAGCGGGGGGGCTTCCCGTGGTCGAGCGTGTGGTTCCTCGTGCTGGCGTGCAGCCGGCCCGAGGCGATCATGTACGGCGCGTGGGGCGGCTTCGTGGCGATGGCGGCGGCGCTGCTCGCCGGCCGGGGCCTGCGGTCCACGGCGCTGTGGCTCGTCACGTTCTTCGTGCCGTTCGGCGCCTACCACCTCGTCCGCTACGAGTACTTCGCCTGGGCGTTCCCCAACACCTACTACGCCAAGCTCGGCGACAAGGAGTTCCGGCCGTTCGCGTGGATGGCGCGCGGCTGGAAGTACATCCGCGGCTGGGCCTGGGACACCAGCACCGGCTGGTTCGTGTGGATCCCCATCGCGGGCCTGGTGGGCTTGCGGGGCGTGCGGCGCTGGGTGGTGCCGCTGGCCACGCTCGCGCTCGCGGTCGTGTTCCTCTACCCCAAGACCGAGGCCACGCAGGACTGGTCGTGGTGGCCGTCCGACCTGCCCAACCCGTCCTGGTGGGCCGAGGCGCGGGTGTGGCTGCTGGTGGCGATCGGGCTCGCGCTGCCCGTGGCCGCCCTGCGCGACCGCCGCGCCGTCGGTCGCGTGCTGGCGTGGGGCATGATCCTCATCACGCTGTTCTTCTGCGTGAAGTCCACCGGCGACTGGATGAAGGGCTACCGGTGGATGAGCTTCGTCATGGTGCCGGGCGCCGTGCTGTTCGCCGCCGGCATCGAGGAGATCGCCGACCTCTTCCAGCGCACGCTGTCGCGGCGTCCGTCCGGCTGGTCGGCGCCGGGGTGGATCGTCGCCACCGTGCTGGTGGTGGCGCTGCTGCCGGGCTGGTTCCTGCACAGCGACTGGTTCTTCGGCAAGCGGGAGACCGGACCGTTCAGCGTGCAGCGCCGCGTGCAGTACACCGCGTGGCTGATGGACCGCACCTTCGTGCGCGACGTGCTGGTCCACAACCTCGACGTCGACATGGGCGCCCACTTGTACTGGTCCACCCACCAGATGGTCGACATGGCCGGCCTCGTCGACATCACGATCGCCCACCACGCCTACAAGGATCGCGACGTCACCAAGGAGTACGTCTTCGACGAGAAGAAGCCCCAGGTGGCCCACGTGCACGGTGGCTGGGCCAACAACAGCCGCGTGCCCACGTTCCCCGAGTGGACGCGCGACTACATCGACGTGCCGGGCTTCCCGGTGAGCACGCGCACCTACCACGTCGGCAACCACATGCGGCGCGACGTGTTCATGTCCCCCACGTGGACGGGCGCGCCCGATCGGCAGGTCGCCTACGAGGACGGCATCACGCTGGCCGGCTTCGACGTGCCGAGCCCCGAGATCAGCCAGGGCAAGGCGCTGTACCTCGAAGTCGGCCTCCAGTACCGCAAGCTGGACGACAAGGAGGACTTCCGGGTCCTGGCGTTCCTCTCGGATGCTGGAGGCGACGCGGGTGGGGACGCCGGGGGGCACCTCGACGTGTTCGACGTCCCCGTCGGCTACGACTGGCTGCCACCTACCGAGTGGCGGATCGGCGAGGTGAACACCGTGCGCTTCGCGCCGCCCACCGACAAGGACCTGCCGCCCGGCCTGTACGACCTCGGCTTCGTCGTGCTCGGCGGGGACGGGCGCGTGGTGCAGGTGGCCGCCGACGCGGTGCTGCCCGACCGGGTGCAGGTGGCCGGTCGCGACGGCGTCACGCCGCGCTTCATGGCCGGCGAGGTCCGCTTCCCCGGCGTCGTGCGCATCGGCGCCGCGGGCACGGGCGAGGCCGCTGCCGCTGCCGACCGCACGCGCGCCCTCGATCTGGCGGCCGCGGGCGACTGCGGGCCGAGCGAGGAGGCGTGGCGGCGGGCCTGGCAGCACGTGCCCCGCGCCGACGGCTGGCTCGACGAGGAGCGGCCGGAGGTGGCCGTGGCGCTCGCACAGTGCTGGGCGGCCACCGCCGAAGCGGCCGCGGAGCCTGCCGACGCCGTGCCTGCCATCGAGCACGGCCGCGTGTGGGACCACCGCGACGCGCGCCTCATCGCCGTGCAGGAGCGTGTCGGCGCCGCGTTGATGGCGCAGGGTGACGCCCACCGCGCCGCCGAGGCCTGGGAGGACGCCTACGTCGCCTACGACCTCGCCGTGCGGGCCGACCCGAGCCTGTCCTGGGCGCGACGCTACGCCGAGGAGGCCCGCGACCACCGCCTGGGCATCGACCCCGAAGACCTCGAACGCGCCCGCCAGGAGCGCGAGGAGGCCGCGCGCGCGCGTCAGGAGGCCATGGAAGCCGCGCGCGAGGATCGCGAGGGCGACGACGGAGACGGTGATGGCGAGCCGTAGCGCCCACGCCCTGCTCGCAGCGCTCGTGCTCGCGGTGGCGGGGGCGTCGCTGGCGGCCACGCTCGACAGCCGCGGCTGGCACGAGGGCAAGGCTGCGGCCAACGCCGCGCGGGTGCTCGACCCGTTCCCCGACGGCGCGCCGAGCCTCGAGTTGCCGCCCGCCGTGGCCCGTCGCATCCACGGCCCCACGCTGCTCGTCTACTTCTCGCCCACGTGCCCCCACTGCCAGCACGTCGCGCCCGAGCTCGCGGCGCTCGCCGCCGCCCGCGCCGGCAGCCTCACCCTGCTCGGCGTGGCGGTGGGGTCGTCGAACCCGGCCGACGTCAAGGCGTTCCGCAAGACCTACGGCTGGACGTTCGACGTGATCACCGACACCGACCACGCGATCGGCTCGGCGATGGGTGCCACGGGCACGCCGTCGGCGCTCCTCGTCCACGACGGCCCCGACGGCGCCCTCGTCGTCGACGACATGTACTACCCCTACAGCCCCCACACCGACACGCTCGTGGCGATGCGCCTGGCGCCCACGCCGTTCGCGGTGTTCACGCCGGGCACCTACCAGGGCAACCGCGCATGCGCGGCGTGCCACGTGGCCGAGCAGGAGGCCTGGCTCGTCACCCACCACTCGGTGGCGTGGCACACGCTCGAGGCCGACGGCAAGCAGGACGACCCGGCGTGCACCCGCTGCCACGTCACCGGTGCCGGCCAGCCGGGCGGGTGGGACGGCCGCGCCGACAGCGGCCTCGTCGACGTCGGCTGCGAGGCCTGCCACGGTCCGGGCGGTCCCCACGACGGCCAGTCCACCGACCCGTCCACCGTGTGCACGGGCTGCCACGACGCCGAACACAGCATCGCCTTCTCCTACGCCAAGGGCCTGCCGCTCCTCGACCACTTCAAGACGGTCGAGCTCACCGGCGACGAGCTGCGGGCCCAGCGGGTGGCGTTGCTCAAGGGCGAGGCCCCCCGGGAGCTGCTCGCGTTCGCCGACGCGCCCACCGTGGGCGCCGACGCCTGCAAGGCCTGCCACGCCGAGGCCCACGCGTCGATGTCCAAGGGGCCGCACGCCCACGCGATGGCCACGCTGAAGAAGGGCCACGCCGACGGCGACGTCGCCTGCGTGCGCTGCCACGCCACCAGCAAGGCGGGCGGCCTGCCCGCGTCCACGCTCGACGGCTACCGCACCGACGAGGGCGTCGGCTGCGAGGCGTGCCACGGACCGGGTGGCGCCCACGTGGCAGCGGGCGGGGGCACCGACACCATCGTCGGCCTCGGCAAGAGCTGCCCGGTCTGTGTGGTCGAGGCGGTCTGCACCCGCTGCCACACCAGCCAGTGGGACGCCGACTGGAAGCTCGACGACGCGCTGCCCTCGGTCCGCGCCGAGCACTGACCGATCGCCGACGTCTCGGGCGAGGCGCGCTGGCGCTCCGGGACGTGTCGGCACGGTGACGGGGTCGCGACGCTGGACCCCGGCGGGGGGCCCGGCGATGATCCCCGTCGGCCCTGCCGGTCGGCGATACGCCCAGGTTGTCCATAGAGTTGTCCACAGGCTGTCGCGGCCCGTTGGATTCGGTTCGGTGTCTGGACGTTCTCGGATCAACGCCGGGTTCCAGGTGTCGTCCAGGTTGCGTCGAGCCGTGCGCTGCAACGTGGACGCGTGCGAATCCCCAGCCGTCGAGGCCGTGTCAGGAGGACGGCGGAAGCGGGGGTTGGCCCGTCACGCGACGTCACGGAACCGACGACACGCACCGTTCTCGATCGTTCGTTGGACTCGCTTCGCACACCGCCCGGTCCCTACGGTCCAACCTCCGATCGGGAGGTTGTCCACAGGTCTGTCCCCAGGTTTCCCCGCACCCATCGACGTCGTTGGATTGCGCGAGAACGTAGGTGGCACCGTTGTCGGTGTCTGCGGACACGCAAGCTGCGCGCCGCTGGCAGTCAGGCCTTTTCCCCAGACCGGGGGAGCCCCCGCTTGCGGGGATCGGGGCTCCGGGTCAAGCGGGGCCAGGAGGCGCCGATGGCCCAGCTCCCCGCTGCCGTGCACGTCGCGGTCGCGAGCTTGAACCAGACGGTCGGTGACTGGCAGGGGAACCGTGCGCGGGTGGTCGCCGCCTGCGACGAGGCCCGCCGTCGCGGCGCCGTCCTGCTGGCGCTGCCCGAGATGTGCCTGTCCGGCTACAGCCTGGGTGACCGGGTCTCCATGCGGGGCACGCTCGAGCGCAGCTGGTCCAGCCTGGTGGCCCTGCTGCCCCACACGCGCGGGCTCGTGGTCACCGTCGGCATCCCGATCGACCACGAGGGCGCGCTGTACGACGTGATGGTCGTGGTCGCCGACGGCGTGCCGGTGGGGGTCGTCCCCAAGGAGAACCTCGCCACCGGCGACGTCGAGTACGAGAACCGGTGGTTCGCGCCCTGGTCACGCGGGCGCGTGGTCACCTGGGTGGCGCCCGACGGCACGGCGCTGCCGATGGGCAGCCTGCTCTTCGAGGCGGCGGGCATCGGGCGGTTCGCCGTCGAGGTGTGCGAGGACGGCTGGAAGGGCACGCGGCCGGGGTCGCTGGCCACGCTGCTCGGCGCCCACATCGTCATCAACGCCTCCGCCAGCTGGTTCGAGCTCGGCAAGCAGGCGTCGCGACGCACGCTCGTGGCCGCGGTCAGCCGCGAGGACCACTGCGCCTACCTGTACAGCTCCAACCACGGCTGCGACGCCACGCGGCTGGTGTTCGACGGCGCCACGTTCATCGGCGTCGACGGGCGCGTGGTGGCCGAGGGCGATCGGTTCCAGCTCGACCGCGACGTGGTCGTCATCGACGCCGTCGTCGACGTGGTGGCGCTGGAGCGCACGCGGCTCAACGAGGGCTCCTGGCGCCACCAGACCGACGAGCTCGCCCACGGCGCCTACGGCGCGCCGCCCACGTTGGTGGTGATCGACGCGTCGTTCCCCCCGTGCGACCGCCCGCCGGCGCCTGCCCCGTACTGGCAGGTCCCGCCGGCGTCCCCGGTCGATCCGAGCGTGGCCTGGCTGGCCGATCGGGGCTTCGTGGACGGGCCGATCACCCACGACGACCTGCCGTACGTCGAGCTCGAGCTCGCGCTGGCCACCGGCGTGCGCGACTACCTTCGCAAGTCGGGGATCCGCGGGGTGACGCTGGCCCTGTCCGGCGGCCGCGACTCGTCGATGTGCGCGATCCTCGTGGTGCGTGCGCTGCGCTACGCCCACCCCGAGCTCGACGCCGACGGCCTGCGCGACCTCGTCGGACGCACGCTCACCACCGCCTACCTGGCCACCGACCACAGCGGCAGCGCCACGCGCACGGCCGCCGCGGGACTCGCGCGCGAGCTCGGCGCCGAGCACCTGGAAGCCGCGATGCAGGACGCCGTCGACGGGCACCGTCAGCTCGCCGAGGGCATGGTGGGGCACGCGCTGTCGTGGGCCGACCCGTCCCACGACCTGACGCTGCAGAACGTGCAGGCGCGCCTGCGCGGCTCGCTGATCTGGATGATCGCCAACCTGCGCGGTCACCTGCTGCTCACCACGTCCAACAAGTCCGAGGTGGCCGTCGGCTACGCCACGATGGACGGCGACACGTCGGGGGGCCTCGCCCCCATCGCCGACGTGCCCAAGTCGCTCGTCACCGCCTGGCTCGGGTGGGCCCGCCGCCGCCACGGGCTGGTGGCGCTCGACGCCGTGCTCGGCACGCCCGCCACCGCCGAGCTGCGGCCGGCCGATCGCGCGCAGACCGACGAGGGCGACCTGATGCCGTTCGCCGTGCTCGACCGGCTCGTCTACCACCTGGCCTACCTGGGCGAGGAGCCGCTGGTGATGTTCCAGCGCCTGTGGCCCGAGCTGTCCGACCGCTACGACGGCGACCCGCGGGCCTTCGCCGCCCACGTGCGCCGGTTCGTCACGCTGTTCTGTCGCGCCCAGTGGAAGCGGGAGCGGTTCGCGATCAGCTTCCGGGTGACGGCCTTCGACCTCGACCCGCGCAGCGGCCTGCGGTTCCCGCCCGTGCAGGCGCCGTTCACCGAGGAGCTCGACGCCCTCGACGCCTACGTCGCCGCCTTGGGGACGCCGGCGCCCTGAGCCCGCGCGCGCCAGGCGTCCGACGGTGACGGTCGATCGGCGCCGTCGCCGACGCCGGGTACCGCGACTGTGGTGCTCCGTCCGTCCTGGGGGCGTGGCCCGCCCCGTGCCTCCACCTGGCGCACGGGAGGTCGACGATGGACGGGACGCTGCACGATCTGGGCGACGTGGAGCTGGTGGGGTCGCTGCTCGGCCGCGACGGTCTGGTGACCGCCGCACGGCTGCTGGAGCGGTTCGGCGACGTCGCGTCGCTGGGCGAGGCGGCGCTGGTGGAGCTGGCCCAGGTGCGGGGCGTGGGGCCGGTGCGCGCGGCGCGGCTGCGGGTGGCCGTCGAGCTCGGGCGGCGCGCCCAGGTGCGTCCCCACCGCGAGCGGGGTCCGGTCGACGCGCCGGAGCGCGCCCACGCGTGGCTGGCGCCTGCACTCACGGGCCTGCCGCACGAGGAGCTGCACGCGCTCTACCTCGACCGTCGCCACCGGCCGCTGGGCGTCCACCGGCTCACCCGCGGCAGCGACCAGTACACGGTGGTCGACCCGCGGCAGATCTTCCGACCCGCCGTGCGCATGGGGGCCCACGCCGTCGTGCTCGCCCACAACCACCCGTCGGGCGACCCGACGCCGTCCACGCAGGACCGCGAGGTCACCCGCAGGCTGGCTGACGCCGGACGGGTGCTCGGCATCGCGCTGATGGACCACCTCGTCATCGGCGACGGCAGCTGGCGGTCGCTGCGCGAGCACGGCGAGCTGTCCGCCGGTCTGCCCCTGGCCGCGGCCTGGACCGCCTGATCCGCGATCGGCGCTGGCGACCGGCAGCGGCGGCCGGTATCCTGGCCGGCTCCGGAGGTGGTGGCCATGCGGCGGTTCCTGCCCGCGATCCTGCTGGTCGGTTGCTGGTCGTCGGCCCATCAGGTCGACGCCGACAAGGCCGACAGCGACACCGACGTCGACACCGACGCCACGGGGTCCGACACCGACACCGACACCGACGTCGTGTGGGACTCGGGCCTGGGCGACGACACGCCCGGCGGGGGCGACGACGAGCCCTCGCTCGGCGACCCGCACCTGGGGGTCACCCCGCTCGACGGCACCTGGACGGGCACCTACGTCTACAAGGAGTTCCTGCTGGGCACGCTGCAGGCCGCCTGCTTCGGCGAGGTCACGCTCACGATCGACGGCGACGGCTTCCGCCACGTCAGCGGTCAGCTGCCGTGCACCGTGTGGGACCCGAACTTCAACCTGATCCCCGGCAACCTCGAGTCCTACGGCGACGTGAACGGCTACGCCTACGCCACGCTGTCGGCGACCGACTTCTCGCGCTTCCAGCTCGCCGTGCAGCTCACCGCCGTGAACATGCAGGAGTGGGACCAGTCGGTGCGCATCGACGTCGACGGCGACGCGATGACCGGTCGCTACGACAGCCGCACGCTGGGCACCGGCCAGAAGTTCGACATCGACCTCGTCCGGGGCGAGTGAGCGCGCGCCGTGTGGCCCACCCTCTTCGAGACGCCCGGTGGCCTCGGGGCGCACACCTACGGGCTGATGGTGCTGATGGGGCTCGTCGCAGGACAGCTCCTGGTGCTCGCGCGCGCGCCTGAGTCCGGGATCCCGTTCGAGCGCGTGTTGCTCGCCTGCGGGGTGGCGATCCCGGGCGGCCTGATCGGCGCGCGCCTGCTCTACGTGGTGGGCGCCGGAGACCTCGCGGCCCTCACCTCCACCTCGGGCGGCCTCGCCTGGTACGGCGGGGTGGTGGGTGGAGCGCTGGCCGTGCTCGCCGTGCCGTCGCTGCGCCGTGAGGCATGGACGCTCGCCGACCTGGTGGCGCCGGCCCTGGCCCTGGGCGCCACGCTGGGGCGGCTCGGTTGCTTCTTCGCGGGGTGCTGCCACGGGGTGCCGGTGCAGGGCGCGGGGCCGGCCACGCCGCTGCTCGCGCCCGGCACGCTCCACGGCCAGATCTACACCCACCCCCACTTCCCGTTCCTGTCGCTGTCGTTCACCGACGGGGCCGCGCGGATCCACGACGTGCCGCTGTACCCGACGCAGCTCTGGCAGTCGGCGGGGTCGCTGCTGATCCTGTTCGTGCTGCTCACCGTCGGGCGCCTGCGCCGGTTCGAGGGGCAGGTGATGGCCACGTTCCTGCTGCTGGAGCCGCCGCTGCGCACGGTGGTCGAGGCCTACCGCGGCGACCAGCGGGGCTTCGTGGTGTCGTGGCCCGCGGCGTCGGTGCCGTCGTGGCTGCACGGCCTCGCGGGGGCGGCCGGTGCCGACGAGGCGGCCCAGGTCGTCGGGCTCACCACGTCGCAGGCGATCGCGCTGGCGATGATGGCGCTCGGCGTGGCGATCCTGGTGCTGCGGCCGGGGCCGCCGGTGGTCGCGCGGGAGACGACGCCCGTCTACGACGACCTGGTCGACTGACCGTCAGCGGGCGGCGCGGGAGGCGTGGCGGGCCTGCGCCGCGGCGGCCTGCCGGGCGCGCTGGGAGGCGTCGACCCCGTCCAGCTCGGCCTGGGTCTGCCGCGCCGCCTCCACCTCGCGACGCAGCTGGGCCACCACGTCGCCCAGGGGCTGCGACGCCACGGTGACGTCGAACAGGTCGCGGCGCACCTCGGCGGCGACCGCGCCGAGCTCCAGCAGGCGGGCCACGGTCTCGACGCGGGCGCGCTCGAGGTCCTCGACGGCGTCGAGCTCGGCGAGGTGGGCGCGGAGCGTGCCCTGCAACCCGGTGAGCTCGGCGTCGTCGACGGCGCTGCCGCCGCGCTGGAGCGTCTCCAGGCGACGCACCCGGGCCTGCACGCTGGCGACGGCGCTCTCGATGGCCTCGCAGCTCCGGGCCCGTGCCAGCTCCGTGTCGAGGGTCGTGAGCCGGGCGTGGTGGCGCTCGGCCTCGCGGCGCAGGTCGACGATCGACCGGTTCAGGTCGCGGCGGACGGCGTCCGGCAGGTCGGTGGACGCGTCGACGTCGGCCGCGAGCAGCGCCACGCGGTCGAGCACCTGATCGAGCAGCGACGGCTCCGGCGCAGGCGCGGCGGGCGGCGGAGCGGTGTCGGCGCTGGGCGCAGGGGAGGGTGCAGGCGCGCGCACCGCGGCGAGCTGCGGCCCCGTGCCGGGCAGGTGCAGACGGTCGGGGGCACCGAGCAGGTGGCGGTGGTCGTCGGCGAGGTGGAAGCGGAGGTCGTCCCCGAACGCGACCACGGTGCGATCGTGACGCCGCGGGCCGGCGGCGGTCGCGAGCCGGCTCGTCACCCACACGAACGCGCCGATCACCAGCATCAGCGGGGCGACGAAGTCGGGGATGGGCGTGACGAGCGCGAGCACGGCGGGGAAGACGAAGCCCCAGAGGAACGCGGCCGGCGGCATGCCGCGTCGCGAGGGCCGTCCCGCGTCGGTGACGTGGGCGCGGAAGCCGACCTGCTCCGCTTCCAGCGCCAGGGTCTCGGCGACCTGCTCGCTCACGCCGTCCACCAGGTAGAAGCGCCGCTCGAGCAGCGCCGCCGGCACCTGGAGCGCCCCGCGGGGCAGCCCCACGAGGCGTCCGACCGCGTCGGTGAGCTGCTGTTCGGGGGTCGACCGGGGGTCGACGCCGAAGAAGCGCCGCATCATCGGGTTGAGGTAGCGCCGCGACGTGCGCTGCACCGCCTCGGTGATCGCCGCCGCCATGTCGTGGCCGCCGCGCCGACGACGCACGCGGCGCCGGACCTGATCGCGCCGGAACTGGTCCTCGTGGCGCTCGCGGACCACCACCCGGAACGTGCCCGGGTGCAGGTGGCTGCGACGCTCAGCGCCGGCGGGCACCTCGGGCGAGGCGTGGCGGGTCGGTGGGCCCGCCGCGGCCGCCGCGCGTCGCGTGGGTGCGGGCGGCGTGGCGGCGAGGCGACCGGCGAACAGGTCGGCCGCCTCGCGCGCGGTGGACGGGCGGGCGGCCGGATCCGCGGCGAGCAGCGCGTCGACGGTGTGGGTGAACGCCTCCGGCAGGTCGGGCCGTGCGCTGGCGAGCGGGGTGCGGTCGCCGTCGAGCTGGCGGCGCAGCACCCCGGCGGGCGCGCCGGTGCCGAACGGCGGCGTGCCGGTGGCGGCGAGGTAGAGCACGGCGCCGAGGCCGTACAGGTCCACGCGCGGATCGGCCCGCTGGCCTTCGTAGACCTCGGGGGCGAGGTAGCCCGGCGTGCCGAGGATGCTGGTGGCGGTGGCCGTGTGGCGGCCGTCGACCCGGGCCAGCCCGAAGTCGGTGAGCACGGCGGTGCCGTCGTCGTCGACGAGCACGTTGCCCGGGGAGACGTCGCGGTGGATGACGCCCGCGCGGTGGGCAGCGGCGAGGGCGTCCGACAGGCGCACGGCCATCCGCACCAGCGCGTCGCCGGTCCACGGGCCGTGGGCGGCCACGTGCTCGGCCAGCGAGCGTCCCCTGTGCAGCGGCAGGCACAGCAGCAGCTGGCCGTCCACCTCGTGCAGCTCGTGGGCGACGAGGGCGGCCTCGTGGCGCACGCGCGCGGCGGCCTGGACTTCCCGCCGCAGGCGACCGGCCACCGTGGGCTGGTCGGCGAGGTGGGGGTGGACCACCTTCAGGGCGACGTCCTCGTGGCGCACGCGGTCGTGGGCGAGCCAGACGGTGGCCGTGCCGCCGCGGCCCAGCTCGCCGACCACCTCGAACCGTCCCCCGAGCACGGTACCCGCGTCCACCGCGACCTCCCCGGTGCACGTAGCCCGCCGTGCCCGCCCGGTGTCCTACGCACCGACGGCGCCGTGACCATCGGGCACGCCGTGTGCAGCCCGGATAGGCTCCGTCGACGAGGAGGTCGGATGCGCCGGGTGCTGCTGGTCGCCGTGCTGTTGCTGGGAGCGGCCGGCTGCGACTGGATCTTCTCCGACGACCCGCCCCGCTTCAGCGACGCGGTGCCGCTCACCCCGCCGTGGACCACGATGGCGCTGCCCGTGGCCGGCGCCCGCGTCACGTTCAGCGACGCCGAGACGGTGTCGATCCACCACGCCGGCGTCCAGGGTGCCGCCCTCGCCGACAGCTACGGCACCGCCCTGCAGGCCGCGGGCTGGACGCTCGACGCCGACACCTCCGCGGGCGGCATCGTCAACCAGACGTGGACCTCCGCCGACCAGTCCCTCGCCTTGTCGATCCAGGCCGTCGACGACGCCTCGGTCGTCTCGCTCTCCATCCTCCCGTTCTAGGAGTCCGTGATGCACGCCCCGCTCGCCGCCCTGCGGCTGCACCTCGTCGTTCCGGTCCTGCTCGCCGCCTGTGGCACGCCGTCCGCCGACCCCGTCGCGCCCGAGGCCGCCACGGCCCAGGCCAGCCACGAGGGCCACGAAGGCCACGCGGAGCCCGCGGCCCAGGCCGCCGCTCCCGACGCCGACGGCTGGGCGTCCTACGGCGACGCGATCACCGCCACCGACACGCTCGCGGCCAAGGCGCTGCTCGACGCGCCCGCCACCTACGCCGATCAGGCCGTGTTCGTGGAGGGTGAGGTCGCCGACGTCTGCCAGAAGGCCGGCTGCTGGATGGTGGTCACCGACGGCGACCGCACCATGCGCGTCACCATGAAGGACCACGCCTTCGGGCTGCCCAAGGACTGCACCGGCGCCACGGCGCGCATCCAGGGCACCATCGTCGGCAAGCCGATCGACCCCGAGACGGTCGCCCACTACGCCGGCGAGGCCGCGCGCCCCGAGGTGCTGCCCGAGGCCGGCAAGGAGGGCATGACCTACGAGCTCGTGGCCTCCGCCGTGCAGCTCAAGCGCTAGCGCGGCGTGCCCGTCGGGATCGGCGTGCCGGTCCCGACGCCCGTGTCGGTGTCGCCGGCGGTGTCGCTGTCGCTGTCCTGCGGGTCGGTGTCGGTGTCCGGCAGGTCGGTGTCGGTGTCTGCGCCATCGTTGCCCGTGTCCGTGTCGACCGGGTGCGTGTCCGTGTCGCGCGGGTCGGTGTCGACCGGGTCGGTGTCGACGGCCTCGGCGTCCGGCGGCGGGTCGGTGTCCACGGGCGCGGCGTCCGGCGGCCTGTCGGTGTCGGTCGCCCCGTCGGTGTCGGTGTCGTGGATCAGGATCAGGATCCCGCCGTCCTCCGGCGGGGGCTCCGGCGGCGGCGGCGGTGCGACCACCACTACCGGGGGCGGCGGCGCCTGCGGCGGTCCGGGGGCGAGCACCGGCGCGCGTCGACCGGCCGGGAGCAGCTCGACCGGGGGCGGTGTCGGCGGCAGGCCACGCTTCGGACAGCCCGCGAACACGCCGGCGCTCAGGAGGAGCGCGGCGACGAGCAGCGGCAGCACGGGCGTGGGAGGGGTGGACACCCGCCCCGTCTAGCGCGAGGCAGGCGACCCGTTCAGGGACAGCTCACGGCATCGCCGTCCACGCACCGTCCTGGGCCCCGACGTCGTGGACGTCGGTCCAGGTGGTCGAGGAATGCTCGCTGTGCGTGGTCTCGTCGCAGGCGCACGACTGGAACGTCGACGTGCCGCCGTAGGTGGTGGTGGTGCCGAACGTCTGGCAGTTCGTGCCTTGGGTGGTGTTCGACGAGGTGCGCTGGGGCGGCTGCATCGCGCCCGACGCCCAGGCGACGGTGTGGCTGGGACCGCTGCGGTACCACACCGGCGCGCCGGTCGGCCCGGCGCTCAGCGACCGCTCGGCCCGGATCACGTCGGGCTGGGCGCCACCGGTCAGCAGCACGGGCGCCAGCACGTCGCGCGGCGTGAGCGTGGGGCAGCCGGGGCCCGCGACGAAGCCGCTGCGCACGCCGTCGTCCCAGCCGTTCGCCACCAGATCGAAGCCGTAGTTGGTGGTGACGGCGGTGTAGACCATGCGGTTGCTGAGCGCCGAGGCGTGCCAGCTGCAGCTGCCGAGCAGCGCGCCGAGCTCGGAGTACTGGCGGGCCACGCCCGCGGGGTTGCGCAGCGTGAGGGTGTGGTCGGCGTCCTGGGCGTGGAAGGCGCCCGAGGGTCGACACACGGTGGACACGTCCTCGAAGGTGCGGCGGCGCTCCAGCTCGCCGTCGACGAGCCGGCTCCGGGTCCACGCGCAGCCGTGCCCCCAGCAGTCCTCGTCGGCGCAGTCCTCGAGCCCGTCGCCGTCGTTGTCGGCGCCGTCGTCGCAGGCCGTCTCCGCGCACGTGGACGCGGCCAGGCAGTCGCCGTCCTGGCAGTCCATCAGCCCGTCGTGATCGTCGTCGACGCCGTTGTCGCACACCTCGGCAGTGCCGGGGGCGTCGGGGCCGAGCGGGTCACGGCCGCCGAACACCTCTTCGCCGTCGTCGGTGCCGTCGCCGTCGGTGTCGGGGTCCCACAGGTCGGTGCCCAGGGCCTGCTCGACGGTGTCGGCGAGGCCATCGCCGTCGCGGTCGGCGTCGGCGACCGTGGTCAGGTCGACGCGGGGACGCAGGAACACGGCGCCGGACGCGGTGCGGATCGCGAGCTGGGAGCCCACCACCGCGGCGTCGGGCAGCTGCACGGTCAGGCGCACCGATCCCGACGTGCCGGCGAGCACGCGGGCCGGAGAGATCTCGAGCGGCGGGCCGAGATCGAGGCACGGACTGCCGCCGGGCGCACACGGACCGGGCCCGGCGGACCCGTCGTTGGTGACCATCAGGAAGCGCGTGCCGGCCGGTGCGCCGCTGACGTCGACGCGGACGCGCACGGGCGTGCCCCGCACCGGCGGATCGAGCAGCTGGACCGACAGCGTCGGTGGTGGCAGCTGATCGGCGACCTGGGTCGCCGCAGGGTCCCCCGAACCGGTGGGATTACAACCGGCGAGTACCGCGAGAAACGTCCAACGAACCATCGTTCCACCCCCGAGACGCAGGCAGCGTAGTGCACGGGTGCGGGGCTCGCTACGCAGATCGCGTGCAAGGGTGTTGGACCCGGGCACCACCGCCGCTACCCTGCGCCCGAGGGGGTCGGACGTTGCGCGCACCACGAACGCTGCTCGCCGCGGCCAACGTCGCCTGGGCGTGTGGGTCACCGCCCGACGTGCCCGCGCCGGACGCCGTCGTGACCGCTTCCCCCCCCGCACCCGACGGCCCCAGCGTGGTCCTCGTCACCCTCGACACCACGCGCGCCGACCACCTGGGCGCCTACGGCGGCGCCGCCGCCACGCCCGCGTTCGATGGCCTCGCCGATCGCGGGATGCTGTTCGAGCGCGCCTACAGCAGCGCGCCGCTCACCATCCCCAGCCACAGCACGATCCTGACCGGGCGCTTCCCGCCGTCGCACGGCGTGCGCGACAACGGCAACTACGTGCTGCCCGACAGCGCCGTCACCCTCGCGGAGCGCTTCGGCCACGCCGGCTACGCCACGGCCGCGTTCACCGCCGCCTTCCCGACGAGCCGTCGCTGGGGCTTCGCCCAGGGGTTCGACACGTTCTCCGACGCCCTGGTGCACGATCCGGTGCTCCAGGACTGGCGCGACGCCCGCCCCGCGGGTCCGGTGGTCGACGAAGCGGTGGCCTGGCTCGACGACGTCGACGGGCCGGTGTTCCTGTGGGTCCACCTGTTCGACGCCCACTGGCCGTACGCGCCGCCCGAGCCGTTCGCGTCGCGCTACGGCGACCGCCCCTACGACGGCGAGATCGCCTACGCCGACAGCCAGCTCGGGCGCCTGCTCGACGCGGTGGCCGCCCACGGGCCGGCGGTGGTGGCGGTCACCGCCGATCACGGCGAGGGGCTCGGCGACGGGGGCGAGGCCACGCACGGCTTCCTGCTGCACGACGCCACGATCCGCGTGCCGCTGGTGCTCGCGGGCCCGGGCGTCCCCGAGGGGGTGCGCGGCGACACGCCGGTCAGCCACGTGGATCTCGCGCCGACGCTGCTGGCCCTTGCAGGGGTCGACGACACCGACGGCCTGCAGGGACGCAGCCTGCTGGACGGCGGCACCGCCGAGGTGTTCAGCGAGGCCCAGACGGGTCACCTCGGCATGGGCCTCGCCGACCTGACCGCGCGCACCACCGCGCAGGGGCGCTACCTGCGGGGGGCGTGGGCCGGCTGGTACCCCTACGACGCCGCGACGGGCGGCATCGGCATGACGCCGTCGCCCGGCGCGGACCTGGCGCAGGAGGAGGACGCGCTCGCAGCGCTCGAGCAGCGCCTGGGCGTGACGGCCGCCGATCGGGTGGTCCCCGCCCCGTCGGACCCGGGCGCAGCCGCCGACGCCACCGCCGCCCTGGAGGCGCTCGGCTACGTCACCGGCGACCCGGACACGCCCGCGGGCACGCTCGATCCGCGCGACGTGATCCCCTACATCCCGGAGACGTGGAACGTGCGCCGACGGCTGGCGATGGGGGACGTGGCCGGGGCGCGCGCCGCGCTCGACACGCTGGCGGTCCACCTGCCCGGGGCCGCCATCGTCGAGGAGCTCGAGATCGCCCTGCTCGGGGCGGAGGGCCGCGTCGACGAGCAGGCCGAGCGCGCCTGGGCGCAGGCGACGTGGATGGACACGGCCGAGGCCTGGCGACGCGCCGGGGAGGCGGCGCTGGACGCCGGCGCCTGGGAGGACGCCCGTGCCGCCTTCGAGATCGCCCTCGGGCGGGTGCCCAGCGACGCGCGCTCGATGGTGGGGCTGGTGCGGGCCACGCTGCTCACCGACGGGCCGGACGCCGCCCAGCCGCTCGTCGAGCGCTTCCTCGGCGTCTTCCCCGACCTGCTCGCGCTGCAGCTCGTCGCCGGCGAGGCCGACCTGACCGCCCTGCACCCGGGGACCGCGCGAAGCCGCGCCCGCGCCGTGCTCGTGGACGCGCCGCTCGACCCGTGGGCGCTGTCACTCCTGGCGCGTGCCGAGTGGGACCTGGGACGACCGGACGCGGCCATCGACGCCCTGGACGAGGTGCGTCGCGAGGTGCCGCGCGATCTGTCGGTGCGGATCACGCTCGCCACCTGGCTGCTCGACGTCGGTCGCCACGCCGAGGCCGTGCGGGTGCTGCGGCCCGCGGCCGCGGAGCTGCCCGACGCCGCCGACGTCCACGCGCTGCTGGCGCGGGCCGAGGCCGCCGTCGCCTCGGAGGTCCGCCGGTCGCGTGCGGGCGCGCGGTAGGTCCCGCGTGCCCGGCGGGCGTGGGATACGCTGCCGGCCGCCCTGGAGGTCGCGTGCGCTGGCTCCCCGTCACCCTCGCGGTGCTGATCGGCGCGGCCTGCGACGGTGACGCGCCGATCGACACGCCCACCGACGACACGCCCGACGACACCGACGTCGTGCAGCTGCCCAACCACGCGCCCGGCGCCACCGGCCTCGTGATGTCCCCGGCCACCGGCCACACCTGGATGCCGCTGACCTGCCTCGTCATCGAGCCGAGCACCGATCCCGACGGCGACCCCGTCACCTACGTGTTCTCGTGGCTGCGGGACGGCGTGCCCTACGACGGGCCGGTGGCGATGCAGGCGCGCGAGGGCGACACGATCCCCGCGTCCGAGGTGCGCCCCGGGCAGGTGTGGACGTGCCAGGCCACCCCGACGGACGACGGCGGCCTGGCCGGCCCGACGGCGCTCGTCGCGGCGCGCGTGGTCCAGCCCAACATCCTGGTGATGGTCGCCGACGACCTCGGCTACGGCGACGTCGGCGCGTTCGGCGGCACCGACATCGACACGCCCAGCCTGGATGCGCTCGCCGCGGGGGGCATGACCTTCGACGCGGCCTACGTCACCGGTGTGACGTGCACGCCCTCCCGCGCGGGCATCCTCACCGGCCGCCGACCCACCCGCTACGGCGTCGAGTTCAACCTCGGCGCGCCCGTGCTCGCCGAGGCGGAGGGCCGCGGGCTGCCGTTCAGCGAGGTCACGATCGCCGACGTGCTGCGCGACGCCGGACTGCAGACGGGGCTCATCGGCAAGTGGCACCTGGGCCTGATGCCCCAGCACCACCCGCTGGCGCGCGGCTTCCAGGGCTACCTGGGCTTCCTCGCCGGCCAGCGCAACAGCCTCGAGCCCGGCCTGCCGGGGGAGATCGAGGCGTGGCCCTTCCTGTCGAGCCCGCCCGGCTGGCCGTTCGACCACTGGTCCGAGGCGCTGCAGTTCAACGGCGAGCAGGTCGAGGTCGATCCCCAGGAGCACCTCACCGACCGCATCGGCCGCGAGGCGAGCGCGTTCGTGGGCACGCAGGCCCAGTCGCCGTTCTTCCTGATGGTGACGTGGCAGGCACCGCACGAGCCCGTGCAGGCCTCACCGGCGATGCTCGACCGCATCGACCCGCACCCCGCCGACCCCGAGACCTGGGCGTACCGCGCGACGGTCGCCGGGCTGGATCTTGCCGTCGGCCGCCTGCTCACGCGCCTGGAGTCTGCGGGCTTCGCCGACGACACCCTGGTGGTGTTCCTCTCCGACCACGGCTGCACCGACGTGTTCGGGTGGTGTTCGAATGCACCGTTCCGAGGCGGCAAGATCACGATGATGGAGGGCGGGATCCGCACGCCGATGATCGTGCGCTGGCCCGGTCGCGTCCCGGCCGGAGCCACGTTCACCGCGCCGGTGAGCACCCTCGACCTGTTCCCGACGCTGGCCGCGGCTGCCGGCGCTGCGGTGCCCGAACGGCTCGATCTCGACGGCGTCGACCTGCTCCCGTGGATCGTCGGCGACCAGACGGGCCCGGTCCACGACGTGCTCGACTGGCGCGTGGGCGACGTGCGCGCGATCCGCGACGGCGACGACAAGCTGGTCGACGTGCAGGGCCACACCTACCTGTTCGACCTCGCGGCCGACCCGGGGGAGACGACGAACCTCGCCACCCAGCGGCCCGGTCTCGTCAACGCGCTGCGCGCCGAGCTCGACGCCGTCCAGGCCGACGACGTCGACCCGCTGTGGGCGCCGCGGTCGGCGGATCTGACCTACTACGGGGATCCGTACACGGTGCCGTTCTAGGCCCGCGCTGACCTTCAGCCCGCGCGGCCGCGCCCGCCCGCTTCGGTGAGCGCCGCGACCACCGCCGCGTTCTCTGGCGTGGGGATGCCGTGGGCCGCGCCACGCCGCACGAGCACGCCGTGGCGGGCGTCGATCTCCATCGGGCGACCCGCCAGGCGGTCGGCGACGATCGACGACAGCGCGTCCGTCGGCATCGCCTGGTAGCGGGCGACGACGGCGTCGGGCAGGTCGTCGGGCAGCTCCACCCCCTCCGCGCGACCCACGGCCACGCACTCGGCGGCCAGCGCGCGCATGCGGGCGGCGACCTCGGGACGTCGGCTCGCGCCGAGGGGCTCGCCCCGCACGGCGCAGACGCCCACGGCGCAGTTGACCGCGAGCTTCGTCCACGCGACGGCGGGCAGGTCGTCGGTGGTCCGGACCGCGAGCACCTGCCGCGGCACGTGGGCGAACGCCGCGACGAACGCGCGCCCTTGCCCCCCCGCCGCGACCGTCAGCGATCCGGGGCTGCGCTGGGTCGCCCGGCCGGGGGCGTGGCGCGCGCACGGCACGTCGACGATCACCGGCAGCACGCGGTCGGCGGGGACGAGGGGAGCGAAGCGCGCGACGTGCTCGACGCCGTTCTGCAGCACGGCCACCACCGTCCGGTCGTCGACGAGGCGGGCGAGCCAGGCCGTCGGCAGGTCGTAGGTCTTGGTGGCGACGAGCACGAGGTCGACGGGGCCGACGGCGTCGGGGTCGGTGCCCACGCGGGGTCGGGCCACCAGCGGCCCGGCCGGCGTGTCGACGTGCAGCGCGTCGAACCCGGTCCGCGCGCCGATCACGACCTCGTGCGCGCGGTCCTGACCGAGCCACGCGGCCACGGTGGCGCCGATGGCGCCAGGACCCACGACGGCGAGACGGGCCATGCGGCTACGGAGCGCCGGCGTCGAACAGGAACACCGGCACGGCCTCGACCGCCATGGACGTCGACACCAGCGTGCACGGACCGTCGGGCGTGGCCCGCAGGTCGGCCACGGACGCGAAGCCGGCGACGAGGTTGTCGCGGCGGACGGGTGGCAGGTCGGGGAACGTCGCCACCCCGTCGATGAACTGCTGGGCAGACACGGCCGCGCCCACCACCCCCGTCCAGGCGTCGCCCTCGCGGTGGAGGCGGGCCCGCGCGTCGCGCAGCGTGAGCGGGATCGGGTGGCCCATCAGCTCCAGCGGCAGCGCCATCGTGAAGCCCTCGAGGGTGAGGGTGTCGGCGTCGACCTTGCGTCCGCACGCGACCTGCTGGACGGCGGCGCCGTCGTCCACGTCGAGGGTCTGGTGGGCGAGGACCTGCCCAGCGCCGCCCAGGACCGGGCGCCCGGTGGCGCGCAGGAGCTGGACGGGGACGCAGTCGCCCGGAGCGGCCGCCTCGAACGCCGACACGTCGAGCACCTGGAGGAAGCGGCCCGTGTCGATGGTGTCCTGCGGCGTGGCGAGGAACGGCCACCCGATGTTGTCGACGATGCGGTCGAGCGCGAAGGCGAAGGCGTTGTCGAGGTCGGTGTGGCCCTCGGCGTCGACCTGGTCGTCGATGCCGCACGCGCCCGACCCGAGCGCGTCGAGGTCGAAGCCGACGGTGACGCCGTCCGTCGTCTGGGTGGCGAACGCGAGCGACGCCACCAGCAGGTGACCGGCGTCCGTGGTGGCCGCCGGGGCCGGCTCCCCGCTGTCGCGCGGGGTGTCGTCGCCGACGTCGACCGTGGTGTCGTCGGTGGCGTCCTCGGCGGGCGCCTGGCAGGCCGCGATCCCCAGCGTCGCCACCAGGCCCCCGATCGCCGCGCGCCTCATCCGAGCACGTCGGTGACGGGTGCCGTGACCCGCAGGTCGCCGCTGCCGAAGCTCGGGGCCCGCAGGCCGAGCGCGTGCATCACCGTGAGCGCCACCGCCGACGCGTTGCCGCCGGCGCTGCGGACGTGGCGATCGGTGCGCAGCGCGCCATCGGCGCCACCGGCCAGCAGCACGGGCCAGTCGGTGTAGGCGTGGACCTGCCCGTGGGCGCAGTCGGTGGTGGCGAGCACCAGGGCGTGGTCGAGCACGCTGCCGTCGCCCTCCGGCACCGCCGCGAGCGCGTCGAGGAAGGTGGCGAACGCCTCCATCGTGCGTACGGTCGTGGCGTGCACGAGCGGCTGCTCGCCGGCCTCGCTGTGGGTGAGCTGGTGGTGCGCGTCGGGCGTGCCGGGGAACTGGTAGGGGTTGACCGGCGGCAGGAAGCACATCGTCGCCACGCGGGTGAGGTCGCAGGCGAGGGCCAGGGACAGGACGTCGACCAGCGCGGCGTGACGCGCGAAGGGATCGGTCAGCCCGGTGGCGTCGGCGGGCGCCGAGGGCCGCCGGCACGCCGCGAGGTCGGCCGGTCCTTCGGCCAGGCGGGCCAGGCGCAGCTCCAGGTCGCGCAGGCCCGTCAGGTGCTGGTCGAGGCGGGCGCGATCGTCGGCGCCCAGCGAGCGCTGCAGATCGGTGACGTGCCCGCCCACCACGTCGAGCAGGCTCTGGCGCAGCGCCAGGGACGGGTCCAGCGGTGCGTCGGCGTCGGCCGGGTCGCGGAACGTGGGGCCGAACAGCCGGTCGTACAGGGCGACCGGGTCGCGCTCGGGCGGGTTGGGGCTGTAGGTGCCGTTGTAGGACACCGGGGTGTCGTCGAGGGCGCCCAGCTCCAGGCTGCGGAAGGGTGTGGTGCCGGCGATCTCGGTGGCCACGCGCTGATCGAGGGTGGGGGCCACCGGCGTGAAGTCGTCGTCGACGCCCTGGAGCGGCTCCCCGGTGAGCAGGGGCATGAACCCCGACCAGTGGGGCACGGCCTTGTCGGGGGCCTTGACCTCCAGGCCGCTGAGCACCGCGAGCCGCGCCTTGTGGTCGACCAGCGGCGCGAGCGCGTCGGACAGCACCCAGTCGGCACCGGCACCCGTGGTCGATGGCACCCAGCGCGCGGGCACCACGCCGTCGCCCCACGTCCACTGCAGGAACCGTCGCGGGAACGCCGTGCCGTCGGCCCAGGCCGTGCCGTGGCTGTCGAGCAGGCACGCGAGCGGGGGCAGGGCCACCGAGACGGCCGCCCCCCCGAACAGGCCCCGCAGCAGCGTGCGCCGGTCGATCGTCCTCACTCGACCTCCCCGACCCGGCGGAACAGCGGGCTCTGGGCGAGGTCCATCCACAGCGGCTGAAGCCGTCGACCGTGGGCCTCGAAGGCCGTCACCAGGGCCGCCAGCGCGGGGCGATCGGCGTCGGTGAGCGGACGACCCAGCGCGTAGCGGGTGACCTGCTCGACGAGGCACGGCACGAACGCCGGGTGGGCGCGGACCGCGTCGGCCAGCCCGGAGGCGCCGACGAAGTCGACGTCGTCGAGGGTCCCGCGCACGTCGATGGTGGCGCCGCCCTCCTCGGTGCGGAACGCGCCCGCGCCGTCGAACTGCTCGAGTGCGAGGCCCAGCGGGTCCATGCGGGCGTGGCAGCCGGCGCAGCTGGGGTTGTCGAGGTGGGCCGCCACGCGGTCGCGCAGGGTGGGAGCGTCCGGGGACGGCTCGGGGATGGTGGTGTTCACGCCGGGGGGCGGCGGATCGATCGTCTCGCAGAGCAGCGCCTCGCGCACGAAGCGGCCGCGCAGCGTGGCGCTCGACGACGCGGCGTGCGCGTGCAGGGCGAGGAAACCGAGCTGACCGAGCAGGCCCACCCGTTCGCTGTCGTCGGGCAGGCGGACCACCCCGAAGCCCTCGCGGACCGGCGCCGCGACGCCGTAGGCGCGGGCGAGGCCGGGGTCGACCGCCAGCCGCCGCGACGTCAGCAGGCCCCCGAGGTCGGCGTCGAGGGTGAAGACCTGGTCCTCGAAGCTGCGGAGCACCTGCTCGCCCGCGGAGGCAGCGAGGTCGTCGGTCCACGTCGGGTAGACGGTGGTGTCCTTGCGCACGTCCTTGAGGTTGGACAGCTGCATCAGGTCGGCGGCCCAGGCGCGCAGGCCGTCGTGGGCGCGGGGGTCGGCCACCATGCGGACGACCTGGGCGTCGACCCCGTCGTCGGTGGACAGGTCGCCGCGGGCGGCTGCGTCGAGGAGCGCGTCGTCGGGGATCGTGTCCCACAGGAAGAACGACAGGCGGCTGGCGAGCGCGTAGCCGTCGTAGACGCGCGCCCCGGGGACCGCCGGATCGTCGGCGCCGGGCTCCGGTCGCATCAGGAACCACGGCGACTGCAGCAGGCCCGCGACGCCGTAGACGAGCCCTTCGTCGGCATCGGCGTAGGCGCGACCGGCCGCGACCGCGACCGCGACGAGCCCGTCGACCTCGGCGTCGGTGAGGGGACGCCGCCACACGCGCCGACCGACCGTGCGGATCACCTGTGCGGCGCACCCGGCGTCGTCGGCCGCCGCGGGGCTGCACGGCACGATGGCCGCGCGGTGGGTCGCGTCGAGGGCCTGGCGCGCGACCGCGAACGCCGCCGCCTCGTAGCGCTCGACGCCGCGGGGGCTCACCGCGATCCGCGCCGTGCCGATCGCCTCCAGCCCGTCGACCCGCAGCGCGGCGTCGAGGTCGGCCGGCACGTACACGTCGGCGCCGAACAGATCGCGGACCGCGTGCTCCACCTGGGACTGGGTCAGGCGACGGAGCACCGGGGGCGCCGCGTCGAAGGTGTCGGTCGGCACCTCGACGGGGGTCGCGCAGGCGATCCCCAGCCACAGCGGCAGCACGAAGGGCGAGACGGTCCGCATGGGCCTTGGGGTGCGAGGTGGACGGGCGCGGCCAGTCTACCGCGGCGGGTCTGGCCTGGGCACGTCGACGGCCACGGTCAGCGCGAGCTCGGCGACGTCGGGCTCCAGCGTCCACCGCGACCCCGCCAGGCAGGTGCCCAGCGCTGCGTCCTCGGGCGTGAGGTCCGACCACTGCCAGCCGCGGTCCCAGCGGGCGGTGGTGTGCGTGGTGGCGGTGATCGGCTGCGCGTCGTGGCAGCGCCACACGGCCGCCACGAGCTCGGCCTGCCAGGTGGCGGGCGTGCCGCGTCCCCGGGCCGCGAGCTGACCGCGGGCGGCGTCGACGTCGACGGCGGGATCGAGCGCCTCGGGGTCGGCGTCGGCGGTGGGGATGGCGGTGGCGAGCACGTCGGTCCAGTCGGCGGCGCGGTCGAGGTCGTCGATGGCGAAGGCCTGGGCCAGCGCGCCGCGGGCCAGGGCCTGCCGCAGGTCGGGCGGCAGGTCGCTCAAGCGGGACTGGGCCGCGTCGATCACCGCGACGGTGTCGTCGGGGTGCAGCGCGCCCGGCTCCAGCATCGCCGCCACCCCGGCGGCGGCCTCGACCACCAGCGGGTCCGTCGCCTCGTCGAGGAGGTCCTGCAGGGTCGCGGCGGTCTGCTCCGGGTCCGCGATCGACGGGGCCTGGCCGTTGCTGCTCAGGTCCATCGCCGCCAGCTCGAGCAGCTGCAGCCGCGCGAAGTCGGCCACGGGGTCGCCGCCGAACCGATCGACGAGGGTCTGGGCGCGGGTCCGGGCCCCGTCGAGCAGATCGAGCAGATCCCGCGGCGTGCCGGCGTCGGTCTCGAACCAGGCCGTGATGCCCGCGACGCGCTCGGCCTCCATGGCGTGCAGCAGCGCCCAGGGGTCGTCGACGTCCACCATGGCGTCGTCGCCGATCACGTGGTCGGCGGGCAGCACGTCGAGGAAGTGACGCAGGGCCTCGGCGAAGTGGGGGTCGAAGACGTCGTAGCGGGCCGCCGCGTCGGCCAGGTCCTGCAGCGCGTCCACGCTGGGCAGATCGGGCCACGGCACCTCGTCACGCCGCGGCCAGTAGTCCTCGGCCTGGGGGATGTCCCACCCCATCGTGATCGCCGGGTGCCAGCGCTTCGGGTCGCCCACGCGCACGGTGAGCGCGCCGCGCGGCGCCTTCGGGCGGGGCACCTCCAGCCGAGGCGGCGGCGGCGCCTGCACCCGGACACGCCCGCGCTCGGTCCGGCTCGGGCCCAGGGCGTCGTCGCCCGGGCCGCCCTGGGAGGCGCGCAGGCGCCACCACGCGAACCCCGCCAGCAGCGCGAGGACGAGGAGCACGGTGGAAACGGCCTGCCGGCGGCGAGCCATCGACGCCTCCTGCGACGGCACTCCCTGCCGCCACCACCCTGTCACCAGCCCCGCCGCCTCGCGCACCCCGCCGCGATACGTCCACGGACCTGGAGGTCCCATGGCGCCGTGGCCGCCCGTGCAGGAAGAGGTCGGTCCGCCCCGGGCCACGCGCCCCTTCCGGCTCGCCAGTCCCCACCAGCCCACGGGCGACCAGCCCCAGGCGATCGCCGCCCTCGTCGACGGCCTCCAGCGCGGCGAGCCCCACCAGGTGCTGCTCGGCATCACCGGGTCGGGCAAGACGTTCACGATGGCCAACGTCATCCAGACCGTGGCCAAGCCCACGCTGGTGCTCGCCCCCAACAAGACGCTCGCCGCCCAGCTCTACGCCGAGTTCAAGGAGCTGTTCCCCGACAACGCCGTCGAGTACTTCGTCAGCTACTACGACTACTATCAGCCCGAGGCCTACGTCCCGTCCTCCGACACCTACATCGAGAAGGACAGCCTCATCAACGACGCCATCGACCGCCTGCGCCACGCCGCCACGCGGTCGCTGCTCGAGCGCAACGACGTCATCATCGTCGCCAGCGTCAGCTGCATCTACGGCATCGGCAGCTCCGAGGCCTACGAGGGGATGCTGCTGCACCTGCACGCCGGCCAGGAGATCGACCGCCAGTCGATCCTGCGCAAGCTGGTGGAGATCCAGTACGAGCGCAACGAGGCCGACTTCCACCGCGGCACGTTCCGCGCCCGCGGCGACGTCATCGACATCTACCCGGCGCACGCCGACGACGTGGCCGTGCGCATCGAGCTCTTCGGCGACGAGGTGGAGTCGCTGTCCACCTTCGATCCGCTGCGCGGCAAGCGCCTCGACACGCTCGACAAGGTCGCGATCTACCCGGCCAGCCACTACGTCACGCCCAAGGACAAGCTGGAGCGGGCGGTCACGTCGATCCGCGCCGAGCTGGTCGACCGGCTCGACGAGCTGCGGTCGATGAACAAGCTGCTGGAGGCGCAGCGGCTGGAGCAGCGCACGCTGTTCGATCTGGAGATGATCACCGAGATCGGGCGCTGCAAGGGCATCGAGAACTACAGCCGCCACCTGTCGGGACGCGCCCCCGGCGAGCCGCCTCCCACGCTGCTTGAGTACTTCCCGCGCGAGTGGCTGATGATCGTCGACGAGAGCCACATCGCCGTGCCGCAGGTCGGTGGCATGTTCAAGGGCGATCGGGCCCGCAAGGAGGTCCTGGTCGACTTCGGCTTCCGGCTGCCCAGCGCCATCGACAACCGCCCGCTCACCTTCCAGGAGTGGGAGCAGATGCTCGACCAGGTGGTCTACGTGTCGGCCACCCCGGGCGACTGGGAGCTCAAGCAGGCCCACGGCCACGTCGTCGAGCAGCTCGTGCGTCCCACCGGCCTGCTCGACCCCACGATCGAGGTGGTGCCGGCCCGCATCCAGGTCGACCACGCCCTGGGGCGCATCCGCGAGGCCGTCGACGAGGGCACGCGCGTGCTCATCACCGTGCTCACCAAGCGCATGGCCCAGGAGCTCACCGACTTCCTCGTCGAGCACGGCGTCAAGGCCCGCTACCTGCACTCCGACATCGACACGCTGGAGCGCACCGAGATCCTGCGCGAGCTGCGGATGGGCGACTTCGACGTCCTCGTCGGCATCAACCTGCTGCGCGAGGGGCTCGACCTGCCCGAGGTGGCGCGGGTGCTGATCATGGACGCCGACAAGGAGGGCTTCCTGCGCAACACGCGCAGCCTCATCCAGACCATCGGCCGCGCCGCCCGCAACGCCCGCGGCCACGTCGTGCTCTACGCCGACCAGGTCACCGACAGCATGAAGGCCGCCATCGAGGAGACCCGTCGACGCCGCGAGGTGCAGGAGGCCTACAACGCCGCCCACGGCATCACGCCCACGACCGTGGTGCGCAAGATCGGCGAGTCGATGGTCGAGCTGCTCGGCGCCGAGCCCGACAGCGTCGAGAAGAAGGCCAAGCGCGCCAAGGCCGCGTCGATGGGCGGGCGCTACAGCGTGGAGCCCGTCGCCGCCGCACCGCGGGCCGAGAGCGTGCCGGCGCTGCTCGAGGAGCTCCGCAAGGAGATGAAGCGCGCCGCCAAGGAGCTGGAGTTCGAGCGCGCGGCCGAGCTGCGCGATCGGATCAAGGAGCTCGAGCAGGTGCTGCTGGCGAGCTGAGTCCGGCCGCGGCTACCGTGCGGGCCGGAGGTGGGCGTGCGGGCGTGGACCGCGGCAGCGTGGGTCGTCGCGTGCGGTGCGGGGTGTGTCGCCCCGACGCCGCCGCAGGACGTGCCGCGCGTCGACGACACCGACCCGCCCGTCGGAGCGCTCGGGCCCGAGCTCACCGACGACCAGCTCCCGGTGCCGTCCCGGGGACGGGTGACCGACGAGCCGGCCTGGGACACGGCGGTCGATCGCCTCACGGACGTGCGCGCCGACGTGGTCGACGTCCTCGCGCGCATCGCCGCGGCGCGGGTCCAGGTGCACGCCGCCACGCGCGATCCCTGCGACGGCGAGGCTCAGGTGTGGCGCGACGGCGCGCCGTTCCCGTCGCTGGCCGCCGCTGTGCAGCAGCGCGCCCCCGACGCCGTGGTGCTCTTGTGCCCCGGCACCTACGCGGTCCCACCCACCTTCTCCGTCCAGGAGCGCCGCGTCGTGGCGCCGGTCGCCGACGGGCAGCGTCCCACGCTCGTCGCCGACACCACGCTGCGCCGCGTGGGGCGAGGCACCCACCTCACGCTGGTCGACCTCGAGCTGGTGGCCCCGGAGGACGACGCCCTGGTGGTGGTCGACATCGACGCGCGCCTCGACCTGTGGCGGGTGGGGATGACGCCGGGCGCCAGCGGGCTCGTCGTGGCGTACTACGCCCGGTCGGTCACCGTGGTCGGGTCGACCGCCCACCTCGGCTTCGGCCCGATCCTGCAGGGCGACGCCCACGACGTGGTGCTGTGGGGCAACGCGTGGGACAAGGACACCGTGTCGCGCAGCGTGCTCGTCGACGTCACCGCGGACGGGGCCGAGGGCGTGAGCCCCGCGTACGAGACGCCGCCGTCGTTCGTCAGCGCGCGCAATGTGTTCCAGGGTGCGGTCACCCGTGAGGGGATCGTGACGTGGCGCACGTTCCGCGAGCTCGGCACGTTCGTCAGTGTCGACGACACCTGGCTGCGCAACCGCATCGCCGGGGGCGATCCGCAGGTCCGCCTCACCGGCGCGATCCGCGCGGCGTTCGTCGGCGACGCGGTGCTGCGCAACGAGACGGTCGGCGCCACGTGGCTGCGCTTCGACGCGTCACGGGACGCCATCGACCAGGGGAGCCACCTGGTGGTGCAGAACGCGCACGTCGAGGCCAACGTCACCCGCGGACCCGTCGTGTCGCTCACCGGGCCGGCCGCTGGGCTGGTGGCGGCGGACGTGCGCGGCGGCCGCTTCGTCAGCAACCTCACCAGCGGACCGATCGTCGCGCCATCGCGGAGCTCGTGGACCGTGAACGTGTCCGACACCGACGTGGGGGAGGGACGCACCCGCAACGCCGCCGCTTTCGTGCCGCGCTGCGTGCCGCTGGCGGGTCGGGTCGACCTCGTGTGGACCCGTCGGGGGTGTGACGTCACGCGGGGCGCGGTGCCGGACGGCGCTGTCGACACCGACGACGACACCGCCGCTGCGCCGTGATGGCGTCGAACGCTCCGCGCGATCTGCGCAGGGGTGGACGCACCGTGCGCGGTAGCCTCCGTCGGGGAGGGCGCATGACACGCTGGCTCGAGGGGCTCGCGCTGATCATCGTCGTGGCCGCGTGCCGGGCCGCGTCACCGGGCGACGACGAGCCGTCGGTCGACACCGACGTCGCGGACACAGACGTGGCCGACACCGATGGGGTCGACACCGAGGTCGTGGACACCGACGGGGTCGACACCGAGGTCGTGGACACGGACGCAGCGGACACGGACGTCGTGGACACGGACGTGCAGCCGCCGTCGGCGCCGCGCTTGCGCCTGACCCCGTCGGTGTCCTACGCGGGCGAGCCGTTGTGGGACGAGGCAGCCGCCGCGCTCGCCTCCGCCGAGGTCCGACTGCAGGAGGACCTCGACCTGATCTCGGCCGCCCAGGTCCAGCTCGCGCTGCGGGTGCAAGGACCGTGCTCCAACGGGCCGATGGTGTGGCGCGATCTGAACGCGTTCCTGACGGTCGACGACGCGCTCGCCGGGGTCACGGGCGACGCCGTGCTGCTCCTGTGTCCGGGCATCTACCGCCAGCCGGGGCTCACGCGGTCCGCCCAGCAGGTGCGGGTGGGTCCGGCACGGTGGGGGCAGGACGTCGCGATCCGCAGCGACGTCAACCGCGGCGGTCTGACGCGGGACACCCAGCTCACGGTGGCCGGGGTCACCCTGGTGATCGACGCCTCGTCGTGGGTGTGGGCAGGGTCGCGCACCGGACGGCTGTCGCTGATCGACACCGCCATCGACGTGCTGCAGAACGGTTCCCTCGTGAACCCCGGCGGCGAGATCGGCCAGTTCGACATGGTGCGGTGTGCGGTGACGGGCGCGGGCGGCGCGTTGTTCCACGTGTCGTCGCTGGTCGCGGTGGTGGCGCAGAACGACCTGGCGATGGCGCCCGCGGCCACCACGAAGGTCCTCGCGGTCTACCCGACGACGGCGGACCATCCGTTGGCGGTGCTCGCCGACAACACCATGGCGGGCGTCGGGGCGGACCGCTCGGCGCTCGTGTGGGGCAGCGCGAACAGCTCCGGCACGCTCGTGAGCATCGGCAACACCTGGCGCGACGTGCACCTTGCGGGCGGCGGCGCCGTGGTCGACATCGAAGGCAGGCTCGTCCACGTCGGCCTGTTCGGCGATCGCTACGAGGGGGGCGTGCTGGGTGGGGCGGACGTGCTGCGCCTGACCACCCAGGACGAGGCCTCGACCTTTCGGGCTGTCGACGTGACGGTGGAGGGGCATGACGATCCGCAGAACGCCCTGGCCCTGCGGGGACCGTTCGGCGGTTCGAGTCAGGCGTCCTGGGTACGCGGGGCCTTCCGCCGCAACGTCACCCGTGGGCCTGCGGTCGGCGTGGGCTTCGGGTGGACCGTTCGCTTCGAAGACACCCTGTTCGGCACGGGCGCAGATGCGAACACGGGCGGGGACGCCACGAACTGCGGACCGCTGGTCGGGGTCACCGGCGTGGTGGTCACGACGTCGACCTGTGAGGTCGCCACGCCGTGACGCGCGCTGGATCGCTGCGCTCGCTGCTACGCTCCCCGCGGGGGGAGCCCATGCGTGTTCGGAGACTCCGTGTCGCGGCGTGCCTGGCGGCGCTGGCCTGCGCGCCCGGTCCGGCCAAGGACGCCGACGGGCACGACACCGACGTGCCCGACACCGACGTCGCCGACACGGACACCCCGGACACCCTGGACGCCGACGACACGGACCCCGGCGACACCGACGGCGACACCGACGGGGCCGCGCCCGCGCCGCTGGATCTGACGCCGTCGCGCGCGTGGCCGGCAGAGCCGCTCTGGGTGCTCGGTCGTGAGGTGCTCCAGGACACGCAGGAACGGTTGCAGGCGGAGATCGACGCCGTCGGCGCGGCGCAGGTGGCGGCGCGCGCCGCGGGCCTGAACTGTGGGGAGCCGGCCGTCGCGTGGCGTGGGGGCGTCGCCCACGCGTCGCTGCAAGCGGCTGCTGACGCCACCTCCGACGACCCGGTGGTGCTGCTGTGCCCCGGCACCTGGCCGCGCCCCACGCTCCTCACCGTCGGGCAGCACGTCGTGCTGGGGCCCGCGTCCTGGGGCGCGGAGGTGGTGCTGCACCACCCGTCAGGAGGCGGTGCCGGCGCGCTCGCGGCGGCCGCCCGGCTCACGCTCGTCGATCTCAGCCTCCGCCAGGAGGACAACCGGGGGATCTGGCGCCCGGAAGACGACAGCCAGCTCGCGCTGGTGGATGTCGACATGACGGCGAGCCGCGAGGGCGGGCTGCTGGAGGCTGTCCCGGTGGGCGAGGTCGTGATCGTGCGCAGCACGATCGGCACGGGACGCGGCAGCACGGTCGACGCCGAGGCGCGGCGGCTCGTCGTCGCGCAGAACCGCTGGGTGCTCGGGGCGGCCTCGACCGGTGGTCTCCTGGGCGGCGCGTCCTCGACGTGGGGCCACGGCGTGGCCATCCTGGTCGACAACGTGTTCGACGAGACCGTCGCCGGGATGTCGGTGGTGCGGTGGGGACGCGCGCAGCGCGAGGGCTCGTTCGTCTCCATCGCCAACCGCTGGTCCCGTGCCGTGTCGTCCACCGCGGGCGGCATGCTCACCCTGGGCGGCAGCGGCCTGCGCGCGGGCCTGTTCGGCGACAGCTTCGAGGGCGACGAGGCAGCGGGCACGGCGATGATCGCCGTGACGTCGGACCGGTTGCCTTCGTCGCTGCGCATGGTCGACGTCACGGTCACCGGCAACGGACCCACGCGCGCCCTGCTGCGCCTGACCGGCGACACCGACGCGCCGAGCGCGGCATCCCTCGCGGGAGGGCGCTGGACGGCGAACCAGTCCGTCGAGCCCGCGATCGTGGTGGAGGCGGGCTGGACCCTTCAGCTCGACGACGTGGTGTTCGGCGCCGGCGCCGACGCCAACACCGGCGGGGACGTCGCGGGGTGCCCGCCGCTCGCCGGGGTGGCCCGCGCCCGGGCGACCGACGCAGACTGCCAGGTGGAGGCGCCGTGAGGTCCCTGTTCCTTGTCAGCGTCGCGCTGGTCGCGACCGGGGCGGCGTGCGCGCCGACGAAGGACACGACGGCAGGGGCTGTCGACACGGACCGCGTGGACACGCACCCAGGCGGATCCGACACCGACACCGACACGGACGGTGTCGACACCGTCGACACCGACGAGGACTCGGACACGGTGCCCGTGGACACCGACGCGCCCGTGCCGCGCGCCGTGGCGCTGGACCTGACCCCCAGCGTCACCTACACCGACGAGCCGCTCTGGCAGCGCGCGGCGGACGCACTCGCCGACGCCCAGGTGCGCCTGCAGGCCGACCTCGACGCGATCCAGGCGGCGCAGGACGACCTCGCCGCCACGGTGCCCGCACCGTGCGCGCTGGGTCCCCGGGTGTGGCGGGACGGCGCGGGCTTCCTGTCCGTCGACGTGGCCATCGACGCCGATCCTGACCCCGCCGTCCTGCTGCTGTGCCCGGGGTTGTACCGTCAGCCGACGCTGTCGCGGCGGGGCCAGCAGGCCCGCGTGGGCCCGGTGCGGTGGGGCCAGCGGGCCGCGATCCGCAGCGACGCCGTGCACGGTGCGCTGACGGGCGACACCCAGCTGACCGTCGCCGGCGTGACCGTGTTCGTGGACGCCACGCGCCCGGTGTGGCTGCCGTCCGGTGCGGCGCGCCTGTCGCTCGTGGACGTCGACGTCGACCTGATCGCCAACGGCTCGCTCGTGGCGCCGGGCGGCGCCGTCGACACCCTCGACGTCGTCCGCACCACGGTGACCGGCACGGGCGGTGCCCTGTACGCGACCGTCGCGCCTCGCCACGTGTTCGCGCAGAACCGCGTGGACACCGGTGCCGTCGCCACCTGGAACCTGGTCGCGGGCACGGCCGTCGATGCCGCGGATGCGCTGACCGTGCTGGCCGACAACGATCTGACCGGCAGCGGTGCCCAGCGCGCCGTGTTCGCCTGGGGCTCGGCCCGCTCGGTGGGCACGCTGGTCTCGCTCGCGAACCGTTGGCAGGGCAACCCCTTGCTCGCCAACGGCTCCTTGCTGCGGGTGGAGGGGGACGCCGCCTCGGTCGGGGTGTTCGCCGACAGGTTCGCGTTCGGTGAGCTGTCCGGGGGGACCGCGATGTTCGTGACGTCGTGGACGGCGGGGTCGTCGTTTCGCGCGGTGGACGTGGACGTGGTCGACAACACCGACCTGCAGCACGCCGTGCTGTTCACGGGACCCATGGAAGGCACGAACGATGCGACGTGGCTCCGCGGGCGGATCGCCGGCAACGCCACCTCGGCGCCGGCCGTGGCGGTGCGGTACGGATGGACCGCGACGCTGGAGCACGTCGACTTCGGTACCGGCGGAGACGCCAACGCGGGCGGGGACGCGATCAACTGCGGACCGCTCGCCGGCGCCGACAGCGTGGTGGTGACCGTGTCGACCTGCTCGGTGGACGCACCGTGAGCCGCGCACGCTTCGCGACGGACGCAGGCTCCCGTGGGGTACGCTCCTCGGCGGGGGGAGGCATGCGCATTCACGGGGTCGTGTCCGTGGCGATGATCGCCCTCGCCGCGTGTCGTGCGGAGCCCGCCAAGGACGCGGTCGACAGCGACACCACGGACCTTCCGGACAGCGACAGCGACGGCGTGGACACCGACGTGGACGACACGGACGGCGTCGACACCGACACCCACGACACCGACCACACCGACACCGAGGACACGCCCGACCCTGCGTCGGTGCGGCTCTGGCCGTCGGTGTCGTACCCGGACGAGCCGCTCTGGTGGGAGGCCGCGCAGGCGCTCGCCGAGGCCTCCGCGACGCTGGAGGGGGTGCTGACCACGCTGGACGACGCGCGCGCCGCCTGGACCACGCCCGGCGTCGAGCCATGCCCCGCCGGTGTGATCGGCTGGCGGGACGGCGCGGCGATGACCGACGTCGACGCGCTGTTCGATCCCGTCGGCGACGGGATCGTGCTGCTGTGTCCGGGCAGGGTGTCCGTGTCGATGACCGTGCCGGAAGGGCGCCGCTGGTACCTCGGGCCGATGGTGGTCGGGTCGCTTCCTACGGTGGGCGCGGACGCGGGTGGGTTCCTGGTCGCACGCGACGCCGTCTTCGCGATGGCGGGGCTCAGGGTCGATGAGGCCCTCGCGCTCGGCGACTACGGCAGCCGCGTGTGGCTGGTCGATCTCGTCGTCAGGTCGGGCAATGCGGGGCTGGTGTCGAGCCTCGGCGCCGAGCTGATCCTCGCCCGCAGCACCATGGAGCCGGCCACGTCGCGCACCCTGCAGGGCACCATCGGCCGGGTGGTCGTGGCCCAGAACCGGTGGCTGCCCGGGTCCGTGTCCGCCCGCGGGGGCCTCGATCTGGCGTCGCCCGTGATCGGTGGCGGCCTCACCGTGCTGTCGGACAACGTGTGGGAGGAGATGGCCACGACGAGCTCGGTGGTGCGATGGCTCGGACGCGCACCCTGCCACTTCGCCAGCATCGGCAACCAGTGGCAGGGCCTGCGTGCCGACGAGGTGCTCGAGCTCGCCGGTTTCAACGTGCGCGTCGGGCTGTTCGCCGATCGCTTCGATCGCGGGGAGGGATCGGCGGCGGCGGCGATCGGCGTGTCGTCGAGCGGTCAGGTCGACCTGCGCATGGTCGACGTGGACGTGGTCGGCAGCCGGTCCCAGGGCGCCGCCGTGCGCCTCGGTCACGGCGAACTGTGGACGAGCACCGCGTCGTGGCTGCGCGGCAACGTCGCGCGCAACCTCACCGTCGACCCCGCGGTCTCCGTCGCCGAGCACTGGGCGGTCCGGTTCGAGGACGTCGCCTTCGGCAGCGGTACCGACGCCAACGCAGGCGGTGACGTGACGTGGTGTCCTCCGCTGGCCACCTGGGGGCCGGTGGTCGAGGTCGGCGACCGCGACTGTCGATAGCTTGGTTCAACGCCGGGGACGGTCCGGGCGCGGTGGTTCCGTCGGCGTGCTGCGCCCCGCCCGACCCCCGGTACCGCTTGGTCTGGGCCGCCCGGATGTCCCTGTCGCAAGCGGGTCCTCGGTCTACGTGGTTGCGTATGCGTCCCGGGCACGCGACCGTGTTCGGGACTGGACGAGGTGATGCGTGCGACGTCGCGACTTCCTCATCGGCGCCGGCCTGTCGGCCGCAGCCGTCACCGTGCCTGCCCTGGGTGTGGCCCGAGCCTCCAGCGTCGACGTGCGCGTCGATCGCGCCGCGCACACGGTCACCCGTCGTGACGGGCGCCGGGTGGTGTGGACGGTCGGTGGGCGCGGGCAGGCCGTGGGTCGCTTCGAGCACCCCGAGGCCGCCGTGGTCGACGCGCTCGGCCAGGTGTGGGTCGCCGACCGCGGCAACCACCGCATCGTCGTGCTCGCCGACGACGGCACCGTCGTCACCTGCATCACCGAGGCCGCCGGCGCCAGCCTGTCCAGCGTGCGCGGCCTCGCCGTCGACGCGCGCGGACGCGTCTGGGCGGCCGACCCGGGCAACCACCGCCTGCTCCGCTTCGAGGCGCCGTCGCGTGCCGTGGCGTTCGGTGTGGCCTCCGCCCCCGGCGCTCGTGACGGCCTGAACTACCCCACGGGCGTCGCGGTCGACGCCCGCGACCGCGTCCACGTCGCCGACACCGGCCACGGCCGCATCGCGGTGTTCGATGCCGACGGCGCGCTCGCCACCACCTACGGCGACGACGCGCTCCGCCTCCCGCGGCGCGTGGTGATCGACGGCTGGCGCACCGCCCGCGCCACCGATCTCGATCGCGTCGTCGCGCTGCGCACCGCCTGATCCCGTCTCGCGGCCGCGTCGCGCGCGGTCGCTTCGTCTCCCGCCACGCCGCGTGCGTGGCCCTTCTCCCGCCCCACGCGCTTTCCCGGAGCCCCCATGTCCGACCCGCTTCTTGGCATGATCGTCCAGTTCGGCGGCAACTTCGCCCCCCGCGGGTGGGCGCTCTGCGACGGCCAGCTGCTCCCGATCTCCCAGTACTCGGCGCTGTTCTCGATCCTCGGCACCACCTACGGTGGCGACGGTCGCACCACGTTCGCGCTGCCCGACCTGCGCGGCCGCGCCGCGATCCACTGGGGGCACGGCCCCGGGCTGTCGCAGGTCACGCTCGGCGAGTCCAGCGGGGCCGAGCGGGTCACCCTGAGCGTGTCCAACCTGCCCGCCCACACCCACCAGCTCCCCGTCGTGCCGCCGGGCACGTCGTCCACCACGGGCCCGTTCGCGTCGGCCACGGGGCGGGCGGATCCGCCGGCCATGCGCGACACCACGTCGGTCGGTGGCAACATCCCGGTCGAGACCCGGTCGCCCTACCAGGCGGTGACGTTCATCATCGCGCTCGTCGGCATCTTCCCGTCGCGCAGCTAGGCGCGCTCGGTGTGGACGCGCCGCGCGCTCGTCGCGGCCGACCGCGGCTTCCTCGTCGCGCTGGAGGTCGCGTTGCGTTGGGCAGCGCTGCCGCCCGGCCTGCGGGAGATGTTGGCCGACCAGCAGGTGACGGCGCGCCTCGCCGGCTGGGACGGGCGCGGCGCCGCCGCCGAGGTGGTGTGTGTCGGCGACGCACCGGTCGCCGTGTACGTCAGCCGTGACGACGGCGACGACCGCGACCTCGTGCAGCTCGACGTGCTGCCCGCGCACCAGTCCCGCGGCCTGTGCACCTGGCTGCTGCGCGGAGAGCAACGGCTCGTGGCGGCGCGCGGCGGGGCGGCGCGCCTGCGGGTCGCGCGGGACAACGATCGGGCGCGGGCGCTGTACACGCGGCTCGGCTGGGTGCCGGTCGACGACGACGGGACGTCGCTGTACGTCGCGATGTGCTGGAGGTCCGACCCATGAGCCCGTCCGACGTGCCCCGGTTCCCCCATCGCGACCTGTGGGAGGACCTCGTCGACGCCACGTTCGGCCTGCGCACGACCGGTGAGCCCCTCCCGTTGCGGCTCGCCCAGGTGGTGCGGTCTCCGCGCGGACCCGGGCCCACCGGTGTGGAGCCCTACGAGCTCGTGTTCTTCGGCCCCGCCGAGCCGGTGTTGGCCGGAGCCACGTACGCCCTGGTGCACGACGACCTCGGGGAGGTGCACGTGTTCCTCGTGCCACGCGGCGTCGACGACCGGGGCGTGATGTACACCGCCGACGTGGGCTGACCGCGGCAGGTGTGCGATGCTGGCCGAGGAGGTGGTCCGATGGCCCTGACCTGGCACGCCGAGCAGCCCGCCCACTGGGACGACGCCAAGCAGCGGATCCTGGGTGCGGAGCCGCCCGGCACGTTCGGCGACACGCTGCTGCCCACCCACCCGGGCGCCGTGCTGCCCGGGGACTGGTTCCGCGTCGATCGCGACGGCGTCGCCGTCGGCTACGCGTGGATGGACACGGTGTGGGGCGACGCGGAGATCCTGCTGTCGGTGGCCCCCGACGCGCGCACCACCGGCATCGGCGCCTTCGCGCTCGACCACCTCGACCACGAGGCCGCCACGCGCGGGCTCAACTACCTGTTCAACCGGGTGTCGCCGCGCCATCCGCGGGGTGCTGAGGTCAGCGGCTGGCTGCAGCGTCAGGGCTTCCACGCGTCCGGAGACGGGCGCTGGCTGCGTCGCCGCGTCCGCGGGTGACGGTCGGGCGACGCGCCGCCGCCGACGATGCGGAGCCGGTCTCCGCAGTGCTACCCTGGGACGTCGGAGGTGCGATGCGCGCGGCAGCGTCGCGACGGACGTGGCGGTGGGTGGGGGTGGGCCTGGCGCTCGCCTGCCACGCTGCGCCTGCCGACGTGCCCGCTCCGGTCGACACGGTCGACACGGTGGACGTCGACAGCGACACGCCGGTCGACGACACCCCGGTGGTGGTCGATCCCGGCCCGCCCGGCGTGCGCGGCTGGCGCGTGCACCGGGCGTTCTACCGGGGCGTGGTCGCCGACCTGTTCGGGGTCGACGTGCCCGTGCACCTGCTGCCCGAGGACCCCGTCTACGACGGCTTCGACGACCTCACCGACGCGCTCACCATCGCCGACGCCGACGCCGAGGCGTGGATGGGGGTGGCCGAAGACGTCGCGCGGCAGGTGGTCGCCCGGCCCGACGTCCCCACCGAGGTCGACGCGACCAGCGACGCCGTGGAACGCACCGACGGCGTGATCGACGGCGACGGCGTCGCGCTCGCCGCGGGTGGCGGCACGGTCGTCCTCACCCTGCAGGTCCCCGTCGACGGCGTCTACGACGTGGTCGTCGTCGGCAGCTACGACGCCCCGCCGCCCGTGCCGCGCGGACCCTGGATGTGGATCGACGACCGCGCCGAGGCGCTGGACGTGCTTCCCGACGCACGGTCCGCGGCGGAAGGCCCCGGCTGGGTGGTGCGGCGCGACCTGGAGGCGGGGCCCCACCTGTTCCGCCTGCAGGCGGTGCTCAACGGCAACCCGGCCGCGCTGCACGTGCGCGCTGTGCGCGCCACGCTCACGGACGGCGAAGGCGTCACCAACCCGGCGTGGACCCGGCTCGCGGCGGTGTGCATACCCGACGACGACCCTTCCGCGTGGGAGGCGTGCGCGCGGCAGCTGTTCGTGCCGCTGGCCTCCCGGGCCTGGGGATGGCCGGCCACCGACGACGACGCCCAGGTGCTGGTGGACGGGATCGTCGCCGCCCACGCCTCCGGCAGCACGTGGTCCGAGGCGGTGGAGCACGCCATCGTCCGCCTGCTGATGTCGCCCCACTTCCTCGTGCGCCTGGAGCCCAGCGGCAGCCACGAGGCGTGGGGCCCGTCCCACGTCGCGGCGCGTCTGGCGCGGTTCCTGTGGTCGAGCGTGCCCGACGACGCGCTCATCGCCGCGGCGGCGCAGGCCACCGACGCCAGCTGGGTGCGCCCGCAGGCCGAGCGCATGCTCGCCGATCCACGCGCGGCCGCATTCGTGACGCGGTTCACCGGCCAGTGGCTGTGGACGCAGCGCGTCGCGCCGTCGGCCCGCGACGCCACGTTGCACCCGGCGTGGAACGAGGCGCTCACCGACGCGATGGTGGCCGAGGTCGAGGCGCTGTTCACCCGCGCGGTCGACGACGACCTCCCCGTCACCGACCTGCTGCTGGCGTCGCGCGGGCACGTGCAGGCTCCGCTCGACGCGCTCTACGGCCTTCCCGGCCCCGGCGACGACGTCGACCTGTCCGGGGTCGACCGCGGGGGCGTGCTCGGGATGGCCGGGGTGCTCGCGGCCACCTCCCAGCCGGCGCGCACGTCGGTGGTGCGCCGGGGTGCCTGGGTGCTGTCCCAGCTGCTGTGCGACCCGCCCGAGCCGCCGCCGGCCGACATCCCTCGCGCACCCGACGTCGACGATCCCCGCGAGGCGGCGAACCTGCACCAGACCAACCCGTCGTGCATCGCCTGCCACGCGCAGATCGACCCCATGGGGCTGGCGCTGGAGCACTTCGACGAGATCGGCGCGTGGCGGACGGCCTACCCGAGCGGCGCGCTCGTCGACGCCAGCGCCACGCTGCCGGGCGGGGTCGATCTGTACGGTGCGCGCGAGCTCGCGGCAGCCCTCGCGGCCGACGACCGGTTCGGGGCGTGCGTCGTGCGCCAGCTCGCCACCTACGGGCTCGGCCGGAGCCCGGCCGACGCCGAGCTCACCGATATCGATCCGGAGGCCGGGGGCCTGCGCGGCGTGCTGCTCGACCTGGTCACCTCCGACGCCTTCCTCCACGCCGTGCCGGAGCCGCGATGAGCTGGTCCCGACGTCGGTTCCTGCGGGGTGCAGCGGGCGCGGCGATCGCGCTGCCGGTGCTGCCGTCGCTCCTGCCCCGCGGTGCGCGCGCCGAGGGGGAGACGGGCGCCCGGCTCGTGGTGATCTACGCGCCCAACGGCATGCACATGCCCGGATGGAAGCCGACGACCTACGGCACCGGATTCGCCCTGCCCACGATCCTGCAGCCCTTCGCCGGCCTGCGCGACCGGATGACGGTGCTCGGCGGGCTCGATCACACGGCGGCCTACGACACGGCCGAGGGCTTCCACGCCCGGTCGACGGCGTCCTTCCTCACGGGCACGCGCGCCGTGGCCGCCACCACGGCGCTGGAGCTGCGCAACGGGTGGAGCCTCGATCAGCGCCTTGCCGTCGAGCGCGACGGCGCGTTGCCGCTGTCGTCGCTGCAGATGACGCCCCCCACGTGGATGGTGCCGGCCGCCGGAGAGTGGCCCGCGGTCTACCACGCCACCATCTCGTGGCGCGGCAACCAGCCCATCACCGGCTACGCCACGCCCCTGGCCACGTGGAACCGCCTCACCGGCGGGGCCGACGCCGCGCGGCTCACGGCGGCCGTGCGTGGCGACCGCGACGCGCGCCGGCGGTCGGTGCTCGACGGCGCCCTCGACGACCTCGCCACGGTGCGGGGGCGCATCGGCGTGGAGGACGCACCGGTCCTCGACGCCTACCTGTCGAGCGTGCGCGCAGCCGAGGACCGCATCGTGGCCGGCGCATCGGCGGCGTCCTGCCCGTCTCCCGACGACCTCGGGAGCGCCTTTGCGAACTACACCGACGTCGCCGACACCTTCCTCGAGATCGCGCGGCTGGCGCTGCAGTGCGACCTGACCCGCGTGGTCACCTACATGTTCGCGGCGGGCGGCACCGGTCGCACGGCCGTCGAGCTCGGCCACGTGCTCGACCACCACACGCTGTCGCACCACGGCGGCAGCGCGGCGATGCAGGCCCAGCTCCAGCAGCTCGACGTCTGGGAGGCGCAGGTCGTCGCCCGCTTCGTGCAGGGCCTGGTGGACACCCCCGACGGTGCGGGCGGCACGCTGCTCGACGACAGCGTCGTCCTGTTCGGCGCGGGCATGTCCGACGGCGACAGCCACAGCGCTCTCGACGTGCCGATCACGCTGTTCGGCGACGCCGGGGGGCGCCTGGTCTCGGGCACCCACCTCGACGTGCGCGGTCGCAAGCTCGCGGACCTGCACCTGACGCTGTTGCAGGCGCTCGGGGTGCCGGCCACCGGGCACGGCGACGCCGACGGCGTGCTCGCCGCGCTGCTCGCCTAGCCCCGGCGCTTCAGCGCACCCACACCGGGATGTGGTTGGCCGTGGTCGTGTCCTGGCTCGGCAGCCAGAACGCGGGCCAGCTCGGATCCTCGCCGCGTCGGGCCTTGGCCGGGTCGAAGGCCGCCACCCAGATCTGCGGCTGGTCGGTGGTGACGCCGCCGTAGTCGCGACGGCTGGCGAACGCGAGCCAGAGCACGTCGTCGTCGGGCAGGGGTGCCCAGCGGGGCCAGGAGTTCGTGCGGACCTCGGGACCGTTCGCGGCGTCGAGGCGCACCGGCGCGGCGCCGCCGCTCGGGTCGACGACCCACAGCTCCGCGTCGGTGTCGTCGTAGCAGTCGCCCGTCGACACGTTGAACGCGACCCACTGACCGTCCGGCGACCACGCCGGGTAGTACGCGTTGCGGGCCTCGCCGAGGTCGACCAGCGTGCGGAAGTTCCCGAACACGCCGTCGCCCAGGTACGGCATCGTCAGCAGCCGTGTGCCCAGAGGCAGGGTCCAGTCGTTGGTGTGGCCGGCGGTGCGCACGAACACCAGCTGGGTGCCGTCGGGCGACCAGTCGGGGTGGGTGGCGTCGCCGCCGTTGTAGACCGTGCGCAGGAACGCGCCGGTGGCGGTGTCGTACAGGTCCAGGTTGCCGTGGGACGACGTGAGCAGCAGCGCGCCGTCCGGCGAGAACGTGCTGAAGTTCCCGGACGGTCCGCCGTCGACGTAGGGCACCACGTCCGACAGGTCGTCGAGGTGCTTGAGGCCCAGCGGGCCGTTGCCGCCGTCGTAGGTGAACGCGACCAGGCCGTCCCGCGAGATGGCGTGGCAGCCCACGCAGTGACCGGCCTGCGCCTCGGTGAACAGGTCGGTGGCCTCGTGACCGAACGGGATCTGCACGAGTCCGGCCTTCGACGTCGACCAGTAGACGATGGCGCCGTCGGCATCGAGGCGGTTGACCCGGACGTGGCGGTCGGGGGCGGTGTGCACGGTGCCGTCGGCCACCCACGACAGGCGCGCCGTGACCTCGCCGCCCGCGTTGGTCGCGGCGATGCGCGCCCAGGCGTCGCTGTCGGCGAGCCACCCGGGCTGGTCGGTGTAGACGGTGATGTCGGTGTAGGCCGAGGCGAACGCGAGGCGGTACAGGCCGTCGCCGGCCGCGCGCCACTGCAGGTGCAGGCTCGGCGTGTTCCGCGGCACGTTGACGCCGTCGGGCGGGTAGGTCCACACGTCCTCGGCGGACGGGGCGTCGGTGCCATCGAACGCCGCGGGATCGACGTCGCCCACCACCACGTCGTCCTGGTAGCGGACGAGCACGTCGGCCTGTCCGGTGACCCCGTCGAGCTCGGCGGTGACCCACGTCGCCCCGCCCGTGAGCGTGGATGCCGTGAACACACCGGCTTCGTCGACGCTGCCCGCCGATCGGTTGGACACCGACCACGCGACGGCGTCCGGCACCGCGGTGGTGCCGTCGGCGAAGGTGACGGTGACCGAGAACGGCACGGGTGGGGCGCCGTCGGGTCCGGTCTGCACCTCGAGGGTGGCCGGGCTCACGGCGAGCGTGAACGTCGTGGGCGTCTCGAACGCGTCGGGGACGCCCGACCCCGCGCACGCGACCAGCAGCAGTGGCAACGATCGGCGCACGCCCGGCTCCACGCCCCCGAATCCCCACGAAACGGGTGGCACGGAGTGTAGCATCGGGCTGACCCCGACCGCTGGCCGCGCCCCTGCGCCGGCGCGAGGCCTCTGGAGGAACGATGCGCGGCGCCCTCGCACGACCGTTCCTCGCGATCGTCTTCGGGTGTGCGGCCTGTCACCCCGAGGTCCTGCTCGTCGACGCCACCACCGACGACGTCTTCCTGTCCCATGCGGAGCGTCGCCCGGCCAGCGTGCTGTTCGTCATCGACGACTCCGCCTCGATGCAGGAGGAGCAGGCGCGCCTGGGCCGCGACCTGCACGCGATGACCGACGTGCTCGCCGACGCGGCCGCCGACGTGCAGCTGGGCGTGGTCACCACCGACATCTCCGGCCTCGACCGTGGCGTGCTCAGGGGCGGCGTCCTGGCGCCGGGCGACGGTGCGGCGCTCGAGGCCGCCATCGCCGCCGGCACCGACGGCTCCCGCGACGAGCAGGGCATCGCGGCGATCACGCTCGCCGTCGACGGGCGCAACCCCGGCTTCGCGGAGGGGGAGCGCACGCTCGAGGTGATCGTGTTCTCGGACGAGGACGACCACGGCACCCAGGACACCCTCGACGCCTACCTCGCGCTGTTCGACGCCTTCGGCAGCGACGTGCGCATCCACGGCGTGGTCGGGGATCCGCCGAGCGGCTGCTTCAGCCCCGACGGCGCCGCCGACGCAGGCACCCGCTACGTCGATCTCATCGCCCGCACCGCCGGCTACCGCGAGTCGATCTGCGCGCCCGACTACGCCGGCCTCCTCGGTCGCCTCGGGCTCGAGCTCGTCGGCATCACCGACACGTTCTTCCTGTCGCGCGTCCCCGTCGTCGACACGATCGCGGTGGTCGTCGACGGCGAGGACGTGGCCGCCGATCCCGACACCGGCTGGACCTACGAGCCCGGACCGAACGCCGTCGTGTTCCACGGACCGTCGATCCCGTCGCTGGGCCAGGAGGTCACCGTGTCCTACCAACGGCTCGCGGGGGCCTCCCGCTGACGCCGGAATCCATCTGCGGACTGCCGGGTCCCACGGCAGGTGTTGCCCGCAGCGATCCCGGTCGGTATCGGACGGGCAACGGACCCAGGGTGAGCATGAACGCGGCGCGGTGGTGGTGTGGGGTGACGGTGGGCCTGCTGGCGGCAGCGCCGGCGTGGGCTGCCCCCGAGGTGACGAAGCTGTCGTGGGACCTGTCGCTCGACGGCAAGGTCGTCGGTCACCGCGACATCACCTACACGATCGACCGCTCCGGCGTCGTCCCCACGCGCACGCTCGAGGGCTGGACCGAGGTCAACGCGAGCGTGGGGCCGGTGAGCCTGGCGTTCAAGCAGCGCCTCACGGGCTTTGCCGACGAGGGCCCGATGGCCTTCAAGTCGGTCACCCAGGAGAACGGCCAGCCCTACGAGGTGCAGGCGCGGTGGACGGGCGACGCGTGGGTGGTCACCATCGCCGACAAGAAGGACGCGCGCACCTGGCGCGCCGCCGACCACCGCATCGACCTGTCCACGGTCGACCTGCTCGACCCGCTCACGCGGCTGTCGCTGGGCCGGTTCACCTCGGTCAAGCTCCTCACCGCCGAGACGGGCGACCTGTGGGAGGGGGCCGTGGTGCCGCTCGGGCCCGACACCGTCGCGGTCGCCGGCAAGGACATCGCCGTCACCGGCTACGCCTGGGACGCGCCTGAAGGCCGCACGGCGCTCTGGTACGACGCGAGCGGCTGGCTCGTCCGCAGCCAGATGCGCATCCTCGGGCGCGAGGTCACTGCGGTGCTCACCACGCCGCCGCCGGCCAGCCCGGACGCCTTCCAGGTCGAGATCGACGCGGGCCCGGTGCAGACCTCCGACCTCTGAGCCGTTGCCGGTGGCCCGGCCTTCGTGCCACGGTGGGGCGGGAGGTGTCGTGCGGCGGGTGCTGGGGACGGTGATGCTGGTCGCGTGTGGCGCGGTGCCGTCCGTGCCCGTCCGTCAGGCGCCCACGCCGATCACCCTCGGGGTGTCGGTCGGCACGGCCTTCGCCGACCGTCCGTTCGACGTCGTGGTCACCGGGGCTCCGGCCGGGGCGCGCGTCGGTGTGGTGGTGGGCAGCCGCCCGGGCGCGGGTCCGTGCTGGCCTCAGCTCGGCGGTGCCTGCCTCGACCTGCTCCGCCCCGCGCCCCTGGGCATCGTGCGCGCCGACGCCACCGGCACCGCCACGATGCGGATCGACGTGCCGTTCGACGCCGTCGCGGGCACCTACGGCGTGCAGGCGGGCGTGCTGGCGCCGGGCGCGCCGGGCACGTCGGCTGTCGCGGTGTTCGACCTCGTGGGCCTGCTCGACGACACCGACGGCGACGGTGCGCGCGACGTGATCGAGGTCGAGCGCGGCATGGATCGCTTCGACCCGGACACCGACGGCGACGGCCTCGGCGACGGCGCGGATCCCCGTCCGCTCGACCCGGGTCCGTTCGACACCTTCGTGGTCCACGACGTCACCGTCTCCGACCCGGCGGGCTCGCTGCCCGACCCCGAGGTCGACAACGTCGGCGCGCGGATCACGTGGCAGGACCTCGACGGCGATGCCGTGTGGGTGGCCGACCTCGACCCGGCCACGGGGGCCATCGTGCCGCCCGACGGTCGCGGCGCGCTGGTCGACACCCAGGTGGCGCCGATCCGGCTGGGCGCCAACGGCCCGGAGTGGGTGCAGACGTCCACGGGCGCCGAGGTGGTCTACGTGGGCGCCGGCCCCGGCTACCCGAGCGTCTACCGGGCGGCCTTCGACGGCGTGGCCTGGCACGGCGCCGAGCTGCCCGGGTCGACGCGGGTCAACCTGGTGCTCGGCAGCCAGGACGTCGGCGATCCCGACCCGCGGCTCACCCTGCTCGTCCGCGAGGCGGGCGTGGAGCACGGCGGGTGGCGCAGCGTCGACGACCCGTCCACCGAGACGGCGCTGCCCGTGCTGATGGTCGACCAGCGGTGGGCGATCGGCGAGCGCGCGATCTACGGCTCCGCGCCCGACGCGAGCGGCGTGCGCCAGGTGCAGCGCTACGACCCGACGACGGGCGACGTGACGACCCTGACCACCGACGCGTGGTCCAAGCAGGACGTGTTCGCGTGGGCTGCGCCCGAGCTCGGCGGGGAGGTGGTGTTCTTCGCGGGCCGGGGCCAGCGGGACGGCGAGCCCACGGAGGTGGCGCTGTACCGGCGCGCCGGCGGCACCTACGAGGCCGTGCAGGTCGTGCCGACGCCGGCAGCGTTCCCGTACGTCGTCTCGCCCGAGGTCTTCGTGTGGGCCGGCCACAGCTACGTCAGCTTCGTGGCCAGCGACCGGCCGCGCCACGAGGACAACGGCCGTGCGCAGGTCTGGATCGGGGCGCTCACGCCGGGCAGCACGCTCGTGCGGCGGGTGAGCGACACCACCGACCTCGTGCGCAAGGACGCGGAGACGTTCGTCGGCGGCGCGCGGCCGTGGGTGCTGTACACGATCCTGCGCGACAGCGGTCAGCGCCTCATCCAGCGCTGCGAGCTCGGCCTGTGATCTGCGGGGTCGGGACCGGGGTGGCCGACGTGCTCGGGTTCCTGCGGGTCGACCTGCTCGGCGAGCTCGTGCTGGCCTCGATCCTCGGCGGTCTGGTCGGGCTGGAGCGCGAGGCCAAGGGCAAGCCCGCCGGCCTGCGCACCAACCTGCTCATCTGCGTGGGCGCGGCGCTGCTCACGGATCTGTCCGCCCACTTCGACCGGTCGGGGATCGGGTTCGACCCCACGCGTATCGCGGCCCAGATCGTCAGCGGCATCGGCTTCCTCGGCGCGGGCACGATCCTGCAGCACCGCGGCGCCGTGTCGGGGCTGACCACGGCGGCGACGCTGTGGGTGGTGGCCGCGATCGGGATGGCCTGTGGCTCGGGCCACGTCGTCGAGGCCGTGGGCACCACCGCGCTGGTGCTGGTGGCGTTGCTGCCGCTGGGCGCCGTCGAGCGCTGGCTGGCGATGGGTCGCCACAGCCGGCGGTTCACGTTCGACGTGCGACGCAGCGCCGTGGGCGTCGACGCGATGGTGGCCTACCTGCAGACGCACGGCCTGCGGGTCCGGCTCGATGCGGTGGAGCTCGACGGCGAGATCGTGCGGGGCGTGGTGGAGGTCCGGGGGCGCAGCGCGGCCATCGACACCGCGCGCAACGCGTTGATCGCGCACCCCGAGGTGGTCCGGCTCGTGGCCGACTGACCGGCGCGCTGCGTCGGCCTACGGCACCGTGAGGACGCGGGTGGCCAGGTGCACCGTGACGGCGCCGAGCGTGACGTCGACGGTGCCGTCCTCGATGGGCAGCGTGAGCACGTCGGTGCCGAGCACGTCGTTGGGTCCCCCCTCGCGGATGCCCACGAACGGGTAGCGGTCGACCTCGCGGACCGTGAGCGCCAGCTCGACGGCGGTGTCCTCGTCGAAGACCATCGCGCTGTGCAGCACGAGGCCGGGCTGGGCCGAGGTGCCGTGCACGGGGACGACCGGCGCGACACGGTGGGCGATCGTGCGCTCGTCGATCACGGCGTCCACGCCGAAGCGCTGGTCGGCGTCGGGCCAGCGCACGGTGGTCTCGAAGGCGATCTCGCTGTCGGTCTCGCCCACGTCACCGACGTCGAGCGACGACACCACCACCTCGAACCGTCGCGTGCCGACGAGGGCGGCGGCGCCGACGAGGTGGGCGCCGACGTGCTCCCGCGCCGCGAAGTGGTCGACGTGGACGAACGTGGCGGTGGGCAGCACGTCCTGGCCCTCGTCGGTGACGAAGCGCGCGCGGGGGGACACCGACAGGAAGGCCTCGTCGTCGGTCCACATGATGCCGTCGTTGGCACGCTCGGCCGGGTTGGACAGGTCGAGCAACGGCAGGGCGGCGAAGTCGGCGTCGAGCAGCGGGTCGTCGGCGAGCACGTGGTGGACGAGGATGCCGTGGAACGCGGTGTTGTCGGCCTGTCGGCGCATGCCGTTCCACGCGACGTTCGCCTCGACCCACGGGTAGCCCATGTGCTCGATGTCGATGGGGTCGATCCCCAGCGCGGACAGGTAGCTCGTGGACCAGCCGAACTGGGTGGCGAGGCCAGCGCCCGACACGACCCCGGCGTAGGTGACCCAGCGCTTGATCGCGCCGTCCGAGACGAGCCCTTCGACGTCGTGCTCGATGAGGTAGCGGCTCACGAGGCAGCCCATCGAGTGGCACGTGAGGTTGATGCCGGTGGCGTCGGGGGCGTCGTCGAGCGCGTGCCGCGCCTGGATGGCGATGATCTCGGCGTAGCGGGGCACGCCCTGCAGGGCCTCGACGCGGGCGATCTCGTCGGCGGTGAACGTGTCGGGCGGCTCGATGCCGTAGTAGTGCGTGCCCTCGACGTGGTCGGGGCCGTCGAGCCCGTCGGTGTACGACGGCAGGTCCGCGTAGCGGCGCAGGCCGTCGGCGATCGGTCCACCGCCGGTGCGGTAGCCGTAGGGCCCCGTGTCGGGCTCCAGGCCGAGGATGAAGCCGTGCAGGTGGACGGTGATCGTGTGGTTCGGGTCGTAGTCGGCGGGCCCCGGGTAGGCGGGCAGGCCGTCGTCGGTGTCGTCGGTGTCGTCCGTGTCGGCGACGTCGCTGTCGCTGTGGGCGCGGGGACCGTCGGTGTCGTCGACTGGGGTGTCCGTGGCGTCGACGCGGTCGGTGTCGTCGACGGTCGCGTCGGTGGCGGACGTGCCGTCCTCGGGCGCGCACGCCAGGAGCGGCACCAGCAGGAGGGGCAGGGCGCGCACGGGAGCCTCCGGGACTCTGCGCATCCTACACAAGCCTGTTCGTTCCTCCAACACCGGGAGGTGGGGAGGGCGCCGCCCGTGTCCTTGCTCCAGTGGGTGCGACGACGGGGGTCACGAGGTCCTCGCACCCTGACACGAGCGGCGCCGACGGGAGGCGTGTAGCAACGCGCGGGCCAATCCTGGCCCGGGTGTGCGAGGGGTGCGCGGCGTGTTTCCACCCGTTCGGGTGGGGGAAATCGCACAGGTGGGGGACGGATGGACGTGGGAAACGCGGGGGAGGCGATGGGCACGGTCGTTGCTCGTGGACGTCGCGACATCTTCGGCGCCGTTCGTGTCCTTGGCATGTCAGGTGGGATGACCACTCGATGGGCCTTGGTGGAGCAAGACACGAACGGCGCCTCTTTCTTCTCACGTGATGGGCGTGGGGAGATGGGCATTGCGTCGGGGACGGCGCAGGCCGGATCGCGGCTTCGCTTCGCCGGCTGATGGTCGGGGTTCGGCTCCGTCGGGCTGATTCGCGCGCCCGGTGAGGTTGCGGCGGACCCGTGCTTTGGTGGCGGGGGCTTGCTGCATACGCCCTCCTGCGCCGACCCCGACCCGCCGGCTTCGCTTCGCGGCGGGGCCGGGTCCGCCGACGGGACGGTGGCGCAGGGCGCGTCCCCACGCCCCTCCGTTCGGGTCGGCGGTTGAGGCGCTTGCGCTCGCTTCGCTCGCGCTTCGCTTTGCTCTTTTGCGCTTCGCTTCGCTCGCGCTCGCTTTGCTCGCGCTTCGCTTTGCTCGCGCTCAGGGCGTGAAGGTCACCGTCGGGCCGGCGAGGGGGAAGCTGGCGGTGGCGATGGCGGCGGCGCTGCGGACCTTGGGCCACGTGCGCTCGGCCTTCTCGTCGTCGGTGACGGTGAGGGTGCAGTCGCCGGGGCCGGGGGTGATGGTGAGGGCGAGGATGGGCTGGGGGCCGGCGTCGGGGAGGAGGGCGGTGGCGTCGGCGAAGTCGAGGACGACGGTGGAGAGGGCGGCGGTGCCGTCGGCGGTCACGAAGGTGGCGTCGTAGCCGATGTCGCGGCGGCCGCCGTCGGCCTGCCAGGCGGCCTGGGTGCCGTCGGTGGTGGCGGTGGCGATCGTGCAGCCGGTGGCGTGCACGCCGAGCGACCAGGCCTCGACGGCGGTGCTGCCCGGGTTGAGGGACACGAGGATGTCGGTGCCGTCGACGGCGAACGTGACCTCGGCGGCCACGCAGGTGGGGGGCGCGAGCGGGTCGGCGTCGGCGCAGTCGGCGGGGCGCACGTCGGGCAGGGTGAAGCCGTCCTCGTACAGGTGGAGGAGCAGGCTGTGGGCGTCGTCGTAGTTCAGGCGCCCCTCGGGGACGAGGTCGGACGCGAGCAGGCACACGGGGGCGGGCCCGCCGTCGGCGACCGCGCGGTAGACCACCAGCGCGTCGGCGATGTCGACCACGCCGTCGCCGTTCGCGTCGCCCGCGCGCACCTTGCCGTCGCCTTCGCTGGGGCACAGCTCCCCGTCGGGCGTACCGGTCGTGCACGCACCCAGCAGCAGGACCCACCCAGCGCGGCGCGCCAATGGTACGACTCCCATGTCCCACCCCATCGTGACGGTGCTCAATGTCCACTGGCGCGCGTTCGCTCGTCAACCTGGTGCTGCTGACCCTGGCGGCGTGCGCGCTGCCGACACAGTCGGTGGACCCGTCGGCGCCGTCGGTGCCCCCGCATCGCACGGGGCGGTTCACGACGGCGCAGGTGGCGCACTTCGGCGCTCCGGCGTCGGCACCCACGCGCGGGGATGCCGCGGCGTCGGCGCGCCGGTCGGTGTGGGAGCCTCCGACCTCGCCGCTGCGCGGCATCCTCCACGGGCTGTCCGGCGCACACTTCGCTCCGGGCTACGGGCAGGGCCTCACCGACGCCATCGCCGCGCTGCCGGCCGAGCGCCGCGCGCTGGGCATGTCGGGGTTGACGCCCGAGCAGATCGCGAACGACGGCGACAGCCTGTGCGCGTTCCCGCGCGCCACCGCCACGATCTCGGAGGGGGGCGTCGACTACGACCTTCAGCTGGTGCTGCCGCCCAACGCGTGGCTCGAGGGACCGGTCCTTCCAGCGGTCGCCACGTTCTCGGCCACCTGCGAAGCGGCGTTGCTCGCCGCGGAGGGCGATGTCGGCGCCACAGTCGGGGACGGGTGCACGGCCGTCGAGGAGCGGTCGCTGTTCAAGGCCGGCACCGACTGCCGCACCTGCCTCGAGGTCGACGGTGACCTGCAGCGCTGCCTGGGCACCTCCGCCTGTGCGGCCGAGGCCGTCGAGCGCTTCCTGGGTGCGGGCGCGTGGTTCGATGTGTACGAGGCCCAGGTGCTGGCGTGCGCGCCCGACATCCTCCTCCCGGGCCGGCTGCTCGCCGAGGAGGGCAGCGCGACGCTCGGCGAGCTGCCGCTGTTCGCGCCGGACTGGCAGGCGATCTGCTACGACCTGTGGGACGACGACGTCGGCGCGGCCACGCCAGCGTGCACGCGCCCGCGCGGCGGCATCGATCGCGACACCGTCGGCGACTACACCACCGCCCTCGTCGAGCAGTTCGCGTCCACCAGCGGCACGCCCGTGCCGGCCATCGGCCGCGTGGCGTTCTTCGGCGGCGCCGAGGTCGACGGCCACGTGTTCGACGTCGGCTACCAGTTCGTCGACGTGTTCGGCGGCCTGTCCATGACCGACCGGTCGAGCGGCTACGGCTGGGCACTGCCGCCGATGGGGTGGGGGGATCCGTCCGATGCGCTCACGCCCGATGACGCGGGGGACTGGCCCCGGCTCTACCTCGCCGCTGCCTCGCTCAAGTCGGCGTCCCACATCAGCGGCATCTTCGTCGTCGGCTACAGCCTCAACCGGTGTGCCCCCGGCGGCTGGTCGGCGCCGGGACCAGACGGCGCCTCCGTGTGCCGCGAGACGGGTCCTTGGGTCGGCGGCGACGGCCCCCTCGGCCAGGACGGCTGGATCGCCTACTACGGCGACGACGGCGACATCTACGCCTTCCCCCACACCACGCTGGTGGGCACCGGCCTGCCGGACCCGTCGATCCCCGGCGGCTTCGTGCCGCGGGTGATCGGGTCGACCACGCTCGCCGACGCGGGCTGGGAGGGCTGCACGTGGCCCGACACCTTCACCCCCGACCGCCTCCGTGCCCTCGACACCAACCCGGCCACCCGCGACGACCCCTACGCCTCGTTCGACGCCGAGACCTGGCGCTTCGGTCGGGACGACGAGCCCGACGCGATCATGGCGCTCGCCACCGAGCAGATCCGCGAGTTCTGCTTCGAGATCCGCGAGTAGCCCGCAGCGGTCACGGGCAGAGCGCCAGGCTGTCGGCGTCGGTCTCCCCATCGCAGCCCGAGGCCTCGGGGAACGAGCAGGCGCCCGGCTGGCACTCGTTACGGATGCGTCCCACCGAGAAGAACGTCGCGAGCTGACGCTGGGCCTCGGTGCGCCCGCGCACCTTGTCGTGCGGGTCGTCGCACAGCGACATCGGCACGTTGCACGGGGGGATGACGGGCAGCCCGAAGTCCCACTCGGCCAGCGCCGTCTCGTTCTCGACGGAGACCTCGCTGCGCAGGCCGAACACCTCGCGCACGCCGGTGTCGACGTGCCTGGCGCCCACGGTGCGGGCGAGGATGTGGGCGCCGAGCGTGGTGACCTGGTGGTCGCCGACGGCGTCGCGCAGCAGCAGCGTCTTGGCGGGCGTGTCGAAGTCGACGCGGTTGCCGGTGACGTAGGCGGACCAGCCGTCCGCTTCGACGCGTGACCACGTCTGCTGGGCGAGCGCGAGCCCCAGGTACAGGTCGCGGCCGTCCTGCAGGGCCAGCTTGAGCACGTCGAAGAACGGCGTGAAGTCCACCGAGCGCGGGAGCAGCAGGCTGTAGGGCTGGCCCATCACCTCGAGCGTGGCCTTGGTGAAGTCGCGGGACAGGCCGGCGTGGACCACGCCCATGATCCCGCCCTGGCTGACCCCGTAGTAGAACGCCTCGTCGCCGTCGATCCACGCGCCGTAGGTGGGGTCCTCGGCGAACTGGGTCTTGAGCATGTGCAGGAACAGCACGTGGTTGAGGAAGCCCTGGTGCAGCCGGTCGTGGAACCGCACCACCTCGTCCATCCGGCCGCCCAGCAGCGGCGTCGTGGCGGGGTTCTCCAGCCACGCGCCGTCGTCCTCGGCCATGCCGATCAGGTCGATGCCGCCGATCGCGTAGCCGTGCTCGTGGATGAGGGTGCGGTACGCGCCGGACTCGATCTCCGACTTGTCGCCGAACAGGCCGTGGCCGTACATCAGGAGGGGCACCACGCCGCCGCCGTCGACCACGCTGCGCGGGATCAGCAGCTCGAACGGCACGTCCATCGTAGGCGTGGACGTGTTGCGGACCGGCAGGCCGTCGTCGCCCAGGAGCAGGGTGCCGCCGGGCTCGACCTGGCTCAGGAACAGCGGGGCCGGGAAGTGGCCGTGGATGCGGTAGCCGATGGTGTCGGGGTTCCAGTCGTCCTCGACGCTGTCGATCGTGTAGGTCATCCCCTCGGCGTCGTACAGCGCCACGCCCTGGTCGCGCATCGACACCAGCCACTGCGTCAGGTCCTGCTTGCTGCGCGTGGTGAAGTCCCAGGCGAGCAGGGTCTCGTCGCGGGTCCACTCGTTGTCGGTGAGCCACTCGAAGACGTCGTCGTACAGGGCGGCGCGCTCGGCGTCGTTGCCGTCGATCAGGTCCTGGAATGCGGCGGTGGCCTGGATCGGAGCGCCGCTTCCGTCGACGAGCCCGCGGATGCCGACCACGTAGCGGGTGGCGTCGTCCAAGCGGACCGCGGGGTGCAGGATGAGCGTGCGGTCGTCGCCGCCCTTGGTGGCCAGCGCGTCGAGCTCGGCCCAGTGGGGCACGCGCTCCCGCGTGGTGGTGTTGATGAGGATCGTCAGGCTGTCGTCCTCCAGCGACAGGGCGAGGTCGTCGCCCGGTCCGACGAGGCCGTCGCCCACCGCACCCGGGAAGTGCGCCAGGATCGGCGTGCCCGGGGAGAATCCGTCGGCGAGGTTGAACACGGCAGGGTCGGTGCCGTCGCCGAACACCGGACGCGGCATCGTGCCGGCCTCCAGCGCCACGCGCAGGCCGGTCGGTGTGGACGCGTCGGGCACCGTCATCGTGTTCGAGGGGAACGGGAAGCCGCAGTAGTCGACGATCGGATCGCACGTCAGGTGGGGCCACGTCAGGCCGACGGCGTCGGTGTCGACCACCTCGTCGTCCGCGCTGGGGCCGGGACAGCCGGCGAACAGCAGCGGCGCGACGACGACGAGCGGGAAGGGGCGCATGGGGTCCTCCGGGACGTGTCCGGAGTCTACGACACCCGACCGTCACCGGGGCAAGGCCCGGCTCAGCGCTCCAGCGACACCCGGAACGCGAACGACTTGAGGTACTGGGTCTCGGGCACGCCCGGCAGCACCGGGTGGTCGGCCGACTGACCGCCCCGCCGCACGAGCTGCAGCTGGCGCCCGGCCTCGCGGGCCGCCTGGACCACCTCGTCGAGGAAGCGATCCTCGAGGATGTGGAAGCTGCACGACGACGTGAACAGGAAGCCGCCCTCCTGCACGAGCATCAGGCCCAGCGTGTTGATCTCGCGGTAGCCGCGCAGGGCGCTGCCGGCGGTCTTGCGGGTCTTGGCGAAGGCGGGCGGGTCGAGCACGACGGCACCGAAGCGGCGCCCTTCGGCCACCATGCCCTGCAGCGTCTTCTTGCCCTCGTCGCAGACGGCGGTGAGCTGCTCGGCGAAGCCGTTCGCCATCGCGTTGCGCGCCGCGAGCTGGGCGTTGGCAGCGTCGGAGTCGACGGTGGTGGCGTGGGTGGCGCCGGCCTGCAGCGCGTGCAGCGCCCATCCGCCGGTGTTGGCGTACACGTCGAGCACGGTGCGGCCACGGCACAGCGACGCGGCGTACCGCTTGTTGTCGAACTGATCGAAGAAGTGACCGGTCTTCTGGCCGCCGAGCGGGGGCAGCCGGAAGGTCAGCCCGCCCTCGTCGAACGTGACCTCGTCGGGGACGTCGCCGAACCAGGCGTCGCGGTGCTGGGGCAGGCCCTCGAGCTGGCGGACGCGGGCCTCGTTGCGGAGCACGGCGGCGCGCGGGGCGAACACCTGCTGCAGCGCCTGCTCGAGCAGCGGCTTGCGTACCTCCATGCCGAGGGTGGAGATCTGCACGGCCAGCACGTCGTCGTAGCGATCGACCACGAGGCCGGCGAGCCCGTCGGCCTCCCCGAACACCAGCCGCAGCGACCGACGGCCCGGGTAGACCGCCTCGCGCAGCGCGAGGGCGTCGCGCAGCCGCTGGGCGAAGAACGGCACGCTGTCGACGTCCTCCTTGCGGCGCCGCGACAGGATGCGCACCGCGATGAGGCTGTGGGGGTTGCCGTAGCCGCGCCCGAGGAACTTGCCCTTGCTGTCGAGCACGTCGACCGCGCCGCCCGCGGGGATGGCGGTGATGTCGCCGTCGATCTCGTTCGAGAACACCCACGGGTGGCCCATGGCCACGCGCTTGTCGCGCTTGGGGTGCAGCTTGACGACGTGGACGTCGGACATGGAGCCTCCGGGGTGGCCGGGACTAACGCCGCCGACCGGTCGGGCGCGAGCCGCCGGCGCTCGCAGGCCAGCGACGCGATAGGTCGCGACGTACGGAGGGACGATGGGCCGTCTGACCCACATCGACGAGCACGGCGACGCGCACATGGTCGACGTCGGCGACAAGCCGATCACCGAGCGCGTCGCCGTGGCCGAGGGGTGGATCGCGCTGGGTGCGGAGGCCTTCGACGCCGTGGTGGAGCGCCGCGCCGCCAAGGGCGACGTGCTCGCCACCGCGCAGCTCGCCGGCATCCAGGGCGCCAAGCGCACGTCCGACCTCATCCCGCTCTGCCACCCGCTGCCGCTGTCCGGCGTCGACGTCGTGCTCGAGCCCGAGCCGTCCTCCCGCCGCATCCTGGTGCGCGCCACCGCGCGGGCCCACTGGCGCACGGGCGTCGAGATGGAGGCGCTCACCGCGGTGTCGGCGGCGCTGCTCACGGTCTACGACATGCTCAAGGCCGTCGACCGCGGCATGGAGCTCGGCGGCGTGCGGCTGGTCGCCAAGCGCGGCGGCCGCAGCGGCACCTGGACCCGGGACCACGGCGGGTGACCACGCTGCTCGCGCGGCTGGAGCGTGCGCTGCTCACGCAGACGGACGTGCCGGAGTGGCTCGTGCCGGTGCACAAGCCCGCCCGCTGGCTGTGGGTGTTCTACCGGGCGCTGTCGCGCGACCGGGTGTTCGTGCAGGCCGCCGGCATGGCCTACATCAGCCTCGTGGCGCTGGTGCCGCTGCTGCTGCTGGTGTTCTCGGTGCTCGGCGCCACGGGCGTGCTCGAGGCCAACCAGCCCGCGATCGAGGCGTTGGTCTTCGAGAGCTTCCTGGGCGACATCCACGAGGTGCGCGACATCCTCGTGCCCGGCCTGGAGGCCGCCAACGTCGGCGCGCTGGGCATCGTGGGCGTGGCGGGCCTGCTGCTGATGTCGTGGCGCCTGTTCGTCATGATCGAGCAGGCCTACAACGGCATCTTCGGCGTGCGCACCACGCGGGCGCTCCACTACCGGATGCTGCTGTTCTACGTCGGCATCACGATGGTGCCGGTGGTGTTCGTGCTGTCGTTCCTGCGGGCGTCCCAGTTCCTGTCGGGGCTCGCGCCGGGGTTCGGGCGCACGGTAGTGCTGGCGCTGATGGAGCTCGTGGTGCTGTCGGCGGCGATCCGGGGCTTTCCGTCCACGCCCGTCCGCTGGCGGTCCGCGGTGGTCGGCGGCACCGTGTCCGTCGTGCTGATGCACGTCATCTCGGCGGGGTTCCAGCTGTACGTGTCGCTGTTCACCAGCACCGATCCGGTGCGCGTCATCTACGGCTCGCTCGCCGCGCTGCCCGTGTTCCTCATGTGGCTCTACCTGGTGTGGGTCGCGATCCTCGTGGGGGTCGAGACCGCCGCGGTGATGCAGGACTACCGCACCCTGCTCGACGCAGAGTCGGCCGCACTGCACGAGGAGGTCTACGGTCGCCGCGATCCGGGCCTCGACGTGGCGCTGTTCGTCACCGCCGTCGTGGGTCAGCACTGGGACAGCGGCCTCGGCCCTGCGCCGGCCCACCTGCTCGCCGAGCGGGCGGGCATGAGCGAGAAGGTGCTGTCGACGGTGCTGGCCTCGCTCCAGGCGCGGGGGCTGCTGCTCGAGGTGCCCACGGGGTTCGTGCTCGCCCGTCCCGCCGACCACCTCAAGCTGCGCGACATCGTCGACGCGTGGCGTGCCGCCGACCTGCCGTTCGCGGGCCACGGCCCGGAGCTCAACCGGATCCGTGCCGAGCTCGACGGCTCGCTGGAGGGCACGCTGGAGCAGGCGCGCCGGCGCTGGCTCGACGTCGACCCCACGCTCGGCACCGACGCGCCGGCCGACACGCCGCCGGCCTAGAAGTGGGTCAGCAGCGCCACGTTGGCCTGCATCGACGCCGGGAACTGGGCCTCGTGCGGGTAGACGTTGAGGTAGCGGGTGGCGCGCACGTCCAGGTCGAGCGCGAAGCGCTGGCCGAGCGCCACCTCCAGCCCGAGCCCGCCGTGGGGGCCGACGTACAGGGCGCGTCCGGCGACGGCCGTCGGCGTGCCGTCCAGCGTCGGCGTGTCGTCGGTGGCCCGGTAGTCGAGCGTCAGGCCACCGGTCAGGTAGGGGGTCACCGGTGCCCAGGGCACGAGGAACACCTGGGCCGAGAGCTGGCCGACCGTGTTCCGACGGGCCGACGCGACGTCGAACGTCTGGTCGTAGTGGACCACGGTGGCCTCGATGCCGACGAGCTCCACGGGGCGCCAGCGCGCGAGCAGGCCCAGGCCCGCGTCGGTGACCGCGGTGCCGCCGCGGTAGCCGGTGACCATCGCGCCGCCCCACACCCCGAACCCGAAGGTGCGGTTGCGGTCGACGGCCCGGCGCGGGTGGCGGTCGACGGGCGCTGCGGGCGCCACCACCACGGTGCGCGGCGCGGGGGCAGGACGGACGACGACCGGGGGCGGCGCGGGCGGGCGCGCCGGAGCCTGGGGCGGCGGGCGTCCCGGGCCGTCCGGGATCGCCAGCGGACGGTCGTCGGGCGCGGCCGAGGCCAGCGGCAGCAGCAGGGCGAGGAGCGCGGGCAGGGCCATGGGACCTCCGGTCGGGGGCGACACCCGCGCTTGGACGCACCGCGACCGTGTCCATTCGACGAACCGCCGCGGACCGGCGCCGGGGTGGACGTACCGGGCACGGTGCGCAAGGGTTAGGTGGCCGCTTCGGAGTCGCCCATGGCCCTGCTGCCCATCCTCACCGCCCCCCATCCCGTCCTCGAGAAGAAGGCGCGCGACGTCCGCGCCGACGAGCTCGGGCCGGCGCTCGACGCGTTCATGTCCGACATGGCCGAGACGATGTACGCCGCGCCCGGTGTGGGCCTCGCCGCGCCCCAGGTGGGCGACGGCCGACGGTTCGTGGTGATCGACTCCGGCGACGACGACGGCAGCGGCCTGCTCAAGATGGTCAACCCCACCATCGTCGCCCGCAGCAAGGAGACCATCCCCTGGCGGGAGACGTGCCTGTCGGTGCCCGAGTTCGAGGTCGAGGTCGACCGCGCCCGCCACATCACGGTCACGTGGCTCACGCCCACCGGGGAGCCCCGCGAGCAGGACTTCCACGACTTCGAGGCCGTCATCGTCCAGCACGAGCTCGACCACCTCGTCGGCACCGTGCTCCTCGACAAGGTCAGCCGCTTCCGGCGCAGCCGCTACCTCGCGCGCGTCCGCAAGGAGCGCCGCGTCCCGGCGCGGGCCTGACCCCGGGGCGCCCCGTCCCTGCGCGCGGGTGACGTCCCGGACGTCCGCCACCGCGCATGTCCCTGCGGGCGCCGGACGCCCTGGCTATGCTGCCCCTCCTGCCGTGGACTGTCCCTTGCGCCCCTCCCTGGCTTGTTCGCTGTTCGCCTCGCTCGCCCTGGCGGCCGTGGCCGGGTGTGTCGACCCCGACGCCGACAAGGGCGACGACACCGACATCCTCGACACCGACGTCGTCGACACGGACACCCCGGACACCGACGTCGCCGACACCGACGCCGACACCGATCTGCCCGCGCCGTCCACGCTGGTGCAGGGGGGCGTGCAGACCTGCGCCGACCCGTCCGCGTGGGAGGTGTCGCCCTACGACATGATCGACGTCAACATCGCGCTGCCCCCCACGCCCTACGCCAACGGCGGCGGCTCCACCACGGCCGACCTGAACGGCGACGGCCTCATCGACATCGTCGCCGTCACCAACGACGCCGCCCTGCTGTGGCTGCAGACGCCCGATCAGCACTTCGACCGGCGCACGCTGCTCACGCGCGCCCACCCCGACACCGACTCGGGCCTCTTCGGCGCGGCCGCAGCCGACTACGACGGCGACGGCGACCTCGACCTGATGATCACCGGCCGCCACGTCGGCAACGCGCTGCTGCGCAACGACGGCACCGCCACCTTCGAGGACGTCACGATCGCCGCGGGCCTGGGCGTCGTCCCGTCCGACCACCACACGGCCTCGCCCGCCTGGGACGACTACGACGGCGACGGCGACCTCGACCTCGTGCTCGCCGGCAACGGCCTCGTCGACGAGACGGTCGACGAGACCTACGAGTTCGGACCGGGCGACCCCACCTACCTGTTCCGCAACAACGGCGACGGCACGTTCACCGACGCCTCGTCCTCGCTGCCGGCCGAGGTCGCGGGCGACTTCACGTTCGTCGCCGGCTGGATCGACGCCGACCACGACGGCGACGACGACCTCTACCTGGTGAACGACTTCGGCAACACGCTGCAACCCAACCGCCTGCTGCTCAACGAGGGGGGGCGGTTCACGCTCCCCGCCGATCAGCTCGGCCTCGACGTCGCGATCGAGGGCATGGGCCTGGGCATCGGCGACCTCGACGGCGACGGCGACGAAGACATCGCGATCGCGGGCTGGCGCCAGCTGTCCATCGTCAAGGACCAGGGCTTCGGCTGGTTCGACGCCACCCAGGCGCTCGCCCTCGAGATGACGCGCGACCAGGTGGTGGGCTGGGGCACCGAGATCTTCGACGCCGACAACGACGGCGACATGGACATCTCGCAGGCGTTCGGCTTCATCGACACCGTCCACGGGCGCAACCAGCGCCCCGACCAGCCCGACGCCCTGTTCTCCCAGAACGCGCAGGGCGCCTTCGTCGACATCGCGCCGCGCATCGGCGTCGACGACGCGGCCTCCCACCGCTCGGTCAACCCCGCCGACCTGAACAACGACGGCCTGCTCGATCTGGTGAAGGTGGGCCTCGACGGCAAGGGGCGCATCTACTTCAGCCGGTGCAGCGACGAGGCGTGGCTCACGGTCCGCTTCCAGCAGCCGGGCATGAACCGCTTCGGCATCGGCACGGTCGTCACCGCGCGGGCCGGCAGCGCCGTGTTCGTGCGGCGGCTGCGCTCCGGCGGCACCGGCTTCGGCACCGGCGGCCCGATGCAGGTCCACCTCGGCCTCGGCGACCTCGACACCGTCGACAGCCTCGAGGTCCTCTGGCCCGACGGACGGGTCGACACGTTCACCGATGTCCCCACGCGGCAGACGCTGCGGGTCGAGCGCCCCTGAAGCGGGCTGGGCGCCGCGGCGTCCGCTACACTGGATCGACCCTGTCGGAGGTCGGTGTGTCGCGGTTCCTCGTCCGCATCCTGCTGGCCGGCGCGCTCGCCGGGTGCGTCGCGGGCGGTGACGACGGCACCGACACCGACACCGACACGGTGGTCCACACCGACACCGACACCGTCGTCGACACCGAGACCGACACGGACACGGACACCGATCCGGCGGTCGACACCGACCTCGTCACCCTGCCCGTCACGGTGCAGGCTGGCGGTGCGCAGGTGTGCGCCGACCCGACGCGGTGGGCGGAAGCGCCGTTCGATCGCGTCACGTTCACCGTGCCCGCCGCGCTCGCCCCCTACCTGGACGGCAGCGGCGCCGTGGTGGCCGACCTCGACGGCGACGACCGCCTCGACCTGGTCGCCGTCACCGCGTCCGCGGTGGTGCGCTACCTGCAGTCCCCCGAGGGCACGTTCACGGCGTCCACCCTGCTCACCGTCGCCCAGCCCGACGCCTACAGCGGCCTGTTTGGCGCGTCGGCCGCCGACTACGACGGCGACGGCGACCTCGACCTGATGGTCACCGGGCGCGGCGTGCGGGACGCCCTGCTCGCCAACGACGGCCACGGCGGCTTCACCGACGTCACCGGCAGCAGCGGCCTCATCGCCATCCCCGACGACCACTACACGGCGGGCTCGGCGTGGCACGACATGGACGGCGACGGCGACCTCGACCTGGTCCTCGCCGGCAACGGCCTCATCGACGAGACCGAGCGCGAGCTGTCCGACTTCGCCCCGGCCGACCCGACCTTGCTGTTCGACAACCAGGGCGACGGCACGTTCCGCGACGCGAGCGCGCTGCTGCCCGAGGCGGTGGCGGGGGACTACACGCTCGCCGTGGGCTGGCTCGACGTCGACGGCGACGGGATCGACGAGCTGTACCTGGTCAACGACTTCGGCGGCGTGCTCGGTCCCAACCGGCTGCTCGTCCGATCCGGCCCGCTGTTCGCGCTGGCCGACGACGCCCGCGGCCTCGACGTCGGGCTGGAGGGCATGGGGCTGGGGCTCGGCGACCTCGACGGCGATGGCGACGAAGACGTGGTCGTGCCCGGCTGGGGCGAGATCGCCGCCCTCCGCCAGCGCGGCGGCACGTGGTTCGACGCGGCGGCGGCGCTGGGTCTCGCGGGGTCGGGCGACCAGGTGGTCGGGTGGGGCACGGAGCTCGTCGACATCGACAACGACGGCGACCTCGACGTGTCCCAGGCCTACGGGCTGCTCGCCACGCTCGACCAGGACCGGCAGCCGGTGGCGCAGCCCGACGCGCTGTTCGCGCAGGGCAGCGACGGGCAGTTCCACGACGTCGCCCCGGCGCTGGGCATCGCCGACACGGCGTCCCATCGGGCGATCGTCCCCGCCGACGTCAACGGCGACGGCCTCCCCGACCTGCTCAAGGTGGGCTTCGACGGCGTCGTGCGCCTCGACCTGTCGCGCTGCAACGCCGCGGGCTGGCTCACGGTGCGCCTGCAGCAGCCTGGACCGAACCGCTTCGCGGTGGGCGCCACCGTCGAGGCGCGCGTCGGCACGCGCCGCGTCGTGCGCCGGCTGCGCGCGGGTGGCACGGGCTTCGCGTCCGGGGGGCCGATGGAGGTGCTGCTCGGGCTCGGCGACGTCGACCGGGTCGACGCGGTCTGGGTCACCTGGCCCGACGGCGCCCGCAGCGTGGTCCGCGACGTCGACGCGCGGCAGGCGATCCGGATCGTCCGCGAGTGAACGGCCCCTTGGCGCGCCCGGGGTCGGTCGCATAGGGTGGGCCGCCCGGAGGTGGTGGTGCGGGTCATCTTCATGGGCACCCCCGAGTTCGCCGTCCCGACGCTGCGGGCGCTGGTCGACGCCGGCCACGAGGTGGTGCTCGTCGTGGCCCAGCCCGACAAGCCGGCCGGTCGCGGTCAGCAGCTCACGGCGCCGCCGGTGGCCCAGGTCGCCGTTGAGCTGGGTCTGCCGCTCGCCCAGCCGCGGGCGGTGCGCTCGGGCTCGTTCCCGGCGCGCGTGGTGGGCCTGCAGGCCGACGTCGCCGTGGTGATCGCCTACGGCCGCCTGCTCACGCCCGAGGTGCTGCACGCCCCGCGCTTCGGCTGTGTCAACGTCCACGCCAGCCTGCTGCCGCGGTGGCGTGGTGCGGCGCCGATCCAGGCCGCCATCCTCGCTGGCGATGCCGTCACCGGGGTGTGCACGCAGCGCATGGAGGAGGGGCTCGACACGGGCCCGGTCTTCCGCGAGGTCACCACGCCGGTGGGCGCCCACGAGACGGCGGGCGCGCTCCACGACCGGCTGTCGCTGCTGTCGGCGCAGGTCGCCGTCGACACACTCGCCGTCCTCGGCAGCGTCGAGCCCGTCCCGCAAGACGACACGCGCGCCACGCACGCGCCGAAGATCGCCAAGGACGACGGCGTGATCCGTTGGACCGACGACGCCGTGCAGGCCGACCGCCGCGTGCGCGCGATGACGCCGTGGCCCGGCGGCCAGGTGGCGTTCGACGGCGGTGTGCTCAAGCTCAAGGAGGTCCGCGTGGCCTCCGCGGAGGCTGCCGGGGCCGCGCCGGGCACGATCCTGTCGACGTCGCCGCTGGTGGTGGCGTGCGGGCAGGGTGCGCTCGAGCTGGTCACCGTGCAGGCCCCTGGCCGCAAGCCCGTCTCGGGCACCGACTTCGCGAACGGGGCACGCCTGTCCCCGGGAGGACTCCTCTGATGGCCCTGGTCGCCCCGTCCATCCTGTCCGCCGACTTCGGCCGCCTCCACGACGACATCGTCGACGTCCTCGACCGAGGCGCCCACTGGGTCCACGTCGACGTGATGGACGGCCGCTTCGTCCCCAACATCACCATCGGCCCGGTGGTCACCAAGGCCGCGGCGCGCGCCGCCAAGGCCAACGGCCACGACGCGCTGGTCGACGTCCACCTGATGATCGTCGAGCCCGACCGCTACGTGCAGGACTTCCGCGACGCCGGCGCCGAGCTGATCACGGTCCACGCCGAGGCGTGCCTGCACCTGCACCGGTCGATCCAGGCGATCAAGGCCACCGGCGCCAAGGCCGGCGTGAGCCTCAACCCCCACACGCCCGAGAGCGTGCTCGACTACGTCCTCGACGACCTCGACCTGGTGCTCGTGATGAGCGTCAACCCCGGCTTCGGGGGCCAGAGCCTCATCGAGACGTCGTTCACCAAGATCGAGCGGCTGCGGCGGGAGATCGATCGGCGCGCCAACGGTGTGCTCATCGAGGTCGACGGCGGCGTGAAGGCCGACAACGCCCGGCGGTTCACCGAGGCCGGCGCCCACGTGCTCGTGAGCGGGTCGGGTGTGTTCAACGCCAGCGACCGCACGGCGGCGATCGCCGCGCTGGCGGCCGCGTGAGGCCGGCGCTGCCCGGGCGGCTCACGCTCGGCGCCGTGCTGGCGGCCGCAGCCTGCGCGGGCGGGAGCGACGACGTCACCGACACCGACACGGACGCCGACACCGAGGTGGCCGCGTGCCCGGCCGCCGGTGCACCGGTGCAGCTGGCGGCCGGGGTGTCGGCAGCGGGCACGGAGGGCGTCACCTTCGGGCCGGACGGCACGCTCTACGTCACCACCAAGGACCGCCTGGTCACGATCGACACGGCCGGCACGGTCACGGATCTGGCCGCTGCGAACGGCTCGATCGGTGCGGCGTGGTGGAAGGGCGACGTGTGGGTGGCGGTCACCAAGGACGAGGCCGGCGACGACGCGCCCGCGCTGCTCCAGGTGAGCCCTGCTGGGGTGGTCACCCGTCATCCCACGCCCGAGATCGGCGCCCCCAACTTCCTCACGCCCACGCCGTGGGGCACGCTGTTGGTGGCCGACGACTACGACACGCGGATCTTCGAGGTGACCGCCGCCGGCGTCGTGAGCGTGTGGGCCGAGGACGTCCCGTCCCCGAACGGCATGGCGTTCACGCCCGACGGCGCCACGTTGTGGGTGGCGAGCACGTTCACCATGCCACCCCCGCTGTCGCGCATCCCCGTCACCGACGGCGAGGCCGGCACCCGCGAGGCCGTGCACACCTTCGCGGCCGGTTCGTCGCCCGATGGCGTGGCGATGGGCGTCGACGGCGAGGTGCTGGTGGCGCTCAACAGCTTGTCGGGCAGCGTGGTGGTGTGGCGCGACGGCGGCGTGGAGACGTTGGCCGACGGCCTGCCCACCCCGGCGAGCCTCGCCTTCGGCCGCGGGGCCTTCGACCCGTGCAGCGTCGTGATCACGAGCCTGTTCGGCAACACGGTGCAGCTGCTGCCCACGGGCATCGAGGGCTTCGTGCCGCCGTGGGCCGAGGAGTAGGGCGGCAGCACCCTGCGTTCAGGCGTCGCGCAGCATCATCCCGGCGCGAACGCCCAGCGCCACGAAGAAGATCGCGATGAACCAATCGCTCAGCGCCGCCGCCCCGAGGGCTGCGAGCGCGGCCACGACGACGGACAGGAGGGCGGTGGTGCGCAGGGCCTGCGCCGGGGCGGCGTAGCGCTGGGCGGCGTTGAGTGCGATGCGCCCGCCGTCGAGCGGGAGCACGGGCAGCAGGTTGAGGATCGACAGGTAGACGTTGATGCTGACGAGGTAGGGCAGCAGGAACGGCAGCACGGCGCTGTCGAGCCCCGACGCCCGCCAGGCGAGCAGCAGCACGAAGCTCACGAGCGCCAGGGCGAGGCCCGCGCCGGGCCCTGCGGCCACGACGATGAGGTCCTGGTTGGGCGTGCGGGCCTGGAGGTGGCGGGTCCACCCGCCGAAGGCGTGGATGAGGATCGACGGCTGCAGCCCGTAGGCCTTGCTCGCGAAGGCGTGACCGAGCTCGTGCACCACGATCGACAGCGTGAGCGCCACCACCATGATGACCCCGTCGCGCATCGACCCGGCCCACCGGAACGCGAGCACCACCAGGATGAGCCACATCGGCGAGAACCGGATGGGGATCCCGGCCACGTCGAGCACGTGGACGTCGTTCCCCGTCTCGGACCCTGGCAACGACACGGCGACCTCCCCGCTGGGTTCCGGCTGGGTAGCGCGCGGGCGCACGGCGCGGAAGGCTGGCGCGGTCGACCAGATCGGCCCGCAGGTTGACGTCGCCCCCGCAGGGCGGCTAGAGGGCGGGGGTCGTCGGGGTGTAGCGCAGTCTGGTAGCGCACCTGCTTCGGGAGCAGGGGGTCGGAGGTTCGAATCCTCTCACCCCGACCATTCAAGAGCACGGCCCCTCGGGAACCACTGGTTGCCGAGGGGCTTCCTCGTTTCTTGGGGTTAGCGATAGGGCCCGGCCGCGCCCCACAGCAGGCTCGCGACGAAGGGAGCGCCCTGCACAGCAAGCTCGGCGTGGGCCTCCGACGCAGCGGCTTCGCCAGCAGCGAGCGCAAGGCGCCATGAGCGCAACTCCAGGCTTGTGACCGGGCTGGCGAGCGTGCGCCAGTTGGCGTCAGC